>JALCQR010000019.1 GCA_022651385.1 Clostridia bacterium | reverse complement strand
ATATATATAGATTATTATAATAACAGAAGAATTAAGTGCAAACTAAATGGACTGAGCCCGGTTCAATACCGTACCCAGTCCACAAGAGTTGCTTAATTAAATTGTCCAACATTTGGGGTTCAGTTCATAAGTCCTGAAGAATTGGATATCTTTTTTGATGTTATAGACAAATTGAAATCCAATATTGAAAAGTAAATTAAAGTAGGTGAATATATGACTAAAATTCTCAAAAGATTAAAAAGCAGCATTAGAGAATACAAAACAGCTTCTTTTTTAGCTCCGTTTTTTGTAATGCTGGAGGTAATGATGAATGTACTTATACCATATATAATGGCTGTGATTATTGATAAGGGCATAAATGTTGGAGATATGTTTCAGATAGAGCATATAGGTCTTATACTTATTATATTTTGTGCCCTGTCACTTATATTCGGAATACTTTCCGGAAAGTACGCGGCTATTGCTTCAAGCGGATTTGCCGCAAATTTAAGGCATGATATGTTTTATAATGTACAGCAGTTTTCTTTTTCAAACATTGACAGGTTTTCGACTTCAAGCATTGTTACAAGGCTTACGACAGATGTGACCAATGTTCAAAATGCCTATCAGATGGTAATTAGAATAGCTATAAGAGCACCTTTGATGCTTGTATGTTCATTTATTATGGCTTTTAAAGTAAATGCACAGCTTTCGCTTATATTTCTTATAGCAATGCCTATATTAGGAGCTGCGCTTTTTGCAATTATTAATTACGTACATCCTATTTATGAAAAAGTCTTCAAAATATACGATTCTTTAAACCGCGTTGTACAGGAAAACTTAAGAGGAATGAGAGTTGTAAAAGCGTATGTAAGAGAGGGACATGAAATTAAGAAATTTAAAAATATATCAGAAAATATATATGAGGATTTCACAAAGGCAGGGAAAATGCTTGCTTTTAACATGCCTGTAATGCAGATTGTAATGTATGGCTGCATACTGCTTATATCATGGTTTGGAGCAAAATTTATTGTAAGCAGAACTATGACAACAGGTGAGCTTATGAGCATGTTTTTATATGCCGCACAGATACTTATTAGCCTTATGATGATGAGTATGGTGTTCGTAATGATAACCATGTCAAGGGCATCGTCTGAGCGTATATATGAACTGCTTGAGGAAAAAAGCGACCTTACGGATTGCGATAATCCTATATACGATATAAAAGACGGTAGCATAGAGTTTGAAAATGTGTACTTCAGCTATGGAAAAAATAATACCAAGCCTGTAATAGACAATGTAAGCGTCAAGATAGATTCAGGCATGACTGTGGGTATTATAGGACCTACGGGAAGTTCAAAAAGCAGTTTTGTGCAGCTTATACCGAGATTGTTTGATGTTACCGGGGGAAGCGTAAAAGTTGGCGGCACAGACGTAAGAAAATACGACGTGGAAAGTCTTAGAAATGCCGTTTCAATGGTTTTGCAGAAAAACGAGCTTTTTTCAGGTACTATAAAGGATAACCTAAAATGGGGAAATGATGATGCCACTGACGAGGAAATTAAAAGGGTATGCCGCCTTGCCTGCGTAGATGAGTTTGTAGAGGGTTTTGAGGACGGATACGATACTTTTATCGAACAGGGAGGAAGCAACGTCTCAGGCGGCCAGAAACAAAGACTTTGCATAGCAAGAGCTTTGCTTAAAAAACCTAAAATACTTATTCTTGATGACTCAACAAGTGCCGTAGATACTAAAACTGACGCCAACATAAGAAAGGCCTTTGCCGAAGAAATACCAAATACAACAAAACTAATAATTGCGCAAAGAATATCATCTGTTCAGGACTCGGATATGATTATTGTTTTTGATGACGGGAAAATCACGGCCTGCGGTAAACATGATGAACTTATGAAAAACAGTGAGATTTACAAGGAGGTTTATTATTCTCAGATGAAGGGCGGTGATGAAAATGAATGATAAAAAAACCACTGTAAGGCAAATCGGTACGAGAGGCAGAGGATTTCAGGGCACAAGAAAATTTCAGTCTCAGGATAAGAAAACAATAAAGCGTTTAATGCAGTATTTTAAGAAATATCGCTTTAAGTTTTCTATAGTGCTTATATGTATAATTTTAAGCTCTGCAGCATCGGTTGCAGGTTCGATTTTTATTAAAGTACTTATTGACAATTATATTTCACCGCTTCTGCTTTCATCAAATCCTGTGTTTGCAGGACTTTTAAAAGCATTAGGTTTTATGGCGTCAATTTATATAGTGGGAATAATTTCATCACTTATATACAACAGGATTATGGTTACCATAGCTCAGGGCATATTAAAGACCATAAGAGACGATATGTTTTCGCATATGCAGAAACTGCCTGTAAAATACTTTGATACCCATTCTTTTGGGGATGTAATGAGCCGTTACACTAATGATACCGATACTTTAAGACAGATGATTGCAATGAGCATACCTCAGACGTTTTCATCTGCTATAACAATAATAGCGGTATTTTGTGCAATGCTTTATACGAGCATATATTTAACAATTTTTGTATGTGTATTTGTATTTATAATGTTTAAGGTTGTAAAAAAGATTGGCGGAAAAAGCGGGCATTATTTTGTAAAACAGCAGCAGTCTTTGGGTAAGGTTAACGGATATATTGAAGAAATGATGAACGGACAGAAAGTTGTAAAAGTATTCTGTCATGAAAGAGACGCTGAAAAACAGTTTGACATATATAATGACGACTTAAAAGTTAATGCTATAAAAGCCAATAAATTTGCCAATATTATAATGCCTATAATGGGCAATATGGGAACACTGCAGTATGTGCTTATTGCTATAATAGGCGGTGCCCTTGCCATAAACGGCGTAGGCGGACTGACACTTGGAGCCATAGCTTCGTTTTTACAGCTCAGCAGTAATTTTTCAATGCCTATAAGCCAGATTTCACAGCAGGTAAACTTTATCGTTATGGCTCTTGCCGGCGCCGAGCGTATATTCAATCTTTTAGACGAAGAACCTGAAAGCGACAGCGGCAACATAACACTTGTAAATGTGAAAAATCAGAAAGGCCATCTTATTGAAACCGATGAATATACAGGAAATTGGGCATGGAAAGACGCTAATAAAGGCAGCCTTACACAGCTAAAAGGTGATGTAGAGCTTGATAACGTTGATTTTGGATATGAGGAAGGAACTACTGTTTTACACAACATTTCTATTTTTGCAAAGCCCGGCCAGAAAGTTGCTTTTGTAGGTTCGACGGGAGCCGGAAAGACAACCATAACTAACCTTCTCAATCGTTTTTACGACATTGCTGACGGCAAAATACATTATGACGGTGTAAACATAAATGAAATTAAAAAAAGCGACCTAAGGCGCTCCATGGGCATGGTTTTGCAGGAAACAAACTTATTTACAGGCACGGTTATGGAAAATATAAGATACGGCCGTCTTGACGCAACTGATGAGGATGTGTATAAAGCCGCGAAGCTTGCCAATGCCGACAGGTTTATAAAAATGCTTCCGGACGGTTATGACACAATTATTTCGGGAAACGGCGCCGAGCTTTCACAAGGGCAAAAACAGCTTATTTCCATAGCGAGGGCGGCAATTGCGGACCCGCCGGTAATGATACTTGATGAGGCTACATCAAGCATTGATACAAGAACGGAGTCGATTGTTCAAAAGGGAATGGACGCTTTGATGTATGGAAGAACGGTTTTTGTTATAGCACACAGACTTTCAACTGTGCAAAATTCCGATGTTATAATGGTGCTTGAACATGGAAGAATAATAGAAAGAGGTTCACATGACCAGCTTATAGCACAAAAGGGCAGGTATTACCAGCTTTACACAGGCGCTTTTGAGCTTGACTGATATTTTAAAGGCTGCCTTTGTCGGGCAGCCTGATTTAATTGGAAATTCTATGGCAATGATTATTACATGAGCCTACTTAAAAAACGTGCTCTTTTTTAATAAATTACTGAAATAAGCATAATTTCCAAAACAGTACCAAAGACCTTGAAAATGCGTGCTTTTTCTGCTAAACTTGTCTTTAGTCTAAAATAACAAAGGCAAAAAAAGGAGAATCAAGAAAAATGGGAGAATCAATGTCAGGCTTAAAAAGAAGCCATATGTGCTGTGATGTCACAGAATCAATGGTTGGCAGTGAAGTTACGGTTATGGGCTGGGTACAGCGCAGACGTGACCTCGGACAGCTTATTTTTATTGCTTTAAGAGACAGAACAGGTATAATACAGGCAGTTGTTGACGGCACATCTGAAGAGGAGCTTTTTAAAAAAGCAGAAACGGTCAGAAGTGAATATGTGCTTGCGATAAAAGGCAAGGTTGCCGCAAGAACTCCTGAAAATATAAACGAAAATATGAAAACAGGAAAGATAGAGATTATTGCTGAGGAATTAAGAATACTTTCTGAAAGCGAGACTCCGCCTTTCCAGATTGAGGAAAGCATAAATGTAAATGATGAGCTTAGGCTTAAATACAGATACCTCGATTTAAGACGTCCCAATATTTACAAAAATATTGTGTTAAGGCATAAAGTATGCCAGGTAACAAGAAAATTCTTAAGTGATGAGGGGTTTCTTGAAATAGAAACACCTATGCTTACAAAAAGCACACCTGAGGGTGCCAGAGATTATCTTGTGCCGAGCCGTGTTCATCCGGGCAAGTTTTACGCGCTTCCTCAAAGCCCTCAGCTTTTTAAACAGCTTCTTATGGTATCGGGAATGGATAGATATTTCCAGATAGCAAGATGCTTTAGGGATGAAGACCTGCGTGCAGACCGCCAGCCGGAGTTTACCCAAATTGATATGGAGCTTTCATTTGTTGAACAGGAAGACATTATGGATATAAATGAAAGGCTTATTAAAACCGTGTTTAAAGAAGTGCTTGGTGTTGACGTAAAGACTCCGTTTAAGAGAATGACTTGGAAAGAGGGCATGGAGAGATTCGGTTCAGACAAGCCTGATACACGTTTTGGAATGGAGCTTAAGAATATTTCAGATATTGTTAAAGATACTGAATTTGGCGTGTTTAAAAACGCTATATCATCAGGCGGGAGCGTTCGTGCCATAAATGCCGAAGGCTGCGGACATATGCCGAGAAAACAGATAGACAAACTTGTTGAATTTGTAAAGACTTATAAAGCAAAAGGTCTTGCATGGATTGCAGTAAATGACGACGGAAGTATAAAAAGTCAGATTACAAAATTCTTTACACCGGAAAAAATGGACGAGATTGTCAAAGCAATGAACGGTAAACCGGGCGACCTTATACTTATATGTGCAGACAAAGACAAAGTAGTATTTGATTCTCTTGGTGCGCTTCGTCTTGAAATGGCAAAGAGACTTAACCTCACAAATCCTAAAGATTATAATTTCCTGTGGATTACGGAATTTCCTATGCTTGAATGGGATGAGGAAGAAAACAGATTTGTTGCCGAACACCATCCTTTTACATCTCCTATGGATGAAGACCTTGACCTTCTTGACACAAATCCGGGTGCTGTCAGAGCAAAAGCATATGATATGGTGCTTAACGGCATTGAGCTCGGAGGCGGAAGCATAAGAATACACAGAAGCGATATTCAGAAAAAAATGTTCCATATAATAGGCCTTTCAGATGAAACGGCAAATGAAAAATTCGGTTACCTTCTTGAGGCATTCAAATACGGTGTTCCTCCTCACGGCGGACTGGCATTTGGCCTTGACCGTCTTGTAATGCTTATGTGCGGAGCTTCAACCATAAGAGATGTCATAGCATTTCCTAAAGTTAAAGACGCAACATGCCTTCTTACAGATGCACCTAATACTGTTGACCAATCTCAGCTTGATGAACTTTCTATATGCATTGTGAACAAAAAAGAACACTAACTATAAAAAATCCCCGAAAATTAATGCTTTCGGGGATTTTTTTGTGTAGTTTTAACCTATATTATATAAACATAAGATAAAAAATCTATTTGCCAAAACAGATTAATAATGTATAATATCTTTAAATAGTATAGTTTGTAATTTCAAGGAGGATTATAAATGTTTTTCAATATTTTTGGTTTTGGAGAGAACATTGGTATCGACCTTGGTACTGCTACAGTGCTTGTTTATATAAAAGGACAGGGAATTGTGGTAAGAGAGCCGTCGGTTGTTACTATAGATAAAAACACAAACACAATTCTTGCAGTAGGCGAGGAAGCAAGAGAAATGATTGGCAAAACACCCGGAAATATTGTTGCAGTAAGGCCGCTTAAAGAAGGCGTAATTTCTGATTATGAAACGACAGAAAGAATGTTGAAATATTTTATACAAAAATCCATAGGCAATCATCCGTTTATGAAGCCGACAATAGCCGTGTGCGTTCCGTCAAGCGTTACGGAAGTTGAAAAACGTGCTGTCGAAGATGCCACAAGGACCGCAGGAGCAAGAAGAGTACACATAATTGAGGAACCTATAGCAGCTGCTATAGGAGCCGGAATTGATATTTCAAAAGCATGCGGAAACATGGTTATAGACATAGGCGGAGGCACTACAGACATAGCCGTAATTTCATTGGGCGGAAATGTAGTAAGCACATCAATAAAGGTTGCCGGAGACAACTTTGATGATGCCATAGTTAAATATATGAGAAGAAAACATAATCTTCTTGTAGGAGAGAGAAGCGCTGAAAAACTTAAAATAAATATAGGCACAGCATACGAGAGAACTATGCCGGTATCAATGGATATAAGAGGCAGAAATCTTATTACGGGGCTTCCAAAAAATATTACAGTAACAAGCGATGAAATGCTTGAGGCATTAAGTGAGCCTGTAAGCCAAATTGTTGATGCAGTGCACAATATTCTTGAAAAAACACCGCCTGAGCTTGCGGCTGATATATCAGACAGGGGAATAGTTATGACAGGCGGAGGAAGCTTGCTTTACGGATTGGATAAACTTATTGCGGAAAAGACTAAAATAAACACAATGATAGCTGACGATGCTGTTTCATGTGTAGCTATAGGAACAGGAAAATTCATTGATTATATAGAAGGCGGAGGCTCGGAGAGAAAACGAAAAAAGAAACCAAAAAAAAGGGGAAGCCAAGATGAAAAGTAAATTAATTAAATAACTCATGTAAAATAATAGCTTTTTTTCTGCTGCTTTTTTATCGGTATTGACTCAAATACAATTTAGATATACAATCTTAATTATGGAAATAATTCCTAAAATAAATTACTATTTAGAAAAGAGAGGGGATACACAAATGTTAAAATTTACAAGTACTGATAAAGCTCCTGCTGCTATAGGCCCATATTCACAGGCTGTTGAGGCAAACGGTTTCCTTTTCACATCGGGACAGGTTGCACTTATGCCTGGTACAGGCGAAATAGTAGGTACTACTATTGAGGAACAGGCTGAAAGAGTATGCCAGAGCCTTAAAGCAATACTTGACGCCAACGGTATCGGATTTGAAAACGTTGTTAAAACAACTTGTTTCCTTGCTGATATGAACGATTTTGGTAAATTTAATGAAGTTTACGGAAAATATTTTACAAGCAAACCTGCTCGTTCATGTGTTGCTGTTAAAACACTTCCAAAGAACCTTCTTTGCGAAGTTGAAGTAGTTGCCGCAATGAAATAATTTAACTTTTTGAGAGACTCAAAAAAGAGTCTCTTTTTTATGTTTAAAAGTGTAACCGAAAATACTGAAGATTAAGACCTTGGTGGCTCTGCCCACAATACCCTGCAAGCCTTTATGGTCAGTAATTTTGCCAATGCAAAATCCGCCTACAGCGTCCGCGCATCTTCGTGGTACATAAAGGCTTTACCTAAACTTTATTATGCCTTTGGCATATGCCACAAAACTTATACACAATAAAAAAACAGCCGGCTTATTTTGCCGGCTGTAATATTAAAGATTGCTTATCATTTCATAAGCATATTTTCCCATTGCTTCCATTTTTTCTTTTGAATCATTTATGTCTGTGCCTTTTATACCGTAATATATCTTTATTTTAGGCTCTGTGCCTGAAGGCCTTACGCACAGCCAGTCACCGTTTTCAAATGTGTAATGAAGGACATTTGATAGAGGCAGAGTATTGGCTTCTTTATCGCCTGTTAAAACGTTTTTAAATGTTTTTTCGGTATAATCCCTAATCCACTCTGTTTTTTTGCCAAGCAGCTCTTTAGGCGGATTTTTTCTTAATGTATCCATTATATATTTAATCTTTTTGATTCCCTCTATGCCTTTGAGGGTTATTGAAGATATGCCTTCGCGGTAATAGCCGTATTTGTCGTAAAGCTCAATAAGGCCGTCATAAAGAGTTTTGCCCTGTGCTTTGTAAAAGGCCGTAAGTTCCGCAACAAGCATTACAGCCACAACAGCATCTTTGTCTCTTGCATATGTACCTGAAAGACAGCCATAGCTTTCCTCAAAGCCAAATACAAAACTGTATTTACCGCTTTGCTCAAACTGCTTTATTTTTTCGCCTATATATTTGAATCCTGTAAGAACATCAAACAATTTTACACCATATGTTTTTGTAATAGGACGAATCATTTCAGTTGTTACTATTGTTTTTATAACGGCACCGTTTTCAGGCAAAATTCCCTTTGCTTTTTTCTGCGACAATACATAATTTGTAAGAAGGGCGCCTGTCATATTTCCTGTCAATATTACATATTCACCATTGCTGTTTTTTACTACTACTCCTACACGGTCTGCATCAGGGTCTGTACCGACTATAACATCTGCTCCGACTTTTTTGGCAAGTTCAAGAGCAAGTGTAAACGCCTTCGGGTCCTCGGGATTTGGATAGCCTACTGTAGGAAAATTTCCGTCAGGTTTTTCCTGCTCAGGCACAACGTATACGTTCTTAAATCCGATTTCGGACAAAACTCGTCTTACAGGTTTATTTCCTGTGCCGTGCAGAGGAGTATATACTATTTTAAGCTCGTTGCCTACTTTTGATATTATGTCAGAATTTAATGACTGTGACTTTACGTTTTTGACATACTCATCGTCAATTTCTTTGCCTATTATATTGTAAAGCCCGCTTTTTTCGGCTTCATCCAAAGCCATTGTCTTTACATTTCTTATATCAACGGTATTTACCTTTTCAATTATCTCTTTATCTCTTGGATAAACAATCTGCCCTCCGTCCTGCCAATATACTTTATATCCGTTGTATTCGGCCGGATTATGGCTTGCCGTAATTACAATACCGGCTGTACAGCCCAAATGCCTTACTGTAAAAGACAGCTCAGGTGTGGGACGAAGCTCATCAAACACATATGCTTTTATACCGTTTGCACAAAGCACCAAACCTGCCTTCTGCGCAAATTTAGCAGACATGTTTCTTGAATCATAAGCAATAGCTACGCCCATTTTTTTACCGTCAGGACTATTTTCCAAAATATAGTTTGCAAGCCCCTGAGTTGCTTTGCCAACAGTATATATATTCATTCTGTTTGTTCCGGCTCCCATTATGCCTCTTAGTCCGCCTGTTCCAAACTCTAATTCTTTATAAAATCTTTCTTTAATTTCACTGTCGTTATTTTTTATTTCTTCAAGTTCATTTTTTGTTTCTTGGTCAAAAAAATCACTTGAAAGCCATTCATTGTAATTTTCCATATAATTAGCCATAAACTTTTTTTCCTCCTGTTTATAGTTCGTTTTATTTATTTGTCAAAGTCCATATTAATTACTTTATCCGGGCCATTTACCTGAATGTCCTGATATATGTTGTCCCTGCCGTCAAGCTGGGCTGTTACGGTATGCTGGCCGTATGTCAGTGAGACCATAACAGGGGAAATACCTATATATTTTCCGTCTACATATATTCTTGCCCATCCGGGATTTGAATTTATTGTAACGTATTCATTCGAATTTTGGTCAGGTTGAGGATTTGTGTCTGATTTTGGAGGTGCTTCAAAGCCGCCTGATTCCGTATTTTCCAATTCGGCATCTATAATCGCATCATTACTCGTGCAGTCTGCTTTAAATGTCTTGCTTTTATATCCCGGTGCTGAAACAGTTACATCGTAAATTCCTTGTTTAACCGCTATTTCAGATGTGTTGGCAGCATATGCGTTGCCGTTTACGTTAACTGTATAATCTTTGGCATTTGATGATATAATTATTCGTTTGTTGTCGGCAGTACCGGCAAGGTCTATATCTACACTGTCATTGTCTTTTATATCAACACTGCAAAGAAAATCTGAAATATTGGTACCTGATATTACTACATTATGTTTTCCTGCAGAAACAGGTATAGTCATGTTTTTAATATCGTCAATGTGCACTAAGTCAACAAATACTGAAAGATTTTTTATATTTTCAGTATTTTTTAATATTATGTTTCCGTGAATATGTTCTACAATAGCTGAATAAAGTTTACCGTTTACGCCAAAAAGAGTTACAGTATCGCTTTCGTTTATATCTCTGGGATAAATATCATTCCCGTTATATAAAAACATAGAGTCACTGTCATAATTGTATGTTTCGTTTGCTACTGTAAATGTCTTTGCATCCGTATCAACTTTGACTCCTGTTGTCGAATCTATATGCCATGCGTCGTTAGGCCAGCGTATGCAGCTTATTTTTCCTTCTTTTGATATATCTACCGATACAAGTTGACCGCGTCTTAAATCTGATTTAGAAAGCCTTCCGCCGTTTGTTCCCGTTATTACAACTGAAGGCGAAAACGGTGCTTTTATATTTTCCCTGCTTGATAAGGAATAAAATTCAGCTTCATTCTCGTTTAAAGAAGTAATGAAAGCGTAATCTATCTGTTTTTCTTCTGTTGGGTTTTTATCATCCTCCAATGATGATGCTGCATTGCTGTTTCCTCTTTGACCTGTTTCCGAAAATATTGAAAATAACATAAATCCTATACCTATTATAAATATAAAAGCCACTATTATTAAAACAATAGCTGTCTTTACTGAAAGTGAAAATATCCTTTCTTTATCTTCTTTTTTTTTATATATAGGTTTGTTTAAAACATTATTGTCACTTGGTATTTCGCTTTTTTTCTTTTTATTGTCAATTTGCTGTATCTGTTTGTTTATGTCGTCTATACGCCGTGTTTCACCAAGATCTTTATTGTCGTTTTCAAAATGAAAATTTGCCATGGCAAACCACCTTTACATTTATTAAAATCAAGCCGTAATAGGCTTTTATTACTATATTACCACAATATACATTTTATTATTTTTTTTATAAAAGAGCAAGACAATTTGTAAATAATAAGCAACTGAAGTAAGAAATGACATGTAATTATGAAAATAAGTTATAAAATTTTGCTAAAAAACACTGCCTGAACAAAGTCAGACAGTGTTTTTTAGGGGAAGGTATAATTATAATAAAGCTATTGCTTTAGCTTTATTTGGTATTGATTATGCAAATACATGCTGGACAAGAAACATATAACATACAGTACCGCAGCCGATACTTAAAAGCGAGTTCCTTTTCCATATATGCAAAATTGCCGTAACTAAAATTGCTATTATTTCGGGAGCACCGTGATTGCCGGAAACAAATGATACATCTTTTAAACAATATATTATAAGTGTGGCAATAATTGCGGCAGGCAATATTTTACCGAGTTTATTTACTGCGTCGGGCACTTCTTTTTTCCCTCCGAAAATAACAAAAGGTATAAGCCGGGTTGCAAAAGTGCACGCCGCCGCAACTGCTATAGCTAAAAAGGGGTACATGCTTTTCATCTCATGACGCCTCCTGAAGCTTGCCTTCGTTTTTTATACATATTTTATTTTTGAATATCATAAGCAATGAAACTGTAATTATAAGTGACGGAAGTATAAAGTTTGATGAGCCGAAAGCCGATACACATACTATAGAGCTTCCTATGCCTATAAAAACAGGTAGATGTGATTTAAAGCTTTTCCACTGTTCTATAAATATAACTACAAATAAAGCCGTCATAGCAAAATCAACACCTGTCCAATTGAATGAAAGAGTCTGTCCGAGTAGCGAACCTAAAACGGCTCCGCACATCCAGTAAACATGGTCAAGAAAAGCTGCTGCAAACATTACTTTTCCATCTTCATCTTTATTATTGCGCTCAGGGATTGAACATAATATTGAATATGTTTCATCGGTAAGAGCAAAAATCATGTAAGGGTAGGCTTTTTTGGTGTTTTTAAAACGTTCTATAAATGAAAGTCCATAAAAAGCGTGCCGGCTGTTTATAAGCAGCGTCAAAAAAGCAATGGTTGCAAGAGGTGCACCACATGTCAAAAGGCTTACAAGAAGCATTTCTCCGGAACCGGCATATACGAAAAGACCTGCAAAAAACGCCCATATGACATTATAGCCTGCATTATAAAACAAAAGCCCTATTGCCGAGCTAAGAAAAAGGTATCCAAAAAGTACAGGCATAGTTTTTTTGAATGCTTTTTTAAATATTACCTTCATTTTATCGTCTCCCAAAAAAGAAGTTATTGACTTTTATCTGGCGATATTATAGCATTAGTGTATGTATTTGTAAAATAAATGAATTTAATAATATAATTTATTTTTTTTAATGGAGAGGTATAACTATGGAACTTAGAAATATTCTTACTTTTTTAAAAATTGCGGAGCTTCAAAGTTTTACAAAAGCAGCGGCACAGCTTGGATATAATCAGTCCACGGTTACTGTTCAGATAAAGCAGCTCGAAAGTGAGCTTGGCATAATGCTTTTTGACCGTATTGGCAAAAATATTAAGCTTACTCAAAAGGGTACGGAATTTTTTGAGTATGCAAATCAAATAGCAGAAATTTCTGAAAAAGCAAAAAAAATCGCTATGAAACCGTCGCAGCCGAAAGGCAAGCTCAAAATCGGAATGCTGGAATCTCTTGCAATGTCTATTTTTCCTGAGATTCTTTATAAATTTCATAATAAATACCCATATGTGGAAACTGTGGTAAAAGCCGATGCCACATTCCCTCTTTTTGAAATGCTTAATCATAATGAGGTTGATATGCTTTTTATTTTTGATAAAAAGTATTATAATCGAGAGTGGATAACAAGCTATGCAAAAGAGGATGACGTTGTTTTTGTGACATCATCATCAAATCCTATTGCCGGCAAAAAAGATACAACCATTGACGATATATTAAAGCAGCCTTTTATGCTGACTGAGAAGGGTGTCTGTTACAGGGCACCGTTTGAGGAATATCTGTCAACGATTGAAAAAAGCATTTCACCGTTTCTTGAGATTGGAAATACCGAGACTATAATTTATTTTCTTAAAAAGGGAATGGGTATTTCGTTACTACCATATTATACTGTTAAAAAAAGTATAGAAAAAGGTGAGCTTTCAATTATTGACATAAAGGATTTCAGAATAAAGATGTACATACAGATACTAAGACACAAAAACAAATGGGTTACGCCTCAGATGCAGGCTTTGGAAAAATTAATTATAAATGAACTTGAATGATTTTTGCAAAGGGAGGACATTTTATGGACAGTATTGAAAAACTCAAAGAATGGATTGACGGAAGCAACAATATTGTTTTTTTCGGCGGTGCAGGAGTATCTACGGAAAGCGGTATACCTGATTTCAGAGGAGAAAATGGAATTTATAAAACTATGAGTGAATACGGCGTAAGGCCTGAAACTATACTGAGTCATACTTTTTTTGAATCTAATAAGGAAATATTTTTTGACTATTGCAGAAAAAATTTATTTTATCCTGACGCAAACCCCAATGCGGCGCATATTGCACTTGCGAAACTTGAACAGATGGGCAAACTTAAAGCCGTTGTCACTCAAAATATAGATAATCTGCATCAAAAGGCAGGAAGCAAAAACGTTCTTGAACTCCACGGCACACTGTATAAAAATTACTGTATTAACTGCGGAAAAAAATTTCCTCTTGACTTTGTGCAGAAATGTGATAAAATACCTCTTTGTGACAAGTGTGGAGGCGTTGTCCGTCCTGATGTAGTTCTTTATGAGGAGGGGCTTAATGAAGAAGTGGTTGAAAAGGCTCTTAAATACATATCGGAAGCTGATATGCTTATAATAGGCGGCACAAGTCTTAATGTATATCCGGCTGCCGGGCTTGTAAATTACTACAGAGGAAATAAGCTTGTTCTTATCAATAAATCGGTTACGCCTATGGATTCAAAAGCTGATTTGAAAATCAGTATGAATATTGGATCTGTGTTTGAAAAAGTAGTAAAATAAAATACGAAAATAAAACAAAAAAACTATTGACAAACATAAACATATTTCGTATAATAAGTATCGCACTGTGAACGTTGACAAAAGAATAACGTATGAATTAAATCCCATAGTTAATTCTAAAGTATCCGAGAGGGTACAAAAACAAAGTAATATATGGAAACGTCAGGAAAGACTGACAGGACAAATTTGAATTTAAGAGTTTGATCCTGGCTCAGGATGAACGCTGGCGGCGTGCTTAACACATGCAAGTCGAACGAAGCCGAGA
>JALCQR010000018.1 GCA_022651385.1 Clostridia bacterium | reverse complement strand
CCATGAGTAATTAATATATTTTTGCCATCCATATTTATTTTTTGTTCAAACGAAACGCTTGATCTCCAATCATTGTTGCCACTTACATAATAAAACTTATAACACGGAAATTCCCTTTCCAGTTTTTTAGCATCCTTTACCAAGTCTCCAAGATGAATTACTATATCGGCATCATGTTTAAAAATATTAAGTACATTTCTTGCATTATCAAGAATCCTATGAGTATCGCTTAAAACAACCGCTTTCATTTTTCAATTTCCTCTATTTTCTTTTTGATTTTAGCAACAGCCTTTCCTCTGTGGCTTATTTTATTTTTTTCTTCCAGGCTTAGCTCTGCAGAATATTTTTTAAGCTCAGAAACATAAAATATAGGATCATATCCAAACCCATTTTTCCCTTTTATTTCTGTTCCGATACTGCCCTCAATTGTGCCTCTTTCCACAAACTCTCTGCCACTCGGAAACACTACAGCAACAGCACTTACAAAACGCGCTGTTCTTTTTTCCTCAGGAACACCTTTTAGCATCTCAAGAATTTTGGCATTTTTTATACTATACGGAGTATCATGCCCCATAAATCTTGCCGAATGCACACCCGGTTCTTTATTTAAATAATCTATTTCGAGACCGGAATCATCGGCTATGGCAATTTTACCCGATAATTTTGATACAGTCCTTGCTTTAATTAAAGCATTTTCCTCAAAAGTTTTGCCGTTTTCTTCTATGTCAATATTTATTCCCGCTTCTTTCATCGTCAAAAGCGATACATTTCCAAGCATCTTTTTAACTTCGAGGGTTTTTCCGGCATTAGTTGTAGCAAAAATCATTTCCATTTTTATGCCTCCCTTATCTAACATTATATTGCGACATCATTGTCGATATAGCAGTATATATTCCATGTGCAACTTTGTCAAGGTATTCATCGCTTCCAAGCTTTGCCGCGTCATCAGGATTCGATATAAAAGCCGTCTCAATAAGTATTGCCGGCACTTTTGTCTGATTTAATACAATTAGGTCAGGTCTGTCTTTAATGCCTCTGTTTGTTGTCTGCAAAGAATTAATCACCCATGTAAGAGCAATCTGAGCCGCTATTTTGCTTGTAAGCTTACCATTTTCGCCTGTTTCGCCTACATGTTCAGTATAAAGCACCTCAGTGCCGTTTGGAGTTGTGTTGGTTGACGAGTTCTGATGAATGGAAACAAAAAGGTCAGCTATCTGATTTGCCATTGCTGCCCTTGAGGCATTAGCCGGATAACTGTCATCAAGTCGTGTCGCATATACTTTTATATTTGGGTCTTTTTCAAGAAGAGCATATACCCTCTTAACTATTTCAAGGTTCACGTTTTTCTCATAGAGCCCATTTCCGCTTGCTCCGTTGTCAGCTTTACCGTGTCCCGGGTCCAATACAACTATTTTGTCATAAACTTCTTTAGGATTAACAAACTGTATTGTAACTTTATCTCCAGAGTTAATTATTTTACTTGCCACAATAGCATTTTCGTTAGCGGTTATTACAGAATCTCCGTCAGAGTTTTCAGATACATTTATTGAATTTATATAATTATCCGAGCATGTTATATTTCCCTTTCCAAGAATATCCTGATAATCGTCGTTAAAGTTTATTACATAGCTTCCGGACAAATAGTTGTCATTAATAGTAATG
This sequence comes from Clostridia bacterium, assembly GCA_022651385.1. GTDB lineage: Bacteria > Bacillota > Clostridia > Lachnospirales > Anaerotignaceae > JALCQR01. The sequence continues at coordinate 17,991 of JALCQR010000018.1, read as the reverse complement.
TCCGATGTATCAATTTTTGAAGCATTTTCTATAGTAATAGTATGTGAAGAAGTATCATATGATAAATTTTCAAGAGACGACTTTGTAATATTAACGGCTAAATAGTCATCTTTATTATCCAGCTCCACATTAACATTTTTATTGAGCTCGGCAACAATCTGCACTGTTGTAGCATCATACTGGCTTGTCCTAATGCCTGTAATAAAATCGCATTTTGTTACTGAATACGTACTGTCCAAAGATGAAACTGCGTTTGAAATTTCTATAACGGCTCTCGGCGGATTGGAAAGAGTATAATATGAAGCAGAAAGCTTTCCGTTTCCGTAAACCTTTATAGTATCTGTTCCGCCCGAAGATGAAGTTGATAAATCTGATACTTTTAAAATAGTTGTATCAAACTCAACTGTTATACTCTTTTTATCCGATGATAAATTTACTTCATATTTTGGTATTGACTTAAGGTCAAACACAGCCCTTGTTACATAGGGAGCCGAGGTAAGCTGACCAAATCTCACCGCACTTACAACAGAGCTGTTTGTATCTTTAACATCAGCATTTTTTACATTCATCTTAGCATTATTAATATCTACAACGAGTCTGTTGTTGCTAAGTATAAAGCTGTTATATGTGCCTATTTCACTGTCGGCATGTATTGTAAATATTTGCTCATCATCTATTGACGAAGGCACATCAACTCCGGTTACATTAAAAATGCTGTTTTGTGATGTATTATCAGAGCTACCGGAATTATTATCCGAATTTTGATTATTATTGTTTGTGTTGTTATTTGTGTCATCGCTTGTGTTGTTATCATTTGAATCATTATTGTTTGTATCATCATTGGATTTTCCTGATGTGGATATTGAAATAAGCCTTGAATCACTATTCCACGATACCTGGCATCCCAAAGCCTCCGAAACAGCTCTTAAAGGTATAAGAGTTCTGTCATTTATTATTTTTGCCGGCATGTCCATTGTAAAAGCAGTTCCGTTTTTAATGCCCTCAGAACTGTCTATCTTTATAACCAGTAAATCGTTTTTGTGCATAATATAAACTTCTTGTGTTTTCTCGTTCCATACTATCTCTGCACCCATTTTCTCAAACACTGCCCTTGCAGGTACGAGAGTTCTGTCGTTAAGTATAATTGGCGGCACATCCATGTCTGTTATTTTTTCACCGTCAATTTCTATATCAATACTTTGCGCACTGTAATTATGTGACTGTCCGTCGTATATAAGCGTCATGTTAACTGCAGAAGCATATGTTTCAACGCTCATAGCCGCTATAACAGCAATACATGCGGCAGAAGCTAAAAATTTTTTAATAAACCCCAATTTTTATATCTCCTTTCAGTTTTTTACATCGTATGATTATATCAGAAAAAATATGTTTTGTGTCGAATTATACATATTTGACACAAAAAATTAATATTTAAAATTGTAAAAATTTTGTAAAAAGTAAATACGGTATAATTTGAGCTTATTTTGCGTAAAATCCATTTAAGAGAGCTAAAAAGGAGTTGATATAATGAACTCATGCAATCAAAAATGCAAATACAATAAAAATGGCATATGCCGATTAAGTTTCAGACTAAAAAACGCTGCTTCAGGAGAATGTCCTGTATATGAAAAGAGCATGCAGATACGCAAATAAAAAAGCCGCACATATTATGCGGCTTAAATATTATAATTTTTTTTTAATTTTCATTGTCGTAATCAATTCTTTCATCGTCGGGCAAGTCGGTACATGACTTTAAGAAATAATCTTTGAGCTTTTCATAAACCAATCCATGTACTGATTCCGGCGGGAAGTTTCCGTTTTCATCCTTTTTGCCGGCCGGAGTTTTAAGCAGTATCTCAAGGCCTTCATCAATATGTGAAATAGGATAAATATGAAATTTTCCTTCTTTCACAGCCTCAACAACTTCATCCTTAAGCATAAGGTCTCTCACATTCGATGCCGGCATCAAAACGCCTTGATTTCCTGTAAATCCGCGTTTTTTGCATAAATCAAAAAATGCCTCGATTTTATAATTCACTCCGCCTATTGCCTGTATGTCACCAAATTGATTTACAGAACCGGTTACTGCCTTCTGCTGGTCAACAGGCAGCCCTGAAAGGCTTGAAAGCATACAGTATAGCTCAGTGCTTGAAGCACTGTCACCGTCTACACCTCCGTAATTTTGCTCAAAGCATATGCGGCATGAAAGAGCGAGAGGAAAATCCTGGGCATACATGTTTCCCAAATAGCCAGAAATTATATGCACCCCCTTGCTGTGATAATTTCCGCTCATGTCAGATTCTTTCTCAATGTTTATTACGCCGCTTTTGCCGGCATAAGATGTAGCAGTAATGCGGCTTACAACTCCGAACTGATATCCTCCAGAGTCCATAACCGCAAGACCATTTATCTGACCTTTTCTGCTTCCTGTTGTATCTATCAGTATAGTACCGTCATCATTCATTTCAGAAAGTTTTTCTTCATATAAATTAAGGCGCTGTTCTCTTTCACGTACAGTTTTATCTATATATGTTACATCCACTTTTTCTTTTTTGTCAATTCTTGCCCAAGCGTCAGCCTCGCAAAGAATTTCTCCCAAACGGTTGAATCTTGTTGTAAGACGGTCTTGCCTTCCAGACATTCTCGATGAATAATCAACTACTTTTGCAACTGCCGACGAATCAAAAGGCATAAGTTTATTTTGACGGCAAAAAGTTTTGATAAAAGCAGAAATACCCTTTATGTTCTCATCTGTCCTTTTCATCTCACTGTCAAATTCAGCAAGAACCTTGAAATACTTGTCAAAATCTTCGTCATATTCTCTAAGCAGTGTGTAATAATACGGTGTGCCTATGAGTATAATTTTTACATTAAACGGTATAGGCTGAGGGTCAAGACTCGGCACTGGAAAAGAACCGCCGATTTGGTCCCTCACACATTCAATACATATTTGATTTGTCCTTACAACTCTTCTTAAGGCATCCCAAGACTGAAAGTTTGAAAGTACGTCTCTTATCTGTAATATAAGATACCCACCGTTGGCCTTGTGAAACAGTCCCGGCTTTATTTTCATAAAATCCGTAGTAAGATTTCCAAGCTCGTTATCATATTCAATTTCACCCATAAGATTGCTGAATGTGGGATTAAAGTCAATTACAACCGGTGCTCCATCACAATCAGAGTTATCTGTAATTAAATTTACTCTGTATTTTGATATTACGTCATCCGGACTTTTTTTATTTATTAAAGGAAGAAGTCCGCCTGTTGCGTCGTCATCATCTGAGGACGGCGGAATAAATTTTGAAACATTGTTAAGTATATCTTCCTGAATGGCACCTATAAACTTAAGCACTTCATCATAATCCTTGTATTTTTCCTGCATAGTGCTTACGTGGTAAGATATAGCAAACATGCCCGTTTTGTAATTCAAATCTTCTATTTCCTTGTGGCATTTTTTCTCACATTCGCGCAGGTCGTACATTATGCTAGAGGCTTTATTAGTAAGCTCCGTGCTTTCCCTGTTAATGCTGTCTTTTGCTTCATCGTCAAGAGAATCATATTTTTCCTCACTTAATGCAACCCCATCTATCATAGGCATAAAATAAAAACCCGTAGCTGAGTTTTTAACCGTAAAGTTATGCTCTGAAGCCAAAGATGTCATTTTTTTCATAAGAGCATCTCGTTTTTCATCAAATCTCTTTATAATTTCACTTTTTTGCTTTTCATAATCAGCTGATGAAAAAGTTTTTTGCAGCTCAACAGAAAAAAATTCGGCAAGCTCATTTATATCGTCTCTGAATTGTTTTCCTGTACCTGCCTTAAAATGCAGTGCCTGAGGGACATGTGGGTTTGAAAAATTATATACATAGCACCAATCATCAGCCGGCTTTTCAGTTTTTGCCTTACTTTTTGCACTTTTAAGAGCATATGATGTTTTTCCGCATCCCGGAGGTCCAGATATATATATGTTATAGCCCTTTGATTTGACCATAAGGCCAAGCTTAATTGCTTTAACCGCCCTTGATTGTCCAATTATGCCTTTAACCGGCTCGATTTCATCAGTAGTGTTAAACTCAAATATGCTTTTGCTGCATTCTTTTTTAAGCTGTGTGAAGTCAAGTTCTTTTACACTCACTGTCCACCCTCCCTTAATCAGTTGTCAAATTCAAATACTTCCACATAATAACTGCGTCTTCATTAGTATCTTTATAATAGTTTTTTCTAAAGCCCTCCGGCTTAAAACCAAGGGAAGTATATAAATTCTGGGCTACAGTATTTGAAATCTTAACCTCAAGAGTAATACCAATCATATTTCTTTCTTCTCCCGTTTTTATAATCTTCTCCATTAGTTTGCGTCCTATCCCAAGTCCTCTGTACTCAGGAAGAACTGCAACATTTGTAATCTGGCCTTCCGTTACCACATGCCACATACCGGCATATCCAGCAAGTTTTCCGTCTACCTTTGCAACAAAATATATCGCAAGTTTGTTTTTTCTTATTTCCCTTTCAAAATCGGCCCGAGTCCAGCAAATGACAAAGCATTCTTCCTCGACCTTCAAAACATCATCAATATCCTCATACTTCATGGGAACAATCTCAGTCATCTTTTCCTCCCGACCGTTTTTCCTCAAGTTCTCTTTCGGCCTGCGATTTTCTAAAATATTTCGGTGCAAAATCAGATCCGTTTATTGTCTTTCCATCTTTGGCATATAAAAACGCTAATGCCGCCGTGCATGCGGCTCTTTGAACACGAGCGCTTATAGGTGCAATAAGTAAATTATCAAACTCATTTATTCTATCTTTATACACTTTTACACCATCTCCGAGAAAAATGGTTTTATTATCAAGCGTTTTGCAAAATTCAAAAACCTCGTCAATACTTCTTGCTCTGCCTTCGAGCACTGTTTTAAGCCTACCGTTTTCCCATTTATATACAGCGTTATAAACCTGCTGTCTTCTTGCGTCCATTATAGGACAAATATATTTATCTGTTTCAAATATATTGTATGCTAATGTTTCAAGTGTTGGTACAGCAACAAGCTTTATATTAAGACCATGAGCAAGACCTTTTGCTGTAGCGGCACCTATTCTGAGCCCTGTAAAAGAGCCTGGGCCGGACGTAACTGCAATATAATCAAGTGTTTTTAAATCAAAATTTGTTCTTTTTACAAGCTCGTCCACAATAGGCATAAGTGTTTGCGAATGTGTCATCTTAAAGTCAAGAGAACATTCGGCAATTATTTTCTCATCATCAGCTATGGCCGCCGAAACCACATTTCCAGAGGCATCTATAGCAAGAATTTTCATTTTTCCCCACCTCTTACGGTAATTTTTCTGTATTCTGTGCCTTTTAAAAGATTTTTATCTATCTTAATCCAGCATGCATTATCAGGAATAAGTTCTTTAATAAGCTCGGCCCATTCAATAAGGCATACCCCTTCGCCGAAAAAATAATCCTCATATCCGGTATCATCCATTTCATCAAGCGATGTGATGCGGTATACATCAAAATGATACATCGGAAGTCTTCCCATATATTCATTTATAATCGTAAAAGTAGGACTTGTTATATATTTTTCGGTAACTCCGATTCCGGCTGCAAAGCCTCTCGTGAATACGGTTTTGCCCACTCCGAGGTCGCCGCTTAAGCAATAAATATCCCCGGCTTTTGCTTTTTTGCCGAATTCGAATCCTATTTTTTCAGTTTCATTTTCAGAAAAAGTTTCTCTTGTCATTTTAAATATCCTCTCTCAATCGAAGAAACACTGTTGTCTATCAGTTTCATTTCTTTTCCGTCGTAGGAATATAGATTTCCTTTATTTCCGTCAAAATCCTTAAGCACACATATTTTATTGTTTCCAATATACGCAAAGTCCTTTATTCCCGAAGCAATCTCTTTCTTTTTGCCTTCATTAAAACGTATCACCGCGCCATTGTTTTTCAAATAATAAAATGACATTGTATCCGAACCCGTTGTAAGGTTTGATATATTTTCATCTTCCTTGTCTGCGTATCCGTTAGATGAAAAATAAAAGCTATTATTACTGTCTATAAATCCTATGTCATGTTTTCTTCCGGTAAAAGACGCACTTTTTACACTTTCAAAAAGTTTAGTTCCGCCGGTAATTTTTTCACCGCTTATATCAATTGAAAAAATATTAAGTTGCCTGTTATTTCCTGATATAAGCAAAATATACCTCCCGTCAGGCGATAGCTCTACAGTCTCACTTAAAGGACCTCTTACCTTCATATCTATAGACTTGTCCTTAACGTTTGAAAAATATATTTCTCCGTCGGACTCGTAAATACAATATTTTCCGGCCATTGCCGCATCAGTGCATGAAGATACAATGTCTTTTACCTTTTTCCCGTCATAATACCCTATTTTAAATGTGTTGTCACTGTTTTCAGATGAAAGTAAAGCTGTTTTGCCACTATTGTATGGTCTTACATAATCCCATCCTTCAAAATCCAGATTTTTATCGGCATCTATAGTAGCCAATGTTATTTTCCCATTTTTTGGAGAATATGAATATACGGTACCATTTTTTTTATACTCAATAGAAAAAAAGCTTTTTCCAAAACCAAATAAGTACATAACGGCAAATGCCGCAATTATTATTAAGCCAATAAAAAAAGCTGCAAGCCTAATTTTTTTGTCGGTTTCAGTTAATTTAATATCATTTTTTTTATCCAAAAACGACATATACACACATCCCTCTTTTTTGAGATAGTATAACATTTTTTCAGTTTATTGGCAAACTAAATACAGGCGTGCCGCAGCACGCCCGCATGTTTAAATTTTTTAATGTCCAAATATTGAACCTTTAGTTTGGCTGTTTTCAGAGTCCTCACCGGAGTCATTGTTTTTAGTTGACTCAGCATTCTTAGTAGCTTCGGCATTTTTACTATCCGAATCAGTTTTTCCTGTACCAAGGGTTACTTCGTCGGCAGTTGCCGAATATGACGATTTTGAAAAAAGTTCTCGGCTTACTTTTTTTCCATTTTCATATACTATTTTATATGTGTTTACTTTCTTGCCTATTTTTCCAACATGAGTAACCTCTTTTGTTCCTTCCGGAAGATTAGGATCTTCCGTTACTTTTTCGGCAGGTTTAGGAATTGTCTCTGTAATTTGATTTTCAAACTCTATTTTTCTTGAGCTGTCATGTGTTTCATTGCCATAAATATTTGTAACAAGTCTATTTCCCGAAACATAAGCTTCTATATATATAGGATAGTCCGTTGAATTTCTGAATTTCAAATCTTTGTAATCGCCTGCTATTGCCGCGTCCTGTCCAAGAGGCACATAAGAAACCGGTATAGAATGATTTGACCTTTGCACAACATTAAGCTCAGCAAGAATTACAGCATTATATAGTGTTGATGTTATCTGACATACACCGCCGGCAATTCCGTCTTCAACTTTTCCGTTTACAATTACAGCAGCGTCTTTAAACCCATGCTCATAATCCTGAGGGCCAAGAGCCTTATTCATAGAAAACTCTTCGTTTGGAGCAAGCTCCGTTCCGTTTATTTTTTCACACCCAACTTTAAGATTAGTGTTCCTTCCTTCATATCCGCTTGTAAAAGTGGTATGATATGAGCCAATAAGAGATGTTGCTTTTTCATTTTCTGCTTTTGTAATTTTAGGCTCAATTGTTTCGCCTACAACCTCTACTGTACCCTCCTGCTGAGCATCAGCAAGAGCAGTTATTTTTGAAAGCGTTGCATCAATATCCATTTTATAGCCTTTTTGGTCATCGGTAATAACAAATTTGCCGTTTTTACGTGTCATTTGAGAATCAACAGCGTCGACTGTTATTTCAGAATTTATCTGTTTAAGCTCATCTTCGATTTTTGATTTATCATATGTATACTGAGCCTCAAAATCCTTGCCCTTTGACTTCAGGTCCATTACCATTTTATAACGTTCCTTAGTTGTGCCATAACGGGCATAGTTATAAGCAGCAAGAAGTGTGTCATCAATATTATATTTAGAATCAAAATCACCATAAGTAATGGTCCACTTTTTGTCACTGTCGACTATTGAAATAATCTTTGTTTTAAGTGCATCATTAACATCAGTGCCGAGTTTTGAAGTGGCTTGTTCCGGTGTAAGTCCTCCAAGCTGTATTCCATTTACTGAAATACCGTTATAAAATGTAGTAACATTTATGGCTTCCAGCATTTTTTTAACGTGCATACTGTGCACAGTTACCCCAACTGATGCAGCAGCTGCAGCCATAACCAAAACAATTACAGCCTTTTTGCCTCTTTTTCTGCCCCTTTTTCCTGCCATTTGAACCACCATCCGTCTGTTTATGAACTGATATATTATTGTTATATATAAGTAAAATCAATTAATGCGTATTTTTCACAGTAAATCAGTTCAGATTTTAAAATGAACCTAAAAACGGTGAAATAACACTTAGCAGTATACCCAATACAACAACTACAGCTATAACAGACATTACTACTCTTTTTCTGTTTTCCCTGTTTCCTCTGTTTGACATTTATTCTTCCTCCAAAAAGTACTTTAAGTCATATTTTACCATAAAATAAAGCTTTTGTTTTAATTAGTTAAATTTTGTAATCAAACTGTCACATAAGCAACTTTAGCTTTTACTTGCTAAATAACTAAAATTGTATTAAAATTGCAATGTATTATTTTTAAAATATACAGAAGGGAGTACCTGTCTTGAATATAGGATTGTTTACAGACACATATTTTCCACAGATAAATGGAGTTGGCACATCTGCACATACACTTGCACAGGAACTTATATCTTTAGGACACAATGTTTATATATTTACTCCTTCTGACCCAAGAAGAACTGATATAGGTAATGAAAAAATTATTGAAATGAAAAGTATGCCATGCTTTATAGTAAGAAATTTTCGCATAGGCCTGCTTTATTCACCTCAAGAACTTATAAGGATAAAAAAGCTCAATCTTGATGTAATACACACTCAAACAGAATTTTCACAAGGCACATTCGGTAAAATAATGGCAAAAACCCTTGGCATACCTATGGTGCATACTTATCATACAATGTATGAAGATTATGTTCACTATATAGCACGAGGGCATATTATTACTCCGTCTATGAGCCACACATTCAGCAGAGTATTCTGCAACAGTGCCGATGCGGTAATTGCTCCCACCAAAAAAGTATATGACTCGCTTATATCATACGGCGTTAAGAAAAAAATATCAATAATACCCACAGGAATACAGATTGATAAGTTTTTAAATGAAAATTATGATAGAAATGAGATAACAGCACTTAAAAAAAGCTATGGTTTAGATATCGACAATCCCGTTATTTTGGTATTGGGGCGCATTGCGGAGGAAAAAAGCATAGACTTTATAATCAAAGCTTTGCCTAAAGTGTTTGATAATATTCCAAAGGCAAGGCTTTTAATAGTCGGAGACGGACCATACAGGCAAGTTATCGAAGAAACAGTCGACAGCTGCAAAATTAGAGATAAAACCATATTTACCGGAGCCAAACCATGGTCCGAGATTGGAAAATACTATCAAATGGGTGACGTGCTTGTAAGCGCTTCTGTTTCTGAGACACAGGGCCTCACATTTGTTGAGGCAATGAGTTCCGGCATTTTGGTTCTTGCGAGAAACGATAAATGCGTATCCGACCTTATTAAAAACGGCAAAAGCGGATATATTTTCAATTCTCAGTCAGAGCTTGAAGAAAAGCTGACTTTTATACTTAAAAACAGAAATGATTTTGATGATATAAAAAAGGAAGCTTTAATTCTGGCCGAAGGCTATTCTTCACATGAATTTGGTAAAAAAGTTGAAGAGCTATATACAGATATGCTTGAATATCCTGAAAAATACGGCATCGGCAAAACACTTAGGCTTTCGGACCTTGAAAGAGCCGAGCCTCTTAATTATAAAAATCTGAAAAGAATTAAACTTACAACACAAAATATAAGTAAAATTAAACGTTCAACAAAAAATATAAAAGCATTTGCAATGCGTCCGGCAAAAGCCGTAGTAAAATTGGTTTATAAGAATTACAGGGGAGGTAATTAATATGGTTTCGGAAAAAATGAAAACTTTTATGGTTGGCAGTTCTGTAATAAGGGCTATGTTTGAAGAAGGCAAAAAGATGGCTAAAAAATACGGTAAAGAAAACGTGTTTGATTATAGCCTTGGAAATCCAAGTGTTGAGCCTCCAAAGGAGGTAAAGGAAGCTTTAATAAAGGTAATAAACGAAACAGCGCCAAATGAGCTTCACGGCTACCCAAATAACTCCGGTTTTGAAGATGTCCGTCTTCATCTTGCCGAAAAGAGCAACCGAGTCCACGGTACCCATTACAATGAAAACAACTACGTTATCACTACAGGAGCCGCCGCCGCCCTTAATATTACATTAAAGGTTATACTTGAGCCGCAGGATGAGGTTATAGTATTTGCTCCATTCTTTGGCGAATACAGAAATTATATATGCAATTACGACGGTGTTATTGTACCTGTGTTAAGTGATACAAAAACATTTCAGCCTGATATGAAAAAGTTTGAAGATGCAATTAATAAAAAGACAAAAGGAGTAATAATCAACACCCCGAATAATCCTACAGGTGTAATTTATTCAGCCGATACATTAACACAGATGTCCGAAATACTTGTTAGAAAAGAAAAAGAATTCGGACATGCCATATATATAATAAGCGATGAACCATACAGAGAACTTGTTTACGGCGACGCGGTGCTTCCTTTTGTCCCTGATTTTTATGACGATACATTTATTGCGTATTCCTACAGCAAGTCTCTTTCCATCCCCGGAGAGCGTATTGGATATGTATGTGCAAATACAAAAATGGAAGATTTTGAAACGGTAACGGAAGCGCTTAATATTGCAAACCGCATAGGCGGATTTGTAAACGCCCCTACTATTTGGCAGAGAGTTATACCATATGTATCGGAATGCAGTGTCGATATAAATATTTATAAGAAAAACCGTGACACTCTTTATAATATGCTTATTGAATTGGGATATGAATGTATAAAACCTGACGGAGCATTTTATCTGTTCCCAAAAACGTTAATTGAAGATGATGTTGCTTTTTGTCAGGCAGCAAAAGAATTCAATCTGCTTATAGTACCAGGTTCATCATTCGGGTGTCCGGGATTTTGCCGTATTGCGTATTGTGTATCATATGAAACAATTATTAATTCGAAGGAAAGTTTTAAAAAGCTGAAAGATAAATTTTCTAAATAAAAAATGAGGTAATAATATGACTAATATGACAAAACCATGGCAGGACAAGCTCCGGAAAGTTGAGCCTTATGTTCCCGGAGAACAGTCCAAAAACAAAAATATTATTAAACTGAATGCCAATGAAAATCCGTATCCCCCATCGCCCAAGGTTATGGAAGTTCTTAAAAATATGGATACTAAAAAATTCAGCATGTATCCAAATGCCGGCGGCGCTCCTCTTGTTGACGCTTTAGCCGAATATTACGGTGTTGAAAGAGACCAGATTTTTACCGGCAACGGCAGCGATGATGTGCTTGCTCTTTCATTTATGTCGTTTTTCAATTCCGATAAGCCGATACTTTTTCCGGATATTACATATTCATTTTATCCTGTATGGTGTCAGCTTTTTAAGACACCGTATAAGACAAAAGCCATAGATGATAATTTCATGATAAACTCGAAAGACTATTATGAAGAAAACGGCGGTGTGATACTGCCCAATCCAAACGCTCCTACTGGAATAAGCGAAGGCAAGGAATTTATTAAAGACATTCTCGACCATAACCGTGACTGTGTAGTTATAATTGACGAAGCATATGTTGATTTCGGCGGCTACAGTTGTGTTGAGCTTTTAAAGGAATACGAAAATCTTGTTGTTATACAGACATTTTCAAAGTCACGTTCAATGGCCGGTATGCGAATAGGAGTTGCGATAGGAAATAAGGACCTTATAGGTGTTCTTAATGCCGTTAAAAACTGCTACAACAGTTATACTATGGATTCCGTGGCAATAGAATGCGGTACCGCTTCAGTAAAAGACGATGAATATTTCAGACAGACTTTAAATAAAATAATAGCTTCGAGAGAACGAAGCACAAAAGCATTTGAGGATTTGGGATTTACAGTGTTTCCTTCACACTCAAATTTCATTTTTGTAACAAATCCTAATATAAAAGCAAAAGACCTTTTTGAGACATTAAAAAAGGAAAATATATTTATTAGATATTTTAATCTGCCGAGAATAAACAATCATCTTCGTATAACAATAGGCACTGATGAACAGATGGATATTTTAACAGAGCATATAAAAAATTATATTAAAAATCATTAATATTATAACTCCCTGAATTACTGTAAACATTAAGAATTCAGGGAGTTTTTTATTTACTTTTTGTACTCTTAAAACCAAATATAAACAAATTGTTAACTTTGTTAATTTTTCTTAACCAAGCCTTATATAGCCTCTCTATTCATTGCAGAAAATATAAATATCTGGTATTATATTCATTTGTAGATTACTTAATAAACAAGTAACTAAAGTTAAAAATCAAGGAGGTTTTGACTTTGATTGAGGTAAAAGGTCTTATAAAACAATACGGAAATCATAGGGCTGTAGATAACTTAAATTTTACCATAGGCGAAAATCTTGTCTTTGGATTTCTCGGGCCAAATGGTGCCGGAAAAAGCACTACTATGAATATGATTACCGGCTGTCTGTCACCTACTGACGGCGAGGTTTTAATAAATGGACACAGTATGTTCGACGAACCCGACGAGGCAAAAAAATATATCGGCTATCTGCCGGAAATTCCGCCTGTGTATGAAGATATGACACCTTTTGAATATCTGAAATTTGTCGGCGAGGCAAAAAAGATACCGAAATTACAGATGAAAGAAAAAATCGAATCCGTAATGGAGGAAACAAGCATTGAAGAAATGCGCAACCGCCTCATAAAAAACCTGTCAAAAGGCTACAGGCAGCGTGTCGGCATAGCACAGGCAATACTTGGAGAACCACCTATAATAATACTTGACGAGCCTACTGTAGGACTTGATCCCGGACAGATAATAGAGATTCGGGAACTTATAAAAAAACTCAGAAAAAAACATACTGTAATTTTAAGCAGCCATATTCTTTCCGAAATAAGTGCCGTATGCGACCACATAATGATAATATCCAACGGCAAACTCGTTGCTATGGATACTGCCGAAAACCTTGTAGGCTCAAATGACAAAGAAAAACACCTTGCCATAGAAATAAAGGGTGACAGAGAAAAAGCTTTTTCAGTGCTTTCCGATATTGACGGTCTTTACGATATTAAGAATCAAGACAGCGGAAATGCTGTGTTTTCGGCAAAATTTGTTTCCGAAAATGACCCAAGAGAACAAATCTTTTATAGATGCAGCGAAAATTTTCTGCCTATTATTTCAATGAATATCAAAAAAAGTTCTCTTGAGGAAATATTTCTTTCTCTTGTTGCCGGAGACACAGTCAATAAAGAAAACGAAAAAGATTCAAATGATACAGCGGATTCTGACAAAAAGGACGGTGAAAACTGATGCAGGCATTATATAAAAAAGAGCTGAAGCTGTATTTTGTAACAATAACCGGATATGTTTTTCTTGCTTTTATGCTTTTAAGCGCCGGGATATATTCTTCGCTTGTAAATTTTGTCTATTATTCTCCATGCTTTGAGTATACTGTAAAAAACATGAGTTTTGTGCTTTTGATTGCAATACCGCTTCTTACAATGCGAGTTTTTGCCGATGAAAAAAAGCAGAAAACGGAGCAGTTGCTTTTTCTTCTCCCAATGGATTTAAAAGACATCGTCTTAGGAAAATATCTGGCATTAATTACGGTAACATTAGTACCAGCAGTTATTATGTGCTTTTATCCTTTTATATTGTCCCTTTACGGTGTTGTTAATTATAAAACTGCTTTCACAACAATACTTGCATTTTATTTTCTTGAATGTGCCTTGTGCTCTATTGGCATGTTTGCATCTTCCCTTACAGAAAACCAGCTTATAGCGGCAGTGATTTCATTCGGTATATTGCTTGTATGCTATATGATACCAAGTGTAAAAGAGAATATTTCTCCATCTTATGCTTTTTCACTTAAGGCATTCACGGTAATTATAATTATCATAGCGTTTATTGTATTTTTTGCTTCATCAAGCATACCTGCGGCAATAGTTGTAGGTGTAATATTTGAAATACCGCTTTTAATTATATACTTTAAGAATCCTACATGGCTTTCGGGAAAGTTTTCCGATTTTGTCAGCTGTTTTGCACTCTTTGATAAATTAAGTTCTTTTGTAAACGGAGTCTGTGATATAACCGTATTTATTTATTATATTACTATTTCCGCACTTTTTGTTTGCTTTACCATTCAATCCGTAGGAAGGAGGAGATGGAAATGAAAAAACTAAAAAATTCCGGAAGCTACGGCATACTTGTCTGCGTGCTTTTCACATTGCTTGTAATAGGCATAAACCTTTTTGCATCTCAGCTTCCTGCAGATAAATTTAAAATTGATACTACTGCAATGAAACTTCACACCTTGTCTGAAAACACAAAGGAAATTGTGGAAGATGTATCTCAGGATGTTGACATATATCTCGTCTGTCAGGCCGGAAAAGAAGACGCCACTATAACGGACATGCTTAACAGATATGCGGATTTAAACAAAAACATACATGTAACGTATATTGACCCGGCAGTATATCCTGATTTTGTAAAACAGTATACAAAAGAATCTCTTGATGACAACAGCATAGTTGTTGAGTCATCAAAAAGGAGTCAGGTAATTGATTATGATAAGATTTCGACCTATACTGCTTTTAACGGTGAGGATTATTTAACAAATGCAATACAATATGTAACAAGTGAATCGCTGCCCGTTGTATATACTATTGACGGACATGGAGAAACAGCTTTATCCGACAGTTTGCAGTCATCGCTTCTTATGAACGGCTTGGAGGTTAAAACATTAAATTTTCTTACAACACCTAAGATACCGGATGATGCCAGTGCCATTATCATAAATTCTCCTACAAGCGACATTTCCAATAACGAGCTAAAACTTATGCTTTCATACCTTGATAAAGGCGGAAAGCTAATGCTTATATCAAATTATTCGTCATCAATACCAAACATTGATTCTTTAATGTCAAATTATGGTGTTTCAAGAGTGCCTGGTCTTGTTCTTGAAGCTTCAGAAAACAATTATGTAAGCGGCTATCCAAACTATATAATTCCTGATATAAGCACAAGCAATGATATATCAAAGCCTTTTGCAAAAAGCAATACAATACTTCTTGTTCCTATGGCACATGGAATTAAAGAAAATAAGTCACACAGAAATACTTTGGATATTGAGACTTTGCTCTCCACAACCAATGAGGCATATTCAAAAACAGATATAACCGGAAGTACATCTTATGATAAACTTCCGCAGGATATTTCCGGACCATTTTCTCTTGCGGTATCAGCTGAGGAAAAATATGGAAATTATGATACAAGGCTTATATGGATAGGCAGTGATTATTTCCTAAAAGATGACACTGATAAAATGGTAGGCGGTTCAAATACTAATTTCTTCCTTAGCACTATGAATTGGCTGTGTGACAGAACCAGTTCAATGACAATAACCGGCAAATCGACAACTATCGGTTCTCTTACAATGACTACTTCTCAAAGCAGAAAATGGAAAATAATGTTGATTGGCGTAATACCGGCAGCCATTACAGTATTTGGTATAATTGTTTGGCTTAGAAGGAGGAATCGCTGATGAAAAACAAAAGAAAAATAACCATAATATCACTTGTTGTTTTAAATATCATCGCATACGGCGCCTATTTTGCACTAAGCTATGCCAATAAACTTTCGTCATCTGCTGATAAGTCAATATATGTTTCCTCAACACATCTCGGAGACATTAATCGTATATCCTGCACAAATTCAGACGGAACTTTTACATTCGAAAAACAAAACGATAAATGGTCATGTACCGATGTAAAAGATTTTCAGGTCAGCCAAAAAATAGTAGATGATTTGGCCGAAAAGTCAGCAAATCTTGTAGCTACAAGAAAAGTTGATTCCAATGGAAATTTAACAGACTTTGGCCTTGATTCTCCGCAGTTTAAGATTACACTTGCTGACACAGACGGTAAATCCGTAACATATGATATAGGTAATCTAAATTCAGACATTAGAAAATATTATGTAAAATGTGACGACAGCAAAGATGTATATCTAATAAAATCAAACTATGGTGATCATATAATAAGAAAACTTAAAGCATATTCTGCTCCATATGATCTTTCTGCAATTGAAAAATCATCTGTATCTAAAATAACTATTAGTGACGCAAATAATGAGCTTTTGTCTATAATCAAAGGTAAAAAAGACTCTAACAGTCCCCTCGGAAGTGACTCAGAGTGGAAATTCGGTTCTGTTTTTTCAAATGATACAAATGTTAATACTTACAAAGTTGACTCACTTTGGGATAAGCTAAACGACGCAGCATCAAGTGATTGCGCAGCTTTTGATATTGACAATCAAAAACTTAAAAAATACGGCCTGGTTGCCCCAAAAGAAAAAATCACAATAGACTACAGTGCAGATACCGGGAATAAATCGTTTACACTTTCAGTGTCAAAAGAAAACGATGACGGTTCTGCATATGTAATGTTCAGTGATTCAAATGTTATAGGCCTTGCGAAATCAGATACAGTTAAATCGCTTTTAGGATATTTGGATGCATATAACATTCTTCCTCAATCAATATGTGCAGCAAAACTTAAAATGATTTCAGGCCTTACTGTGACATATAATGGCAAAACTTATGATTATAGTATAAAAACCGCTAATGGCAAAAACACTTATACTTTAAATAATGCTGAATGTAATGCAGAGAATTTTGAGGCATTTTACAGAAAACTTTCAGCACTTGATAGTGAAAGCCATACAACCGATGGTTCAACGGCATCTGCAGCAGAAGAAGGTAGCATAATAGCTGTATATCATCCGTCAAATACGTCATATAGTGATTTAAAGATTGTATTATCACCATATAATTCAGATTATTATATAGCTTCATTTAACGGAATTGACGGACGTCTGGTTAATAAAAAGTCAGTCGAAACCGTAATCAGCCTGCTTCAAAACGCAAAATAAAAAATGTTTATTAATAAAGAAAGCCCCCTATTGTATAACTGTATAGGGAGCTTTCTTATAATATATTTTATTTTTATAAGAATCAACTTTATGAGGCTGCAATTTGTATATATATAATAAACGTTTTGTAGTTCTTAGTTTGTAAGTATTTAACAATGGATGTTATTTTACTTGGAAGTTAAAGCATTCTTGTACATCCCACATAGCGCGGAAGGTTTAATCATATTAAAACGCACAAAAAAGGCCGAATACAATTCGGTCTGTAAATAGCGGAGGGGGGATTCGAACTCTCGACACCGCGGGTATGAACCGCGTGCTCTAACCAACTGAGCTACTCCGCCATAAAAAAATGGGAATTACAGGGCTCGAACCTGTGACATCCTGCTTGTAAGGCAGGCGCTCTCCCAGCTGAGCTAAACTCCCATATTTTAAATATTTAATTTAAAGCGACTCAGGTGGGGATCGAACCCATGACCTCCGGCGTGACAGGCCGGCGCTCTAACCAGCTGAGCTACTGAGCCAAAAAAAGTGGGTCTCCAGGGACTTGAACCCGGGACCGCCCGGTTATGAGCCGGATGCTCTAACCAACTGAGCTAGAGACCCACATATGGAGCCGATGAACGGACTCGAACCGTTAACCTGCTGATTACAAGTCAGCTGCTCTGCCAATTGAGCCACATCGGCATATCAAAATGACCCGACCGGGAATTGAACCCGGGTTACAGCCGTGAAAGGGCCGTGTCTTAACCGCTTGACCATCGGGCCATAATCTCTTATCCCTTTATCGGGAAAACTCCCC
>JALCQR010000017.1 GCA_022651385.1 Clostridia bacterium | reverse complement strand
CATCCCTGAGATGGCTACTATCATTATAAGGATTAGATTACACAGACTGGTAGCAATTCGGCTGTTCAGAAACGGAATGCGACCGTTTTGCTCCGCAAATCCGGCCGTTTAGCTTCGCAATATGCAGTATTTGTAATTTCTGTTAAAAGAAATAGAGAAAATGGGGATTCTGTTATAGTATTAAAACAGTAAAAATTTAGTAAAATGAAGACAATAATTTAACAAAAAACAAAGTGTACAATAGTTTATGCAAGAACGTTCCCATTAAAAATATATAAAAAACAAGTTAAAATAATGAAAAATAGTGTGTTATTATAGCAAAATTGCTAAAAAATAATAAAATATAATTATTTTATTGACAATCGAAAGTAAAAGATATATTATTTCTTCGTAAGAGAAAGCTTGACTTTAAATAAAAATGAAAGCGTTCCCAAAAATGTATGCGCTGTAAAGGAGCAAAGCAATGGTAACACTAAAAGATATAGAATCAGCATCAGGTATTTCTAAATCAACTATATCAAGAGTAATAAACAATGATCCTAATGTGAAACAGGAGACAAGAGAAAAAGTTTGGGAATATATAAAAAAGATGAATTACAAACCAAACATTGTAGCAAGAAGCATGGTTAAAGGCACTCTTCCGCTTGTATTGGTTATAGTTGGAGACATACAGAACAATTATTTTGCGAGAACTGTAACAGGTATAGAAAAAGTGCTCTCTGATGAAGGATATATGCCGGTTGTGTATAACAGCATGTATGATGTTGAAAAAGAGAAAAGGCTTATTTCAATGGCAAGAGACTTTAAATTTGCCGGGATAATACCCATGACCGGAGCAAACAGTGCTGAACTTGAAGAAAGTCTTATGAACATATCGTGTCCAGCTGTCCTTATTAATAAAGACATTAGAAAAATACAGCTTGATGAAGTGCTTGGAGATGATTTCGGCTCAGGCTATATGGCTGCAAAACATCTTATAGATAATGGTCATAAATGCATAGCGCATATGTCAGGAAACTCAGAGTCTTCAGCGGTAAGTAAAAAACGTGAAAGCGGATATTGCGCCGCACTGGAGGATAACGGCATTAAAGTTGATAAAAACCTTATTTTTAGGGGAAATCTTGACATAAAATCCGGATATGAAATAGCAAAAAAAATATTTGAAAATCCTAATATAACAGGAATATGCTCCAATAACTTTTTAATGGGGATGGGACTTATACGTTATGGCAGAACTGTTGGAAAACATATACTTCGTGACTATGATCTTTCGTGCTGCGAATGTGTGCCTGAAATGTATGAGAATGAAAGAATAGCATATGCTGGCCCAGACCTTGAGGAAATAGGTAAAAAAGCTGCTGGATTTCTTATAAAAAGAATAAAAAATTCAAAGGAACCTCAGCAAAAGATATATTTTGCTGCAACAAAAGTATATAATCCAAAAAACAAAAGCAATAAATAATGTTTTATTTTTAGTTTTATGAGATATTAAAAAATCGTGCTCGGCTTTTTAATATCTCAAGAGTATTTTTTTTAGGAAGTTTTGGGAACGTTCCCTATTATGAAATAAATATTGCATAATATTGTAAAAAATAATAGGGAACGTTTTCATGAAAAAAAGGAGAGTATATATAAAAAAGAAAGGGAGATTATTTATGAAAAGATTTTTAGGCGTAATTATTGCGGCAAGTATGGCTATTTCACTTTCTGCTTGCGGTAGCAGTTCATCTGCACCGGCATCATCCGGAAGTAAAGCAGCAGCATCTGCTGCATCATCAGGTGGCAAAATTAGTATTAAAATGGCTACCGGAGGACAAGATACGCTTCCAAGCTACGCAGCTGCCATTGATGTAATTAATGATATTAAGAGCCAGGATAAAAATATTGATATCCAATATTTTGGAGCAAGACAGCTTGGCGATGATGACGCAATATTACAGCAGGTAATGAGCGGCACACTTCAAATGGGCGGTACAGCAGCATCTGCATTTGCTCAGTATACAAATCTTATGGATGGATTTACCATTCCTTTCCTTATTAATAACTATGACAAAGAACGTACTGCAATGCAGTCGGACGAGGCACAGGCTATTTTTGACCAGATTGAAAAAGACCTTGGTATAAAAATACTTGCATCATACGATTCAGGTATGCGTCATCTTGCAAACAATACAAGGCCTATACAAACAGTTGCAGATATGAAAGGCCTTAAGATGAGAGTAGTTCCTACTGACTGTCTTATAGACACTTTTAAAGCTCTTGGTGCAAACCCGACAACAATGAACTATGGTGACATATATACTGGCCTTCAGAACAAAGTAATTGACGGCGAGGAAGTAAACATCACATCTATTTATTCAGAAAAACATTATGAAGTTTTAAAATACTTTACCGAAATCGGCTTATATCCGTTTGAAACAACAATTTTCTGTAACGCAAAGTGGTTTAATTCACTTGATGCCGATACACAGAAAACTCTTGAAGACGGATTTAAGAACGGCTACAACTATGTATTTGATAAATACCTCAAATCAGCTGAAGACCAAGGCAATAAAGCAATGGAGGACGCAGGTATACAGGTTACAAAAGTTGATGATCCAAGTGAATTTAAAGCAGCAGTTGCCGATGTATCGGAAAAATATAAAAATGAGGATCCGCTTATAACAGCATTTGTTAATATGGCAGAAAATCTCAAATAAATATGCTTTTTCATTTTTAATCCATATATTTCTGCCGGAGTATGAATGAGGTACTTCGGCAGAAAATAATAAAAACGGACAGAAGAAGTGAGGATAGTGATTAAATGACCAGTTTTTTAAAAGTATATTCAAAATGGATGGACTTTATTGTACAAGTTATAAAAATTGTCGTTGCAATAGCACTTGTGATAATGACAATAGTTACATTTGTAGAAGTAATAAGAAGATATGCGTTTGGACTTTCATTTGTATGGGCTGAGGAGCTTACAAGGTTTCTTCTTGTGGGTGTTACTTTTATAGGCGGAGCTGCCGCATACAAAATAGGTGGCATGGCGTGCTTTGACCTTGTTATAACACATTTCGGAAAAGGAAAAATTAAATTTACAAAAACTTTTAAAATTATAGACAATTTGCTTATAGCTCTTTTCAGTGTGTATCTTGCATATAACGGATTCAGCTATTCATTTGCACCTATGGTAACAAGAATGAGCAGTGCAGGTCTTAAGCTTAACATGACATTTGTATACATTACCATACCTATAGGATTTGCGCTTATAGTGCTTTTTGCAATAGAACAGATATTAAAAACAATTACTGAAAAAGAAGGAGATGAATAAAATATGGCTTTGGTTGTTATTGTTTTTGTTGCAGCGCTGCTTATAGGACTTCCAATGGCGTTTGTGCTTGGATTAGGCGGGCTTGCACATCTTGTGGCCATAAATTCTCCCGAGTATTTTCCGGTAATAACACAGCGCCTTTTTACAGGCGTAAATTCATTTTCACTTATGTGTATACCGTTTTTCATACTTGCCGGTGAGCTTATGAACAGCGGAGGAATTACTCAAAGGCTGCTCCAGTTTGCAAGGGAAGGCCTTGGATGGATAAAAGGCGGTATGGCTTACTGCTGTGTAATACTTGCAATGATACTTTCGGCAATACTCGGTTCCGCAAATGCGGTTACTGCAATATTATGTGCAATACTTATTAAGGAAATGGCTAAAGACGGATATGACAGCGATTTTACAGGTTCTCTTATAGCTGCATCCGGTGTGCTTGGCCCTATTATTCCTCCCAGTATAACATTTATAATTTACGGCGTACTTACCGGAGTTTCAGTGCAGAAGATGTTTATGGCAGGAATAGTTCCCGGCATAATGCTTGGAATTGGTTATATAATCGTCATTTTATACTACACAAAGAAACGCGGATATAAAAAATCAAAAGAAAGATTCGAGCTTAACTCGTTTATAAAAGCATTCATAAAGGCCCTTCCCGCCCTTATCGTCCCTTTTGTTATAATCGGCGGTATCATGGGCGGTATATTTACGCCAACGGAAAGTGGTGCAGTAGCGGTAGTTGCGGCTATTGTGGCATCGCTTATATATAGAACTTTTGATGTTAAGAAACTTCCGGAAATTCTTCTCAGAACCGGAGTTACAACAGCCGGAATAATGCTCATCGTTGCTTTCGGAAACATAATGGGCTGGACAATGGCTATGGACGGTATACCAGGAAAGATAACAGCTGGAATACTTGCGATAACAACAAACAGATACATTGTTCTGTTCCTTATAATTTTGGCACTGGTTGCAATCGGCTGTGTTATGGAAGCATTTTCGGCAATGTACATATTTGTACCGGTATTTTTCCCTCTTGCAACAGCAGTCGGAATGGACCCTGTTCACTTTGGAGTAATACTTTGCGTAATGTTTACAATCGGTCTTATTACGCCGCCTGTTGGAATGCTGCTTTTTGTAACAAGCAATATTTCGCATATACCGCTTGCAAAACTAAGTAAATCAATAGCGCCTTTTGCGGCGGTGGCATTTGTAATAACGCTAATACTTGCATATTGTCCTGGACTTGTTATGTTCATACCTAATATGCTTGGAATATAAAAAATAAGTAATAAGGAGGATATAAAAAATGACAGTTTCAAGAGATATTTTAAAGGGTTTTGTAGATATGCATGTTCATGCAGGGCCTTCTATAGCTGTAAGGAAAGTGGATGCTGCCCAAATGCTTGAAATGGCTGAAGAGGCTGGTTATAAAGCATTTCTTGTAAAAGACCATTATTTCCCTACTATGATGGGAACAAAAATGGTTGAAGAGCATTTGTCAAAAAAAGGCTGCAGAGTTTTCGGCGGAATTGCTTTAAATCAGTCGGTAGGCATGTTTAATCTTCATGCTGTTGATGCGGCATACCAGCTTGGAGCAAAAACAGTTTATATGCCTACGGTTTCAGCAAGAAATCACGTAGTAGGCCATTCCGGAAGCCATTTTGTAGGCAGCGGAAATATGGAAGTTGTTGACAACGGCTCGGTGTACATAGACGAAAACGGAAAACTTCAGGATGACTGTGTTAAAGTAATCGAATATATTTCAAAGCGCCCTGACATTGTTTTATGCACAGGCCACGGTTCGGCAAAAGAAGTTGATGCTGTTGTTAAGAAAGCAGTTGAGCTTGGCGTTTCTAAAATATGCGTAAACCATCCTCATTTTCTTGTTAACGCTACATATGAACAGATGTCTGAGTGGGCAAAAATGGGTGCATACATAGAACTTAATGCGGCTGTTTTCAGCTCAATAGCAAAATCGGGAACATGTCCCGACGAAATGATAGGCGAAATATTTAAAGCTGTTCCGAAAGACAAGATAGTTCTTGACTCCGACCTTGGTCAGAAAATAAACGTAGCTCCTGTTGAGGGAATGTATCAGTTTATATGCAAACTTATTAATGATTTCGGTGTAACAGAAGATGAAATTGACCTTATGGGCAAAAAGACGCCTTCTATGCTGCTTGGAATCTGATAAAAAAGGCAGTTTGGAATAAAATTAATCTTTTGTGACAAACGATAACCGGATTGTCGAAAAGTAAAATCAAAATTCAGACAAAAGGCTGTCGATTTTATCGGCAGCTTCGATAATAAAAATCTATATTTTTCAGGAGGTAATTACTATGGCAACAAAAGTAAACATAATTAATTGGGATGAACTTGATTGGCAGCCAATCAGAGAAAAAATGAGAAAGAAATGCTTCAATCCTGCCGGATGTACAATACAGATAGCAGAAATTGAAAAAGGACATACACCGGGACCGCATAAACACATTTATGAGCAGGTTGCTTACATACTTCAGGGTGAATGTGATTTTTATGTAGACGGTTATCCATATCATATGACACCTGGAACAATTATGGCTGTTCCTCCTATGAGTGAACATTATATTGTTGCAACATCGGACGAAACAGTTATAAATCTTGACATTTTCACACCTGTAAGACCTGAGTACAAACAGGGAGAGATTGTTCGTAAAATAGTTAAAAGACCGGAAGACTGATATCTTTTTTAAATAACCCTCTGGGCCCCTGCTTTGGGCAGCCATATTGCAAAAGCAGGGGTTTATTTATAGATTTTTGGGAGGAAATTTTTATGATAGACAAAATTAAAACAGCTAAAGAGGCTTTATCCGGAATAAAAGACGGAAATGTAATAATGATAGGCGGCTTTGGCGAGGTTGGGGTTCCGGAAATGCTTGTTGACACACTTGCAGAAATGGGGACAAAAAATCTTACTGTAATTGATTGTGACGCCGGACGTCCCGGCAGAGGTGTCGGAAAGCTTTTGAGAAACGGCCAGATTAAAAAACTCATAGCTACTCATGTTGGCATAAATCCTGAATGTGCCTACAGAACCCCTGAAACACCTAATATTTACAATGTTGAATATGTTCTTATGCCACAGGGAACATTTTCGGAATGCATAAGAGCCGGAGGATACGGGCTTGGCGGAGTTATTACCCCGGTAGGCATTGGAACAGTGGTTGAAGAAGGCAAGCAGAAAATAAATATAAAAGGAAAAGAGTACCTTGTTGAGGAACCGCTGAGAGCAGATTTTGCTCTTATAAGAGGCTCTGTGGTTGATAAAATAGGCAATGTCATTTATAAGGGCTCAACAAGAAACTTCAATCCTATAATGGCTACGGCAGCGGACCATGTAATTGTCGGGGCTGAAAAGATTGTTGAGACAGGAGATATAAATCCTGATTATGTAATGACTCCGGGAATATTGGTTGAATCAATAGTGGGAGGCGAGAAAAAATGCAGGATGTAAAGAAATTTATTGCCGCAAGGGTAGCACAGGAACTTAAAGACGGCGATGTGGTAAATCTTGGCATAGGCCTTCCTACTATGGTTGCCGACATGCTTCCAAAAGGTGTTGATATAACATTACAGTCTGAAAACGGATTTGTCGGCCTTGGAAAAGCCTGCAAAGAAGGAGAAGAAAACCTTGACATAATTAATGCCGGAGGAAGTTATGTAAATGTTGTTCCCGGGGCTGCATTTTTTGACAGCTGTGATTCATTCGGAATTATAAGGGGACATCATGTGGACGTAACCGTGCTTGGCGCAATGCAGGTGGACGAAAAAGGAAATCTTGCAAATTGGTGTATTCCCGGAAAGATGATGCCGGGTATGGGCGGTGCCATGGACCTTGTTGTAGGTGCAAAAAAGGTAATAATTGCTATGCGTCACACAAGCAAAGGCGCTCACAAAATTGTTAAGGAATGCACACTTCCTCTTACAGCGGTCGGCGTTGTAAATGAGATTGTAACAGACATGTGTGTTATAGAAGTAACGGAAAACGGCCTTCTTTTAAAAGAAATTAATCCTGAGTATACACTTGAACAGGTTAAGGAAGCAACAGGCGCAGAACTTATCGTAAGCAAGGATTTAAAACCTATGACAGTTAAGGAGGATATATAAATGGAAATTAGAAATGTGGTAGTAGTAGACGGATGCAGAACCGCTACGGGAAAATTCGGCGGTTCTTTAAGCAGAATACCTGCTCCGGTACATGGAGCAGAATGTGTTAAAGCACTTGTTGAAAGAACTAAAATTGATGTAAATCTTATTGATGAGGTTATAATAGGAACACATTTTCAAGCCGGAACAAAAGCAAATCCGGCAAGACAGTGCGCAATTTATGCAGGACTTCCTGAAACAATACCTGCATTTACACCAAACAAAAACTGTGCAACTGCTTTAAAAGCAATGCAGCTTGCGGCGCAGTCAATTCAGGTAGGGGACAATGATGTTGTAATTGCCGGCGGATGTGAAACAATGAGCGCTATTCCTTACATTCTTCCAAAGGCAAGATTCGGCTACAGAATGGGACCGGGAAGATTGGAAGACTCAATGCTTCATGACGGTCTTGTTGATCCGTTTATGAATTATCATATGGGCATTACAGCTGAAAACGTTGCAGAAATGTGCAACATTACAAGAGAAGAAATGGACAGATTTTCAGTTGAAAGCCACCGAAAAGCAGAAAAAGCATGGGCTGAAGGCAAGTATGACGAAGATATTGTGCCTATTACTGTTAAGAGCAAAAAGGGTGACTATATTTTTAAAGAAGACGAAACATTCAGAAAAAATGCACAGTATGAAAACTTTGAAAAACTTGAGCCTATATTTAAAAAAGACGGCAAAGTAACAGCCGGAAACGCATCTCCTGTAAATGACGGTTCGGCAGTGGTGCTTATGATGAGTGAGGAAACAGCTGTTAAATTGGGATATAAGCCTCTTGCAAGATATATTGCAGCAGTTTCAACTGCTCTCAGTCCTTCAATAATGGGTTATGCTCCTGTAAGTGCAGTTAAAAAACTTGTTAAGAAGACTGGCATAGGCCTTGATAAAGTAGGTCTTATTGAACTTAACGAGGCATTTGCGGCACAGTCTGTTGCATGCATAAAAGATTTAGGCCTTGACCCTTCAATAGTAAATGTAAACGGCGGCGCAATTGCACTTGGCCATGCTGTTGGGTGCACCGGATGCCGTATAAGCCTTACTCTTATGCGTGAAATGAAACGCAGGGATGTACGTTTCGGAATTTCAACTCTTTGCATAGGCGGAGGACAGGCTATGGCAGCGCTTTTTGAGTTATATAAGTAAGAAAAAAGAATAGGAGTGGTTTAAATGAAAATGCATAATTTCCTCAGGGAAAAGCTTGAGAAAAAACCATATGTGCTTGGTGCGTTTGTGGCATCATGCAGTCCTACAAATGTAGAAATACTTGGTATGAACGGCATGGATTTTGTAATACTTGATATGGAACATTCACCTCTCGGGCTTGAAACAATGGTTGATATGATAAGGGCATGCGAGAGTTACGGAATGGTAGCTATTCCGCGTGTTTACACAATGGAGACAAAACTTATGAGACGTGTGCTTGATGTAGGAGCTCATGGTCTTATGGTGCCGATGGTAAGCAATGAGCATGACGCAAGATATATAATGGATGCCGTAAAATTTCCTCCTCTTGGAATAAGGGGTATGAATTCAGGCAGAGGCCCTCGCTGGGGTGCATATGAAAATTATCTCAAGGAAGCAAATGCTGCACTTTTTACAATGTTTCAGTGCGAAACAGTTGAAGGTGTTGAAAATATAGATAAACTCGTAAAGACACCCGGACTTGATGCTGTGTTTATAGGTTCAGGAGACCTTTCTCTTGAAATGGGACATCCTAACAATCCAAAACATCCTGAAGTTGCAGCGGCTATAGACAAAGTTTTAAAAGCATGTCAGAAAAATAATATTATACCGGGAATTGTTACTTCATCGCCGGAAGCGGCAGCCGAAAAAATAAAACAGGGCTTTAGAATAGTAACTATAATGAACGACCTCGGAATGTTTAAAAAGCAGTCAAAGCTTCAATTGGATGAAGTACATAAACTATGTGATTGAGATTTTAGAGAACAAAACAGGCTGAAAACCTCAGTATAAATAAACAATAAATAAACAGATTATGAAAAAATACAATTACCAAAATGCCTAACGTATTTAAAAAATAATTGCAAAATTAAATTAACCCCATAAAAAAGATAGTAGTATCATAATTTCGTGATACTGCTATTTTTTTATATTAATTTTTATATGAGGGGAGTTATGAGGTGCTTTTTTTTGGATTATTTATATAATTTTTTATATAATCAAGAGAAAAAAATTGTTGCAAATTGTATTCTTGAAAATACAAATATATATAAAATTCCTAAAAAATTGGTAGACAAATAAAAATTATTGACTAAAGAAACTTTAAGAGTATAATTAAAATAGAAATGAATGATGTATACATCATACTCAACCATGCATACATCATACTATAGAAAGATTTTCAAAAGGAGGTAATCCAAAATGAAAACATTTAAAATTCCCTATTATAAGGGTACAGTAGACGTTCATGTAGCCGAAGAGAATGTAAAAGCTGTAGTAACAGCTAAGATGCATGAATACAAAGCTGCTAAGGGAGAGACGGAACTGATTGAAGAAGCTCTTGCAAATCCAATCGGAACAAAAACTCTTCCGGAATTGGCAAAAGGAAAGAATAAAATTGTAATTGTTACCAGTGACCATACAAGAGCGGTTCCAAGTAAAATTACACTGCCTATTATTCTCAGACAATTGAGAAAAGGCAATCCTGATGCCGACATTACAATTCTTATTGCAACTGGACTTCACAGAGCAACAACAGAAGAAGAACAGAGAAAGATGTTTGGTGATGAAATTGTTGACAATGAAAAAATTGCTATTAACAATGCATTTGACCATGAACAATTTGTAAAGCTGTGTGATTTGCCTTCGGGTGCAGAGTTTTTTGTAAATAAGATTGCGGCACAATGCGACCTTCTTATAACTGAAGGATTTATAGAGCCTCATTTTTTTGCAGGCTTCTCAGGAGGCAGAAAAAGTATTCTGCCCGGCATTTCCAGCTCAACTACAATTAATGAAAACCATTGCTATAAAAACATGGCAAGTCCTTATTCAAAAACAGGTATTCTTAAAGGCAATCCTATACATAAAGATATGGTAACTGCGGCAAGGGCAGTTAATGTTCAGTTTATATTAAATGTGGCTCTTGATGCCCAAAAGAAAGTTATTGCTGCGTTTGCAGGAGACCTTGAGAAAGCCCATGAAAAAGGCGTTGAATTTATACGCAGTCTTTCACAATGTGAAACAACTGTGGGAGACATAGTTATTTCGTCAAACGGTGGCTATCCTCTTGACCAGAATCTCTATCAGAGTCCGAAAGGGGTTTCAACTGCCGAAGTATACGCCGGCGACAACGGTGTAATTATAATGTGCTGTTCATGCAGTGAAGGCATGGGAGGTACAAACTTTGAAAAGCTTATTACAATGGGCACACCTGATGAAATTGACGCATATCTTTCAAAGATACCGCCTAAAGAAACAATTGCCGAACAGTGGTGCCCTCAGGTTTTCTCACGTATTCTCAGAAAACATAAATTAATTCTTGTAACAACTTTCCTTGATCCTGAATTAGTTAAAAAAGCCAATATGATTCCTGCCTCCACACCTGATGAGGCGCTTGAAATTGCTTACAAAATAAAGGGAAAAGACGCGAAGGTAGTTATAGTACCTGATGGTGTCAGCGTACTTGCTGTATAAGCATTAACGTATAGAAAGGAGTATGAAAAAATGAGTCTTAATTTAGCTCTTAAAGTATCAGATTTAGACAATGTTGCAACTATTTTTGCAAACGACATCAAAGACGGAACAGAAGTTGAAATTAGGGATAAAAAAGGCAATTCGGAAAAAGTATCGGTAATCGGTGATGTTCCTTATGGTCATAAAATTGCTGTAAAGGATATAAAAAAAGATGAGCTTATTATTAAGTACGGAGAAGAAATAGGCATAGCCACAAAGGATATTAAAAAAGGAGAATATGTACATATACACAATCTTGATAGTATGCGCGGACGCGGCGACTGGAAAAAATAAATACGTATAGAAAAAGAAAGGAGCAATATAATATGGAATTTATGGGTTATGTACGTCCCGACGGAAAAGTAGGAGCACGTAATTATGTAGCAATCATTCCCAGTGTAACCTGTGCAAATGATGTAGCAAACGCAATTCATAATCAGGTACAGGGGACTGCAACGTACTTGCATCATCAGGGATGCTGTCAGCTTCCTCCTGACCTTGAGAGAGTCACGGATACACTTATAAGCCTTGGCTGCAGCCCAAATGCGGCAGCAGTATTGGTTGTAAGCCTCGGATGCGAGGGCACGGACCATGAACGTATGGTTAAGGAAATTGCGGCAACAGGAAAACATGTCGAAATTATACATATTCAGGAGCTTGGCGGAATAAGCAAAGCTATTCAGGCAGGTACGGATATCGCAAGACAACTTGTTATTGAAACATCAGGATTACAAAGACAGCCTGTTGATGTATCAAATATAGTTATGTCAATCAAATGCGGCGGTTCGGATACAACAAGCGGTTTGGCATCTAACTGTGTTATAGGCTATGTTGCCGATAAGCTTGTAGACCTTGGCGCTACTGTAATATTTGGTGAGACAACAGAATTTATAGGCGGCGAAAAGCTTCTTGCCCGCAGAGCTGTTACAAAAGAAGTGGGAGACAAAATACTCAAAATTGTTGATGATATGGAGACAAGAGCAAAATCTCTCGGCTGTGATATGAGAAAAGGACAGCCTACGCCGGGAAACATAGAAGGCGGCCTTTCAAGTATCGAAGAAAAATCACTCGGCGCTATTGTAAAATCAGGTACAAAACCTATTCAGGGCGTGCTTGAATATCCTCAGAGGGTTACAACTCAGAAAGGTCTTTGGATTAAAGATACTCCGGGACGTGAGCCTGAAATTCTTACAGGAATGGCTGTGACAGGTGCGCAGTGCATGATGTTCTCAACAGGACGCGGAGCACCTCAGGGCTTCCCAAGCATGCCGGTTATTAAAATTTGCGGCAATCCTAATACCTATGAAAGAATGAAGGAAGACATGGATATAAATGCCGGATTAATTATAAAAGGCGAAAAAACCATTGAAGAAGTGGGAGAAGAGGCATTTGCAAAATTGCTTCGTACTTTAAGCGGTGAAATGACAAAGAATGAAGCAATACAGTATTTTACCTCAATTGATATTCACTGTCTTGGTCCTGTAATCTAATAAAATTAAAGCAGCAGACTTTTATAAGTCCTGCTGCCTTTTATAAAAATATTATTTTAACAAACACTGTATGTAAAACAATGAGTTACAGAAACAAAATTAAAACTCACTGTTTTGCTCGACGGAAATAAATTCCGTCTGTGTATGGGAAGCCTTGTGTTTCCCAAGTCCCTACGTTGTAGTAATACCTTTTTTAACACCCTAAAAGCGGCAGCCTGTTATAGGCCTGCCGCTTATTTTAAACAGTATCACATTAATATATCAGATTGCCGCTATTCTTCTTTGTTGTCTTTGACTATTTTCCTTGTAGACTCCAAGTGGTTTATTATCTCTTCTTTTGCTAATGAAAGGTGTACCCGGTTTATTCTGTCTGCTTCTTTCCAATTGCTTGTAATTAAGTTTTCAACAATATTTCTATGTTCAATTATAGAATTATCAAATCTCTTTTTTGTAGTGAGAGAGTAGATTCTGAATTGCTGAACTTGTGAATAAATACGTTTGTAAATATCGGATACGAGGCTGTTTCCCCCAAGCCTTACTATATATTCATGGAGCTGAGTATCATATTCTATATATTTAGAAATATTATTTTTTTCATAGCAGTCTATAAGATTTTGTAAAATATTCATAAGCTCATTTATATTTATGCTTGTAATAATTTTAGTTGAATTTTTTATTGCATAGCT
This sequence comes from Clostridia bacterium, assembly GCA_022651385.1. Lineage (GTDB taxonomy): Bacteria > Bacillota > Clostridia > Lachnospirales > Anaerotignaceae > JALCQR01. The sequence continues at coordinate 13,236 of JALCQR010000017.1, read as the reverse complement.
TTCAAGCATTATACGCACATCATATGTTTCTTCTATATCCTTAGATGAAAACTCCTTTACAAATACACCTTTATTGGGATATTCAATTGCCAATCCTTCATCTACCAATTGTTTTAAAGCCTCTCTTACAGGACTTCTGCTTACATTCATTTTTTCAGCAAGTTCTTTTTCCTGAAGCCACTGACCGGGGCGATAATTACCGTCGCATATTTCTTTTTTTAAAATCTGATAAATCTGATGCTTCATAGTCATAATAGGACGTTTTGATGCTGGCATGTAAATGTTTCCTCTCTTTAATAAAATAAGCATAAAAACACTTAATTATAATTATAAAGCGTAACATTATAAAAGTCAAAATTTTTGTAATAACTTAATAGATTTAAAAATACCGCAACTTAAATTGTGAAAAAAAAGAAAAAAACAGGCTGTGGACAGGCAATGGACAACCAATGGACAACCGATGGACGGCATAGGTTAGGTTAGTATAGGTTAGGTTAGTATAGGTTAGGTTAGTATAGGTTAGGTTAGTACAACAGTATAGTATAGATATAAACCGCCTGTGAGTGAGCCAAAACCGATTTAAGATTAACCGTAAAGTAAAAAAACAAATAAAGAACTTTAACATTTATGAGGGCAGAGTAATGCCCTAATAGTAAAAAAAGTACTTAATAGTATTAATTGTAGTAAAAAAAATTAGTAATAAATTGTATTTTAATGCAAAAAAAGTACAGATTTGCCTAAAAGTGCTTGATTGTTATTGAAAAAAATAACAATTATTTATAAAAATTGAAGGACTAAAAATGTCGATTACTGTATTATTTGGCCAACTTGTAAACAAGTTTTGCTTAAACTTAAACAATAAAGTAGATATTCGATACAAAAAGCATCAAATCAAGATAAAGCTGTTTACAACTTATTTTATTATGTAAAGAATTAAAGTAAAATTTAAATATGGATGACTAAAGAGATGTTAACCATAGAAATTTAGAAATTTAAATACATATTAAAAGGGGAGATTAAAAATGAAAAAAGCACTTGGACTTGTACTTGCAGTTAGCATGGCGCTTTCACTTGCAGCCTGCGGAGGAAGCGCAACTACTTCTTCACCGGCAAACAGTACAGCTGAGAACACTACAACATCATCAGGCGGAAAGACTTCGGCTGCAGACGGAAAAGTAATTAAAATGGCTCTTGCAAATCCTAATCCTGTCGGGGACGTTAAAGATCTTGCATCAATTAAGTTTGCTGACCTTGCAAAGGAAAAGTCAAATGGCCGTATCGACATTACTGTTTATTCAGGCGGACAGCTTGGAGATTCAAGAGATACTATTGAAGGTCTTAAACTTGGAACAAATGAAATAGTTATCGAAAGTATTGGAACACTTGATGCGTATACTACGCTTGCAAACATAGATGGTGTTCCTTATCTTTATAGAGACTATGACCATTATAGCAAAGTAATGTTCGGAGATATCGGTAAAGAAATAAAAGAAACAGTTGGCAAAGAGGGAGGATTTAAACTTCTTGGTGGCATGTACAGAGGAGCAAGAGAATGTACTTCTAAAAAGAAGTTTACAACTCCTGAAGAATTAAAAGGACTTAAAATAAGAGTTCCTAACCAGCAAATTTACATTGATACATGGCAGACTTTGGGAGCATCGCCTACACCTCTTGCTTTAACAGAAACATTTACTGCTTTACAGCAGAACACGGTAGAAGCTCAGGAGAATGCAACAATTGAATCTTATGGTTTTGGTTTTTATGATGTATGCCCATATCTTATAAAAACAAATCATGTTTATTCAACAGATGTTTTTATTTTTGACAGAGATTATTTTAATAATCTTCCGAAAGATATTCAAAAGATACTAGAAGAATCAGCAAATGAAGCATCTGAGTACAGAAATGAAATTTCTCTTGATAAAGAAGCAGAATTTGAGCAAAAGTTTAAAGATAAAGGTGTTGAAGTTGTTGACATAGATACAAAGCCTTTTGCAAAGCTTTTTGACGGTTTTGTAGACAGTCATTTTCCTGAATTATCAGACTGGGCTAACGAAATTGCTGCTGTTAAATAATTAAAAAACAGAATTTTAGAATAAAAGGGGATATTCGTATTCCCTTTTCATTTTAAAATAAGATAGGAGGAATAAATATGCTTAACAAATATTCAAAATTCTTAAGCATAGTTGAAAAAATAATATGCTATATAATAGCAGTAATGATGTTTATAATGATGATTGTAATGTGTTATCAGGTTATGCTGCGTTATGTATTTGCAAACTCAAATATATGGTCTGAGGAACTTACAAGATTTCTGTTTGTTTGGGTAAGTCTTCTTGGCTCTTTTGTTGCAATAAGAAGAAATTCTCATCTTAAGGTTGAGTTTTTTGTTAATCTTTTAAAGGGAAACTTTAAAAAATATTTTACTTTGATTACAGACATTGCTGTAGTATTATTCTTGATTTATCTTATACCGTTATCATATAATCTTTGTCTTAATACAACAAATAATCTTTCAGCAGGGCTTAGAGTCCCTATGGCAGTAGGATATGCTGCAATACCGGCAGGGTCTGTACTTATGCTTCTTGCAATGATTGAACAAGTACTTATAAAGATTTCAAATAAAAAAGTTGATAACAAAAAAAGTGAGGTGTTGAAACAATGAATGTAGGGGCAATTCTTATAATACTTTTGCTTGTGCTTTCGGTACTTGGTATTCCAGTTTGCTATGCTCTTGGAATTTCAACACTTGCGGCACTGGTGCTTGGAGATATGCCGAGGGTGGTACTTGCCCAGAAAACATTTACTGGCATGGATTCGGTTGCTCTTCTTGCAATTCCTTTTTTTATGCTTGCCGGTAATCTAATGAGCGGAAGTGTAAATAAAAAACTTATAGCATTTTGTAATGCTCTGCTTGGCTGGGTAAGAGGAAGCCTTGGAGTTATTACAGTAATTGCGTCGGCAATATTTGCAGCAATTTCCGGCTCAGGCGTGGCAACAGTTTCCGCAATAGGCGGAACACTTATACCTGCTATGAAAAAAGACAACTATCCCGGAGGGTTTGCAGCGGCAGTCTCATCTGTGGCTTCGATTCTTGGACCGATTATTCCTCCGTCAATATTTCTTATTGTATATGGAAATGCAACAGAAACATCTATAGGCTCACTTTTTATGGCAGCTGTGTTTCCCGGAATTGGACTTGCTTTATTACTTATAATTTATGTACTGCTTTATTCAAGAAAGCATAAATTTCCTGCACATGAAAAGTCAACGCCAAAGCAGATTGTAAAAATAAGTATAGATAGTGTATGGGCGCTTTTTATGCCTATACTTGTACTTGGAGGTATATTCCTTGGTATTTTTACAGCTACGGAAGCAGCTGCTGTAACATGCCTATATGCTCTTCTGGTTGGTCTTTTTGTATATCGTGACCTTAAACCTAAAAATCTTATTAAGATATTTGCTGACAGTGGAGTTACAACTGCAACAATACTTATACTTGTAGGGTTTTCAAAAGTTTCAAGCTGGGTTGTTGTATCAAGCGGTCTGCCAACGGTTGTGCTTAATACTTTTACATCTTTAACAAGCAGCAAAATTGTAGTTCTTTTATTGGTAAATATTTTGCTTTTAATAGTTGGTATGCTTATGGATGCAAATGCGGCAATAGTAATGCTTACACCATTACTTCTGCCTCTCATTACAAAACTTGGGGTATCAACAGTTCAATTTGGTGTAATTATGTCGCTTAATTTATGTATTGGACTTGTAACGCCTCCTGTAGGAACGTGTATATTGCTTGGAAACACAATTGCGGGAGAAAAACTTGAAAACACATTAGTTTCAGCAATTCCTATGATATTAATAAGTTTAGTTTGGCTTTTATTTGTTACATATGTACCTGAGCTTACAATATGGCTGCCTTCCGTTCTTAGCAATAATTAAGTGAATTTAAACACTATATAGACTATATAGATAGACAGAGGGAGATGCAAAAAAATGGAAATGCCAAAGGTAATAAAAGCTGTTCAGAAATATGACCAGCCTCAAATAGATGATGTAAAGGGAGAAATACACCGTTTGCTTACACAGTTTGACTTATCAAGAAAAATCAAACCGGGCATGAGAATAGCCATTACATGCGGAAGCCGTGGGGTACATGGATTAGTTGATGTTGTTGCGCAGACTGTTGAGGAAGTAAAAAAATGCGGTGGAAAGCCGTTTTTATTTCCTTCAATGGGAAGCCATGGAGGTGCTACGGCTGAAGGGCAAACAGAAATGCTTCTTGGACTTGGATACACTGAAGATGTTGTAAAAGCTCCGATACTTGCAACAATGGAAACAGTTCAAGTAGGTGTGACAGAGCTTGGGACACCGGTATATGTTGATAAGAATGCGTATGAAGCTGATGGGGTTATTGTAATAAACCGGATAAAGAAGCATACCGAGCATAATAACAAAACAGAAAGCGGTTTGCTTAAAATGATGACGATTGGCATGGGCAAAAAAACGATGGCAAAGATTGTGCATTCATACGGAGTGTGGGGACTTGTGAATATAATTCCTGCAAATGGAAAATTTGTTGCAAACTGCCCTGAAGTTAATGTATTATGTGGTATAGGACTTATTGAAAATGCGCATGACAGAGTGGCATATTTGGAAGTAATTGATAATAAAGATATTCCAAGAAGGGAGGCTGAACTTTTTGAAATGGCAAACAAAGTTTTTCCGTTTCTTCCATTTAAGACATGTGATTTTCTTGTAATAAGACGCGGGGGCAAAAATATAAGCGGAACTGGAATGGATTGCAATATTACTGGACGTTTTGGAGTTTGGGGACTAAATGAGCCTGAAAAAATATATTCGTCAGGAAGTAACGATTTTAATAAGCCAACAGGAACTCCGCTTATAGAAAAAATAGCACTTCTTGACCTTACTGAACAAAGTCATGGCAATGCTGTGGGAATGGGGCAGGCAGATATAATAACAAAGAAATATTTTAATAAAATAGATTTTGGCGTTACATATACAAATGGTATAACAACTACATTTCTTGATAAAATTAAATTGCCATTTGTAGCCGATACAGATAAGGCTGCAATTCAGACAGGTCTTGAATGTCTAAATGGGCTTATGAGAATAGAAGGTAAAAAGACTAAGGATACTGTAAAAATGTGTATTATAGATAGTACACTCCATGAAGGGTGTTTTCTGGTTTCAAAAGGTCTTTATAACATATTAAAAGAAAGGGACGATATAGAATTTATCGGGGATTTCGTTCCTTTGGAATTTGACAAAGACGAAAATCTTCTAAGTAATCCATTGCAATAATGAAAAAAACAAAACTCAGTAGAGATGTTATTATTTATTAAGAAGTTTCGTTCCTTTGGAATTTGACAAAGACGAATCTTCTATGCAATCTATTACATAATGAAAAAAACAAAACTCAGTAGAGATGTTATTATTTTAATAAGAAGTTTCGTTCCTTTAGAATTTACAAAGATAAAAATCTTCTTAATTCTATATTAAGATGAAAAAGATGAAAGAAATAAAACTCAGTAGAGATGTTATTTATGAAAAAATATTAGATAAGCTTGTCGAAAATGTAAAAAGCCAAAAGATAAAACCTGGTGAAAAACTTTTTTCTGAGAATCAGCTTGCATCAAATCTTGGTATATCAAGGGCACATGTAAGAGAAGTTTACAACACACTTAAAATTTTGGGACTTGTGGAAACACGTCAAGGTGAAGGAACATTTTTTAAATCAAACAATGATGATGTAATGTATAAAACATTGTTTCTAATGATTCACATGTATTCTACATCCACTGAAGAAATAATGGATGTGAGAAAAATAATAGAAATAGGAATGGCTGAAAAAGCCGCAATTAACAGAAATGCAAAAGATGTTGCGGAAATGTTGGGCTGTGTTAAGGAAATGAAAACATGTACTGATGGTAATAGGCTATCAGAACTTGATAGTAATCTTCACAGCACAATAGCACGAGCTTCTGGTAATTCTATTCTTATTGGTCTTTCAAGAATAATATCCAGCTTTATAATAATGTCAATACGTGAACATTGGAATTACATAATCTGTGACCGTGACCCAACTGCAAGGAAAAAGACATTTGAACAACATGAAGAACTTGTAAATTCTATAGTAAGCAAAAAACCGTATATTGCAAAAGTTATTGCTCAAGAACATCTTTCATTTGTTGAAAGAAGTCTTATGAGGTATTACAAAAAAGAACACAAAGTTAATTCTACATAATTAAAATACAAGCGCACTCAAGCTGAATTTAATTTGCAACTTATTAAGGCTTCCTATGATAAAATAAAAAACATAGGAAGCCTTTAGTTATGGCCAAAAAGGTAAAGATTGAGAAAGATAGGAATCTTATTCAGTACATTTTACAGAAGTATTACATTCGGTGTGCTTAAAGTTACATTTTAACTGCATAAACACAGGCTTAAAATCTGCAATTAAGGCTATAAACATATTATATTGTTTTTGATATTTAAATTCTCTTATGGTATATTTGATTTTATTATATTTTAATAACAATAATGTTTCTCAACATTTTTCAAACTCTATGATTTATGAAAATTTGTGATATAATTTAAATTAGAAAAATGTCGAAATTTGTCTGATAATGAAGCAGAGGTGACTTTCTTGAAAATAATTTTAAATTTTAACCTAGATAAAAACTTTATCAATTTAGATTACAGGAGGGTGTTTGTTTCATATTTAAAAAGTATGTTCTTAGAGATTTATCCGGAAAAGTATAAATTTTATTATGAAAGCGGAGCTAAAACAAAGCCATTTTGTTTTGATGTGAAATTCAATAATCCAAGGTTTTTAAATGACAGGGTTGAGGTTGAACAAAATAATGTAACTTTTACCATAGGAACATTTGATGTTTCAGAGGGTATAGATATGTATAATGGTTTTTTGCGTTTAAAAAAGAAAAAGTATCCTCTTATGAATGAGAACCAAATGACTTTGACAGATGTGAAGATACTTACACACAGAAAAATAAAATCAGGATGTGTTTTTATAAAAATGCTTCAGCCTCTTGCTGTCAGACTTCATAACAAAAATACGGACAAATATTTTTTGTTTAATGAGGAAGGCTTTGAAAATGTATTTAAAAAATCGGTAAATATACAGCTTAAAAATGCCGGATTTGAGGAAGATGAAAGCATTGCTTTTTCTCCGGTGAACGCATCAAAAATTTTTGTAAAAACAATGGGAGGAAAAATACCGGCAAATATCGGAACATATATATTAAAAGCAGAGCCGTTCACAATTAACTACCTGTATCAATCAGGTATGTGTTCAAGACGTTCTGCGGGGTTTTCTGTTTTTGAAGTTATAAAAGAATACGGGGAGGTGTGAAAGTGGAGGAATATGTGAAGATATCTCTTGGTGAATCCTTTTTGCTTAATGCGGGTATTGTTGGGCTTATAAGGGCGTTAGAAAGCTACAATGCTGAAGAAAACAGGGATTATATAATTAATGAAAATGAGCTGCTTATTAAAAAAGAATACATATGTTCAATAGACTTGTCGGACCTTTATATTCAGTCAATGATAAGCATTTTTGGCAAGGATTCAAAATACGAGTCTGAACTAAAAAAAGGGGAAACGGAAGGAAAGCTTTTCGAAAATTACGAGAATTTGGATAAAGACGAGTTAAAAAAGCTAAATGATATTTATAAAAGTATGAAGGATATGCTTGAAGAAAACAGTTTTAAATCAGGATATGTAATTCTTAAAAACAGCGGAGTAAATTTAATTAATGAGGAAACTGCAAAAGAATTTAAAAAGGAAAAAGAACCTGTAAAAAAACATGAAAAATACATAAATTTATGCAATGCCCTTATGGATAAAAAAGTAAGAGAAGTTCTTATTATAAAGGAATTGATTTACTCGAAAATAGGCCTGTTTTATGGTAATGTGTCGTTTTCTTATAAGTCAAATGTAAAAAAAGATATTAATGAATGTTTTAATAAAGATTTTGGAAAGCCACTTATTCAGGAAATAACTAAAAACAAGAAAAAGAATCATAGATGTATTGAGTGTTCAAAAATGTGTGCAGGCAGAAGGCCAATATCGTTTATGACTGACACAACAGATGATGTAGTAAAGAAAAAGAGCCATTACTGGAATATGAATCCGGATGCATATGTATGCCCAATATGTGCTTTTGTGTACATGTTTGTGCCTCTCGGATTTCATTTCTGCGGCAGTGATGCCGTTTTTATAAACAACAATTCAGGAATAAAACAAATGTATGCTTTGATGGAAAATTATCGTAACCGTCATGATATTATAGGTACATCAAAAAGCATGTTTTTCAGAATATTTACAACAGAAGGCATAGAAATGCTTAAACATAATACAAGCAATATACAGGTATATGTAAGAATGGCTAAAAACGACCATTATGAAATGACAATTATAAACAGGGACATTGTAAATAAGCTTTCAAAATGCTGCAAAAATCTTGAGTATCTTGAAAAAATGAAGCCATTTAAAATAGGCAATGAATATGTACATATTTATGATGATGTTTTGGAAAACATACTGCAAAGAAAAAATCAGTATCCGCTTATAAGGCGGCAGATAATGCTGAATTTAAACGAGAGCGATAAACGAAATGTAATATATATAAAAGAAATACTTGATATTGAAATAATATGCGAAGGGGGAGAAAACATGGAGGCAGTACAAAAAAGGGTAACGGCAGCATTTGAATCGGGAAAGACAATGAGAAGGATTGTAACAAAAGATGTGGCTGAAAAAGATAAAGACAATTCCTTAAGAGGCATTGTTTATAAGCTTGAAAATCAAGTATCGGTTAATAACGTAAACCTGTTTATGGACACAATAATAAGGCTTTATTCCGGAGAGAGTGTACCTATTCCTTCTGTATTTAAAGAGTGTTTTACGTCGGAGGAAATGTTTAAGGCAATAGGGCAGGGGTTTATACTTGGACTTAAGTATAAGAAATTTGAAAAAGCGGAAGAAAACTAAAGGAGTGACAACAATGAAAAACGGACTTACATTTTCAATGATTTTTGAGGCACAAAGCGCAAATTACGGTGAAGGTTTCGGCAACATATCAACTCTTAAAAAGCTTACAAGATCCGACGGAAAGACTTATACATATATTTCAAGACAGGCAATAAGGTACAATATTATAAATCAGCTTAAATGGGACAATACACCTGTTATGGGTTCAAATAAAAGAAAAATAAAAGATGATAAAAATACAGAAGAAAAACAAAATTTATCTGATGCAAAAGCTAAAGGAGTAATTCAATTTGCACCGTTAGCCAATATTAAAGATTATCCTGAGATTGACCTTTTTGGATATATGAAAACTAAAACTAAATCAAGCGGCGGAAATGGAGCAGATACTCGTTCAGCTGTTGTAAGGTTAAGCAACGCAGTTTCTCTTGAGGAATATAACTCAGACATGGATTTTCTGAATAACATGGGTTTGGCAAAAAGAATTAATTTAACAAGTGATGCTATGGTGCAAAATGAAATTCATAAATCAATGTATTCTTATACAATCACAGTTGACCTTGACAGAATAGGTATTGATAAAAACAGTTCAATAGAAATAGATAACGGTGAAAAAGCAAAAAGAGTGAAAATGTTCTTGGAAGCAGTCGAATTTCTTTACAGAGATATAAAGGGAAGAAGAGAAAATCTTAACCCTATATTCGTTATGGGCGGCTTATATGAGAGAAAAAATCCGTATTTTGAGGACAGACTGCAGATAAAAAAGGGCTGTCTTAATATTGATTTATTAAAAGACATTATTCAATCATGTGAAGACACAAAAAATAATACATTAATTGGCTGCGTAAAAGAAAAATTTGGAAATCCTCAGGAAATAGAAGCTCTTGGCTCAGAAAGTGTTTCGTCTTTCTTTGAAAAGATGAAGGAAGAGGTGGACGCTTATTATGAAAGCTATAAGGATTGAACTTTTTCAGCAGCTTCCCAATTACAGAAAACCGGCAAGCTTTCTTGTTAAGGAAAGCTATCCCATGCCACCGTACTCAACCGTTATGGGAATGATTCACACTTCCTGCGGTTTTGAAAGCACGCACGACATGAAGCTTTGCATACAGTCGGAACATGCAAGCGAAACAGTTGACCTTGCAACCTTATATAATTTTGGTATTCCATACAATGAGAAAAGGCACTTTGCAAAGGTATTGAACAGCAAAGGAAAATATGACGGTATAAACAAAGGTGTTAGAGGAGTACATCTTCTTACTGACGTTAAAATAATAATTTATATAGTACCTCAGGATGATGACTATAATACAATTCTTGAGGGCATGTGCAGTCCAAAGAACTATATAAGTATCGGAAGATATGAAGATATAGCAAGAATAGATACTGTTGAAGAAGTTGAGCTTGAAAAGTATGAATATGACGAAGATGAGGAATACGAAAATATAATACCGTATGACATGTATGTTCCTGTTGAAATGATTACAGGTGCGGAAAACGGCAGTATTTATAACCTGAGAAAGAAATACACGCTTGACAATAAAAGCGGTATGAGAAATTGGGACAGCATTATAAAAGTTAAGCATATATCGTCTGGTACGGGAGGTTCTAATATAAAAGGCGGATTTTTGGACAAGAAAAACAAATGCCTTGTGTGCCTTGCTTAAACACGGAGGAATACTATGAAATACTGGGCAAAAAGCCGTGAAAATGAAACAATAGATGAACATTCGGCAAATTTACTTAAAGGGTTTGAATGCTTTGAAAAACTTTACGGAGATTTACTTTGCGACAATGAAAAAGAGCTAATAAAGTTAGCGGCAAAATATCATGATTATGGCAAAAGGAATTATCAGTTTCAAAAAAATATGTACATAAAGAAAAAATTAAATATGGACATACCTGATGAAGAAATTAAACGACTCGATAATTTGTATAAAAATGTCTGCCATACCATTCCCCACGGCTATTTAAGCCCATGTGTTTTAAATATTAAAGAACTGAAAGAAAAATTTTCTGTTGACGATATAAAAATTCTGGTTACGGCGATATTTTTTCATCATGAAAGAAATGAGCCTAACAGGGAAGAACTTAAAAAGATTGTAAAAGAAGACTTGCAGAAAAGAACTGATAGAAAATTAAGAACAAAATATGTTTCGGATTATGTTATTGATTTTGCAAGTGAAGCCATGAATAATACAAATTGGGAAGATTTATGGCTTAAGTATGCTGTGATAAAGGGATTCCTTAACAGACTGGATTATTGGGCAAGCAGCAGCAGGGACACTGATTTTGAAATCACTGGTAAATATAATGGTTTGTATTTGGGTGATATTGCAGCAGCAAAAATGAGAAAAAACAACTGGGAAATAACATCAGCCCAAGAATTTATGAAAAATCATAAGAATGATAATATTATTGTTACTGCGTCAACAGGTTCGGGAAAAACAGAAGGAGCTTTATTTTGGGCAGGAGAAAGCAAGCTTTTTTATACTTTGCCTTTAAGGGTTTCAATAAATGCAATTTATGACAGAATTACAAAAACATATGATTATCCGACAGAAAAAACAGCTCTTATACATTCCGATGCTCTTTCATATCTTTTTATGAATTTGGACGAAAATGAGGATGTAATTCAAATTAACAGCATTTCTAAAATGTTTTGCAGGCCTGTTTCTGTTTGTACGGTTGACCAGCTTTTTTTATTTATTTATAAGTACAGAGGCTGTGAGCTTCTTGCGGCTACACTAAAATATTCAAAACTTGTTATAGACGAAATTCAAGCCTATTCGCCTGATATTGTGGGAAAACTTATATGCGGACTTTATATTATACATAAGCTTGGCGGCAAATTTGCCATAATGACGGCAACGCTTCCGCCTGTTCTTAAATATTTTATAGACAAAGAAGTGTTTGAAGGCAAAAATGAAGGCAATTATTTTCAAACAACGTATTTAAGCAGTATAAAAAGACATTTTTTAAGGCTTTTCAAAGAACAGGATTTTGATATAGATTTAATTGCTGAAAAAGCTGAAAAAGGCAAAGTTCTTGTCATATGCAATACAGTAAAAAAGGCACAGGAAGTTTATGAAAAATTAGAATTTAAAAATTGTTATTTACTTCATTCAAGATTTACTCAAAAACACAGAAGAATACTTGAGCGTAGGATTATGGAATTTTCAAAAAGCAATGAAAAAGGTATCTGGATATCAACTCAGATAGTTGAGGCAAGCCTTGATATAGATTTTGACTATCTTTTTACTGAAATGTGTAGCGCTGACAGTCTTTTACAGCGTCTTGGAAGATGCTACAGGAAGAGAAAATACAATGAAAACGAGCCTAATGTATTTGTTTATGACACGCAAAACGGTGTAGGAAAAGACTATAACAAAACAATAGTGTATGACAGAGAAATATATGAAAGATCTTTAATGTACATAGAAAAATATACGGAGCAGATTTTTACAGAAGAGGATAAGCTTAAATATATAAATCAGGTTTTTGATACACAAGAGTTGAAAAGCGGGCATTACTTTAAAGAGATTGAAAAAAATATACGGGCAAATAAATTAAATCAGCCGGGAATTTTTAACAAGGATGAAGCGAAAAAAGCATTCAGAAACATAACAAGTTTTTCATACATACCTCGAAGTATATACGAAATGGAAAATGAGACCGGAAACATTGACAGGCTTTTTGAAAAGATTGAAACAGGAAAGAATAAAATACTTGCGCAAAATGAAATCTATGATTTAACGGTTTCAGTTTCATATCCTCTAAACAATAAATATATAAGCAGTCTGACGCAAAACAGCCTATTTAAAGATTTGAAGATAGCCGAATTGGAGTATGATTTTGACGAAAATACATGTAAAGGTCTGGGGCTTACAAAAGAGCCGTTCGAGTTTAATTCTATTTAATATTTTGATTAGAGGGTGATTTGTCTTGGACAAAAAAATTACCGGAACTATGATTTATTACAATGAAGTATGCAAAAAGAAACTTTGGTATTTTATTCATGATATTACGATGGAAAGTGAAAACGAGGATGTAAACTTAGGCAGAATTATTGACGAGCAAAGCTATGGAAGTGGATCATAGTCAATAAAGTAGACAAGTAAATGTCAAAGAAATAAAGATTCCCTTTGAATTGGGGACAGGCCACCGTTGTGAGAATGAGGCCTGACAGAATTATAAAAG
>JALCQR010000016.1 GCA_022651385.1 Clostridia bacterium | reverse complement strand
CCTGTAAGACATACCGTCATTAATAACCCTTAAAACTGCTTCCAGTTTTTCTTCATAAGAATACTTTGACAAAAAAGTGCACCTCCAAATGTTAGATATTTTGTCTAACATTTGGGGTGCACTTCAACTTATGCCCTCAATTATTGTTTTTTCAAATTCTTCTATTGTCTTTCGTATTTCAATATAATTTTCAGCAGACTGAGGAGTTAATTGTATTTTTTTTAACCTTGCGTCATGTTCTGATGGACTTCTTACTATCATCCCTTTTTTTTCCATTTTTTTCAGAACGCTCGTTGCCGTAGAACGGCGTATTGAAAATTCTTTCTCTAAATCTTTTTGAAAAATATCTTTGTCCCTATTCGTAAAAATAAAATCTATTATCCATCTTTGTATGGCCGTACGCCCCATGCATTCATTATTACATTCTTTTTTTCTTTCTCTATCTATCTTGCGTCTTATTAGGTTGCCGACTTCCTTTAATACAAAACAAACCTGACGACGTCTTTCCATAAAAACACCTCCTTTTGTTAGTTGCCTAACTGTTAGTCTACTAACTAATTATTAATAAGTCAACAGGGAAAAGTTGTTTTAAGAAAAAAATAAGATTTAAAAAATATATAAATAAAACGTTTACAAAATGTTCATAGAATGTAAATACTCAATTAATAATTAAAAGGCATAATATTAATCGTAGGAGGAAGAGTAACCCACCTCTTACATACCCCTAATTAGCAAGAACCCCTAAAAAGTAATTCATAATACCATCCTTCCCCGAGGAAAAAACACGTTAAGGAGCAAACTTACAAAGTTTGCTCCTTAACTTTTCCCGCGCCAAAAACGAATAATTCAGAAAAGTTTCAACCAGTTGTCATAAAGATAAAAGATATAAAATTAATCTCTGTCTCCTGTCATATATCGGAATACACCCAAAATTAAAACGATTGACATTTATGAGATTTGATTTACAATAAAGTGGATATTTTATTAACCTGAATAATAATGATATTGAAATAGACATTTTTGATTGTGAGAACTTAGAGAGAGAGGTTATTTTTATGCATTCCAATCCAACCCGTTCCGCTCTGCTGCTGATAGACATGGAAAACGGATTTGTGGATCCGGCAGGCGGACTTTGTATCCATGGCGCTCTTGCCACCGTTCCCGCCTGTGCCCGCACGCTGGAGGTGGCACGGAGCAAGGGTATTCCCATTTTCTTTGTAAAACGTATCTACCGCTCGGACGGTAGCGATGTGGAGCTGACCCGCTATGCCGGATGGAAGGCCAAAGACCGGGCTTGCACCCCAGCCTCCGCCGGCCCTAACAGTGCTCAGGCTCCTGAGTCTCTGCGTCCCCGCCCCGGGGACTACACCATTATCAAACCACGCTGGAGTGCTTTTTTTGGTACGGAGCTTGACCTGATTCTGCGGCGGCTGGACATCCGGACAGTGATTCTGGCGGGCACCACAACTCCCAACTGCATACGCACGACCTGTTACGATGCCATTGCGCTGGAGTACAACGCCGTGGTGCTGACAGATTGCTGTTCCTCTCAAACAGAGGAAATCCAGCGTGTCAACCTGGAGGATATGGAGCGAATAGGCGCTGTTTTGATGGACAGCGCAGCTTTTGCCGCCTACAGTTCTGACACTATACCTGATGTCTCGGCCGCAATACGGAAAGAAATCGAAATCGGCGCCGCAATTCCTGAACCATTTGTTAATCAGGAAAGCGCAACCGGCTGGACAGACCGCTGGTAATTGGACTGACAGATTTCACTTGCATCATTATCAGAAAAAGAACTCACTGATTTGGCAATAATAATTAGGGGAGCTTTTTCACTTGCAAAAAGCTCCCCTAACCCTTTAAAAATGTGCTTATAAGCAAATTAAGACTTTGGGACTCTGCATAGCAAGTTCAGTGATTTCCTTGCGGGAAACAGCCTTTTAGTACCGCAAAGATATGCGGACGCCGCAGGCGGATTTTGCTTTAGCAAAATTACTGAAAATGAAGGCGGCTCTAAACTTTAATAGGCTTCGCACAAATAATTACTATTGTACAACATTACTTTGGCAATAACTTTTTCGACAGTTTGTAAGGAGCAAACTTTCAGAGTTTGCTCCTCTTTTTATGCTTAATTATCTCTTAATTATTACTGTTTTGGCTTTTCATATTTTATTATTTCAACATCCTGCAGTGTCATTAAAACACCGGCAGTAATTGTCTCATCCAGTACTTTTATTAAATTGCGTATTTTTTCCTCTGTATCGACAACTTCAATTACAATAGGAAGGTCCTCAGAAAGTTTAAGTATCCTAACACTGTGTATTACACTGTTGGCTCCAAAACCCTCAATGCCGCGAATTGTTGTGGCTCTGGCAAGACCAAGCTCTTTAATCTTTTTTATAACGGCATGGTAAAGAGGTTCTCCATGATGACCGTTAGATTCTCCTATGTAAATCTTAAGCAGTTTACCTTGTCCAGTCATATTGCATCCTCCTTATAATAATTGGGCAGCTGCTTTTCCGAGCCAGCAGGCAAACAATGCTGAAAAAAGGTTTAACCCTGCATTTAATCCGCCCATCAGATATTCAGCGTCAGAAAAAAACGAAATTGTTTCGTAGCTGAATGTGGAGAAAGTAGTAAGTCCGCCCATAACTCCTGTAGTTAAAAATATTCTGGTATTAGCTGAAATAGGCCATGCGCTTATGCTTGCTTCCATTATAAATCCTATAATAAATCCGCCGAGAATATTTACAATCAAAGTCCCTACCGGAAAATCTCCAAAATATTGGGCTGCAATTGTTGAAATAATGTAACGGAGTGCCGCGCCAAAAAATCCGCCAAGCCCAACAATTAAGATATGACTTAATTTCATAATATTATACCACCTTCATAACAAAGATATAAAAATAATTTTTCGGGAAAAGCCAATAATCCGCAATGAACACAAAAAGCTGACACTCCTGTAAAAAACACAGAAGCCATCAGCTTAAAAAGCGGTTTGGTTACCCCGGGAGTGCTTCATTCCCATGGGTGAGTTTACATTATTATTCAAATATTGTCAAGAAAAAAATAAAAACGGCACCCCATATGCTAAACATACAAAATACCGCTTTTCTCAATGCGCCTTCAGGGACTCGAACCCTGGACCTTGTGATTAAGAGTCACCTGCTCTACCAACTGAGCTAAAAGCGCATATATTATGTCTTTTTCATCAGGCATTTTCTCAACGCAAGACATATAATATCATGGCACATTATTTTTGTCAACAATTTTTTCAAAATTTTTCAATTGATTTTGTATTTTTTTTATTATAAAATTGGAAATATATTGTATATGGAGGAAAAACAAAATGAATATACCAAAAATGCCGCCAGACGCAGCTTTTATAATAAAAAATCTCGAAAAACACGGATATGAGGGCTACATTGTAGGCGGATGCGTACGCGATTGTATAATGGGAATAGAACCTCATGACTGGGATATAACAACATCAGCTTCTCCTATGGAAGTTAAAAGCATATTTCCTCATACATTTGACAGCGGTATAAAGCACGGTACCGTCACCGTTTTAATGGGAAACACAAATTATGAAGTAACAACTTACCGTGTCGACGGCAAATATGCCGACTGCCGCCATCCTGTTGAAGTGAAATTTACTGAAAATCTGCATGAGGATCTTCTAAGACGTGATTTTACAATGAATGCCATAGCATATAATATGAAAGACGGCTATGTTGATATATTCGGCGGAATAGAGGATATAAAAAACAAAATAATCAGAGGTGTGGGCGAGCCTTCGGAACGTTTTAGGGAAGACGCTCTGCGTATGCTAAGAGCAATAAGATTTGCTTCTCAGCTTGGATTTGACATTGAAGAAAACACAAAAAAAGCCTTAGAAGAAAATGTAGACTTAATTTCTAAAATAAGCTCAGAAAGAATAAGAGAGGAAATATGCAAACTGCTTATTTCACCATACACGAATAATATACACCTTCTTTGGGACACAGGTCTTTTAAAAAACATTTCTCAATCTATACATGAAAGCATAATAGGACATGAAGACGAAATAATAAAACAAATATCAAATTCAGGAAAAATAATATCAGTATTATTTTCAGCGTTAATTCAGTTTGTACCTGAAAACAGACTTAAAAACACACTTGCTCTTTTTAAGTTCGACACCAAAACTTTAAAAGAAATAAATCTTTTGTATTCAAATAAAAATACTGATATTTTTTCAGATGAAATTTCAGTCAGAAAAACAGCTTCAAAATTGGGTGCAAGAGGCGCGGAGCTTCTTTATAAATTTAAAGCAGCTCAAAATAATAACGAGGCTTTAAAAGCATTGAATACTCTTAAAATCATACTTGAAAAAAAACAATGCATTGATATAAAAAGCCTAAGTATAAACGGAAGTGATTTAAAAAACATTGGAATATCCCCTGGCAAAAAAATGGGTGAAATCCTCAATTATCTTTTGCAGCTTGTGCTTGAAAATCCAAGTCTTAACAGCAGAGATGCATTGCTTAATGAAGCCGAAAAATATTTGAGAAAATAAACAAGCAAACCGCGTCAAACATTAATATTTACGATAAATCCCTCATAAGATGTAAAACAGGCAATAGTCCTGATGTTATGGGGGATTTAATTATGGATGAAATATATGAACGGATATTATTTGCGGGCTACGGTCTAAAACTTAAATCATGCAGGCGTACACGTACCAGCTTGCTGTGCAGCACCGAAAATGGTCCTTTTACATTAAAAAAGTCAATAAATGATGTGCAATATGTGTTGTTTGAGTCGGCAGCCAGAGAAAAACTTATTGAAAACGGATTTTGTGACATAAATAAATTTATTAAGACAGAAGACGATAAGCCATATTATGAGTGTGCCGATACCATATACACTCTTGAGCCGTATCTTCCTCTTTCAAATACAGAAAGTGAGAATATGCAGCAAATGACTGAGGCTGCAAAAACACTTGCCATGCTTCACAGAGCTTCTCACAGTCTTGTTTTCGAAAACGGCAGAAGCGGACTTTTCAGGCTCCCGACGCTATATACAAAACGTGTGAACGAGCTAAAAAAGATACGCAAGGGCATAAGCAGGCGAAAGTGCTATGACCTTACGGATATGATTATTAAAGACAACTATGACTATTTTTGCCACAGAGCACAAACGGCGGCTGATATACTTTCACAAAGCGGATATATAAGACTTTGTGATGAAGCCAAAGAAAATGGACTGTTTATACACAATTCATTTAAAAGCGGAAATTTTATGAAAAATGATATTAACGGACGTATATTTATAGACAGCTTTTCAAAATGCGCCTTTGATTTGCCTATAAGAGATTTGGCCTATTTTATACGCAGGCTTATGAAAAATCCGGTTTTTGACATTGTCTGCTGTAAAAGGATAATAGATAACTATTGTCTTATACGTCCTATAGATAATGATGAAAAACAAGTGCTTTACTCTATGCTTGTTTTCCCGTGGAAATTTATGAATTTATGTAATGAGTATTATAATAAGCGCAGGACCTATTGCATGCAGCCGGCATATGAACGGTTTAAAAGATGTATCGACAGCTCTATGAATGAGGAAAAAATAATTAAAGCTCTTTTTTAGAAACAAAAAAACAAAAAATGCAGCATAAAAAACATAAGAAAAATTAAAATTCAGGAATACTAAAAACCTCCAAACCGATACATACACATTTATATCAATCTGGAGGTTTTTACTGTATTTTAATATGGGTATTTATTTTTTAATAATACCGCTTTCTTTTATTGCCTGTACAATAAGCTTCATTTTTTCAACAGGATATACAAGGGCAAATCTTACGTGTCCCTCTCCAAGGCTTCCAAAAGCACTTCCCGGTACGCATACCACACCGGCTTTATTTATAAGCTCAAGTACAAATTCTTGGCTGTCTGTATATCCGTCAGGAAGCGGAGCCCACGCAAACATTGTGCCTTCAGACATAACGCCTTTCCAGCCAATAGACGCAAGACCATCTGCAAGAGCATTCCTTCTGTCCTCATACTCCTGTTTATTTCTTTCAACACTTGTCTGAGGTCCCAATAAAGCAGCTACCGCCGCTTTTTGAATAGGAAGAAAGATACCGTAGTCAATTTGTGAACGAAGTTTTTTAAACTGAGAAATTATCTGGCTGTTGCCTATAGCAAATGAAATTCTGGCTCCTGTAAGATTATAAGTTTTTGAAAGAGAATTAAACTCTATTCCAACATCCATTGCACCATCTACAGAAAGGAATGATATACCCTCTTTTCCGTCATAAACAAGCTCTGAATAAGCATTGTCATGAAGCACAATTACATTATACTTCTTTGCCCATTCAATAAGCTCTTTGTACATGCTTACGGGTGCAACACGGCATATAGGGTTTGCCGGATATGACACAACTATGGCTTTTGCTTTCTTTGCCAGCTCCTCCGGTATTGATTTGAAATCTATAACATAATTATTGTCTTCACGCAGCTCGTAATATTCAATATGAGCATCATTAAGCATTGGCCCCATAGCAAATACAGGGTATCCCGGATTAGGAACAAGCACTGTGTCCCCAGGATTGCATATTGTAAGCGCTATACGGCTTAAGCCCTCCTGTGAACCGTAAAGTGACATTATCTGGTCGCTTTCAAGGTCAACTCTGTATCTTCTTTTATACCAAATTTTAACGGCTTCTATAAGTTCATCTGTATCAGTAAGAGCATACTTATAATTTTCAGGCACCTGAGCAGCTTTAACAAGAGCATCCATAATATGTTTTTCGGGTACAAAATCAGGTGTTCCCACCGAAAGGTCAAATACCGGCTTGTTTTCATTTATTCTTTTTTTCTTGATGTTTGCAAGAGTAGTAAAAATACCCTCCTGGAAATTATCCATTCTGTCTGCAAACTTAAACTCCATTTCAATTCCTCCTAAACTTATTACAATTATATCCCAAACATTATTTGTTCAAGGGCAAAAAAAATACCCTTCATTTTTTCGATTATCTCAAATAAGTATAAAGGGTATTTATAAATTATTCAACTGTTATTTTGCAAAATTAGGAGCATACTTAGCCGCAAGAAGTATTGCTTCTATCATACTTACTTCACTTGCGATATTTTTTCCGGCTATATCAAATGCTGTTCCGTGGTCAACAGAAGTACGCAAAATAGGCATTCCGCATGTAATTGCAATTGTTCTGTCAAAATCGAGAGTCTTTGTAGCAATATGTCCTTGGTCATGATAAAGGCTTAAAACACTGTTGAACCTTCCCTGAAGTGCCTGATGGAATACGGAATCTGCACCAATAGGGCCTGCTACATCATATCCCATTTTCTTGAGCTCCTCAACGGCAGGTGATATCTCGTTAACTTCCTCCCAGCCGAAAAGGCCATGTTCGCCGCTGTGAGGATTAAGTCCGGCCACAGCCATTGTTCCGCCCTCAACGCCAAGACGTTTAAGAGCTTCTGTACATCTTTTTACATAATCAATTATTCTGTCTTTTTTAACCATATCGCATGCTTCCCTAAGCGAAACATGTCTTGTAAGGAAAAATACCCTCATGCCGCTAACCTCAAACATTGTAAGAGGGTCCGGTGTGTTTGTGAGAGCTCCGAATATCTCGGTATGTCCTATATATTGAATACCGGCTGCTCTTAAAGCCTCTTTGTTTATAGGTGTTGTGGCAACTGCCGCAACCTTACGGCTGTTGGCAAGCTCAATTGATTTTGCGATATATTCATAAGCTGCCTTACCGCACATTGCCTGAACCACACCAAACTTAAATTTCGACATATCAATATTGTCAAGGTCTACAAGGTTTAGCACATCTTTTTCATATATGCCGTCTTCCGGCTTTTCGATTACATTTACTTTCATATCAGCGCCTGTAATCTTAACTGCCTGTTCCATTATTTTTTTGTCTCCCACCACAACACAGTTTGCTGTCTCAAAAACTTTGCTGTTGGCAAGAGCCTTAACAGTAATTTCAGGACCGACACCGGCAGTATCGCCTATTGGAATAGCTATATACGGTTTCATTAAAAAAATCCTCCTGTTTTAAAATTCAGCTGTTTATTTTTCTGCTGAGGTAATTCATGCAGACTTTCATGGCATATTTATCGCCGACCATTCCGCCTTTTGTTACTATTTTAAGGCCGTTAAATTCTCCGCTCATCATAATGCCGTGTGCCGCAAGAGGCGCGACATCTTCAATAAGCTTAAGCCCTGCCACTTTCAGACGTTTGCATACAGCTATCGTAATATCACCGCCGGATGTGTAAAGCCCCTGAAATGTTTTTTCGCCTCTCAGTATTTTTTCCGTTATCTCAGCAAACGCATCATTTATCATTTTTGATACGCCGTCAGCATTTATATTATAGTACTCCATATATGTCTTAAATGATATACGCTTTGCCGGAAATATTCCGTCTCCCACAACAGTACACATATCATATCCATGACATTTATAAAGCACTTCATTTACAACTCTTGTTATTTCCTTTTCGCGTCTTTCCTCACTGCGAAGAAATTCTTCCGTTTCTGCATACACATTAAGAGCACCGGGCTGTGTTTCCAAAAATTCCTCCAGCTGTCCTCTTGCTACGGCATTTGTTGTTCCCACAACGGCAAGCACCCTGTTTGTCCGCTGTTCTTTTTTAGCGTTAGGTACAAGCCTGCTTACCATAGTAGCCGTAAATATACCAGGGTCTACCGCTATAAAATTAACACCGCTTTTTATAATAGCGTTTGCAATAAGGTCCATGTCTTCCTGTGTAAGAGAATCAAATACAATTATCCTTTTGCCCTCCTGTTTAAAAATCTTGATTTTATCGGCAATATATTCTTCGCCGTACATCATATCATCTATCATTATTGAGCCAATGTCATATTTCGACTGCTTTTTAAAAAGGTTTACAGGAAGCGGTGTGTCAATTGAAGCAATAGGGTCCGCAGCTGCCTCTGTTTTATGAAGTGGTATTCCTTTTACAAGTACATATCCTCCAACAGTAATTCTTTCAGCCTGCGGAAAACACGGCACAACCATTGCCACGGCGTCATTGTCAAGAGCGTCAAGCATGGCGTCAGTTTCGCTGCCGAGATTTCCCCTAAGTGTGGAATCTATTCTTTTCGAATATACTTTTATACTATCGTCTTTAAAAAATTTAGTTGCCTCATACACAAGATCATATGCTTCTTTAGCAGGCAAAGCCCTGCTATTTGTAGGATATACAATACAGTCGCATTCAGGCATATCATCAAGGTTTAGGCCGTCTTTATTTACAATCGAATATGTATCGTAGCCATAACCGCTAATCATAACACCGGTTGCGTTGCCGCCTGTAAGATCATCCGCAATAACAACACATTTGTGCATCAAAAATCCCCCTTGTATATAACTATTAGTAATACCCTTACATAAAAATGTTAAAAAATATACAAATTAAATACAAAACGGCATATTTTTAATCTTAATTTGTAATTATTGACTAATATTATATATCAAAGGCACAACAGTGTCAACGAAAGCGGACTATGTACACTGTTCAAAAACACAAACAATTTATAAGGCAAAAAAGTTTTCCAAAAAAATGTCCGCCGTCAAGCTGACGGAAAAAAATGCTATAAATAAAGGTGCCATTTTCAAATTAAAAGCACTCTGTGTTTTTATTATTTTCGGCAATCTGAAGGCGAACATCGATTTATTCTGTTATATAAATTTGCATATTCTATTCATTGAACACTCATTAAATCCAAAAGCCTCGGCTTTTGTTACCTTGCCGTTTGCAACTTCTATAAGTTCGTTAAAGAGGTCTTTTCCTCTTTCCTCAATTGTTTTTTCTCCGTTTAAAACAACGCTTGCGTCAAAGTCAATATTGTCTTTCATATTTTTAAATGTCTTGCTGTTTCCCGTCACTTTTATAACAGGCGCAATTATGTTTCCGGTAGGCGTTCCTCTGCCTGTGGTAAATATTATAACCTGACATCCGCCGGCTACCATTGCCGTAACAGAAGCAACATCAAAACCAGGTGTATCCATAATAAGAGCACCCTTTTTTGTAGGCATCTGGGCATAATCAAGAACTTCAACTATAGGCTTTGTGCCGCCTTTATATATACATCCGAGAGATTTTTCCTCTATAGTAGAAACGCCGCCCTCTTTGTTTCCCGGTGTAGGCTGTCCGGTTCTGAGATTCTGATGTACATTTGCCAAGTGTTCCTCAAGATTTTTGCAGATAGTAATAATCTGCTTTTTGATTTCAGGTGTAGCCGCTCTTTTTGCAAGCACATGTTCGGCTCCTATAAACTCTGTTGTCTCGCTCATTACAGCAGAACCGCCTTCATCAACTATCATATCGCTTACTTTTCCCACAACAGGGTTTGAAGCAAGACCGCTTGTGGCATCGCTTCCGCCGCATTCTATACCAAGGAAAAGCTCGCTTAAAGGACATTCCTCTTTCTGGACAAGAGAAGCGTCCTGAACCATTTTTCTGGCATACTTGACAGCCTTATTTATGGCGTTTACAGTACCGCCCTCATCCTGAATAATAACAATCTCAAGAGGCTTATTTGTCTTTTTTCTTATCTCTTCGGCCATGTTCTGAGGAGTACACCCCTCACATCCGAGGCCAAGAAGCACAGTTCCGTATATATTGGGATTTGCGGCAAATCCCGAATACATGTCATAACATATTTTAAGGTTTTGCTCAACCTCTGAACATCCTGCCTGATTGCTAACATATACAGTACCTTTAACCTGCTCGCTTACAATACGGCATGTCTCACTTGAACACGCACATGTAGGCAGTATAAGCACTTTATTTCTTATTCCGACTTTTCCGTCAGGTCTTTTATATCCAAGGAAATTCATTTTAAAAATACCTCCTGTAAATTATAATTCATCCTCATAATTTCTTGGAAGACTCATAATATTTTTATGGCTAATCCAACATCCTTTTTTAACTTCGTCAACAGTAAGTCCGCCTATTATCTGGCCGTATTTGATAATATGATCGCCTTTTTTAAGGTCGCTTACGGCAATTTTATGATATGCAGGTATTGATTCGGCAGCTTTAATGACACATTGTTCTCCGTTTTTTGAAAAAGAAACGGTGTCGCCTGCCTTAACATCATTTACGACTGTAGCCACATTATCTTCAGGTCTTAACATAATCGCGTTTATATTCATGACACAACCTCCTTGTTTTTTTAATAGATTATATAATAAAGACATCAGAAAAACAAGCGTTTCAGTAATTAATAAACGTTTGTTTTTATTTTTAGGTAATTTTTTTACTTGAAACACAAAAATAAAAAATAATTGCAAGCCCAAAAATAAAATTTGTGATAAAATCACTGTAAGACATGATTTATTATGTCTATAATTGAATACATATATAAGTAAATAATTTTTATAATTAACATACTTATCCTCTTTACATAAAACAAAAATTTATTTATACTATGGGGTATAGAGACAGAATGGAAGTGATAAGATGAAAATAGAAAAAATAAGTGAAAACCAGATAAAACTGACACTAACAAAGGCGGACCTTGAAAAACATAATATTAAGCTCGACGAATTGATTAAGCCGACAGATAAAACTCAGGAACTGTTCAAAAGCATAATGGAACAGGCTTTTAACGAATGTGGCTTTGAAGTTGACAACACACCTCTTATGGTTGAGGCAACCCCTGTTTCGATAGACGGCCTGATGATTATTGTAACAAAACTTCCTGACAAAGACACTCAAGAGGATAAGATGTCGCTTATAACGCAAAACAAGGATCTGCGCCGTTACCGCAAAAAAGATGTTTCTCCGTTTTCATCAACAGGCGATTTTGATGAAAACGCCGTCATCTATAGCTTCAATTGTCTCGATGATGTTATAGATGCGTCAATGCGTGTTGAATCAAAAATAACAGGAACAAATATGCTTTTTGGATATAAGCACAGATATTATCTGCTTATACAGGACAATCTCAATGACCAAACACTTTCTGAATTGAATGAATACGGAGAAAAGGCTGACTCGACGGCTCTTTCAAAATATTTTCTCATTGAGCATGGAGAGACAGTAGTTAAAAACCCTGCTGTAAGAATACTTGCAGAAAGCTTTAAGTAATTTGGTACATACAGAAGATGACAAAAAGTATAAAAAGTAATAAAATCATAAAAAACAGCATCCTTTTATAGATGCTGTTTTTTATATTAAACAAAATAAGGCCGATTGCTAAAATGCACACCAGCCTTATTTTATAAAAAATATTCGATTTATTGCGAGGTATCAATATAACTTGGCCCTTCAACAGGGATAACAACTTGAATAAATGGTTCTCCGTCTGTAAAACCAACCGCATAACATGTATAGCTGTATTTCGGTTTTAATACAAGGTTAGGATGGGACACAACTTGACGTCCGTTGGAAGTAAGATTAATTTTCATTGTATGTTTGCCTGATGTAAGCTGCAAATAGTCTGTTACTTCAGTAAATCTTAAATCGTAAACTACAGGAGTATTGTCAATTGAAATATTAAGTCCATCATCAGACGGTGAAAGGTTAATAAACCTCATATAAGCGTATTCATCATCCGGGGCAGCCACAGGCATATCCTCAAAAAGCTCAATTGATATGTCATCTACCGTACCTATTATTGCCTGAGTGTAAATACTTCCTTCTCCAAGATTAAAGTGCATTTCGAGAAGCTGTTCATCATGATTGCCTGTAGGGAAAAGCTGCATAATGTACGAGCCAGGTTTTGCCGCAAGGTATTCTGTGAAATCTTGATATTTCAAGTTTTTTACAATAAGTTTTCCGTTTACATATACGTCCACATTTACCGGCGGGTCATTAGGCAGTGCATGGAAAAATCTTATGAAAGATCTTCTTCTTCTCTGCAGCTGTTGCGCATTTAATTCGGGATACTTCATTATCATGCCTCCTTTTCTGTTTTTATCTATATGATAAGAAAACACAAAAAGTGCATGGACATATAAATTAAATGAATAATAACGATTTTTATTTTGTATCTTTGCTATATGCTTTATTTTTTTATTCCATTTTATAACCTATATTTCTCAATGTCTTTATAACTTTTCCGGACGTACCCAACTTGTTTCTGAGGCTGTTAATGTGTACGCTTACAGTATGATTTTCGTTTAAAGTGCCGTTCCAAACAGCCTTGAGCAAATCATCCTTTTTTACAATAAGTCCGACATGGTTTAAAAAATATTTAAGTATTTCATATTCCTTTAAAGTCAAATCACATAAAACGCCGTCTGACAAAACAATGTGGCGGCTGTCGTCAAGCACAATTCCTTTATGCATAAGCTTTAACGAATCATGGCTTAGATTTCTGCGAATCAGTGATTGTATCTGAGCAATAAAACTAAGCGTTTTTATAGGTTTAACAATATAGGCGCTTGCGTCCATATCAAAGGCTTTTGTGCGGTCAAGTTCCGAGTCTGTTGCAGAAATTACAATAACAGGAATATGCTGTGTAATAATATTTTCACGCATATAAGAAAGCATCCTGTTTTTATCTGCATCATCATACACATTTTGAATTATAAGCTGCGGAATATGATTGCATTTGATATCAAACTCACAAGATGAAATTGCTTCCTGTGAGCTTTTAAATTCCTTTATTTCCAATTTGCAGCTTTTAAGCATAAGACATTCCCGCTGTCTGCTCTGTTTGTTTGAATCAATGATATAAACCATAGTCATCCACCTGTTATTATTTCTATAATCATCTACATAATATTTGTGCCTTTGTACATTCCGGTTTGAGAAAACTCAACCCATTCGGCTATATTTACGGCATGGTCGCCTATTCTTTCGAAATATTTGGCAATCATAATCATATCAACGGCCTGATTGCTTTCCTCCAAATCAGAGCGTATAAGCTCCGTAAGTTCCGCTTTAATATCTACAAACAATTCGTCTACCACATCGTCATATTTCTGGACGCTTTTTGCAAGTTTCCTGTCACGGGACACAAAGGCATTTACGCTGTCGTTGAGCATTTTAATTGTAGCTTTTGCAATTTCCGGAATTTTGCTCATATGCGACGTATAATCGCTGTCGGCAATAATAAGCATTATTTCTGAAATATCAGCCGCATGGTCGCCTATTCTTTCCATATCGGTAATCATTTTAATGGCTGCGGTCACAAGCCTCAAATCAGAGGCTACCGGCTGCTGCTGAACAAGAAGTGCTATGCAGCGGCTTTCGATTTCTTTTTCCTTATTATCAATTTGATTGTCAAACTCGATTGCTTCCTGCGCCAAATCAACATCCTTGTTTGTCAGAGCTTCCACCGCTTTTGAAATTGCCGATTCAATCATACTGCCCATCATAATAAGGTCATCGTTTAAGTCTTCAATCTCATGAATAAAAGTTTCTCTCATATCAGCCAAACCTCCCTGTAATATAGTCCTCAGTTCTTTTGTCCCGAGGCATCGAAAACAGTTCCTTAGTCACTCCAAACTCTACGGCTTCGCCAAGCAGGAAAAATGCCGTTTTGTCAGACACTCTTGCAGCCTGCTGCATATTATGCGTTACAATTATAATTGTATAGTGCTCTTTAAGCTTTATAATTAAATCCTCAATTTTTGTAGTGGATATAGGGTCCAGAGCACTTGTAGGCTCATCCATAAGTATAACCTCCGGCTTTACTGCAAGTGTTCGTGCAATACAAAGACGCTGCTGCTGTCCGCCTGATAATCCGAGAGCGCTTTTATAAAGCCTGTCTTTAAGCTCATCCCAAATAGCCGCCTGTTTAAGGCTTCTTTCTACAATATCATCCAATTCAATTTTTTTCTTTATTCCCTGAATACGAGGGCCATACGCTACATTGTCATAAACGCTTTTTGGAAACGGGTTCGGCTGCTGAAACACCATTCCCACTCTGCGCCGAAGTAAAATTGCATCCATTTCTCTATACAAATCAATGCCGTCCATTAAAATGCTGCCCTCGACTTTTGTTCCCTCAACTAAATCATTCATACGGTTAAGTGTTTTTAAAAACGTGGACTTTCCGCACCCTGAAGGACCTATAAGGGAAGTTATTTCATTTTTTTCTATTTCTATGTTTACGGATTTCAAAGCCTGAAATGAGTTGTAGAACAAATTTAGGTCTTGTATCTTAAACTTTATATTGCTTGTATCGCCCATTATTTTCCGCCTCCTGCTCTTTCATCAATTCTTTTTGAAATTATCCTTACTGTAATATTGAACATAAGTACCAGTATCATAAGGATAGCCGAAGACAAATTTGCAATATCCTTAGCGTTTGCCGCAGTCGCTTCGGTAAACGAGGCCCAAATATGTAACGATAATGTTTCACCCGGACGAAATGGGTTGAGCGGACACAAAGGAGATGTAATATTCCAATTTGACCAATTAATATCCGTACTCATTCCGGATGTATAAAGAAGCGCTGCGGCTTCACCAAATCCACGGCCTGCAGCAAGAATAATTCCGGTAACTATTCGCGGCATACAGGAAGGTATCAAAACATGATAAGTTGTCTGCCATTTTGTGGCGCCAAGGCCCATGCTGCCGTAACGGTAATAATCCGGCAGTGCCCTTACAGCGTCAAATGTGGTTGTGGTTATAAGAGGAAGACAGAGAATGCTTACTGCCAGAGCACCGGCAAACAAATTCCATTTCATTCCCGTCATCAGAATAAACGCCAGATATCCAAATAAGCCTACTACAATTGACGGAAGCGATGACAAAGTTTCGATACATATTTGAATAGTTTCGGTAAGTTTCCCGCGTTTTGCATATTCCGCTAAATATATGCCGGCGCCTATGCCCAGCGGACAGCTAAGTAATAAAGACAATAAAACCAAATAAATCGTGTTAAAAAGCTGATTTAATACACCTTTGCTTGTGAAAGTAAACATTTGAGAGGTTGCGCCGGAAAACCCTTTAATAATTACATATGAGGCAAAAACCAGCAATAAAATCAGGAAAAAACCGGCCACAATGTAAAAAACAATGGTCATAATTTTATCTTCCAATTTTGCCTGTTTAATCTTTTCCATTAGCTTTTTTCTCCCCTTTTGCAGAAATAAAATGAATTAAGAATATAAACAGCAAAGATATAATAAACAGCAGCAACGCCATTGACCATAATGCGCTGTTATATTCGGTACCGTCAAAAGTGTTGCCCATATTGGAAGCAATAACAGAAGTAAGAGTACTTGTGGAACTAAAAATGTTTTTGGGAAATACTCTTGTTTTTCCTATTACCATAGCCACAGCCAAGGCTTCACCGAAAGCACGCGCAAGCCCCAAAATAATCCCTGTCATTATGCCGGAAGAAGCAGCCGGAAGCACTACATTTTTTATAATCTGCCAGCGTGTTGAGCCCATGCCGTAAGCGGCGTCTCTGTATGACGATGGAACACCGCGAATGGCATCTGTGGCAACACTTGTTATAGATGGAAATATCATTAAAGCCAAAACCAGAGCTGCTGTAAAAACGCTGTTTCCGTAGGGAAGATTAAAAACATCGCGGACAGCAGGAACCAAAACCGTAAGTCCGGTCCAGCCGTATACAATGGATGGAATACCCACAAATATTTCTACAGCAGGCTGAAAAAATTTATTTCCGAATTTAGGTGAAATCTCCGTCATAAATATAGCGGCAGCCAAACTGAACGGAGTTGAAATCAAAAGTGCCAAACCGCATGTCAAAACAGAACCGACTATGAATACGGCAGCTCCTACAGAGCCGTTGCTGCCGCTGTAGCTGTCATTTGGACTGAATTTAGCAGAAAATAAAAATTCGCCTATGCTGTGGCCAAAACCTGTAAACGTGTATGAGCCTTTGTATATTAAAAACGCTCCGATGACAATCGTAATTACAATCATAATTATTCCGCATACGGAAATAAGCCATTTCCAGAAATATTCTTTGCGAAACATTCCTTTTTGAAGCTGCATAAACACCCTCCTTTGCAAAAAAAGCCAAGCAGCAGCTTTGAAGCCGTCCGCCTGACTTTTTTATTTTTGATTTATCGTGTAACCTGCATTTTTGAGGATACGCCGTAGCCCTGAGCTTCCATGTTCTTTCCGTATTCGTCAGACATAATGTAATCAAGAAAGGCTTTTACTGCTTGGTTTGGCTCACCCTTTGTATACATGTGTTCGTATCCCCATACAGGATATTTGCCGCTATATGTATTTTCAAGTGTCGGTGCTACTCCGTCGATTGAAACAGGTGTTACATCTTTATTGTTTACAAGATATGATAATGCGAGATATCCGATAGCTCCCTTGTTTGATTTAACGGTTTCAAGAAGTTCACCGGAGTTATCTGTTTCAAGATAAGAAGCGCCGGAGCTTTCCTGGTTTCCGTCAAGAGCCCATTTTGTAAACAAAGCCCTTGTTCCCGAAGAATCAGGACGCGTTACAAGAAGGATTTTTTCATCAGGGCCGCCCACATCTTTCCAGTTTGCAATTTTGCCTGTAAAGATATCAATAAGCTGCTGTTTTGTAAGATTTTTTACGCTTGAACCCAAATCGCTGTTTACTATAGCTGCCATTGTTATTGTGCATACCTTGTGGTCCACAAGCTCTTTTGCTTTGTCTGCATCGAGTTTTTCCTCTGCAAACACATCGGAATCCCCAATGTCTACAGATCCGTCTGCGACTTGCTTTAAGCCTGTTCCTGAGCCGCCGCCGTTAAATGTAACTGAAATGTCAGGATTAACTGATTTAAACTTGTCGGCTGCGTCCTGAGCAAGAGGAAGAAGAGCCGATGAGCCGGATCCGGTTACAGTTCCCGAAACATCTGTTTTACTGTTTTGCGCTGATGTGCTGTTTGTCTGAGAAGCGCCGCTTTTAATATCGTTTTCTTTTGATGCACTTTCCTGTGTAGTATTGCTCGGAGTTTGTGATGTCTCCGTTTTGCTGGTTCCACAGCCTGCCAACGTTGCTGTGAGAAGTGTTAACGCCAATGCACTTGCTAAAATTTTTTTGATTTTCATTTTTTAATCTCCTTTCAACGTACTCTCATGTACGAGTATTAGTATATGGCGGCTGTGTTAAATACGTAATCATAGTCAAGTAAAACGTATGTAAAATACATTATTTTTACAATCCAGCTAAAAAAAATAAGCAAAAATAAAGCATGACACTGTTTAGATGCCATGCTCATCGAGTAGAAAAAACTATATCAAAAATAAAATTGCATAAAAGATATAAGTTTAGGGAGCTTTTTCACTTGCAAAAAGCTCCCCTGACCCTTTAAAAATGATTCTGCACAATAGTAATTACTTGGGCGAAGCCTATCAAAGTTTAGCTCAAGCCTTTTTAAAGGCTGGCAGGGTTTGGGACAGAGTCTCAAGGTCTTAATTTGTTTATTATAACTCAGATATTCCATGCCTTCATAGGATTTTGAGTAGCAAATTTTCCCCCTGTTATCTCGACACATGTGCCTGACATATACCCTGCCAAGTCCGACGCCATAAACACAATTACTTTTGCCACATCCTCCGGAGTGCCAAACCTTCTCATTGAAATAGGCTCAAGAAGTTTGTCTCCGTTCATTTTCTGTGATTTCTTTGTAAGAGCAGTATCAATAAGCCCAGGTATATAGCCTAAAACCCTTATTTTATATGGGGCAAGTTCCGATGCCATCGTTTTAGTAAGGCTGCTTACACCGGCCTTTGCCGCAGCATATGCCGTGTACCCAACAGACGGTATAACGCTTGCAAAAGAGGAAGCGTTTATTACAACTCCGCCGTTATCTTTCATTTTTTCATAGGCAATTTTTCCGCCCACAAAAACCGATTTAAGATTAGTGTCAATTACCGTATCCCACATTTGCTCAGATGTATCTTTAAGCAGTGTAAAAGGCATATATCCTGCGTTATTTACAATTATGTCAATTCTTCCAAATTCCTTTTCAACATTATCTGCAAAATCCATAAGCTGGTCCATTTTTGCAACATCAACACTTTGTATATAAACTTTTATGCCCTGCTTTTCCAATTGGGCTTTTGCATTTTCAAGCTTGTCAATATTTCTTGCACATATGGCAACATTTGCCCCAAGCTTTCCGAAAAGTTCGGCAGCGGCATATCCGATTCCTTCTGAAGCTCCCGTAACAACAGCGGTCTTTCCATTAAAAGATATTTCCATTGCTATTCCTCCTTCACACACTTTAAATAAATTTCTTCGCAAATAAAAATTACCACAAAACATTGGTTTTTACAATATTTTTCATCTCTTAAAAGCACCAATTTACATATTTAAAAGCCAAATAACTAAAAATCAAAGAAATACACAGAAAATAAAAGATACAGCGAGATAATTAAATATTTTTATGCATATATTCCATATATTTCATTATATTTCAAAATTAGGCAGTTTGCATAAAAAAACGTATATGGATAATATTAAGAGTATCAGTTAGCACTCAGTTTGAGTGAGTGCTAATAATCAAAACAAATAAATCGCTCATAGATTTAATTCATAAGGAGGTTTTTTTAATGAAACTTGTACCATTAGGAGATAAAGTAGTTATTAAACAAATGGAAGCTGAAGAAAAAACAAAATCAGGAATTGTTCTCCCAACACAAAGCAAAGAAAAACCACAGGAAGCCGAAGTAATATCAGTAGGTCCCGGCGGAATGGTAGACGGCAAAGAAGTTAAAATGAATGTAAAGCCCGGCGATAAAATTATATATTCAAAATATTCGGGAACCGAAATCAAATTTGACAATGAGACATATATTATCATAAAACAAGGCGACATTCTTGCCATTGTCGAAGACTGATATATTTGATTTGAAAACATTATTATAGGAGGTAATATAAATGCCAAAGCAAATTTTATATGGAACAGAAGCAAGAAAGGCAATGGGTGAAGGCGTAAACAAGCTTGCTGACACAGTAAAGGTAACACTTGGACCAAAAGGAAGAAACGTTGTACTTGACAGAAAATACACAGCACCGCTTATAACAAACGATGGTGTTTCAATAGCAAAGGACATCGAATTTGAGGATCCATACGAAAATATGGGCGCTCAGCTTGTAAAAGAAGTCGCTACAAAGACAAACGATGTTGCAGGCGACGGCACAACAACAGCAACTGTACTTGCACAGGCAATGATACAGGAAGGCCTTAAAAACGTTGCAGCAGGTGCAAACGCAATTATACTTAGAAAAGGTATGCAGAAAGCAACCGACACAGCAGTTGATGAAATCAAAAAGATGAGCGTTGCTGTATCAACAAAGAACCATATTGCAAGAGTTGCCGCTATATCTTCAGGCGATGACGCAGTAGGAACAATGATTGCCGACGCTATGGAAAAAGTTACACATGACGGTGTTATCACAGTTGAAGAGTCAAAAACAATGGACACAGAGCTTGAGCTTGTTGAAGGCATGCAGTTTGACAAAGGTTACCTTTCAAGCTATATGGCAACAGATATGGAAAAGATGATTGCCGTACTTGACGATCCATATATTCTTATTACAGACAAAAAGATTTCAAATATACAGGAAATACTTCCACTGCTTGAACAAATTGTTAAGATTGGCGCAAAACTTCTTATAATCGCAGATGATATCGAAGGTGAAGCTCTCGCCACACTTGTACTCAATAAATTAAGAGGTGCATTCACATGTGCTGCCGTTAAGGCTCCTGGATACGGCGACAGAAGAAAAGCTATGCTTGAAGATATCGCTATCCTTACAGGCGGTCAGGTAATATCAAGTGAACTTGGTATAGAACTTAAAGACGCTAAGCTTGAAATGCTCGGACGTGCGAGAACAGTAAGAGTTGAAAAAGAAAACACAATAATTACAGACGGTGCCGGCGACAAAGAAGCCATAAAAGGCAGAGTTAATCAGATAAAGGCTGCTTTAGAGAACACAACATCTGATTTCGACAAAGAAAAACTTCAGGAAAGACTTGCCAAACTTGCAGGCGGCGTTGCCGTAATCAAGATTGGTGCTGCTACAGAAACAGAAATGAAAGAAAAGAAACTTCGTATGGAAGATGCTCTTGCTGCAACAAAGGCAGCTGTTGAAGAAGGTATCGTTGCAGGCGGCGGCACAGCATATATCCATGCTATACCAAAAGTTGAAGAAGTCGTTAAAAGCCTTACAGGTGATGAAAAGACAGGCGCTCAGATTGTTTTGAAATCTCTTGAAGCTCCAATGCGTCAGATTGCCACAAATGCCGGTCTTGAAGGCTCTGTTATTGTAAATGAAGTTAAACACAGAGAAGGAGGCATCGGCTTCAACGCTCTTACAAAAGAGTATGTAGATATGGTTGATACAGGTATCGTAGACCCTACAAAGGTTACAAGAAGTGCTTTACAGAACGCTACATCTGTTGCTTCAACATTCCTTACAACCGAAGCTGTAGTTGCCGATTTTCCTGATAAGAAGGCCCCTGAAGCAGGAGCACCTAATCCGGGAATGAACGGCGGAATGATGTAATCAAAAAAGTTTAAATTTTGTTTACAAAGTGTTTATATAACATACACAATATATGATTATAATATTAATAAACAATAAAGCTAAATAAAGCTATCCCTTCTTAAAAAAGAAACAGCCCAACAAAAAGAACAGACGGAATTTTATCCGTCTGTTTTTTATATAAAAATTAAAAAAAACAAAACAGACCTGCTCAAAAGCAAGCCCGCCCCGCTTTTATTTTAATTTATTTATATTATATTAAATCAGCATACACCTTGTGCTATCATTGCATCTGCGACTTTTACAAATCCTGCTATATTGGCACCTACAACCAAGTTGCCCTCACAGCCGTATTTTTTAGCAGCTGATGAAATGTTTTCATAGATGCCTTCCATAATGTTTTTAAGCTTTGAGTCAACTTCTTCAAATGTCCAGCTAAGTCTTTCGCTGTTCTGGCTCATTTCAAGAGCTGATGTTGCAACTCCGCCGGCATTAGCAGCCTTTGCAGGAGCAAATAATATATGGCTGTCAAGAAATACTTTTATAGCCTCAGGAGTTGAAGGCATGTTGGCTCCCTCGCCTACAGCAAAACAGCCGTTTTTAACAAGCATTTTTGCGTCATCTTCATTAATTTCATTCTGTGTAGCACACGGAAGAGCTATATCACATTTAACAGACCAAACGCCTTTACCGTCATGATATTCAGCTTTAGGATGATTTGCTATATATTCTTTGCAACGTCCTCTCTTAACTTCCTTTATTTCTCTCATTGCGTCAAGGTCAATTCCGTTCGGGTCATAAATCCAGCCTGTTGAGTCTGACATTGTAACAACCTTTGCACCGTTTTGCTGAGCTTTCTGGCAAGCATAAAGAGCAACATTTCCTGAACCAGAAATTACAACTGTTTTGCCATTCATTGACTTTCCTGCTTCTTTAAGCATTGCGTTTGTAAGATAAACAAGGCCGTATCCTGTTGCTTCGGTACGAGCAAGAGAACCTCCGTATGTAAGTCCTTTGCCTGTGAGCACACCTTCATAAAGACCTGTTATTCTCTTATACTGGCCGTAAAGAAAACCAATCTCACGTCCGCCTACACCAATATCTCCGGCAGGTACATCGGTATCTTTTCCGATATGTCTGTAAAGCTCCGTCATAAAGCTCTGGCAAAAGGCCATTACTTCTCTGTCACTCTTTCCTT
The DNA here is from genome assembly GCA_022651385.1 of Clostridia bacterium. Taxonomy (GTDB): domain Bacteria; phylum Bacillota; class Clostridia; order Lachnospirales; family Anaerotignaceae; genus JALCQR01. Next base: position 13,321 of record JALCQR010000016.1, on the reverse strand, counting down.
TAGGGTCGAAATCCGAGCCGCCTTTGCCGCCGCCTATAGGAAGCGTTGTAAGGCTGTTTTTCAATATCTGTTCAAAACCAAGGAATTTAATAATACTAAGGTTAACTGACGGATGGAATCTTAAACCTCCCTTGTAAGGTCCTATTGCGCTGTTAAACTGAACTCTGAATCCTCTGTTTACCTGAATCTTGCCATTGTCGTCCACCCATGGCACACGGAACATAATCTGTCTTTCAGGTTCTGTTATTCTTTCAAGAATAGCATTTTTCTCGTACTTATCGTCGCTGTCAAGAAGCGGCCTAAGTGAGTTAAGAACCGTTGTTGTTGCCTCAATAAACTCCGGCTGAGCAGGGTTCTTAGCTTTAACTGTTTCCAACACATTGTCTACGTATGACATCTTTAAATCCCCCTTATTCTTGAGTATCTCTTGTTTTAATGACTCTCTTTCGTATTATATATTTTTTACAGTAATTGATTATAAACTTTTTATTTTTTATATTCAACACTTTTTTGCAAATTTATAAAATTTTTGATATATTTTATAGGTAATAATTTATTTATTAAAAAAATTCAATATATATGTTCAAAAATATCTAATGTATACATTAGATATTTGAAAGGATGAAAAAACATTGAAAAATCAGGGCCTCTACAACTCTCTCAATGATTATTACCGCAGTTTGTTCGGCAAAAAAATGGTAAAACTTTCACTTGATGCAGGCTTTTCATGCCCTAATCGCACTGGAAAAATCAGTGCAAAAGGATGTATTTTTTGCAGTGCAAAAGGAAGCGGTGATTTTGCAGGTGAAAGACAACTGTCTATAACACAGCAAATAGAACAGCAAAAAAATCTTATCAGCAAAAAATGGCAAAATTGTGGTTTTATTGCGTATTTTCAGGCATTTACAAATACTTACGCCCCAATAGAAGTTTTGCGTAAAAAATATACGGAGGCTTTGTCATGTAAAGGCATTGAGGGTATTTCAATAGCCACAAGGCCCGATTGTATTGATGAAAAAGTAATAAAACTTTTGTCTGATTTTTCTCAAAAAAGTTACGTATGTGTCGAGTTGGGGCTTCAAACATCAAATGAAAAAACAGCTGATTTTATAAACAGAGGCTACAAAAACGAAGTATTTAAAAAAGCTGTAAAATTGCTTAATGAAGCAGGTCTTGACACAGTTTGTCATATAATTTTCGGCCTTCCGGGAGAAAATATGGACGATATGGTAAATTCTGTAAAATATGCCGTGTCATGCGAAATAAAAGGAATAAAGATACAGCTTCTTCATGTGCTTAAAGACACTCCCCTTGAAGAAATATATAACTCGACACATTTTCATATTCTTGAAAAAGATGAATACATTGACCTTGTTTTAACAGCTCTTTCGTATGTTCCCGAAAATATAGTGATACACCGTCTTACCGGAGACGGACCAAAAGACTTGCTCATAGCCCCCAAGTGGAGTCTTAACAAAAGAGATGTATTAAATTCGATACACAAAAGAATGTCTGAAACGTCTTTCAGGCAGGGAAGTTTATGTAAAAAATAAAAAAAGCCGGTTCAGATAAAACATAAATATAAAAGTATATAATTATTAAAAAAATATGTCAAAATTTATTGAGAAATGGTAAAATTTATTGTATAATACAGAATGCGCTTTATGGGGGAGGAAAAGAAAGTGGCTGATGATAATAAGCTGGCTGAAAATAAATTGATAATATTATATTTGCTTGACAAAATGGATGTGGCTCTTTCAAATAATGACATCAGCCAATTTGCCATGGAGAGAAATATAATGGACTATATAAACGTACAGCAGGCCCTGTCACAGCTGACAGACTCAGGATACATAGAAGCATTTAACGAAAAAAGCACAACGAGATACAGTATAACTCATGAGGGCTCCGGTGTGCTCAGTCTTTTCCACAACCGCATAACAGAGTGGCTTAAAAGCGCAGCCAACGAATATATACTAAACAACAAACAGCGTATAAGAAGCGAATATGAAACTTCAGCAAATTATTTTCCTGAAATAAACGGCGAATATCTTGTAAAATGCGCCGTATGCGGCCTTGACGGAAATCAAATTATGGAACTTGACGTGGTTGTTCCCACAAAAAGCCAGGCTCAGCTTATATGTAATAACTGGAAAAGAAACATAAATAATATCTGTTCAACAATATATCAGGCAATAATAAAAGAATAAATTTTTTTAGATAGTATTTTGAGACTTTTTAGGGTGTAGACTTTGTCTGCGCCCTATTTTTCTGAATGTATTTAAGCTTTGTAAAACAAAACTTGTAGTTGTACTGCATTGCTTTTTGAAACTGCTGCTTTTAAGAAACTGTAAAAAACAAAAACATTTATATTCTGCAGCCTTATATCATTTTAGAACTGTCATTTTTTTGGTATTTTTTCCGCCTTCAATAACCATACTATCTCAAAAGGAGAGGTGGTTTTTTTATGGACGGCTTAAAAACTTTTTTCAATAATTCTTATACCCTTAATATATTAAAGACTGATAAATTTACAACATCATCCATTTCACTTTTTTTTACTGTACCCTCAGCTCAAAAATGCACGTCAAAAATGAACGTGCTTTCAAACGCGCTTAAAAGCGGCTGCAATCGTTTTCCTTCCGTAAGCTCAATAAATCGCCGATTGCAGGAGATGTACGGCGCTGTGTTTGATATTTATACTTTCAAAAAAGGCTCGTCGCAGGTACTGGCACTGTATTTTGAATTTTCCGGAGGCATAAGCGAGCTTCAAAAGGCAGTCAAATTTATATGCTGTGTGCTTTTTGACCCATGTGTAAAAAACGGCGTGTTCTCCGAAAAGCTCACAGCTTCAAGCAAAAATGCTGCTGTTAAAAATCTTCGTACCGCAAATGATGACAAAGCTTTTTACGCTTTAAGCCGATGTGAGGAAGAAATATCAAAATGCTCAAAAAAGAACTCCGCATTCGGCATGTGCCCTTTGGGATATGAAAACGAAATAAAAGAAATAACAAGCTCATCTCTTTATAATTTTTACAAAAGAACCGTATGCTCATTCCCATGCGATATATATTATTCCGGGCCGCATGATGAAAAAAAAGTTAAGGAAATATTTCTTAAAAACTTTATATTTCCGGGAACACAAAGTAAAATTTCATCTTGGGAAAACCTTGAATTTTCAAGTGATGAAAGCAAAAGCATAGTCAAAAAAAGCGATATGGAACAAAGCCAGCTTTGCATAGGATATACTTTTTCAAATGCTGACATTTATAGTATGCTGCTGTTTAATGAAATTCTTGGAGGCTGTTCCGATTCTATGCTTTTTAAAAATGTCCGTGAAGAAAAAGGCCTCTGCTACAGCATATCCTCAAAACTTTATATAAACAGCTCGGCATTTATTATACAGTGCGGCATAGAAAAAAGTGAGTTTTTAAAAACCGAAGAAGCTATTGACAAAACTTTATCCGATATCATGTCCGGCAGTTTATCGGACGACATTGTGGAAAAAGCCAAAAACTCGCTTTCACAGCATTATCTTACACTTTCAGACAGTATGGACGGCTTGAGCGGATTTTTGTACGCCTGCCGCATTATGGACTTAAACGAAAGTCCCGAGTCTTTTGTTAAAAATATAGATGATATACCTAAAAACAAAATATCTCAAACAGCCTCAAATGTAAAAAAACGTCTTACTTTTTTTCTCGAAGGCAGATAAAAAGGAGTGAAACAGATGTATCTTGAAATGAAAAAATCAGAGCTTAGCAATACCGAATTTTTTGATTATACATTGTCATCTGGTACCAAATGTTATATAATTCCAAGAAATGGGTTTAAAACATCACAGGCATGTGTTGTGGTTGATTACGGTTCAGCGGATATAGCTTTTTCGTCAGAAGGCAATATGTATCTTTCACCTTCCGGAACGGCACATTTTATTGAACACAGGATGTTTGAAAAAAAAGAGCACAGTTTCTTTTCGGAATTTTCTTCATCCGGAGCTTACTGCAATGCTTTTACCGACCATAGACGTACGGCATATTATTTTTCATGCAGCAACAATTTTTATGATAACTTAAAAAGGCTGCTTAAAATGGTATCCGAGCCATATTTCGATGACGAAGGCATTAAAAGCGAAAGAGAAATAATCAAAAGAGAAATAGCTATGTGCAATGACCAGGCCAATTGGAGAGTTTATTATAACATGCTTAAAGTTATGTACCGGAAAAAACCTTTAAAAGTTAATATCGCCGGTACAGAAAATTCCCTTGAGAAAATTACGCCTGAAATTTTATATAACTGTTTTAAAAGTTTTTATACAGCTTCAAATATGTCAATAATCTGTACAGGCGACATATCACCCAAAAAAGTGGCAGAAATTGCTGAAAGCATAACTTTTCCAACAAATCCGACAGCAATAAAGTATTATCCGTCTGACGAAAAACGCCGTGCCGGAGATTTTATAAAGGAGCGTATGGGCGTAAATGAGCCGGTGTTCAGTCTTGGTTTTCATTACCGTGATTTTACTCCGGGGCTTAAAAGCACATATGCTTTCAGAATGGCTTTTGAGCTTATAGCCGGCACAGGTTCGGCTTTATACTCAAAACTTTTTATGAAAATGATGCTTTTTGAACCTCTTGGATGGAATCTTATGTTTTCAAAAGATTTTTGTACAGGCATTATAACCGGCAAAAGCCGTCAGGCAATTCTAATATCAAACATGATAATAGATGAAGCCGAGAGGATACTATATAAGGGAATAAGCGACAGTGAATTTCTGCGTCTTAAAAAAATGATGCTGGGGAGATTTCTGCGCGGATTTAACAGTATAGATGCACTGTGCATGGCTCAGGCAGAACTTTCTTATTTTAAGGCGGATATGTGGGATGCCGAAGAAGCAATAATAACAATTACAAAGGAATATGTAGAGGATATACTGGAAACCGCATTTTCAAGGGAAGATGCTGTTCTTTCAGTTGTCGAGTAGCATTTATGGGGGGAATATTAAATGCCTGAGATATGGTTTCCCAATATTGGGATAAAAATCTACCATTTAAGCCGTGTGCTTTTTTCAATCGGCAATTTCAACATTTATTGGTACGGTGCAATAATCGGCATAGGAATTGTGCTTGCCACGCTTTTGGTTTTGCACGAGGCCGAAAGAAGCGGCCAGAAAAAAGAGGACTATATAGATTTGGCTTCCTTCGGAATAATTGCTTCCGTAATAGGCGCAAGGCTTTACTATGTTATATTTTCATGGGACAATTACAAAACTGACCTTTTAAAAATATTTGCAATCCGCGAAGGCGGGCTTGCCATATACGGGGGCGTTTTAACAGGAATAGTATGCGGCATTATATTTTCAAAAAGGCGAAAAATACCTTTTTGGCTCGTAGCAGATACAGTGCTTCCGAGCGTATTGCTGGGCCAGATACTCGGCAGATGGGGAAACTTTTTTAACCGAGAGGCTTTCGGAGGCTATACAAACGGACTTTTTGCAATGAGATATCTCAAAAACCAAGTTGCCAACATAGCCCCTTCCGTGCTTGCGCATGTTATAACCGTAAACGGTACAGAATATATTCAGGTTCAGCCTACATTTCTTTACGAGTCATTTCCAAATCTGTGCCTGTTTATATTCCTTATAATATTAAGAAAACACAAAAAATTTGACGGTCAGATAGGTACACTTTATATGATTGGATACGGAATTATAAGATTTTTTGTGGAAGGTCTCAGAACCGACCAGCTTAAACTTTTTGATACCGGAATTGCAGTTTCGCAGGTAGTATCTATAGTGCTAATAATTGTCGGAATTGCATTTTACATTATACTTATGAAACGAAGTACAAAAATAGCAGGCGCGGCAAATGAAAATAAATAAAGAAATACTGCTAAAAAATTCATGGCATGACAAGGCAAAAAACACATTGATTTTTTCCGACACGGGAATACCGGCTTTGGGTATAAGCATAAGCGAAAACCATATATTGCTGTGTCTTGACACAAATGAATGCAGCGAAGGCATGTTTGAGGAAACCGACGGAACCAAAGAAGATATATTGTCCATACTAAAAGGCAACGGATATTGTGATATGGCAGAGGTGTTTGAAGCATGGCTGAAAAAATAAAAAAAGCAGCAAACGGAATAAAAAAAACAGCAAAGTCCGTTAAAAAGATTACTGTTTCTTTTGAAAAGGAATACTATCAGGAGCTGTCAAGTTTTGCTGCCCAAAAAGGTATGACAGTAGAAGAATTTGCCAAAAAAGCAGTTCAGGAAAAATTTGACAGCGACCGCATAAGCAATATGATTGACTCCATGTTGCAAAAATAAAAGCCTCATGTTTTTCTGAGGCTTGAGGCTGTCGATAAAATCAACAGCCTTTTGTCAAAATCATGATTTTGACAAGTACTGTATGTATAAACAGATGAGTTCCAGCGGCACAAATGCCTTGAAACTCACTGTTTTCCTCGACGGAAATAAATTCCGTCTGCGGATTAAACTGGGAAACTCTTTGTTTCCCAAACCCTTCCGCTTATACAAAAATAACTTCTTCGACAATCTGAAACCTCATATTTTCTGAGGCTTATTATATGTATTTGTGAGGCCGCCGTTTAAAATCCGGACTATTAACGAGCCTTCAATGACAATAAAATTTTTAAGCAAAAAAACGCTATTATTTTAGTATTTCTCGTTTACATATTCATCTATAAGCGATACTCTGCTGCCTTCGGAAAACACACCTTCTTCTCTGAGTCTTTTAAGTATGTCCAAATTTGTGGAATGAAGAATCATTCCATAATAATCGCTGCATACTATCTCAAAAAGCCTGCCCTTTAAGACCTTGCTTTTTACCTTTACAAAATATGCCTCAATACCTTTATAATCTATCATTTTCAGCACTTTCTTTGTTGCCATATCTTTTTTGTGATAGTAATAATTTGACTGATGGCGATAATCTTTTCTAAGCTCATAATCTATTTTACATGTGCTTGCCTTTCTCATTTCTTTTGCCAATGCATTATAGTATTGATAATTATAAAGGCCCTTTTCAACTGTGTCTATATACCTAAAAGGCCCAATATCATTATTTATAACAGCTTCATAATTTTTCTGAAGATACTCGCTTTTTGTCATATCGCCTTTTAAATATTGGTCTATAAGAGCCTGCCTATAACGAAAATATTTCTGAATATTGTTCACTTATACCACATCCCTGAAAAAAGTATTTTTCAGTCAAAACACACTATACTTTCTTTGACTTTAGCTGCTGTCTTATCATCAGTAAGCGCTTTAATTATTTCAAGAGCAAAATAAACAGCAGTTCCCACTCCCCTTGATGTAATTATATGCCCGTCGTGAGATACTTTGCCGTTTTCAACTATACTTCCTTCAAGGTATTTCTCATATCCCGGATAACAGCAGGCTTTTTTGTTTTTAAGTATGCCAAGTTTTCCCAAAATCATAGGAGCGGCACAAATAGCAGCTATGATTTTTCTTTCTGAATCAAATTCTAAAATCAGCTTTTTAAGCTCGCTATGAGCTTCCAAATTAGACGTGCCAGGTCCTCCCGGAAGAATTAAAGCATCCATTCTTTCAAGAAATGAACTGTTAAAAACCATATCCGCCTCTGTTTTTATACCATGGGCACCTTTCACAATCTTTTCATTCTTAATAGCTACCATAAAAACACTTATCCCGGCACGTCTTAGAAGATCTGCCTGAGTTAATGCTTCAACCTCTTCAAATCCATCCGCTAAAAATATAGCTACTTTTATCATTTTAAATTCCTCCAATCTCTGTTATATTATATACAAAAAGCCGTTTCAAAACAATCAATTATTAAAAAGGAGTCCAAAATGGAAATAGAAAAAAAATACCATACCGAAAAAATACCCTTTGAAATAAGTGAATATAAAAAAAGCGAAATAAGTCAGTGCTATATTTCAATTACTCCCACAATACGCATACGCAAATTGGACAATACATATACCCTGACCATGAAAGGCAGCGGAAAAATATCGCATGAGGAATTTGAGCTTGAAATTACGGAAAAACAATATATACATCTTTTGTCAAAAGCCGAAACGCCACAGGTTATCAAAACTCGATATTATATCCCCATTGAAAATAATTTGACAGCGGAAGTTGACATATATCACGGCTTTCTTGAGGGATTAATTACAACAGAGGTTGAATTTCGCACAATTGAGCAGATGAACTCATTTAACGCCCCTTTATGGTTTGGTAAAGATGTGTCTTTAGACAAAAGGTTTAAAAATACAGCTCTTTCAATTGACGGAATTCCTAAGACATAACCCCTTATCATCCCCAAAGTGATGCTTTAAATACAAAAATTATAAATTTTTATCAACATTTTTTCGTCATCATTGTTACTGTTACGATTGTTTTCGATGAAAAAAACATTAAAATTTTAAAATTAATTGTAAATTATGACGAAAACGTTTGTTTTTTAAAGATAAAAAACCGTTGAAAATTACAAATAAATCTTCTATAATCAGCTCATAAGTTACAAATTATCAAAAATCAAGCAAAACGGAGGGGTTTATTTTGAATGAAAATAAGATAAAAGTATCAGTAGCAGATGATAATAAAGATTTTTGCGATATGGTAAAAAATTACCTGAATTCCAAAGATGATATCGAAGTGGTTTCAGTATCATTCGACGGCACAGATGCTTTTTCACGCATTTGTGAAACAAAGCCCGACATAGCTATAATAGATGCTATTATGCCTCGTCTCGACGGTCTTGGACTTCTTGATAAATTGAATCAAAGCAATATCGAAAAACGTCCTGTATGTATAATTCTTTCATCTCTCGGGCAAGAAAAACTGTCGCAAAGAGCATTTGAGCTCGGAGCAGATTATTACATAGTAAAGCCATTTGACATGGAGTCTCTTGTAAATCGTATACGTCAATTCCGCAGCAGTATTCCTACAGTAACAAGCGGCGTATTTACACAGCGAAACGAGGTTAAAAAATTCAATCCTGAATATGACCTCGAAGCAAAAGTTACAAACATACTTCATGAAATCGGAGTTCCGGCACATATCAGAGGCTACCACTACATGCGTGAAGCAATAATTATGAGTGTAAACAACATGGACGTTTTAAATTACATCACAAAGGAGCTTTATCCGTCTATTGCCAAGAAATGCAATACAACGCCAAGTCGCGTAGAACGTGCTATCCGCCATGCAATTGAAGTTGCATGGAACAGGGGCAAAATCGACGCCATTGATGAGCTTTTCGGCTATACAATCAATAACCATAAGGGCAAACCTACAAACAGCGAATTTATTGCTCTTATAGCCGACAGATTAAGACTTGAACAAAAAGCAGGCTAAAAGCTTGTAAAATCAAGGCTTCAAGTATTTAACCAACACATATGATTTCATATGTTTACAGCCTTAATTGCAGATTTTAAGCCCACTGAGGCAATAAATATATTTTATCAAAGTCTATAAACCTTTTGATTTATTGGGTAGTAATTATCCATGAATCAGGAGGTTTTTTTAATGTTTTCTGAAATGTTTATGCAGATAGAAGATTATTTAATTTACTGTAACACCAAGGGATTGTCTAAAAAGACAATTAAAAGTTATGAGCAAAGTTTAAAGCTGTTTGAAAAGTTTTGTATGGAAAAAGGAATAACAAAAATTCCAAAGTTACTAATAAAACCATTATGGAATATATAAAGTCTATAAAAGAAAGAGGAAAATACACCGTAGTATATGACGAAAACTCTAAAATGCAAAATAAGCCTGATAACAGAACAGACTTCGGTAAAAAAGTATCCACTTGCACAATAAATAATTACATAAGAAACTTAAAAGCATTCTCATCTTATTGTGTAGAATATCAGATAACAAAAACTAATCCCGCCTCTAAAATAAAATATCTGTCTCATAAAAGAACAAAAAAAGAATTTATTACAGACGGCCAATTTAAAATGCTCTTACGCTCATTTAACTTGTCTTTGTTCCACGAGTACAGGGATTTTGTTATAACAAACCTATTGATAGATACTGGAATGAGAATATCAGAATGTCTTTTAATAAAATCGGAAGATATAGATTTGATAAAACGCTGTATTCTTCTATATGCCGACAATACTAAAAGCAAAAAGGACAGGTATGTTTTTTTCTCTAACGAAATGAATGTAATTATAAAAAGGTGGCTTAAATACAAAGACATTTATACAAGTTCAGATTATCTGTTTCCGACGCAAAAAGGAAACCCGATTCAAAATATGGTTTATGAAAAGAATTTCAGAAAATATTGTACAAGAATAGGTCTTGAAAATGTATCACCCCATACGTTACGTAATAACTTTGCAAAACGCTTTCTAATGAACGGAGGCAATATATATACCCTCTCACAGATACTTGGCCACAGCAGCGTTACTGTGACTGAACAAGCATACCTTGACCTGACAGATGATGATATCAGAGAAAACTATCAGAAGTTCAGTCCTTTGGCAAGAATGAGATAAAGAAAAGGCAGGCTATTATAGCTTGCCAATTTTTATATACCGCCTTAACACACTTATGCAGCTTACTAATAACGGTATACCTTTAAAAGTATATTAAAAAAAGCTATATTAATATTCTATAAACGATATATCATCGATATATAAGTTGATTCTATAATCATAATAATTTCTGCATCTATAAAACTTTAAGACATTTAATATTAAGTTCCTTATTTCTTTCTAATCCTAATATTTACATTCCACTATGGTCAAATTCAAATCCAACAGTCGTAATCGCTTATATATTTAATATACATATTTACATTCCACTATGGTCAAATTCAAATCGGGGCGTTAAATGAGTTCATCTGCTCAATTGTGCGAAAATTTACATTCCACTATGGTCAAATTCAAATGGTATCCCAAGCATAAGAGTAAACGCCGTGTTTAATTTACATTCCACTATGGTCAAATTCAAATGTAATATCAACAGATTTTACATTATTCATATCATCATTTACATTCCACTATGGTCAAATTCAAATTGCCAATAGGCTATTGAATGTCATTAACTGCCATGATTTACATTCCACTATGGTCAAATTCAAATGTTTTAAAATCGTCTGTATCCATATTAAAAATAATTTACATTCCACTATGGTCAAATTCAAATCAATGTCGCCACGGTTTTAATAACGCCTTTTAAACCGCATTTACATTCCACTATGGTCAAATTCAAATCCTTGCGCCTACGGTGCATTAAGCGGTATTTTAATATTTACATTCCACTATGGTCAAATTCAAATCCGTATGCACACAAGGTAATAAAATCAAGGCTTAAGAAAATCTATTTTGTCAACCTAATTAAAAATTTTTATTGCAATTTGAAAATATAGTTTTCGTTTTCGACAATTCCCTATTTTATTCAAATTTTTTAATTGTCAAAGTACATGCCTTTTTACGTAATCTTAGGTCGACAATATATTTTATAAAAAAATACTTGTTAAATCATCATCCTTCCCCCAAAACTCTTTTTCAAGCCATCTTTCATCTCTGCTTTTAAACAAAATGACAGAATCTTTATCTTTTCTTATGTATTTTGAAAGCTCTAAATTAAGCTCTTTTATTTGAACTTTTGATAGTTCACCCTCAAAAACAGAATTCTGTATATGACTTAAATATTTTTTGCAAATCTTAAATATATTTCTTGAAACCTTAGCCCCTTTATCATCCATGCATATATCATAAACAAGAACTACATACATATTTTCTGCACCTCACCACCATATCTCAAATCCCTCATATTCCTTTTCGCCCAAAATGTGCTTTATTAGCTTATAGGCTTCAAGCCTTATAAGATATTCATATGTTACATTCTTTTCTAAATCCTTATGAAATATTGTTTGCTTGAGCTTTTTATCAATTTCATTTACTATTGCCATAGAAGCCTTTTTATTTAAATGAAGAAAATTCAGTTCTTTTGTAAAGCTCTTTTCCGTAATCTGTTTTCTGTTCAGCATTGAAAATATAACTCTGTCTCCAATTAAGGGCTTAAAAATTTCAGATATATCAAGACAAAGAGAAAACCTTCTTACGCCAGGCTCATGAAGATAACTTATAGTAGGATTAAGCTGTGTTTTATAAATTTCAGACAATGTTCTTGTATATATAATTGAATTTACAAATGATATGAGACTGTTTATCATGTTATCAGGCGGATGCATTACTCTTTTTTCAAAATCTATATCCTGTGAAATTATTATATTCCATGCATCATAATACTCTTTTCTGATATTTCCTTCGTATCCCATAAGTTCTTTTATACTTTTGCTCATCTCCAAATGCTTTTTTATATCCTGTATACGTTCCATTTGATAAGACAAGTCTTTTCCTCTGCCGTTGTAATACCTCAAATTTCTGTAAATATTTGATGATGCCGCTTTAATAAACTTAATGGCTATTTGCAGACGTTTATTGCTGTCAATATAAAATTCTGATTGTTTCACTGTTAAATTTCCTGCAAGAAACTGTTCCCTTGGATAAAAACTTCCTATATAAAAGTTATAGTAATTAAAAAAATGAACCGCCACGCCATTTTGCCCCATTAAATATAAAAAATTTGTGTTTAAATCCATTTCTGTCATTACATATAAATCAGATACCTGCTCAATTGGCAAATCTCTTTGTTTTCCGTCTTCATTTATAAATCTTATTGTATTGTCCTTTCTCTTAAGCTGTCCTGAATTATATAAATAAAAACTCTTCTTCAAATAGTCTACCACCCTTCAAATATTGCACAAATCAAAATATGCACACTTTTTGCAAATTGCCTTTTTACTTTCCTTTGGCGGAAGTTCACTATCCCCGATTTTTTCTATTTCTTTAAGTTTTTTTGCTAACTCCTGTCTATCGTTTTCATCAAGTTTAATTTCAATGCTTTTTTTGAGAAGAGGATAATCAATTTTGCCTGTTATTCCGGCTGCACCTCGTTTTTCCAGATACCATATATAATATTTTAACTGCCATATTCCGGCTTCTTCAATCTTTCTGCTTTTCTTTACTTCGTTAAGTACCTTGTTTTCCTTAATAAAATCTATATTTATGACATTATCTATATTAATATGCTTTGTTTCTCTTTGGATATATACTAAATAAGTGGACAAGTGATATTATAATATTAGACAAGTAAAGGAGAGTGTATTATGTCCACAAAAAAGTCAAACAACACATACACACCGGAATTTAAAAAAACTATTGTGAATCTGTATCATTCCGGAAAAACATATTCCCAAATTAAATCGGAATACGGCATTTCATCAACTGCCCT
>JALCQR010000015.1 GCA_022651385.1 Clostridia bacterium | reverse complement strand
GCTTAAAAAGCGGCAAGTTGGGGCATAGGTGCACTTGGCGGATATTCAATGCACCATTAGGTGCTGCTGGTAAAAGGCCCTTATAGGGCAAAATCAAACTACCGGCTAAGCCGGTAGTTATGATTTTATATTCAATTCAAAAAATTAATAAAGTCCATTAAAACTCTTGATATACTTATTTTGGAAAAAGAATTGACATGCACATGACATTGTGCTACCATTTGTCACATCAATAATTTTATAGCTTTTAAAACACTGTGATGAGGAATAGTAAATTTTTTAAATCCTTTCAGAGAGATACTGTTTGGTGTGAGGTATCAGGTAACAGAAATTGAACTCGCCTTGGAGTGATTTGCTGAAAACGCTTATAGTAGCGGAATAGGCTAAATCGGATGTCAACCGTTATAGTGACAGGATATCGGCTATTCACCTGTATCTGACAAAGTTCCCATTTGGGATAAATTGAAGTGGTACCACGAATGCTTACAAGCCTTCGTCTTCTTAAGCGGAAGACGAGGGCTTTTTTATTTTTCCTTGGCCAGGAATTATTTGTAGTAAACAATAAAGAATAAATATTTACAGAATCAGCAATAAATATAACAAATAAGTACTTATTTGAAAATATATTAATTAGTTTAGTGTAATGTGCTGCTTTATACTATGAATATAATACTATTGGGTAATAAACTATTTATTATAACAATATAAAGATACTAAATTTAAGCGAAAGTGAGGTTTGCAATAATTATCGTAAATGAACTGTAGTGCGTTAATTAGGTCTTGACTTATAGGACCATGAAGAATACAATAACTGCAATAATAAATAGTAACATAAATTATGTGTTTAATGCCAAAAAAATGTTGAAAAATACTAATATCTATTTATAACAATAAGCAATATATGTAAAAATGTCATATATTTTTAGTGCATATTGTAGTAAACATATAAAATGCATAGATATTAAAGGAGGGTAAAAAGAAATGAATTTTGATTTTTCTTATGTAGATATTGCATTTAAAAACGGAAATGTAATAACGGTTAATGACAAAGATGAAATTGCACAGGCAGTTGGGATAAAGAAAAACAAAATAGTCTTTGTCGGCACGAATGAAGATTTAGATAAAATTGTAGATGAAAAGACAAAAATTATTGACCTAAAAGGCAGGACACTTACTCCCGGATTTATTGACTGTCACTTTCATCCTATACTTTCTGGATTTATGAACGGTGCTATTATTGATATTACATATCCAAAATGCAAATCAATTGCAGAAATTAAAGAGGTTATTAAAAAAGCTGTAACTAATACTCAAAAAGGCGGCTGGATTAAGCTTTGGGGATATGACCAAAATAAACTTGAGGAAAAACGTCATGTAAACATTGATGACCTTGATGAAGTAGCGCCGGATAATCCTGTACAATGTATGCGTGCATGCGGCCACATTGGAGTTTATAATACATTAGGACTTGCCGCCGGCGGAATTAACAGTCCTGAGGATGCTAAAAAGTTCGGCAAAGATGAAGTTGTGGTTGAAAATGGGAAACTTAACGGAATGACAAAGGATTTGACAAATTTTTATCTGTGGAGCAAAGTAAAATATACAGATGATGAAATGTGGGATGCACTTAAACGAAGCAATGATATTTTACTTAAATGTGGCGTAACATCTATACATGACCCCGGGGAATGTGATGCGCCTTCATATAGCATTATGTATAAAGCATCGAGAAACGGAAGCTTTAAACCGCGTCAATATATGATGCTTCACTCAATATTTGGAAAACCATTTTCTTTGAAAGATAACGAACGTTTTATTGAAAACGGGTTTCATACCGGTTTGGGTGATGAAAAATTCAGAATCGGAACATGCAAGTTTATGATAGACGGCGGAACAAGCGGACCAAGCTGTGCGACGCGCCAGCCATACAGCCATGACCCGACATTGCCGGGAATACTATCATGGGGACGTGAAGAAACTGCAGAATATATTGAATATATAAATGACCATGACTGTCAGGCAACAGCCCACGCGGTAGGCGATTTGGCGGTGGAATATATGGTTGAGGGCTACGAAAAAGCTCTCAAAAAGTATCCGCGCAAGCCGGAAGAACACAGACACAGAATTGAACATTGTGCAATAACTGATGATGATTTAGTTAACAGAATGGCAAAAATGGGTATTATACCTGTTTCAAATACGCATTTTATGACTATTAATGGCAGTGATTACTGTAAATACTATGGTGACAGAATTGAGCATTTCTTTGCAATGAGAAGTTACCTTGACGCAGGATTAAAGCCGGTTATAGGATGTGACGCACCTACTGCAACACCTGAAGTTACACGCGGACTTGACGGTGCTGTAAACAGAATAGACAGGAAAACAGGCAAAGTGTGCGGCGCAAGTCAAAGAATTTCCATGATGGAAGCTATACGCTGTTATACCATAAACGGTGCTTACGCAAGTTTCGAGGACGACATAAAAGGAAGCATAGAAGTAGGCAAACTAGCAGACTTAGTTGTTTTTGACAAGGATATTTTGGCAATAAATCCTGTTGACATAGTAAACTGCAAAGTGGATTATACAATGATAGACGGTAAAATTTGCTATAAGAGAGAAAAATAAAAATTTACACATAAGCTTAAATTAAAATGGTATTAATAATTGCCAAGGGGTAGTTATTTATATAGAAAGGGAAAATGATTTTTTTAAATGGGGAGAAAAGGAGGAACTGTTTATGCGGAAAATGAGTTACAAAGAGAAATTTATACAAATGAATAAAGAAGCAAAAGCAACATGGATTGCCGCGGCAATTGTAATTGTATTTTGGTGGGTTACGGGATTTGGGATTTACGCGGCAGTGGGCTCATCGGTTACTATTTTGGGCATGCCTGCATGGTTTATGGTAAGTTGTTTTGGTTCATGGTTTTTGGCAATTGCATTAGTTATATTTCTTATAAAGAAAGTTTTTGTGGATTTTGACCTTAACGAAGAAGGCAAAATAATGGATGTTTCAAATAAAGACGATAGGAGATGATGTTAAATGAATGCATTTTTAAGACTTAGCCCTGTATTTGTATTTTTTGTAATTCTTCTTGGTTTAGGTTTCTATATTCAGAAAACTTCGGCTGATGCCAGAGCAAAAAACTATTCCAAGGATTACTATATTGGCGGCAGAAGCCTCGGCGGTTTTGTGCTTGCTATGACGTTAGTTGCTACTTACAGTTCTGTAAGTTCATTTCTCAGCGGTCCCGGCGTTGCTTGGCAAAAGGGTTTCGGCTGGGTTTACTTTGCTTCAACCCAGGTTGTAGCAGCATTTATTGTTCTTGGTGTACTCGGCAAAAAAATGGCGGTTATAGGCAGAAGAACCGACTCTGTAACTGTTGTAGATGTTATAAGGCAAAGATATCAGTCTAACACGCTTGCAATTATTTCAGCAGTTGTTATTATAGTATTTTTTACTACAACAATGCTTGGCCAGTTTATAGGCGGCGCACAGATTTTTTCAGCAACTACAGGTTTAAGCTACAAGGCCGGACTTATATTTTTTGCATTTGTAGTTGTGCTTTATACAACAGTCGGCGGTTTTAACGCCGTAGCTATTACAGATACCGCATGTGCTGTTGTAATGCTTATCGGTATGTTTTGCCTTGGATATGCGATAATATCAAAAGGCGGCGGTATAAACAAAATTATGGCTACCATTACCGAGGTATCAAAAACAGCTACAGCTACTGGAAAGGGATTTAACATGTTAAGCCCTACGGCTGAAAGTTCAGGAGTGGCATCTATTCCAGTTCAGCTTTTTATTACGCAGTGGATGCTTTGCGGTGTTTGTACTTTAGGCCTTCCGCAGTCTAATGTTCGTTGCTTAAGCTACAAAGATACGAAATCGGTACATAGCGCAATGCTTTACGGAACTATAGTTGTTGGCGCTATGATGGTTGGCATGCACATGCTTGGCGTTTTATCAAGAGGTGTACTTTTTGAAATTAACGGCTCAACTGATACAGTAATACCTACTTTAATAACTAACTATATGAACCCATTTTTGGCAGGTATAACCATTATAGGACCTCTTGCTGCCACAATGTCAACTATTTCTTCATTGCTTATTGCAGGTTCATCTGCTATTGTAAAAGATATTTATATGCACTCAAAAGAAGCTAAAGGCGAGGAAATTAACCAGAAAAAAGTCGGAAGAATTTCTCTTACTGTTACAGCAATTATGGGTATTGTTGCAGTATGTTTGGCTATTAAACCACCTGACATTATTGTTTGGATTAATATGTTTGCTTTTGGCGGTTTGCAGACAGCTTTCTTCTGGACGTTGGTTCTTGGCCTTTTTTGGAAGAAGGCAAATGCAACAGGCGCTATTTGGGGTATGATAGGCGGTCTTGCTGCTTACTGCATAACTATGGCCTTGGGCATAAAGGTAAGCACTTTCCACAACATCATTATCGGTATTGTATGTGCACTGATTTTCTTCATAATAGGCACAAATGTTGGCAAACCTGTTGACGAAAAAGTCGGGAGACTGTTCTTCCCTGAAAAATATTAATAAATTAAGATTTTAAAAGGCCTTGGCTAATTGCCAAGGTCTTTTATATAATGAGTTGAAAAACGACAAATATAATGATACAATCATAATGTTTTTGCTGGATGTTAGGGCGTGTTTGAAAAAGAAAAGTTGTGTAAGACGAAGATACGAATTAACTGATGAAGAATGGGAACGAATAAGGGTTGTCCAGCCTAGGATAATATACTTATGATGAACTCTGTTTAGGCGTGCTGCTACTCGTTATGACAAGTTGGCTTCTAGGTTTTTTTCATTCGTTTTAATTGCTTCTATTTGTATTTTGGTAAAATGATACAAACTCAAATCTTTTTCAAACACGCCCTAATTTGCATAAAAATAATTATAACATAATGAAGTTAAACACCATCCAAAAGGGTAGTGTATAAAAAATCACTTTCTTGTATCCTACAAAAGAGAAAAAATATTCTTTTGTAGAGGAAGCTAGGGCTATGGGCAAATATGATAATTTCATTCGAAGTGTTCAGGCAATGACAGGCTTACTGTATTGAAAAAGCAAGATTAGGTGCCCTTCAGGAAGATGCGGTGTTCCAAAGTGTTCGTACTGACGGAGAATATCTGCTGTTTAACAGAGAAAATGTAGATTGTATGCGAATTACAGTAAAAGAGTTCATGGATATGGTAATGGTGGAAAGAAGCTGATTGATATTAGATGTATGAAAAAAGCAATAAAAAAGCAAACGACTATAGCCTTTCGTTATAAAAATTGTTTTACTAAAGCATATACTTTTGTATCACGAGGTGAGTCGGAAGCTTCTTAATATTAAAGGGGGTAGTTTAATGAAATTAAAAAGGGGACTGTCGATTGTGATGTCGACAGTATTGGCATTTTCGACTTGGGTTATGCCAACAGTTGTATTCGGTTCTAATAATACGGATATTGAAGGACACTGGGCACAGACGGCAATTCAAACATGGATTGACAGTGGATATGTATCAGGCTATTCAGATGGCACATTTAAACCGGATGAAGCCATTACTAGAGCTGAATTTGTTACACTTATCAACAATGTAGTAGATTTACAAGCAACATCATCTAATGGCTTTTCTGATGTTTCCAATAACGATTGGTATGCGGATGTTGTTGATAAGGTAAAAGCTAATGGCCTTATCTCAGGCTATTCGGATGGAACCTTTAAACCCAATGAACCTATTACCAGAGCTGAGGGTTCGGTAGTTATCAATAAGCTTCTTGCCCTTGAAGGGCCTAATGACTATTCTATGCTTCTTCAATATAAAGATGGCAATAGCACTGCTGAATGGGCAAAAGAAGCAGCTGAGAATTTACTTGAGAAACATTATTTATCTGGTTATACAGACGGAACACTTCGTCTTTCAAAAAACATTACCAGAGCAGAGACGGTTGCTTTACTTAAAAAAGTATTTGGCTATATACTTAATGATGACAGTAAAATGTCTAAAGAATTTGACGGTAACGTAACAATTGCGAAAGCAGGAGTAACACTTTCAAATGCTACAATTAATGGAGATTTATACATCGCTGAGGGAGTTGGCGAAGGTGATGTTACACTTGAAGATGTTAATGTTGCAGGCGATATTATTGTAAAAGGCGGCGGCGAAAATTCGCTTCATTTTAATAATGTTATCGGTGAAAAGGAGTTTATTATTGAAAAGATGTCAAGTACTGTTCATATAGTTGTAACGGGGGATACGAATTTACCGAAAACAATATTGAAGAGTTCTGCAATTTTGGATGAGTCAGGTTTAACTGGCGATGGTTTTGGAGATGTAAGTGTATTAGATTCAGATAATGGACCTAGATTTGCTATCAGTTTAAATGGTGGTTTCAATGCCGTAAGTATCAATAGACGCAATACTCGGATCAATTTAAAATCAGGTACAATTAGAAGTGTTAACGTTGGAATCAATGCAAGTGACTGTGGATTTGATGGAAACGGCGATATTACAGATCTAAATATTTTTGCCAATAATATTATAGTAAATTTGAGAGTACATCATTATCAAGTTGGTTCAAATGTAGATGGAACTGAAATTAACGGTAAAGATATTGCTGGTGGAACAGATTCAACAAGTGGGCAAAACTCAGGGGGTTCAACTTCATCGGATGGCTCATCTTCATCAGATAGCAGTGATTCTTCCGATGATTCATCTACTAGTAACTATTATTTTAGAATTGCTGAGAGTAAATTGAACATTGACTTTACAACAGGCTCTGCTTATACTTTAAATTATTCTGCAAAAGCAGGTTCAGATACTAATCCAGAAATTGTTTGGACATCAAGTGATGAATCGGTGGCAACAGTTTCAACTGGCGGTGTAGTTACAGTTCATTCAGTTGGTGTAACTGTAATAACAGGAACAATTTCTGGCAGAACAGATAGTTATTCTACAGATTCCTGTACTGTTATAGTTTCAGATTACAGTGATGATTCTGACTACTATTTTAGAATTTCTCAAGAGTCAGTCAGCATGGAAACTACATCATGCCCAGCATATACTTTAACTTTTTCTGCAAAAGCAGGTTCAGATACTAATCCAGAAATTACTTGGACATCAAGTGATGAATCGGTGGCAACAGTTTCAGCAGACGGTGTAATCACAGCGCATTCAGCAGGCACAGCAACAATTACAGGTACACTTTATGGCACAGCAGATAACTGTTATACAGATACTTGTACTGTAACTGTTTCAGATGAATTAGCTAGGTTAGCAAAATATGGCTTTGCAAGTGTTCCTGTGGTTGATTATTTAGGCAAAGACAGAAGTTGTGGAGACATGTTTAACATTTCCTTTGCATTAAAAGATGCAAGTGACAGCAATCCATGTCGTGTTTATATGATTATGGATTATAATATCAATAAAGACATTATTACTGCAAAGGATATTTCAGAGGGTCATGGTCCTGTGAATGAGTTTGTAGTAGACAGTTCTAAGTATGCGGATTGGATAAATATTACTGACAATAAAACACATACGGTATGTACAACCAGCAGCTCGTATTGCATTAACTTTACCTATAACGGAAATATAAGTGATACAAATGTCGATATTGCTTTTGCTGTTGAAAATGCAGATGGTACACTGAATGCACCTTACGTTATGAATGTATCGAAAGATTCTAGAGAAGTTTCTGATAACAGTGTGTATATGTATTGTGAAAGGGCAGTTGATAGAAATTATATGTATTTAGGAAAAGATACGACGGAAGTTGGACTTATTGTTTCACCTGCTGTATATAAAAATTATGACAATCCAGATTTGAATTTGAAAGATGATTTTGTATTTACAGGTGCAAACGCAGGCGCAACTATAGACTCCGTTGAGATGGATACTGTGAACAGTGACGGTAATAACTTTACTCGGTTTACACTTCATGTATCGGGTTATACAGTTGACGAAAATAATTACACAGGTATTAAGCTTGGAAATATTGAAAATGATTTTGTTACACAAGATACAAGTAAAATACTCCAAAAATATAATTCTGAGACAGTAGTCTTACATTATGAGGATTCACCTGTCTTTGAAGATGAGGCTACAGTAAGTTCGGATAGAAGTAAAATTTATATTGATGTCTATGATGAACCAGTCTACAACATAAGTTTAAAGGATTTAACGATTTCATATTCGTATCCTAACGGAAATGGTGGTACATATAGTGGAACAGCAAGTATAAATGGTATAATAAAGAATGCAGAGCTGTTAACAAAAAATATTTGGCAGCATGAAATTTACATTGAAACAGGCTTAACACCGGATAGTGTTAATTTAGAGGATGGTATCTCTATGTCTGATGTAACTATTACTAATGTAGGTTACGATGTTCAATCGCTACTTAATGATAATGGTTTAAAGGCGAGTGCTAAGGGGTTTGAGACAGAAGGAGATTTTGATTATAAGTTTGCCGACTATGATTATACTAATGACATGTTATCCTTTACTGTATCAAACTGTAGTTATAAAGATGTACTACCTGGCGATTTTGAGATCTCATTTGATGGCGGTTCAACTTGGACATCACTATTCGGAAGTCAATTCTATCATACAGACTATTATTACTATGATAGTATGAATCAACTTACAACTTATGTTTTCTGCCCTAATGCAGTCATAGAAGATTCTATCAAGATTAAAGAGGCTATTAAAAATGGTGATATGATGATGAAATTCCATCGCCATTATGATACAAAGTTTACTGGATTTACAGATTACTTTGGAAAATTACACCAAGAGGATTCACAGCCGAAGGTGGTTAATGACTATGATTGATAGCAATATAAGGATATAAAACTTAATATTAGAAATGAAAAACTGTCATTGATGTAATGTGTCAATGGCAGTTTTTGCATTATGTTATAAATTCAAAGTATAAGCATACGATTAATAATTATTAAGGTAATGATGCATATCAACATGTTGACAAATAACTATTTTACAGGTATGCTCTTACTTAAATAAGTTTATGGCATACCTTTTTTAGTTTTAGAACATTGTGGTCCACGAATGTACCATTTATTAATATTTAAGGCAACAAAAAACACCTCCGAATGGGGGGTGAATTATTATAATTATTTTTTGGTTCACTAAAAAAATACACACAAAAAAAGCTGTTGACGGGATTCGGACCCGTGACCTCCGCACTACCAATGCGGTGCTCTACCAACTGAGCTACAACAGCAAAAAACATATCTAAACAACAAGGGATATTATATATAAAAAATTGCATGTTGTCAATAATTTTATTTTTACTAAAATAAAGGAATGATGTTATGAAATTTATGCACATTTCTGATTTACATATCGGAAAGAAAGTTAATGAGTTTTCTATGCTTGACGACCAAAAAGCAATATTGTCTGAAATACTTGGAATTGTTGATGAAACAGACGTTGAGGCAGTTGTTATTGCCGGAGACATATATGACAGAGGTGTGCCGCCGCTTGAAGCAGTCGAACTTTTTGACAGTTTTCTAACGGCTCTTTCAAACAAGGGTAAAATAGTGTTAATGATAAGCGGCAATCATGATGCGCCAGAGCGCATAGCCTTTGCGTCAAACATTCTTGATAAAGACAAAATTTACATTTCACCCGTTTTTGACGGTAAAGTTAAAAAAGTAAAGTTAAATGATAAATACGGAAATATAAATTTTTTTCTGCTTCCGTTTATTAAACCAGCTGTCGTTAGGAGGTTTTATCCGGAAGCACAAATTGAAAGCTATAACGACGCCATTAATACAATTTTGGAAAGCATTGATATAAATACTTTTGAAAGAAATGTTTTGGTGTGCCACCAATTTGTAACTGGTGCCTTGAGATGTGATTCAGAGGAAGTGAGTATTGGAGGCCTTGATAATATTGACAGCTCGTTATTTTCAAAGTTCGACTATACTGCTCTCGGACATATTCACGGAGCCCAATTTGTAAGTAAAGAAAATATACGCTACTGCGGTACACCGCTTAAGTATTCTTTTTCGGAATCACATCATAAAAAGGGAGTATTAATAGTTGAGCTTAATGAAAAAAACAATATTAAAATTGATAAGATATTGCTTCATCCAATTAGGGATATGCGCGAAATTAAAGGTACATATGATGAACTTATGTCAATGAAAAACTATACTGAAAAAAACAGGTTTGATTATCTCCACGTAACTTTGACAAATGAAGAAGAAATTCCGAACGCTTATGAGATTTTAAGAGAAGTGTATCCCAACATTATGCGGTTTGATTATGACAATATAAGAAGCAAAACACATTGCGATACAGATTTTGAAAACATTTCTGAAATGAAATCACCATTTGAGATTTTTAATGATTTTTATAAACTTCAAAACGGAACTGATTTAAACAAAGCTCAGTCTGAATTTATTAAACATGTTATTGACGGAATTGGGGGAAACGCAAAATGAAGCTTATTAATCTTACAATTTCGGCTTTTGGACCGTATGCCGATAAAACGGCAATAAACATGTCAAAGTTTTCAGATGGCGGCTTATATCTTATTACAGGTGACACGGGGGCAGGCAAAACAACTATCTTTGACGCAATTACATTTGCCCTGTACGGCGAGGCAAGCGGACAATACAGAGAGCCGTACATGTTTAGGTGCAGATATGCGTCTATTGATGTGCCTACATTTGTTGAACTGGAATTTTTATACAGAGGTAAAAAATACAGACTTAAAAGAAATCCGGAGTATATGAGAAAGTCTAAACGGGGAAACGCACAAGTCATTGAAAAAAGTGATGCAGTCCTTGAAACTTCGGAAAAAACAATAACCGGACAAAAAAACGTGACGTCTGCTGTTGAAAGCATAATTGGACTTACAAAAGAACAGTTTTCACAAACAATGATGATTTCTCAGGGTGAATTTTTAAACCTGCTTTTGGCACCGACAAACGAAAGGTCTGAAATACTGAGAAAAATATTTTCCACAGATATTTTCAACATTATGCAGGAAAAAATTAAAGACAAGTATCTAAATTCAAAAAATGAAAACCAAAATTTAAGGTCAAAACTTGCCGATACGTTTTTAGAAACCAAGCCTGAAAAGGGCAGTGATTTTGAATCAATAATTAAAAACAGCGGGCCTTTCAGTGACATTTCAATAATATTAGAAAAATTAAAAGAACAAATAGTTAGCGAAGAATCGGAAGCTAAAAAAAACACCGAAATTATTTCGGAAATTGAAGAAAAAATAAACACCTTAAGCATAAAACTTAATGATATCAAAAAAGCTCTTAAACTTAAATCTGATATTTTTAAACTTGAAAAAACAAAAACTGAAAATATAAAATCATTAGATGAATCAAAAACAGAATTGGAAAGAGCAAAACTTCACGAAGATGAAATAAAAAAACTTAGTGAGGAAGTGACTTTGCTTAACAGCAAGGCTGAAAGATTTAAGACAATTGAGGAAAAAAGAAAAAATACCGAACAGGCAGAAAAAGAATATTTACTTTTAAATAAGCAGCTTTCTTATATGGAACAGGAAGGAAAGAACATAGTGGAAAAGCTGTGCTCTGAAAAATCTAAAAAAGAAAAGCTTAAAGATTCTCAGTCAAATTTAATTAAAATTGAAAATTCAATAAAAGATATTAACTTTATGCTTAATACTATAAATAAAATTCAAGAAGACATAGACGAATATAAAAAAGCCCGTTGTGAGCATAAAAAGATAAGAAAAAAATACGAGTCTGCAAGTTTGATTTTGGATGAAATATCTACCGAATATGAACAAAAAAGGAAAATCTTTCTTGATGCGCAGGCCGGAATAATAGCTCAGGAATTAAGGGATGATATGCCTTGTCCAGTGTGCGGTTCAACCACACATCCGCATATTGCCGTTTTGATTAAAGATGCTCCGGATAAAATCAACATAGAAAGTTTAAGAAAAAAATGTGAATATGCAGAAAAAGATGCTTCTGATTTAAGTCAAAAATCAGGTGAAAAAGCCGGACGCATGAAGGCGCTTGAAGAAAATATTAAAAATAGTTTTAAAAGGCTTTATCCCGAAATTGAAACTGATTCTATACAGCATGTATTAAATAATAAAAAAGATGAGCTAAAACAAATACTTTCTGAAACAAATATTAAAGAGCAGTCTTTAAAAAACGATGTATCCCAGTACCATTCTGCAGAAAAAAATATAGAAATGCTTGAAACAAAAAAGGCTGACAATGAGAAAAAAACAAAAGAATTGACAGAAAAAACAGCTTCAAAATCGGCGTATTATAAAAGTTTAAATGAACAAATAAAAGAAGAAATTAAAAAAATAGGATATAGTAAAATAAATGATATTCTTAATGATATAAAAGAAAAAACAGATATTAAAAGCAAATATGAAAAAACCATTAACGATATAGTTGAGAAAAAAGAACTGGCTGAAAAGCAGTTAAGCATTTGTCAAACTCAGATAGAGACGCTTAAAAAACAGATTCGAAGTCTTCCTGAAGATAATATTGACATTATAAAAACACAAATATCTAATTTTGTGGACGAAAAAGAGAAACACAGTACAATTAAAGACAATTTAGCAGTTAATATAAACGTAAATAATAGAGTGTATAACAAAATATGTATTATAAAAGAAAAAATTGAAAAATCCGATTATGAACTTAAATGGCTTCAGCCTTTATATAACACGGCAAACGGAACGGCAGCAGGCAAGGAGAAAATTAAGCTTGAGACATATGTTCAGGCTGCATACTTTGATAAAATAGTGATTCATGCCAACAGGCGCTTTATTTCAATGACAAACGGACGATATGAACTGCGAAGAAAAAAAACGAGCGAAAACATACGTACAAATGCCGGTCTTGACCTTGATGTATATGACCACTACAGCGATACGTTGCGGAGTGTAAAAACGCTGTCAGGAGGGGAGTCCTTTATGGCTTCTCTTTGTCTTGCTCTCGGTCTTTCAGATGAAATACAGCAGACGGCCGGAGGAATTAAAATAGAATCCATGTTTGTTGATGAAGGTTTCGGAAATCTTGATGATGAAACTCTTGATAAGGCGATAACGGCTCTTCTGTCTGTCGCAAATGGAAACATGACTATCGGAGTTATATCACATGTAAATGAACTGAAGAATCGTATAGAAAGGCAAATTTTAGTCAAAAAAACACGCTCAGGAAGCTATATTGAGATTAGATAATAAGAGAATATGTATATCTTTGTTGAAATATGTCACAAATAGCTTTATAATCAAAATATAAAAACAAAAATATGGGGCGCTTATTATGAGTCACAATGTAGGCAGAATAGAGTATACACAATATAGAATCGACCTTAAAACTTTTAAAATAATAAGTTTTGATAGAAAATTTTGTATGTTGACTGGATATTCTCGCAAAGAAATATTTATGCTTGGCCTTTCTCAAAAAGATCTTTTATTTGAAGAAGACTGGGATGATTATGTTACCGCTATTATTGATGAATACAGAAAGTTTTTAAATCCAAGTTCATTTTCATGTTTTCTTGAACACAGAGTTAAACGAAAAGACGGTACTGGATTTTTTGCTATATGCTATGGAAAAACATATTATAATGACGAAAATAAACGCATTGAGGTTTTAATACTTGCTACCGACATATCAAACACAATTTTTATGAAACATCAAAAAGAGGATAAAGAAAAAATTCTTGACGCGGCAACCAAAGATTCTCTTACTGGAATATACAATAGAGGAACTTTTGAAATGATGGTACGCCACCTTCTTTCTGAAAAGCCCAACAACAAAAAATTTGCAATGATAATGGTTGACCTTAACGATTTTAAAAACTATAATGATACTTTCGGGCACATATATGGCGATATTTACATAAAAAAAGTTGCATATGTTCTTAATTATGTCTGCAGCAAAAACGAGATATGTGCAAGAATGGGCGGAGACGAATTTGCAGTATTTATCAGGGGTATTGATGAAAGATATAATAAACTGGAGTTTTACAATAAATTTTCAGCCTCATTTAAAAACATGGAATTAACTAAAACAGAAAAAAAATACTGCGGTTTTTCTATGGGAATAGCATACGGAAAATATTCAGCAGGCTTTGACAAATATTATATCTCATCCGACAAAGCTCTGTACAGGGCAAAAAAAACTGGAAAGAAAAACAGCTTTTGTATATATGAGAAAGAAATATAAAATCCGGATTTACTGGCATTATGCCATTAAATACCGGATTTTTTTAAATTAATATGCTCTGCCCCAAATTACCATATATTTTGCTTTTTTTCCGCAGCATACACATGTATCGGAGATTTCCTCCTGCTCAAACGGAATACATCTTGATGTAGCGGCGGTAAGCTCTTTGATTTTGTCTTCACAAGCCTGGTCGCCGCACCACATTGCCTTAATAAAGCCTGGTGTTTTATTAATTATTTTTTCAAATTCTTCCATATTTTTAGCTGTATATGTCTTCGAATCACGGTTCTGTTTTGCTTTTTCAAAAAGGTTGTTTTGTATATCGTCAAGAAGCTTTTTAAGGTCATCCTCAAATGTATCAAGAGATACAGATATCTTTTCACCCGTGTCACGTCTGCTTAATACGCACTGATTTTTTTCAATGTCTTTTGGTCCTATTTCAAGACGAACAGGAACACCTTTCATTTCATATTCGCTGAATTTCCAGCCTGCTGATTTATCTGACAAATCAGATTTAACACGGATACCGGCCTTTTTAAGCCTTTCTTCTATTTCCTTTGCTTTTTCAACTACGCCGTCTTTCTGCATAGCAATAGGAACAATTATTGTCTGAACAGGAGCAATCTTTGGCGGAAGAACAAGACCGCTGTTATCCCCGTGTACCATAATTATTGCGCCTATAAGGCGCGTTGTAACTCCCCATGATGTCTGATGAACATACTGAAGCTTGTTATCTTTATCTGTATATTGGATTCCGAAAGCCTTTGCAAAAATATCGTCAAAGTTATGACTTGTACCGCTTTGGAGAGCTTTTCCGTCGTGCATAAGACTTTCAATGGTATACGTGTTTTTAGCTCCCGCAAAACGTTCTTTTGCTGTCTTTTCGCCTTTGATTACAGGCATTGCCAATACGTTTTCGGCAAAATCAGCATATACATTAAGCATTTTTATTGTTTCATCTGCCGATTCTTTTGCTGTTGCATGCGCAGTATGGCCCTCCTGCCACAAAAATTCAGTTGTACGTAAGAAAGGGCGAGTTGTTTTTTCCCATCTTACTACCGAACACCATTGGTTATAAAGCTTTGGCAAATCTCTGTATGAATGGATAATATTTTTATAATGGTCACAGAAAAGCGTTTCCGATGTAGGACGTACAACAAGCCTTTCCTGAAGCTTGTTAAGTCCTCCCTGTGTTACCCAAGCAACCTCAGGCGCAAATCCCTCAATATGGTCTTTTTCCTTCTGAAGGAGGCTTTCGGGTATAAACATAGGCATATATACGTTTTCATGTCCAGTGTCTTTAAAAATCTGGTCAAGCTGTTTTTGTATAAGCTCCCAAATTGCGTATCCGTACGGCCTTATTATCATGCAGCCTTTTACACTTGAATAATCGGCAAGGTCGGCCTTTTTTACTACATCGGTATACCATTGTGGAAAATCTTTTTCCATATCTGTAATGGCGGCAACCATTTTTTTATCATTAGCCATTTTAAAACTCCTCTCAAAATTGATTACATAATTTTTATTGTAGTATATTTTTTTAATATTAACAACAGTAAAATTCATATTTCCCATATTTCCTTTTATTTTTTATTTAAAACAAATGTATGTCAAATAAATTTACAAATGTTTTGTATTATGTTAAAATTACTGGAAATAGAAGGAGATGTAAAAATGAAAACGTCAGATTTTAATTATGAACTTCCTAAGGAGCTTATAGCTCAGGATCCGCTTGAGGACAGGGCGGCATCAAGGCTTATGATACTTGATAAAAATACAGGCGAAATTCAGCACAAAATATTCAGGGATATAAAAAATTACCTTAATAAAGGCGACTGCCTTGTTATAAATGATACAAAGGTTATGCCGGCACGGCTTATTGGTGAAAGAAAAAACACTGGGGCAAGAGTTGAAGTGCTTCTTCTTGTAAGAAAAGAGCTGGATACTTGGGAAGTATTGACATATCCGGGCAAAAAGGCAAAAATAGGAGACAAAATTGTATTTGGAGGCGGAAAGCTAGAAGCCGAGGTAATTAATATTGTTGAAGGCGGAAACAGAATAGTAAAATTTTCATACGACGGAGTATTTGAAAATATACTTAACGAGCTTGGAGAAATGCCTCTGCCGCCGTATATCACACATAAACTTGAAAATAAAGACATGTATCAGACTGTTTATGCAAAAAATGACGGTTCTGCTGCTGCTCCTACTGCCGGACTGCACTTTACAAAAGAACTGCTTAATGAAATCAAGGAAATGGGTGTAAACATAGTTCATATAACTTTGCATGTAGGTCTTGGCACATTTAGGCCAGTAAAAGTGGACAATATACAAGACCATGAAATGCACTCGGAATATTATATAGTAGAAAAAGATCAGGCAGACATTATGAATAAGACACGGCAAAACGGTGGCAGAATCATTGCCGTAGGAACAACAAGCACAAGAACTCTCGAATCCGTTGCTGACGAAAACGGTGTAATTCATGAGGGAAGCGGCTGGACAAAAATATTTATATATCCGGGATATAAATTTAAAGCTATTGACTGCCTTATTACAAACTTTCATTTGCCTGAATCGACACTTATAATGCTTGTATCTGCTCTTGCCGGAAGGGAAAACATACTTCATGCGTATGAGGTTGCAGTAAAAGAAAAATACAGATTCTTCAGTTTTGGAGATGCTATGTTTATCACAGATGAATTAAAAAAATGAGTATTTAAGGCTATCAGCATATTTGGCTGATAGCTTTTTCTAATAAAATCATTCTCAAAATCAAGGCGGCTGCTTGTTTTTATGTAAAAGGATAATATAATAAAAGCATATAAAAAATTTTGAGGTGAGATGTTATTGAATCTTAGTAAGGTAAGTATATTGTGGATTATAATAGATTGTATTTGCATTGTTATTTTTTTAATATACATAAAATATCGTTATAAATATATAACAATGCTGTCTTTATTTAAATATATTGGCTTTGCTTTTATGGTTATTTTATGTCTGGCATCAGTTGCTATCTTTATAAATGAATCTTATAAAAATAACTGCGGATATGTAACTTGTTGGGATTCTGGAGATTTATTATTATTTTATGGAAATCTTGTAAGTGCTTTTGCTACAATCGTAGCCTTAATTGGGACAATAAGGTTTACCAAATCAATAAATGACAGAGAGAGAAAGGAAAGAATTGCACCTTGTTTATATTTTGAAGCAGAACCGGTAACAAAGGAATGTGCAATTTTAAAAAATGATGTAATATTTATGAGCTATACAAAATTTGGGATTGCATCTAGTCCAGTTCCGCTTTCAGGACTCGGTATAGAAGTTGAGGGAGTAGATTCAAAAGTAAAATCAGTAAAAGCAATAGTATTTATTGAGTATATAGTTAAAAACATTGGAGCAGGAGCTGCAAAAGATATAAATTTTACAATTAATAATTTTACAGCCATTAAATTTACTTTACCTGTAAATTATGAAAAAAAGTTTATTATTACATTTAATAAAAATCTTTTTAATAAAGAGGGTACTGATTTTGAATTTACATTTACATATTCAGATATACAATCGTTAGATTCATACAGACAAGTAGATATTAGAAGGTTTTATAATGATAATGTATTGGTGATGTATCCAGGCAATATTATACAGCCTAAAAATCAAAATAAATAAATAAATTTAACCTTTTTCCTTTACGGAATGAGGTTTTTTTGAAATAGAAATTTTTTTATGTTAGAATATTATAAAAAAGAAAAAGGAAAGAATTTATGTATAAAGGTTTTAAGATGGCAGTATGCGACATAGACGGCACTCTCATTACAGACAATGGTAAAATAACGTCTGAAAACAGAAAAGCAATACTTAAAATGCAGCAAAAAGGCTATATTTTTGCTCTGTGTACGGGACGCAATATAAAAAGGGCTGTTCCTATTGCAAAAAAACTTGGAATAAATGTACCTATAGTGTGCATAGACGGAATACTGCTTTATGACTTAAAATCTCAAAAGCCTATATTTGCAAAAAGTATGAAAAAGTCAACTGTCGAATCAATTATAGACATAGGTAAAAAATATGAAATATTTACTGAAGTGTCAAACGGATATAATTACTGTAAAATATTGCCAGACGATGAAAGCAAAACTCTCGACTTTTATCATAGGCATGATATATACGGAAGAGTAAAAAATTATTTTGCAGGAATACGTTATTTTAAAACTTACGAAGAACTTAAAAACACTTCTGGAGATATTTACCAAGTAGTTCTTGCTACGAAAAGTAAGGATATGAGTATTATTAAAGCTGAAATAAGTAAAATTAATGATAAAAGCATTGAAATTCGTGATAATTTGTGGGACGGGTATATGTTTATAAACAGCATAGGCGCCGGAAAAGCCAAGGGTGTTAAAGCTTTATGCGATATGTATGGCATTAGTTTAAACGAAACTGTCTCTTTTGGCGACGACAACAATGATATTGATATGCTTTTGTTATGTGAAAAGGGCATAGCTGTTGAAAATGCCAACGAAAGAGTAAAAAGAAATGCTGATGTTATTGTATCATCAAATAATAACAGCGGAGTTGCCGAAGGGCTTAAAATGTATTTTGATATTTAAAGAAAGAAGAATATATGTGGACCTTTTTGAATACATGAGAAATAAAAACTTAAAAAAACAGAGTCCTCTTGCGTCAAGGATGAGACCTGAAAACCTTGAGGAATTTGTAGGCCAAAGGCACATTATGGGCGACGGCAAAATGCTTACTCGAGCTATTAAAGCGGACAATATAAGCTCTGTAATTTTTTATGGGCCTCCGGGAACTGGAAAAACAACTCTTGCTCATATAATAGCCAATACGACAAAAAGCCATTTTGTTCAGATAAATGCCACATCGGCTGGAGTAAAGGAAATAAAGGAAGTAATAAATGACGCTAAAGACCGTCTTGGAATGAGCGGTGAAAGAACCATACTTTTTATTGATGAAATTCACCGCTTTAATAAATCGCAGCAGGACGCTCTTCTGCCTGATGTTGAAGACGGCACAGTTATACTTATCGGCGCCACAACTGAAAACCCATATTTTGAAGTGAATAAGGCTTTGGTAAGCAGAAGTCTTATTTTTGAACTGAAACAGCTTGATACAAATGATATTGAGATATTGCTAAAACGTGCTATAAGTGACAAAGAAAAAGGCTATGGCAATCTAAATATAAACATAGATGACAAATCCATACATTTTCTTGCGGATGCTGCAAACGGAGACGCAAGAACTGCTTTAAATGCTCTTGAGCTTGCTGTACTTTCAACAAACAAAGACGAAAACGGAACAATAAATATTGATATCAAAACGGCTGAGGAATGTATACAAAAACGAGCACTTAATTATGAAAAAAACGGAGACAACCATTATGATACGGTATCGGCATTTATTAAAAGCATGCGCGGCTCAGACCCGGATGCGGCTTTGTATTATTTGGCTAAAATGATTTATGCCGGAGAAGATGTAAGATTTATAGCAAGAAGAATTGTTATATGTGCTTCCGAAGATGTGGGAAACGCAGACCCTCATGCTCTGCAGGTGGCTGTAAGCGCCGCTCAGGCTGTGGATTTTATCGGCATGCCGGAAAGCAGAATAATACTTGCTCAGGCTGTAACATATATTTCATGTGCTCCTAAAAGCAATGCGTCATATTTGGCTATAGACAAAGCACTTCATGATGTTCGGAACAAAAAAATTTGCTCTGTGCCGGACCACTTAAAAGATTCGCATTACAGCGGTGCCTCAAATCTTGGACATGGCAATGGTTATAAATATGCTCATGATTATGAGGGACATTATGTAAAACAGCAATATCTGCCTGACGAGCTTGTCGGTACAATTTATTATGAGCCTACAACAAACGGCGTAGAAAAGAAAATTAAGGAATCTCTTGACAGACTGCGCGGAAAACGCTGATTTACATTGTATTTTTTGTATTTTTTAATCCTTTTTGGAACAGAATAAATAAAAATCAATGCTGTTTTATAAAGGATGTGTGCTTATGGATATTTATATAGAGCCAAAAAAGAAATACCTTGCTGAGGGCAGGAAACTTATTTTTATTAAAGACATAGCGAGTGTATACTGCCACGGCACATCGGCGGAAAAAATAAATGGTATACAAATTTTTACTGTTCCGGACAACGGAACAAATGTGTTCAGCATATCGTTTCTTGATATTGTAAAGGCAATCACAGCTGTTTTCCCTGACGCGAAGATAAATAATACAGGTGAAAAGGAAGTGCTGATTGAATATAAAAAAGAACACAAGAAAAACAGTAAAGGTATGATAATTATTAGTACCGTTTTTGTTGCCTTAATACTGTTTTTCGGTACCGCAACCGCAATAATGAGTTTTCATTCAGATGCTCAGTTGCCGCAGATATTTGATGGGTATTACAATACGTTTTTTAATACAACTCAGCACAGCAAAGGTATTTTGGAAATACCATATTCAATTGGGCTTGCCGTTGGAATAACAGTCTTTTTTAACCATATTGGGAAAAAGAAGATTACGGAAGATCCTACTCCTATTGAAGTTCAAATGACTACTTATGAAGATGAGGTAATTAAAAATCAGCTTGACACAGCTTCAAAAAAGGAGAAGGGAAAATGACAATCATTAAATATGTTGTTTTGATATTTTTGGCTTTTTCGTCAGGTATGATTATTGCCGCAGGTATCTTTGCCTTTATAGCTGTAATAGGTGTAGTGCCACGAATGGCGATAAGAACGCTTACCCAAAAGAATATCAAAATTTATGAAACCGCAATTATCCTTGGCGGAATATGCGGAACACTTAAACTGGTTTTTGATTATCATATAGATATCGGTATTTTTGCATGTGTACCAAGTTTTTTTGTAGGAATGTTTGTAGGATGTGTTGCAGTATCTATTGCCGAAGTTTTGGATGTAATGCCGGTATTTATGAGAAGAGCCAGAATAAAAAACGGCATAAGCATTTTTATTGCGGCAATTGCTATCGGTAAGGCACTTGGTTCAATATTATATTTTTGCCTGCCGAATTTTTATAAGTTATAAGTTTAAAATAGCTGTCCGGTTTAACACAGGCAGTTATTTTTTTGCGTTCTGCATGTACTAAATAATTTAAAAATCAATTTTTTTAAGACTGATTTTAAGTGTGACTTGAATAAGTATTATAAATTGCCTTAATCATAATAAATATGGTATACTGTATAAATTAACAAAATGTTACAAATGAAATTTTTAGGAAGAATAGCTATGCATTTAGAATAAGAAGAAATGCTTATTTGTTAGATATAAATGGAAAATCTGCTATTTTTTGGCAATTGAATATATAATTTGAATTTGTAACGCTTTATGTTACACAAAAAAGTTATAATTATTTCAAGTAATATAGAAAGGTAGGATTTGTTTTGCAACAATATAAGCACAAAAATAGATATAAGAATAAATATCATACATCGATAATTTGCATTGACTCATATAACGGCAAAATTCTTAACGGAAGATTATATAATGAGTTTTTAGATGGTGTTGTTTATTTTAAAAGTACTATGGAATTTATTCTATCTATGTCTGACATTTTAACTAAAATGGATTACCCAATGCCGTTTTTGGAAACTCGTATGTTCAATTCTCCGATTAAATTAGATTTACACCCCAAAAAATATAAAAGTATAAAAAATGGAATTTTAGAAACATTTTCAGTTAGAATTGTTTTTTGTCAAAACTCAAGCTGGCAGGGCAAAGTATCATGGCTAAAAAATGGTCAGGAAAAAAAATTCAGGAGTGTGCTTGAACTTCTTATAATGTTTGACAGTGCTCTGCAGTAAATAAATAATTTTTGTTTACTATCACAGCAGTGTTTTACACTGCCGTTATTTTTTAAGTTGGAATTTTTTTAAATAAGTATTGTTTGGTTTATAAAAATAGGCACTTTTTTTCATATTTATTTTCCTGATGAATATTCTTGTACAAAGAGGTGTTCATTATGGAAAGTGAGATTAAAAAAAATAAACGTATTCCCCACAGAAAGCCTTCCAGAAGATATCAAAAAATGTATGCGTCTGAAAATAAAATGTCTAAACGCATTGCCTTCCAATTATGTGTTTGCGTAATTTTAATAGGAATACTTTTGGTTATATCTCATATAAAATCAATACAATATGTCAGCGCTGAAATTAAAAATGCTATAAGTACGGATATGTCGGAAAAACAAGCACAGTACATAAAAAATGAAATAGTAACAATAGTAGAAAAAATTAAAAACGTAAAAAGTAAAAAAGCAAATATTACAGATAAAAAAACATATAACATTACAAAAACTGATAACAAAAATTCGAAAAATTCAAACATTGAAAACAATGAAGACAATGAAGACAAAAATATCTCAAAACAAAGTGTGAATACCGATTTGTGGTATATCCCGCTGAAGGGAATAATTACGTCGTTTTTCGGAGAAAGAGAAAACCCTACATCTGAAAATACTCAGTTTCATGAGGGAATTGATATTGCGGCAGATGAAAATACAGACGTATACGCGGCAAGAAGCGGCACAGTGGAATTTTCGGGTTACAGCAAAAGCTATGGAAATGAGATAAAAATAGAGTCGGACGACGGCTATGAAACTCTTTACGGGCATCTAAACAAAAGCTGTGTAAAAGATGGTGAAAAAGTAAAAGCGGGGCAGCTTATAGCATATTCCGGCAACACCGGAGACTCAACAGGTCCTCATCTTCATTTTGGTATTTATAAAAACGGGACTGCTGAGAATCCTATGGATTTTTATAAGGAAAACGACTTTGAAAATTAAAAGCCGCTTTTTTTATACTGAAAAAGCGTACCGGGGTTGGTACGCTTTTCGGCATATTAAATATGCCGTGAGGAAGGATGTATTATGAATATCTTAGGGGTTAGTGATATTCAACTACAAGACACATGATAATTACAAAACGTGAAAAAAACATGTTATTAAGGTGATGATTTTGTGAACAAATATTATTATTTTATTAATATTTTCTGATTTATGTTTGCTGTTTTATGAAAGCAGGCAAAATGTCATAAACTCTTAAATAATTAATATCTTGTATATCAATAGATTAAATTGTATAATAGGAACAAATATTTAGAAAAGTTGGTGAAAAAAGTGCATATTAAAAACGTGCATAAAAGAAGAAAACGAAGAAAGCAAAAAGGTGTTAAACTAACACTTTTTTCTGTTTTGGTGTTTTTATTTATATGCTTTGTTGCTGTAGAATCATACAAATTTGCATTTAACAACGCTAAAAATTACACTCAAAATTTAGACAAAAAAGAAAAATACGGCAATGAGGTAACAGTAACAATACCTGAGGATTCTTCCACTAAAGATATTGCTGAAATACTTAAAAAGAACGGACTTATTAAAAGCACTCTGTTTTTTCGCTTTCAAAGCAGATATAAAAGATATGACGGCGAATATGTTAAAGGAACATACAATCTTGCCGAAGGCATGAAAAATGATGAAATAATGGACATACTTACAAGTGATGAAGCACAAAACGGTGTTATAAAGGTAACTGTTCCGGAAGGCTATACCGCCAAACAAATAGCTGAGCTGCTTGAGGAGAAAGGCATAGTAAGTGCAGACAGCTTTATAAATGAAATGAATAACGGTACATTTGACTACGATTTTCTAAAAGATGTAGGAAATGACAGGAGCTACCGTCTTGAGGGTTACCTTTTTCCTGCAACATATGAGTTTAATAAAGATATGGATGCACATAAAGTAATAGAAACTTTTCTTGACAGATTTAATATTGAATATTCTAATATACTTGAAAATGCTAAAAGCAAATATACATCCGATGAGCTTGTAACTATTGCGTCTATAGTTGAATCTGAGATACAAGTGGATTCTGAGCGTCCAATTGCTGCCGAAGTAATTTATAACAGGCTTTCAAAAGGCATGAAACTTCAAATAGACTCCACAGTTCAATACGCTCTGCAAAGCAGAAATGAAGAAGTGACATATAATGACCTTGATGTGGATTCTCCATACAATACCTATAAAAATACCGGGCTTCCTCCGGGACCTATATGCTGTCCCGGTGAGGCATCACTGAAGGCAGCCGTAAATCCCGACAATAATGACTATATTTACTACGTATTGAAGAAAAAGGGCAGCGGAGAACATGTTTTTACCTCAAGCTATGATGATTTTCTTGCTGCAAAGGACACGTATAAAAAGTCGGCAGATTAAAGTTTGGAGAGATTATATGAACTATGTAACAGATGATTACTTAAGCAAATATTTAAGACTGATTCAGCCTAAATATGACGGTATTTTGGGCGACATACAAACTGAAGCGGAAGAAAAACAAATTCCTATTGTGCCTCACGAGGTTGCAAGATTTTTGAGTACGGTACTTTCAATAAAAAGACCAAAAGAAATACTGGAAATAGGCACGGCGGTTGCTTTTTCGGCCGGACTTATGTCGCGCTATATTAAGCCGGGAGGACACATAACAACAATTGACAGATATGAAGTTATGCTTAATGACGCAAGAGTGAATATAAAAAGAATGCATCTTGAAGATACTATAAATTTAATTGAAGATGACGCGGCGAATGTGCTTCCAAAGCTTACGGGACCATATGATGTTGTGTTTCTTGACGCCGCCAAAGGACAGTATATTCAGTTTTTGCCGCATATTTTAAGACTTCTACCTATAGGGGGAATACTTATTGCCGACGATGTGCTTCAGGCAGGTACAATAGCAAAATCAAGATTTGAACTTCCGAGAAGGCAGCGCACAATACACAAAAGAATGCGTAATTTTCTTTGGGATATATCCCATCTCGACTGTCTTGAATCATCTATAATTCCTATAGGTGACGGAGTTGTTTTAAGCTGCAAAACTAAAGAGTATATACCTACAGAGGGAGAATTCAGTGATGATTGACAAAAGAATAGAATTGCTGGCGCCGGCGGGTGATATTGAAAAATTAAAGATTGCCGTATTATATGGCGCTGACGCTGTTTATATAGGCGGGGAGGCTTACGGCCTTCGTGCAAAAGCAAAAAACTTTGATGATGAAACAATGAAAGAAGGCATAGAATTTGCCCACTCACACGGAGCAAAGGTTTACGTAACGGCAAATATTTATGCTCATAATAATGATTTTGAGGGAATGGCGGAGTATTTTAAAAAAGTTCAGGAATTTGGAGCCGATGCCTTGCTAATTTCCGACTTGGGTGTTTTTTCTGTGGCCAAAGAAGCTGTACCTGATATGGAAATACATGTTTCCACTCAGGCAAACAACACAAACTATAAAAGTGCAAATATGTGGTACAAGCTTGGAGCAAGAAGAATTGTGGCAGCAAGAGAGCTTTCGCTTGCCGAAATTAAGGAAATCAGAAAAAATATACCTTCCGATATGGATATTGAAGCTTTCGTACACGGTGCTATGTGTATTTCATATTCCGGCAGATGCTTGCTAAGCAATTATTTGACTGGCAGAGACTCAAATCACGGAGAATGTGCTCACCCGTGCAGGTGGAAATATTATCTTACGGAAGAGACGCGTCCTGGGGAATATATGCCGGTAATTGAAAATGATAGGGGCACATATATATTTAACTCTAAGGACCTTTGCATGATAGATTATATACCGGAGCTTATAGACGCTGGAATACAAAGCTTTAAGATAGAGGGACGTATGAAAACCTCTTTTTATGTAGGCTCAGTAGTAAAGGCATACAGACAGGCAATAGACGACTGTATAAATAATCCGCAGAAATATGAGAGCATGAAAGACTATTATATGAAAGAAGTTTCAAAGTCAAGTCACAGAAATTTTACAACGGGATTTTATTTTGGAAAACCGACGGGCAATGACCAAGTTTATACAAATAATTCATACATTAGAAATTATGATTTCATAGGCATGGTTGAAGATTACGATGAGAGAGACAAAATTGCCACAGTTATGCAGAGAAATAAGTTTGAAGTCGGCGATGAAATAGAGGTTATGCCGGCAAAGGGCGAAAGCTGGAAAATGAAAGTAGAAAAAATGTGGAATGAAAACGGAATAAGTATTGATTCAGCTCCTCATCCAAAGCAGATAATTAAAATAAAGTTTGATAAACCTGTGTGCAAGTATGACATGCTTAGAAAAAGAGTTTAATATATAAAAAGATAAGTAAAATTATAGTATACAAGGGTTTTAGAAAGTTATGATATAATTTATGTTTATATTTTGGAAAGGATTGAGTTGTTTTGCTTACCGTTGTAGTTTCAAAAAAAATAAAAGGAAGCTCCATTATACGTGACGAAGCGGAAAAGCTTGGATATCGCGTTTTTTATCATGAAAATGAAAAAGTTCCGCTTAATTATGATGAGCTTGGATGTGACGTACTTGTACAGCTTGACATGCTAAGGCACAATGATTTAAACGGTTTCAGAAATTTAAAACTTGTATGCACATCAATGGTCGGAACAGATGTTCAGCCTATTGACGAGCTTAAAAAAAGAGGAATACTATACACAAACGCCAGAGGTATTTTTGACATTCCCATATCAGAATTTGTGACTATGCGTATACTTGAAATGTATAAGCG
Source organism: Clostridia bacterium (assembly GCA_022651385.1). Taxonomy (GTDB): domain Bacteria; phylum Bacillota; class Clostridia; order Lachnospirales; family Anaerotignaceae; genus JALCQR01. The sequence goes on along the minus strand of JALCQR010000015.1, from coordinate 12,065 downwards.
CGTAAGAACATTTGAAGATGAGCAAAGGAGACATGCTTGGGAAAAAAGATTTGACCTATATGAACTTTATGGCCGCAGTGCCGCAATTATTGGTACAGGCGGAATTGGAAAAGAAACGGCAAAAAGGCTTTCCGCATTCGGAGTAGAGTGTATCGGATTTAGCAAAACAGGCAGGCAAAAAGAAAACTTTAAAAGTTGTTTTCCTATTGAAAACCTCGAATTTAAAATAGGTGATTTTGATATTATTGTATTATGTGTTCCTCTTGAAAAAAATACATATCATCTTTTTGACAGAGACATGTTTAATAAAATCAAGTCAGGGGCTGTTTTAATAAACGTAGGAAGGGGTGCATTGCTTGACGAAACGGCTCTTTATGAGTCGCTATCTTCCGGAAATCTTTTCGGAGCTGCGGTAGATGTTTTCGAAAAAGAACCTCTCAATCCAAAAAGTCCTTTATGGAAGCTTGAGAATTTCTGGTACTCTCCGCACAACAGTTTTAATTCTGAGGCTAACAACGAAAGAATGGCCAAAATGATAGCAGGCAATCTAAAATCGTTCAGAGACGGCAGCCCGCTTCATAATCTAATATAAGGTATGATTACGTAAGTCATGTAAAAAAAATAAAAAAACATAAAATAATACTTGATTTTTTTCTAAAAACATGGTATCAATAGATAAGTAAAGTAAATCATGACTTGAACAAGGGCGTTCTCATTTATTGATGGGGGCGCCTTATATATTTTTATAGTCGTGAAACAAGATATATATAAAATATGATATATAGAAAGGGTTGTGAAAATATGGAAAAGATATCAATACCTGAGATTTACGGCATGAATGTATTTAACGATGCTGTAATGCGCGAAAGGCTTCCAAAAAAGATTTACAAAGAGTTCAAAGATACAATTCAAAACGGTGATGAACTCAAACCTGAAGTAGCAGAAGTTATTGCAAATGCCATGAAGGATTGGGCAATTGAGAGAGGAGCAACTCATTATACACATTGGTTCCAGCCAATGACCGGAATAACAGCTGAAAAGCATGACGCTTTTATTTCACCTACTAAAGACGGCAAAGCAATAATGGAATTTTCAGGCAAAGAACTTATTAAAGGTGAGCCTGATGCATCTTCATTTCCATCCGGCGGACTCAGAGGTACATTTGAAGCAAGAGGTTATTCTGTTTGGGACTGCACATCACCTGCATTTCTTAAAGAAGATGCTTCCGGAGTTACACTTTGCATTCCGACAGCTTTCTGCTCATATACTGGCGAAGCTCTCGACAAGAAAACACCTCTCCTTCGTTCTATGCAGGCAATCAATACTCAGGCTTTAAGAATATTAAGACTTTTCGGTGATACGGAAACAAAAAAGGTTACAACTTCTGTCGGACCTGAGCAGGAATATTTCCTTATCGACAAGGATTTATACGACCAGAGAAAAGACCTTATTTTCACAGGCAGAACGCTTTTCGGAGCAGTCCCTCCAAAAGGCCAGCAGCTTGATGACCATTATTTTGGTACAATTAAAGAAAAAATCGCATGTTTCATGCATGATCTTGATATAGAGTGTTGGAAACTTGGTATTTCAGCAAAAACAGAGCATAACGAAGTTGCTCCGTCACAGCATGAGCTTGCCCCTATTTATGATGACACAAATGTTGCAACCGACCACAACCAGCTTATTATGGAATATATGAAAAAGCTTGCTCCAAGACATGGTCTTGTATGTCTCCTTCATGAAAAACCATTTGCCGGCGTTAATGGTTCAGGAAAGCATAACAACTGGTCAATCGCGACAGATGGCGGCCAAAACCTTCTCGACCCTGGAAAAGAGCCGCATAAGAATAAATTGTTCCTTACTTTCCTTTTAGCAGTAATTAAGGCAGTTGACGAATATGCTCCTCTTTTAAGACTTTCAGCTTCTAACCCGGGCAATGAACACAGACTCGGCGCTCAGGAAGCACCTCCTGCAATTGTATCTGTTTTTCTTGGTGAACAGCTTGAAGATATTCTTAAACAGATTGAAGCAGGAAACCTTACAAACAGCAAAAAGGGCGAGAACATGTCAATTGGTGTAAACACTCTTCCAAGAATCAAAAAAGACGCTACAGACAGAAACAGAACATCACCTTTTGCTTTTACAGGCAACAAATTTGAGTTTAGAATGGTTCCTTCATCAGCTTCAATTGCAGGACCTAACTTTGTACTTAACACAATAGTTGCAGATGCACTTAAAGATTTTGCGGATGAGCTTGAAGGTGCAGATGACTTTGATTCGGCTCTTGCAGCTCTTATGCAGAAGACAGTTAAAGAACATAAGAAAGTAATATTTAACGGCAACGGTTATTCAGATGAATGGATTGCCGAAGCTGAAAAGAGAGGCCTTCCAAACCTTAAATCAATGGTTGACGCTATCCCTTATTACACAATGCCAAAGACAGTTAAGATGTTTTCTGAACATGGTGTTCTTACAAAGGCAGAAGTTGAGTCAAGAGCAGAAATCAAATACGAGGATTATATAAATAAGCTTACTATTGAAGCAAAAACAATGCTTGACATGATTGCAAAACAGATTAAACCAGCTGTTATTGCTTATGCAAAGAGTCTTGCTGACGCAATTGCTTCACTTAATGCCGTAGGCGCCGACGCATCAGTTGAAACAGAACTTCTTAACAGCATTACTAAGGAAAACAATGCTCTTAATGATGGATTTAAGGAGATTAAATCTTCTCTTGATAATGCTGAAACTATTGATGATTTGAAGGATAAAGCTAATGCATTTAAGAATAATGTATTTGTTGCTATGAATAAAGCAAGAAAAGCTGCCGACGATCTTGAAATGCTTGTTGATGAAGAATATTGGCCATTCCCAACATATGGTGACATTCTTTTCAACGTTTAATAAAATAAAACAGTTCTTATACAATGAATCTGTAATACTAATAAGTAGACATGGCCGAAACGCTGTGTCTGCTTTTTTATTTATATGTTAATATAAGCATATAATTTGCTTAAATTATTTCTTAATTACATATGTGTTTGTTCAGTGCATGAATAAAAGCACAGTTATATATGCTTATTATAATGAAATAAATTTTAAATTTTGTTCTGCATATCAGAAAGCACCATAAAATATGGAAGATACTATCAATTCTAAAAATCATATCATTTGTTGATTATACATACTAATTTTCTGTAAAAATCTACTGTAATATAAAAAATGTACATATTTTTTTCGAGTTTAATATATAAATACTAAATTATGATTGTATTTTTTGCGGTACACATGATTTGTGTTTGAAAAAATACAATAATGGTATTGAAAGAAATGTTTTTTGGTGTATAATGAAATCATGCTTAGTATAAATCATATGTTTAAGTGAGTTATTATGTTTGTTTCGTTGGGAGGCAACAACTATGTATTTGGATGACAAAAGAGTGAGGATAATTTGTGGCCATTATGGAAGCGGCAAAACTGAGTTTGCTTTGAATTATGTGGCTGAGCTTAGAAAACTTACCGACAAAAACGTTGCAATTTCCGACATGGATATAGTAAACGTGTACTTTAGGTCAAGAGAAAAAAAAGAAGAACTTAAAAAAATGGGTATAGAACTTATCGGTTCATCTATAAATGAATATGCCGATGTTCCTGCCATACCTGCGGAAATGAGGATTCCGTTTATAGACAAAAACTACGAATATGTAATTGATTTGGGAGGAAATGACGTAGGGACAGTCGTGCTTAAAAAATTTGTAGAGTATGTTAATCCGGAGGAGACGGACTTATTTATGGTTGTCAATGTTTTTCGCCCGGATACTTGTGATGTGCCACATATTATTGAACAAAAATCAAGTATTGAATACACTTCGGGACTCAAGGTTACAGGCTTTGTAAACAACACAAATCTTGTCAGAGAAACCAAGGCAGAAACATTGCTTTATGGCGATAAGATTTTAAGAGAAGTAAGCCTAAAAACCAATGTCCCTATAAAATATACCACTTATGTGGAAGAAGTTGTAGAGGATATGACACCTGATATTAAGAAACAGCTTTCAGGTGATGTTATACCATTAAAGTACTATATGCGTGAATCTTGGATGTAAGAATAATCAGGGAGGTGCTTTTTTTAATGGCAAAGTTTAATGTTACTTTCAACGAGGCGTTATGCAAAGCTTGCGGCTTATGCGTAACAGCCTGCCCGAAGAATCTGATTAAGCTCAATATGGAAGTCACAAATGATTCGGGCTACACACCGGCTACGATGACAGATATTGAATCATGTATCGGATGCCAAAGCTGTGCAAGAATGTGTCCAGATTGTGTAATCACGATTGAGAAAAACGATTAAGAGGGGAGGAATAAGAATGGCAAAAGTTCTTATGAAAGGAAACGAAGCTGTAGGTAAAGCTGCTATTCAGGCTGGATGCAAATTCTTTGCAGGCTACCCTATAACTCCGCAGAATGAAGTACCGGAATATTTATCAAGAGAATTACCTTTGGCTGGTGGCACTTTTATTCAGTCTGAATCAGAAGTTGCCGCTATTAATATGCTTTATGGCGCAGGCGGGTCAGGTGCAAGATGTATGACATCTTCTTCTTCACCGGGAATTGCCCTTAAACAGGAAGGCATAGGATATTGCGTATTTGGTGAAATTCCTTGTGTAATAAACTCAGTTGCACGTGGAGGCCCAGCTCTCGGTACAATTCAGCCATCACAGCAGGATTACAATCAGGCTACAAGAGGCGGCGCTAACGGTGATTATCATATACCTGTACTTGCTCCTGCTTCAATTCAGGAAGCAGTTAATTTCATAAAAGAAGCGTTTGAAATAGCTGATGTTTACAGAACACCTGTTATTGTTCTTGAGGATGGTCTTATAGGTCAGATGATGGAGCCTGTGGATTTTGATGTTCCTGTTAAAAAGAGAGAACATACACCAAAAAGCGAATGGGCAATGGGATATGGAAACGGAAATCCTCACTTAATTGAAGGTATTGTTATGGACGCACCTATGTGCGAAAAGAAAAACCGCAGATTCTTCAAAGAAAAATACGAAGTAATTGAAAAAGAGGAAGTAAGATATGAAGAATACATGATGGACGATGCAGAGTATGCATTTGTTGCTTACGGCTCATCTTCAAGAATTTGCAAAACAGCTATTAAGACTCTCAGAGAAAAGGGTATAAAGATTGGCCTTATAAGACCACAGACATTATGGCCATTCCCACAGGTGCCTTTCCAGAACAAGAACATAAAACTTTTTATTGATATCGAAATGAACATGGGACAGATGGTTCCTGATGTAGCTCTTGCAGTAAATGACAAGAACAAAGTTAAATTCTTCGGAAGATGCGGCGGTATGATTCCTTCACCTGAAGAAGTTGTTGAAGCAACTGAAAAAATAATAGGAGGTGCTAAATAATGCCTACTACCTTATTTAAAAAACCTAATGGCCTTACAGACAAGAAATTCCATTACTGTCCTGGATGCGGTCATGGTATAGTTCATAGACTTATTGCAGAATGTGTTGACGAAATGGGTGACACAAACAACACAATTATATGCGCACCTGTTGGCTGCGCCGTATTTATTCCAAATTATTTTGTATACGATTCAATTCACTGTGCTCACGGACGTGCTCCGGCAACAGCTACAGGCATTAAAAGAACGCATCCGGACAAAACTGTTATTACATATCAGGGCGACGGCGATCTTGCTTCAATAGGTATGGCTGAAATAATACATGCAGCAGCAAGAGGCGAAAAATTTACAACAGTATTTATTAATAACGGTATTTACGGTATGACTGGCGGTCAGATGGCTCCTACAACACTTCCGGGTATGAAATCCACTACATCTCAGTCAGGACGTGATCCTAAGTTAAACGGTAATCCTATACGTATCTGCGAACTTCTTGCAACACTTACAGGCCCTGCTTATATCGAAAGAGTTGCTGTTGATTCACCTGCTCATGTAATCAGAGCAAAAGCAGCAATCAAAAAAGCGCTTCAGTATCAAAAAGAAAAACTTGGATTCTCGCTTGTTGAAGTAGTATCAAGCTGTCCTACAAACTGGGGCAAAACAGCAGTAAAAGCTATGGAATTTGTTAAGACAGATATGATTCCGTACTATCCTCTTGGAGTATATAAAGATATAAAGGAGGGCAAATGATATGGGAGAAACATATAGAATGAGCTGCTCTGGCTTCGGCGGACAGGGCGTTATGGCTCTTGGTAAGCTCATCGTTTATGCCGGTATGGATGAAGGCAAAGAAGTATCATGGGTTCCGTCTTATGGCCCTGAAATGCGTGGCGGTACTGCAAACTGTTCTGTAATAGTTTCAGATGAGCCGATTGCAAGCCCTATCGTTAGCCAGAATATATCTGTTAACGTTGTAATGAATCTTCCTTCATTTCATAAATTTGTCCCTGAGACAGCCAAAAATGGTATCGTATTTGTAAACTCAAGCATAATCAGTGAAAAAGTAGAAATGCCTGGTGTTAAGGCTTATTATATTCCGGCAAATGATATTGCAAATGAACTTGGCAATCCCCGAATGATTAATATTATTATGCTTGGAGCAATACTTGGAGTTCTTCCGATAGTCAAGGCTGAAAGCATTTTTGCTTCAGGCGGAGCTTTTGAACATGTATTTGGTGTAAGCAAAGCTAAATTTATTCCTGGAAACAAAGTTGCATTCGAAAAAGGTATGGAATGTGCTAAAGCTCAGATGTAAAGAAATTGTTTTTTATTTAGTGCAGGGCATTTTTGTCCTGCACTTTTTTACTTAAAAAATAGATTTTTTGTTAAATTATTTTCAATATTCAATAGGTCTCTTAATTTTTATTGTTGATAATATAGCAATTTGTGTTAAAATAAAAATGAGGTGATAGTTATGGCAAAAGCGCTGTCTGAAATGATTGCGGATGATATTCTTTCTATGATAAACGTAGAGAAACGTTTTAAGCATGGGGACAAGCTGCCAAATGAAAATGATTTTTCAAAAGAATTAAACATTAACCGTGCAACATTGAGAGAAGCAATCAGAATACTTACAACAAACGGCGTACTTGAAATAAAACGCGGCAAAGGCACATTTGTAAGAGAAAAAACCGATGTCGTTGAAGATACAGACATATCATCCATGGCGCAAAACTCAGTAGACATAAAAGATTTATATGAAATGCGTATAATTATCGAACCTGAGGCAGCTTTTCTTGCAACTCAAAGAGCTACAGATACTGAATTCAGTCATATTATTGAACTTGGAAAAATATTGGAACAGAAATTGCTCGCAAATACTGAAAGAACAAAAATAGAACAGGACTTTCATAAGGCAATAGCCAAGGCCACTCATAATAAGTATATGAATCAAATAGTGCCGATTTTGTTTCAGGCAATATATATTGCAGTTGAGGCCACGGATAAAAATGAAGCTCTGAGACATGAAACAATTCGCGATCACAGGCTTATAATGGACTTTATGAAACAAAGAGATGCCGAAGGTGCTATGAATGCAATGCGGCTTCACATACTGCATGCAATGAGAATAATGGAAAATTCCGTGAACATTGATGAATAACTGTCATAGAAAATGTTAAAATAAAAATAATAATTTTATAAAATTACTGTAATTTTGTTTTTGATTTAACGATGCCGGACAACTAAAAAAAGTTGAACAACATATTGACATAACGTTAAGCCTACATTATAATATAGCACATATTTTGTATGTGCAGGATAAATATGTATTAATAATATACAGTCAAATGTAATATAGTATGTCTATAGTGCTATTTTAATGAGGAGATGGAATTTATGGCAAAAAAAATTACAGTACCTGAAATCAGAGCGTTAAAAACAAACGGAAGAAAAGTTGCATTTATCACTTGCTACGATTATACATCGGCAACAATTGTAGAAAAAAGTGATATTGAAATGATTCTTGTCGGCGATTCTCTTGGCATGACTATGCTTGGATATGATGGAACGGTAGGCGTAACAGTTGATGACATTATCCATCATGGCAAAGCTGTAAGGAGAGGTGCTCCTACTACATTTATTATCGGTGATATGCCTTTTGGTTCATACAATGAAAGCATTCAGCAGGCAATTCATAACGCAACAAGATTTATGACTGAATTCGGAGCAGATGCAATTAAGCTTGAAGGCGGTGTTCGTTCAGCAGCAGCAGTGAAGGCAATAGTTGAAGCTGGCGTTCCTGTATGCGGGCATATAGGGCTTACACCTCAGATTTCTTCAAATATGGGCGGATTCAAGGTACAGGGAAAGAGTATGGACGCAGCCAATATGCTTCTTAGAGATGCAAAGGCAATTGAAGAAGCAGGAGCTTTTATGCTGATGATTGAAGGTGTTCCTGCTACTGTAAGCAAATATATAAGAGATAATATCAATATTCCTGTAGTTGGTATCGGTGCCGGCCCTGGATGTGAAATGCAGGCACTTATTATGCATGATATGCTCGGATTTTATGACTGGGTTCCAAAATTTGCGAAGAAATATGCAAACCTTGGACCGGAAATGCTTGAAGCTTTTAATGAGTATCATAAAGATATTGTTGAAGAAAAATTCCCAACGACTGAATATTCATATAACACAAAAGTTGAAGGTCTCGAATAATTGTAAGTTCATTGTAACATTAAGATGACTTTTTTGGCAGACCGTTTCCGCCTGTATAGACAGGCGGATTTTTTTGTATATTTATTTGAGAAAAGCTGATTAATATAGTATAATAGTGCATAAATGAAAAGAAAGCGGTGTAGCAAATTGAGATACATAAATGAATTAAGAGAAGGCGAAAATGTCGTAGGCCACTATCTCTGTAAATCAAAACAAGTTTTGAAATCAAGAGCCGGCAAAAGCTATTATTCTTTAAAACTTCAGGATAAGACAGGAATGCTTGACGGAAAAGTCTGGGATCTTAACAATGAAATTAAAAGTTTTGATGAAAACGATTTTATAAAAGTTGACGGAACTGTTCTTATTTATAATAACGAGCCTCAGATAAATATCAGAAAAATACGCAAGAGTCTTGAGGGAGAATATGATCCTATGGATTATATTCCAAGTACTGAAAAAAATACCGACGATATGTATAAAAAACTTATTGGGTATATTGATACCATAAGCAATAAATATATAAAACAGCTGCTTATAAGTATATTTAAAGATGATAAAATTGTTGCGGCAAATATAAAAAGCCATTCGGCGGCAAGAACCTTACATCACGGTTACCTTGGGGGACTTCTTGAACACACACTTTCAGTAACTGAAATATGCGATTTTATGAGCGGAAGATATAAAAGAGTAAACAGGGATTTGCTTATTTGCTGTGCTATGCTTCATGATATCGGCAAAATTTACGAACTTTCAAAATTCCCTGTGAATGAATATACAGACGATGGCCAGTTGCTCGGACATATTGTAATAGGGGCCGAAATGATTCATGACGCAGCGTCGAAAATTGATGGATTTCCAAAAGAACTTGAATCTCTTATAAAGCATTGTATACTTTCTCATCACGGAGAATATGAATATGGCTCGCCTGAGCTGCCTAAAACCATTGAGGCCTTTATTTTGCACTGTGCCGATAATATGGATGCTAAAGTAAAAGCTATAGAAGAAATAATTGATACAAATAATACAAGCGGAAGATGGGTAGGATACAGCAAAATGCTTCAAAGAAATATAAGAAAAACTGAATTTTAATTATTATGGAAATAAAAGATAAGAAACATACCGTTACAGCAAACGAGATAAACAAATTTTGCTATTGTCCGTATCAATGGTACTATGAACGCGTATATGGAAGAAAAGAACTGTCATTAATGAAAAAAGAGCTTAACAGTGAGCTTGGACTTACCGACAGCAGACTAAGCAATTTTAAAAAGGGAAGCGAATTTCACAGCCGTGTTAAATTTAACAGATGGCTTAAAGTTAAAAAAATAGCTTTGATTTTATTTATTATTTTGCTTATTGCAATAGGTGTATATATAAGGATGAAATATTTTGGATAAATTTTACATTTTTGCTGCTTTCCTTTTGGCCTTAATTTTTATAATACGTATTATTGCGCCAAAAAATATTACAAAAAGACATTCGAATTTTGACATGAAACATTTTCACGTCATTTATTCCGATGCAAGGCCAAAAAAGAAGCAGGAAGATATTGAATACAGTACAATACTTAAATGTGAAAAACTTGATATACAGGGCAAACCTGATTTTATATTTGAAAGCAATTACTCAAATCATATAGTGCCTGTGGAAATCAAAAGCGGGTGTATAAAAAACGAAAGCTTTCCGCATGAGGGAGATTTAATGCAGCTTGCGGCCTATTTTGCCATAACTGAAGAAGAATACAAAATAAGACCAAAATTCGGCAGGCTTATATATAAAGATTACATGTTTGATATAAGAAATACTAAGGCTTTGAGACGAGAACTTGAGAAAAAGATAAATGTGATGCGTGAAATGCTTAACGGAAAACCAATCAATAACAGCTATGATTATGCAAAATGCAGATATTGCATATGCAGGGGAACTGTATGCGAATTTTGTGAGAAATGAGGAAACACGATGAGTATTTGTCCTGTTGAAAAAAACAAGGATTATTTTATTGAGATTAATGATATAGGGAATGACGGGGAGGGTATAGGAAAAATTGATGAATTCACAGTTTTTGTAAAAAATGTTCTTCCCGGTGAAAAAGTAAAAGTAAAAATTATTAAAGTAAAAAAACATTTTGCATATGGGAAAGCACTTGAAATATTAACTCCTTCAAAAAGTAGAATTGAACCGCTTTGTCAAGTTGCGAAAAGATGCGGAGGCTGTACGCTTCAACATTTGAAATATAGCGCCCAAATTGACTTTAAGACAAAAAAAGTATATGATGCACTTACACGTATTGGCAAATTCAATAATCCAGATGTTAAAAAATGTATCGGCATGGAAAATCCGTATAACTATAGAAATAAAGCTCAATATCCTGTGGGAGAATATAAAGACGGATTAAGAATTGGATTTTATGTCGGGCACAGCCACGAAATTATAGACAACAATAACTGTATTATACAGCATAGGGCAAATAGAAAAATAATAGAAATTATTAGAAATTTTATACAAACAGAAAATATTTCCGCTTATAATGAAGAAACGGGAAACGGACTTATAAGGCATGTAATGACAAGAATTGGCTTTTACACAGATGAAATTCTTGTTTGTATCGTTATAAATGGAAAGAGCCTTCCAAAGGCAAAGAAACTTATTGAAAATCTCGGACAAATTGAAGGTCTTAAAGGTATAGTATTAAATATTAATACAAAAAAAACGAACGTTATTTTAGGCAAAAAAAACATCGTTATTTGGGGTAGAGATTATGTAACAGACTATATAGGAGATGTTAAATTTAATATTTCCATCCACAGTTTTTATCAGGTAAATCCTGTTCAGACAAAAGTTCTTTATGAAACAGCCTTAAATTATGCGGGGCTTAACGGCAATGAAAATGTCTTGGATTTATACTGCGGCATTGGCACAATATCACTTTTTTTGGCTCAGAAAGCAAAAATGGTAATTGGAGTTGAGATTGTGCCGCAGGCTATAGAGGATGCAAAAAAGAACGCGCAAATTAATAATATACAAAACGCTGAGTTTATATGCGGAGCGTCAGAGGAAGTTGTTCCAGAAATATATAAAAAAGGCTTTAAAGCTGATGTAATTGTTGTCGACCCTCCAAGAAAGGGCTGTGATATCGAAGTTATTAACACAATCCTTAAAATGAAACCCAAAAAAGTTGTGTATGTTTCATGCGATCCTGCTACTCTTTCAAGAGATTTGAAAATATTGTGTGAAGACAGCTATACAATCAGTAAGATTCAGCCCGTTGACCAATTTTGTTTTAGCACACACGTCGAGACGGTAGTATTGATGTCAAGGGTCGAAGGAAAATAGCCGCGAAAGCCCAGTAATACTGCGGTTTTCGGGTAATCGGGCAAATTCGGCGTCGGGCAGTACGAACGCTTCTCGGTAACTCATCAAA
>JALCQR010000014.1 GCA_022651385.1 Clostridia bacterium | reverse complement strand
CTCCCGAGGTCCTTTCCGTCCGGAGCCGTCAGGGTTGCATCCCGGTTTACGGTCAGGTCGCCGATCTGGAAGGCGTAGGTCGGGGTGAACTGGTAGACTGCTTTTTCTCCGGTGATCTCTCCGATGGTCTTTGCGAAAGCCTTCTTGTTTTCCTTGGTAACGTTAAATGCAAGTTTCATGGTATGTACCTCCTTTGTTTTGGTAGTACATACATCACTCTGTGCTCGGAATATAGCAAGCAATATTCCTAGAAAATTAGCACAAAAATAAAGAACAGTCCTTGGCTGATTTGCCAGGAACTGTTCTTATTCCCGCTTGAAGATTCGGCTTATGTAGTTTTATGCCGGGGTCCCTAATAAAACGCTGCTTTTACTAAGGTTTCGGGCATTTTTATTTTATTTATAGGCGAACAGAAAAATCATAAAAATACATTAAAATCGTTAAAATACAATACAGAGTTCTGTCAAAAGTTCTGTCAAATTTTATTTGAAAGGTAAGTATTAAGCTTTTGAATTTCCTTATTTTTAAATTCTTTATCAAGATGAGTGTATATATTTAAAGTGGTTTGTATGTGCCGAGAAGTTCTTTATTTTGTAATAATGTTTTTTGTTTTGTTAATTGTACATTCTTTTGGGACTTTATCATCACGGATACCTTTAAATACTGGCTGTCTGAAGCTGTCTTTTTCTGTTGGCATAGATTCCACTGTACAGACAAGCCCCGGCTCAATCCATATAGCATTCTCATTTCCTTCCGGTACATATCCAAATGGAGAATAATCAATTATCTTGTATTTGTATTGATTTAATATTCTTAAACTAACACCTAACGTCACATGTCCTCTGTATATCAATGAATCTTCGTCATACTGCCCAAGCACAAGGCTTACCATATTGTTATCCTTTTTAATATATCCGCATATTACACAGTCATCATCGGCCATGACTTTGCATTTTATCCAATCCTTTGTACGTTTATCAAAATAATATTTACTGTCTTTTTTCTTTGCAACAATACCTTCAAGGCCTTGTTCCTTTGCTAATTCAAAAAGCTTGATACCGTATTTATCAATATATCTGGAAACACTTATAAAACTGTTTTCATTAATTATTTCTGCCAGCAATTTTTTGCGTTCAATCAATGGCAGGTTTGTAAGCATATTGCCGTTTTTATATATTATGTCGTACGCAACAAAACAAGCAGGATATTTATCTGCTGCAAGTTTAATTTTAAATGTATCTGACATAAGCGCACGCCTTTGTATTTCATAAAAATCTATTGCTCCATTTTTCATAACAAACAGTTCGCCGTCAAGAATACATTTTTCTTTTACCTGTTTATGAATCTGTGACAGCTCCGGCACATGAGGCAGCATTTTCTTATCTCTTTTATTTCTTATATCAGTGCAGGATTTATCAAGATACGCGATACACCTTATTCCGTCAAGTTTTATCTCATATATATAATCGGGCGAATCAAACGCTTCTTTCATTTCAGATATGAGCATAGGTTTTATGCTTTTTTCGTCAAAAATATCCATCATGCGGTACCTACATGTTCTTTTGTTTGAGCCATTTCAACAGTCTTTTTCAAAGCATCCATAAGGTCAATAACATTATTTGGCTTGCTTGTATCAGCGTTTACAATTTCCTGACCTCTTATTTTAGCTTCAATTGCTTCTTTAAGCCGTTTCTGGTATTCGTCATGATATGCAGATATATCAAATTTTTTTGTCATAGATAAAATCATTGCCTTTGCCATATCCAATTCGGCTTTGTCTACTTGTACATTAGCCGTGGATTTCGGGATTTCCTGAATTTCTTCCTGATAAAATAATGTCTTAGCTATAATAGTCTCCTTTGTAGGATATAGTACAAGAAGCTGCTCATTAGTTCCTATTACTGTTTTTGCAACAGCTATTTCTTTTTGAATAAGCATTGCCTGCCTTAATAATTCAAAGGCTTTTTCTGCTCCTATTTGCGGCGCAAGATAATAATTTTTTTCATAATAAATCTGGTCAACATCTGTGATTTTTGCAAAATGCTCTATATGAATAGTTTTATCCTTTTTTGTTTTTATTTTTTCAAGCTCTTCCTCGGATATGGTAACGTAGCGGCCTTTTTCAAATTCGTATCCTTTTATAATATCATCGCTGGTTACTTCCTTATTACAGGAAGGACAATACTTTTTGTATTTTATTCTTTCATGGGTATCCTTACATAGTTGGTTAAAGTTTACAGAAATATCCCTTGTTGATTTATAAAGACCAACAGGAATATATAATAAACCTACCGATATTGCACTCTTATGTGCTACAGCCATACTAAACACTCCTTTTTTTGTAGTATGTGTATATTTTTATTAGAATACTCCCAAGAATTTAAAGGCCATTAGTTATTACAAACTCCTCGAAAAAGGGACGATACACTGACGGTTCAATTAGCATTGGAAAGTTTATTTGCAAAAGAAGAGTGCTTAATATATACAATTAAATTGACATTTGATTTAATGTGGTATAACATTATTTTTTGAATTAATTTTCCCCTTGAGTAGACAAGAAAAGTGAAAAATGTGTCTATTTAATATGGAAAGTATTTATTTAAACAATGGCTTCGATTTATACATAATACGGATACATATTTAAAGTGTCTGTTATGTATGTATATTCTATTTAAAAATGAAGGTGCAGAAAAAGTGGACATGGTTGTTTCAAGTGAAAATGAGTTGATGAAAAGAACAGAAAAAAGGAAAGCATACATTTATCTTATAATGACTTTTATTTTATGGGGAAGTTTGTATGTAGTAAGTAAATATACATTAAGCAAAATACCGACATTCACATTGTCGTTTCTTCGGTTTTGTATTGCTTTTGTAACACTGACTATTATATCCGGGAAAAAGAAACAAACTAAAAAGATAGAAAAAAAGGATATACCTTATCTGTTTTTAATTGGAGTAGGCGGATATTTTATTGCAGTTGGGGCACAGTTATTGGGAACGAAATATTCGAACGCCTCATTAGCGTCATTAATCAATTCGCTAAACCCATTGACTATGACTTTATTTGCAGCAATAATTTTACATGAAAAACTTACCAGATGGAAAATTATAGGATTAGTGATTGCATTAATAGGAGTTTACATAATTCTTGGAGGCGGAAATATAGGGGGCTTTCTTGGAATAGGACTGTCGTTGTTTTCTGTATTGCTTTGGTCGGTTATTTCTGTGTTTATGAGAAAGATAACACAAAAATATGATGCAATGCTTATTACGCGCTATGGAATTAGCATTGCTGTTGTTTGCTATTTGCCATTATGCATATGTGAGCTATACACAGGAAGTTCAGTACACTTTGATATTTCATGTGTGCTTGCTGTGCTTTATATGGGAAGTATTTGTACAGGAGTAGCCTATATTCTTTGGAATAAAAGTTTGTCTATGATGGAGGCTGGGTCTTGCTCATC
This sequence comes from Clostridia bacterium, assembly GCA_022651385.1. Lineage (GTDB taxonomy): Bacteria > Bacillota > Clostridia > Lachnospirales > Anaerotignaceae > JALCQR01. The sequence goes on along the minus strand of JALCQR010000014.1, from coordinate 36,657 downwards.
GTTTTATCCGGTACAACCCCTTGTGTCAGCGTTTCTTGGTATTTTGTTTTTACATGAACAAGCAGCAGTCACTTTTTGGATTGGCGCGATTTTTATTATTGTAGGTATCATGATAAATTTACATAAAAAGATACCGCATGTGAGTAATTTAAAAGAGAACTGCTGAGTGAACATATAACATAACGGTTTATGACTGTGTCGCTATTTTACTGCTGTCATATTCATATTTGTGATTTTTTTAATTAGATATAAGCAATACAGATATCAATCCCAAAAACAACACTGCAACTACTCCTGCAATAATTGAAATGACCGTGTCTGTTTTTTGTTTGTCTTTTACTGCCTTCAGCAATAGTGCATACAGAGCAATGCCGATTACTCCTCCTGCGCTATTGGTGATTAAATCCGTGATGTCTGTACCTCCGATGGCAAGAACATACTGCATCGTTTCCAGAGCAAGGCTTGTTCCGACAATGATTAAAATTTTACTCCGCAGCTTCATTCTTGGAGCCAGCATGGATATAAAAATCCCAAAGGGGATAAAAATCAAAACATTATCCCTAACTTCCTCAAAATGAAAACGTTCTCCAATTGAAACAGAATAATGAAAGGGTATGAGATTTATGCTTCTGAAGTGATCCATATCGCTTAATCTGAATTGTAGTTTAAACAATATAATCCATACCAATAATGCCAAGTAAATTGTAAATAATGCAGAACCGATTATTTTTAAATGTTTTCTCTTTTTCTCCATAGATTAGTTTCCTCTTTCTCCGTGACTTGCGGAATTTTATATAACCAACTTCCCATATCGTTTTAATATACTTTTCTCTGTGATATCGCCCATTTTTAACGCAAATGATATGAAAGTAATGGTATTATTCTTTTGCTGTAATACATTATATACGACATATTGATTTACATCAAGAATAATGACTTATTCAAATATATTTGCTTGATTTTGCAAGTTTTTCATATATAATTAAAAGTGTGTATGGCAAAGCAATCGTTTTAGACGATGCAAAGTCAAACTGAATTATATTTTGAACTGTTATAACCTGCTAATTAAGCCATAAGGCTTGATTATAATATTTTTTTTAAGGAGAATGCTGTTTGAAGAAGAACAACACTTTGGAGATTGTAGGCTGACCGGGAGGTTTGCGTAAATCAATCTCATACAAACCTCCCAAATTGACAGTCAACAATTTTAGGAGGGTTAACACAATGAAAAATGACTACATTATTCGAATAGAAACAAGCGCTGATTACAGCAAAGTTGAGAATTTAACACGAGAGGCATTCTGGAACGTTTACCGTCCGGGGTGTCTGGAACACTATGTACTGCACCGCTATCGCACACGCCCGGATTTTATTCCGGAACTTAGCTTGTGCATGGCAGTTGACAACAAGATTATTGCTCATGTTATGTATGCACGTTCGGAAATTCATGCAGACGATGGCCGCATCATTCCTATTATGACATTTGGCCCAATTAGTGTGGCTCCGAATTTACAGCACAAAGGCTATGGGACGATTCTCCTGCAGTATTCAATGAAAAAAGCAAAAAAACTCGGTGCAAAAGCACTTGCAATAACCGGAAATATCAATTTTTATGGTAAATCCGGATTTGTAGTGGCAAGCACGAAAGGAATTCATTACTATGCGGTTCCGAGAGAAGATGAAGCATCATTCTTTTTAATAAAGGAACTGGAAGAGGGCTTCCTTGACGGCATTACCGGGACATATGCAGATCCGGACGGTTACGATTGCGAAGGCATCGATATTGATACTTTTGACGCACAATTTCCGCCGAAGAAAAAATTGAAGCTGCCTGGACAGCTCGTGTAAATCCAAGCGAATGAAGTGATAGCCCTGCCGGATGTAATTGGCCGGCAGGGTTATTTACTGTATTCATAATATCAAAAATAAGATACACTGAATTGAAAGTCATGGTTATTTTGAAAAGCCTATTGACTCTCACATTATGGTAGGTATTATTATTTATCTGAGCTCAATAAAACACACTGGTGTGGAGGAAACGAAATGTTAAAAATAGGAGATTTTTCAAAACTGTCCAGAGTCAGCATCCGTATGTTAAGATACTATGATGAAATTGGCCTATTGAATCCGGTTATGATAGATGAGTTCACAGGCTATCGCTATTACAGTGAGGAACAGCTTCCCATTGTAGGACGAATTACAGCGCTTAAAGATATGGGATTTGGATTGGCATCTATACATGATATTTTGAATTGCTATGATAATCATGAGCAATTAGAAAATTATCTGAATACTAAGCGTTCTGAGCTGATTTCTCTGCAAGAAGAAACAAATCACAGGCTGCGGCTTCTGGATACAGCTATTGAACAGCTGAGAAAGGACGACAATATGAATTATAATGTAACTGTGAAAACTTTACCGCAGAGATATGTTGCAAGTGTACGTATGGCAATTCCTTGTTATGAGCAGGAATGTATAGTTTGGAATGTTCTCTGTGAAGAGACCGACAATATGAATCTGGTTCCTGCCGACCCTTGCTGCTGCAGCGCTGCATTTCACGACAGAGAGTATAAAGAATCTGATGTTGATGTAGAAGTACAGAAAACTGTAAAAGGCAGCTATCCGGATACAGAACATGTGAAATTCAAAACGGTGCCGGAAGTAACTTTTGCAAGTGCTACCTACAAGGGTTCTTATGATTTGATTAATGAAGTCAATGCAGCTGTTGCAAAATGGATTGCAGCAAATGGATATGAGTATAATGGGCTGATATTCAATATATATCATGTAAGCCCGGCTGAAACACAAAATCCGGATGAATTCGTTACCGAGGTATGCTATCCGGTGAAAAAGAAATAAGCTAAAATATATTCACTTAATGTCAGACCTCAGTTTTGCATTATTGCAGCAAAGAAAAATAAATAAAAAAAGCAGAAGATTACTTCTCTTCTGCTACAATGCCCTCCAAAACATCAATAAGGTCTTGCAAAGTATTTAACTGAACATTTTTGCTTAATATCTCGTTCTTTAAATCAATTGAAAGAGATTCGAATTTCTCTTTTATAGCAGGATTCACATATGACATAGTATCACCTCGATTGTAGGTTGCCCAAGGTAAAGTTAAGTATGCATTTTAAAAAACAAAAGAAATTGACTAAGCATGAACTTAGGGACAAAGAAAAACGAGGATAGGTCAAAAATCTATCCTCGAATTTACATATTACTTTTTAACTTGTCCTATTAATCACTTACATAATCATTTGTAATGAATTAATAAATAGCATTAATCATACAACTGTTATTGAATAATAAAGAATCGTTTGTTTTTCCCCGCAAGGACAGATACATCCGAGAAAAACTGTATCTTCTGGTGTAAAGCATATATGCCAAAGATATCCAAAAGTATTGACTAAAAACAAGAAAAAGTTCAATTTATCTTCTAAGCTGTGAGGGTCACAATAGGTGAAAACTTTTGCATACCAAAGCTTACAAGGTTTATTTAGGTTACAACTTTTGTCAGTCTCGACAGGCTGACTGCTTTTTTCAGGTTCGCTGGGCTGGTTGCTTTTTTCAGGCTCGCTTAGCTGACAATTTTTTTCAGGCTCGTCCCAATTTAATTTATATCTTCTGTTAAGGATACTTCTTATTTCGTCATCTGTTTTTCCCTCTAAAGAACATAATAATTCTTCTTGTTTTGACATATTATCAATTCCTTACCTAACTATTTGTTTACTATATAATATTAACAAGGACAGGCATTTGATACTACTTGTACATATTTTTTAAATTAAAATAACGTTAACATTATAAGTGATTTATTTAAGGTAAGACTGATGAAATTCATATAAAAATGTACCGCGCATACTCCTAAATTAAAAGGCCGGCAGTCAAATACTCATCTTTTCGATTAGCTTTATAATCTGATTTTCTCTCTTTTTGTTTGACCAATTAATTACACCTTCTGCAAAGACCGTCGTGCCTTTTATGCTGCAGATTTTTTTCATCTGGTTAACTGCGCGGTTTCCGCCCATCCAAGCATAAGGAAAGGACTGGGTAACGAAACATCCAACCTTTTTTCCCTGCAAAGAAGGAAGCTGCGACATATAAGCTTTCATAACAGAAGAAAGCGAAGAAGCCCATACAGGCGATCCAAATATGAGTACATCGTAAGGCTCAGCATTGGGAGCGTCTTTAAGTTGCTTGCCGGACGGTTTATTCGTATCATTCATGGCCGTTACCCGTTCGAGATTTACTGTGTGGCCTTTCTCCGTAAGAGCATCTTTTAGTCTTTGAGCAACTGAAAGTGTGTGTCCGGTTTTTGACATAACAATAATACCAATATTCATCACAAATTGCTCCTTTCTATACAATTAAAGTTTCCGAAGAAAATTAACTGCTACATAAAATTATGCCGACTTTATCGACAGCTTTAATCACATTATATACTTATTTTCCAAGTATATCAATGTGAGAATCAAAGCTTTTATGATAAAAAGAATAATCATATTGTGAAGAAAAGGACTGTTTTGGGTGATAATCACAGACTATAATATTTGTTACAAGAGAACAACTTGTTGTGTTCCTAACAGAATAGAATGATAACAGGACCGAAGGGTCAGGAAACCTTAAATACTCATTATGAACGCTAACTGTATGACATGTTTTGCTACGGACACTGTATCATTTAATATTAGTTAAAGGGAGGAAATATTATGTCAAAACCAATCATCGGAATAATGGGAAATTATCAGTCAGAGGACGCCGGCAAGCCGGAAGGCGGTCAGCATATAAATGTGAACAACGCTTATATGGTATCAGTTATCAACGCCGGAGGGCTGCCGCTTATAATGCCGCTGACATGGAATGACGAAGTGACAGAGGCTGCAGTGCAGGCTGTAGACGGCCTAATCGTAACAGGAGGCGGCGACATCAATCCGCTGGAATATGGAGAAGAGCCGACGCCGAAACAGGGCTTTTCCTGCGCGATACGAGATCATACCGACTTCTGCGCCATCCGCAGTGCTTCACGTATACATCGTCCCATTTTAGGCATTTGCCGAGGCATACAATCTCTTAATGTGGCTTTTGGCGGTACACTGTATCAGGATGTTTCTCTTAATGGTGCGGCGGCACTTAAACATCATCAGGAAGCTGCACCAAATGCCTGCTGTCACACTGTGCACATTCAGACGGAAAGCCGACTCTACAATCTGCTTGGGAGCATAGTGCAGACCAACAGTTTTCACCATCAGGCAATATGCCGTGTTGCATCAGGTTTCCGTATTGGCGCTACTGCCTCAGACGGTATTATTGAGGAAATTGAGCAAGAATCCGATGAATTCGTAGTTGGAATCCAGTGGCACCCGGAACTGATGGCAGCCTATGGAGATAAAACCATGCAGGGAATTTTCGACATGTTTGTAAACGCCTGTATGAAAAAATAGGGGTGTGATTGCCGCTGCATTAGGGGTATCATTTATTATAATTATTATGACTGAAAAATAAATATTAAAAAAAGAGCTTAGACTCCTTAAAGACTATCTAAAAGGAGCCGGCTCCTTAATTATCCCAAAACAGCGGCATTTATGATTGTACTCATAAGTCTTGAAGGTCGGCATTAGGCGTATCATTTTCAATGTTATCCCGTGCAAGGTCGGTATCAATTACCGGATATGCTTTGGAAATGTGCCTTTCATTTTTTTCAGGCTTGTGTCCTATGGGCTGTTTTTTATTTTTATCCATGCTATTCACCTCGGATTTAGAATGCCCGAAAAAAATTAAATTATTAGGCTGTTTTGTGTTTTCTTGTTTTGTTATTTTTCTTGAATGCCGATTCTTTTAAGCCATGCTGATACTTCTGTATCTTTGATGCTGCTGCCGTAAGCGGAAAATCCGGGCAATATTTTTGAATTTGAACATAATTTTTGAATATCATGTTCTATATGACCAAAGCCGCCTCCTCCGTTGGTACAAAAAGGTATGACAGTTTTGCCGGACAAATCATTGGACTCGAGAAACGTTGCCACAGGCGGTGCGACAGAGCTCAGCCAATTCGGTGTGCCCACAAAAACTGTATTATAAATATCAATGTTTTCGATATTGGTTTTAAGCGGCGGACGAAAACCTGCCTGAATTTCTTTTCTTGCCTGCTCTACAACAGCATTGTAGTCATTGGGATAAGCCGACTTTGGAATAATCTCGTATAGCTTTCCTCCGACTTTTTCTGCAATCATTTTCGCAAGCTTACTGGTGTTTGATGAGTGAGAATAATAAACTACTAAAACATTTTCCATAAAAACCGCTCCTTTTTTTACTAAAAATTTCTATGTTTATGCTTTAATAAAATTGCTATTGCGTTAAAATAATATTGACAAGCAATACTTCTTACTGTAAAGTAATTTTATCACTTAAAGTTGACTTTAAGTCAATAGTTTTTAGATTTATTTTTATTTACAAGGAGAATAGTTATGGAATTTACTATTGGAGAAGCGGCGGAAAAACTCGGTATATCTGCTTCCGCCATACGATACTATGATAAAGAAGGCCTGCTGCCTTTTATGGACAGGAGTACCGGAGGCATTAGGATATTCAGACAGGAGGATTTTGAATGGCTTAGGCTTATAGAATGCCTGAAAGCCACTGACATGCCAATCAAAGACATCAAACAGTTTATCAATTGGTTTCTTGAGGGAGATTCTACTCTTGAAAAGCGCCGGGACATGTTTTATGAGCGGAAAAAAGCTGTAGAGTCTCAAATTGAAGCGTTGCAGGAAACACTTGACACAATTAACTATAAGTGCTGGTTTTATGACTGTGCCGTAAAATCCGGCTCGGCAGAAGCTGTTAGCTGCATGGCTAAAGATGAAGTGCCGGACGAAATACGTAAATTAAAAGAGAAAATAAACTTATACAAGGCTGTAAAATAACATCCATTTGGCATAGCGCAGACTTATATAGAAATAATTTGCATTTTGTGATAAAATTTAACACATGGAAGCCGTGTGACGGGCGGTTGGCCTCCTTTTGGCTTAAGGGGGGAGGCGGTGCCGATGAGTACATATCAAGTTTTATCTTTAATGATTGCCTTTGGTATTCTTATCATATCAATCCTGAACTTCAGGACAAAAAAATAACTGCCCCTCATAATCTTGGCGGATTAAGGCAGTTATAATTTAAAAACGCCGGAGGCCCACTTTGTGGCGGCTTCCTACTTAAGCTAATTATATCATATGTTTTGTATTTGTAAAGCATACTTATCGTTTCAGATTGAAATTCTCATAATTAAGTCATAATATCAAGTAGTGTCATTTATTTCCTTAGCTGCTACAGTTACAAAAATAATCCGTACAGGAAAGGACGTGTATTATGAAAAAATTAAAATTCATTATTGCTATGACCGTAATCGGTTTGCTTCTTTCGGCTTGCTCCGGCAATGCAAATAAACCATCCCAAAGCAGTATGTCTGAACAAAAATCATCCGAAAGTATTTCTTCTGAGGCCGATACCGATGTCGGTAACACATCAGAAAGCGGCATGCTTTCATCATTTACTACTGTTGACATTGACCAAAATAAGGTGGATTCATCGGTGCTTAAAGGCAAAAAACTTACAATGGTCAATATATGGGCTACGTACTGCTCTCCGTGCATAAACGAAATGCCGGAACTTGCCGAAATCAGCAGCGAATATAAAGACAAAGATTTTCAGATAATCGGAATGCCTATTGATACATTAAATTCCGACGGCAGTGTATCAGATGACCAAATAAAGGAAGCCAAAAGCGTAATTGATTCCACGGGTGCCGATTATCTCCATATTCTGCCGTCTCTTGACAGCATGACGGAATTAATAAGCACTATATCAGCGGTCCCTACAACTGTTTTTGTGGATGAAAACGGAAATCAGATAGGTGATACTTACGTAGGCGCAAAAACCAAGGAAGATTGGGAATCCGTTATAGACGGGCTTCTGAAAGAGGTGGAAAAATGAGCGCAAAGTACAGGCCGGCTGCGGTGCTGATTATAATAGGAATTGCTTTTATTGTATTGGGAATTGCAAGAAACGAAGCCGCAGACGTTTACCGCAAGGCAATCAATATTTGTCTGGAGTGTATGGGCATTGGCTGATTTCATAAGAAAAATAAAGGGCAGGGGAAGGCTTGTAACACAGATTTTGTTTGCGGCTTTTACAAACAGCTATGTAAGGGGCTTTGCTAAAGGCAGGATATTTACAGGCAAAACTAAGTATGTATGCGTTCCCGGACTGAACTGCTATTCCTGCCCGGGAGCTTTGGGAGCCTGCCCTCTGGGTGCGCTGCAAAACACATTTGCCGCCCGCGGATACAAGTTTGCGTTTTATGCCACAGGCTTTTTACTGATTATAGGCGCCGTTTTAGGCAGAGTGGTATGCGGTTTTCTTTGTCCGTTCGGGCTTATACAGGATTTGATTTACAAAATACCTTTTGTGCGGAAGTTTAAAAAACTGCCTGCCGACAGGGTGCTTAAATGGCTTAAATACGTTTTGCTCGTATTGTTTGTTATTTTGCTTCCTCTGTTTGCGGTAGACGCCACAGGCCAAGGCAAACCGTGGTTCTGCGAGTATATATGTCCGTCCGGCACACTTACAGCCGGAATACCGCTTGTACTTGCAAACAAAGCGCTCAGGTCGGCCATAGGCTTTCTTTACGCATGGAAAATAGCCGTGCTTTCGGTTATTATACTGCTGTCTGTTGTAATTTACAGGCCGTTTTGCCGCTATATATGCCCGCTGGGAGCTATTTACGGACTGTTTAACCCAATTGCGCTTTACAGGTTTACAATTGACCCGGACAAATGTATTAAGTGCGGTGAGTGTGAGAAAGTCTGCAAAATGAATGTTTCGGTATTTAAAAAGCCGAACAGTGCAGAGTGTATACGCTGCGGCGACTGCCGAAGGGCATGTCCCACAGGTGCCATAAAGGTGCAAAAACCTTTTAAATAAAGACGGAAATTATTTTTGAAATTAAAAAAATGCCTGCAAACCTTGTGACTTAGGTTTCGGGCATTTTTGTATTTGAGCAAACAAAAAAGGCTGTTAAACAGCCTTTTAAGATTTTAGTTTAAGCTAAATGAACGTTTACTGCCTGGAATCCTTTTGCACCTTTTGTGATGTCAAAAGTAACACTCTGACCTTCTTCAAGTGTTTTGAATCCGTCAGAAGCAATTCCTGAGTAATGAACAAACAAATCTTCATTTGTTTCTTCGTTTGTAATAAAACCATATCCTTTTTCTGCGTTAAACCATTTAACTGTACCTTTATTCATAAAAGATACCTCCTGATAAAATATTTATATTTTTAGGTGGATATAAAAAATCACATATTTTTGTAAATCATCACAATACCATAATGACTTACAAAAATATGTGAATCAAAACCAGCATCAAAAATACTTCCTAACTATACCACACAATAATAGATATGTCAAGGTAATATTTGAAAAATTTATAGTATAAAATTTATGCCGTAAACTGGGGTATGCCTTTGGAACAGTCACACGGGGATATACAAGGCATACAGCAAAAAAAATAACCCAGTCAGATTGGACAAAAACGCTTATGATTAAAAAAATAAAAATAGTTTGAATGAAAAGGAAAAAGCGAATGACGGGAATCGAACCCGCATATTCAGCTTGGGAAGCTGATGTTCTGCCATTGAACTACATCCGCAAAACAATTACTATTATACCATTATGAGGGAAAAAGTAAATAGAAAATTTCAAAGAACAAGAACTATCGTTAAAGTAATTCTGCACAATAATAAACTTGGGCGAAGCCTATTGAAGTTTAGAGCCGGCCTTCATTTTCAGTAATTTTGCAAGCAAAATCCGCCTTCGGCGTCCGCACATCTTTGCGGTACTAAAAGGCTTGCAGGGTTTGGGACAGAGTCTCAAGGTCTTAATTTGCTTATAAGCGCATTTTTAAGGGTTAGTGGAGCTTTTTGCAAGTGAAAAAGCTCCCCTTAAAATTATTCTTTTGTGCAATTTTATTTTTGAAACAACTTTTTCGACAGTCTGTAGCCTGTTTAAAAGCAGGCCTTTTTTTATGTCTTTTTTTTATATTTTATGCAATTTTAAAAAAGGGTAACTGCAGTAACTATGAGGCTTGATAAAATTGAATTTGCTGAAAGAAATAAATTTAAAAGGAGGTGATAGTTTGGCCGAAAGGCGTATGTTTTCAATAAAAATTATAGACAGCGCAAGGTTTTTAAAAATGCCTGTTATGTGCCAAAACTTATATTTTCACATGTGTATAAGGGCCGACGACGACGGCGTGGTTGAAGGGTACAACGTAATTAAAATGCTTGGGGCCTCGGAAGATGATTTAAACGTGCTTGCTGACAAAGGATTTATTACTGTCTTAAACGAGGATTTAGTGGTTTACATAAATGACTGGCAGGAACACAACCACATACGGCCTGACAGAAAAACAGACAGCATATACAAAAATCTATTGCTTAAAGTTTTGCCGGATTTGGAGGTTGTACAAAAAAGAGACAGGGCAGACAAGAAAAACGGACGGCAGATGGACGTCCAACGGACCGCACAGGTTAGGTTAGGTAAGGATAGGTTAGGTAAGGTTAGTTTAGGTAAGGATAGGTCAGATAAAGACAGGAAAGAAAAAACCGTATGTGTGAGTGAGCCTGAAAAAGAGATGATTGATTTTAAAGGCATCAAAGACTATTTTAACCAGTACTGTACTTCTTTTCCCAAAGTAACGGAAATGACAAAACAGAGAAAAGAACATATAAGAGATTTCCTGAAAAATCACAGCGAAGCCGATTTGTACAAACTTTTCGACACGGCGCAGGAAAGCGATTTTCTTACAGGCACAAACAGAAGCTGGAAAGCTAACTTCGACTGGATAATTAAGCCGGAAAACGCCATTAAAATTTTTGAGGGCAACTATCAAAACAAACAAGACAAAAAAGTTACAACAGGCAACAGCAATTTAGATGTTTTAGCAAAATGGGCAAACAGAAACGGAGTTGATGGATTTTGACAAAAAATGAATTTACCAAATTAACAGAACAGCTTTTTTTAGCGTATTCAGACCGGAAACCAACACCGGAAATGATAAGTATGTACTACAACGAGCTTATGGATATTGACTTTAAAACAGCGGCATTGGCTGTAAAGGAACTTATTGAGACAAGCGAGTATTTTCCCACAATAGCGGCAATCAGAAAAACATGCGCACGTATAGCAAGGCCGGAGCTTTCACAGACGGCATCTGAAGTCTCAAAGCTTATACAGGATGCTATACGCAAATTCGGGTATCCAAGAGCATTGGAAGCCTGTGAGTACATAAAGCAGAGAAATCCTTTGGCATACAAAGTAGTAAAAGACATTGGGTTTATAAATATTTGCAAATCCAGTCCGGAGTTTGTGTACCCGAGAATAGACCGGCTTTACCGCGAGGAGCAAAAAGCGCTGTCAAACGCACAGCAGCTTTCGCCGGATGTGAAATTTAAACTTGAGACTTTAAAAAACGAAATACAGCAAAACGCCCTTATGCTTGAGAGCAATTAATTGATATCACAGTTTTGCAAAAGCAGAACACTGAGATGACATTTTGAGGTGATTATGTGAAAGATATACGTATGATGACAAGCAGGGTGCTGTCGCCGTGCTACAAGTGCAGTGACAGGTCGGTCGGATGCCACTCTGTATGCGAAAGATATAAGCAGTACAGAAAGGAGGTTGATAAAATCCGCGAGCAGTACAGGCATGACCGCAACTTGGATTATACGGAATATCAGAAAACAAGACGTGATCAATATGCCCATGCTACTATAAAGAACAGAAAAAGAAAATAAATAAGCAGTAAAAAATATAGCGTGTCAGGCGAAGCCTGTTATAAAGTTTAGGTCAAGCCTTTTTAAAGGCTTGTGGGAGTTTTGGGGGCAAAGCCACCAAGGTCTTAATGTAATTGATTTTGCCTTAGCAAAATTATTGAAAGTGAAGGATTGCCATACTTTTATACATGCTTTGCCTGACAAAATTACACAGGATAAAAATTTATTACAACGGCTTTAAGCGTTGTATTTCCCGACGAATAATAGCTATGCTTATTTGAAGCGGTAAACTCTATAGCATCATCTTTTTTAAGCACATACCGATTATTGTTTACGTTAAGCGTCAGTTCTCCTTCCGATACAAGTATATATTCCTGCGACTTTTCGGAATGTCCTATAGAGTCATATTTATGTCCGCAGTCAAGCTCAAGCTGAAAAAGCTCAAAGTTTCTACGCGGCGTATTAGGGTAAAAACAAAATATGCGGTAATGCTCATTATCCCCGTCCTGCTCTATAATTTCGGACCTCTTTACTACAGTTGTATTGTCCGGAGGCTGGTCGAGAAGCGCGGTATACGGTACCTTTAGGCCGTTTGCTATTTTCCACAGCACATTTATTGTGGGATTGGTGTCGCCTTTCTCAATTTGTGAAAGCATTACCTTGCTTACGCCGCAGAGAGACGAAAGCTGCCCAAGGCTCAGATTTCTTTCGGTGCGCAGTTTTTTTAAATTGCCTGCAATAATAAGTGTAATCTCCATTTTTATCCTCATTTCTCTATACATTCCATAAACTCATCGGCTGTTATGCTGCCGAGAATATTTTTTAAGGGAAGGCCTGCAATTTTATTCCTTATCTCAAAAGGCGAAAATTTCGTGCCTGTCAAAGCGTTTTCCAAAGGCGAGATATCGCTTACAGCCATAAAATCGCCGTTAATGCGGCAGGATGTTATAAACTCATCCTCCACTTTAAGATTTATTTCAAGCGTACCGCCGTCAAAACGTTTTGAAGAATGAAAATTCATAGGCTGTGCGGCACGGAAAGTCCACTGGGGATTGGAATACTTATTTTTAAGCTCGTTTACCGATTTTAAATCATCGGCTGTAAGACTGTATTTTGTAAGAGAAAAATACTCCGCCAGATTTTTAATAAGCTCTGCCTTAAAGTGTGAGATATCGGTGTTTACATAATCCGAAACAGACACAACTCGGCTTTGTACCGACTTTGTGCTTTTGGACTCAAATTTTCTTTTGTCCACATTTAAAGCCGCGGACATATTAGCAATATCCGGTTTAAAAAGAAGTGTGCCGTGATGAAGTATCCTGTTTTTATAAATTCTCTGTGCGTTTCCGGATATTTTCTGATTGTTTATGGTAATATCGTTTCTGCCGTTTGCCTCGGCTTTAACTCCCATTTTATAAAGCGCCGCTATTACCGGCTTTGTAAAATCGTTTATAGTAAAGCCTCCGCTTTCATCCAAAGCTGTTATAAATGAAAAATTTATGTTCCCCAAGTCGTGATACACGGCGCCGCCGCCTGTGGTCCTTCTTACTACTGTGGTTTTATTTTTGGCTATAAACTCAGGATTAATCTCCTCATATGCGTTTTGGTTTATTCCTATAACAACCGTATTGTCGTTTTGCCATAGCATCAGAAAATCTGTTTTTTTCATTGTGAGCAGATATTCCTCCAAAGCAAGATTAAAATGCGGATTAAGAGTTTTATTATCAATAAAATATAGTTTTTTATTCATTTTGCTGTATCTCCTGACGTAAAATGACAAATAATTATATAAACCAAACGAAACGCATGTTAAATATAAGTAATGATTGATAAATATATTTAACGGAACATATTGTCATTTCTACATTTTTATAATGAGTTTACGATTGACCATAATTATGTTTTAGTGGTATTATTTAATAAAGATATTTAATAAAGTAATTGTACTATGTAAAATATAATTTGTAAACGTAATATTTATTTTACTAAAGAAAAGTAGTTTAAAAAGTCAAACCGCAGTACATCTTATAAATATATTCTCAAAAATACTTTTGATAAGGAGAGTTGAAAATGTACGAAAAAACTTATAAGGTAACAGGAAGAAAAGTGGGCGATGTTGAAGTTGATATTGAGGCCAGAGGGCACAAAATAAAGATTGACGAGCCTACAGAAAGCGGCGGCGGAGACAAGGGAATGAACCCTGTTGAAATGCTTCTCGGAAGCATAGCCGCATGCCAGACTATAACTACCTCAATTTATGCCGAGTCTATGGGAATAAAGATTGACGATATGTCGGTAGACGTTGAGGGCGATTTGGATTCCGCAGGAGCTATGGGCTATGCTAAATTCAGGCCGGGCTTTACGAACATAAGAACACACATTAAAATCAAATCGGATTCCGACCCGTCAATGGTTAAACAGCTTGTAGACCTTGTTGAGCTCAGATGTCCTGCCGAGGACTCGATAAGAAAAGGCGTTGATTTTGCGAAAGCAACACTTGATGTTGAAAAATAATAAAAAAAAATCTAATTAAAAAGGGGAGAATATTAATGAGCGAAGAAAAATATGTAGGAAAAATAGAGGACCTTCCGGAGGCACCGGGAAATTTCATTCAAAACGCTTCTAAAAAAGTTGTTTTCGGACCAACGCATTTTTGGCCTGATTATGTAATGAGATGCTTTAATCTTGAGCCGGGTGCAGGCGAGAAAGAGCCACACACACATCCATGGTGTCATTGGGTAGTAGTATATGACGGCGAAGGCGTTTTCGCAATTGACGGCGTTGAGTATCATGTAAAACACGGCGACTGGGTACACATTCCGGGAAATCATCCGCATTACAACTATAATCCGTCCAAGACAGAGAAGTTCTGCTTCCTTTGCATAGTACCTCCTGAAGGCGATGTAAGCCCGCTTCTTAAAGGCAAAGGCTGCTGATAAGTAGTATGCGTAATGTAAATCTTTAGGGGCGAAGCCCGTAATAAAGTTTAGAGCCGGCCTTCACTTTCAGTAATTTTGCTAAAGCAAAATCCGCCTGCGGCGTCCGCATATCTTTGCGGTACATGGTCAGTAATTTTGCAGGCAAAATCCGCCTGCGGCGTCCGCATATCTTTGCGGTACATGGTCAGTAATTTTGCAGGCAAAATCCGCCTGCGGCGTCCGCACATCTTTGCGGTACATGGTCAGTAATTTTGCTAAAGCAAAATCCGCCTGCGGCGTCCGCATATCTTTGCGGTACTAAAAGGCTGGCAGGTATAACGTCTGAGTTTTTCAGGCGAAGCCTGCTATAAAGTTTAGGTCCAGCCTTTTTAAAGGCTGGTGAGGGTTTGGGGGCAAAACCACCAAGGTCTTAAGCCTTTTGCGAAGACAGTATTGACCTAAACTTTGACACGGGCTTACGCCCGTATTTTTTATAAAAGGAGGAAAATGAATGGCAAAGCTTATTGTTTTACCTAAATTATCCATAGTAATGAAAGAAGGCACTATAATAAAGTGGTACTTTAAAGAAGGCGACCATGTAAATGTAGGCGATATTCTTTATGATGTGGAGTCGGGAAAAACAGGCGGCTCGGCTGAGTGTGACACAGAAGGCACAATACTTAAAATTATCGCCGGTGCAGGCAAAAAAGTAAAATGCGGCGACGCAGTAGCAGTTATAGGCGCCGTCGGTGAGGACTTTGAATCTCTTATACCGAAAGAAGAGGAAAAAGCCGAGGAAAACGTGAAAAAAACATCCGTTGCCGTTATAGGCGGAGGCCCCGGAGGATATGTAGCCGCAATACGTGCCGCACAGCTTGGAGCAGATGTAACGCTTATTGAAAAACGCCACATAGGCGGTACATGCCTAAACGAGGGCTGTATACCTACAAAGGCTCTTCTTCACAGTGCCGAAATATTTAACACGGCAAAAAACAGTGAGAGTATAGGCGTTATATCAAACCCGAAAATTGATTTTACAAAGGTAATCGAAAACAAAAACAACGTAGTAAAGCGTCTTGTAAACGGCATAAACATTTTGCTTAAATCAAACGGCGTAAAAGTGATTTACGGCGAGGCAAGCTTTATTGACAAAAATACGGCAAGCATTAAAACCGACTCCGGTAATCAGGAGTTTAGAGCCGACAAGTTTATAATTTCCACAGGCTCCGTTCCGACAAACGTACCTATTAAGGGAATAGACTCAAAGCAGTGCATAGACAGCACAGGCGCCCTTTCTCTTGATAAACTGCCAAAGTCAATGGCAGTTATAGGCGGAGGCGTAATAGGAGTCGAAATGGCCACTGTTTACAGTTTTCTCGGCACAAAGGTAACGGTTGTGGAAATGCTTCCGAGGCTTGTAATTAACATGGACAAGAACATGGCGGACATCGCCGAAAAATCACTTATAAAAAGCGGCGCTGATATAAAGACATCCACAAAAGTCATATCAATTGAGGACCGGGGAGATATGGCGGCTGTGACAGTTGAAAAAGACGGCAAAACAGACACTTTTGAAGCCGAAAAAGTGCTTGTGTGCATAGGCAGAAAGCCGCTTATAGACGGACTTAATTTGGAGGCCGCCGGCGTAAATGTTGAAAACGGCGCTATTAAGGCAAACGACCGCATGGAGACAAATATAAGCAGCATATATGCCATAGGAGACTGCATTGGCGGCACAATGCTTGCTCATATTGCTTCAATGCAGGGAGAAACGGCAGCCGAAAATATAATGGGTATGGACAGCAGATACGATGAGAAAACTAATCCTACATGCGTATATACAAGCCCTGAAATGGCTTCCGTAGGCTACAGTGAGGAAAGCGCCAAAAAAGCCGGAATTTCTTATACAGTTGGCTATTTTGACCTCGCAGGCAACGGAAAAGCCATAATCTTAAACGGCGGGGAAGGCTTTGTAAAAATAATTGCCCACAGCCGTTCAAAAAAAATACTCGGCATGCAGATAATAGGGCCGAGAGCAACGGACCTTATAACGGAAGGCGCTTTGGCAATAAAAATGGGCGCCGGTTTGGAGGACATAGCAAATACCATTCACTCGCATCCTACTGTAAGCGAAGCTACAAGAGAAGCGGCGCTTTCAGCTTTGGGAAGAGCTATACACGGCTGATATATTTTCTCCGTAAGCGTAATTGCCTAAATTTACTTTGGCATTTGCGCTTTTTTTATTTTGATGTGATATTTTTTACTTGTGCTTAAAATATACTTGTTTTTTTCTATTTGATTTTATCCTGGTTTTTGTCCGATATCATCGAAAAATGTCATTATATGTGAATTAAATTTAAAAAACACATCATAATACGTTGCTAAATTTTTACAGTGGGTATATAATTTAATTAAAAATTGGACAAAATTAATTTGATTGCTTACGAGGTTATGCTTATGGAAAAAATAGGAGAAACAGTAGCTACAATGACAAGTGATATGGCAAGCAGAGTCCCAACTGAATATGTTCCATTTGTGTTTGTTCTATTAGTTTTATTAATATTTGTTTGCGTGATATTTAAAATTATGCAGAAAATTCATAAAAATAGTCTCAATGAAATCAGAAATGCGTATAATAGCAGCATAAGGTTAAATCAGGAAACAATCGAAGATTTGCGTGCAACTCTTGAAAACGAGCGTGCAGATTACGCAAAAGAAAGAGAAAACTATATCAGAATAATTCAGAGATTAAGCAAAAATAAGAATTGATATGAGAAAGGGGGCGGTTGCGATGGCATATTTTAATAGCTTGTACCTTTGTTACGCTTTGCTGCTGTGCATTGTGTTAGTCTCTTTTTTCGGATTGTGTTTTTTTAAATATAAAACACTTAAAGAGATAAAATCGGCAAGCATTTTAAATAATATGTCTTTGCTACAGCGCAAGTATTACGGTGCACTTAAAAAGAACAAATTTCAGAAATATCCGGAAATTAAAAAACAGATTGAAAAAACTTTGAATATCTATAGTTCGAGTATTAATAAGGGTGATTACAGCTTTAAAAATATCCTTGTTGTCAGGAAAAAAAATGCGAGTTATGAAGGCCTTATAGACAGCGAATTATTTAAAGAACTGCAAAGTATTTCTAAAACAGCCGGTATTTTAAACGAAATTATGGATTTAAACAGCAATATAAAAGAAGAATTATTGATTTTGAAAAAACCTATTCGGTATAGGTTTGACTTGATATTTCAAAATATGATTTTACATAGTTTGAAATTTATCATTTGTGTTTCACAAAACTTTGAAGTGAAACCTAATGCCGATTATATTAATAAAATATATGAATATAAGAGCAACAAATACGATATTGCAAACGCATAAAACTCCGCACATATAGGGGTTTATAACTGTAAAAAAAGTAATTTCTGGTGGTGGAAAGGTTTGGAAAACTATTTGTTTCCCAAATTTAATCCGCAGACGGAATTTATTTCCGCCGAGAAAAACAGTAAGTTTCAAGGCATTTAATCCGCTGGAACTTATTGTTTTACATATAGTTCTTGTCAAAATCCTGATTTAGACAAAAGACTGCCGATAAAGTCGGCGGCCAAAACTCCGCACACCGCGGGGTTTTTTTATTGCTAAAAAATATAAAGGGTAACCGGATACAGGTATAAAAATGTCATTCTATTAAGAAGGAGGAAAACAAAAAACATAAAGACAAGATATATCAACTTTGGCAAAGGAAGCACATATAATGATAATAAAAATACAGATTGTATAAAAAGGGGGATTTTCAAATGGACACGCTTTTAAAAAAATTATCATCAAGAAAACTTTGGGCCTGTATAGCCGGCGTGGCTGTGGGTGTTGCCACATCTCTTGGAGCTGACAGCAGCACTTTGCAGACAATATCCGGAGCCGTAATATCGGCGGTATCGCTTATAAGCTATATCAGCGCCGAAGCTAAAATTGACGCGGCAGGCGCCGGAAGTGAAGTAGATGTAGATACTATTATAAAAAAAGTAAAAGAGTTAATAGAAAACACTTCTTCGGCCGTTGACGCAATTAAAAAAACAGACGACAATACAGACGACACAGGCAAAACAAATGATGCGGCGGATACCGGCAAAAGCACCGTAAACGGACATGTTTAACAAATTTAGAAGGTGATTTAAACGATAAAGGGATTTGATGTAAGCAGACACAACGGCAATGTCGATTTTGCATCGGCTAAGAAAAACGGTATGAGCTTTGTCATTATAAGAAGCTCATACGGCACTGGAAGCATTGACAGCAAATTTGAAGAAAATTACAATATGGCAAAAGCGGCCGGGCTTAAAGTTGGTGTTTACCATTACAGCTATGCTTTGTCGGTTTCGGAGGCACTGCGGGAAGCAAAATTTGTATGCGGCCTTATTAAAGGCAAACAATTGGACATGCCTGTATGGTTTGACATGGAAGATGCCGACGGGTACAAAAGCAAAAACGGCGTAAATATATACAGCGACAAGAATTTAATTAATGAAATGTGCAGTGCATTTATTAAATATATGAAGTCACAAGGCTTAAAATGCGGAATATACGCAAGCAAAAGCGTTCTTATAAGTGTTATAAACAGGTCGGAGTTTGGCTGTTATTTCTGGAATGCTCAGTGGGGCAGCACGGACAGCATAAAAGACACCATGTGGCAGTACACGGCAACGGGAAGCATTGCGGGATGCGGTGATTTTGACTTGGATGTCTGCTATAAAGATTTTGAGGAAAGCGAGAATGAGGATATGACACAGGAAAAATTTAACGAAATGATGGACAACTATCTGTCCGGCTTAAAGAGCAAATCACCGGCAGACTGGTCAAAAGATTCAAGAGAATGGGCCGAAAAGAACGGTCTTATTTCCGGCGACGAAAACGGAAACAAGCAGTACGAAAACTTTGTCACAAGAGAACAGCTTGTAGTATTTCTTAAAAGGCTCTTTGACAAAGTAAGCTGAAATTTATAAAAACGTTCTCCTACGGATAAACATAAAATGCCTGAAAGCCAAAGGGTTTTCGGGCATTTTGACTTCAGACCTACAGACTTTATACCTACCAGCCTTTTAGTACCGCAAAGATGTGCGGACGCCGCAGGCGGATTTTGCCTGCAAAATTACTGAAAGTGAAGGCTTGACCTAAACTTTATTACAGGCTTCGCCTGAAAATCCTAAATTTTCCATTATTATTTAATACAATTAATCACAATATAAAATAAATTAAAATTTTTAATAAAATTATTGATATAGGTATAATTAAATGATAAAATATAAATAATAACTTAAAATAAAGTGCCAATGAGGGCGTGGAGGATATTTTTCCATGTCCTTTTTTTTGAAAGGGGACCTGATATTGGTAAGAGTATCCATACTTGAAAGAAAAATGATTGAATATAATGCTCCTGATATGAAAAGAATTAATCATGCTTTAAAAGTGACAGCTTTTGCGCATGTTATAGCCGACGGTGAAAAAATAGGAAAAAGAGACAAGGTTTTGCTTTTATGCGCCGCTGTACTTCATGACATAGGAATACACGAGGCTGAAAAGCAGTATAACTCTGCCTCAGGCCAGCTGCAGGAAAAATTAGGGCCTGCCATTGCTTACCAAATGCTTATAGGCCTTGGATTTACAAAAAGTGAACGTGAGCGCATTTGTTTTCTTATAGGGCATCACCATACATACACAATAAAAAACGACATTCTGCTTCAGATACTTTTTGAGGCTGATTTTATAGTAAATATTGATGAGGGAGATTTTCCGGACGGCACGGATTACAAAATGATTGAAAATAAAAATTTTAAAACAAAGACAGGCATTGACATTTTTGAAAAATTAATACTAACTGATAAAGGCTAAATATTATTTTATTTTAAAAGACATACTATCAACAGAAGCTACGAAAGGGTGATGGAGATGTCTTTTTTTATTGTGAAAGGAAGCGGACCGCTGAAGGGAGAAGTTGACATAAGCGGTGCCAAAAATGCTGTTTTGCCTATATTATGTGCATGTTTGCTTACCGATGAGGAATGTGTGATTAAGAGCGTGCCTCCGCTTATGGATGTCTGCATGCTGCTTGATATTTTAAAAAGCATCGGCGCAGAGGTAAGCTACGAAAACGAGGTTGTTAAAATTCGGTTTTTAAATATTACAAAAAATGAGATTGACACCAATTTGGCGGCAAGCATGAGAGCGTCGTTTCTTATTATGGGACCCATGCTTGCAAGAACCGGAAAGGCAAAAATACCGCTTCCGGGGGGATGCAGAATAGGCACTCGCCCAGTTGATTTGCATTTAAAGGGATTTGAAATTTTAGGGGCAAAAATTAATCAGGAGTTTGGATATGTATCGGCCCAAGCCGAACAGCTTAAAGGTGATTATGTATATCTCGATTTCCCGAGTGTAGGGGCAACAGAAAATATAATGATGGCAGCTTCAATAAGCGAGGGTGCCACATTGATTGAAAATGCCGCAGAAGAACCGGAAATTCATGATTTGGCGGTTTTTTTAAACAAAATGGGTGCCAACATAAAAATGAAGGGCAGCGGAAAAATAAAAATTACAGGTGTAAAAAAGCTGAAAGGCACCGAACATACTGTTATGCCGGATAGAATAGAAACAGGTACTTTTATGGCTGCCGCTGCTGTTACAGGCGGTGACATTATATTAAAAAACGCAGTGCTGGACCATGTACAGCCGGCAAGCGCAAAACTTGCGGAAAACGGAACCATAACCGAGAAAATCAGAAACGGCATACATGTATACTCCACAGGCGAGAAAAAGGCGTTTAATATAAAAACGATGCCTTTTCCGGGATTTCCGACTGACATGCAGGCTATTTTTATGAGTCTTATGACAATATCGAAAGGCACAAGCATGGTTACGGAAACCGTTTTTGAAAACAGGTTTTTGCAGGCTGCGGAATTAAAAAGAATGGGTGCCGATATAAAAACGGAAGGCCGGACAGCAGTAATAGAAGGGGTTGACAAACTTACCGGTGCAAGAGTAAACGCTCCGGATTTAAGAGCGGGAGCGGCACTTGTAATTGCTGCTCTGGCGTCGGAAGGTATGACGGAAATAGGCGAGATACAGCATATTGAGAGAGGATACAGCAATTTTGATGAAAAACTTAGAAAATTAGGCGCCGATATTGAAAAATCGGATGAGGAAATATAAATAGGTTTTCAGGCGAAGCCTGTAATAAAGTTTAGAGCCGGCCTTTTCAAAGGCTGGTAGGGGTATTGGGGGCAAAGCCACCAAGGTCTAAGAGTGAAATAAGTTTGTTAAACTTCACATTTTCAGTAAGTCTGTGGCGGCCGCATATCTTGGGACTCTGTCCCAAACCCTGCCAGCCTTTTAGTACCGCAAAGATATGCGGCCGCCGTAGGCGGATTACTGAAAGTGAAGGCCGGCTCTAAATTTTATAAAAAATCCGTTGTTTTCATAGAAAACAGCGGATTTTAATTTTTGCTTTTTTATTTCCAGAATTTGGTTATATCTATGCCATGGTCTTTAAGTGCTTTATATAATATATATGTAGGAAGTCCCACAACAGTATCATAGCTTCCATAAATTGATTCTATAAATACACTTGACTTTCCCTGTATGGCATATCCGCCGGCTTTGTCTGCGTATTCCTCAGTGGATATGTATGTGCGTATCTCCTCGTCGGTTATTGGAAGCATTGTTACCTCGGTGGCGTCTACATAAGACTCAACTTCACGATTGCCGTTTTGGTCAATGAATATAAGAGTCATACCGGTGTATACAGTGTGTTTTTTCCCGCTCAGCTGACGAAGCATGCTGAATGCCTCTGCCTCACTTGTAGGCTTGATGAGGATTTTGCCCAGATACGTTACTATCGTGTCAGCACCTATTATTACGGCAGGGCCTTTTACACCCGGGGCTACGGCAGATGCCTTCCTCTCTGAAAGTATCTTAACCCACTCATATGGAGAGTGCTCCAGTTCAAGATGCTCTTCTGCTCCGCTCACAATTACCTCAAAAGGAATATTTAATTTCTCAAGTATAGACCTTCTGCGAGGTGATGCTGAAGCAAGAATGAATTTATACATTGTTACCGTCTCCTTATTTTTAAATAATGTGTTATATAAATCTGTAAATAAATGCCGCTACTACTATGCCTATTATACCGGCAATAGTAAACTTAATTGTAAGGCCGAACTGCAGCACAAGCACGCCTATGTCAAGCTTTAACGGCGATGTAAGGCCGAATGTTTTGCCGTAGCCAAGCCAGCTTAAGGCTTTAACTGAACCGCAATAGTCACCTATAAAACCCCCTATCACTATTCCGGCCAAAAGCATAAGAACAAGCACAAAACCGTTTTTGCTTTTTGATCTTCTCATAAAATTCCCTCCGGAAAATTCGCTCAACTATATTTTAACTGATTGTACAGAAATATTCAATAACCATTGAAATATATCAGAGTGTTTTTTACGTGTATTTTTTTGCATTTATTAATGTAAGAATGCATGACTTTTTTATAAAAAAAGTTTAAAGCAAAAAAAACAAGACCTTAGCATTTTAAAACTTTCTGCCGCTTATGCCAAGTATCCCCATCTGCGAACGGTATTTGGCCACTGTTCTTCTGGAAATATCAATGCCTCTTTTTTCAAGCTCCTCAGATATTTTGCGGTCGCTTAAAGGAGCCGATTTGTCTTCCGCATCAATTATTTCCTTAATTACATTCTTAATATCGTCCTGTATAATTGTCTTGCCGTTTGACACTGCCGCCACCTGATGAAAGAAATATGAAAGAGGGTACACTCCGTAGCGGCACTGGATGTATTTATAATGCACGGCACGGCACACTGTGGACTCATGCATGTTTACCGCATTTGCCACGTCACTTAAAAGCAGGGGGCGTATGTTTTCCGGACCGTGTTCAAAAAAATCCATTTGTCTGTCTATTATGGTCCTGATTATTTTTAGTATTGTTTCATGACGTTTTGAAATGCATTTTATTACCCAATTTGCCTGTTTTATTTTTTTGCCCACAAACGCGGCGGCTTTTTCATCATTTCCTGCTTTTATTATATTCCTATAAAAACTGCTTACAACCACATCGGCGCTGAATTGCTCGTTAAAGCGTATTTCATATTTCCCGTTTATTTTTTCTATAACGGCATCCGGTACTATATATTCTGTATCGCCGTCCGAATTAAAAGCAGCTCCCGGCTTAGGATTAAGACCGCGTATTACATCAACGGCTTTTTCAACTTCCAAAACGGAAACGTGAAGCTTTTTTGATATAATATGCAGCTGATTTTTGCCGAGCAAATCAATATATTTCTCAACTATTTTTTCGGCTGTCGGGTTTCTTTTTTCGGCTTTCTTTAACTGAAGCAGCAGACACTCGCTTACAGACGCTGCCCCGACTCCCACAGGTTCAAGGCTTTTTATTATGCCCATCAGGCGGTTAACATCGTTTTCGCTTATTTTAAGCACAGATGCAAGCTCTTTTTCGCTGAAAGGCATATAGCCGTTTTTATCAAGACAGCTTATCATAAATTTTATATGCCTGATATCGCTTTTAGGCATGTCCGCAAAAAGAAGCTGCTCTTTAAGAAAATCACTTAACGAAACATTATCCTCGCTTTTAAATTTCCAATCATCATTTCCGTTAGCGTCTTCTTTTTCATATTTGTAATATGTTCGGTTTTGCTCGTCGGATGAGTCGAGGTATTCCATTTTGCTGCGCAGAGAAACTGCTTTGTCATCCTCGCGCTCGTTTGTCTCAACCTCAAGAACAGGGTTTTCTGCCGATAGACTGCTCACATATTCATAAAGCTGCTGTGAATCCATCTGAAGGATTTTTGTGGATAATATCATTTTTTGGCTCAAAAGCAATCTTTGAGTTGTATTCAGCACAAGATTCATTTTTCTATCGCCTCCCTGATTGAAGAACAATCAAATATATTATACTACTCAAAAATGTTTTGCTCTACACCAAATTAAATTTTTAGCGGCAAAAGAAGTTATTTTTTCAATACTAATGGATTAATTAAATAAGATTTAACGGACTTGAATTGTATGTGACATTTTAAATGCAAAAAACATTTATCCGTGGCGCAATTTTACATTTACATATTTAAGAAAAAGATGTATACTTCTAATGGCGTTAAAAGCCTGTATTTATGTATAAATAATGTATTTTGTCTGAATTTAACAAAAAATCAGTTAAAATACAAAAAAGATGTTGTTGATACAGAAGTTTTGTATTAAAATAGTAATGTTAATTATAAATCCTGTTTGTTTTATTATTGGCATCCTGAAACAAATAGGTTTATACAGCTATAATTTTTTATTACAATCATATCCTTACATCATGAACAAGATGTAAAAAAACCAAAACAGAGGGGGATAATATGCAAAGTTTAACGTTCAAACGTGGAGTTCATCCTGATGACGCTAAGGCTTTGACTATGGATAAATCCATCAAAGTCATTCTTCCTAAGGAAGGCTCCGAATTGTTTTTCCCAATGTCACAGCACATCGGCGCGCCTTGTGAGCCGATTGTTCAGAAAGGTGACTATGTTAAGGTAGGTCAGAAAATCGGTGAAGCCAAAGGCTTCGTAAGCTCGCCTATCTTTGCGAGTGTTTCCGGTGAAGTTACGGATATAAGACCTGTTCTTATTCCGTCAGGCGGAAAATCACTTGCTGTAGTTATCAAAAATGATGGCCTCATGGCAGAATATGAAGGTCTCAAGGGATGCCCAGACTGGACTAAACTGACAAAAGAGGAAATTCTTAATAAAATTAAGGAAGGCGGAGTTGTAGGTATGGGCGGTGCCGGATTTCCTACACAAGTTAAGCTCGCGCCAAAAGAAGAAATCGATCATGTAATTGTAAACGCCGCAGAGTGTGAGCCTTACCTTACGTGTGACTACCGCCTTATGCTTGAACAGCCGGAAAAGCTTGTGGAAGGACTGAAAATAGTATTAAGTCTTTTCCCTAAGGCAAAGGGCGTTATCGGTATAGAGGACAACAAACCGGAAGCTATAAAAATTCTTTCCGATATGGTAAAGGATATACCTAATATTGAGGTGGCTTCTCTTCTTAAGAAATTCCCGCAGGGTTCTGAAAAGCACATCATTTACGCTGTAACAGGCGGACGTGAGGTTCCGTCAGGTGCTCTTCCGTCGGCAGTAGGCTGCATTGTTGACAACGTAGACACAATAATCAGCATTTACAACGCGATAGTTGAGGGCAAGCCTGTTATGAGAAAAATTATGACCGTATCAGGCGGTGCGCCTATGAATCCGGGAAACTATCAGATTAGAGTTGGAATGACTTACAAAGACATTATGGACCAGATTGGCGGATTTAAAGTTGAACCGGCCAAAATGATAGCCGGAGGTCCTATGATGGGATTTACTATGTACACTCTTGACACAGCTACAACAAGGACGTCTTCATCCCTTCTTTGCTTTACTCCGGAAGAAGCTTATATTCCGCCGGAAAGCAGCTGTATTCGCTGCGGAAAATGTGTTGCCCACTGTCCAATGGGGCTTCAGCCGTATTTGCTTAATAAATTGGCGCTCAGAGGAGACTCGGCAGGATTTTTGGCACACCATGGTCTTGATTGTATTTCATGCGGAAGCTGTTCATTCGAATGTCCTGCAAAGAGACAGCTTGCACAGTCTATTGCCGCAAGAAAGAGAATCGAAGGTGCTCTTAAGGCTGCCGCTAAAGCTAAAGCAGCAAAGGCAGCGGAAGCTAAGAAATAATTTAAGGGGGATAAATTCAAATGGATAATATTGTAATGTCAGCTACCCCTCACGTGCGTTCCAAGGAATCTGTTCAGAGCATAATGCGTGATGTAATAATCGCTCTTATCCCTGCTACAGTGATGGGTATTAAATTTTTTGGCATCAAGGCCCTCATGCTTACAGTTATATCTGTAGTATCAAGCGTTTTTTTCGAGTGGCTTTATGAGAAAATTTTGAAAAAACCATGCACAATACATGATTTAAGTGCAGTGGTTACCGGTATGCTTATAGCATTTAACATGCCTGTAGGTGCAAGCTGGTGGATGCCTATTGTAGGCGCTGCTTTTGCTATTATTATAGCTAAACAGCTTTTCGGCGGCATCGGCCAGAACTTTGTAAACCCGGCTCTTATGGCCAGAGCTTTCCTTCTTGCGTCATATCCTTCGGCTATGACAACTTGGTCGGTTGACGGTGTTACAACAGCAACGCCTCTCGCACTTCTTAAAACTCTTAAAAATTCAGGTGTTACACTTGACAGCCTCAATCTTCCGTCACTTGCACAGGTTGCAACAGGCGTAGGAATAGGCGGATGTATTGGTGAAACATGCGCAATCGCACTTCTAATAGGATTTGTTTATCTTCTTATAAGAAAAGTAATTTCTTGGAGAATTCCTGTAATATATATTGCAACGGTATTTATTCTTTCAACTATAATAGGAAGATATGGAGTAAGAATGGGTTACTATGAGATATTCTGCGGCGGTCTTTTCCTCGGTGCAATATTTATGGCAACAGACTATACAACGTCTCCTATGACTCCGAAAGGTCAGATTATATACGCTATAGGATGCGGTGTTCTTACATATCTTATTAGAGTTTATGGTTCATATCCTGAAGGTGTTTCATATTCAATTCTTATTATGAACCTTGGAGTACCGCTTATAGATAAATATGTAGTAGGTAAAATATTTGGTGCTCTTCCAAAAGTTAAGGAGGCGAAGAAGGCATGAATCAGATAAGTACACCGGCTATAAGACTTTGTGTAATTTGTGTTGTTTGTGCTTTTCTTCTCGGAATATGCTCTGAGGTTACAAAAGAGCCTATTGCGGCACAGACTATAAAAACTCAGCAGGAAGCCATGGCAGCTGTTCTTCCTGATTGTACGTATGAAGATATTAAAGACGCGAAACTTTCCGACAATGTTACTGCAGTTGCAAAAGCTACAGACAACAGCGGAAACGCAGCCGGATTTGTTGTAAGCTGCGAGGTTTCATCATTCGGCGGCCCTCTTGATATGATGGTAGGCGTTGACCCTAACGGAACAATAACCGGACTTCGTGTCCTTTCGCATTCTGATACACCTGGTCTTGGCGCAAGGTCAACTGAACCTGAGTTTTACGGCCAGTTTAACGGCATGAGCGGAACTCTTGCTGTTGATAAAGACGGCGGTCAGGTTAAAGCAATCACAAGCGCAACAATTACTTCAAGAGCAGTTACATCAGGTGCTAATGCTGCACTTCAATGGGTTAGCGAAAACGGAGGTGCTTACTAATGAGTAATAACCTTAAAGTATTAAGAGACGGTATCATATTCGACAACCCAATCCTTATTCAGGTAGTCGGAATGTGTGCGACTCTTGCTACTTCTACAAGTATAATAAACGGCGTCGGCATGGGCCTTTCAACAACAGCCGTTCTTGTTGGCTCAAATGTCGTTATATCGCTTCTTCGTAAATTTATTCCTGATACGGTCAGGATACCATGCTTCATAGTCGTAATAGCATCATTTGTTACTATAGTACAGTTGCTTCTTCAGGCATATCTGCCTTCACTTAACGATGCACTTGGTCTTTACATACCTCTTATCGTTGTTAACTGTATTATTCTTGCAAGAGCTGAAGGTTTCGCATCAAAGAACGGCCCTGTTGCTTCATTCTTCGATGGTTTAGGAAACGGCCTCGGCTTTACAATCGTACTTGGTGTTATGGGTGCTATCCGTGAATTCTTGGGTTCAGGCACTTTCCTCAGTGCAAAGGTACTTCCTGATGTATTCCCAAAGACACTTCTTTTAATAATGGCACCTGGTGCTTTCTTCACACTTGGAATTTTAATGGCACTTTTCAAACATGTTATTGCTAAAAGAAAAACAGCAGAATAATTAAGGAAGGGAGAGAAATAAATAATGTTTGTACGATTAATACTTATATTATTAGCCGGAATTTTTGTTAATAACTACATTTTATCGCAGTTTTTAGGTATATGTCCTTTCCTTGGTGTTTCTAAGAGGGTTGAGACAGCAGCCGGCATGGGTATTGCCGTTATATTTGTTATAACTCTTGCCTGTGCAGCAACATATCTTGTTTATAATCTGATACTTGTTCCTCTCGGACTTGAGTATCTTTACACAATAGCATTTATACTTGTTATTGCAGCTCTTGTTCAGTTTGTTGAGATGTTTATTAAGAAAAGCTCACCAGCCCTTTATCAGGCACTTGGTGTTTATCTTCCTCTTATAACAACAAACTGTGCCGTACTTGGTGTTGCGGTTTCAAACATGCAGGTAGGATATAACTTTATTGAATCTCTTGTATCCGGTATTGGTGCTGCAGGTGGTTTCACGCTTGCTATTGTTCTTTTTGCAGGCATCCGTGAAAGAATTGAATTCAATGACATCCCTAAGGCATTTGAAGGATTCCCTATCGCGCTTATAGGTGCGGGACTTATGTCAGTTTCCTTCCTTGGATTCTCGGGATTGATAAAACTTTAATCAGGAGGGGCTTAAACTATGGAAATTATTAACGTTGTAACAGCTGTTGCAAGCATTGGCGGCATGGGTGTCGTATTCGGCGGTTTCCTTGGATATGCTTCAAAGATTTTTGCAGTTGAGGTTGACCCTAAGGTAAGCAAGATACAGTCTGTGCTTCCGGGTGCAAACTGCGGCGGATGCGGCTATCCCGGCTGCGCTGGCTGTGCCACGGCTATAGCTGAAGGCAAGGCGCCTGTAAATGCCTGCCCTGTAGGCGGAGCAAAGGTTGCAGCTCTTGTAGGCGAGATAATGGGTGTTTCAGCCGAAGAGTCAGAGCCTCAGGTTGCTTTTGTTAAATGCAATGGTACATGTAATAACGCAAAAATGAAATATGAATATAAAGGAATAAGTGACTGTGCATTTGAGGCACAGCTTTCTGGCGGTGGAGCAAAAGGCTGTGCATATGGCTGTCTCGGACTCGGCAACTGTGTAAAGGTATGCGCATTTGGTGCTCTTTCAATCAAAGACGGCGTTGCTGTTGTTGATGAGGAAAAATGCGTTGCATGCGGAAAATGTTTAGAAGCATGTCCAAAAGGGCTTATACAGTTTAAACCAAAGAACAAAAAGACTGCTGTAAGATGCAGCTCAAAAGACTTCGGCAAAGAAGTTATAGCAAATTGTTCAACGGGCTGTATCGGATGCGGTATTTGTGAGAAGAACTGTAAGTTTGATGCAATTCATGTTGAAAACAATCTTGCTGTTATTGATTACACAAAGTGTAAAGACTGCGGTCTTTGTGCTATGAAGTGTCCGAAACACGCAATAAAGAATGAAAGAATTGAGGCTATGGCTGCTAAGAAGGCAGCTGAGGCTGCAGCTGCAAAGGCTGCCGCTCCAGCCGGAGATTCCAAATAAAGAAAAAATATGCTTATAAAAAAGCGGACGGTTACTTATGCTGTCCGCTTTTTTAGTCTTAAGACGGCATGGAATCCCACACCGCCTTAAAAGTAAAACATTTATATAAACGCCTGTACAGGCTGTCATTTACATTTATCAGATTCAACTTCAGGCATACAGAAAGTTTTGTTTTCACCTAAATAGAATTTTACTATATCGAGTGCTTCGCCGAATCTCTGGAAATGTACGATTTCTCTTTCTCTTAAAAACTTAAGCGGTTTTATAACATCAGGGTCCATTGTAAGGTCAAGAAGATAATCGTATGTTTTCAAAGCCTTTTTTTCAGCAGCTAAATCTTCATAAAGGTCTGTTACAGGGTCGCCTTTGCTCTGAAGTGCGCTTGCCGAAAACGGAACGCCGGCTGCGCTGCAAGGATAAACGCCTAATCCGTGACCGACATAATAAGGATCAAGTCCGCCTTTAATAATTTCATCAGGACACAGTCCGCATAAAAGCTGGCATGTTATTGTGCCCATCATTTCTTCGTGTGCAAATTCTTCTGTAGCAATATCATTTAAAACGGCTCTTGCCTGCGGGGTAACCATAGTAAATTTTTGACTGAGGTACCGAACAGAAGCTCCTAATTCACCATCTGCACCACCGTACTGTATTAGGGTATGACTATTTGGTAAAAAGAAAAAGCCTTATTGAATTTGTCTCGCTGTTATATACTATTTTTTGTATGGACCGGCGGGCTATCATCTTTTTCGTTTCCATGTCTACAGTGGCAGAGGACAAAGCCTCATAAACATCAAGTAAGGAATTGCGAAAATCTTTGTCCGTAAGAACATCTTTTGTATGCTGAATATTTAGTTTTTTAAGCTGGGCTTCAAGCTCGGTTTTATTTTTTGTAATCATGTTTTTGTTTTCCCTATACTCGTTTAAATCATCAATCCCGGCAAGGTAAGCTTGTTTTGCTTTCTGAAGGCTTAAGTCAAGGCGTGAAAGCTGTTTTTTTATTTCGTCGATTTTTTCCGCGCACTCTGTTGAGGTGGTATCCGCAATGCTGAAAGAATTATACACATCTGAAGAAGTAGCGATACTGTAAAGCTGGTTAAGAACAGTGGGAATAAGTTTTCTTGAAGTAATTGAGTGGGAAACGTGGCACTGGCCGTGATTATACCCGCCGCACTGGAGAGAAAATTGACCGTATTTATAATTTCTCGATACAATAAGACTGCGGCCGCATGAGTGGCATTTTACAAGACCGCTTAGCCAATGCTTGCCTTCAGTAAGCGGACGGCGGTGCGGGACATTTTTCTTTCGGTTCAGCTCCCATTTTTCACGTGCCGCAAGAAATATATCTTCTGACACTATAGGCGCATGAGTCGACTTAACTATTAGTGTATCGGGATTTTTATAATTTCTGCGTGTCTTTCCGGAAGGCGTCCAACGAAGGTATCCAATATAAACGGGATTCAGAAGTATGTACTGGACAGTCCTGTTTTCAATTGCATTTTTGCGCTTTGTCTTAACTCCCATAGCATTAAGGCTCTTTGCAATTTCAAGAATTGTCTTATTATTGTTTACATACTGGTCAAAGATATATTTTACATACTTTGCCTCATCTTCCTTTATGACAAGTTTTCCGTCTTTAGCCATATAACCGAAAGAGGGCGCTGTCTGATATTCTCCGGCTTTTGCTTTTTGGAGCATTGTCTTTTTGACTTCCTCGGCAAGGTTTAGGCTATAATATTCGGCCATTGCTTCAAGCATACTTTCATATATAACGGCAAATTTATCATCATCGGGTATCGGCTCTTTTACGGAAATTACACGCACGCCGTCTTTTTTAAGCAGAGCCTTATAAATAACACTGTCTTCTTTATTTCTGGCAAAGCGGTCAAATTTATGTACAAGAATAACGGAAAAAGGGTGTGATTTTGAGCGTGCAAGAGCTATCATATGTTGAAAAGCCGGCCTGTTTTTGGCAGACTTGCCGCTTATGCCTTCATCGATAAAGACATGCTCCGAATCTACAAGCATATCGTTTTTATGCGCATATTCCATTATTTCGGTTTTTTGTGCGGCAGGGGAATACTCTGTCTGCTCATCGGTTGATACTCTGATATAAATTGCCGCATGTTCCATGTCTGTCACTTCCTCAAATTGTTAGAGTTAAATAATAATTTCAAAGTGAGAATTTGGAAATTAAATAATTGATTTTACAAACTTTTATAAGACAAGATACCGTTTGTGGGTCAAACATTATCAGGGTGCCAAACATGTGCATGGCGATATCCTGCGCTTTCTGCTTCCGAAGTTGTAGAGGCATAAAAATCACCATCTTTAGGTCTGATAAAAACCTTATCGTACATTTGGTCAAACGGCATATGATATATTTTCTCTGATTTTGAATTATTACATTTAATAAGTGGATAGGGCTCTAATTTAAAATTTTCATATACACGCACATTTAATTTTTTCGCATTTTCTAATGCTTCATTGGAGAGATTTGTTGTTGTACAAAGTATAGCAACATATTTTTTAGATTTAGAAGGCATATCGTTTTTTAAAAGCTGTAAACTGCCGCTTAACTGAGTTATGGTATTTTCTCTGACTACTGAGGTAGATTTCCAATTTTTGCATTGAATTGCAATAATCGTTTTTCTGTCTTCAGCTATAATATCAATACCATTATCTTTAAATTTATTTAATGCTCCATGATACCGTACAGTATAACCTTTCATTTCCAACAGGTAACCTATATATCTTTCATATTCAAGGCCTATGCGCTGACTGCTTTTTGAAGCAACGTTATTATATCTATCAAGTGCAAGCTGGTAACGTTTTGCGGATTCAAGAGAGAAAAATTCTTCTTTAGATATATAATTACGAAGATTTTTATATTCATTAAGAAATAGTGAGTTTTCATACTCGTCAATTTGTTTTGAGAATTTTAATTTAAGATTAGAAAGAGTTCTTATGTATGAAAATCTTGAAGCTCTATATTTTTTAATATACTCAAATTTTAGTTCTTTTAATGACTGTTGGTATTTTTCATTTGCAGATTCAGTTTCTTTATCTTGCTTAATTTGTAATTGAACAAGGGCTCTATCGTATTCATTTTTCTTTAAATCCAACATATTTTCTAAATTTTTGATTTTACTTTTTATAACAGATACTGAATCACATAAACTTTTTAAGTCTTCATACTTATTTTTAAAATAAGTAAGATTAGTGGAAGTCTGTCTCAGCTTTTCTTCCAATTGTTCATTATCAGACATTAGAGAAGCATATGAATTTTTTATATTATCAAGACTATCTGTAAGTTCTTTTATTTTGTCATTTTTATCTAAAATTTCATTAACAAGTTTTTGTATTGAAGCTTCTTGTTCAGTATACAAAGAAGATTTTTTATAAAAATTTTCAAACAAGGAAACCACACCAACAATTGACAATTTTTACGTTACGTGTAATAATTAATATTGAGGTAAGGACAGTCATGTAGTAGTGGCGGTTCCAATTACTTAAGACCTGATATTTGCGCTATCAGGTCTTTTTTAGTTTTCAAATATCAAGCCACATTATCGGCATAGTGCACGATTGCAATTTCAGTAAGTGTGTTTTTTGTAGCGGCAATAATTTTTTCAAGCTGTTCAGCTACTTCATTGCTATAAGAAATTTCGCCGCACTGTGTACAAACCTGAGAAGGGACACCTTTTACAATAATTATACAATTACCCATGTCGGCAATAAAATTTGTAAGTTTATTTTCCAGAGTCCCTTTGCACATAAAACAAGTCATATTTATTACTCCTTTCTTGTCTTAAAATCACTTGACCACATATCAGCGTTAGGATAATAAGCGGTTATAAGCCACAGTTCAATACCATTAGTTCCGCATACAACATGCAGAGGTTTATTATTTACTGTAAGACCGAGTATTAAACAGCTTGGGTAAGGATAATCGTCGGGATAGTTTTCGATTATCTCTCCGTTTATAATGGCTGTTGTGACATCATTCATTGATATTCCACGCTGAACGAGACGTACAAATATATGATTAGTCCAACGAATTTTTTTATTCCTGCAAAGCTCTTTTATAAACTCTATTTCCAAAATTTTCACTCTTTCTATAATTTTGATTTCAAGCATGCTTTTCGTCTTCTAAAGGCTGTGAAGCTCCTGACATTTTCGCAGCTTTTTCATACTCAAGCTCTCGGCGATAACTTTCAACTTCTTTATCAATATTATTATCAACACCGAATTCACTTGAGTATTTCTCTGATTTATCTATAGTATTTGGATTTTCAAAAAGACCAAGTAATTTTTTTCTTACACTTGGTTCAAGCTCAAAATATTTTTTTATTATTTCAAGTTCTAAATCTGACATGTTGTGTTCTTTTACAAAAGCGTCAAGACTAAATTTTTCAGGTTTAATAAAGATAGGTTCACTTCCATTCAGTATCCAATCTTTATTTACATTAAATTCTTTACATATATCTGATATAACTCTGTCAGTTACATTTATTCTTTTTGTTTCAATACTTCCTAAATTTGCTCTACTGATTTTGATTTTTGATGCAAATTCTTCTTGTGTTAGTTTGAGATATTCTTTTCTTAATAGCTTAATTCTATCATTCAACATCTTGTATACCTCCTTATATTTATAGTATCACTTTGGATTTTGTGTGTCAATCACAAAATTATTTTCCGGAAATGCTTGAAAAACACAAAAAATAGAATTATCATGTGTTTAAAGCACAAAACAAAAGTAAAAGGAGGCAAACAAAATGGCTGATACAGTACAAATTATGTATCCATATGACTATTTGGATGAGATGGAAAAACTAACAAAAGTTATCAAAAAACTACCAAAGCCGGAAAGAATAAGGTTTTTGTATATGGCAGAGGGCGCAGCACTGGCTATAGATGGCAGTAAAAAACAATGTTAAGCAAGGAAGAAATGATGTGAAAACTTACGAATGAGAATTATTTTACATTCAATAATGGTGGCTGAATTAATATTTTTAATAATATCAATAGCCGCATTATTCAAGTTAAAAAAAGCAAGTGATTTTATTGACAAATATCCGTATGTAATTGTAATTGCCGCTCCGGCATTGGCAATTATATTCAGGATTTTAATAACATCAATGAATTAAATGATTGTAAAATGCTTGCCAGAATACTGACACAGCAGATATTAAAGAAATGGTTATAGTGATTATACGCCAAAATGAGTTCTTTCTTTGTTCAATTTTAAGTTTTTCATTGAATTCTATATCAGTCAATACATACAAAATTCCAGAATCACTAAGAGATAAACAAGAATTGTAAACATCACTATTTGAGGAGGTAATATAGTGTGCATCAATTAAGCACATTAAAACGGAGTGAACATCATTGATATTGTAGCCATATGTTTTAATCATGAAATTTAATAGGTCGCCGTATGAAATATAATTTTCTTCTTTTATTTTGACTAAAATTTTTGACTGCATAGAAATCATAAAAAAATCAACTCCCTAAATTTTACTTGAGAAAAGTATAGGGGTTTTTAAAACAAATGGCAATAGAAAGAAGCAAAAAAGTTAAAGAGAAAACGACTATTTTTGTTGAAAAATTGCAAAAACCTCAAGAATAGGGTCAAGCAAGAAGGTCATAGAATAAACCGAGGTGATGAAAAATGAGGAAAAAAGACGAGCCTTTAAAGGCCGACACGGTTTTTATAAAACCTGACGGAACGATACTTCCGGTAGAGGGAATGCCAAAAGACGAACTTAGACGCAGAGCCACACAATGGAACAGGGACGCTTTATTAGGAGCGGGGTTTAAAGAAAACCCGCCTGACAAGAAAAACGATAACAATAAAAGACAGCACAGAAATTGAGCGATACATAAATTTTGAGTATGCCGCCGGGGCTTCCGGCCGCATACCGATATTTTTAAGGACAAGCTTTTTAAAGATTTCGGTATGCGTCGTGCAGACAAAAAGCTATTCCCCCAAAAAAGCATATATACAATCCGTGCGGCGCATAACCAACGGACAATACAAAAAATCAACTATATTAAGGAGGAAAAAGAAATGGAAAAGGTAATTTTAATTTTGCTTTTGGGAACGTGTGTTCTTGTATCAACTATTGTGTGGCATTTTGAATACAAGAAAAAACGTGAAAATCTTGAGGACAAGCTTAAAATTGAACTGCTTGAAAACGAGTTAAGGCACATAAAACACATATTGAAAAATCTGTAAGCAAGGAATTAAGCTCATGGCCGTATCGGCCTTGCAGAGCTTGTATGTAGCTTATCTTTTTACGTATTAAAAGAAATGGATATCCGGTTATGAACATAAGAGAAAAAGTTTATATGACTGGATCATAGTCAATAAAGTAGACAAGTAAATGTCAAAGAAATAAAGATTCCCTTTGAATTGGGGACAGGCCACCGTTGTGAGAATGAGGCCTGACAGAATTATAAAAGCCGTTTATGTATTGGAAA
>JALCQR010000013.1 GCA_022651385.1 Clostridia bacterium | reverse complement strand
TGGACGATATCAAAAATATCGAAGCAGCTATTAAGCCTAACACAAAACTTATTTACGCTGAAGTATGTGCTAACCCAACAATGAATCTTATTGATATCCCTGCCGTAGCAGAACTTGCTCATAAGCACGGCGCTCTCATGATGATGGATAACACATTTACAACAGCAGTATCAATCCAGCCTCTTACTCTCGGCGTTGACATTATGATTTCTTCAATGACAAAATTCATGAACGGCCACAGCGACGCTATATTGGGCTGCATGACATCAACACATGAAATCATTGAAAAAGTACGTCCTATGAGAATGCTTTACGGAACACCTGGAGACCCAATGCCTTCATGGATGATGATAAGAGGTATGGAAACAGTATTCCTTCGTGTTCAGAAACAGATGTCAAATGCCGCAAAACTTGCCGCATTCTTTGAAGCAGATCCTCATGTAATCAAAGTAAACCATCCTTCCCTTGACAGCTTCCCGCAAAGAGCAATAGCTAAGAAGCTTTGGAAAAACGATGAAGCAATGACAGGTATGATGAGCATAATACTTAATACGGAAGACGAAGCAAAGATTGATAAATTCATGCTTAAACTTCAGTATGCACACTATGCAACAACACTCGGCGGTCTCAGAACAACACTTAACCACCCAGTAACATCATCACACAGCCATATGCCGGATGCAGACAGAAGAAAAATGGGCATAACTCCTGGTATGTTCAGAATTTCTGTAGGTATTGAAAATCCAGATGATTTAATCGCAGACTTCAAACAGGCTCTTGCAGTTCTTGACTGATAAATTAAGATCTACCAAAGAAAAATTCATAATAAAGAAAAAAAAGACCGGTTCAGAAAATGAACCGGCCTTTTACATATTTTTTTCAAGATGAAAATGATTCTTTCTAAATTTGATTAAACCTTCGTCCCTCATGCGGCACAACTCCTTTGACATTGCACTGCGGTCAACAGACAAAAAATCCGCAAGCTGCTGACGATTAAAAGGTATATAAAAATCTACGCTGTTATTTTTAATTGATTCTGATGAAAAGTATGAAATTAATTTATCTCTTATTCTTTTTTTTGACATATGTCTTATTTTTTGCGTAAGTACCAAGTTTTTCTCAGCAAGCATTTCAACTATATTTTTCATAAACACCGAATGTAAATCACAAGAGAATTTAAAGTTCATAATTTTTTGCGCATCAATTAAAATTACTTCTGTTTCGTCTGACGCCACAGCACTGACTTCACATACTCTCGGATACATGACGGCATATACTTCACCAAATATATCTCCTTCTTTTACATCGGTTATAATACTTCTCTCACCCCAAAAATCTTCGTTAATTATATGTGCCGTGCCTTTTAAAACAATGCCGAATTTTTTTAAACTGCCACCGGCATTTATAATAAACTCACCTTTTTGAAATATTTGTTTTTTAGCCTGTACATAATCCAGTATTTTTAATATATCTTCATCTTTAATGTTTTTAAAAAGCATTATATTTGATAATTTCATAAAGTTCCTCGTTTCGTTGTAAAAACAACAGAATATTTTATTTTATTGTATTATTATTAAGCCAACAAGTCAATAAAGCATTAAAAATTAAGGAGGACAAAAATATGAAAAGAAAAATAATAAATATAGACGAAGATAAATGCAATGGCTGCGGAGCATGTTCTGCGGCTTGCCACGAAGGTGCAATTGCAATTGTAGACGGGAAAGCAAAACTTATGCGTGATGATTATTGTGACGGGCTTGGTGACTGTCTTCCGCAGTGCCCAACGGGCGCAATAACATTTGTCGAAAGAGAAGCTAAAGCCTACGATGCTGAAGCAGTAAAGGAAAATAAAAAACAGCCTGAAACTCTTGCATGCGGATGCCCGGGAACACAATCTAAAAAGATTGAACATTCAAATACAGTTTATGCAACAGAAGATGTATCATCAAAATTAAATCAATGGCCGGTACAGATTAAACTTGTGCCTGTAAAGGCTCCGTATTTTGAAAATGCCAATTTGCTTGTAGCAGCAGACTGTACGGCATATGCCTACGGAAATTTTCACAACAAATTTATTATAAACAAAATTACAGTTATAGGCTGTCCTAAACTTGACAGCATAGATTATTCGGATAAACTTATGCAGATAATATCAAATAATAATATAAAGAGTGTTACAGTTGTAAGAATGGAAGTGCCATGCTGCGGCGGAATAGAAAACGCCGTAAAAACAGCATTACAAAACAGCGGCAAGTTTATTCCATGGCAGGTTATTACAATCTCAACAGATGGAAAAATATTAGACTAATCTGTAATTTTTGAGCTTATACAAGACACTGTTTTAAAAAAATGCTTTAGTATTATTAAAAATAGTAATACTAAAGCTTTATTTTCTCTATATATTAAAACTAATTATGAAAAACATTTGTCATTCAAACATTTCCGTAGACAAGTATCTATCCCCTGTATCCGGAAGCAGTACAACTATATTTTTGCCTTTGTTCCCACTTCTTTTTGAAATCTCAACTGCAGCCCATACCGCAGCTCCGGAAGATATACCAACAAGCAAGCCTTCATTTTTTGCTATTTTTCTTCCCATATCAAATGCGTCGTTATTTTCAACCGCAATCACTTCGTCATATATTTCTGTATCAAGAGTTTTAGGTACAAATCCGGCGCCAATGCCCTGTATTTTATGCGGTCCCGATGTGCCTTTTGAAAGTACCGGAGACGATGCAGGCTCAACAGCCACAATCTTAATGTCAGGATTCTTTTTCTTTAAATACTCGCCCACACCGCTTAATGTTCCGCCTGTTCCAACTCCGGCTACAAATATATCAACTTTTCCGTCGGTGTCATCCCAAATTTCAGGTCCCGTGGTTTTTCTGTGGGCCTCAGGATTTGCATTATTTACAAACTGTCCCGGTACAAATGAGTTTGGTGTTTCTCTTGCAAGTTCGTCGGCTTTTTCTATTGCCCCCTTCATTCCTTTTGCGCCTTCTGTAAGCACAAGGTCGGCACCGTATGCCTTCATTAACTTACGTCTTTCAACAGACATGGTTTCGGGCATCACTATTATTATTTTATATCTTTTAGCCGCAGCTATGGCAGAAAGCCCAATACCCGTATTCCCGCTTGTAGGCTCAATTATTACAGAACCTTTATGTAACTTGCCCTCTTTTTCGGCCTGCTCAATCATTTCTTTTGCAATTCTGTCCTTTACACTTCCTGCCGGATTAAAATACTCAACTTTTGCCAATATTTTTGATTCAAGTCCAAGCTCATTTTCTACATTTACAAGTTCCATAATAGGCGTATGTCCTATAAGCTCGGTTATATTTTTATATATCATAATAAAATATCTCCTTTATTTTTTATTTTTAAATATTGAAATACTTTATAAAAATCAACATCGCCCGTATGTTACATGTGCAGAATAAAATGTCACAAGCATCACTCCCTATTCCTATTATTTTTATAGGATATATTATACATGTAATTCCTATAATGTCAATAGGAATTACATGAAAAATAATGCGGGATGTCAAATCCCGCATTTAAAATTATAGAAAAAGATTTTTTTATAACGGAAAGGTTTGGGAAACTAAGAGTTTCCCAACACTATCCGCAGACGGAATTCATTTCCGTCGAGGAAAACAGTGAGTTTCAAGGCATTGGTGCCGCTGGAACTTATCTGTTTATACATACAGTACTTGTCAAAATCTTGATTTTGACAAAAGGCTGTCGATTTTATCGACAGCCTCTAATGCGGGATTAAATCCCGCATTTTTAAATTACTGTTCCATTTGTTTTCCTAAAAATCCAGCTGCTGTCTGAGCAAGTTTTCCTTCAACCTCACCCATCTTTTTATCATGTGATAAAAATACAACAGCTCCCAAAACATCACCTTCGGAAATAATAGGTGCTATAAGCTGATAGTTATATACATCCTCAACATCGTCCTCAAGCACAGGTACAAAATTACTTTCATTTCTCTTGGCAGTAATGATATGCCTTGAGTTTATACATTCCTCAAGAGCATTGCTTATATGCTTTTCTATAAAATCCTTTTTAGGACCTCCTGACACTGCTATTATTTGATCTTTGTCCACAATACATGTTATATGTCCTGCTGTCTGAGCAAGTGTCTCAGCATATTCTTTTGCAAATGTCCCAAGTTCTCCAACAGGGGAATATTTTTTTAGTATAATCTCTCCTTCCCTGTCTGTAAAGATTTCAAGAGGGTCGCCTTCTCTTATTCTTAAAGTCCTTCTGATTTCCTTTGGTATAACGACACGGCCGAGGTCATCTATTCTTCTGACAATACCGGTAGCTTTCATAGTTCCGCCTCCTGCAAAAATTTAATTTTTTTGTAAAAATATTATTTGTAAGATGTGTAAAATTATACTTATATGGCAATTACAAATTTTACCTATTAAAAAGTGGTTTTATATATAACAGGAACATAATAGTAACATGTAATACATTTTGTATTTTTATACAATTTTTTAAATTTAATGACCTGGCAAACGCAATATTTTTATAAGATAGTATCCAATATTGATTTTTGACAATTTTAGCCGTATAATTATTCTTAGTGCAATAAATTTGATTACAGAAACACTAAATAATCTAAGGGGGACAATTTCAATGAAAATTCTTGAACTTAAAGATTCTATTAAAAACTTACTTATCGATGTTGATTCAGACGGTATCGCAACCGTTTCAATGAACAGGCCAAAGGCAAACGCTCTCAGCACTCAAATGCTTGCTGAAATCGTTAAAGTAATGGACTGCATAGGTGAAGATGACTCCGTAAAAGGTGTAATTGTTACGGCTCCAGGAGAGAAATTCTTTGTTGCAGGTGCTGATATAACAGGATTCAAGCCTCTCGGCGGTATGGGCGGAAGAACAGCTTCACTCAATGGACAAGCTGCCTGTAACGCTATAGAAAGACTTGAAAAACCGGTTATTGCTGCTGTAAACGGATATGCTCTCGGCGGCGGAAATGAAATATCAATGGCATGCGATATACGTGTTGCAAGTACAAACGCTGTATTCGGTCAGCCGGAAGTTAACCTTGGTCTAATGCCTTGCTTCGGCGGTACTCAAAGACTTCCTCGTCTTGTAGGATATGGCATGGCTAAAGAGCTTATATTCACGGCAAGACAGGTTAAAGCCGATGAAGCTTTAAAAATCGGTCTTGTAAACAAAGTCGTATCTCCTGAAGAGCTTATGCCTACAGCAAAAGAAATGATGAAACTTATACTTACAAAGGCTCCTATTGCTGTTGCCATGGCTAAAGTAGCCATCAATAAGGGCAAAGACCTTGACATGGCTGACGGCCTTGAGCTTGAAAAAGACCTTACAGGCCTTCTTTTCTCAACAGAAGACAAAAACGAAGGTGTTTCGGCTTTCATGGAAAAAAGAGCAGCTGATTTCCAGAATAAGTAATTAAATAAAAATCTTCAATTTTCTTAAAAAGTTCACTCTGTTTGTTAGATATTGATGTATTCTAACAAACAGAGTGTTTTTTTATTTATAAGTCTATAATCTTAATTTTAAAACAAAACACCCAATGTCTATATGACAAAGGGCGTTTATATTTAATCAATACTACAGTATATATTTACATAGTTTTATTTTCCGCTTATTTTTTTGTCTTTTTCAAGCACAGCGTCAAAAGCTTTAATTACGGTATTTTCAAAACCCAATTCATCAAGAGTGCAAACACCCTCTATAGTTGTTCCTCCAGGTGAGCATACCATATCTGCAAGGCTGCATGGATGTTCATTTGATTCGAGTACCATTTTTGCACTGCCCAAAACAGTATTTGCGGCTATTTCCAAAGCTTGGGCTTTCGGCATACCCGCTTTTACAGCGGCTTTTGCCAAAGCGTTTACGTATATGTACGCAAACGCCGGAGACGAGCCAGCAATCACTCCAAATATTCCGAAAAATTTTTCCGGTATCTCAATAGCCGAGCCTATAGCCGAAAATATATCATAAACTATTTTTTTCTGTTCAGGTGTACAATTTTCATTTGCACAGTATCCGCTTTCTGAAGCCAACACTTTTGCGTTTATATTAGGCATAACCCTTGCAATAGCTTTGTTTCCCAAATTATCTTTCAAAAAATCAAGTGTCTTTCCCACGGCAATGGATATTATAAGAGGTTTTCTGTCACCTAAATCGGTTTTTAT
Source organism: Clostridia bacterium (assembly GCA_022651385.1). GTDB lineage: Bacteria > Bacillota > Clostridia > Lachnospirales > Anaerotignaceae > JALCQR01. The sequence continues at coordinate 51,858 of JALCQR010000013.1, read as the reverse complement.
TGACGAAGCTATCTCATCAAGCACATTTGGTTTAACCGATATAACAAACACATCCGAATTTTCAATAAGCTCTTTCTGGCTTGAGCAAACCTTTACTCCGCACTGCTTGGATAATTTTTCAGCCTTTTCAGCAGTCCTGTTAAAAACAAGTATGTCATATCCCTTGCAGAATCCGTTTTTTATCATTCCGTTTATAATAGCCGATGCCATATTTCCCGAACCGAGAAAACCATATTTCATTATAAAAGCCCCCTGTTTTTTTGAATATTTTATCACCAAATATTTTAATTTTCAACTAATTAAGTCATTACAGTACTTCAATGCCTTCACATTCTGAAAGGTAACTGCGCATATCTTTTACAAAAATTTCCTTGCACTGCTTTGTCTCGTCATTAGGCAAAGTAAGCATATAGCATACTCTGTCTTTTGGTCCGTCTTCTATTTCATGTCTGCTTATTCTTCCAAGTTTTTCCATGCACCCTGCCGCAAAATAAGGCACTACTGCCCAATTGTCGCTTCCTGCAATAAAGTTCTCAATAAGGCTTATAGTATCTATATGTGCCATTGGCCTTGCGTCCTCCCCAAACCAATAATCATGCCACACACTGAATTGCGGTCCCAAAGGAAGTATAATTTCTTTTTTCACATCCAGCATATCGGGAGTTATTTTTTGTTGCTTAAACCTGCCCTTTGAGCATATAAAACATAAATTTTCATGGAAAAAGGGCTCTGTGTCTATTTTGTTTGAATACATAGGCAAAGCAATGAAAGCTATGCTTATTTCATGGTTTTCAACCATTTTGTAAGCCTCATTTGAATGTATAGTGTGAATATCAAGCGAAACCGGCAGCTTTCTTGACATAAAACGCTTATATACCTTTGGCAATATATACGAGTTTATACTGTCTACAGCTGCAATTTCAAACTTTGCAGTATCACTGTGTGCCTTTAAATTTTTCGACTGCATAAAAAGCTGCTGCATTTTCTGCGCAATAGACAAAAAAGAGCGTCCGTCTCTTGTAAGGGTAATACTTCTTATTCCTTTTTGACGCGTTACAAGCTTGCTACCGGTTTCTTCCTCAAGAGTGCTTATTCTGTGGCTTAAAGCCGGCTGTGAAATATAAAGCATGTTTGCAGCCTTTGTTATATTTCCCGTTTGCGCAACGGCAAGAAACGCCTCTATCTGACAGTTATCCATTTTATCGCGTCCTTAACATTTTTAAATATAAAAGTTATGTATATTATATATGTTAAATATTAATTTTACAAATATTTTGTTTTAATGTATAATTTGTCATGCAGAAATTCTTTAGACATTTTGCAATACAGGGCCCAAATGCAGCCAAGGGCTCTGCACTGCAACAAAAGGGGTTGACATAATTTGGTAAATTTTATTGATGTAGTGCAGCTGCAGCTAATGCTTTTTGTTCTGCTTGGGGTTGGATTTTTCCTGAGAAAGAAAAAGCTTGTATCACATGAAGCAAGAAAAAGCATTATAAATATACTTATAGACATATTTCTGCCATGTCTGATAATAAAATCTTTTAACATAGATTTTTCAATTGACTTGCTTAAAGAAACAGGCGAGGCACTTATATTTGCGTTTGCGGCACAGATAGTTTATGTTTTTTCATCCAAATATCTATATAAAATGGTAAAAGACAAGGGGCGAATAGCCGTATTAAGAGCCGGAACAATATGCTCAAACGCTGCGTACATAGGAATGCCCGTATCAGAAGGGATATATGGTTCTGCAGGGCTTATATTTGCATCAATCGAATGTCTTCCCTTAAGAATATTTACATGGACATTCGGAACAGCTCTTTTTGTAAAGACAAGCGGAAAGCAAGTAATAAAAACTCTTCTTACACATCCTTGTATAATTTCAGTATTTATAGGCATAGTGCTTATGTTTTTGGGATTTCCTCTGCCGAAATTTGTTATATCGTCTATAAACAGTTTAGGGAACTGTTCCACGGCTGTTTCAATGATAGTAGTAGGCATGATACTTGCAGAAATATCGCCGAAAGAAATATTTAACGGCCCTGTTTTTTATTTTGCAGCATTGAGGCTAATTGTAATTCCGCTTGTTTTTCTTGTAATTTTAAAAGCACTGAGCACAAATGAAGTGGTTACAGGTGTAACAGTACTTCTTGCCGGAATGCCTGCCGGAAGCAACACTGCCGTACTTGCCTCTAAATATAACGGTGATGAGGCTTTTGCATCACAAAATATATTTGTTTCAACACTGCTTTCTATGGCCACAATACCAATAATATCTCTGTTTTTATAAAACAAAAAAGAGAAGCATATGCTTCTCTTTTGATATTTTTAATTATTCTACAGATTTCATCATATTATCTAATTCATAAGTCAAATGAACCATTTGCTGAACATTATTTGCAACTTCTTCTATTTCGCTTGACTGTGCCTGAGTCGTATCCAATGTCATTTGCGAATGGTCAATTGTAGTATCAATGGAAACCTTAATTTGACTGGTAAACTGTAAGATTTCATCGGATATTTCTTTTGAACTTTCGGCTAATGTCTGTATTTCTCTTGCTACAATAGCAAATCCTTTTCCGGCTTCTCCGGCATGAGCTGCTTCGATTGAAGAATTTATGCCAAGAATTCTTGTATTTGTAGCCATCTTAGTTATTGATTTCAAAATATCGTTTATTTTCTCATTAAATTTGCCTACTTTGTCAATTTCATTATTTAATTTCTGCTGTTGTTCCGTAACAGTTTGAGAAGCAGTGGCAAGTTCTTCCAATGTGGCCGATATTTCAACAAATTTATCCGAAAGCTGTTTTGCAATATTTTCCAATTTAATTCTTGTGTATCCATTTTTTGCAAGTGCATTTACTACAATAAACAAAACCTCGGCAGCTGCGGTTATGTTTTGTCTTTTGCTTATCGTAACACCATTAACAGCTTTAACCAATTCATTTTCATTTACTGCAATCTCACGCGCAACTTTGCGGCACAAGTCTTCCTCAGGTTTGTCGGCAAGAATTTGACCTCCAAGCACAGTGCCTATAAGCTCATTATTTATAATAATGGGAGCGGCAAAATCAATCAGTCCCGCATGACATTGTCCAATATACGGTCTTCCTGTGCGAGCTGCTTCTAAGCCCATTTGATGATGCGATTCAGCGCATCTTTTTTGACCAATCATTGATTTGTTTACAAACTCACTGCAAAATTTTGTGTAAGAGCTGGGCCTTGTAACCGGATTACCGTTTCTATCAACTGTAACGCTTGCACAATTCATTCCTATGGCAAAATTATCCTGAAAATTCTGCAGAAGCTGAATATCAACTATATCCCCAATTTCCAGCACATCCATATCAATATTTCCGTCATCTAAAAATTTAATCATAACGCCATCTCCCCCTTAATCTTTTTACATCATTATATCATACCAATATTTTATATGATACAAATTCTGACAATTTCCGACAAAAAAGCTGTATATTGTATCTCTTTTAGCTTGTAAATTAAATATCAATAGATGTGAGCTCACCTGTATAGGAATCCATAATATATCCAGTTATTGTTACATCTTTTGGAATAAGCGGGTGTTTTCTTAAAAGCTCAACTGTTTCTTTCACAGAATCTTCCACAGAATCAAAGCCTCTAAGCCAAGATTTAAAATCAATGCCGCAGTAACTCATCATATCGATTTGTTCCTGAGATATGCCTCTTTCTGTAAGGTGTTTTATCATTTTATCGGCATTTACACCTGCAACTCCGCAGTCCGTATGGCCTATTACCATTACTTCTTCTACTCCAAGCTCAACAATGCCTATAAGCAGACTTCTTACAACACTGCCAAACGGGTTTGAAATCATTCCTCCTGCATTCTTAATCATTTTGACATCGCCGTTTTTTATTCCCAAAGCTGCCGGAAGAAGCTCCACAAGCCTTGTGTCCATACATGTCAGAATAGCTATCTTTTTATCCGGATATTTGCTTGTCTTATATCTTTCATATTTTTTGTCTGCAACAAATTTCTTATTGTATTCAAGCATTTCTTCTATCATAGTTATCCTCCCTTGTTAGCCAGTCATTTTTCTGCACGAGTCTGTTTTTATTAATCGACATAAAGTCAATTTTATTAACATTTACTTGGATATTATTTCATTTCAAAATTAAAAAGGCCTCATGCAGTAAAATACAAACATGAAGTCTTTACTTGGAAAAATAAGTATTAAAAAGTTTCTCTTAAAATTTTAAAGCTTTCAGATGCTTTTTTAAAATCCCAATTGTCAGGTTCAAGTGACAAAGTTTTGTTATATCCCGAGTCTTTAAGAATACCGGAAATTTTAATAAGTTCATCCATATTGCTTTCATTTATAAACGGCCGTTCATACTTTGGTCCGCAGCCGCTTATATGTACATCATACGTATACGGCAAATATTTAACAGCCGTTTTATAATCCTCGCCGTTTACCTCCATATGATAAAAATCCACTATCATATACACATTTTTCATATTAACTTCATCCACCATTTTTTTGCTTTCCGAAAGAGTGGTTATAAAATCACAGCACTTTTTGTTAAGTGATTCCACAAGTACATTTATACCAAACTTTTCCGCCTCTTCAGCAGTAGATATTAAAAACCTTCTGCCGTTTTCCCATGCTTTTTTAACGTCCGCTTCCTTTGGAAGTTTTCTTGCAGACGGCGCTCCTATGCCGAAATTTTTAACCCCGAGCATGCATCCTCTTTTTAAGAGCAAGTCGGCATACTTTCTTGTATTTTCCTCATTAAATCCGTCAGATACTATCGGAAGCCTTCCTGTGCAATAGGCATTAAACCCTAAAACTGTTATGCCGCACTTTTCAACTCTTTTTGCAACGTTTTTAAATTCGTCATCAGTCATCTCCGCCATTTCAAATCCCGGAAGCTGAATGTAGTCATAACCGGCTTCAGCAGCTCTTTCAATATTTTGTGAAAATACACACAGTCCTATTTTCATTGGGATACCTCCTTTTCGTCTTTTTGATAAAACACATATTCGTTTTGAATATATTTTATAGGTATATTTTTATTAAGAAGTAGCGATGTGGTTTCGTAATGTATGTCTCTCAGACGCTGCAAATCCTTAGCTCTGAAATTTTCCTTCTGCTCAGATTCCGGCAAAGACAAAACATCATACACACTTCGTACAACAAAATCATTTTGATTTTTTCCGTTTCTAAACTGCGTCCATATAGGTATAAAAGAAATTTTTGTTATTTCCGCTTTTTTATCACCTACTTTTTGAGTGTCTATGTTAAGAATTATAGACGCATTTCTCGGAGGCGTTGTCTGGGACGATATAAAATTTCCAAGAGAGTATATAACAAAGCCTTTTCTTGTATTTCCGTCATCGTCTGCTATATCACGCACTTCCATGGGCTGAAGAACATGAGGATGGCTGGCAAGTATTATATCGGCACCGGCCTTAAACATCATGTCTACTATACGCTTTTGCTCAGCATTAGGCTGTGTCTGATACTCAACTCCCATATGCGGCAGAACAACTATAAAATCCGGATTTTCTTCCTTGGCTCTTTTAATATCACTTTTTACAAGGCCATCGCTTAATATATTAACATTATAGCTGTTAGCGTATGGCATACCGTTTGTTCCGTATGTATAAGAAAGAAAAGCAAATTTTATACCGTTTATGTCTTTTATAAATATATTATCTCTTTCTGCCTGAGAACGATATGTGCCTGTATGGTCAATTCCAACTTTGTCAAGCTCGTCCAAAGTTCTTAAAAGCGAGTCTGTTCCTCGGTCTGCACAATGATTGTTAGCTGTTGTTACAAAATTTACGCCGCCTCTTTTTGCAGCTTCGGCAAAGCTGTCCGGCGTATTAAAATTAGGATAATCCGATATTCCAATATCCTCTCCTCCAAGTACCGTTTCCAAATTTCCTATACAGTAATCGGCAGCCTGAAGATATTTTTTTACAGCCGCAAAATTATGGTCAAACTCATAAGTTCCTGTTTTGCTGTCATAGCTTTCGTTATACTGATAGCTGTGTACCATCATGTCACCTATAACGGCCAAAGAAGCTGTATGCACCACCGGCGGTGTAGGTTCTGGCTCAATTTTGCTTGAGCTTTCAGCACTGCTTATATATGATGAGGACAACTCACTGCTGCTTGATATTGATTGAGATTGTCCGCAGGATGTAAACAAAAAAATAAGAGGTATTAACAAAAGCAGTATTTTAAAGCGTTCTGTATTTTTCCTTTTCGGATTCATAAAGGTTGTTTCCCTCCGTATCAATAACAACTATTGCCGGAAAATCTTCTACATATAATTTTCTTACGGCTTCGGCCCCAAGGTCTTCATATGCTATTATCTCGCATTTTTTGATGTGGCTTGAAATAAGAGCGGCAGCTCCACCCGTAGCCGCAAAATATACGGCTTTGTTTCTTTTCATAGCTTCTATAACTTCCTTGTTTCTTGCTCCTTTTCCTATCATTCCTGTCTGACCGAAGTCCATAAGCTTAGGCGCAAAAGAGTCCATTCTATAAGACGTTGTAGGGCCTGCCGGACCTATTACCTGTCCCGGTTTTGCGGGAGCCGGGCCTGCATAATATATAACGGCGTTTCTCATATCAAAAGGGAATTTTCCTGTCTTATCATATTGTTCAAGCATTCTTTTATGAGCGGCGTCTCTTGCGGTATATACAGTGCCTGTTATTTTAACAATGTCGCCCGCTTTTAGTTTTGATGCTTCTTCTTTTGAAAGCGGAGCATTTACTTTTATATCCATTTTATACTTCCTCCCTTTAATTAAAGCTTAATTAAAGCTCACATGACGTATGTCTTGTCACATGACAACCTATGTTTACGGCAACAGGCATACATGCAATATGGGTTGCCATGCTTTCTATATTAACTGCAAGAGCCGTTGTATTGCCACCAAGCCCCTGAGGTCCTATTCCAGTACGGTTTATCTTTTCAAGCAGTTCTTCCTCCATTTCACGGATATGAGGCTTATCGGAATGTAAACCCACAGGTCTAAGCAGTGCTCTTTTTGCAAGGTATGCGCTCATTTCAAAATTCCCACCGCAGCCTACTCCGACTATCATAGGAGGACACGGGTTTGGCCCTGCTGCTTCCACTGCTTCAAGCACGGCTTTTTTGGCTCCCTCAATTCCGTCGGCAGGTTTAAGCATAAATATTTTACTCATGTTTTCGCTTCCGGCACCTTTTGGCGCTACATCTATTTTAAGACCGTCTCCTTCAACTAAATCAATATAAATTATTGCAGGAGTGTTATCATTGCTGTTTACTCTTATAAACGGGTCCTTTACAACGGATTTTCTGAGATACCCTTCATTATAACCCTGCCTTACACCTTCGTTTACAGCGTCTTTTAGCAATCCGCCTGTTATATGCACCTCTTGTCCTATTGTAACAAAAACCACTGCCATTCCCGTATCCTGACATATAGCTACACGGTCAGTTTTTGCAATATCGGCATTTTTCAAGAGCTGAGAAAGCATTTCACACCCTATAGGAGATCTTTCATTTTCTCTTGCTTTTTCCATAGCTTTATAAATATCATCGTTAAGGTCTATATTTGCTTTTATGCACATATTTTTTACTGCTTCGGTTATTTTAGAAATATCTATATCACGCATTTTTATACCTCCATAGCGATTTTATGTAATTATATCATATTAATAAGGCCGTATGTTGAAAATTGTATAAAAATGAAAATTCATAATTTTGTATGACTAATTATTTTCTAAAATAAAATTAAACAAATAAAACACACAAACCATTGATTTATTATGAAAACTAACGAACGTTAGTTATAGTTTTCTTTTGTATTGACAACGATATTTATTTGTTGTAACATACTTACAAATGTTAGCCACGGCTTTTCTTGTGTTGACAAATATTAAAATGCAATGGTATTCTGTATATATATTAATATTGACAATTCAGAGAAAATAAGAAAACATAGATTTTAGATAGGAGTTGACAGGAGTGACACTTGCCCAATGCAAAATAGGCGAGAAACACAAAATCATAGCTGTAACAGGACACGGCGTTTTAAGAAGAAGGCTTCTTGATATGGGGCTTACACCTAAAACAGATGTAATGATAAGAAAAGTTGCGCCTATGGGTGATCCTATAGAGATACATCTTCGCGGCTATGAACTTACTATAAGACTTGATGATGCCAAAAAAATTGTGGTGTCCGAGGAGGCAGTTAAATGATATTTGCTCTTGGAGGAAATCAAAATTGTGGTAAAACAACGCTTTTTAATCAGCTTACGGGCTCTAATCAGCATGTCGGAAATTTTCCCGGTGTTACGGTAGACAAAAAAGAAGGCACTGTGCGCGGGCACAGCGATATAACAATTGTTGACCTGCCGGGAATATATTCGCTTTCGCCGTATACAAGCGAGGAAATAGTTACAAGAGACTTTCTTATAAATGAAAGACCGGATTGTATAATAAATATAGTTGATGCTACAAATATAGAACGAAATCTGTATCTGAGTCTTCAGCTTATAGAACTTAATATGCCTATGGTTATAGCCCTTAACATGATGGACGAGGTAAGGGCTAACGGAAATTCTATAAAGATAAGAGAGCTTCAAAAACATTTGGGGGTGCCTCTCATACCTATTGTAGCATCTAAAAATGAGGGTGTAGAGGATTTAATTGAGGCTGCTATAGATGTAGCCGAAAACAAAAAACTGCCTGAAAGAATGGATTTTTGTACAGGTGCTGTGCACAGAGCAATACACGGAATAGCACATCTTATTGAGGACCATGCCCAGAGAATACAGGTATCACCTCGTTTTGCTTCAACAAAGCTGATTGAAGGCGACGAGCCTATGCAAAAAAAGCTGAAGCTTACTGATAACGAGCTGGATATGATAGAACATAACGTTAAAGAAATGGAACGTGATTTGGGTACTGACCGTGAAGCCGCTCTTGCAGACATGCGTTATTCATTTATTGAACAGGCCTGCGCAGACACAGTAATTAAAACAGGTGAAAGCAAGGCACATCTGAGAAGTCTGAAAATTGACAGCGTGCTTACGCATAAATTTTTCGCAATACCAATTTTTATAGGAATCATGCTTCTTATGTTTGCTCTTACATTTGGCATTATAGGAAAATTTTTAAGCAATATACTTGATTACGGAATAGAATATGTAACACATATAACAGATATAGCACTTACTGCATACGGCATAAATCCCGTTGTACATTCTCTTATAATAAACGGTGTGTTTGCCGGTGTAGGTTCCGTTTTAAGTTTTCTTCCAATAATAGTAACTCTTTTCTTCTTTTTATCCATACTTGAAGACAGCGGATATATGGCAAGAGTAGCATTTGTAATGGATAAACTGCTTAGAAAGATTGGCCTTTCAGGCAGAAGCTTTGTGCCAATGCTTATAGGCTTCGGCTGTTCCGTTCCGGCCATAATGAGTACGAGAACACTTGCAAGTGAACGTGACCGCAAGATGACAATACTGCTCATACCTTTTATGAGCTGCAGCGCCAAAGTTCCTATATATGCGCTCTTGACAGCTGCGTTTTTTGCTAAAAATCAAGCTTTTGTAATGATAGTGCTTTATATTTTCGGTATATGTATGGGAATTTTAAGCGGATACATATTTAACAATACAATTTTTAAAGGCAATGCCGTACCGTTTGTAATGGAGCTTCCAAACTATAGACTTCCGAGCTTTAAAAGTGTTATACTTCTTATGTGGGATAAAGCCAAAGATTTCCTCGTAAGAGCATTTACGATTATATTTGTAGCTACAATAGTTATATGGTTTCTTCAGACATTCGATACCAGATTTAATGTAGTAAGCGACAGTTCAATGAGTATGCTTGCTCTTATAGGAAAAGTTGTATCTCCGATTTTTACGCCTTTAGGATTTAATGACTGGCGTGTTTCAACGGCGCTTATAACAGGATTTACCGCAAAAGAAGCTGTTGTAAGTACATTTGCCGTTCTTGCCGGAAGCAACAGTATAGATGTGCTTAGATCTATATTCACACCAATGCAGGCGTTTTCATTCCTTATATTCACATTGCTTTATACGCCATGTGTTGCCGCAATTTCCGCAGTAAGAAGAGAAATGAACAGCACTGCGGCTGCAATTGAGGTAATTATTTTCCAAATTGTTATGGCATGGCTTGCGGCATTTGTGGTATATAATATAGGTGGTTTTATATTAAATCTTTTTTAAAACAAAAGGGAGATAAAAAATGCACATACGAGATTTTGTACTGATTGCCATAGTGTTTATTTTGTTTTACACATCTATAAGAAAAATTCAGAAAAACGCCAAAAACGGCGGTGGCTGTGGAGGAAACTGTGCAGGCTGTTCTATGGATTGTACCTCACGTAAGGACAAAGAAGATAAAAATAAAGAAGATAAAAAAGAGTAATTATAAAAGTATAAAGTATAGCCTTAGTTTTGTGATTTTTCTATTAAAAACAGTTTTAATCTTTTATTTATAAAATTTGAGAGCCGTTTAAATGGCTCTCCAGCATGCAGAAAACCCTATATCAAATATAAAATTGCTTAAAGGTATTATTAAGGGGAGTTTTTTCACTTGCAAAAAGCTCCCCTAACCCCTTAAAAATGCGCCTGAAAGTAATGAAAACCGGCAGGACTCTGTCCCACCAACCCTGCAAGCCTTTAAAAAGGCTTGAACTAAACTTTGATAGACTTCGCCCAAATAATTAACTATTGTACAGAATTACTTTTTATAATAACTTTTTCGACAGTTTGAGAGCCGTTTAAACGGCTCTCTTTTGCATCCACAATAAATTTTATTTTTTCTATTCTTAAATCAAGCCTTTAACTTTTTGATTTCCTCAATCATTGCCGGTATTACCTGCATTACGTTTCCAACAATACCAACATTGGCTATATCAAATATAGGAGCATCTTCATCTTTATTTATAGCAACTATATAATCAGAACCAACCATACCTGTTACATGCTGTGTAGCACCTGAAATACCGCAGGCTATATAAAGCTTTGGAGCAACTATTTTTCCCGACTGGCCAATCTGATGTGCTCTTGAAATCCAGCCGTCTTCAACAGGAGCTCTTGTAGCACCTACTACACCTCCGAGTACGTTAGCAAGTTCTTCCACAAGCTTGAAGTTTTCAGCTGAACCCATTCCTCTTCCGCCTGAAACTATAACCTGTGCGTCCTCAAGGTTTACAGCTTCGGAAATTTCCTTAACTGTTTCCTTTATTGTTGTTTTAATATCTCCGTAAGGCATTGACTCTGCAATTACAACTTCTTCAGGAAGTTCTACATCCTTTGGTTCACCCTTTTTGAATGAGCCGCCTCTTACTGTGGCAATCTGAGGCACTGTGTCAATTACGTTGTCAGAAAGTATATTTCCGCTGTACATAGGGCATGTAAATACTATTTTTCCGTCATCGCCAAGCTTCATACTAACAACATCTGTTACACAGCCAAGCCCAAGCTTTCCGGCAACAATAGGAGCTATATCTTTACCGTTTTGAGTAGCACCTATAAGCACTGTTTCAGGTTTATATTTTTCAATAAGTTCTTTAAGCACTGCAGCATGTTTTTCTGAATATGCTTTAAGGTCATTATTGTCAACCGTTATAATCTTGTCGGCACCGTATGATGCTGCCTGTTTTGCGGCGTCTTCAAGGCCTTCGCCTATCATAACCGCTGTAACATCGGTTCCCTTGGCGGAAGCTATTTCCTTGGCAGGAGTAAGCATTTCAAGACCTACACTTTTAGCAGCACCGTCTGCTGTTTCAATTACTACCATTATTCCTTTGCAATCTGTAAGACTCATCTCTTTCCCTCCTCCTTAGAATATTTTAGCTTCTGTCATTACAGCCATAGCTTTTGCAAATGTTTCTTCAAATGTCTTCTCATTAATCTTTATTCCGGCCTGTTTTTTAGTAGGCTCACTGAGAGAAATTGTTTTTACAGCACTGTTTGCTGCGCCGACAAGGGAAGCGTCTGTGCCTAAATCGGCAGATGTAAGAGTAGGAATCTGTTTTCTTCTTGCAGCCATTTTGCTCTTCATTGTAGGATATCTCGGGTCATAATGAGGTTTATTAATTGTAAGAACAGCAGGCATTGCAACCTCAATTGTATTGTAGCCTTCTTCTGTCTCTTGCTTTGCATCTATCTTGTCTCCGTTAAGAGCAAGTTCCGTTACACATGTAACAACGCCTACGCCAAGTTTTTCGGCAAGTTCAGGACCTACAAGTGCCGTTGTGCTGTCTGTGGTTTCTTTGCCGCAGAATATAATATCAAATTTAACGCCTTCCAATTCTTCTATTTTTGCTACAGCTTTTGAAAGAACATATGCCGTTGCAAGTGAATCGGAACCGTCATATGATGCGTCTGTTACAACATATGCCTTGTCTGCGCCTACAGCAAGGCAGTTTTTAAGTGATGTTTTAAATTCATCAGGTCCGATTGAAACAGCAGTTATTGTTCCGCCGTTTGCTTCTTTAAAACGTGCAGCCATTTCAAGCGCATACGTATCAAAAGCGTTGGCAACAGGTGCTATTTTGTCTATTGCAGGCTGTCCTGAACCGTTAAGCACAACTTTTACAGAATCATCAGGAACCTGTTTTACGCATACTAAAATTTCCATAGAATGTGTTTACCTCCATTTAATTTATTTTGTATAACTGATTTTACTTTTAGGAGCCAAGCCCCTGTACTTCAAAGTGAGTATTGCCTACTTTGCAAAATTTATTTCCTCATTCTCATTGCAGCCTTAGCTATTACAGCTCTCTGAATCTGGTTTGTTCCCTCATATATCTGGAATATCTTTGCGTCTCTTAAAAGTTTTTCCACAGGGTACTCTTTGCTGTAGCCATATCCGCCGAGTATCTGAATAGCATCAAGAGCAACCTCTACGGCTATATCTCCGGCATAGCATTTAGCTATTGCGCTTTCACGCGAAAACGGCTTTCCGTTTTGCTGCAATGTAAGGGCATGAGCAACCATTTGTCTTGCTGTTTCAGTCTTTATGTCCATATCGGCAATCATAAACTGTATTGCCTCATGCTGGCATATAGGCTTTCCAAAAGTTACTCTTGTTTTTGAATATTCAACCGCTTCTTCCAAGGCTCTTTGAGCAATGCCAACTGCTCCGCAGCCTACATACGCTCTTGACATATCAAGGGTCTTCATGGCTGTAATAAAGCCTGTACCTTCTCTGCCAAGCCTTGCACTTTGCGGTATACGCATATCTTCCATAATAACATCGCTTGTAATAGATGTCCTTATGCCCATTTTATTTTCATGTTTGCCTGTACTAAGCCCCTTTGTTCCCTTTGGCACAAGAAAAGCACTTAAACCGGCAACACCCTTGCTTTTATTTGTTGAAGCTATTATTACATAAAAATCGGCAACAGGCGCATTTGTTATAAAGCATTTTCTGCCGTTTAAAATGTAGTCGTCGCCGTCTTTAACTGCTGTTGTTTTAACATTTGAAGCATCGGAGCCTGCCATAGGTTCTGTAAGCCCAAAAGACGCATATCCGCCCTCAACAAGTTTATTGCAGGCCCACTTTTTTTGTTCTTCTGTTCCTACAAGAAGTACAGGAGTAAGCGCAAGAAATGACGCACTCATTGTTGTGTAAAATCCGGCGTCAGCTTTAGCCATTTCCTCAAAAAGAGCCGCACATGTTATATGATCAAGACCAAGCCCTCCATACTGCTGCGGAACCTCTATAGCGCTAAGGCCAATTTCAAGAGCTTTGTCGTATATCTCTTTCGGAAACTCACCTGAAATGTCATATTCCTTACACTGCTGTCTAACTTCTTTGTCACAGAACTTCTTAACATCGGCAAGAAGATCTTTTGCTTCATCTGATATAATATATGCCATCTATAATCCTCCCTAAAAAAATCAACAGGCCGAAGCCTGAAAAATATCATTTATAGACAAATACATTATATCCTCTAAAACGTTTATACACAATGCTTTTTTTGAATTACAAAGCAAATATTGAACAAAATAATACCTTTTTGTCCATATAGACCAATGTTTTGTGGGGAACATCAAATCCATATGGACTAGGGGAAGGTATTATAAAAGGTGGTTTATAAAAAGTAATGTCTATCAGAATTTACCAATTACATTTTTAGATATTACCATTCTTTGAACTTGGTTTGTTCCTTCATATATCTGGAATATCTTGGCGTCTCTTAAAAGTTTTTCTACCGGATACTCTCTGCTGTAGCCATATCCTCCGAGTATCTGGATGGCATCAAGGGCAACCTGTACAGCATTGTCCCCGGCATAGCATTTTGCTATTGCACTTTCCTTGCTGAAAGGAAGGCCATTGTCCATAAGATCAATTGCGTGTACACACATCTGGCGGGCTGTTTCACATTTGATTTCCATATCGGCAATCATAAACTGAATGGCCTCGAATTTTCCTATAGGCTTTCCGAATGTGATTCGTGTTTTAGAGTATGCAACTGCTTCGTCTATTGCTCTTTGCATAATGCCTACGGCACCTACACCTACAAAAGTCCTTGAAAGATCAAGAGTTTTCATAGCTGTTATAAATCCTGTGCCTTCTTCGCCAAGTCTGCTTGAAACAGGGACTCTCATATCTTCAAATACAACATCACTTGTAGTAGATGTTCTTATACCCATTTTGTTTTCATGATTTGTTGTGCTAAGGCCCTTTGTATCCTTTGATACAAGGAATGCAGTCATTCCTTTAACACCCTTTGTCTTATCTGTCATAGCCGTTACAATAAAGAAATCGGCAACAGGCGCATTTGTTATAAAGCATTTGCGGCCGTTTATAACATATTCATCGCCGTCTCTTACAGCAGTTGTTTTTGAGTTTGCTGCATCTGAACCTGCCATTGGCTCTGTCAGGCAAAATGAAGCATATCCGCCCTTAAGAAGGACATCGCAAGCCCACTTTTTCTGTTCCTCAGTACCTGCTATTAGTACTGGTTTAAGAGCCAAGTTTGAAGATGTCATTGTAGTGAAAAATCCAGCATCAGCTTTAGCCATTTCTTCATAAAGCGCAGCGCATGAAATTCTGTCAAGGCCGATTCCGCCGTATTCTTTAGGCACTTCAAGAGTGCTAAGGCCCATTTCAACAGCTTTGTCATATATTTCTTTAGGCCATTCACCAGATACATCATAAGCTTTGCACTGCTCTTTTACTTCATTGTCACAAAATTTTTTAACATCTGCAAGAAGATCCTTTGTTTCATCCGATAATATATATCCCATTAAAAATTCCTCCAACCTAATACATTTTTCAATCATTCATATTCTTTTCTACTTTTCTACTTTTCTACTTTTCCAACTTACCATATACCATAATAATTAAAATCAGAATTTACCCATTACCGCTCTTGAAATAACCATTCTCTGTATCTGGTTTGTTCCTTCATATATCTGGAAAATCTTAGCGTCTCTTAAAAGTTTTTCTACCGGATATTCTCTGCTGTAGCCATATCCGCCAAGTATCTGTATAGCGTCAAGAGCAACCTCTACAGCTATATCTCCGGCATAGCATTTTGCTATTGCGCTTTCCTTATTGTATGGAAGTCCCTTTTCCTGTAATGTAAGTGCATGAACGGCCATTTGTCTTGCTGTTTCCGTCTTTATGTCCATATCGGCAATCATAAACTGAATAGCCTCAAATTTTCCGATAGGTTTTCCGAATGTGATTCTTGTTTTTGCGTATGCAACAGCTTCATCAATTGCTCTTTGAGCAATACCTACGGCACCTATGCCCATAAGAGCTCTTGTTATGTCAAGAGTTTTCATACATGTTTTAAATCCTGTGCCATCAGGGCCAATCATTGCTGAGGCAGGTACTCTCATATCCTCAAAAATTACATCTGATGTAGCTGATGTTCTGATGCCCATTTTGTTTTCTTCATTTCCTGCACTAAGGCCTGGTGTACCTTTTTCTACGAAGAATGCACTCATTCCGTTAACGCCTTTTGATTTATCCGTCATAGCTGTAACAATATAAAAATCAGCAATAGGTCCGTTTGTGATAAAGCATTTACGGCCGTTTATAACATATTCATCGCCGTCTTTAACAGCAACAGTCTTGTTGTTTGAAGCATCGGATCCGGCCATAGGCTCTGTGAGGCAGAATGCCCCGTATCCGCCGTTAAGAAGGATATCAGCTGCTCTTTGCTGCTGTTCTTTTGTACCGGCTATAAGCAGAGGTTTCATTGCAAGGTTTGCTGCCGACATTGTTGTAAAAAGGCCGGCATCGGCTTTTGACATTTCTTCATAAAGAGCTGCGTATGTAATATGATCAAGTCCAAGTCCGCCAAGTTCTTCAGGAACCTCAAGTGCATTAAGTCCCATATCTGCTGCCTTTTTGCATATTTCAGCAGGGAATTCACCCGACACATCGTATTCTTTGCACTGTTCTCTGACTTCGTTGTCACAGAATTTTTTTACGTCCGCAAGTAAATCTTTAGCCTCATCTGATAATATATATCCCATATATATCTCTCCCTTTTTTATATTTTGGTCATATGTCCAGACCTGCGATTCTTGTTTTTGCAAGGGCGGCACATAACCGCCCAATGTTTTTAGTACAATTATAATTTGTAGCAAACTTTACCAGGATTAAGAATGTAGTTTGGATCAAATACTCTCTTAATGTCCTGCATAATTTCCATCTGTACAGGTCCCAATGATTTTGCAAGATAAGCCTGTTTAGCATGGCCTATGCCGTGCTCACCTGATACAAGGCCTCCCAATTCCTTAGCTTTGTCATACAAATCATTCATTCCGGCTTCAACTTTTTTCTGGAATTCTTCCTCAGGAAGATTATCTTTAAGGAAATATATATGCGTATTGCCGTCGCCTGAGTGTCCGAAGTAGCTGACTCTTATTTGATATTTATCACGAAGTGACCTTACAAACTCAAGGTAATCGGCAAGACGTGTAATAGGAACAACAACATCACATTCATCAAGTTCCGATGTAGCTTCGCTTATTGCAGGATAGAATGAATCTCTCGCCGACCAAGCAGATTTAATACGGTCCGGTGTATCTGCTACAAGCACGTCAAGTGCTCCGGCATCAAAAAGTGTTTCAGAAGCTGCCTCGGATACATCTTCAAGTTTTTCCATATTTTCACCGTCAAACGATATAAGAAGATATGCCTTTGCCTTTACTCCGTCAAACTCTTTAGGGAAAACTTCTCTTTCAAGATACTCTTCGCCCATGCGTACAATATCATCTTCCATAAACTCAAGAGCCTGCGGATTAAGTCCTGTTGCAAGAAGTTTAGGAACAGCTGAAGTTGCAGCCTTAATATCTTCAAACGGAACTATAAGGCTAAGCTGTGCCTTAGGTGCAGGTAAAAGTTTAAGTGTTATCTCAGTTATTATGCCAAGTGTTCCTTCAGAACCAATCATAAGATGAAGAAGGCTGTAGCCTGAACTTGATTTTTTAACGTTTGCGCCAAGCTTTATAATTTCACCCTTTGCAGTAACAACTGTCATAGCACGTACGTAATCTCTTGTAGTGCCGTATTTTACAGCTCTCATACCGCCGGCATTTGTTGATACATTTCCGCCGAGTGTTGCAAATTTCTGTCCCGGATCAGGAGGATAAAAAAGGCCTTTTTCTGCAACAGCATCATAAAAATCCTGAAGAAGCACGCCTGCCTGAACGGTAGCAGAAAGCGTATCTTCATCTATACTTAAAATCTTGTTCATTTTGTCTGTTCCAAGTACAATTCCGCCTGCTATAGGTGTGCTTCCGCCTGCAAGGCCTGTTCCTGCACCTCTTGTTGTAACCGGGATTTTGTTGGCATTGCAAAGCTTTAATACTGCCGCTACTTCTTCGGTTGTTAATGCTTCCACAACAGCATCCGGTGTAAACTTACCATAAATAGGCATCTCGTCATGAGTAAAATCTTCGTTTATGTCTTCTCCCACATAAACTCTATTTGGTGCAATTACTTTAAGCTTTTCAATAATCTCGGCATTGAGTTTGTTGTAATCCGCCATTTTTTAATCCCCTTTCAATATTCGATACTTTGTGATTGTTGAAACAGTATTGTTTGTTAAAAAACTATCGGTCCGGTGGCCATACCATAATGAGCACATTTTAAAATTTTGTTAAAATTGCAATCACGTCTAACACTTTTTTTACTTGTTTTTCAAATCAATTTACTACAAAATCATTGCATTCAAAGCATTATACGTTAATACTTGAGCTTTTATAATATTTGCACAGCCACAGCTACTTTTAAAGGCTATGCAAAGCAAATCATATGAGTACATAAAGATGTGCTATTATATATTCAAGTAATAAAATAAAATCTTTAACTCCGATAGATTTTTTATGTCTTAATTATATATCAGATTTGTCGAATATTCAAATAGTAAAATAAGTGTATGTTGTGCAATATAGGCTAAAAATAGGTGTTTTTTGTGCATATTTTAAAATTTATATGTTTGACTATTAACAATCAATCGCCGTTTTTAGATGCCAAAACGTGTTCGTTGGAGAAATATTTAACATTGTCTTGATAATCTTGTAATGTGTATAAAATCAAAAGCTGTTATTGGAAAATAAAACCATTATTACTTGAATTTGAAAGCTTATGGCTATATACTAAAAATACATTGATTACCAGATAATTCTTCCTAATACGTATAGAATCTTTTTTAATGACATAATTAATTTCGGCTTACTAAGTATAAAAAGGACGTGAGTTTAATGCCAGTATCAAAAACAATTCTCTTAATCGATGATAATGCAGTTAACAGAAAAATATTGGCACGTATACTCTCGTCAGACTATAACACAGTTGAAGCAGAAAATGGAAAAGAAGCTTTGAATATATTAAAATCAGGCCACCATCAAATTTCAGGTATAATACTTGACCTTGTAATGCCCGAAATGAATGGTTTTGAGTTTTTGTCTATAGTATCAAAAGTACAGGAATATAAAAACATACCGGTAATTATTTCAACTGCAAACGGTGACGAAAAAAATGAAATCCGTGCCCTTAAACTAAGTGCATGGGATTTTGTATCAAAGCCGTATAATCCTAAAATCATTAAATTCAGGCTTAAAAACGCAATAGAAAGAAGTCAGCTTTCTGCTTTTGAACAACTTAAGTATCTTGCCGAATTTGACACACTCACAGGCATATATAACAGAACAAGGTTTTACAGCTTAACTCACGAAATGCTGATTTCAAATTACAAAAGAAAATTTGTAATTGTGCGTTTTGATATAAACCGATTTAAACTGATAAATTCATTTTACGGCAGCGATGAGGGTGATAACCTTTTAAAATACATAGCAAAAAAACTTCGTGAAATGTGTTCAACTCTTGAGCTTGCCTCTTACGGCAGGATTGAGGGAGATGTTTTTGCATTTTGTACTTTGTATAAAGGCCACAATAGCATAAGCAGCACTATTGAAAACCTTACGTCCGAGATAAAGCATTTTAAACTTAGTTTTGATATAGTTTTGACATATGGAATATATGTAATAGAAGATAATTATGATCCTGTAGATACATTCTTAGATAAAGCTGCCCTTACTGCAAAACATATTAAAGGTGACTATGTAAAGTTTTACGAGTTTTATACTCCGGATATGAGCCTTAAAATTGAAAAGGAACAGCTTATAACAAATATGATGAATGACGCTCTGAATAATGAGCAGTTTATAATATATTTTCAGCCAAAGTATAATCTGGCTACAAATTCTCCCGCCGGAGCAGAAGCCCTTGTAAGGTGGAAACATCCAACAAAAGGTATTCTTCCGCCGGGAGAGTTTATACCCGTATTTGAACGCAATGGATTTATAACCAAACTTGATCAGTATGTATGGGAGAAAGCATGTCAATATCTCAGAAAGTGGTTGGATGCCGGCTTGGTGCCAGTGCCAATATCAGTAAATGTTTCAAGAGTTGACATATGCAATCCTAATCTTGTAGATATACTATTTAATATAACAAAAAAATATAATATTCCTACAAATCTTCTTCACCTTGAGCTGACGGAAAGTGCATACACCGATAACCCTCTTGCAATTAAGCTTATGCTTAAAAATCTTCACGATCATGGCTTTTTAGTGATGATGGATGACTTTGGCAGCGGATATTCTTCTTTAAACATATTAAAAGAACTTCCCGTTGACGTACTTAAAATTGACATGCACTTTTTGTCAGGTGCTGAAATTCCGGGCAGAAGCGAGACAATTATAGCTGCAATAATAAGAATGGCAAAGTGGCTTAAAATACCTGTAATAGCAGAAGGTGTTGAAACAAAAGAGCAGGCGGATTTTCTCAGCCAAATAGGCTGCGAATATGTCCAGGGATATTATTTTGCAAAACCTATGCCTATAGAAAAATATGAAGAATTGATAAGCAACAAAAAACCTGAGTTTATAGAGCCGGAACATGATGGTTTTGATATAAGTCAAATTTTAAGATGCGATGTACATATTGAAAAAATTTTCTGCAAGACAACCCAGCCTATCTGCATATATGAATACAGCAATGATACAATTGAACTGATACGTGTAAATTCTGCTTTTCATAAAGAATTTGGGTTCGGTGATATGCAGGCATTTGTTGATGTTTTAAAAAACGTGCATAATGATTATCGTCAAAGACTTTTAGATTGTTTTGCATATGCCGTAAAAACCAGAGGTTCTTCAGAATGTGAGTTTTTACAAAATTATGCCAATAACAACGTTTGGATAAAACTTAAATTAAAATACTTTTCTTTTATTGCCAATAGGCATATACTGTTCGGTATACTGCTAAACATTACTTCAATAAAAGAGATTGACGAAGAAATAGACAAATATAAAACAAATATACTAAAAAATAATCAAAATATAAATAAGCCCGCTGTTAATGACAATGCAGTCAGCAAAAATGAAGAAGAAAACAATAATTATGATGTGAAGGATATAAACACACCGAAGATGTTATCTCCGTCATGAGATATTTATGTCTTTATAATTCTTAATTTGTGTATGCCTTAAATGTAAGACGTTAATGATGTAGAAATTCATACCTGAAGTATCAGATAAATATAATTACTTTATAAACCTACTAAGTCTTATTTAAAGTGATAGCTAAGTCTTATTTAAGGGAAATAAAAAAAGCAATGCTTTTAATGCTTTATATATAATAAACAGGTATAATTTTCAATTAATCAAATTATACGTCAGCATTTTTGGAAGGAGAATACATATGGATGAATTGCTTGAACGGTTGAAATCTGAGGGATGTGATGTTGATGGATCTATGGACAGGTTCCTTAATGATAAGGAATTCTATATTTCATGCTTTAAAGAAGTGTTAAACGATCCCGCGTTTAAGCAGCTCGGCGAAGCTTTAGATGACAAAAATACAAAAGAGGCATTTGACGCCGCACACACGCTGAAGGGAATAATATTAAATCTCGGTATTACCCCTCTTTATGAAATTATTGTACATATAGTTGAGCCTCTTAGAGTTGGAAAATATGACGGTGTTGACAGATACTTTAAAAAACTGACGGAAGAAAGAGATACACTTAAAAAAAATTTTAATTAAATTGCATCTGTTTTTTTAATGCAAAATTAAAAAACAGTCCTTTTTATAGGGTATGGTGAAATTTCATCATGCCCTATAAGTCTCTAAAAAATATTTTTTTTCATAAACAATCATGGCTGTTATATTTTCCCGGCTTAACTTAAAGACTTTGTACTCTTTTATTTTTCTTCCTCTTCCATCATCAAATCAAACATTGCCTGCATCTGCGGGGTTATAAACTTTTCTTTTCTGCAAAGAAGCTGCCTGTATACTTTTATGCTGCACTCGTTTACATCCAATTTTGCGATAAGGCCGTTTTTTATACTTTTCTTAACTGTATATTCCGGTAAAAACGATATACCCATGTCTTCCTCCACAAGATGGCATATTACATCTGTATCACCCATTTCAAGAAACGGTGTAAGCTCCATATTCTGAGAAGCCAGATACTGTTCAAGCTGGTCGCGGTAGCTCATTCCTTTTTCTGTCAATATTATATCTTTATCAATTATGTCTTTAATAGCAATATTTTCTTTTTTTGCAAGCTCATTTTTGGCCGACGATACAAAGATTACATTTTCAGGCCTTTCCATTACTTTTTGAAGCTCACTTCTGTATATATGCTCATCAAGAGTGTACACCATATCTATTTCATTTCTCGTAAGCATGCCAAACATGTCTTCCTGTCCGCTGGAACGCAGAACTATTTCCACAAGAGGATACTTTTGATGATATTTTTTAAGTATACTCGGAAAATAAATACTGCAAAGCGATTCAGCAATCCCAATTCTTAGTTTGCCGCTTACATCTTCGTTTTTTATATCATTTATAGCCTGCTGCATTGTCTGGAGAATTGTTCTTGCATACACTGCAAGCCTTGCTCCCGCAGGAGTAACCGAAACCGTTCTCCCTACCCTGTCAAAAAGCTTTACTCCCAGCTCATTTTCAAGCTGCTGGATTTGCATCGTAACTGCCGATTGAGAATAACCCAGCTCTTGTGCCGTTTTTGAAAATTTTCCCATTTCCGATGCTCTTAAAAATGTATTTAATGTTTTAAGTTCCATGTTATCTCCCCATTAGATATTTTGAATATACACTATGTCTTCTTCAATTATTATAATGCTTTTTGTGAAATTAGGTCAATGTATACACTTGCATTTTTACTGAAAAAATGTTATTTTAATATGTGGTTCTATTTTTTTGAATGTATATATCAATATTTTTGAATGCAAGGAGAACAATTATGAAAATTATAGTATGTATGAAGCAGGTCCCTGCTTCCTCAAAAGTTGAAATAGATGAAGAAACGGGAACTCTTAAACGCCTCGGCTCGGATACAAAAGCAAATCCGTATGATTTGTACGCTCTTGAAGCTGCTCTCAAAATTCGTGAAAAACATGGCGGTACGGTAACAGCTCTTACAATGGGCCCAAAACAAGCTGAAGAAATGATGAAAGATGCATACATGTGCGGAGCTGATGATGCTGTCGTACTTTCAGACTTAAAGTTTGCCGGAAGCGACGTGCTTGCCACAAGCTACACTCTTTCACAGGGAATACTTTTAATCGGAGAAGCCGACGTCATAATATGCGGACGCCAGACAACAGACGGCGATACGGCACAAATTGGTCCGGCAATAGCCGAACATCTCAATATGCCGCATGCAGCATGGGTAAGCGAGATACTGGAAATAAAGGAAAAAAGCATTGTTGTAAAACAGGATTTGGCATCTGTAAGCCAGATAAGCGAAATGCCGTTTCCGTGTTTAATCACAGTTGATAAAGACATAAACGTGCCGAGGCTTCCTTCATATATTCTGAAAAAAGAAACAGCCGATAAAACAGTCAGATTTTATGCCTTTGATGACCTGCCTGATAACGACCTTTCAAGATACGGCCTTGTAGGCTCACCTACCAATGTCGAAAAAATGTTTGCACCTCCTGTAAATGAAAAGAAAATATTTCTTGAGGGCAGTGATAAAGAAAAGACTGAAAAGATTTTTGAAATACTTTCAGCCGGAAAATTTATTTAAAATCATAGAGGGAGAAAAATATGGCTACTTTAAGATTTGATGCGCAGAAATGCAATCTCTGCGGATTATGTTTGGAAAAATGTCCTTTCAACGCTCTTGAGATGGGCGAAAAAGGAATAATTGAAAATGAAAAATGCCGGATGTGCGGCGTATGTATAAAAGTATGTGCTCAAAAAGCTCTTTCTTTTGAGCAAAAAGCAAGCAAAGCCGAGGTAGACAAAAATAAATGGAAAGGCATACTTATTTATGCCGAACAGGAAGAAGGCGAGATACATCCGGTTGTATATGAGCTTATAGGCGAAGCCAGACGTCTTGGCGAAAAAGTCGGATATGATGTATATGCTGTAATAGTTGGCGGAAAAGGCACAAACAAAAACGCCAAAAAACTTATACCATACGGAGTTAAAAAAGTATTTTCATATGAACATACAGGATTTGACGGCTTTAAAACAGACTGCTACACCGACGCTATTTCAGACTGTATCGCCTCTCTTAAACCGTCTGTTGTGCTTATAGGCGCAACAGCTTTGGGACGTTCTTTGGCCCCAAGGCTTTCGGTAAGGTTTCATACAGGGCTCACAGCAGACTGTACAAAGCTTGATATAAAACCAAACACAGACCTTGTTCAGGTACGTCCTGCATTCGGCGGAAACATAATGGCCCAGATACTTATATCAAGGTCAAGGCCGCAGTTTTCAACTGTACGTTACAAAGTAATGGACAAAGCCAAGAAAGTTGAAAATCCTGACGGCGAAGTAGTGATTGTTCCCGTAACGGATGATATGGCACATTCTGCAGTAAAAGTGCTTAATATCGAACATATAAATCGTACAAAGTCAATTGAAGAAGAAGACGTTTTGGTAGTTGCCGGCAGAGGTGCCAAAAACGATGTAGAAATGGTAAGAGAGCTTGCAACAGAGCTCGGCGGCCAGCTTGCATTTACAAGGCCTATGGCTGAAAGCGGTTTCGGCGACAATGCCCATCAGATAGGGCTTTCCGGAAGAACGGTAAAACCTAAGCTTATAATAACATGCGGGGTTTCGGGAGCAATACAGTTTACGGCCGGAATGAATGCCGCAGAATGTATAATTGCGATAAACACAGACCCAGAGGCACTTATATTTAATATAGCAAATTATTGTATAGTAGATGATTTATATAAAGTTGTACCAAATTTAATAAAGAAAATAAAAGATGCAAAAAACATGGAGGATTAAAAAATGCCGTTTCCATATAAAAAAGTCGATAGCACTGATATCGAATACATAAAATCAGTAACCTCACCCGACCGTGTTGCCGTCGGAGATGAAATAAAAAGCGAGTATTATCATGATGAAATGCCGGATTACGGTGTTTTCCCGCCGGAATTGTTTGTAGAGGCAATAAACAAAGAAGAAGTTTCGGCCGTAATGAAATACTGCTATGACAACAATATACCGGTTGTAATAAGAGGTGCAGGAACAGGTCTTGCAGGCGGTTCAAACTGCAAATACGGCGGAATTATGATGTCCATAATGAAGATGAACAAAATATTTCCTGTGGACCATAAAAACCAGACAATAACATGTGAACCGGGAGCACTTTTAATTGATGTTCAGGCAGCAGCAGCGGACGAAGGCCTTTTTTATCCCCCAGACCCAGGCGAAAAAACAGCCACTATAGGCGGAAACGTAATCACAAACGCCGGAGGCATGAAAGCTGTAAGATACGGGCTTACAAGAGATTTTGTAAGATGTATAGAAGCAGTGCTTCCAGACGGTTCAATTGTAAACTTCTCCTCAAACGTAGTTAAAAACACAACAGGCTATGACATAAAAGACCTCGTAATAGGTTCTGAAGGCACTCTTTGCATACTTACGCAGGTAACTTTAAAACTGCTCCCTGCTCCAAAATATACAAGAACGCTTGTTATACCTTTTGAAAGCCTTGAAAAATGTGCTGATATGGTACCAAAGGTGCTCGACCTTCCGTTTGTGCCTACTGCTATAGAGTTTCTTGAAAGAGAGCTTCTCGAGATAGTTGAAAGAACGCTCAATAAACCTTTCCCCGTTCCAGTGGGAAACGCTGTGCTTATAGTAATGTATGATGCCTCAAGCAAAGATGAGCTGGAGGCCGCATGTGACTCAGCCGCCGAGGCCGCTCTTGAAAACGGAGCCATCGACTGTATGATTGCCGATTCTCCGGAGCGTATAGCTTCTGTTTGGAGTGTAAGAGGAGCAATACTTGAAGGTATGAAAGCCGATTCCGTAGCACAGGAGGAATGCGACGTTGTTGTACCAAGGTCGGCAATAGCCGAATATGTAAAATCTGCAAAGAAAATAGCTCTTTCACACGGCATAAGAGTTGAACCTTGCGGCCATGCCGGAGACGGAAATATTCATACCGAAATGCTTAGAAATCCCGGCATGAGTGATGAAGAATGGAAAAGCGCAACACATGCAAGTCTTGTTGAGCTGTATGCCCTTTCAAAGAAACTCGGCGGTCAACTTTCAGGCGAGCACGGCATAGGAAACGGGCGGCTTGAATTTCTTGAACCCTTTGTCGGAGAAAGAATACATAGACTTTATAAATCAATAAAATTAGCTTTTGATGAAAAGCTTGTGCTAAATCCTGGAAAAATAGTTGAATTTAATAAATAAAAAATAGGGGGTTTTTTATATGAGTGATCAAGCAGCCGCATCATCAGGCAAGCAGAAAACACTGCTTGTAGATAAAAGCAAGATGCCTTTGGCAGTAGGAGTTGCATTTGTAGCTTTCACAACACAGTTTGGCGGCGGTTTCGCCTCAGGAGCACAGATTTATCAGTATTTTATAAACTATGGTCTTTGGTGTCTTTTTCTGCCTATAGTATCACAGCTTTTGCTTTCACTGTTTTTCTGGTACGGCATGCGTTACGCATATGCGCACAAGACATATGACTACCGTTCTTTTTCCGACTCGTTTTACGGAAAATTCAGACCTGTATTTTCAAATCTTTTTGAGATTACGTATATCATAATGATAGCAACAGCTTCGGCCGCAGCTTTCGCAACAGGCGGCTCAACACTGTTTACACTTACAAAAATACCATATTGGCTCTGCACGCTTGTTATAGGCATATTCATATTTTTAATTGCTCTTTACGGCACAAATATTGTACGTAAAGCAGCCTCAACGCTTTCGGTTCTTATAATAATCGGGCTTGTAATAGTTTTGGTGCCAAATATAGTTGCTCAGAGCGACACAATAGGAACAACAATCTCAAGCATGTCTCAAGGTCAGGTGCCTATAGGCTCAGTTCACAGCGGGGCATTTCTTCCGGCACTTCGCAGTTGCTTTTTATATTTTCTTTTCCAGCTTTCGTCTGTAGGCCTTATGTACCAGCATACTGAACCTCTTACAAGTGAAAAACAGGTTGACCGTGCAGCAGTTTATATGTTTTTGACAAACACAATAGCAATGATGCTTTCAATAGTAGGTATGCTTGCCATAGCATTTGTGCCGTCACTTAAAGATGCCTCAGTGCCTATGCTTGTATTTGTGCAAAACGGCGTAGGGGCAAATATTCTTACACCTATCATATCTCTTCTTATGATACTCGGCGCAGTATCAACAGGCGTAAACATGGTTGCGGGTATGGTAGCAAGATGTGTAAATGCCATGGAAAAAAAGATGAGTAACAAAACAAAAGGACACATGTCAAGAAATATTGTTTTCTCGTTTATATTTACAGCCATTGCTTTCGGTATAGCTCAGTTCGGACTTATGGCAGTAGTTGTAAAAGGTTATGCATATCTTGGTTATGCCAGCTTTATATCGGTATTTATACCGTTTGTAATTCATTTTATTTACAAAAAAGTTGCAAACAGATAAAAAATAAAGGGCATTTTCCTATGGAAAATGCCCTATTTACTTTGAAGCTTTCTTAAATCTCAAGTTTCATGCCTACTCCCACCTCATGAATAGGTATTCTTGAGTTTATTGCAGCCTTGGCCTTAAACGATACACAGTGGCACGGATACAGTTCATTTATGTTGTTTTTTTCGAAGTATTCTATAGTCTTTTCAAGCCTTTCATCCAAGTCAAACATATGAAATCCGCCTATTATTCCCTTTATGTTTTCTTTGCCGCATATCTTCTTTGCCTGCTCACAAATATTGCATATGCCGCTATGCGAGCATCCCGTTATAATAAATATACCGTCGCCGTCATCATAGGCAAGAGCTGTATCCTCGGTAAGATAGTCTGTCTGCCAACAATCACTCTTGTACTCACCGAGGCTTCTTCTTTGTTCAAAATCGCATGTAACGGGTATCTCACCCAAAAATGTTATATGCTTACTTATTTTTACAGGCTCTCTTGTAATTACAGTATGGCAAAGTTTTTTTACATCTTTTTCCGAATACATATTTCCTATTTCAATGCCATCTGCTCTTTTTTGATTAAAGCATAAAGGATGGGCAACAAGAGTCATATCAGAAATATCATATTTTTTTACAAAATACTTAAATCCCCAAGTATGGTCACTGTGTCCATGGGAAAAAACTATTTTTTGTACCTGTCCCAAATCAATATTCATTTTTTCAGCGTTTTTTAAAAACACATCCGAATAACCTGTATCAAAAAGTATTTTTTCGCCTTCATCCTCAATATAAAAACTAAGCCCCGGCTCACCTAAAAAATATTCGTCAATATAAGTATAGTTGTCAGTTAAAACCCTCAGCATATTTTGCCCTCCTTCTCATTAACAGCATGTACATAAATTATATAGCAAAAAGCCATGACGCCTTTAAATAGCTCCATGGCAAAATGTATTGAATTTGAAATCTTATGTAGATTTCTATTTTAAAAGCCAATTGAAAATATCAATATATTTTTTTTCGGTTAAAGCAAAATCCTCTGTTTTGAAATTCGGATTGCTTATAAGTTTAGGTTTTGTATCAGTCAATTTTTCACCCATTAGATAATAAAACTCATAATAAAGCAATGTGTCATCAATTTTTCCTATTTGCTTCATTTCATCAGTGTCAGGCACAGATCCGGCAAATTTTATATATATTCTGTCTTGAATGTTCTTTTCAATTTTAATATAGTTATCAAGATGTTTTTTTACCGGACGCGTTATATCCGAAAGATAGGCTTCGCTTGCATCATGAAGCAGACACAAAAGAGCTATACGTCTGTCAAGACTTCTTGCAACAGCCTCGTTGGCACAGTCAATACAGTGCTGTCCCACAGAATAAAAGCTTGGAAAATGCCCGTTTGCCCTGCACATCATTGAAAGAGAATGAGCAATATCTGTAATATCTATGTCATTCGGGTTTGGATCAAGAATCTGAAAATGAATTTTTTTATAAGTTGTAATGTAGTCGTCCATTTTTATCACCGCTATTTTTTAATTCATTATATCATTTTATGCCTGATATGGTAATAGATGAACTCATTTAAGAAATTCTTATTTTGCCATACTTCTAAGCATTGATATTTCTTTTTTATATCCTTCAATCTCATTTGGTGTTTCAAGTAGAAACGGAATATTTTTTAATCTTTTATTGTTTATTATACGTTCAAAGGCATCAAGGCCAATGCTTCCCTCACCTATTTTTTCATGTCTGTCCTTGTGGCTGTTAAATGGTTGCATACTGTCGTTAAGATGTATTGCCCTAAGCCTTTCAAGACCTATTAAATTGTCAAACTCGTCAAGCACACCGTCCAAATCATTTTTAATATCATATCCGGCGCAATATACATGACATGTATCAAGGCAAACTCCCATTTTGTCTTTTAGCTCAACTTTATCAATTATGCTTTTAAGCTCCTCAAATCTGCTGCCCACTTCCGTCCCTTTTCCGGACATTGTTTCAAGAAGCACAGTTGTTGTCTGGCCTTCAAAAAGGACGTTGTTCAAAAGCCAAACTATTTCTTCTATCCCTTTTTCTGTTCCCTGACCTGTATGGCTTCCGGGATGAAAGTTGTATAAATTATTAGGCAGATATTCCATTCTTTTTAAATCATCAGACATTGTTTCAAGTGCAAATTGTCGTGTTCTCTCGTCCTTAGAACAAGGATTAAGGGTATACGGAGCATGCGCAAGAAGCTTTCCGAAATTATTTTTTTCACACAGCTCAATAAGTTTTTTTATGTCTTCTTTGTCAATGTCTTTTGCTTTTGAGCCACGCGGATTTCGGCTGAAAAACTGAAAAGTATTCGCTCCTATGTCAACAGCCTGTTTTCCGCAGGCGTAAAATCCTTTTGATATTGAAAGATGGCTACCTATAATAAGCATATTAAATTCCTCCTTTGCAATCAGCTTACTGAAATACCAAAGAACATACCATAAAGTATTATCATCAAAATTGCTGCCGGACAAACAAATTTTATAAGGAATGACCAAATCTTTTCAAGTCTGAATTTATAAAGGCCGTCGCTCTTTACTTCTTTGGACGCTTCTTTTGCTTTCCATATCCACCCTACAAATATACAGCTGAAAAATGCTCCTACAGGAATAGTAAGCCTATCTGTAATAAACTCCATACAATCGCCCAAACTTGGGAAAGTAAGTCCCTGTGCAGCGTCAATCCAAACTCCCTTTAAAGGCATATGAACCTGTGAAAGTGTATAGAAAATACCTATAATAAACATAATTAAGCCCATAACAATTACAGTTTTGTTTCTGCTTGTGTGAAATTCTTCTGTAACAAAAGCCACACCGCCTTCAAGAAGCGATACAGATGACGTTAAAGCGGCAAAAAGCAAAAGCAGGTAAAATACAATACCGAAAACAGTGCCGGCAGGCATATGTTCAAATACTCCCGCTAAAGAGGCAAATGCAAATCCTCCGCCCATTCCCGGTTCAACGCCTGTTGCAAATACAGCTGGAATTATAATAAATCCTGCTATAATCGCTATAAAAGTATCAAAAAAACAGATATAGCCTGCGTTCTTAACAATATTTTCTTTTTTAGATACGTATGAGCCGTAAGTTACCATTATTGCAAGGCCCAGAGACAATGAATAAAATGCCTGTCCCAAAGCACTTAAAAGCATTGACGCATTAAATTTAGAAGTATCAAATGATAAAAGATAATGTATGCCTTCTCCTGCACCCGGAAGCGTGACGCTTCTTATAAGAAGTATTATAAGCAAAACCACAAGCATAGGCATAGCTATTTTATTAAATTTTTCAATTCCGCCTGATACGCCTTTTGTAAGAACAAACATAGTAAAAAACATAAATATTCCCGGACATATAACGCTTCCCATAAGCGGAAAGCCGTTTGCTCCCAAAACGCCGTAAAAATAATTAAGCGGGTCCGCATAAACAGCCGATGAATTTACGATATATGAGATAAAATACTCAAGCACCCATCCGCCTACCTGTGCATAATAGCAAAGTATGATAAAACTTGAAAGAAAGGCCAAATATCCGACAATTGACCATCTTTTGCTTATCATCCTGTAAGCACCTACAACATTTTTGTGTGTCTTTCTACCCAACGCGAGCTCTGAAATCATTACAGGCATTCCTATAAAAGCAACAATTAATATGTATACAATAAGAAACATGCCGCCTCCGCCGTTATATGCACGCCCCGGAAACTTCCAAATGTTTCCAAGTCCTACAGCCGAGCCGGCTGCTGATAGTATGAATCCTAAGTTGCTCCCCCATTGTGCCCTTTGATTGTTTTCACTCATGTTTATATAACCTCCCTAAAAGTATAGTATGTATAGATTATCGCAAAAAAGTATTTTTTTCAATAATTCAATTAAAATTCATCAAAAATACTATTAATTTGACCAATTATAATGTTATACTTTAAAGTGAACTTGTAAAACAAAAAAAGGAGTATAAAAATGTATGAAAAGGTTTACAATTCCCCCGACATATTTAAAATAAATATACCACTTCCCAAAAACCCCTTGAAAAATTTGAATTGCTATGTTATAAAGACTCAAAAGCATAATTTAATAATAGATACCGGATTTAATATACCTGAATGCAGGCAGGCACTTTTTGCCGGATTAAAGGAACTTAATTTGGACATGTCGAAAACCGATCTTTTTCTGACACACCTCCATTCCGACCATATTGGTCTTGCCGGCGATCTTTTTCCAAAAATCTCAAATATATATATGAGCCGTGTAGATTATGTTTATTATGTGAATTATATAATAAAAGAAACATGGGATAATGTGGATAACAAATTTATAGCAGGCGGGTATCCAAAGGAAGAAATTGAAAAAATACATAACTGCAGCGATTCCGATGAATATGAAACAGACAGCTGTTTTGATGTTCATCCGCTTGATGACGGTGACTTTTTAAATATAGGAGATATAAAATTAAAATGCATACTTACACCGGGCCATACCCCAGGTCATATGTGCCTTTATATAGAAGACAAAAAAATAATGTTTTCTGGCGACCATGTGCTTTTTGACATAACACCGAATATTACATTTTGGGCACATATAGACGACCCTCTCGGAATGTATATTGAAAGCCTTAAAAAAATACGAAAATACGATGTAAAGACTGTTTTCACATCTCACAGAAAAAACGAGGGAAGTTTTTATAAAAGAATAGACGAGCTGTTAAAGCATCACAAAGACCGTCTTGATGAATGTTTAAAAATAATAAAAACACATAAGAAAATAACAGCCTATGACGTTGCTTCTTTAATGAGCTGGTCTATAAATGTTAAAAGCTGGGAAGATTTTCCTCCTATGCAGAAATACTTTGCCGTGGGCGAAGCGATAGCGCATATAGAAAGATTGGGTGCGCTTGGCAAAATTAACAAAAAAAATATAAATTCAGTTAATTTTTATACTGCTATATAATTTCATCTGTGTTTTTTTGTATTAAAAAGAAAGCAAGTGTTGAAATTACCTGAATTATTGTTATAATTAAAGAGATTTTTCATGCACTAATTTTGGGAGGATAAAAATGATAATGGTAATAGATGTGGGTAATTTAAACATTGCCCTTGGTGTCTATGACGGATATAAACTCATATCAAGCTGGAAACTGGCTACAAATCCTCAGCTGGCTTCAGATGAAATAGGAACTTTAATTTATAAATTCTTTGAGTTTGACGAAATAGACCCAAAAAAACTTGAACAGATAATCATTTCATCTGTAGTTCCGAACATTATGTACTCTCTGACACATGGGCTTAGAAAATATTTCGGTATAAACCCTATGATAGTAAAGCACGGCATGAATACCGAAATTAAAATAAATATGGATAATCCAAAGGAGCTTGGGGCTAACCGTATAGTAAATCTTACTTCGGCATACCATTTTTACGGCAAAAGCTGTCCTGTAATGGTAATTGATTATTCAACTGCGACAACTTTTGATGTTATTGATGAAAAAGGTGTTTTTATCACCGGAATAACAGCTCCCGGTATAAATATATGCGCCGAGGCACTTTACTCAAGAGCGGCACAGCTCCCAAAAATCGAAATTAAGAGACCTGAAAGCGTTTACTGCCGAAATATGGTAGAATGTATACAGGCCGGTATTTATTACAGTCATCTTGGCGGCACAAGGTACATAATAAACCGAATTAAAAAAGAGCTTGGGGCACGAAATTTAAAGGTAATCGCAACAGGAGGCATGGCAAGGGTAATTGCCGAAAAAAACAGCATTTTTAATGTTTGCGATCCATATCTTTCGTTTAAGGGCCTTAGGCTTATTTATGAAATGAACTATCACGACGCTTACCTGTGGGAGGACGAATAAATGCTTCTTGTAATAGATGTTGGCAACACAAATATTGTAATGGGGTTATACGAAAACGGAATACTCCAGGCAACGTGGCGTATGTCAACTCGAGATGAAAAAACCTCTGATGAAACAGGTATAGCCATATATTCATTCTTCAAAGGCGAAAACAAAAACATAAAGGACACAACCGGAGTAATAATAGGTTCCGTAGTTCCCAATATAATGTACTCACTTATCCACGGTATAAAAAAATATATAGGAATAGACCCTATAGTAGTTACAGCCGATATGCCTCTTGGCATAAAGATACTGCGCGACAATCCCCGTGAATGCGGTGTTGACAGAGTTGTTAACGTAATAGCAGCTAAAGAAAAATACGGCACACCTGCAATTGTTATAGATTACGGCACAGCAAACACATTTGACGTAATAAATGAAAAAAGCGAGTTTGTAACCGGTTTTATAACGGCAGGAATAAAAATATGCGCGGACGAGCTGTATAAAAAAGCGGCACAGATACCAAAAGTCGAGCTTATTTCTCCTGAAACGCTAATAGCAAAAACAACTGTTGATTCTCTTCAGGCGGGAATTGTAGCAAGCAAAATTGGTGAAACTATAGAAATAATAAACACGCTTAAAAGAGAGCTTAATATTCCGGATGCGAAAGTTATAGCAACCGGTGGTCTTGCGAATATAATAGATCCCGACTGTGACATATTTGACGTATATGATCCGGTACTGACTTTGGACGGATTAAAAATAATATATGAAGAATATTTTAAAGACAGATGATATTTTATTTGTTTTGTGTTTTCTTTTAATGCAAAGGAAGGTTTAAAATGTCTGAGGATAAAGATGAAATTCTTGATTTTGCTCTTCAAATGGGATGTATGATGCTCGAAAGCGGAGCTGAGACTCAGCGCATTCAATGGACAATGGAAATGATTTTGTCAAACTATTGTTCAGCGGCACAGTCATATGTTATACCTACAGGTGTATTTGCCGGAATATACAACACCAATGCCACCGCTTCCGCAACACGTTTCCGCCGAATAACAGACAGACGTGTTGACCTTGAAAGAATAATGATGTTAAATGATATTGCGCGCAGATTTAAAAGACATGAGCTTAATATTTCCCAGAGCATGGAAAGGCTTGAAAAAGTAAAACAAATGACTGAATTTAATCCGTGGATTCGCCTTTTATGCTATGGCTTAATTTCTCTTGCGTTTACCATACTTTTCGGCGGTGCCGCATATGACGGCTTTGCATCATTTATAGTCGGCATACTGCTTGGAATTGCAATGCTTTTTCTGGGAAAATTCAGAATATCGTCTCTTATTACAAATATTATAGGCGGTATTGTAATAACATTTTTTGCACTTTTGCTTTTACATTTTGGAATAGGCCTAAGCTATATAAAAATAATAACCGGCTCCCTTATGCCTCTTGTTCCGGGATTTGCCATTACAAGCGCCGCTCGTGATATGGCTTTCGGAGATATTGTATCAGGAACAGCAAAAGCCGCAGAAGCAGTATTTATATCGGTAGGAATAACATTCGGGGTATTAATTGTACTTCATTTACGCAGTGTAATAATGTAAGGCAGGTTTTTTTATATGTCTCCTCTTTTCATATTAAAGGATTTTATATTTTCGGCAGTTTCTGCCGGAGCATTTGCCATCCTTTTTAACATTCCGAGAAAAGAAATAGTACATACTTCTGTTTCCGGAGCTGTAGGCTGGCTTATATACATTGCTTTTTTTAAAATTCTTCAGATGGAAACAATCGGTGTATTTGTAGGCGCTGTTTCAGTCGCCTTTATTTCGCGTGTACTGTCATATAAACGTCTTATACCAAGCACCATATATCTTACTCCGGCTCTTATCCCTCTTGTACCGGGAACAGAAATGTATTATATTGCCGACGGTCTGCTCAGAAACGATATGTATTATACTTTTTTACATACGGTACGCGCAATAAAGTTTGCAGGAGCTATAGCGCTTGCCATACTTATACTATACTCAGTGCCGGACAGATATTTTAATATGTTCAGAAAAAAGAATCCTTAAGCATATCGGCACTTTTTTCAAGAGCAATTATATGACGTTTCATAACTTTTTCAAAAATTTTTTTTGGTATATGTTGATTTTTGCAATTTCTCAAAAGTGCTGCCGTTTCGCGGCATTTTTTATTTATAATTTTTTTCATTTCAATATTATCTCTAATATCGGCATATTTTGCGGCACGTATAAGTTTTACAGCCTTTTGCGCAAGCATCACTTCCGGTATTGAGTTTCCATGAGGGCAGAAAAAAGAAAAATCATAAAAGCTCGATATAAAAAGCAATATATTAAACTGTTTTTCATTTATTTTATTTTCCTCATATTCTTCAAGAAGCTTTATTCCCCAAACATGTTTTTGAGATGAATCAAAAAAACTTGAGAAAATATCGTTTACCTCATCGGTATCATATAAGGCAAATTTTTCTGTCACGAAATCTGTAAAAGTGTAGTTGAAATTTTTCTTTTTTATCATGTTTATATCACCATTTTTCATGTATAATGACTTTTATAGTAATATAATATACCATTATGTGATATAATGCAACCGCTTTTTTAAAAATACATTCCAACTTGTGACATTAACCGGTATAAAGCATTTATAATTATATCTAAGCTAAGTAAAATTAAATCTGTATTATAAAACAAGACCGTCGATAAATTATTAAAAATAAAATTGCATAAATTATAAGTTTAAAAAAACATTAAACTTAAATAAACTTATTTTTTATGCAAAAACTATTTACAGTATATCGACAGTCTTATAAATTTATTCATGAACACCGAAATACACAAACCCTTTTTTGGCATCAACAGTTATAGCAACATCATTTTTAATTACGTCTGTAACATTTATGGAGCTTACTATAACCGGAATATCAAGAGCCGAACCTACTATTTCGGCATAACTGTTTTCGGTATTTTCAACAGGCCCCACAACGAGCGCAGATGCCTTTTTGATAAACGGAAGCAAACTTTTATCGGCTTTTGATGTAACAAGTATATCTCCGGTTCTGAAACTTTTTACAGCTTCCTCATATATATTTACAACAGTGGCTTTTCCCGATACACGTTTTTTTCCTATGCCTTTGCCTTTAAATATCACATCCCCGACCGTCTCCACTCTCATAGTGTTTGTTGAACCAGATACTCCCACCGGTACTCCTATGGCGATAACTATAGTATCGCCGTTTTGGGCAAGACCGCTTCTTTTAGCCGTTTCAACTGCAAGCGAGAAAACTTCAGTATCATCGGCTATTTTGTCGGCCAATACCGGTGAACATCCCCAAATTAAATTAAGCTGACGCCATACACGCTCGCTGAAAGAGCTTGCCGCTATAGGACAGGTAGGCTTATATTTAGCAATCATTCTTGCCGTAAAACCGGATTTTGTAACCGTTGCTATACAGCTTGCATTAAGGTCGGCAGCAGTTGTGCATGCAGCATAGCTGATTGCATTTGTCATATTTCTGTTTGTAAAAGCAAGCTGTGTTGCAAGGCGTTTTTCATAATTTATTGCATTTTCCGTCGTTATTGCTATTTTAGACATAATTTCTACAGTCTCAACAGGATAGCTTCCGGAAGCCGTTTCACCTGAAAGCATTATTGCGTCGCTTCCATCAAAAATAGCGTTTGCCACATCATTTGCTTCCGCTCTTGTAGGACGAGGATGTGTAATCATTGATTCCAGCATTTGCGTTGCGGTAATGGAAGGCTTGCAAAGATTGTTTGCCTTTTTTATAAGCTCTTTTTGCAATACCGGCACTTCTTCTATAGGAATTTCAACACCAAGGTCGCCTCTTGCCACCATTATTCCGTCAGATACCGCAAGTATTTCATCAATATTTTTAACGCCTTCGCGTGATTCTATTTTAGAAATAATTGAAATACCACTTCCGCCGTTTTCCTCAAGTGCAGAACGTATTTTTAAAACATCTGAGGCATTTCTTACAAATGAAGCAGCAACATAATCAAAACCATTTTTTATACCGAATTTAA
This sequence comes from Clostridia bacterium, assembly GCA_022651385.1. Classification (GTDB taxonomy): domain Bacteria; phylum Bacillota; class Clostridia; order Lachnospirales; family Anaerotignaceae; genus JALCQR01. The sequence goes on along the minus strand of JALCQR010000013.1, from coordinate 14,468 downwards.
GGTCCTCGATATCCCTTTCGGTAAGTATAGGCAGGTCCACATGTATATTGGGAATATTTACACCCTTGTTTGAGCTTAATGCTCCGCCGTTTACAACTACACACTCAATTTCATTGCCTGATATACTTAAAACCTTCAGTTCCACAAGCCCGTCGTCAATAAGTATCCGGCTGTTTTTTTCAAGTTCGTTAGGCAGATTTTTGTATGTTACCGAAACACGGTTTTCGTCACCGTCAATTTCATCTGTTGTAAGTATAAAATGACTTCCTGTATCGAGATTTATTTTTTTATCATCTTTAAATTTCTTTATCCTTATCTCAGGGCCCTTGGTATCGAGTATAAGAGGTATCGGTTTTCCCAGCTCTTCTCTGACCTTTTTTAAATTTTCTATTATTACAGAATGTGTTTCATATGTTCCGTGCGAAAAATTAAGTCTTGCGGCATCCATACCGGCAAGTATAAGTTTCCTGATTTTCTCGGCCGTATTGGTTGCCGGCCCGAGAGTGCAGACTATTTTTGTTCTTTTCAAATATTGTACCCTCCTTAAAACTTTAATTTGCTGAATTCTTTATCCGAAAGTTTCAAATCACAGTTTACTCTTTATATTTTATAAATACATTTTCATCCCCAAGCAATATTTTAAGCCCGTCAAAAAGCATTTCATCATCCGATGCAAAGCAATCCTGCGGTACACCCAAAAGCTTTCCTGTTTTTTCATATCTTATATTAACCGGTATATTTCCCGAAAATTCCCTTAGTAATACAACTGCTTTATTAAGTTCTTTCTTATCCTTTACTTTTAAATACAGCTTATCTGCTATCTTTTTACCGCTTACTTTCATTGATAACTTTTCATTAAGAAATGTAATGTTTTCTGCAATTATTTTTCCGTTTCCTTCATCCGGCATGTCCACTCTGCCGTGTATAAGTATAGGTATATCTTTAATCATTTTATCTTGACATTCGGAATATACATTTGGAAATACAACCGTTTCCACACTGCCGTATTCATCCTCAACCGAAAGAAACGCCATTACTTTATTGTTTTTGGTATACTTTATTTTCTTACCGGTTATCATGCCGCCGAAAACAACTTTGTCACCGTCGGATAATTTTTGTACCTCGCCTTCCTCCGGCATTAAAAAATCCATGCTTGAACAGCTTGTCTTGTTTTTAATGTCTTCCTCATATTCGGCAAGAGGATGACCAGTTATATAAACACCAAGCATATCTTTTTCCATCCGCAGCAAATCTTTTTTATCAAATTCCTCAACAGGAGCAAAGTCATCTGTGTTCTTCTTTTCCTCTCCAGAAAGGTCAAAAAGATTAAGCTGTCCTTCTATACTGTTTTTTCGTGTATACTCAATGCTGTTTAACACATTTTGATAATTCATCATATACTGTGCTCTTGTCCCTCCAAAGCTGTCAAAAGCACCTGCTTTTATAAAACTTTCTATTGCCCGTTTATTTATATCACAGTTTTCCGTTCTGGTTATAAAATCGGTTAGCGAAATAAATTTTCCGTTTTTCTCTCGCTCATTAATTATTCCGTTTATAATTGCTTCTCCTACGCTTTTTATAGCGGTAAGAGCAAATCGAATTGAGCCGTCGGAAACAGAAAACCCGCTGTAGCTTTCGTTTATATCGGGAAGAAGTATTTTTATACCCATTTTTTTACATTCTTCAATATATTCGGCTGTTTTAGACGGGTTGTCCATAACCGATGTCAAAAGCGCCGCCATAAACTCAACGGGATAATATGTCTTAAGCCATGCTGTCTGGTACCCCACAACAGCGTAGCATGCGGCATGGCTTTTATTAAAGGCATACTTTGCAAAATCCGTCATGTCATCAAATATTTTTTCAGCCACATCTGCCGGTATACCGTTTTTTACACAGCCCGGGATTTCGCCCTCAATTCCGTAAACAAAGTTTTTGCGTTCCTCAGCCATTACTTTTGTCTTTTTCTTGCTCATGGCACGGCGTACAAGGTCGCTTCTTCCAAGACTGTATCCCGCAAGGTCACGCACTATCTGCATTACCTGCTCCTGATACACTATACATCCGTAAGTATTTTCAAGTATCGGTTTAAGCGACTCATGTGTATATTGAATACTTGAGGCGTCATTTTTTCCCCTTACATATTTGGGTATAAACTCCATAGGCCCCGGACGATAAAGAGAAATACCAGCTATAAGGTCCTCAAGCCTGTTTGGTTTAAGGTCTTTCATAAAAGCCTTCATTCCAGCGCTTTCAAGCTGGAAAACACCTTCCGTCTTACCCTGTGAAATAAGACCGTATACTTTTTGGTCGTCGTCTCCTATATTGTCAATATCTATCTTTACACCATGTATTCTTTCAACTTCTTTAACTGCGTTTTGAATAACGGTAAGCGTTCTAAGGCCGAGAAAGTCCATTTTAAGAAGCCCAAGTTCCTCAATTGTGGTCATTGTATACTGCGTTGATATAACTCCGGCATTTGAGTAAAGAGGTACATATTCCATTGCCGGCTCACGATATATTACAACACCGGCCGCATGTGTTGAGGCGTGTCTCGGAAGCCCTTCAAGACGTCTGCTCATATCTATAAGTTTTTTTACTGTCTCGTCATTGTCATAGGCATCTTTAAGCTCCGGATTTTTCTCCAGTGCTTTGTCAATTGTTATGTTAAGTTCCGAAGGAATCATCTTGGATATTTTGTCTACGCTGTCATAAGGCATATTCATTGCACGCCCAACGTCTTTTATAACAGCTCTCGCGGCAAGAGTACCAAAAGTTATTATCTGCGTCACATGGTCGGCGCCGTATTTTCTAATAACGTAATCTATTACCTCCTGCCGTCTCGCATAGCAGAAATCCACATCGATATCAGGCATGCTTACACGTTCAGGATTTAGAAAACGCTCAAAAATAAGATTATATTTTATAGGGTTTATATTTGTTATATAAAGGCAGTAAGCTACAATTGAACCTGCTGCCGAGCCTCTGCCCGGTCCTACCATAATGTCATGCGATTTTGCAAAATTAATAAAGTCCCATACAATCAGGAAATATTCCACATAGCCCATTTTTTCGATGGTTTCAAGCTCATATTCAAGCCTTTCACGTATTTTGCCGTCGTCGTCTGGAAAACGCTTTTCAAAACCCCTATAGCAAAGCTCTCTGAGATATTGTTTTGCGGTTTTACCGTCCGGCACATCAAATTTCGGAAGCTTAAGGTCATGAAATTTAATTTCAACATTGCATCTTTGGGCAATTTTATATGTGTTTCCCAAAGCTTCTTTAGCATACGGAAAAAGCTCATACATTTCCTCTGGGCTTTTCAGGTAAAACTGTCCGCCCTCATAGCGCATTCTGTCCTCGTCGTCGACAGTTTTCTTTGTCTGTATACATAGCAATATATCATGCGCCTGAGCATCTTCGGCATATATATAATGACTGTCATTTGTACAAATAAGCGGAATTCCAGTTTCTTTGTTCATCCTTATAAGCGCTTCGTTTACCACCTCTTGGTCGTGAATACCATGGTCCTGAAGCTCAAGGAAAAAGTTTCCGCGTCCGAAAATATCGTCATACATCAATGCCATTTCTTTAGCTTTTTCATATGATACTGTAAGCACTGTTCTTGCAATAGGTCCGGCAAGACATGCACTTGAAGCAATTATACCCTTATGATATTTCTTTAAAAGCTCTATATCAACACGAGGCTTATAATAAAAACCCTCTAAATAGCCCAATGATACAAGCTTCATTAAGTTTTTATATCCTTCATTATTTTCTGCTAAAAGCACCAGATGATAGTAATTAACTCCGTTTACGCTTTCCTTTGAAAATCTCGACTGGGGCGCTACATATACCTCACAGCCTATAATAGGCTTAATTCCTGCTGCTTTAGCGGCTTTGTAAAACTCAATTACACCAAACATACTGCCGTGGTCTGTAATGGCGATACTGTCCATACCAAGCTCTTTTGTACGCTCCACAAGCTCATCAATCTTTGCTGAGCCGTCAAGAAGACTGTAGCCTGTGTGGACATGCAGATGCGTAAATTTTATGTTTTCCATTTAACCAGACCTCCAACTGTAAGTATTTAGTATTTTTATTTTAGCACAAAAACGTATCGGCGTATAGACGTCTGTATTTAAAGACTTATAAACTTAACCTTGAGATGCCGAAAGATTTTAATAAGACTAAAATAAAGGCATTTTTAAACTTGTGAGCCTTCATACTATAGTTTATTTATTATATCAATTTGACTTCCTTTCTTATGAATGCTAAATTATAAATAAAGCATTTTTAAACAAATCAGACAAAATCATGAAAGGAGAAAACACATGCCCATAAACTCATTTGAAGATTATCCAATGTCATGGAGGCCAAAATTTAACAAAGACGCCAAACCTCTGTACACTGCACTTGCCAATATGCTTGAAGAAGACATCAAAAACAAAAAACTTCTCCCAGGAACTAAGCTTCCGCCGCAGCGTGAACTTGCAGATTTCCTTGATATAAACCTAAGCACTGTTTCAAGAGCATTTAAAATATGCGAGTCCAAGGGTTTGATAAGCGGTTCTGTAGGAAGCGGTACATATGTAAGCTACACATCCATCTCAGGGCCTCACATACTTCCGCATTACGAAGACGAAAAGATAATTGAATTGGGCACTGTGTACCCCAAACCCGAAACAGACGGTGAAATAGTTAAGCTTCTTCATACAATGACAACTGAAAATGACTTTGGAAGATATCTTCATTACGGCAACGAATACGGCGAGCTTTGGCACAGACACGCCGGAGCAGCATTTATTGGTAAAACAGGTTTTGAGCCGAATCCAGAAAATGTATTATTTTCAAACGGCTCTCAAAACGCAATATGTGCCATACTTTCCGGAATTTTTAAAAGCGGTGATAAAATAGGCGCAGATCCCCTTGTTTTTCATGGTTTGCGTGCAGCCGCAAAGCTTTTCGGCATTCAGCTCATTCCTATTACTCAAAAAAACGGTGAGATGAGCCGTGACGGTATAATAAATGCTTGTAAAACCGAAAATATAAGCGGACTTTATGTCATACCCGACCATCAAAATCCAACTACTCATACAATGTCATCCAAATGCCGAAAAATGATTGCCGAGTATTCAAAAAAATACGGGCTTACAATTATCGAGGACTCTATACTATCCCTTATGAGCCGCCCCCCACTCTCTTCAATTGCGTCTCTCGCACCTGAAAATACTGTTGTAATTGCAAGCTTTTCAAAAATAATTGCTTCAGGACTGAGATTTGCATACATGGCCGTGCCTAAAAAATTTAAAAATGATATAGCAAACAGTCTTTACACGCTTAATATTTCAGTCTCACCTCTTATGCTTGAAATAGCTTCAAGGCTAATAGTATCTGGAGCGGCAGATGCAATTATTGAGCGCCACAGACTTTTTACAATAAAACGCAATCAAATAACAAACCGCATAATGCGCGGCTATCAATGTATTGGAACATCGGAAAGCCTTTTCCGCTGGCTGATACTTCCGAACAATCTGGACCCAGATTTTTTTGAAAGAAAAGCTCTTTTGGAAGGTGTTCAGGTATATTCATCAACACGTTTTGCAATCGGAAACGCAAAACCGATAAACGCCGTACGTCTTGCAATATCAGCACCAAAAGACGACGACGAACTTGAAAAAGGACTTAAAATAATTAAAAATATTCTTGATAAATACTAAATAAGACAAATTTATACATATTTTCTTCTGCACACAAAACAAAAATTGTTTTGCATACACTTTTTATTTTGTTCTGCATACAATTTTGCTATTGTATGTTGCAATAGTACGTGATATACTAAAGCGCAAATGAAGGATTACACCTTCATTCCCAAAAATCATTCATTCTAATTTTCCTTTTCTACTTGCCCGGGATTGTTGTAGGTACTTTGTCGGGCAGCAAACAAAAATAAGATGTATAATCTTAACCATAACTAAAATACCGTGGGTGCATAATCCCACGGTATTTTAGTTATGAATTAAATAATCTGTTTATGACAAAATAATTGAGGTGATATTATGAATACATTTTCAATAGGACATATCAGGCCACCTTTTCACGCAAACAGCCTGCTTTTGAGAGTAACTGAAAACTGCACATGGAATAAATGCAATTTTTGCACGCTTTATAAAGAAGGAACTTTTCATACAAGAAAAATTGATGATATAAAAAAAGACATAGATACTGTTGTCGACTACCGAGATATGATAATAAGTCATATTAATAATGGTTTTGTAAACCAAAAGGATATTTATATTGAATATACGGCGCTTTCCACAGACGCCGAGCGTGAGTGTTATTCTATGGTGTTTAATTGGATAACCGCAGATAATATGAAATCAGTATTTTTGCAGGACGCAAACACTATGGCTTTGCTGCCCGAAAAAACAGCCGAAATAATTTCATATCTTTGCAAAAAGCTTCCCGAGATATCACTTGTAGCAATATACGGAAGAGCCGACACTCTTTCAAAAATAACCCCAAGTCAATATGATATGCTTAAAAAATCCGGTCTTACTATGATACATTCCGGTTTTGAGTCAGGCTGTGACGATGTCTTAAAACTTTTAAACAAAGGCACTACCTCAGAACAGCAGATTAAAGCCGGCAAAATGATAAAAAAGGCAGGAATTACTTTTAATGCTTTTTATATGAACGGCTCCGGAGGACGCAGTCTTTCAGAAAAAAACGCTATTGAAACAGCGGAAGTTATGAATAAAATAAATCCGGATTATATTCGTATTAGAACCTTTGTTGTAAAACCCAATACCGTTATGTGGCATATGAGCAAGGACGGCCGTTTTGACGAGTGCACAGATATTGAAAAAGTAAAAGAGCTTTTTTTAATGATACAAAACCTCAAAAACTGTGACGGATATATAATAAGCGACCATATAATAAACCTGCTTCCTTTTGTTGAAGGACACATAAAAGACAAGGATAAAATAGAAAAATATATAGAGAATTTTCTTGAAATGCCGAGGCTCAGTCAAAAACGCTATCAAATAGCAAGACGTGTATTTTTCGGCGGAGACTATGAAAACATAACTCGATTTACAAACACTACCGAATCAAAAATTGATGAAATATTGTCGCATTTTACAAATGAATCCGATTTTGAGGACTTTATCAGAAGCTGTTTAAGGCGGTATATTTAAAACCGGATGTTCTTAAGTTTTGCAAATTCTACTATTTGGAACATTTATATTGATTTTTCCTGTAATTTCAGTATAATAAAAGAGAATGTTCCAAATATCAGAACTGAATACAGTATTCTTTTGAAAGGAATGAATTCATAATGTATATAGCAAAGCTTAAGAGTAAAATACATAGGGCAACTGTTGTACAGGCTGAACTAAATTATGTGGGAAGTATTACTATAGATGAAGAACTTCTTTCCGCATCCGGCATACAGGAATATGAAAAAGTTGCTGTTGTGGATGTAAATAACGGAAGCCGGTTTGAGACATATGCCATTGCCGGCAAAAAAGGAAGCGGAATGATATGCCTGAACGGTGCTGCCGCAAGATGTGCAAGCCAAGGCGATAAAATAATAATAATGTGCTACGCTCTTGTGGACAATAAAGAAGCTGAAACATTCAAACCGTCGGTTGTATTTGTCGATGAAAAGAATAAAATTGTACGAGTAGCAGATTATGAAAAGCATGGTCTTCTTGCAGACCAGAAATAAAAGTCAACATTTATAAATATAATGGCTTTTTTTATAAAGCCCTATAAAATAATTATTGGGGCGAAGCCTATTGGAGTTTAGTTCAAGCCTTTTTAAAGGTTTGCAGGGTTGGCGGGACAGAATCCTGCTGGTTTTTATTACATTTAAGCGTATTTTTAAGGGGTTAGGGGAGCTTTTTGCAAGTAAAAAAGTCCCCCTAAGTTCCACTTGCTTTTTACATATTCAAAACAAAATTACATTCCTGTTTTTTCAATAAACCCAATAAGGTCTTCACTGTATAACGAACCCATGTTATCCTCAATCATATTTAAATTTTCTTCGCTGTATTCTATTTCTTTTGAAAACAGTTTTACACAGTAAATGCGGTCTTTAAGCTCGGATACCTGATTATTTTCAAACCATTTCTCATATTCGAGAATTAAAATAACAAACATAAAAAGAACAATGCCTTTAATTTTTTCAAGCACCCGCATATCATTAACAGCCTTGAGATAATATCTGAAAACTATATAGACCATAATATTTTCAAATTCATTGTTTTCAGACATAAATTCGGTAAATTTATTCATGCATTTAAAGCCGTTTTTTCGTATATGCTCAAATGCCGATGAAACAGTTGTAAGAAGCTCGTTTTGCATATATTCCAAATTGTCAAGCACATCAAATATTTTTTCCGTAAAATCAAGGTTTCTGTCTGCTTTTTCTCTGTTTAAGTCATCAAGAGCCAAACTATATATATAATCAAAATCAACATTTTCCCTGCCTGAATCTATTTCTGCCTGAAATATTTCCGAAAAAACAATAACCTCAATTATACGCTGTCCTATTTTTTTGTCTCTGTTTTGAAGAATCTCAAATATTTTATCACGGCTTTTTTTAAGCATCTGAAAGCAAGGCTTTTCTTTCGTTTCAGGCTCATCTGTAGTTTCTTCATAAAACGTTGTTTTGTCTTTCTTTGAGAGCACAAGACGCGCCGCTTCCTCACAGCACAGGCCCAAACCTGTTTCTTTTTCTTTCCCAAACCATTCATTAAAACGCGGATGCTCACGGCATATTTCGCATAGATGCTCTTTGCTGAGATTTATAATTATATCACATAAATTTTCATCATTTAAAAAAGGGCAGCGATTATTTTTGAGTATAAAACTGGCTGTTTCTCCGTCAAGACTTATGTTTTCACAAAGCTTTTCGCCTATTTTTCCGCCGACACTCTGATAATATTCCAAAGTTTTTTTGTCAATGTCTATTTCCCAGCCTATACAGCAATTGTCACTGCATTTTGAAGCTGTGCATTTAAAGTCCTTGTAATAATCCGGAAATCTAACAATCATTTATACTTCCCCCTCATTATAATCAATAAATGGTAGGATTAAGCTTCTTAAATTCGTTAAAAAGCTCAAGACACTTTTCACGTTTTAACTCATGTACTGAAATCAAGCTGTTCTTTCCATTTAAGTAATCATAAAAAACATCGTCTCTAAACCCGATTTTGTCGCTATCTTCTTTTGTACAGCCGTAATAAACTTTATTTATATTGCTCCAAAGTATGCCTCCAAGGCACATTGGGCAAGGTTCAGCCGTTGTATAAAGCTCACAGCCCGACAAATCATAAGTATCAAGGTTTTTACAGGCGTCTCTTATTGCTTCCATTTCGCCGTGGCATGTAGGATCTTTCTTAAGCAAAACACAGTTATGACCTCTGCCTACTATTTTCCTGTCTTTTACAATTACTGAGCCAAAGGGGCCTCCGTCTCCGTTTTGTATGCCCTTATATGCCTCTTTAAGCGCCTCGTCCATATAATCCATTAAATCTGCTCCTTTAATGATAACGATAATATTCTTATGTTTTCACATGCTTCTTTTATTCCATCCGGTGACACAATACTTAAAAAGCCATATTTGCTATTAATTTTTGAAATATCCGCGCATTGAGAAAGACATCCGTTTAAAATCAAAACGTAGTCATAAAGCATATTTTCTTTCACATTTTCAAACATAACTTTACTTTCGTCAAAAGCGCTTTCAATTTTTTTCAAAACTTCCGTTCTGTCATATGATACATTGCAGCCGCCGCAGTATTTTACTCCAATTATTATTTTCATAGCACATAACTAAAGCCAAGCCGTAAACTGACTTGGCTTAAAATTCTTAAACAATACGTACATTATATTATCACAATTCATAACAAATCGCAATCAATATCAGTCTTTTATATCAACAATTGCTTTAGCAAGTTTCTTCTTTTCATCCATATGGCTTTGTCTTGAAATCATTATTCTCTGAGCCTGAGGAGAACCTGCTCCGTGAAGCGATTCTGTAAGATATCCTACAGCGGCAGTTCCGAGAGTGAGGTTTTCAATAAGGCGCATAATTTTAATTCTGTCTTCCGTTTTAACGCCTGCTGCTCCGCAGAAATATTTTTCAATGTAAGCGCCAAGTTTTTCATCCTTCAAATCTTTTTCCGAAGGTGCCGTTACCACAAGCCCTCCTGCAATATCCTGTGCAAGCCTTGCAATATCATAAGGGAACCTTGTAACGTTTTGTTTACATACATTTGCCAGCATAAGGTCAATAAGATAGTTTCCAGATTTTGTTTTTGAGCCTTCTGCCGAACATGCTATACCGCAGGCATAAAGAGTCTCATTAAGATGCACCATTTCTATAAGTTTGTCTTTGATGTGTGATGCCTTTGGAACACCGTTGTAATCTGCCGCAAGCGCTGCCGCTCCTATAAGCACATCGCCTACACCAACCTTACATCCGCCGTAGCTTTGTCTGTGATACCCTGAAAATCTCTCAACAAGCATAGTCGCAAACTCCGTCTCACCGTTAAGGAATATTCTGTCGTTAGGTACAAATACGTTGTCAAACACAACAAGTGCTTCCATGCCTCCGAATTTCGGGTTTCCTGTATCAATTGAAGAACCTTCAAGCTTTCTTGTATCACAGCTTTGGCGTCCTACAATAATAGTAATGCCCTTGCTGTCTGTCGGAACGGCAAAAGATATAGCATAGTCTTTATCCTCAGGTTTCATGGCACATGTAGGCATTACAAGCACCTCATGAGAATTTGTGATACCTGTCTGATGTACCTTTGCTCCTCTAACAACAACGCCGTCTGGGCGTCTTTCAACTACATGAAGATATGAATCCGGGTCCGGCTGTTTGCTTGGTGAAAGAGAGCGGTCGCCTTTTCCGTCGGTCATTGCTCCGTCTACCGTATAGTCACGGCCCTGCACAAGCTCCATATATTTTCTGAAATTTTCATGATAGTGTGTACCGTATTTGTCATCTATTTCAAAAGTTGTGCTGTATACGGCGTTAAAAGCGTCAAATCCAACACATCTCTGGAAACATGCGCCTGTCTTTTTTCCGCAGAGCCTCTGCATTTTAACTTTTTTAATAAGGTCTTCCTGACTTCTATGTATATGTGTAAAACGGTTTATTTTCTCTCCGTTAAGACCAGTAGCCGTCATAATGTCCTCATACTCCGGCATTTGTGCCAAGTCATACGTAGCCTTCACCGAATTAAGGGACGGACGCAGTATAGGACTTGATTCGGCGTTTTTTATTTTCTCGCCGAACATGTATATATTCATATTAAGCTTCCTGATACTTTCAAGATATTGCTCACCTGTCATTAAAGCCATTTTATATCAATCCTTTCCATTTAATAATGTATTGATAATTATAAGACAATGTTCTTTTTTATTATTGCATTATTATTTTTCAATGTCAATATCACATATTAAATACAAAAAATTTACATTAAAAAATGGCCTTTTTCAGATATCAGTCGGCTTACTGTATTACTACTGTTTTGGTATGAAATATTATTTTAAGTCTATGCACTCTTTTGTATTTCTGTTTAAAATTACAAAATAAACAATACATGCTGTAAGTGCCGACGCAGTGGCAACAGGCGACGCAAGACCTATAAAAAACAGACTTGGATTTGCCTTTTTGCTCATTATATAAGAAATCGGTATTCTTACTAAAAATGAAGCCGCAACACTTTGTATAAGCACAAAAAATGTTTTTCCGTATCCGTTAAAATATCCGACAAAGCAAAATAAAAATGAAACAAGCAAACAGTCAAATGCATAGGATTTCATATACTGGGCACAAGCAGCTATGACAGTGCTGTCTTTTGAAAATATGCCTGCTAAAATATCTCCTCTGAAAAATGAAATTCCAAACATTGCCAATCCGAAAACAACTGATGTTCCCATAGCATAGTAAAGACATTTTTTAGCCCTCTCAGGCTTACCGGCACCAATATTGCGCGCTACGAAAGTTGATACCGATGACATATACGAAAAAGGTATAAGCATTAGAAATATTACTATTTTCTCACCTACTCCCACAGCCGCCGACGCCACAAGTCCAAGAGTATTTACAATTGCTATAAGAATTAAATAAGATACATTTACAAGGGCATCCTGCATGGCAATAGGTAAACCAAGCTTTAAAATCATAAGCAGGTATTTTTTGCAGAACTTTATATTTTCAACTGAAAATTTAAAAGGCAAGCCTGTTTTTTTAATAACGGCAATTGAAAACAATACGCTTACAGCCTGAGCCGCTACAGTTGCCGTAGCGGCCCCTGAAGCACCAAAATTAAAATAACCTACTAAAATCAAGTCTCCGGCTATGTTTACAATACATGCAACAAACACAAACAAAAGAGGCAGTTTTGAGTTTCCAAGGCCGCGCATTATACCACTTATAACATTATAAGCTACAATAAATATTGCTCCAAATGAGCATATTTTTACATATTTAGTCATGCTGTCAAAAGCCTCGGAAGGTATCTGCATTATGTAAGCGAATTTTTTTGAAAGCAGCACCATTGTTACACTTATAGCTATGCCTATAACAGCAAATAAACATATGCTTGTGCCGATTACATCCGCTGCTTCCTTTAAATGTTCTTCACCTAATTTTTTACTGATAAGTATGGTTATACCCATTGTAAGGCCTGTAACAATACCTGTTACTGTCTGCATACACAGGCTTCCAGTAGCCACTGCTGATACACCCGCCGAATCTGAAAATTGTCCCACTATTAAAAGGTCCGCAGCACCATACATTGCCTGTAAAAACACCGCAAAAAATATAGGCATCGAAAACCTTAAAAGCGGGGCAAGTATTTTCCCGCTTGTAAAATCATCTGTTTTCTGCATTTTTCCCCTCCTTAAGCCAAAAAAAGCCGGGAAAAATACCGGACGCATCCGGCATCTTTCTCGACACTTGTAATTGCGATTACAGGTCCTCCGATGACTAAAAACAATGTTACAAAAAATATTCTGTTTTGTCAATGTAAACATTCGGAATTTTTTATAAAAGTACAGCAAAAACAAAAGGTATCGTTAATACCGAAAGAGTATGCGATATAAGTGCCATGCTTGCTCCTGTAGACGTATCGCCGCCGTACGCTGCCGGAAAAACAACCGTGTTTAGTCCAAGGGGCATAGCCACAGTGCACAGTGCAAGAATCAAAATATCATGAGACATACCTAAAAAGCGGAACAAAAACACAAAAAACGCAGGCAGTATAAGAAGTCTCAAAGCAGTAACAATATATACTTTTTTATCGGTAAGTAGTTTTTTAATATCATACCTACCTATGGTAAAGCCTGTAAGTATCATAGCAAGCGGTGCCATGCATGCCGCGGCATCTTTAAGCACAGTCATTGCACATGCCGGAATAGCAATTTTTGTAAGTCCTATAACAGCGCCTATAACCATAGACATACATATTGGATTTATCAGTCTTAAAAGAGGATTTCCTCCTTTTGAAGGCATAAGAAGTGAAACGCCCCAAGTATATATAACAATATTTATAGGCATTGTGAATATAAGATAGTCAAAAAACACATCATTTCCAAATACACCAATCATAACGGCATTTCCCATAAAACCTGAGTTAGCAATAGCAATGCTGTAGCAGTATATTTTTCTTAATGCCCCTTTTTCGGCAAACGGCACAGAAAGAGGTATTGCAACAATTACACTTACAAAAGCTATGGCTATGCCCCATAAAATAATAGGAGTTTTTTGGCTTATAACGTCAAATGTACATTTAGATATAAATGTGTTAAGTATTAAAGCAGGCATTATTATGTTTGTTTCAAGCTTTGAAAGAACCGTAGCACCGTCTTCAGGAAGCAAACGTCTTTTTTTCAGAAAAAAACCTATAAGTATAAATATAAAAAGTATTGCCATTTGATTTAGTGTTGTAGTAAAGACCGTCATACCCTAAAACCCCTATTTTTATTTTTGTAAAGATACATAAAAATATAAACTTCTTTTAAATAATTGTCAATAATGCTTAATAAAGTTTTGGTTTTACAATTTTAATATGAATTTTCATGATTTTTAACTATATTTGTTAAGGCAATAGAGTATAATTTTTTGAATTGTAAAAATATACCGGCACCGTAATAAAAACGATGCCGGTTTATTTAATTCAAATGTATATGAGCTTGTTTTAAAGTTTGATATATACGAGGATAATGTTAATACCGTATTTATTATTTATATGCCTTTTCAAGTGCCTGAAGGAAATCACTTACAAGGTCTTCTGTGTTTTCGATACCTACTGAAATTCTGAGCATGCCGTCTGTGATTCCGAGAGCAAGTCTTTCATCTTTTGTAAGGTTTTCATGAGAGCTTGTAGGAGGATATGCAAATGTTGTTCTGTATCCGCCGAGTGTCATTGCGTAATGTGCAA
>JALCQR010000012.1 GCA_022651385.1 Clostridia bacterium | reverse complement strand
AAACACTACACGATTAAGATTAACACACGATAAGTGGTAATCTTCTAACTAAAAAATGGGCGGCCGTTGGCTTCGGAAAACGGCCGTTCTAAAACAGAATAGCGACCGCTGGATGCCGTAAACTGCATCTTCCATAGTAACTTAAAAATAGTCCTAATATTTAGGGTGAAATTGAACCTTGAAAACGGAATTAGGCCATTTTTTTGTAATTTTCAAATGAAAAAGCACCATATTTCAGGTGCTTAGTTTGGGGAAAATTTTCCCTCAATGTATCCTGTTGCAAAAGACATTATTGCTTTTCTATTAACACATAAATAAAATTATCTACTTAATAAAGTAATACCTCTTTATTGTACAATATGCACAAAATTTAAGAATTTATATTATTATTTCTTCTCCATAATATACAAAAAAATGATATTTTAAAGAAATGTAGTAAAATCAAGGGTTGCAAGGGTATTTTTTAAAATTTTGCTCTAAAATTGGTCGTGGGACATACGATAATTTTGTTTTCTTATTTTATCTCTTTCTCTAATATACATCTTTCTACACTCTTCACATCTTTCCGTTCCGTAATTTTTGGTAATTATTCACACCAAAATCCCCTCCATATTACGGACGAATTTGCCTTCTCTGAAACCCTTATGTTTATTGGCTTTATAGCACTTTTACATAAATTAATCGTGCAACTTTCTCATCCTATAATTGAATTTTACTTTTATTTTCATCTAAACATGTTGTTTTACACAAATTAATTCGGAATTTTTTGTTAATTATTAACATTTTTATTGAATTTAATTTGTGCTATTATTAAGACACCGTTAAAATTTAATGATTAAGAATTTAACCGTCAAGTTTGTAGGCTCGGCGGTTATTTTCTTTTTATTATCAGAAAAATTGCTTATCAATTTCCTTTAATAAAAATTCTTTCAATTCTTCTTTCAGCTTGTTTATATCAATTCCAAATTCAGCTAAATCAACAGGAATATCGGATGAACAACAATCTACAAAATCACCGCCTTTATCATCAAAGTTAGCATATACAGATGTTGTAACCGTTTTATCAGATACTATGTCAATCTCTATACAAACATCTGTAATATCAACACCAGCGTCACTCCATTTTTTACCAACTAATCTAGGAATATTACCATATCTTTTTATGTAATCAACTTTTCCTTCTTCAATGGCTATATTAATTTTAGGCTGTAACTTTTCAGGATAGCTCATAACATCAATAAAAAACTGAATAGTGTTGTTTTCAGTAAACCCATTTAATTGAAAATCCATATTAAGATTAATTTCTCCAAACTCAAATTCTCCGCTGTTTTTGATTGCTGTTGTGTTTTCCATTTTAAATCCTCCTTAGTTTAGTTCACAATTTGCTTGACATTTCTGTTTTTAAAACTTATCATTTTGGTGGATTGTTTGGATTTCAATAGAGGATTCCCAATAAATGGAAATACCTCTATTTCTTATCACTTCGGAGCCATCGCCCATCATCCAATAACTGTACGAGTCTAACATTATGTCAGTAAAGCCTAAAATCAAGTAGCTATATCCCCTTGTCAGCTTTATATCCTCTTATAGCGTTCCACCCTCTTATTCTTTTTTTTATTGTGAGTTTTTATAAGCTAAAATCTCACTGACGCATATAATCCCTAGTACAGTTAAGGTAATTACTGCGAATGATTTTTTGCATCGGCTCATTACACCTTATGTTATTTAAGTACACTTTCTTCCAAAATTGGAATAAAGTGAAACAAGGAAACTATATGCTTTAAAACCTTTTGGAAATATTAAAAATTCACTTTTATTTCTAAGTGATGTCACTTTAATTATTATAATACTCGTATTTCACAGTGATGTCAATATGCAATATTGATTTTTATTTATTTTTGATTTATAATGATGTCAAAATGAATTTAAGGAGTGTTTAGAATGGCAACTGAAAAAAGAGCATTCACTATGAGAATGCAAAATGAAAATTTTGAAAAAATTAAATTTTTAGCAGAACAAAATAAACGCTCTATTGCTATGCAAATTGAATTTTTAATTGAAAAAGCAGTTTCCGAATATGAATCTAAACATGGAAAAATTAAAATTAATGAAGATGAGTTATATAAATAAAAGGTGCTAATGAGTACCTTTTTTATTTTTACTATTGAAATATTCAAATATGAAGCGTAACATATAGTTAGCTGTAAAATAATGTAAACTATAGGAGTGATATAAATGGCTAGAAAAAGAAAAACAAATACAGGTATCCCCGGTTTATCATTTAGTTTAAATCGTGCTTTAGGAATAACAGATGCTAAAAGAAAATTTGCTAAAGCTACGGGTATCCCTACAACTAAGGCAGGAAGACAGAGAAAATTAGGTGCAATGGTTTTAAAAATGCTTGGATTAAAATGATTAAATATATCCTGCACTAATTTTTGTTTTACCAGATAGAACATCTTGCTTAACCTTTTCATTGTCTGAATTTAAAATTTTTGCTCCCATACGGTAAGTTTTTTCTGACACTCCGGCAATTTTAGCAAGTTTTTCTGATGTTCTTTCCAATTTATCTGTTGTATTCCGAGTGGGTAATTTTACCACATCGGAGTACTGTTTTAAATTATGCATAGAATTTTCTTTAGCTTGTTTTTCATAAATGGGGCGATATTTCTCAGCTACAGCAATTCTTTGAATAGGGGATAAATTTCGTCTACCTAACTCCCATGTTTACCAAATTTGGTAAAGTTGGATTCCTATCTTTTGAGGTCTGTGGTAAATTTACCAATGAACCTCTATCAACTTCGTGTCCAGATTTAAAACCTACCTTTTTAGCAACTACATCTCTGGATTTACCTTTATCATCTTTGACAATAGGTTGTGCCGAATTCGGCACATGCTTTTGCATACCAATTCCATAATTTTTACCAGCTACTTCTTTACGTTTCAAAGCTAATACACTTTCAACTTCTTTTAATGCTTTAGCTTCTCTGGATTTCTGTTCTGCCGTTTTTTCTCTAGTAGCATTGTTATCAATAATAAACTGATAATTGAAGTATCGGAAATTTCCGATAGTTGAATTTCAAATGTGCGAAAAACGCACATCTAAATTTTAGTAAGTTGCAACTTGAACCTTACTAAAAACAATATTTTTTTATTATTATAATAAGTAAAAAATATACAATATATTTAGTAATATAATTTATCGACCACATTCAGTAATTTTATTTTTTATTATTAATATAAGAAAAAAAATAGGTATACCCTGTTTTAAAGTATACCTATCAATTGATTACGCAGGCTAACAATTAGTTAGAGTGCCGTAATTGTACTTATAAATTCATTAGCGGTGATGTTTTAACTCCAGCAGTTACTATTTCTTTATCCCTTATACTATTTAGATATATTTGTGTAATAGATATATTTTCATGTCCAAGTATTCGTGACAAGGAATAAATATCTAATCCATTCATAAGCTGCATTTGTGCATAAGTATGTCTGCAAGTATGAGGTGAACATCTAATATCTTTAGATACATTAACACCTTCTCCAGCAATTTTCACTATTCTTTCAACCATTTCATGTGTTAGCATTTTGCAATTCTTACTTAAAAATAATTCCTTATTTAACAGTGATTTATTACTGAAATAACTTTCCCTTATTCTTAAATATTTGAAATAGTGCTTTGTTAAATATGGAGTTTTTGGAACAACCCTTTCTTTATAATTTTTCCCATATTTGATAATGATGCAATCCTCCATAACATCTTCTGGTTTTAGATGTACTAACTCATTTAAACGAATACCTGTATCAAATAAAAAAATCAATATCATTTTATTTCTGACGTCTAAATATTTTTTCCCATCATAAAAATTAATCATATCTTTAACATTTTTCGCAGTAAATGTATTTATGATAACTTTGGTTTTTTTCTGATTCTTAACTTTTGCAGTTATACAAGTATCTGTATACCCTTCCTCGAAACAGTATTTAAACAAACATTTAAAGGCTTTAAGTAAATTATTAATATAATTTGCCTTACATCCTTCCCTTTGTTTAATGGCTAAAAACTGTTTAATTTGTGCAGGTATAACTTCCTCCAAATTTTTAATTCCTTTTTTTACCAAATATTCTTGTAAATACCTAATCTGTTTTGAATAGTTTTCAATAGTTTTAGGTGATAGTTTCCTACACTCGCAATCGAATAAATATTCATCCACTGCTTGTTGTAGAAGCACAAAAAACACCTCCCTTCTGAAACGAATTCTCAAAAGAAAAGTGCTTTTTTTATAGTAAAATAATTATCACACCAAATAAAATAAATGTGTTTTCGTTACCATACCAAAACAGCAATTTAAGCAAAAACCTGTTTAATATATCGAATATTTTATTTAGTTGTATTCTTGAAAGCCTTGATATTGTTAGCAAATTATGCGTTATCTACTTCATACATATGCTTGATAAGGTCAATTACCTTATTGCTGTAGCCCCATTCGTTATCATACCAAGATACAAGTTTTACAAAGTGGTCATTTAGCGCAATGCTTGCTCCGGCATCAAAAATTGAAGTTCTTGGATCAGATACAAAGTCACTTGAAACAACAGGATCTTCAGTATATCCAAGAATACCTTTTAATTCTTCCTCAGATGCTTTCTTAATGACTGCTTTTATCTCATCATATGATACATGTTTAACAAGACGGCATGTAAGATCAACAACTGAAACATCAAGTGTAGGAACACGGAAACTTAATCCTGTAAGTTTGCCATTAAGTTCTGGGATTACTTTTCCAACAGCTTTTGCGGCTCCTGTTGATGAAGGAATTATATTTCCTACAGCAGCACGTCCGCCTCTCCAGTCTTTCTTTGAAGGACCATCAACAGTTCTCTGAGTTGCAGTAATAGCATGAATTGTTGACATAAGACCTTCTTCGATTCCAAAATTATCATTTATTACCTTTGCTAAAGGTGCAAGACAGTTTGTTGTACAAGAAGCATTTGATACAATGTTCATTTCTTTTGAGTATTTATCATGATTTACACCCATTACAAACATAGGTGCATCTTTCGACGGGGCTGAAATAATTATTTTTTTTGCACCGCCGTTAAAGTGTGCTTTTGCTTTTTCCATAGTTGTAAAAGCACCGGTTGATTCAACAATGTACTCAGCTCCAACTGATTTCCAATTTATGTTTGCCGGATCATTGCATGCAAACACTGTAATTTCTTTGCCGTTTACAATGAGCTTTCCGCCCTCTTCTTTGATTTCTCCTTCAAACTTGCCATGTACTGTATCATAATTAAGAAGATAAGCCATATAATCCACATTTAGGAATGGATCATTTATGCCAACAACCTCTACTCCCTCCTTACAAAGGGAAGCTCTGAAAAGAAGACGACCAATACGGCCAAAGCCGTTGATACCAATTTTAATCATACTTATTACCTCCTACTTTATTATCAGAAAATTCCCCTCAATTTTATAAGAAGGTCTTTTCCTATATATTTTTATTGTTCTCAGAGAAAATATGATTATTCAATCAATATTCATCTCTTCTGCAAGCAGAAACAATAGAAAAAGCAAGGAGTACGGCTGATGCTGCAAGAGCAACTGAACTCAATACAATATTAATGACCTTCATAATATAACCTCCTTAAAATTTGTAAAATCATCTGAAATAATTTACGCCAGACTCAAAAACTTTCTGGTCATGCCTGCCACAGCAGTTTTTATATAAATCATTTCCTATACGCTCACTGTGTCCCATTTTTCCAAGCACACGTCCGTCAGGGCTTGTAATGCCCTCGATAGCCATCATTGAGCCGTTAGGATTAAATGTTATATCATATGTTGCATTGCCTTTGAAATCTACATACTGTGTTGCAACCTGTCCGTTAGCAATAAGCTCATCAATTTTTTCTTTAGGAGCCACAAATCGTCCCTCGCCATGGGAAACTGGTATCGTATAAACCTCTCCCGGACGTACTCCCCAAAGCCATGGCGACTTATTTGAAATTATCTTAGTATCTACAAGACAAGAAACATGTCTGCCTATACTGTTATACGTAAGTGTAGGACTGTTTTCGTCAAGGTCTCTAATCTCACCATACGGAACAAGACCAAGTTTAATAAGCGCCTGAAAACCGTTGCATATGCCAAGCATAAGCCCATCTCTGTTTTGAAGAAGATCCATTACAGCCTCTTTTACAGCTGGGTTTCTGAAAACAGCCGCAATAAATTTACCGGAACCGTCAGGTTCATCACCGGCGCTGAAACCACCCGGAATCATAATTATCTGAGACTTTTTAATTTCCTCAACCATTTTTTCAATCGACGCCTCAAGCATAGGCACGGTCATATTAGCGATTACAAGCGTTTTTGTCTCAGCCCCTGCTTTTTCAAAAGCTCTTGCCGAGTCATATTCGCAGTTTGTACCAGGGAATACCGGTATAAACACTTTAGGCTTTGCAATTTTTGTTTCTGGTTTAGCAAAATTTTTATTTTCATAAAGTTTGATTTCAGGCTTTGGCATATCACTTAACGGTACTTTAGTAGGGAAAACCTTTTCAAGAGGTGATTCCCAAACCTTAAGCATTTCATCAAGACCTATCTCAACGTCATTTATAATAATCGATTCATCTTCTATTGTTGTTCCAAGAATTATAGCGTCAAGTCCCATAAAGTCAATAACTTTGCTGTTTGCTATTTCAAGCACAAACGAGCCATACGCCGGTTTAAAAAGCTCATGAGTCTTTATATCTCTGTCAAATTCCATTCCTATGCCGTTTCCAAACGTCATTTTGCTTACGGCTTCCGCAATTCCGCCGCCGCGTACAGTTGATGCAGATATGCATATACCCTTTCTAATAAGGTCTGTAACAAGGTCAAAAAGCTTTTTAATATAATCATAATCAGGCAAATTATATTTGTCCCTTTTTGCAGGAAGATATACAATTTTATTTCCGGCAGACTTAAATTCCGGCGAAATTATATTTCCTGTCTTTGTTACATCAACAGCAAATGAAACAAGAGTAGGCGGAACTGAAATATCCATAAATGTACCGCTCATTGAGTCTTTTCCGCCGATTGCAGCAACATTCATTTCCATTTGCGCCTTAAACGCACCAATAAGCGCTGCAAAAGGCTTGCCCCATTTTTCTTTGTCTGTTCCAAGCTTTTCAAAATATTCTTGGAAAGTTAGTTTCACGTCCTTTGCGTCCCCGCCAGTAGCCACAATCTTGGCAAGTGACTCAATTACAGCATAAACAGCGCCATGGAATGGACTCCATTTTGAAATATCAGGATTATATCCAAAACTCATAAGAGTGGCTGTTGTAGTTTCACCCTTTAAAAGAGGCACTTTTGCGGCCATTGCTTCCGGAGGAGTAAGCTGTCTTTTTCCGCCGAAAGGCATAAGAACTGTACCGGCTCCGATTGTAGAATCAAACCGCTCGACAAGTCCCTTCTGACTTGCAGCGTTAAGCCTTGACATATTTGTAAGCCATGCACTTTTTAAATCATTTTCTATTAATTCACTGTCAACACATGTTTTGTTAAAGAATTCATCTTTTTTAGGCTGCTTTACAAAAACATCCGTTTTTTGTTTTACGCCGTTTGTGTCAAGAAAATCTCTTGATAGGTTAACAACGGCCTTGCCGCGCCAATTAAGCACCAAACGCCTGCTGTCTGTAACAACCGCAACAGGTGTTGCCTCAAGGTTTTCCTCTTCGGCAAAAGCTATAAATTTATCTTTGTTTTCGGCATCAACAACTACAGCCATTCTTTCCTGTGATTCTGAAATGGCAAGCTCTGTGCCGTCAAGACCTTCATATTTTTTAGGTACAAGGTCAAGATTTATATCCAACCCGTCTGCAAGTTCACCAATGGCAACCGATACTCCGCCTGCCCCAAAGTCATTGCAGCGTTTAATCATCTTTTCTACTTCAGGATTTCTGAAAAGTCTTTGAAGCTTTCTTTCCGTAGGTGCATTACCTTTTTGCACCTCTGCTCCGCAGGTATGAATTGATTCAATATTATGCTCTTTTGAAGCACCGGTTGCACCGCCGCATCCGTCACGCCCGGTTCTGCCTCCTGTAAGAATGACAACGTCACCCTTTTTAGGAACCTTTCTTATTACATTTTCTTTTTTTACGGCAGCTATTACGGCACCTACTTCCATACGCTTTGCCGCAAAGCCCTCATCATAAATTTCAGTTACCTGACCTGTTGAAAGACCAATCTGATTTCCGTATGAGCTATAGCCTCTGGCTGCCTCAGTCACAATTTTTCTCTGAGGAAGTTTACCGACCATAGTGTCTTTAACACTTGTTCTCGGGTCTGCGGCACCTGTTACACGCATAGCCTGATAAACATAGCTTCTTCCGGAAAGAGGATCTCTTATTGCTCCTCCAAGACATGTTGCAGCGCCACCAAAAGGTTCTATCTCCGTAGGATGGTTGTGAGTTTCGTTTTTAAACATTATAAGCCAATCCTCGTTTTTCCCGTCTATATCAACAGGCACAACAATTGAACAAGCGTTTATTTCATCACTTGCATCCATATTGTCAAGTATGCCCTTTTTGCGCAGCGTTTTCATTCCAAGCACCGCTATATCCATTAGACATTTATCTTTGTCTTTTCTGTCTCCATATACATATTGCCTTTCATCAAGGTAACACTGATAGGCTTCATTTATAGGTGCGGCATAAAGTCCGCCCTCTACTTCCACGTTTTCAATCTTTGTCTGGAAAGTTGTATGACGGCAATGGTCGGACCAATAAGTATCAATTACCTTAATTTCAGTCATTGTAGGGTTTCTTTTTTCCGTATCACGGAAATATTTCTGGCAAAAAAGCAAATCTTCAAGGCTCATAGCAAGACCGAAATCATTAATCATCTGCTTTGCTTGTTTCTCAGTCATTTCATTAAAACCATCAAGTATTTTTACATCTTCAGGATAATCCATTACCATTTTAAGTGTTTTTGGCTTATCAAGAGAAGCTTCTCTCGAATCCACAGGATTAATACAATATTTCTTTATTCTTTCAAAATCATTATCCGAAATATTACCAACAATAATGTATACCTTTGCTACACTGATGGCAGGTCTTTCCTTCTGAGATATTATCTGTATGCACTGCATGGCAGAATCGGCTCTCTGGTCGTACTGTCCCGGCAGAAACTCAACAGCAAATACTCTGCTTCCCTCCGGCATATCAATTTTCTCTTCAATTATCGTATCCACTGGAGGTTCTGAGAAAATCGTTGTTTTTGCTGTTTCATAATCACTGTCAGAAATACCCTCAATGTCATATCGGTTAAGTATTTTTATGCCTTCAATGCCCTCTATACCAAGGTTTTCTTTTATATCGGCGAATATGCTTGCTGCTTCAATATCGCAGCCCGGTTTTTTTTCTACATACAGACGCTTAATGTCCATGCTGTTTATACCCCTTTTCATACATGTAACAAATTACATTTGCTGATTTTCCGCAGTGCGTTTCAATACTACGTAGTCACAAAAATTAATGTTATTATTTTACCACGATAGTTAAAATATGTAAAATCTTTATTCGGCAAATTTTTCATAAAAAAATATAACAAATGATGTAAAAATTAAGCATTTTAATATATTTTTCAAGAGTTTATTTTAACTACATTATATATTTAATAGTTTTTTTGCATATAAACATTAAAACAAATTTGTGCTTTTTTAAATCATATATCTAACAAATTCAAAAAAAACATACCATTTTTATTACAAATGTGATATCATCAAAAAAAAGATACCAGGAGGAACAATATGTTTTTTATGATGGGCATTATGCCAATTAAAAAAATAATACCATATGCATACAGTCATATCTGCAGCAAATGCGGAGAGGTATGCAACATAGAAATTACAATGATTGCAAATTGTTTAAATATTTTTTTTATACCTCTTTTTATTTTCGGAAGACATTTTTATGTAAAAACCAGCTGCTGCGGAACGCTTTACGAGCTTGATAAAAATGTCGGAAACGATATACGAAAAGGCAAAAACACAGTAATTACAGAAAAAGACCTCACTTTAATAAGTGAAAACTTTACGCCTATAAAAAAGTGTCCTAACTGCGGTTATGAATATGACGAAGATTTTGAATACTGTCCAAAGTGCGGCAGCAAGTTAAGATAATTTTATTATAACCAAAACAGATGTTATTCATCTGTTTTTTTAATTTATTTTATCAATCTCGTCTTTAGCATGTTTTATTATTTTTTCTACTTTTTCAGGATACACATCCAAAGCCTCGGCACTTATAAAGTCCACTTTATTAACACCGTACATCAGTTTGAAAAGTGACGAAACATATGAAAATCCATGATTTTCTTTGCCTATATATCCTCCGGATGTAGTAATATACACTGTTTTTTTAGCTTTTATTAGGCCTACGGCTTTACCGTTTTTATCATATTTAAAAGCTATTCCCAAAACAGATACATGTTCAAAATATACTTTTAATGCCGACGGAAAAGAAAGATCCCAATATGGAGCCGAAATTACAATCATATCAGCTTCAGAAAACTGACGAGCTGTACTGAAAAATTCATTTTCAAAATCACCCTTGCCAATGAGCTCATCCCTAAATTTAATATCTTCCGCATAATACGGCAAAAGCCTCATTTCATAAAGTTTTACTGTTTCAACAATGCAATCATATTTTTTCTGTATCTTTTCAATATACTTTTTTGCCACATTCAGTGTACGTGAATCCTCAGCACGCATACAGGCATCAATAAAAAGTATCTTCACTTTATCACACCCCGATTTACATTTTTAATAGTATAATTATAACACAAAAACAGTTCCAAAAATTGTATTATTTATTTATTTAAACAATATTTTACATAATTTTCAATTTTGGTATCCAACTTGATAACATGTTGACAATACTTCTGAAACATGTTATTTTATTAGTTAGCTATTGCTAACTAAAGAAGGAGGAATATATTTGAGCGTTGTAATTGTTGGAGGACATGACCGCATGGTAAGACAATATATTGATACATGTAAAAACCATAAATGCAAAGTAAAGGTATTTACTCAAATGCCCGGAAATTTTAAAGCACAGATAGGGAAAGCAGATTTAATGGTACTTTTTACGAGCACGCTTTCACATACAATGATGCGTTCTGCTGTTCAAGAGGCAAAAAAAGAAAAAATCACAATAACCCATTCACACACAAGCAGTATAAGTGCTTTGACTAAAATTCTTGATGATTACTGTAAAAATTCTGTATAGGAGTTAGCAATGGCTAATTTGAAATCAAAAAAACGTTCTGAGTGTCTCCAAACATTCAGAACATTTTTAAAAAATAAAGCATAATATATCCGTTGTATATACTATTTTTCGACACTCTGAGTTATTTTACATTTTTAAATTCCATACCTTTTACCATTCTGTTTACAGCAAACCCTATGCCCAAAAACGTATAGAAAATAGGTGTGATTTGGACTGTACTGTCATTTACAAGGCCGCCTACAAGAAAACCTATTACAGCTATAAATATTGCTCCGCCCATTATCTTTGAAAACGTATCAAATCCGCATTTTCTGTATGTCTTAATACTTTCAATAATATACATTATGTAAATACACATTAAAGCTACAAGAGATAAAACTCCGGTATTTACGGCAGTACCGAGATACATATTATGCGGCTTATCAACTATAGTGTCACATCCGTCATCAAAGAAACCTACGTTATATTTTCCTGCGTAATCGCTTTGAGGAAAATATAAAGCAAATGTATCAGCACCATGGCCAACAACAAATGTTTTTTTCAAAAGCGGAAGTGTTCTTGACCATATGTATCCTCTGTTTGTTGCAAAGCTTTCATGATTTTTAAAGCCAAAACTTTCAGTTTTACCAAGTTTAATTCCCTGCCCCGAAGGCGAAGCATAATAAATTTCTCCGTTTACTATTCCATAAGCCCAAGTTCTTTTGGCAGTTTTTACAAATAGTTCCGTATACTTTGAATCACCTTTTTTTACGCTTGCCGTAAAATACTTGTTATCAAGACCTATATTATTTCCTTCAGAATCATAAACACCACTTATATTATCATTTGCTGTTTTTAATGTGATTTCATTTCCTGCAAAACTGTAAATTATATCAGGACCGTTGGTTTCAATATAATCTATTTTAATAAAGTTTTTGTCTTCGGCAGCGTAAACTGTCTTTATAATTGCACCTGCTGCCGCCTGAGCTCCGCTTTCTATCTGCGGAAGTATTTTACCCATGCTTATTCCAGCTGTGGAAACCAAAGCTATTAAAATCATTATTACACTTGCCTTCCATTTTAACAGATATTTGTTAAACAAAATTATACCAGCCATAAATGTTACACAGCATGCCACCATGCCTCCAAGAGAAGAAGCATTCCAAAGATTGTACATCATTAACCCTGAAACGGCCGCAAAAAGAACTTTCATTTTTATGTTCTTTGAAACAATCGATAAAAAAGCCGAAATTGTAATAGGAAATACCAAAAAAAACGAAGCATAGTTTTGATTGCTGAAAAACCATTTTACAATGTTCGCCCCATTATTCATGGTAAGATTTCCGGAACGAAGTTTTTTAGGAATAAAAAGCCATTTCGGCAAAGACATTATATCGATTCCGTGCACCTGTAAAATACCCCAAATGCCAAGAGGTATACAGGCAATAATAAAAGCGTACATTGCTACTTTAAACGCCCTTTCAGTATACATTGTGTTCATAGACACGAATAGTATAAACATATATCCTATTAATACAAACGTGCCTTCATGTCTTTCCGAATATCCGGCCATTGCTATATTTTTATACGATGAAACAGCAAAAGAAAGCAAAACTAAAATCGAATACACAATCATAGGAATATAAATATTATGATTGTATATTCGGCAGTCCTTACTTCCGCAAACCTTTGATAACAAAAGCCAAATAAAAGAGACAAAAGAAACAAAAATGAAAATTTGCATTCTGAAATATGAGTAAATATCTCCTTCTATGCCCTTTCCGGAATACCAAAACACATTTTCAAGATAAGTTCTAACCGCACAGCCTCTTATTGCAAACATAAATAATGTTAACATAAATAATATCGGCAGAGCATATTTAATGCTTTTTTTATCAGATATACGTATGTTTGCAGCAGCTGTATTTTTATTTCTTTTAGACAAATTAAACACTTTCCTTTCTTTCACTTCTGTCGCTTTTAGCAGTAGTGCTTCCGCCTTCAATTCCCTGTGTACTTTCCGGAATAAATAAAATTTTTATTGTCATTAGTATAAGTTTTATATCAAGCAAAAATGAGTAGCTTTCAATATACATAAGATCCCACATAAGTTTATCATATGGATCGGTATTATACCTTCCGACAACTTGCGCATAACCGGTTAATCCCGCTTTTACTTTAAGCCTGTATGCAAACTCAGGAAAAGCTTTTTCATATTGCGCCGCTATTTCAGGTCTTTCAGGCCTTGGCCCCACAATAGACATATCACCTTTAATCACATTAAACAGCTGCGGAAGTTCATCTATTCTTATTTTTCTTATAATTCTCCCCACAGGTGTGATTCTTCCGTCTTTTTGTTTAGCAAGTCTTGCAACCCCATCCCCCTCAGCATCAACAACCATACTTCTGAATTTATATACCGTAAACATTTTGCCATGTATCGTAAGCCTCTTTTGCTTGTAAAGCACGGGACCATTGTCGTAAACTTTTATTAATACTGCTGTTACAAACATAACAGGCCAAAGCAAAAACAATACACATACCGATATCACTATGTCAAACAAACGTTTTACAAATTCATCAGACAGGGAAAGCTCTCCCTTGCCGCATATCAATACAGGCATATCGCACATATTTAGAGTATCTGCGTTTTTAAGCACTATTTCTGAAACATTGGGAATAACAAATACCGGCATATTTTTTTCAAAACCGTACTGTATAAATTGCATTTTTAAATTTGCGTCTATCTCCGCAAGCACAAGTCCATCGCTTTTTTCTGCTTCTTCATATATTTTTTCAATACCTGAAGAAATTGAAATCTGTTTCCAAATTCTAAATTTATGATCATACCAGTTCATTTTCTCTACTATGCCGTTGGGTAGCCGGTCATCACATATTACCAAAAGATTTCTAACAACATTCCTTTTTCTAAATCTTTTAGTGCTCCAAACCGCCCAAAACATTATAAAAGCAGTATCCAGAGCTGTAAGCAGCACAATAGGCTTTATGGGTACAACTCGTCTGTCTATAAGACATATTTGCAGCCAAATTATAACATTTACAATAATCATTGAAAGAAACTGCGAATATATTAGCTCAGATATTCGGAAATATCCGACTTTATGCCCGCCATAAATATTTGTAAACATAAAATATAGAACACAGTAAATAAAAATAAGTATAGCCGTGCCCTTTTTATACAAAAACATTGTTTCAAGATTATAGCGGTAAAAAATGAACCAGATAACAGTAAACAATATGCCCATACCAGCCACATTAAAGAAAATTTCACCGACAAGCATAAATTTGTTTTTTCTTCTTTTATCCGAAATCATCAAAACCT
Source organism: Clostridia bacterium (assembly GCA_022651385.1). Taxonomy (GTDB): domain Bacteria; phylum Bacillota; class Clostridia; order Lachnospirales; family Anaerotignaceae; genus JALCQR01. Next base: position 93,201 of record JALCQR010000012.1, on the reverse strand, counting down.
CCGTTTCTGCAGTACCTATATTTGTGACAAAAATGTACACTTTATCACAATAATTTATTTTATCACCAAAGAAGTTCCATGTAAACCGAAATAAAAAAGAAGTTTATGTAATAAAAAATAAGCCATAAATGTCTATAATAAATCAGGCATTTATGACATGTTTTAATTAAGCAATTAATTCAGATCATATTTCTCAATTTCCGAAGTTTCAATTGTTTTACCGTCAGGCAGAGGGCCTATGTCCTTTATTGATTTAAAACCGAAAAATCTCAGAAAATCATTTGTTGTGCCGAAAAGCACAGGACGCCCAGGAGCATCTGATTTACCACATTCAGTCACTAATTTTTTCTCAATCAGTCTGTTTACGGCATGGTCGGAATTAACTCCTCTTATTTCTTCTATCTGTGCTTTTGTAACAGGCTGTTTATAGGCTATTATGGCAAGTGTCTCAAGCAATGCCTGTGAAAGTCCATTTTTTTTCTCGGTTTTAAGAACGTTTGACAAGTATTGAAAATTTTCAGGTGCCGAACACATCTGAAAGCTGTTGTCTATCTCAATTATCCTAATACCTCTTTTTTCCTCCTCATAACGTTTGGACAATGATAAAACGACAGCTCTGGCAGTTGCTCTGTCAAGCTCAACGCTCTTTGCAATTACGTCAATGCTTACGGCATCGCCTGATACAAAAAGCAGTGATTCAACAACGCTCTCAGCTTCATTAAGCCTCATTTACATCACTCCCGTTGTTTTTTACAATAATTATATCACCGAATATCTTTTTTTGGGTTATAAGAACATAACCGTTTTTTATCAGTTCAAGCAGCGCCAAAAAAGTAACAGCAATTTCTGAACGCAACGTATCGTTCCTGAAAATATCAGCAAAAATCACTTTCGGCGTAACATACAAAAGGTCTTTAAGATACTGCACTTTTTCTTCAATGGTAAACTGGTCTCTTTCAACTTTTTTAAATCCGCTTCTCATGTGGTCTATTTTGTTTTCATTTCTTTTGTATACATCTTCTAATGCCTTTTCTAAATCATCAAATGTTATACCGTTAAGGAATTTTTTATTGTTTTCATTTTTTCTAATCTCTTCTATTAACGGGTCCGGCTTTTTGTAAAGCACCGTAAATCCGTAAGATTCTCTCTCTTTAAGTTTTTCGGCAAATGATACATATTTTCTATACTCAATAAGCCTTTTTACAAGCTCTTCTCTCGGATCAGGTTTCTCTTCTTCGCTGTTTTCATTCTTAGGCAGAAGCATTCTGGATTTAATTTCTATAAGTGTTGCGGCCATTACTAAAAATTCGCTCATAATATCCATATTTCTGCTTTTTGCGTCATCTATAACCGCCATATATTGGCGTGTGACTTCCGCAATTGGAATATCATAAATATCAATTTTGGATTTTTCTATAAGATGATACAGCAAGCTTAAAGGCCCAGTGAAATTTTCGAGCTTCAGTGTTATTTGTTCCATTAAATCACCGATTTCATATTAACAGCAAACGCACAATAAAATTAATTATCGGACCGAAAATTACATTCGTATAGTTCATAAACAAAATAAGTAAAAATATAACTTGGATAATTTTTTCATATTGTATATAGCTGAAGTATTTGTTTGCCGGAAGTATGGCCGAAAGCACTTTTAAACCATCCATAGGCGACACAGGCACAATATTATATACAGCAATAGAAACATTGAATTCTACAAGGTCATAAAGCAATATATAAATCGCCAGATGCAGCTGGCTAACCGATGCAGCATTGCCTGCATTTTGGATATAAACCGACATATTCTTTGCGCCTACAAAGGCAAATATAATTCCAAATATCGCAGCAAAAACGATATTTATAACAGAAGGCATTATAGCAGTTATAAGCACGCCATGTTTCCTGTTTTTATAAAACATCGGGCTTGTTTCAACAGGCTTTCCCCATCCAAAACCTGTAAGCCACATAAGAATAAAACCTATAGGCTCAAAATGCTTTACCGGATTTATTGTAAGCTTCCCGTCATTTTTCGGTTTTTTATCTCCGAGGATAGTTGAAACCACAGCTCTTGAAAACTCATGTAGTGTTGTGGCAAAAATTACAGCCGGAATCTGTAAAAGCAATGTAAATAATGAATTCATATATCACCGATCCTTTTATCATTAATGTTTAATAATTATAATATCAGATTTTTAACAATCAGTCCATAAAAAAGACGCATCTCTTTAAGAAATGCGCCATTAATTTTTATTGCTTAATTTACCTTATTTAATTTCATCATTTAAAACTTCTATTGCTTTTTGCAACTGAACATCTTCACTATGCTTTAGCATAAGCACACTCGGATAATCGTCCTGCCTTTCAACAACCACATCAGGTGTAAGTCCTACACCCTGAATACAAACACCGGCAGGAGTATAATATTTTTGTATAGTAACCTTTAATGCGGAGCCGTCAGGGATAGAATATATGCTCTGTACAAGTCCTTTTCCAAATGTTTGCGTACCTACAAGCTTTCCTCTCTTGTTTGCCTGTATTGCTCCTGAAAGTATTTCCGAAGCAGATGCACTGTTGCCGTTTACAAGCATTACAAGAGGCAAATCCGTACATGCAGCATCTGAGTTAAAGTCTTCCCTGTTTCCATTTTTATCTATTGTATATACAACATTGCATTTAGGAAGAAGCTCATCGGCTATTTTTTCAACACCGTCAACTACGCCTCCGGGATTGTCCCTAACATCTATTATTAGTCCTTTTACATTACTCTTTTTGAGTTTATTAAGATTTTCCATGAATTGCGCATATGTATTTGACTTAAATCCGCTAATATACATATAACCTATGTCATTGTCAAGAACTTCGCTTTTAACGCTTGTTACGTCAACGTTATTTCTTTTCATATTAAAAGTAAGATCATGGTCAACGCCTTTTCTTGTTACCGTTATTGATACATCAGTGCCTTTGTCTCCTCTTACCAAATCAATTATCGAATCAATATCAAGGCCGCTTAAATCTTTGCCGTCAACTTTTTTGAAAACGTCACCGGAAAGCAACCCTGCTTCCTTTGCCGGGCTGTTATCCATTACATATGAAATAACAGCATCCTTCTTATTGTTGTCATAAAGTACCCCTACACCTATGCCACAAAATGATCCGCTTGTATCTTCAAGCAATTCTGTTACTTCATTTTTTGACAAATATGTAGTGTATGGATCTCCAACGCCTGCAGCCATGCCGTAGCAGGCTCCTTCATAAAGTTTGTCGTTATCCACACCGTCAACATAGTATTTATTCAGAAGTGCATCAATATATTCAAGTTTATCCTGAGCCGTAAAATCAAGCTTGCTTTTAGCTATACCTGTAGTAAAATTAAGAGCGCCAAAAGCAATTGTAGCCGCAATAACGCCTGTGGCTACTCCGCCGCAGAATGTTTTTTTATTCATAAAAAAGAACTCCTTAATATATATACTTTAATTCTATTTTTCTATCCTTTTGGATATTACCAAACAAAAGACCATTTTTCACATTATACATTAAGGTGCTTATGTATTGATGTCACACTTCCTATTACACCAAGCAAAATTCCGGCAAGAATACATAACGGTATAAGCACTGAAAAAATAGTGTACCCGCTTAGAAAATGCGCAATATTTCCTATAAATGGTAAATGTACATATATAAGTGAAATACATTTATCATATAACGGCCATGATATGATAAGAGGTACCAAAGCTCCTATTATACCTATAAGCACGCCCTCTACTATAAAGGGCCACCTGATAAACCAGTCAGTAGCACCAACATATTTCATAATATTTATTTCAGTCTTTCTTGTGTACACCGATATTTTAATTGTATTTGTTATTATAACAACGGAAATAGCCGCCAGTATTAACATACTCAGAAAACCGACTATACTTATTACTTTATTCAGCTTTAAAAGTATATCTGTTTCATTTTGGGCATTACGTATGTTTCTTACACCGTCAATTTGTTTAATTTCCGATATAACATCCTTTTGGTATTCTATATTGTCAATAGATATCTCAAATGAACTGGAAAGCGGATTGTTGTTATTGTCAAAACCCGATAGAACTTCGTCGGCATTCCATTCCTTTTTAAGTTCCTCAAGAGCGTCATCTGGTGATATATATGTAACACTTGAAACATGAGGTATTCTCTTCATCTGTTCACTTATCATTGTTATGCTTTCAGGTGATAATTTATCCTCAAGAAAAACCGATATTCCAATATTTTTTTCGATTTGCGTCATCATACTTCTCATATTGGCAAGGAGACAGCAGGAAACAGCTACAATAAATATACACGCAGCAACTGTAGCAATTGAGGCTACAGTCATAAGGCTGTTTTTGAAAAGTCCAGTAAAGCCTTCATGTATATAATACTTCACAGAACTAAATTTCATCAAAATACCCTCCATTTTCCACATCTCTTATAACTCGGCCCTTGTTAAGGGTCACTACTCTTTTTCTCATAAGGTCAACTATGTCTCTGGCATGCGTGGCTACAACAACAGTTGTGCCCCTTCTGTTTATTTCCTCAAGCAGGCACATAATATCCCACGCGGTATCCGGATCAAGATTACCTGTAGGCTCGTCTGCAATAAGTATAGGTGGGTTATTTACAATTGCCCTTGCAAGAGCAGTCCTCTGCTGCTCGCCTCCGGAAAGCTGATTTGGGTAAGCATCAGCCTTGTTTTGAAGACCGACAAGCGAAAGCACTGTAGGAACATTCCTTCTTATGTGCCTTGAGTGAGCTTCTATAACACGCATAGCAAAAGCAATGTTTTCATATACGGTTTTTTTAGGCAATAATCTGAAATCCTGAAATACTATACCTAACTGACGTCTTAGGTACGGTATTTTATTTCTTTCTAAGTTTGTGGTATCTATCCCGTTTATTACTATCTTTCCCTCAGTAGGGTTTAATTCTTTCATAATCATTTTTATAAGGGTAGATTTTCCCGAACCGCTTGATCCAATGACAAATACAAATTCTCCCTCCTCAATATGTATTGTCACATCTTTTATACCCTCGGACCCGTTCGGATATATTTTTGATACATTCTCTATATCTATCAACTGATATCTCTCCTAACTATATATAAGCGCGTATCAGTAAGACATTTTTTCCATATAAATCATGTACTTGCTTACCATAAGTGTAATCTTAAAAATAATTGCGTCGTCAAAATTTCTAAGATCAAGGCCTGTCATTTTCTGAAGCTTATCAAGCCTGTATACAAGTGTGTTTCTGTGGATATAAAGCTGTCTTGAAGTTTCTGATACATTAAGATTGTTCTCAAAGAATTTGCTTACTGTTGTAAGAGTCTCCTCATCAAAGTCATCTATAGTAAGTCCATGGAGCACTTCTTTTATAAACATTCTGCAAAGCGGAAGAGGAAGCTGGTAAATAAGCCTGCCTATACCAAGCTGTTCATAATTAATAATGTTTTTCTCACTGTCGAAAATCCGGCCTACTTCAAGGGCCATCTTAGCTTCTTTGTATGAGCGTGAAACATCCTTTAAATCATTAACGGCTGTACCTATAGAAATAAATACCCTGCTGTCCATTTCAGCTGAAATAGTGTCTGAAATAGTTTTTGCTGTTTTCATGCTTTCTTCCACTGTTTCTTTTTCCTTGATTTCTTTTACGAGTATTATACAATGTTCGTCAACAGCTGTCACAAAATCTTTTGTTTTTGACGGAAAAATATTTCTTACCATTTCAACAACATTCATATCTTTATCAATTGTTGTTTCTATAAGAAATACAATTCTTTTCACATTGTTTTCAATATGCAGCTTTTTAGCTCTGCTGTATATATCCACAAGAAGTAGATTATCAAGAAGAAGATTTTTTATAAAATTATCTTTGTCATACCTTTCCTTGTATGCCACAAGAAGACTCTGAATCTGGAAAGTAGTAATTTTGCCTATTCTGTAACTTTCCTCGTCCTCACCTTTCACCTGTACAATGTATTCCGGTACACCGTTGTCATATACTTTAAAGTACTGGTATCCAAGTACAAGCTGGCTTTCGGCTGGAGATCCAACAAAATCAGCCATTCCGTCTACCTGTTCACCTACCATAGATTCCTCGGTTGTAGCAATAACCTTACCTTCTTTTTCAAGAACGCTAAGGTCTTTCCTTGTTATGTTTTTCAGTCCATCGATTGTACTTTGTAAAATCTGATTTGAAATCATTAACACACCCCATTTTAATACTTTTGTAAAAACACACACAACAGGCCACATATAAATTTAAACCGCGCATATACAAAAACATCAACATTTTTCAGCTTATACATAATACCGCATTTGTTTAAAATTAACAATACATGTTCCTAACTTAATTAAAAAATTTTTCTTAGCTAAAATCAACATATACATTTAATACTTTATAACATAATAACAAAAAAATATGAAATAATCTATAAAAAAAAGAGATTTTTTCAAAAAATTTTTTTTTATGTGTTTTAAATACATAAAAAGATATATTGTTTATTGTTCAAAAAGATAATGTCATACATATAATCAACTGAAAAAATACCCAATTTCATTTATCAATTTCAATGTCAGAAAACCCTTCACCCACAACTTCTTTTACATCAGTAAAAATCATAAATGATTTTTTGTCAATATTTCTAACAATTGACTTCACATACACTATTTCTTTATGTGAAAATACACATAACAGTACATTTTTGTTTTTGCCCGTATATGCTCCCTCTGCTCTGAACGATGTTACACCTCTGTGCAGTTTTCCCATTAAAGCCTCAGAGATTTCATCACTTTTATCCGAAATAATGAAAGCCGCTTTTGAAAAATTAAGCCCCATTAAAACAATGTTCACTGCTTTTCCAGAAACAAAAGACGATATTATGGCATACAGAGCTTTTTCAGCACCAAAAACAAAGAAACCGAGGGCAATAACAAAAACGTTAAATGTAAACATAATTACCGCAATAGGAATATACCCTTTCTTTTTGTGTATTATTGCCGCAAGCAAGTCGACGCCGCCTGTGCTTGACATTCCTCTAAGCACCAATCCGCATCCAATTCCGTCAATAATGCCTCCATATATGGCTATGAGCATTAAGTCGCCCCTGAATGACGGAAGATACGTTGTTATCTGTATCCACACTGAAAGCAAAACAGCACATATCCAGCTTTTTATGACATATTTTTTGCCGAGCACTTTCAATGCTACTATAAAAAGCGGAATGTTTAAAGCAATGTTTGATATGGAAACAGGAATGTTTGTAAAGTGCAGTATAACTATTCCAAGACCGGAAAATCCTCCAACAACTATATTATTGGGCGAGTAAAAAACACTTATTGATACAGAAATCAGTATTATACCAACTAAAATATACAAATAATCAATTAACTTGCTGCTGTACATTCTTTCCATGCATTCCGCCTCCTTATCTGCAACAAAAAGCCTGCTCAAAAAAGAGCAGGTTTTATTTTACATTTTTTAACAGTAATATTTTAAAAGCAAACTCAGGCAATTTAAGCTGTCTTTTAAATCTTTTTGGCTGGGTTACAAGCCTATAGAGCCACTCAATATTAAATTTTTGAAATATTACTGGGGCTCTTTTCACATTCCCTGCCATTACATCAAAGCTTCCGCCAACCCCAATGGCTATGTGCGCTCCTGTAAATCTTAAATTATCATAAATCCACTTTTCCTGTTTCGGAGAACCTAATCCGACAAGCAAAATGTCAGGAGAAGCTTTTTTTATATCGCTGATTATTTTGCTTTCATCTGCCGGTAAAAAATATCCGTTTCTCGTACCTGCAAATTTCAGTCCCGGATATTTTCTTACCATCCTCTTTGCAGCTGCGGCAGCAATACCCGGGCTTCCGCCAAAGAAGTATACAGTTTTGTCCGTATCTTTAATCAAATCGAAAATTTTAAGACAAAGATCATATCCTGATACTCTTTCTTTAAGCTTCTTATGGCAGTACTTGGATGCCCATACAATGCCTATACCGTCAGCCACAACAAGGTCCGCCGCTTTAAGTATATCCATGAAAACCTTGTCTTTTTGCGCTTCCATAACTATCTCAGGGTTCGGTGTACAAATTATATGCTGTCCCGGTTCCTCAAACAGTTCCTCTACTCTTTTTACAGCACCGTCCATGTTGACGGCGTCAAAAGGCACATTCATTATCTCTATTACTTCTCTTTCCATATATTTCTGCCCCTTTTATCTGTCTGCAAAAGCTTAAGCAAATATTTAACATTTTCCTCAGCCTTAAGCTCCATCATACCCGCTGTTTTTTCAAGCTTTTTTACATATACATCTCTATTATCAAGAATGTCTTTAACCTTAGTAAAAGCAGAATTCATATCATAAACATTTATGTCGCCGCCTGAAGGCATATCAAAAAGCTGAAGATAATAGTCTATCTTAGGATCGTATATAAACCCAAGCATAGGGACTCTTTGATTTGCCGCAAAAATAAGCGTATGAAGCCTCATGCTTATTACCATATCCATAAGTCCTATTACTCCCATAAGTTCGGTTGGGGTATACCCGTCTTTTAAAATATAAGATTTATTTCTCATTTTAGACATGACTTTTTGACTAACATATGTGTCATACGGAACCTGCATAGATATAAATACAATTTTTCTGCCAGTCTTTTCTATTATATTATCGCATAGTCCAGCTAAATCTTCTACAAAATTATCAATGTTTTTCCAATTCCTAACTGAAACACCGATTAAATGAGGGCTGCCTTGTATTCCAATTTCTTTTAGTATTGCATAAGAGCGTTCTTTCGGCACACACTCAAGAGTAAAAACGGGGTCTGCTGTAACAATAGCGTTTTTGTTTGTTACCCCCATATTTCTAAGCTCTTCAAGAGATTTTTCTTCTCTCAATGTAATAAGGTCTGCTTCGCTTACAACTTTTTTTACAAGTTTTCTGTTTTGAGGCTTTATGACAGGACCGATGCCGTTTGCATAAAGCATTACTTTTTTACCAAAAAACTTAGAAAGACAAATTATAGATAAGTAATATACTAATGACCTCGTGCTTGTCCTGTCCTGGAGCAGGCTTCCTCCGCCGCTTAAAAGCAAATCACAGTTTTTTACTGCTTTTATTATACTCAGAACATTTAATCTGTCCACCATTTTGACGCCGTATTTTTTGCCTGTTATTTCAGGTTTGTTTGCAAGTACAGTTACATCTATATTTTTGTTAAGCTTTTTTATATTTGAGTATATTGAAAGCAATATAGCATCGTCGCCGGCATTATTAAAACCATAATACCCACTCATAAGCACTCTGTATTTTTTCTTATCGGCAAGTGCCGCCTCATAAGCCTTAATGCAGTCATTTGCCATTTTATTTACGGAATAATACTTAAATATTATGTTTCTGCCGTATTCTCCCAATTTTTGTCTTTCTTCATCGCCTATATTGTTAAAGGCATAAATAATATCCCTGCACAGTACATCGGCTTTTGTTTCAGCACAGTTTCGGCAGCATAAATTGTTTTCCATTGCTTTATTTATTATTTTCTCATTAAATATGCCAAGATAACCCTCGTTTCCGGAAAGTACGACAAGTTTTCCGGATGACATTGCCTCAAGAGCCGCACGGCTTACGCCTACAAACACCTTTGAACATGCAACAATGTCATTTATGTCCGTCCTTGCCCCAGTCATTATAATAAGATTTTTACTAAGTTTATTATTGATTTCATCAGATTCTGCTTTAAGGCGGTCAAACACATTTCCGCCGCCCGCTATAATTATTCTTAGATTTTCAATGCTTTTGTCCAATTCTGCTGCTGACTTAATTATCATCTCCGCAGCCAAAGCTCTGTCCTCGTCCATTCTGCTTACATAAACAAGAACATTTTCATTATCTTTTATGGCAAATTCTTTTTTTATTTTACTTCCTGTATTAACAGGCGAAAATTTTTCTGTGTCAATCCCATTTATTGTAACAAAGATATTTTTTTCGTCTACATTATAATTATCAATAAGATACTTTTTTATGTCATCACTTACCGCAATAACTTTGGTGCCCCAATTTGTAAGGTATCTAAGACTACCGTGAGCATCAAATACCCAGTGAGCTGTTGATACAAATGTAAAATTTAATTTGCGCCTAAGAAGTCCGCATATAAAACCCGGAATCCTCGCATGAGCATGAACAATATCTATTTTTTCTTTTTTTATTATTTTGCCAAGCATAAAGTATGACTTGAGCATTTCAGAAAAGCTTCTTTTATTAAGCGGCACTCTATAATGTCTTATTCCGCAGCTTTCAAGCTCGCTTTCGTATACGCCTCCGGCAGAAGCCACCACAATGCGGTAGCCTTTTCTTGTAAGCTCCTTTGCAAGTTCAACTACATGTGTTTCAGCACCGCCAATATCAAGACCGTTTAAAGCCATTAAAATAGATGTACGTTTCATTTTATTACCTGCCTTTTTTATTTAACAATGCTGTCTATTGTTCCTTCACATTCAAAGTATTTAGTCATAATTTTTTTATGGGAACCAACAAGAAGTTCAAATGTCTTATTTACAAAGTGTCCGCTGTCGCTTACCACGCCCTCAGCTTCCACTGTAAAATATGCATTAATTCTGTTTTCAACATTTACTTTTTTAAATGTTCCATCAGGCATATTTATATAGTCCGTTGCCGGTTCGCTTTCAATTTTTGTTATCTTGCCTATTGGGTTTCCCGATGTAACATCGTAAAGCTCATCGCCTTCTTTTACGTTGTTATATACATAATCTCTTATTTTTTCAACTTTCACAACATAAGTAATCGGCTGCATTGCAACGTCTTTGCTTGTTTTGTCCATAAATTTGAATTTGTAAACAGTGCCTGCTCCTATTACTATAACAAGTAAAATTACTATTATGTCAACAACATTTGCTATGCCGAAAAGTTTTCCCCTTTTATCAATAAGTTTCATTTTTCAACCTCCTTATCTGTCAACAGTAAGTATATATCCTCTTCCGGCATAACCGTTGCCCTTTGCCGCCACTTCAAGGCCTGCTTTTACCGTATAATATCCGTTTACCCTGTAATTTGCACCATCGTCTGTTACGTCGGCCTCAAGGGTGAGTATATCTGTTTCTTTGCCCTCACATTCACTTTCTTTTACAGCTCCGTCTACAGTATCAGCAATTAATTTTTTGCAAGGTTCAACTTTTACATCTACAACTTTACCCATGTAATAGTTTTTTACGTTATCGGTTATATCGTCACCGATGTGTATATTATTTGAAAAACCATCAGGATTGTCCCTAAGCTCAATTGTATAGCGCAATTTACTTGTGCCAACTACCTTTTCTCTGTTAAGATATCTGTATCCGATTACAGCTGCAATAATAATAACAGCAAATATTATGATATCAAATAAATTTATCCTATGCCTTCTTTTTTCCATCTGTTTTTTCTCCTTCCAAAACCGAAGCGTAAATGTCCTCTATGTTTTTTGCATACACTTTGGCTGTAAATTTTTCATTGAAAATCTCAACAGCTCTCTTTGACATGCAGTCGTATTTTTCTTTATCCTTATAAAGCGCTTCCAGCTTTTTGGCCAATTGCGCGCTGTTTTTAGATTCAAATATCATCCCGTTTTCATTATCCGTAATAACGCCGGGATTTCCTCCAAAGTTGCTTACCACGGCAGGTATGCCAAGGCTCATGCCCTCAAGCAGGGAAAGACTTGTGGCCTCTGTTCCGTAAGAAGCATTTGCCTGAACATCTGTAATTGCAAGAAGGCTTTTTATATCACTTACAAAACCGGCAAACACCGTTTCTTTTTCAATACACAATTCGGCTGCGTATGCCTTAAGCTCATTTTCGTAATTTCCCGTGCCCGCAATTATAGCTTTAATAGGTATACCGTCATCTTTTAGTATTTTGACAGCTTCCAGTAGATATTTGTGCCCTTTATAGCTTTCAAGCCTTGCCATTATGCTTACCACGTAATCTTTTTCTGTTACTCCAAATCTGCTGTAGGAAGCCTCTTTTTCAAATTTGTTGCATCTTTCAAGCTGCTCGACGCCATTTAAAACAACGGTTATTTTTTTTTCACTTATGCCGCTTTGAATTAAATTGTCTTTTGCGGCTTCAGCTACTGCAATTATTCTGTCTGAAAAAAACTCGTTAACTTTGCCGTTTATTATTTTTCCTATGCCTCTGCTTATTTTCGGGCTTACATCAAATACTGAATGTCTTGTATACACTATTTTTTTGCGGCACATTTTTGCTGCTATTCTTCCGCTCATTGTGCCATGGGTATGCACTATATCAGGATTAGTTCTTATTATTATTTTTCCTAAATTGTTTATTCCTTCTATGCTAAGAGATTTTTCGGCAATTCCGTCACATTCTATTACTTTTATTCCAAGTTTTTCAATCTCTTTTTTTAGGAGACTGCCTCTTGGAACAACAACTTTTGCGGCAAAATGCTTTCTGTCGAAAAATTTCAGAAAAGTAAGCACACACTTTCCGGCACCGCCTATATTGCTGTCACTTATAATATTAAGCACCCTTATCATTCTCAGTCCTCCCTGAGTTTTGCATATGTTGTGCTTACAACACCAAGACCAAGGTATATTACAAACATAAGCAATACTCTGTAATTATAAAATGTATAGTCAAACAAACTCTGTACTAAAAAGCCCATTACCGAAGATATAAACGATATTGTATATATCTTTGCTCTTTTGTCCGTCTGATTCATATATGAAATAAAAAGCTCTTTAAAGAACTTGTATATACATAAAATAAGCATTATTATTCCGGCTATGCCAGTATCGCACATTACCTGAAGAAATGTATTGTGAGCATGAGGAGCGCTTATCCCGTTAAAGCCATAATAAGGATACACTTTGCTGTATGCTTTTTGTCCCGGCCCAACGCCGCTTAGCCAATAATCTTTAAGCATTGCAATTGTTCCAAGCCAAATATAAACTCTGTATGATGTCGATGAGTCAGACATATTGCCTATACTCATAAAACGGTTGATTATTGTTTGCGGAAGCACAAACGGAAGGCAGCAGAGGCCTAATATGCCAAGTATAATAAATCTCTTGTCCAAAAGCACAAGAAATACGGCGGCAGCCACAAGTATACCTATATAGCAGCCTCTCGAATAAGTTATAATTAGGCCAATCATCATAAGTGCCGTTGAAACAAAATAAAAAGCCTTGATTATCAATTTTCTCGACACAAAAAATCCTGCAACGGCAGTAGGTATAATAAGCAAATAATATTCTCCAAGCACATTAGGATTTTCAAGCGTTGAATATGCCCTAAAGCTAATGTTTTGGAACATTTCTGTATCTACCCATACCCCTCCGAAAAGGTCTTGATGTGTATATTGGTAAACACCATAAAGTGTTACCAGAATTCCGGCAAAAGTCATTGCAAATACAAGCGCGTCAAACTGTATTTTTTTGTTAAAACTGTTTATAACCACTATATAAAACATCAAAAAATACACAGTAAGGAAACCGGAAAACATACTTCCCTTAACGTCAACAGATGTAAAAACAGATACAAAATACACTGCCGCAAAAAGATATATATATTTATTTAGTGCATGATACTGCAATTTTTTTCTCGGGCTGCAAAATAAATTCAAAGCTAAAGAGCCAAAGCCAGCAAAAGTAATTAATATCACAAATGATGTAGGAAGCAAAGGCGCAAAAACCGCCGTTATTGACATCCACAAAAACACAAGTTTAAATACGCTGCCCTCCAAAAGTCTGTCAAGCCTTAGAACATGAAAAATATATATTATTATTTTCCGTATTATACTGTAAAGCTTATAAAACACACTGCCTGTTGTACTTTTCGGCCCTTCACTGTTTTTAAGGAACATTTCAACAAGAAAGCTATTTTTTATTAACTCGAGCACTCCTGAGCCGATTTTTCTAAATATGCGGTATATTAAACTGTTTTCCAAAACATTTATCAATTTTTAGCACCTCTTTTCAGAATTTTAAAAATCATAGCTATGGCCATTTTAAATTCGGATATTTTTAAAACAAAGCTCATAATGATATAAACAACTATTCCAACAACAGCAGGGACAGCAAAATAAATCAAATTTCCTATAGTGGAAGCGCCAGCGAAAGATGCAACAAACTTTTTTACAGCAATTACTGCTATTGCCATAATAAAAGCCGCAACCGCCATTTTAAAAAGCTCCTTAATAAGCCTTTTGTCTATCAGCTTATTTTTTATCTGCATAGGCACAAGCAATACAAAAGCCGCCGCTGTCTGAGAAACCGTAGAGGCAATTGCAAGACCTGCCACATCAAACCTGCTTGTAAGCAGCATACATAAAATTAAATTAAGCCCAATTGATATAACTCCGCTTATAAGAGGCATTTTGCCGTTTTGCTGAGCATAAAAAGCTCTGCTTAATATATTTTGTATTCCAAACCCAATCATTCCGGCAGAAAAGAAAAATAATGCTTTCGATGTAATTCCTACCGCAAATTCATTAAACCCGCCATGCTGATAAATAAGCCTAACTACTGCCTGACTTACACACATAAGTCCCACTGTCATAGGTATTATTACATAAAACATAGCCTCAAATGTTTCCGATATTGTTTTTGAAAAATTGGCTTTGTCATTTTCTATGCTCATTCTCGAAAGCCGAGGAAATATTACGTTTGCTATGGAAAGTACAAATACACCGACAATTATCGAATATACAGTATTTGCATATTCAACAGCCGAAACTCCGGAACCTTCAAACAAGTGTGATGCGAATTTTGTATTTATTGCAAGGTTTATAGGCTGAACCCATGTACCAACCATTACAGGCAGCATAAGAATTAAAATTTTTTTAATTCCCTCGTCTTTTAAATTAAGATAAGGCTTATATACGTATTTTCTTTTAATAAGGGACGGAATCTGTATTATTGCCTGCATTGCCCATCCAATAAGAAATGCAATTGTAAGGCCATATATCCCAAACTTCTTATTAAAAAACAAGTAATATATTATTATTACAAGATTTGACGCTATGCTCATAGCAGCCGGTACATTGAATTCATCCATAGACTGCAATATGCCTACAAAAGAAAAGGCAAGTCCGGTAAAAATTGTAGCCGGAAACAGTATCCTTAAAAGTGATGTGCATAATGCGGCCGTTTCAGAGTCAAAACCATCTGCAAAAATATTTGTAAGAACCGGAGCAAATATTATTCCTAAAATTGTCAAAGTAATAGTAAGAAGATTAATCAGGGTAATGAAATTATTTGAAAGTTTAAAAGCTTCTTTTTTGCCTTTCTTTTTCATATATTCATTAAACACCGGAATAAAACTTGCAGATATTGCCGAAGCAAAAACTACATCAAAAAATATCCTCGGTATCCTGCTTGCAGTTAAAAAAGCGCTTGCCTCTCTACCAACGGAATAATTGCATGCAAGCAGCTGATCTCGAATAAGCCCAAGTAACTTGCCAATAAGAGTAATAATCATCATTAACCCAGCTGCTTTTACAGCATAATCTTTTTCATTTTTCATACTAAACCTCTTTATTCGCATTCATATTCAGATTAACATTATACAACTAAAATTGCAAAAAAAATACAATATTAATAATTTTTAAGTATTTTTTTACATTTTACATAAAAAAAAGCGTGCCTAAATAAAGACACGCTTTTAAAAAGCATATTTTAGTATTTTCTTCTAAGAAATGGCGGTATCTGTATTTCTCTGTCAGGCTGATCGTATGTATTTCTTTGAGGCTGCATGTCAGGTCGCTGTGAGTCAATATTATTTTGATTATTCTGATTGTTTTGTTCCTTAACATCCTGCGCCTTGCCGTCTTCCTGCGGAGGAACATCATACCTCGGCTGATTGGAATATTTGCCGTCGTAACCTTGCTGATTAGAATATCTATTATCATAACCCTGACGGTTATCATACCTATCGTCATAGTGAGACTCTCTTTGATAATTTCCTCTTTGCTGCTTGTCATCCCATCTCCTGTCTCCGCCAATGTGGTCAAACATCATACTGCGAGGAGGAAGGCCCTTTGCCTCTTCATCATCAAAACCTGTTGCAATTACTGTAACTACAACTTCATCTTTAAGATTGTCATCAATAGTTGTACCAAAAATAATCTCTGCATCAGGGTCAATGGCGTCTTTAATAATATTTGCCGCTTCATCTGCTTCAAGAAGCCCAAGGTTTTCATCTCCGGCAAAGTTGATAAGAACATATTTAGCACCATTAATTTTTGTCTCAAGAAGCGGGCTCTGTATAGCTGCTTTAACAGCCACTTCGGCTTTATCTTCGCCTGAGCCATGACCTATACCCATATGCGCAATGCCTTTGTTTTCCATAATTGTCTTGACATCGGCAAAGTCGAGGTTTATCTGTCCCGGTTTAGATATAAGATCCGCTATGCCCTGAACACCCTGGCGAAGCACCTCGTCCGCTTTCCTAAAGGAGTCAATAAGGCTTGTCTTCTTATCAATTATACCTAAAAGCTTCTGATTAGGAATAACCACAAGTGTATCAACATTCTTTTTAAGTTCTGCAAGACCTTTTTCAGCATTTGCCATTCGTCTTTTGCCCTCAAAACTAAACGGTTTTGTTACAACTGCAACAGTAAGTATACCCATTGATTTAGATATCTCGGCTATTTTTGGTGCAGCTCCGGTTCCGGTTCCTCCGCCCATGCCGGCCGTTATGAATACCATATCGGAACCGGTCAGCGACTTCTGAACCTCATCTTTTGTTTCCTCAAGTGATTTCTCGCCAATTTCCGGATTGCCGCCTGCTCCAAGTCCTTTGGTAAGCTTTTCACCAATTTGAATTTTAGTTGCTGCCTTTGATCTTGTAAGATCCTGAAGATCAGTGTTTACCGCTACAAATTCAACACCATCTAAATTGTCCTCTATCATTCTGTCAACAGCATTGTTTCCGCCGCCGCCGACTCCAACTACTTTGATTACTGCTGCATTGCCCTGTGAAACGAATTCGAGCACAACGATTACCTCCCCATGTAAGAAACTGTATATTTATTAATCAACATTACCAAGAACACCCTGCAGCATGCCGAAATGAACCGGTTTGTCAATTCAATTTTTATTAATTAAAACTATAATATATTCTATCCCTTTTTTAACTTTAATTCAACTACTATCTTGGTTCGTTTTTAAAAAAAAATAATCAACTTTGTGCCATAAAACGACAAGTTTTTTCAAAACGAAACAAAATTAAATATTAATAAAACATATAATGCAATTTTGGAGCATGTCCCAAATATCAAGTTAAATATCTGAATATAATCGGCTTTGAAAGATCGCTTAAATCAAGCGTTCCTCTGTCATTATCTTTTAGCTTACCTATGACCTGAGCCATAACTCTTATTTTTTGATCTATGTTTGTAAAGTCTCCGAGATTTACTTCAACATTTTTAACCTGTGCTTTGATATTTGCGGTATCACTCACATCAATGTCTACAGTCATATCAAGAAGATTATATTTTGTAATCAGCTGAGCAATTGTCACCATAATGTCAAATGCATCTTTATTATCGGCATCTATTTTTTCGCCAAGCACGAACCCTTTAAACTTAAGTCCGTCTACAACAGGCAATTTGTTGTTCTTTTTGCTGTTTACCTCGAGCACTCTACCGTTTTCATCTATGTACAGATATGAGCCCATATAAGGCACATATCCTCTTACTTTTCTTTCGGTAATGGTTAGATTAACTGTATCCGGCAGTTTATATGTGAGTTTGGCTTTTTCAACATATGGGTCATTTTTAAGTGTATTCAGCACTTTAAATCTGTTTATAAGAAAAATATTTTTACCATTTGAAAGGCCGGTCATTTCACATATTTCGTCATATGAGTATTTTTGCATTTCAGTTATATTCATTTTTTTTATATTGAAAACCGGAGACAGCAAAAATACTACTGTCGCTGCCAAAACAATTAATATTACATGAATTTTTTTTTGTTTTTTATTTCTTTCAATTCTATTTTGTTTTTCAGACATCAGTTTCACCCGTATTTTCAAACAAAATCGAGGCTCCGAGATTTTGAAGTTTCTGTTCAATATTTTCATAGCCTCGTTTTACATATTCTGAGCCGAAAACTTCAGATTTTCCCTCAGCCATAAGCGCCGCAATAATAAGGCCGGCTCCGGCTCTGAGATCATGGCCGTATACTTTTGCTCCGTGAAGCTTATCAACGCCGTATATTGTTGCTCTGCTGCCTTTTACGTCAATTTCAGCGCCCATTTTTATTAGCTCAAAAGCATGACTAAGTCTTTTTTCAAACACCGACTCAGTAATAATACTAATTCCGCTGCTTATTGTCAATACCGACATAATTTGAGGCTGCATATCAGTTGGAAAAAGCGGATACACCGCGGTAGTTATATTAATCGGGTTAATTTTTCCGCTTGACACCAGCCGTATTCCACAGTCACAGCCCTTTACCAAACAGCCGCACATTTCAAGTTTATTCATCACAGCTTGTGACTGAGCAGATACATTGCCTTTAACAAAAATATCCCCGCCGCAGCCTGCAACAGCACATAAAAACGTACCTGTTTCAATTCTGTCGCTTATTATCTCAAACTCCGTTGCATGCAGTTTTTTTACGCCTTCTATAACAATCTTTTCTGTTCCGTAGCCTGAAATTTTGCCCCCGCAGCTGTTTATAAAATCACATAGAGCGCAAACCTCCGGTTCTTTAGCAGCATTTTCTATTATGGTTTCGCCTTCAGCCACAGATGCCAAAATAAGTATATTTTCCGTAGTTCCTACACTCGGTATTCTTAATTTTATGTCAGAACCTTTTAATTTACCTAAGCTGCATATATACATTTCGTCTTCTTCAGTTATGGTTACTCCAAGCTTTCTGAAGCTTTCAATGTGCATGTCAACCGGTCTTTTCCCTATCTGACAGCCTCCCGGCTTATGCACAACCGCTTTATGAAATCTGCCTAATTCAGCTCCCATAAAAAGTATCGATGAACGTATTTTTCCTGCACCGGTGCTGGAGTCCTCCGAGGCAAATGCGTTTCTTGAATCAACCGTTAATGTATTGCCTTCCCATTTTGTAGTACAACCAAAATCATCAAGCATACGGCATGTGTCAAGCACATCTGTTATTCGCGGACAGTTTTTTATTACACTTACTCCGTCAACAAGCAGTGTAGTACAAAGCACCGGTAGTGCTGCGTTTTTACTGCCGCTTACAACAATACTGCCATTAAGCTGCCTTCCGCCTTCTATTAAGTAACTGCCCACTAAAATACACCATCCCGCAGACTGTATCTGTATATATTATAAACTGTACGGTGTATTTTGGTGTCTGTACAAATCAATGTTTGTTTTTTAAATACTGTTCCATTACAATACGGTCATCTGTATTTAGCACATATTTTTCAAATAAATCAGGCCTTTTTTCATAAGTTCTTTTCAGTGCTTCTCTGTGACGCCATATATCAACTTTGCCATGGTCACCGCTTAAAAGCACCGGCGGCACTTCCTTGTCCATAAAAACCGGCGGCCTTGTATACTGCGGATATTCCAAAAGCCCGTCAGAAAAACTTTCTTCCTTATATGATTCTTCTTTTCCAAGAACTCCGGGTTTAAGCCGAGACACAGCATCAATAACAGCCATTGCCGCAATTTCACCGCCTGTGAGCACAAAATCTCCCATTGATACTTCATCAGTTACAATTTCCTCAATTACTCTTTCATCTATGCCTTCGTAGTGGCCGCATAAGATAACAATTTCTTCTTCTTTTGAAAATTCTTCAGCTAATCTTTGACAGAAAGGCCTTCCCTGCGGAGTCATATATAATACTTTTGTGTTTTCCTTTACTTCAAGACTTTTAAAAGCATCATAAACTGGCTGCGGCTTAATGACCATGCCGGCTCCTCCGCCATATGGATAATCGTCAACATGCCTTTGCCTGTCTTTAGAAAAATCCCTAATATCCACAGCATTTATTTCAATTATGCCTTCCTTTTGGGCACGGCCGATTATGCTGCCTTCAAGTGCACTTGTTATCATTTCCGGAAACAATGTAAGTACATCAAACTTCATTTTTATCTTAGCCCCTCATAAAGTTCAACTGTCATCTTTTTATCTTTAACATTAATTTCTTTAATCATTTTTTTTACAGCCGGTATTAAAATTTCCTTTTTCTCTGGATGTTCGCTATCTTTTACACAGTATACGTCATTTGCCGCCGAAAAATAAATGTCGCATATTTTTCCAAGATATTCTCCATCGGTTGTGTAAACATCCATGTCATACAAATCTCGTATATAATATTCATTTTCATCAAGAGGAAGTGCTTTTTCATCAGGTATTTCAATTTTTGCACCTTTGTATTTTTCCGCAATATTTATGTCATCAATTTCATTTACGGTAAGCAATACCATATTTTTCTGATAAGCTACCTTTTGAATAGTAAATACATCTTTTTTGCCGTTCAAGTCAAATGTCAGCTCTTTAAGAAGCTCAAATCTTTTTGGGTCCTCAGTAGTTGGAAACACACGAAATGTTCCCCTTATCCCATGAGTACCAGTGATTTTTCCAATAGTAAAGTATCCCATTAATGCCTCCAAATTTATATAAAAATAAAAGCCCGAATTAAAGCTGATATTTCAGTTTAATTTCAAGCCTCTATTTTAACAGTTATTGAAGAATTTCAACAACAACATGCTTATCCTCGTGGACAGCAGCTGCTTTTATAACTGTTCGGATTGCTTTTGCAATTCTTCCCTGTTTACCAATTACTTTGCCCATATCGTCCGGGGCAACTTTAAGCTCAAGTATAATAGAACGGTCTCCTTGATATTCAGTAACAGAAACATCTTCAGGATGATCGACAAGGTTTTTTGCAATTATTTCCAATAACTCTTTCATAACAATCCCCCTGTAGGAATAATAAAATTTATTCCCCTACCATTGTGTTAATCAATCTTTGATAACGCCGGCTCTTTTTAACAAAGTTTTAACTGTTTCTGAAGGTTTTGCACCGTTTGTAATCCATTTTTCTGCTTCTTCAGCATTAACCTTTAAATCCACAGGTTCCGTTGTAGGATTGTAATAACCGATTTCAGCGATTGATTTGCCGTTTCTTGATGTTCTTGAATCTGCAACCACGATTCTATAAAATGGTGCCTTCTTAGCTCCTAATCTTTTTAACCTGATTCTTACTGACATTTAAAAAATCCTCCTTAAATTATATTAATCTGCTTTTTATATAAAAGGAAACTTAAATTTCCCTTTTTTACCTTTTGTAATAGACTGCATTTGTTTCATCATTTTTTTCATTTCTTCAAACTGCTTTAACAGACGGTTGACATCAGCTATAGTGCTTCCGCTTCCCAAGGCAATACGTTTTTTTCGCGGGCCGTTAATAACAGAAGTACCATTTCTTTCCGCCTTTGTCATGCTTTGGATAATGGCTTCCACATGCTTCATTTCTTTTTCAGCATCTACTTTGTCAAGAGCATCCAAATTAAATTTGTTCAGACCCGGCATCATTCCAATAAGATCCTTTATAGGGCCCATTTTTCTTACTTTTTGCATCTGCGAAAGAAAATCTTCAAGTGTAAACTCATTTTCTCTCATTTTCTTCTCAAGCTCGGCAGCTTCTTTGGCGTCAATATTCATCTGAGCTTTTTCGATAAGAGAAAGCACATCGCCCATTCCAAGTATCCTTGAAGCCATACGGTCAGGATAAAAAGGCTCAAGATCTTCAAGTTTTTCGCCCATACCTATATATTTTATAGGTTTTTGCGTAACACTTCTTACAGAAAGAGCTGCACCGCCTCTGGTATCACCGTCAAGCTTAGTTAATACAATTCCGTCAATTCCAAGCTGACCATCAAAGCCTTCAGCTACAGTTACCGCATCCTGTCCTGTCATGGCATCTACCACAAGCAAAACTTCCTGCGGTTTAACTTCTGTCTTTATATCCTTCAACTCGTCCATTAATTCTTCATTTATATGAAGACGGCCGGCTGTATCTATAAGGATTACATCGTTTCCGTTTTTAGCCGCAAACTCAACTGCATGTTTTGAAATCTCAACAGGACTTAGTTTGTCTCCCATTTCAAAAACAGGTATACCATATGTTTTTCCAACTACCTGCAACTGTTTTATTGCAGCAGGTCTGTAAACGTCACAGGCTACAAGCAAAGGCTTTCTGCCTTCTTTTCTTAAAAGCCCGGCAAGCTTTCCGCTTGTTGTTGTCTTGCCGGCACCCTGAAGGCCAACCATCATGTAAATTGTAGGCGGGTGCTTAGCAAATGTAAGTTTGCTTTGGGTGCTGCCCATAAGCTCAATAAGTTCTTCGTTAACTATTTTTATAACCTGTTGCCCCGGAGTAAGACTCTGCATTACCTCGGCTCCCACAGCTCTTTCAGTCACCTTTTTGATGAACTGTTTAACAATTTTAAAGTTTACGTCAGCTTCAAGCAAAGCAATTTTAACTTCTCTCATTGCTGCTTTTACATCGTCTTCCGTAAGCTTTCCTTTTCCTCTGAGCTGTTTAAAAACTTCCTGCAGCTTGTTTGAAAGATTTTCAAACGCCATCAGAAAACCTCCTAATCTAAAATCTCATCAGCTATTTTTTTAATCTTTTCGATTTTGTTTATAGTGCTTTTGTCGTTGTCTTCAGACTCTATATTTTCGGCAAGGCTTTTAATTTCTCTCACCATAGATTTTTGCATATTAAACTTTTCTACAAGTTTAAGTTTTTGTTCATACCCTTCAAGTATTGTTTCGGTTCTCTTAAGCAAATCACGTACGGCCTGACGGCTTATATTAAGCTCCTGTGCTATTTCTGTAAGCGAATAATCGTTCAGATGAAAATACTCAAAAACATTTTTTTGTTTTTCAGTAAGCAGTTCACCATAAAAATCATACAAAAGAGCAAATTTTAAAACAGCATCCATAGTGCAACCTCTTTTAAATGTAAAGTGTTTTTGCTTTACAATTTACAAGAAAATATGATACAGTAATATTTGGACTTTGTCAAGCATTTTTACTTTACAAAGTTTTTTATTTTATTAAAGTGGCTAATACCAATAAAACTTCCTAAAACATAGTCAAATCAAACTAATTTATTCATCATTAAGAAGTGCTTTTGCAAAACTTTCTGCATCAAACTTCTGCAGGTCCTCTATACTTTCTCCGACACCCACATATTTTACCGGAATTTTTAACTCGCTCTTTATAGCAACTACTATTCCGCCCTTTGCCGTTCCATCCAGTTTTGTAAGTATAATACCCGTTATGTCTGCTACTTCTTCAAATAATTTTGCCTGCTGCAAAGCATTTTGTCCGGTAGTAGCATCAAGCACAAGATATGTCTCCCTGTTTGCCTGAGGGAACTCTCTTTCAATTACCTTTGATATTTTCTTAAGCTCCTCCATTAAATTCTTTTTATTATGAAGACGTCCTGCTGTATCACATATTAAGAGGTCAGTTTTTCTGTTTTTAGCAGCATTTACTGCGTCAAACACAACTGCCGCCGGGTCTGAATTTTCTTCATGCTTTATAACATCTACTCCGCATCTGTCACCCCAAACCATAAGCTGGTCAATGGCAGCGGCACGGAAAGTATCCGCTGCGGCAAGAAGTACTTTTTTACCCTCTTTTTTATATATAGCCGCAAGTTTTCCAATAGTTGTTGTTTTTCCAACTCCGTTTACGCCTATAACAAGAAGCACTGTAGGTGTTTCAAGCTCTTTTTCGTTTTCCGTGCCGTCAAGAAGAATACCGCTTATCTCCTCTGAAAGCATTCTTTTTATTTCAAGAGGATCTTTGACATTTTCCTTTTTGACTCTCTTTTTAAGAATTTCTATTATATTCATTGTCGTCTGCACACCGAGGTCTGCCATAATAAGCGCTTCCTCAAGCTCCTCAAAAAGCTCGTCATCAATTTTAGTAAACGCTCCAAGCACACTGTCAACAGAACCGATTATATTCTTTCTTGTTTTTCCGAGACCTTCTTTTAGTTTTGTAAAAAATCCTTTTTTTGATTCCTGCTGTTCTTCAGCATTATCAGTATTATCAGGTTCATTGCTTTCTATATCCTTTTCATTTTCTATATCCTGTTCATCAACTGAACTTTTCTTATCATCATTTGAAATTTCCTGTGCAGAAATCTGTGCTTTTTCAGTCTCTTCCTGTTTGTCAGCTTCTCCCGTTTCATCTAATTGTTCTTTATCTGTCTGCTCATTTATTTTTTCATCATCGTCTTTTTTATCTTTATTTCCCTTTAAAAAATTTAATAAGCCCATTTTATGCCTCCTGTGAATCATAATCTTCCAAGTTTACCGACAGCACTCTTGAAATACCTTTTTCCTGCATTGTAACTCCATACAGCACATCAGCTGCCTCCATAGTACCTTTTCTGTGGGTAATAACAATAAATTGAGTCTCGGAAGAAAATTTTTTCAAATAATCTGCAAACCGTTTTACATTTGAATCGTCAAGTGCTGCCTCTATCTCATCAAGTATGCAAAACGGCGACGGTTTCATTTTAAGTATGGCAAAAAGTATAGCAATTGCCGTAAGCGCTCTTTCTCCTCCTGACAGCAGCATCATATTCTGCATATTTTTCCCGGGAGGCTGTGCAATTATTTCTATTCCGGACTCAAGTATGTCGGAGTCTGACAGTTTCAAATATGCCTTTCCTCCTCCGAACATCTCACGGAATACAATATTAAAATTATCTGATATTATTTTAAACTGCTGTGCAAATTGTTTTTTTATCAGTTCCTCAAGGTCATCGGTAAGTTTTACAAGGTCATCTTCGGCTTTTTTTATGTCCTCTCTTTGTTTTGACATAAAATTATACCTGTCAGACTGTTCTTTATATTCGTCTATTGATTTAACATTTATGTACCCGAGATTTTTAATTGATGATTTTAA
Organism: Clostridia bacterium; assembly: GCA_022651385.1. GTDB lineage: Bacteria > Bacillota > Clostridia > Lachnospirales > Anaerotignaceae > JALCQR01. Next base: position 68,238 of record JALCQR010000012.1, on the reverse strand, counting down.
CGTTTTTATTTCACTGTCAAGCTTAGCATGGGAAATCGAATCATCAAAATCTCTCTTTGCAGAAACAGGGGTTATTTCATACTCATCCCAAAGATTATCAATAATACGCTGCCTTTCGCTTTTTATGTTTTCAAGTTTTGTTTCAAGTCTGTAAACCTCATTTTTTATATCCGAAACCGTTTCAAGTTTTTGCCTGATTTCTTTTTCACATTCTGATATACTTATATTGGCTTCATTTATTTTTTGGGATATATTTTCCTTATCATTTAAAAGTTTCTCCGTTTCTTCCTGTGTTTCAGAAAGCAATTTTTTAATATTCTCTGTTTCTTCTTCTTTCTTTTCTATACTTTCTTTAAAATCAACAATGTTTTTACTTTTTAAATCGGAATCATTTTTACATTCGTCCAAATCAAAATCTATACGTTTAATGTTAGACTGAAAATTCTCCTTTTCTTTTATAAGAGTCGTTTCTTCAATTTGAAGTTTATTAACTTTTTCAAGAAGTCCCTCTTTTTCATTTCTGCCAGAAGCCAGCTCCTCACTGTATTTTTCCATGTCCTTATTTTCAGACTCTATCTCCTTTTCTGCCGCTTCAAGTTTACACTTTAAATCTTTAAGATTATCCGAAGTTTCCTGTCTTTCTTTTAAAAGAATTCGTTTTTCATCATCGCTGTTTAAAGATGTACCCTCTTCATTTTCAATAATTTCATTTGTTCTTTCAAGTTCTTGTTTAAGAGAATTTGTTTCAAGCTCATTTTTATGTACAAGTATCATTTTTTCTGATACATTTTGAGCAGCTTTTTCTTTTTTATTGCTGTATGCATCAATTGCTTTTTTGTAATCTTCATTTTCATTTTTAAGTTTGGCGCATATGCTTTCAAGTTCTGATATTTCTCTGTTTCTGCTGAATATGTTTGAAGTTTTTGACTTTGTGCTGCCTCCGGTCATAGTTCCTCCCGGATTTATAACGTCGCCCAAAACAGTTACTATTTTGTATCTTCTTCCGCATGCTGAAGCAGCTTTAAGAGCACTTTCCATATTTTCAGCTATAATTGTCCTTCCAAGAAGGAATCTGATAATTTCTCTGTAATTATCTTCACAGCTTACAAGCTCATCTGCTATGCCGCATATTCCATCAATTGAAAGTATTTTTTCTCTGTCAAAATCTATACTTTTTCCATTTATTACAGAAACAGGCATGAAAGTTGCACGTCCCAAATTGTATTTTTTCAAATAATAAATAGCATTTTTTGCATTTTCCTCATTATCTGTTATTATATTTTGAACAGCAGCTCCAAGAGCTGTTTCTATAGCATTTTCATATTTCTTATCTGTTTTTATTACTTCTCCTATAGCGCCAAATATGCCTTTTAATTTTCCTTTTCGGCTTTCTTTAAGCACGGCTCTTACGCTTTTGTAAAATCCGTCAAAATCACTTTTCATTTCTGAAAGAATTTTGTATTTTGAAAGCGACTCATTAAGATTAGATATGTTTTTCTTTAACATATCGTTTTTTTCGCAAAGTATTTTTTCAAATTTAATTAAGTCCGCTTTAAGATTTTCTATTTCATTTAATGTCTGTTCTTTTTCACTTTGTTTTTCATCTATTTGTTTGCTTGTTGCAAGCATATGTACTTTTGCAGCATCTATCCTGCTTTTTGAAAAACTGTGCTTTTCCTCAATTTCAGCAACTTTACCGTCATTTTGTTTTAAAATTAGCTCGCATTGATTTATAGCTGTTTTTATTTCAGTTGTTACTCTGACTTTTTCAATTATATCGGATTTATAATCATCAAGCTGTTTTTGATTGTTCTCAAGAGCAAAAATAAACTGCTTATATTTGTTATTTTTCTTATCAAGCTCATTTCTTAAAGTTTTAAGTTTTACATCAATTGACGTAAGTTTTGTATTGTTAAGACTTTTTTCATTCAAAAGTGATGCTGTCTTTTCCGCATTCTTTTGCTGTTCAGACTTTGTTCTTTCAATATCGCGGTAAAGCTGTTTTATTTGTTCTTCGATAATGACTGAATTATTTATATTGCTTTGTTCATTTTCTTTTAGACTGTCTATTTTCTGCTGAATTTCTGTAAAATTTTCATTGAGTTTTTCTATTGATAATGAAATTTTCTCTTTAAATTCTTCTGAATTTTTTATTTCATTTTCACTGTGTTTTATATCATTTTCTGCAATATTTTTATTCTTTTGTATATCGTCTATTTCTTTTTCCATTTTCAAATCCTGAATACAGAAATAATCCGATTCTGATTTTTTAAGCTTGTCCCTCAATTCAAGATATTTTTTAGCATCATCGCATTGTTCTTTAAGAGGATTAAGCTTAAGCTTTATCTCGTTTAAAATATCATCAACTCTTACGAGGTTCTGCCTTTCTTTGTCCAGTTTTGAAAGTGCCTCAGCCCGTCTGCTTCGATATTTTGCAATGCCTGCAGCTTCTTCAAAAAGCTGGCGCCTGTCTTCGCTTTTGTTAGATAAAATCTCGTCTATCTTTCCCTGACCGATTATTGAGTATCCGTCGCGTCCTATGCCCGTATCCATAAACAGTTCATGAATATCTTTAAGCCTGCAAGCTGTACCGTTTATAGTATATTTGCTCTCTCCTGAACGAAAAACCGTTCGTTTAACAGTTATTTCGGAATAGTCCAAGGGAAGTTTCTTATCCTCATTGTCAAGGGTAAGCGAAACTTCAGCAAATCCTATAGGCTTTCTTTGAGCCGTGCCCGCAAAAATAACATCTTCCATTTTATCGCCGCGAAGATTTTTTGCTCTCTGCTCGCCTATAACCCATCTAACGGCATCTGAAATATTGCTTTTACCGCTCCCGTTTGGTCCGACAACAGCTGTAATTCCTCTATTAAACTGTAATTTTACTTTTTCCGGAAATGACTTGAATCCATGAATATCAAGTTCTTTTAAATACATAGCACACCTCAAAAATGTCCCGTTCTAAACTTCTCAATAAGCTTTTCAAAATAATCCGGCAAAGGCGACGAAAATTCCATATACTCACGTTTTGACGGATGAATAAAACCTAAAACTTTGGCATGAAGTACTTGTCCCTTAAGCTTATACGGCTGTTTCTCGCTTCCATATACCATGTCGCCGAGAAGCGGATGTGAAATACTTGCCATATGCACTCTTATCTGATGAGTTCTTCCTGTTTCAAGCTGCGCCTCAACAAGCGTGTATTTTCTATATCTTTCCAAAACCCTATAATGTGTAACGGCTCGCCTTCCGTCAGGCACAACAGCCATTTTTTTCCTGTCTTTAGGATTTCTGCCTATTGGTTTGTCAATAGTACCCTCGTCATCTTTTATATTTCCGCATACTATACAGTAGTATTTGCGTGTAATTGAGTGACATGAGAGCTGCAAAGCAAGGCTTTTATGCGCCATGTCGTTTTTGGCCGCCACAATAACGCCCGAGGTATTCATATCAATTCTGTGCACAATCCCCGGACGCATAACCCCGTTTATTCCTGAAAGCTCATTTTTACAATGAAAAAGAAGGGCATTCACCACTGTGCCCGTATAATGTCCCGGCGCCGGGTGCACCACCATATTTTGGGGCTTGTTAATTACAATTATGTCTTTATCTTCATAAATAATGTCCAGCGGTATATCCTCAGCTTCTATCTCAAGAGGCTGAGGATCCGGTATTTCAACATTTATTATATCATTACAACGTAGTTTATAGTTTGACTTTATGCTTTTATTATTTATACTAATATGTTTTTCTTCAATAAGTTTTTGAACCTGACTTCTCGAAAGCTCATCAAGCAATGATGAAATGTACACATCAATTCTCTTGCCGATGTCCTCTTTTTCAGGCGAAAATGTAAGATATTCCATATTATCTCCAAGTTATATATCATCTTTAATTACAAAAATAAACATTACCGCAAGCAGCACAGTACCTGTTACAACATATATATCAGCCAAATTAAACACAGGCCATGATATAAATTTAAATTCAAAAAAGTCAACGACATAGCCCCTGAACAAACGGTCTATTACATTTCCCCATGCTCCTGCAAGTATTAGTACAAGAGAAATCATAACAGGCAAATACTGCTTTTTTTTAGGCATTTTGTTTTTAACATACCAAAAAGCCGCAATTGTCACACCTAAAGTTATAAATACAAATATCCATCTTCCTCCGCTTAAAATGCCGAAAGCTGCGCCTTGGTTTTCCACAAATGTAAAATCAAGTATTCCGGGCAAAAACTGCACTGAGCCGACAGGCTTTAAATTTGCCAACACATAAAACTTGCTTATCTGGTCAATCAGCGCAAGTACAATAGCTGATATTATAAAAATCATTTCATCACCTTAAAATATTATTAATAGCTGATATAATTTCTTCTTTATTTACGTTTCCGGTTCTTTTTAAAACGCCGAAATCTTTCATAAGCACAAACCTTATCACATTATTTTTTACTTTTTTATCCAAAAACATCTGTTTGTATACTTCTTCGGCCGTAATACCCGATGTTTGCAAAGGCAGCCCGAAAAAAGATAAAAGAGAGCATATTTTATTAACGATTTCTTTTGTTATGTAACCTCTTTTTTCACATATATTAAGTACCGCTTTCATGCCAAGGGCAACACATTCGCCATGTAAAAGTTCAAATCCCTTTTTGGTCTCAACGGCATGACCTATTGTATGGCCGAAATTCAGTATTTCCCTTTTACCTGTATCTTTTTCGTCTCTTGAAACCACATCAGCTTTTATCTCACAGCATTTTGTTATTATTTCCTTTAAAATTTCTTTGTCACGTGCTTTTATTTTTTCTTTGTTTTTTTCTATGAAATTTAAAAAATTCTCCGATGATATGGGGCCGTATTTTATTACTTCCGCCATTCCGGCTGCAAACTCCCTTTCCGGCAACGAATCCAATACATCAAGAGCCATATAAACAAATTCCGGCTGATAAAAAGCCCCAATCATATTTTTATTGCCCTTAAAATCAACGCCAACTTTTCCGCCAACTGATGAGTCAACCTGAGCAAGCAGCGACGTAGGTATCTGTATAAATTTTATACCACGCATAAATGTAGCGGCTGCAAATCCGGCCATATCCCCGCATACACCGCCTCCTAAACATGCTATAACCGATTTTCTGTCGATATGTTTTTCAGCACAAAAATCATATATTTTCATTATAGTTTTAAGATTCTTACTTTGTTCACCAGCTTGAAATTCATAGCCATAAACTTCGGAAAATATTTTTCCGAAATCATCCTTTGCTTTATTCATATAAAGTTTGCCGACATTAGAATCAGCAATTATGCAAATTTTGCCATTTGAAAAACCGGCTTCTTCACAGGCTTCCATAAGCCCGTCGAAATTTCTTTCAAAGTATATAGGATATTTTTTATTTTCCGTACTGACAAATAATTTCTCCAATCAAAACTCTCCTAAATAAATTTTCTCATAACAACTGCAATTCGTTCTTTTTTTGTAACTCCAGTTAATTCCATAAGTTTTGCCCTGCCGAAGCCTCTAACACTTAACATGCTTCCCTCATTTATATTTTTAGATGGATTAGTTACACGTATCCAGTCAACAGCTACTTTTTCACCAACTATTAGATTCCTGGCTTTTCCTCTTGAAATATTAAATGCCGCCCCTACAAGTGTATCAAGCCTTAATGACGAAACAGTTATTCGCTTATCCTCCGTTTTGGCATCCGGAATATCACAGTTAAAAATATCATATAACTGAGTTTTTACAGTGTTTTTTCCAACCCTTTCGAGGTTTGTGTTTACATATTCCGCAATTTCGTTCTTAATAAACATAATGGCACTGCCGTCAAAAACAAAAATGTCTCCTACTTTTGCACGGTCAATGCCAAGACCGAGGACAGAGCCAAGATAATCTCTGTGACTGACCTCGGTTGAAAATTTATTGTTTGTAATTTTTATTGCTTTTAACGGGAAGTCACTCTCACTCGGCTCAGTATATTCATAATAAAAGCATCCAACACGTCTTTCACAATTTTCATTGCCGCCAAAAGCTTTAAACTTTACTTCCCTAAAAGCTGAAGCAGCATTATATACATCCTCCATTTCTGTAGGTGAGCAAAAATCAGTAAACGTATTCTCATGTTTTTTTTCGCAGAGCCTTGCCCTGTCACATATACTTGCAATAAGTATTTTGTTTTCAGCTTTGCAGTTTTTTTCCTGTCCTGCTGACATATGTCTTACCTCGTTCATTTTAGAATATAGCAGTAATTACCGCCTGGAGTATCATACTTATTATTTTCATTATAAATAAAGCGATTATAGGTGAAAAATCAAGCATCATTCCTCCGCCTATAGGTGAATTATCAAGCATATGCCTTATCGGACCAAGAATAGGTTCAGTAAGGCCGTATATAATTCTTCCGAAGCCATTGTTTCTTAAACCTGGAATCCATGACATTATAATCCTAATCAATATAAGAAAATACAGCAGCGAAAAAAACTTGTTAACTGTTTGAAGCAAAAGATTTTGCATACATCGTCCTCTTTACGTAAATATTTCCGTCTTTCACGGAGAAAGGCCTATTTTCCTCCCTGACTTACCCATGGGAGTATTACGCCTTTCGTTTTCAGTTCTTCTTTAAAATCCCCCGATACATCAACATTTTCCGGAGCAATAACAAAAATATTGTTTGCAACCCTCTGTATGGTACCATTTAAAGAATAGCATGTACCGCTGAGAAAATCCATTATTCTTTGTGCCGTAGGATATTCAACTTTTTCAAGGTTTACAACTACAGGTTTTCTCGATTTTATCTGGTCACATATTTCCTGAGCGTCTTCGTAGCATGTAGGCTTGATTATACATACCTCCATTTGTACTTTTGTATTAATACTAACTACCTGAGAATCGCTTCTTTTTGAAGATGAAACACTTCTAAGCGAAGGTCTTGATGACTGATAATCAGAGCCTCTGTCACTTCTCGACGGGCTGTCATATTCATATTCATCGTCATCGTCATAATCATCATCGTCATAATTACCGCCGAACAACTCTTTAACCTTATCAAAAATCACTTTGCTTTCCTCCCCAGTGCTTAATTATTTTTTATTAGGATATACTCTTGCGCCAAAAATGCCTGTGCCAACTCTAACTATGGTAGCCCCTTCTTCTACTGCAATCTCATAATCATTTGTCATTCCCATTGAAAGGACATCCATATTTACATTATCAATTTTTTTTGAGTTAATGTCAACAAGTAATTGCCTTAATTGTCTGAAATATACCCTATTTTGTTCAGGATTTTCGACAAAAGGTGCCACCGTCATTAGGCCCTTTATGCAGATATTTGGCAAAACGCTTATTTTCCTTACCATTTCTTCACATTCCGATGGTTTAATGCCGAATTTTGACTCCTCTTCTGCAACATTTACTTCAAGCAGTATATTGGCTGTTAAATTCCTTTCCTGTGCCAACTTACTTATTTTTTCTGCAAGCTTCATGCTTTCAACGGAATGTATTAATTCTACCTTGTCAATAATATATTTTACCTTATTTGTCTGAAGATGGCCTATAAGATGCCAGTGTATTCCCTCTCCCATAGGCTCATACTTATCCATTATTTCCTGTACCTTGTTTTCTCCAAGGCTTGTAAGACCGCAGTCTACAGCTTCCTTTATTCTTGGTACATCTATTGTTTTGCTTACTGCAAGCAAAAGAACATCTTCTCTTTTTCTTCCGCTTCTGTCACAGGCTGCCTGAATTCTTTTTTCAACATTATCTATATTTTCCTTAATACTACCCAAAATAATCAGCTCCTTTAATTAACACTTTCGTCTTCCTTAACACTTTTTGCATCGGAAACGATTTTATCATATACTTTGAGACCGTATTGGGTATTTGCCTTAACGATCGAATATTCTGAATTTGAACCCAAAACATCAACTATTACATATTCAGCAATAGAGCTGTTTGCAACATACACGCATTTGTATGTCACAACATCGCTTATAGTGAATTTCCCCGCATCTTTGCCAGTCCCGCGCATTATTACGTCGCCGATTTTAAGCGTTTTAAAATCTTGGCAGACATATGAATAATTGTCATCGCTTTTAAGTATTTTAACTTTTACGGCATTTCCTTCTCCATTTGCGTTTGCTACAATAACCGATTTTGAATCAAGGTTGTCTATTATGCAGTCATTTGGTATTTTCAAAAATGTTTTTTCAACAATTGAGTCATTTGGTATTTTAAAGCCCGTATATGATTCCTGTCGAATTTTAAATTCCATAGTTCTTATTGGAAGAAAATCTATAAGTTTTTTATCCGCCTTGAAAACAACATATGTTTCTTTTTTATCTTGTTTCATAGATTCTATTTTAACATCGGTACTCAGTTCCTGTTCGTCATATGTAGTATAAAGATTCATGGTATCTCCCACTTTCCATTTGCTTGCCACATCATTAGGCACATATGACACAACATACCACGTGTTGCTTTTAATAATCTTAAAAAGCGGACTGTCTTTTTCAACATTCATGCTCTTAGAAATATATTTAGGCTGCACAGTCATTGCAATCTGGTCGGCACTGATATTTGTCCTCACATCCGGAGTAATTGTGTTTTCGAGATTATCAATCATAAGAGTCATTATTCCGCTTTCAGATGCTTTAAAAGATGCCGATGCTCCGGAAAGCTGGCTTTGGTATTTGTTTCTTTGTGCAGTAAGATCTCCAGTACTTTCAGTGCTTTCATTTATCCAAATATTGTTTCTTATATTAATTTGGCTTTGTATGTCCAGCTTCAGGTTATACATATCTGAAACATTATTGTTTACAAATTTATATGCAGTATTGTCTACGCTGTTTGTTATACTTTCCTCAACACGCTGTACATCATCGGAGTACGAGGAAATATCTGTTCTTTTTTTCTGAATTTCCAATATACTTTTATCAATTTTTTTAATTTCACCCTCAATTGTATCTGTGGTGCCGGTATCCTTTACAGTGCATACAACAGCATTTTTAGGCACTTTTTCATTTTCAGCATAAAAGTATTCAGGTTCCCCCGCCATAGTGCTTTTTACAACATACTCATCCCTTATTATAAGCCCTTTAAGTGACTGAGGCGAATCAATTGTACCATAATTAACAGTTTCAATAGATATTTGAGGCTTTGTTGCAAAAGCAATTACATACCCCATTAAATAAACAAAAAGACCGACAAAAATAAATATTGTAAGCGCTTTATGATTTCCGCGTTTTATATTTCTTCTTTTTCCTACAGGGTGATGCTGCGAATAATAATGTGAATTGTTTCTTCTTTCCGCCACAGCTTTCATCCGCCTTTCAATATTTTGTATGATTGCCAAAAAAGCTGTCTAAAGCCCATGCCTTAAACAGCTTTTCTCTTATTTTATCTTTCGTTGTTTATGTTTTTGAGTTCTTGTCTGTTTTGATATATCACATCAAGACTATGATTAAAGAAATCATCTATCTGCACACTTTCGCCTCTTATTGCATCAAGCATTTTCTTCATTCTGTCTTCAGCTATGGCAAGCACTTGGTCAGCATATTCCGTTGCCCCAATTCGCATTTCTCTTGCATCTCTTCGGCCGTTTTCAACGATTTCGGCCGAATGTTCATAAGCCTGTTTTGTAATTTCATGCTCATCTACAAGCTTTGCAATCTTTTCTTGTGTCTGTGCTTTTAGATCCTCGGCTTCCTTTTGGGCATCAAGCAGTATTTTATTTCTTTCCTGAACAATAAATTTACTTTGTTTAATATCGTTAGGCAGTCTTGTTTTTATCTCGTTAATTATCTCATATATTTCTTCTTTGTCAACAGCCACCTTACTTGAAAAAGGCACTGCACGGCTCGAATCGATTATATCCTCAAGCTCTTCCAAAAGTTTTAATACTGCATCCATTTATACCCCTCACTTCCTGAATTTTTTAAGCACACTTTCTTTGATTTCGCACGGTACCATTCCGCATATATTTCCCCCAAACATAGCAATTTCTTTTACAGTGCTGGAGCTTAAGTAAAGGTATTCAATACTTGTAGGAATAAAAAGCGTTTCTATATTCGGAAAAAGACTTTTATTTGTAAGAGCCATTTGGAACTCACTTTCAAAGTCCGTAACCGCACGCAGTCCCCTTATAATAACTTGTGCATCAATCTGCTGTGCATAATCCACAAGAAGTCCGCGAAATGATGAAATTTCAATATTTTTTATATCTTTTGTAACCAATTTCAGATTTTCAATTCTTTCTTCAACAGTAAAAAGCGAAGATTTTTTATGTGGGTTTTCAAGAACGCTCACCACAAGCTTGTCCACAAGTTTTGATGCCCGTTTTATTATATCAAGATGGCCGTTTGTAACGGGATCGAAGCTTCCCGGATATATTGCCTTAATCATTTGTTTCTCTCCTTAGTCCAGAAGGACATTCTTGTCGTTTTATAATCTTTTATTCTAAAACTTTTAAGGCCGTTTACCGATGGTATTTCGTCTTTTGATGAATGTTCCGAAATTATATATCCGTTATCGGCAAGCAAACCCGACAAAACTATTTTTTGCAATACGTCTTTATAAAGACCGGATTTATATGGCGGATCTATAAAAATTATATCAAATAATTCTCCATTTTCTGCTAATAAATCAAGAGCTTTGAAAACGTCAATTTTTAAAAGCCTTGACTTTTCTTCCATTTTCGTATGCTCAATATTTTCTTCAATTATTTGAGCTGCCTGCAAAGAACTGTCAACAAAAACCGCCCTTTTTGCTCCTCTGCTCAGTGCCTCTATGCCTATGCTTCCGCTTCCTGAAAATAAATCAAGAAAACAGCAGTCATAAAGATCAGGAGCAATTATATTAAACAATGATTCTTTTATTCTCTCAGCAGTTGGCCTTGTTTCTTGGCCTTCCGGAGCTTTAAGTTTATGTCCTCTGACACTTCCCGCGATTACTCTCATTTACTTTTTCCTCCGTTTATGATTTAGGTGTATACATAAATATACACAAAACAGAAGCATAAATTTTACAAATATATTAGATTATACCAAACAAGCGCCCAAAAAACAATAGAAAAGGCTGTATAAAATTAATGCAATTAAAAAATTATATACCTATTTTTTCTACTGAAGAAAACATTTTTACAATTCTTTCCGCAAGCAGTGCATTTTCGTCTTTTTTTAATTCGCGGTCTTCCTTCAACAGTTTTCTTGCGGCAGACTGAGATTCTTTTAATGTTTGAGCATCCTTATAAAGGTTTGCAATTTTAAGCTGAGGAAGTCCATGCTGCATTGTGCCGAAAAATTCTCCAGGTCCTCTTAACTTAAGGTCGGTTTCAGCTATTTCAAAACCATCGTTTGTCTTTTGCATAATTTTCATTCTCTCTCTTGTAACTTTGCCTTTTGAGTCGGTTACAAGTATACAGTAACTTGCATCTTTTCCCCTGCCAACACGTCCTCTTAGCTGATGAAGCTGTGAAAGCCCAAATCTTTCCGCATTTTCAATAAGCATTATTGTTGCATTCGGCACATTTATTCCAACTTCTATTACGGTTGTTGATACAAGAACCTGTATTTTTCCTTCCGCAAACTCAGTCATAACTTTGTTTTTCTCATCATTTTTCATTTTTCCATGAAGTATGCCTACAGAATAATCCCTAAATTCAGTGCCTGCTATTTCATCAACAAGAGTCATTACGGCTTTTGCGTCAATTGAGTCGCTTTCTTCTATAATAGGACAAACTATGTATGCCTGATGTCCGGCATCAAGGTGCTTTCTTATAAAAGTATATATTCTGTGATTATATGTACTGTTTACTGCACGTGTGTCTATTTTTTGTCTTCCCGGAGGGAGCTCGTCTATAATTGATATATCAAGGTCACCGTAAAGTATAATTGCAAGAGTTCTCGGAATAGGCGTAGCAGTCATAACCATTATATGCGGATTGTTTCCCTTTTCGCTGAGAAGTGTACGCTGTCTTACTCCAAAGCGGTGCTGTTCGTCAGTTATAACAAGACCGAGGTTAAAAAATTCCACGTTTTTTTGAATAAGCGCATGTGTTCCTATAATCATTTTTGCCTGCCCTGAAGCTATTTTCTCTATAGCCAAATCCTTCTCTTTTTTCTTAAGTGAACCCGAAAGCAGACAAACTTCAATGTTAAAACAGTCAAAAAACTGCTTAAAACTTTCATAGTGCTGTGATGCCAAAACTTCCGTAGGCGCCATTATTACAGCCTGATAACCGCTGTTTATAGCCAAAAGAGCCGCCGCCATTGCAACAGCTGTCTTTCCGCTTCCAACATCTCCCTGAACAAGTCTGTTCATTGTATTTCCGCAGCAGACGTCTTTTTCAATATCTGAAATCACTTTTTTCTGTGCAGTGGTAAATGAAAAACCCAAAGCTTTTTCACAAACAGGTATAATATTATTTATTTTTTTAAAAACCAGTCCTACATCAGGTTTATTATAGTTTTGTTTAAACTTAAAAAGAGCAGTTTGGAGAAGAAAAAGCTCTTCAAACACAAGCCTGTGCCGTGCAATAAAAAACTTATCATCGCTTTCCGGAAAATGAATATTCATTATAGCAAAATTTCTGTCACACAATTTATATTCCATTCTTATTTTTTTTGGCAGAAATTCAGGTAGTTGTTCGCTTATATTTTCAATGGTACTTTTTATCATACCCCTTAAAACTTTTTGGCTCATACCCTTAGTAAGCGCATATACAGGTACAATACGTCCCGCTCCCAAAATTTCACTGTCTAATTTTTCAAATTCAGGAGAAGTAATTTCAATGCGGCTGTACTTTCTGGACACTGTCCCTGTAAAAATATATTTTTCACCCATCTTAAGAGCATTTTTTAAATAACCTTGATTATACCATACAGCCATGATATGTCCTGTCTCATCAGCAAGTTCCGCCCTTGTTATTACCATTTTTCTGACATGTACATTTTCGGGAGTTTTCGCAATAACCGCCTTGAATGTATTTTCGGCATTTTCTTCAAGCTCATCTATTGTTTTTACCTCGCTTCTATCTTCATACCTGCGCGGAAAAAACTCCAAGATATCTTCAACTGTAAATATTCCCATGTTCTGAAGCATTCTGGCTCTTGCAGCCCCGACATTTTTGATTTTCGTAACAGGATCAGATAAACGCATATTCCCCTCCAAAAAAACGCACCGCATGAAAATGCAGTGCGTCCAACAATTTCTATCATTCCACGGATATTATGTAGTAATATACCGGCTGGCCTCCGTCATAAAGTTCAACTTCACAGTCAGGATATTTACCACGTATATCCTCCGCCGTTTTTTCGGCATCTTCCTCACTTACATCACTGCCGTAATATACGGTTATAACTTCACTGTCCCTGTCTACTGCTTTTTCTATAAGCTTAGATAAGCACTTTTTCATATCATTGCTTACAGCAACTATCTTGCCGCCGTTCATACCAAGATAATCGCCTTTTTTAATTTCAATCCCGCCCATGGATGTATCTCTTACAGCAAAAGTCATACTTAGGGATTTTATATATTCCATTCCGTCTTTCATATTTTCAACAGCGGTTTTTTCATCCAAAGATTCATCATAATTTATAAGAGCAGCAATTCCCTCAGGAATTGACGTTGTAGGTATTACTATTACTTTTTTATCAGTACACATTTCAGACGCCTGTTCGGACGCCAATATTATATTCTTATTGTTAGGCAGCACAAAAACAGTTTTTGCGTTTACTTTTTCAATAGCTTTTAAAATGTCATCAGTGCTCGGGTTCATTGTCTGCCCGCCGTAAATTATTACGTCAGCACCCATGTTCTTAAATATTTCAGAAAGCCCGGCTCCTGAAGAAACACTTATAAAGCCCCTTTCTTTTTGAGGCTCTTCTATTTGATTTTCAAAATTTATTTTACTTGTATGCTGAATGCGCATATTGTCTATTTTAAGACCATTAAGCGCTCCTATTGATAAAGCTTTTTCAATAGCTTGTCCCGGATGATTGGTATGCACATGAACTTTTATTACGTCATCATCTGCAACAACAATAAGCGAGTCGCCGATTGACGACAGATACTTTCTAAGCATATCAACTTCTTTTTCAGAAGGATTTTTCTTCAAAACAAAAAACTCCGTGCAGTAACCAAATTTTATATCTTGCTGAGCAGTGTTGGCAATCGGAGTTGAAATTTTCTGCTGTGTCTGATTAATATTGTCTTCGATTGTTTCATCCTTGCCGTTTTTAAGATTTGAAAGAGCACCTATAAGAATAAACATAAGTCCTTTGCCGCCTGCATCAACAACTCCTGCCTGCTTAAGCGCTGGAAGCATTTCAGTTGTTTTTTCAAGCATTTCATTGCCGTTTTTTATAACTCTTTCAAGAAAATCATCCGAATTATCTGTTTCGAGTGCCGCAGCTGCAGAAGCATCGGCAACAGCAGTTGCAACTGTAAGTATAGTGCCTTCTTTAGGTTTCATTACAGCTTTATAAGCTGTGCTTCTTGCATTTTGGAATGCTTCGCTCAAATCGGAAATATCAGCTTCATCAAGACTGTCAAGTCCTTTAGCAAAACCTCTTATCAACTGCGACAGTATTACACCGGAGTTTCCTCTTGCACCTCTTAAAGAGCCGTTTGACGCAAGTTTTGCAATTTCAGAAATACTCTCGGAATTGCTTTTTTCCACTTCTCTTGCCGCCGCAAGTATAGTAAGGGACATATTAGTTCCTGTATCTCCATCCGGAACGGGAAAAACATTAAGTGAGTCAACAAGCTGTCTGTTTAAATTCAGCTCATTTGCGCCTGCAATTATCAGTCTGCGCAATACCCGTCCGTTTATGCTTTTTAGTGCCAACTTAGTTTCCTCCTTAAGTTACGAATCTACTCTTACGCCTTCTACAAAGACGTTGATTTTTTCTATAGTAAGAGCAAAACATTCCTCAATACGGAATTTTACTGTGCTAACTATATTTTCAGCTATAGCTGTGATATTTGTACCATATTCTACGATAATATGGAAATCTATTGATACTTTATTCATATCCACATCTACATTTATTCCTTTTGTAAGACTATCAACTTTTAAAAGCTGAAAAATTCCATCCTTCATATTTTTAGCCGCCATTCCCACTATTCCGTAACACTCCATGGCGGTACAGCCTGCAACCCTTGCTATTACTTCATCTTCAATGCTAATTACACCGAATTTGTTTTCTATTACAGCTGACATAAGGATACCTCCTGTCTGGTTTATTATCACTTTGAAATTATAAAGATATTTTACCATATTATTTACTTAAATAAAAGGATATAATTACTATGAATAAAAAAATTCAAAAAATACGCTTATTTCTCTTGCATTGGCAATAATATTCTGTTAAAATAGGCTAAGTGTCATGGATAGAAATAAGGAGGTGCAAGTAATGGCAAAGTGCGAAATTTGCGAAAAAGCAATGCAGACAGGTCGTAGAATCAGTATAAACCGTAGTCAGGTTTCAAGACGTGCTAAAAAGACTTGGAAAGCAAATGTAAAAAAAGTTAAGATCAATGACAACGGTACTATCAAATCAATATATGTTTGTACAAGATGTCTCCGTTCAGGTAAGGTTACTCGCGCCATTTGATTATAAAACTAACTCCCAATTTTTGGGAGTTTTTTTTTATTATAAACATCTGTCATCAAAAATCAGCAATATGCCTGCAACACCCATTATAAATGCAGCAATGTATCCCCACCACGGAACTAATTTTGCAATAAACATTCCAAACGCTACGGACAGCAGTATTATACCTATTAACTTTTTCTCCATTGTCCTCAGTTCTTTTGAACCTTTTTTAATATTATATTCATTATTTTTCTCTATGATAACAAAATATATAATATAAGTCAGCATAAATTTTATACTAAGGCATATAAAAATAAAAAAAACAGCCTTATAAGACTGTTTTAGTTTACCGATATTATACTGCCAGACAGTTTGTAAAATATTTCTTAATGGAAGGTCTATGCAATTGCCACATTACTTTTCTTCTTCGTCAATCCAGTTATAAGGCGTTGACTGATATACATAGTAATTGAGCCAATTTGAAAATATAAGCTGGCCTACTGAACGCCATGTGACAATAGGTTTTTGAGTCGGGTCATTGTTCGGGAAATAATTTACCGGAATTTCTGGATTTAAGCCCTTTTCTTTATCTCGATAGTATTCCAAAGCAAGAGTATCGGAATCGTATTCAGGATGACACAGCAGAAAGAAATGATGACTGTCATCACTTTTTACTATTGAAACTCCGGCTTCATCTGATATTGCCAAAAGCTCTAATCTTGGGTCAGCAGTTATTTGCTCAGGCAAAACCTCGGTTGCTCTTGAATGAGGCGCATAAAACACATCATCCATGCCTCTAAAAAGCGGCGATGTACTTTTAAGCACTTTATGTGAATAAATTCCTGAAAGTTTTGGCAAACGGTCACGTTTATTAATTCCGTAATGATAATAAAGTCCGGCAAAAGCACCCCAGCATAAATGAAAAACCGAATGTACATGTACCTTGCTCCACTCCATTATGTCACATAATTCCTGCCAATATATAACGTCCTCAAATGAAACAAAATCAAGAGGGGTTCCCGTAATTATCATACCGTCAAATTTTCTTTTCTTAACTTCATCAAAAGTTTTATAAAATGAGTCCAAATGGTTTGGATCTGTGTGCTTTGGCTGGTAGCTTGCAAGTCTTAAAAATTCAACATTTATCTGCAAAGGTGTGTTTGAAAGCTTACGCAGCAATTGCGTTTCAGTTACAATTTTAGTAGGCATTAGATTTAATATAAGTACATTCAAAGGACGGATGTCCTGGTGCATGGCACGATACTCCGTCATGACAAATATGTTTTCCCTTTCAAGTATTTTACGTGCCGGTAATGATTCTTTAATCTTTATAGGCATCACATTTTCCTCCTTTTTCGCTTATATTAAAGCAGTTTAATTTGTTATCTCTTAATAAGTGATATGTTTATTAATTCTATCACAAAAATTTTAAAATGCAAATTTTTTTTATAAACATTCAGTTTTTTTCACTTATTTAGTTATAAAAAGATGTACCTTTAAGATACATCAACGATTTTATCTATATTTTAATTTTGTTAAAATTATTGATACTAAAAGCTTAAAAAGTCAACTTATGGTCACAAGTCTTAAAAAAAACAGAATAAACCAAAGTAAAATTTTATCTTAATTTACAAACATATTTTTCACAAAATGCCCCTGCCGATGTTTTATAATTTTTTAAAAGGCACATTCTTTTTTCTTCACTTTCAAATTCCCAGTAGTTTTTCTTCTTTTCACTAATAATCAAATTTGATTTATCATCCCAATGTTTACAAAACGCACATTTTTTTACCAGCTTGATATTTGCCGACTGAATGCTCATTGCTATCACCTCTTAAGTTAATTATAATCCTTTATCAAACAACACAAGATAAACATCCATGTTATTTTTATTAATAAATTCATTAATTGTATCTTTTGCTAATTTTAACGCCTCAATTTTGGGATATCCAAAAATCCCAGCTGAAATAAGTGGGAAAGAAACAGAGTTGCATTTATATTTTTTTGCAAGCTCCAAAGAGTTTTTGTATGCTGCCTTAAGAAGTTCGGACTCATTATGCTTACCGTCAATATACACCGGTCCCACAGTATGAATTATATATTTTGCCAGTGCATAGCCTTTAGTAATAACAGCATTACCTGTTGCACACGGAGCCTTGCTTTTGCATTCTTTTTGAAGTGCTTTTGCACCGGCAGCCGAAAATATTGCACCGCATACCCCATTTCCCATTGTCAAATGAGTATTTGCAGCATTTACAATTGCATCTGTTTTCATTTTAGTTATATCTCCATGGACAATATAAAAAGGCAATTATATCACTCCTATTTCTTTTTACTTTATTATACTATATTATCTGCAAAATAAAATAAAAAAAGAGTGCAGATAT
The DNA here is from genome assembly GCA_022651385.1 of Clostridia bacterium. Classification (GTDB taxonomy): domain Bacteria; phylum Bacillota; class Clostridia; order Lachnospirales; family Anaerotignaceae; genus JALCQR01. Next base: position 50,255 of record JALCQR010000012.1, on the reverse strand, counting down.
CTGCACTCCTCTATCATAAAATTAAAAATTACTCAATAATCTCTGTAACTGATCCAGCACCAACTGTTCTGCCGCCCTCACGGATAGCAAAACGAAGGCCAACACTCATAGCTACAGGTGTGATAAGTTCAACACTCATTTCAACGTTATCACCAGGCATACACATTTCAGTGCCTTCTGGAAGATTGATAACACCGGTAACATCTGTTGTTCTGAAATAAAACTGTGGACGATAGTTGTTGAAAAATGGTGTATGACGTCCACCTTCATCTTTTGTTAAAACATAAACCTGAGCTTTAAATTTTGTATGAGGTGTAATTGTACCAGGTTTTGCAAGAACCTGTCCTCTTTCAACTTCATTTCTCTGAACACCACGAAGAAGAACACCAATGTTGTCGCCTGCTTCAGCAAAGTCGAGGGTCTTTCTGAACATCTCAACACCTGTAACAACAACTTTCTTCTTTTCTTTTGTAAGGCCAACGATTTCAACTTCGTCTGATACTTTTACCTCGCCGCTTTCAACTCTACCTGTTGCAACAGTACCACGGCCTGTAATTGTAAATACGTCCTCAACTGGCATAAGGAAAGGTTTATCAATATCTCTCTTTGGCTCAGGGATATATTCATCAATTGTGTTCATAAGTTCAAGTATATCATCGCCCCATTTTCCAGAAGTATCCTGGAGAGCCTGATATGCTGAACCTCTGATAATAGGTGTATCATCACCTGGATAATCATACTCTGAAAGAAGTTCTCTGATTTCCATTTCAACAAGGTCAAGAAGTTCTTCATCGTCAACCATATCACATTTGTTCATAAATACTACGATATAAGGAACACCAACCTGACGAGCAAGAAGAATATGTTCTCTTGTCTGAGCCATAGGACCATCAGTTGCGGCAACAACAAGAATAGCACCATCCATCTGAGCTGCACCTGTAATCATGTTCTTAACGTAGTCAGCATGACCCGGGCAGTCAACATGTGCATAATGTCTCTTTTCAGTCTCATATTCAACATGTGCTGTAGAAATTGTGATACCTCTTTCTCTTTCTTCAGGAGCTTTATCGATATTATCGAATGCTACAGATTCACCAAGACCCAGTCTGTCGTGAAGAACCTTAGTGATAGCAGCTGTTAATGTTGTTTTGCCGTGGTCAACATGACCGATTGTACCAATGTTAACATGTGGTTTAGTTCTTTCAAATTTAGCCTTTGCCATTTTGAAAATCCTCCTTAAAATATATATTCGTATTTAGTGTTTCATTTCGATTTTATCCACACAATTCCAAAATTGCGTAGGTGTAAACTATCGACTTAATTATATAAAATTAAATAATCTTTTGCAATACTTTTTTGCAGTAATTACCTGTATACTTTTAATTATTCAGCGTTTTTTCTGCCTTCAAGTACCTTTTCCTGAATATTCTTAGGACACTGTTCATAATGGTCAACTTCCATAATATAGTTTCCACGACCCTGCGTTCTTGAACGAAGGTCTGTTGAATATCCGAACATCTCGGCAAGTGGTACAAATGAGTGGATAACCTTTGCACCGCTTCTATCGTCTATACCCTCAATACGGCCACGGCGTGAGTTAATATCACCAATTACATCACCCATATATTCTTCAGGCACTGTTACAGTAACCTTCATTACAGGCTCAAGAAGAACAGCATCACCTTTCTTCATTGCTTCTTTAAAAGCAAGAGAACCAGCAATCTGATATGCCATTTCAGATGAGTCGACTTCATGATAAGAACCATCATAAACTTCAGCTCTTACACCAAGAACAGGATAACCGCCAAGTATACCACTCTGCATTGCATCCTGGATACCTTTGTCAATAGCAGGAATGTATTCTTTAGGAATAGCACCACCTACTACACTGTTAACAAATTCATAGTTATGCTCTGCATCTGTTTCAATAGGTGTAAATTTAACTTTACAATGACCATACTGGCCACGTCCGCCTGACTGACGAATAAATTTTCCTTCAACGTCAACTGCTTTTCGGAATGTTTCTCTGTAAGCAACCTGCGGTGCACCTACATTAGCTTCAACATGGAATTCTCTTAAAAGTCTGTCTACAATAATTTCAAGGTGAAGTTCGCCCATACCTGAAATAATTGTATCGCCTGTTTCCTGATCCGTATGTGTTTTAAATGTTGGATCTTCTTCAGCAAGCTTTGCAAGAGCTATACCCATTTTATCTCTGCCGGCTTTTGTCTTTGGCTCAATTGCAACCGAAATAACAGGTTCTGGGAATACCATTGACTCAAGTACAACCGGATGATCTTCATCGCATATTGTATCACCTGTAGTTGTTGATTTAAAACCAACTGCTGCTGCTATATCGCCAGCATATACCTGTTCAACATCCTGGCGGTGGTTAGCATGCATAAGAAGGATACGTCCGAAACGTTCTTTTTTATCTTTTGTTGCATTATATACATAAGAACCTGCTTTACAAGTTCCTGAATATACTCTGAAGAATGCAAGCTTACCAACAAATGGGTCGTTCATAATCTTAAACGCCAGAGCTGAAAAAGGTTCACTATCCGATGGATGTCTTACAACTTCCTCATTTGTTGTAGGATCAGTTCCTTTTATTGATTCAATGTCCGTAGGAGCAGGCATATATTCAATAATACCGTCAAGCAGCTTCTGAACACCTTTATTTCTGTAAGCTGAACCGCAGAATACAGGAATAAGATCACGAGAAATACAAGCCTTTCTTAAAGCTTTCTTAAGTTCATCAATTGTAAGCTCGTCACCGTTAAGATACTTTTCCATAAGACCTTCATCAGTCTCAGCAATATCTTCAATAAGTTTTTCTCTATATTCTTTTGCCTGATCAACCATATCATCAGGAATATCAACTATATCAATTTTTGTTCCCAGTTCATCTCTGTAATAATATGCCTTCATTTCAAAAAGGTCTATTATACCTTCAAAGAAAGCTTCCGCACCGATTGGAAGTGTGCAAGCTACAGGATGACATCCCAATCTGTCTCTCATCATATCAAGGACATTAAAGAAGTTTGCACCCATAATATCCATTTTATTTACAAATGCCATCTTTGGTACATTATATGTGTCGGCCTGTCTCCAAACAGTTTCTGACTGTGGTTCAACGCCGCCTTTTGCACAGAATACACCAACAGCACCATCAAGTACACGAAGTGAACGTTCAACCTCTACAGTAAAGTCAACGTGCCCCGGTGTATCTATAATATTGATTCTGTTGCCTTTCCAATGAGCAGTAGTAGCAGCTGAAGTAATAGTAATACCTCTTTCCTGTTCCTCTTCCATCCAGTCCATAGTTGCTGTACCGTCATGAGTATCGCCTATTTTATAGTTACGACCTGTATAGTAAAGGATACGCTCAGTGAGAGTTGTTTTTCCGGCATCAATGTGTGCCATAATACCAATATTTCTGGTATTTTCCAGTGAAAACTCTCTTGCCAAAATTGACTCCTCCTTTTTAGATTAATAATAACAAATACAAATATTTAAAATTATGCCTTCCGGCAGTACGGAAGGCAGACAATTTAACATTACCACTTATAATGTGAGAAAGCCTTATTAGCTTCTGCCATTTTATGTGTTTCTTCCTTCTTCTTACAAGCACCGCCTGCATTGTTAAGTGCATCCATAATTTCTCCAGCAAGACGATCAACCATAGTTTTTTCGCCGCGCTTTCTGCTGTAAGCTGTAAGCCATCTGAGACCTAAAGTACGTCTTCTGTCCGGTCTGATTTCTATTGGTACCTGATATGTTGCACCGCCAACACGGCGAGCCTTAACCTCAAGTACAGGCATTATATTGTTCATTGCTTCTTCAAACGCTTCAATAGGATCTTTGCCTGTCTTTTCGGATACTTTATCAAAAGCACCGTAAACTATTTTTTGAGCCACACCTTTTTTACCGTCAAGCATTATACTGTTTATAAGTTTCGTTACATTTTTGCTCTTATATAAAGGATCTGGCAATACTTCTCTTTTTGATACATGACCTTTTCTTGGCACGATTCTTCCCTCCTTAATATATTTAACTCATAGGTACTCGTGTATACATAGTCACACGTTTCATGCCTCATAATAAACATCATAATTCACGCAATTGCAGAATTCTGTATTAATCATACAAGGCATTACTTTCAACTGATTATTTCTTCTTTGGACGTTTAGCACCGTATTTTGAACGAGCCTGCATTCTGTTTGCAACACCTGCGGTATCAAGAGTACCACGGATAATATGATAACGAACACCAGGTAAGTCTTTAACTCTTCCTCCTCTGATAAGAACAACACTGTGTTCCTGAAGGTTATGACCTTCACCAGGGATATAAGCTGTAACTTCGATTCCGTTTGTAAGTCTTACTCTGGCAATTTTTCTAAGAGCTGAGTTAGGCTTTTTAGGTGTAGCAGTTTTAACTGCTGTGCAAACGCCTCTTCTCTGTGGTGAAGAAATATCTGTTGTTTTCTTCTTAAGAGAATTGAGACCCTTCTGAAGAGCAGGGGCTGTTGATTTCTTTTCAGCAGTCTGTCTGCCTTTTCTTACTAACTGATTAAATGTTGGCATTAAGTGCACCTCCTTATAATTAATACTTTCTGCCTTCTGCATGTATTTGATGTCATCAAATCAGGTCTATATTAACGTTAATCACATAAATATCCTGTTTTCAGACACCGTAAAATAATATCATCTAAATCAATACTTGTCAAGCACAAACTTAATTTTTTTTATATATTTTTTACAATTTTTTTCGTTTTTTTTCACAATTATCTTTATACTTCTTATACACAAATAATAAGTGTTATAAAAGTGTAAATTATTGTTCAAATATAAGTCTATTATTTGGCACAGTTTGCGTCTATTCAATGATTATTTCCATTTTTCGAATCTATTATAATGTATAATTGTATCTTTATAATGATGTGGAAAAATCTAATTAACTAACTTATAGTGTTTTTATAATTAATCCTGCAGACATATAAAAAAGCCATACCTCAACATAGATAAAGAGATATGGCTTAAAACATCAATTAACTATTAAAAATCTGCGTTTTCCGTTTTATTCTCAGCTTCTTCGCTGATATTTTTTTCTATGCCTATATTTCTATATCTTGGCATACCCGTTCCGGCCGGTATTAGTTTGCCTATAATAACATTTTCCTTAAGACCAATAAGCGGGTCAATTTTGCCCTTAATTGCCGCATCCGTAAGTACTCTTGTTGTCTCCTGGAATGAAGCAGCCGAAAGGAAAGAATCCGTAGCAAGTGATGCCTTTGTAATACCAAGAAGTATCCTGTTGCCCTTTGCCGGCTCAAGCCCCTGCTCAACAAGAGCCTTGTTTGCGTTTTCAAACTCAAGCCAATCAACAAGACTTCCCGGAAGGAAATCGGAATCTCCGTTATCTTCAATCTTGACTCTTTTAAGCATCTGACGAACAATAACCTCAATATGCTTATCATTTATCTCAACGCCCTGCAAACGATAAACACGCTGCACTTCCTGTATCATATAATCCTGAACACCTCTTAAGCCTTTAATCTTAAGTATGTCATGCGGATTTACGGAACCTTCTGTTATTTCATCTCCGGCTTCCACATAATCGCCGTCGAATACTTTAAGCCTTGAACCATAAGGAATAAGATAGTCTTTAGTTTCACCTGTATCAGGGTTTGTGACTGTAATTTCTCTCTTTTTCTTTGTATCGCTAAGAGATATACTTCCGCCAAACTCTGCAATAATTGCAAGGCCCTTAGGCTTTCTTGCTTCAAAAAGCTCCTCAACACGAGGAAGACCTTGTGTAATATCGTCTCCTGCAATTCCGCCTGTATGGAATGTACGCATTGTAAGCTGTGTACCAGGCTCACCTATTGACTGTGCCGCAATAATACCTACAGACTCACCAATACGAACTATACGTCCGCTCGCCATGTTGGCACCATAGCATTTAGCACATATACCTATAGTCGAACGGCATGTAAGAACAGTTCTAATATAAACTTTTTTAATGCCGGCTTTTTCAACTTTTTCAGCCATACTTGCAGTTATAAGAGTATCTGCCGGAACTATGACTTCATTTGTCTTAGGGTCTCTTACCTCATTTATAGACCATCTGCCTCTTATTCTGTCCTGAAGGCTTTCAATAAGCTCATTTCCGTCTGTAAAAGCTGAAACCCAAAGTCCAGGAACCTCACCGGAGCCTTCCGAGCAGTCCCATTCACGAATAATAATATCCTGCGAAACATCTACAAGACGTCTTGTAAGATAGCCTGAATCCGCAGTTCTCAGGGCTGTATCTGTAAGACCTTTTCTTGCGCCATGAGCTGATATGAAATACTCAAGAACAGAAAGACCTTCACGGAAATTTGATTTTATAGGAAGCTCTATAATACCGCCTGACGTATTGGCCATAAGTCCACGCATACCGGCAAGCTGTTTAATCTGTGCATTGGAACCACGGGCACCTGAATTAGCCATCATATATATATTATTATATTTGCCAAGACCCTTTAAAAGCGCATCAGTAATCTTGTCATTGGCAACATTCCATGCTTCTATTACCTTAGTATGACGTTCATCATCGGTCATAAGACCACGTTTGAACTTCTTTGTAATAAGGTCAACCTGAGCTTCCGCCTCAGCAAGGTATTCTCCCTTTTTTTCAGGTATAACCATATCTGAAACCGAAACTGTAAGTGCACCTTTTGTAGAATATTTGTATCCAAGAGCCTTAATTTTATCAACAACTGTTGCAGTTGCAGTTGCACCGCATATATTTATACATTTGTTTATTATCTTTCCTACAGCTTTCTTATCGCAAAGGAAGTCTATCTCATATCTGAATTTTTCTTTGTCATCTGTTCTGTCAACATATCCGAGATATTGAGGAATAGCCTCATTAAATATGATACATCCTACAGTTGTCTCAACAATTCTTGATTCTTTAACACCGTTAAACTCAAGAGTACGTTTTACATCTATCAGTTCCTGGAGCTTTATTTCAAAGTTGTCATAAGCAAGTATCGCTTCAAGCTCATCTTTGAATTTTCTCTTTACAATATCACCTTTATGGAAAACAATCTTTCCGTTTTCATCTATGACATCTTCTTCATAGCGTTTATTAAAGTCATCTCTTCTTAATGTAAGATAGTACATACCAAGTATCATATCCTGTGAAGGAACTGTTACAGGAGCACCGTCTGACGGTTTAAGAAGATTGTTAGGCGAAAGCAGAAGGAACCTGCATTCAGCCTGTGCCTCAACAGAAAGAGGAACATGGATAGCCATTTGGTCGCCGTCGAAGTCGGCGTTATAAGCTGTACATACAAGAGGATGAAGCCTTATGGCACGTCCTTCAACAAGCACAGGTTCAAATGCCTGAATACCAAGTCTGTGAAGCGTCGGGGCACGGTTAAGCATAACCGGATGCTCTTTTATAACACTTTCAAGTATATCCCATACTTCAGGCTGAAGTCTTTCAACCATACGTTTTGCCGATTTAATATTATGTGCAATTCCGTCCTCAACAAGCTTTTTCATAACAAACGGTTTGAAAAGCTCTATAGCCATTTCTTTCGGCACACCGCATTGATATATTTTAAGGTCAGGTCCGACAACTATAACCGAACGTCCTGAATAATCGACACGTTTACCAAGAAGATTCTGACGGAAACGCCCCTGTTTTCCCTTAAGCATATCCGAAAGTGATTTAAGAGGCCTGTTTCCAGGGCCAGTAACAGCTCTGCCGCGGCGTCCGTTATCAATAAGAGCGTCAACAGCTTCCTGTAACATTCTCTTTTCATTTCTTACAATAATATCGGGAGCCCCAAGTTCAAGGAGCTTTTTAAGGCGGTTGTTTCTGTTTATAACACGTCTGTAAAGGTCATTAAGATCAGATGTAGCAAATCTTCCACCGTCAAGTTGTACCATAGGACGAATATCAGGCGGTATTACAGGAATAACATCAAGTATCATCCATTCAGGCTTGTTTCCGCTTTGCCTGAATGCTTCTACAACCTCAAGTTTTTTGACAATACGAATACGTTTTTGGCCTGTTGTTTCAGTAAACTGTTTCTTAAGCTCAGCGCTTTCTTTATCTATATCAATATCTTGAAGAAGCTTTTTTATGGCTTCAGCTCCCATCTGAGCCACAAATGAGCCGCTACCAAATTTATCACAGGCATCCCTGTACTCTTTTTCAGTAAGGAGCTGTTTGTACGTAAGAGATGTGTCTCCAGGGTCGAGTACAATATACGAAGCAAAATAAAGCACCTTTTCAAGAGCTCTTGGACTCATTGACAAAATAAGCCCCATTCTTGAAGGTATGCCCTTGAAGTACCAAATATGCGATACAGGGCAAGCAAGCGCAATATGTCCCATTCTTTCACGTCTTACTTTTGACTTTGTAACTTCAACGCCGCATCTGTCGCATACTACTCCCTTGTACCTTATTCTTTTGTACTTGCCGCAATGACATTCCCAGTCTTTTGTAGGTCCGAAAATCCTTTCACAGAAAAGGCCGTCACGTTCAGGCTTAAGCGTTCTGTAGTTGATGGTTTCAGGTTTTTTTACCTCGCCTCTTGACCATTCAAGGATCTTTTCAGGAGACGCCAGGCCAATTTTAATTGAATCAAAAACTATTCCCTGTTCTTGAACTGCCATTATTTATGCTCCCCTTTCTTATTTCTCATCATTGTCAGCAGCATTGTCGTCGTCAGCACTGTTGTTGTCAGCATTATTGTTGTCAGCACTGTTGTTGTCAGCATTATCGTCGTCACTATCATCATCGAGAAGATCGTCGCCAAGCAGTGCATCACCGTCATCTTCATAATCATCAGAGTTTTCCTCTAAATCGCCAAAAAGAATCTCGTTAAGTTTTGCATCTGGATTTTCATCTTTTGCAAAACTCATTTTCTTCTTTTTATAGTAATCGTCGTCATCGTCGTCACAGCCTTTTTCGTAGCCGTCGATATTTACATTAAGATCATCCACATCATCAATAGATTCTTTAATCTCAACTTCAGTCTTGTCGGCTCTGAGCACTCTTACATCAAGAGCAAGGGACTGCAGTTCTTTAAGAAGAACTTTAAATGATTCAGGGATACCAGGATCAGGTATATTTTCACCTTTAACAATAGCCTCATATGTCTTTACACGTCCCACAATATCATCAGATTTTACAGTAAGAATTTCCTGAAGCGTATAAGCTGCGCCGTATGCCTCAAGAGCCCAAACTTCCATTTCTCCAAATCTCTGGCCGCCAAACTGTGCCTTGCCGCCAAGAGGCTGCTGAGTAACAAGTGAGTAAGGTCCTGTTGAACGAGCATGAATTTTATCATCAACAAGATGATGAAGTTTAAGGTAGTGCATAAAGCCTATCGTTACACGGTTATCAAAAAGTTCGCCTGTACGTCCGTCACGAAGCTCAACTTTTCCGTCACGGCTAATTTTAACACCTTTCCAAACTTCTCTGTGATTTCTGTTTTCATAAAGTTCGTCATATATATCGCCTTCAAGGAGCGGTTTCCATTTTTCAGAAAATTCCTCCCATGGAGTATTTACATAATCATTTGCCATTTCAAGTGTATCCATTATATCAACTTCGTTTGCACCATCAAATACAGGTGTTGAAACTTTCCAGCCCAAAACATTTGCCGCAAGGCTTAAATGTGTCTCAAGTACCTGCCCAATATTCATACGTGAAGGAATACCAAGGGGATTAAGAACTATATCAAGCGGTCTGCCGTTTGGAAGAAAAGGCATGTCTTCAACTGGAAGCACCCTTGATACAACACCTTTGTTGCCGTGACGTCCTGCCATTTTATCGCCTACAGAAATCTTACGTTTCTGAGCAATATAAACCCTTACAAGCTGGTTTACACCAGGTCCCACGTCATCCCCGTTTTCTCTTGTATACACCTTAACGTCAACTATAATACCAGTTGCACCATGAGGCACACGCAGGGATGTATCTCTTACTTCTCTTGCTTTTTCACCAAAAATAGCACGCAGAAGCCTTTCCTCTGCCGTAAGTTCAGTTTCGCCCTTTGGAGTTACTTTTCCTACAAGTATATCGTTTGGCCTAACCTCGGCGCCTATACGTATTATACCCCTTTCATCAAGGTCACGAAGAGCATCATCCCCAACATTAGGTATATCTCTTGTTATTTCCTCAGGTCCAAGCTTTGTATCTCTTGCTTCGGCCTCATATTCATCAATGTGTACAGATGTGTAAACGTCTTCCTGAACAAGTCTTTCACTTATAAGAACAGCGTCCTCGTAGTTATAGCCTTCCCATGTCATGAACCCTATAAGAGGGTTTTTGCCGAGAGCAAGTTCACCGTTTGAAGTTGAAGCACCGTCAGCAATTATTTCTCCTTCTTTGACTTCCTGTCCAAGACTTACTATTGGTCTTTGGTTTAAACACGTCGACTGATTGCTTCTCTGATATTTTATCAGTTTATAAACATCTCTGCCTGTTTGAGTCTTTACATCAATTTCGTTTGCCGTTACTTTCTCAACAATACCGGAATGCTTTGCCACAATACATATTCCGGAGTCCCTTGCTGTTTTATATTCCATTCCTGTCCCAACAATTGGTGACTCGGTAACAAGAAGGGGCACTGCCTGACGCTGCATGTTTGACCCCATAAGGGCACGGTTAGCATCATCATTTTCAAGGAAAGGTATAAGAGCCGTAGCAACCGATACCATCTGACGAGGAGAAACATCCATAAGGTCTATTTCATTTTTACCTACCTCTATAATATCGTCACGGTGACGTCCTGATATTTTTGTGTGGAGAAAATATCCGTGTTCGTCAAGAGGCTCATTTCCCTGGGCAACATTATAATTTTCTTCCTCATCCGCCGTCATATAAATATACTCATCTGTTACACGAGGTTCAGGTCCAGATTTATCTATAGTTCTGTACGGAGCCTCTATAAATCCATATTCATTTATTCTTGCAAAACATGCAAGGGAATTTATAAGTCCTATATTAGGACCTTCAGGCGTCTCAATAGGGCACATTCTGCCGTAATGCGAAGAATGTACGTCTCGCACCTCAAATCCTGCTCTTTCTCTTGAAAGTCCGCCCGGTCCAAGCGCTGATAGTCTTCTTTTATGTGTAAGCTCTGAAAGCGGATTGTTTTGGTCCATAAACTGAGAAAGCTGTGAACTTCCAAAAAATTCCTTTATAGCTGCCGTAACAGGCCTTACATTAATAAGTGCCTGCGGTGTAACTATATCGAGATCCTGAATAGTCATTCTTTCACGTACAACTCTTTCCATCCTTGAAAGACCGATGCGGAACTGATTTTGGAGAAGTTCGCCAACAGAACGAATACGTCTGTTTCCAAGGTGGTCGATATCGTCCACATTTCCAAAGCCCGCATCAAGATGCATAACATAATTAATTGAAGCCATAATATCTTCAAAGGTAATGTGTTTTGGTACGAGAGAATGTTTCCTGTTTTTAACAGCCTGCTCAATTTCCTCTTTGGTTGAAAATTCTTCAAGTATTTTTTTGAGCTCGGGGAAATATACTTTTTCCTTTATGCCAAGTTCTTTCCCGGAAAGTCCATATTCGCCTATGAATTCATCAATATCTACAGCAAGGTTTGAAAGTATCTTTTTCTTTTTTCTGTCTTCGGAATAAACATAAACATATCCTATTCCGCTGTTTTGAATGGTGTCGCAAATTTCCATGCTAAGCTTAGTGCCTTCTTCTGCAAGCACCTCACCTGTCATAGGATCAACGGCAGCTTCGGCAAGTTCTGCGCCATTAATACGGTTTTTAAAAGCAAGCTTTTTGTTAAATTTATAACGTCCTACTTTTGCAAGGTCATATCTTTTAGGATCAAAGAACATACCTCTTAAAAGGCTTTCTGAGCTTTCAACTGTAGGAGGCTCGCCAGGACGAAGTTTTTTGTATATTTCTATAAGCCCCTCTTCATATGACTTGCTGACATCTTTTTCAATTGTAGCAGTAAGTTTCGGCTCATCGCCAAAAAGCTCGATAATTTCGCTGTCGGACCCAATGCCAAGGGCTCTAATAAGAACTGTTACAGGGACCTTTCTTGTACGGTCTACTCGAACATAAAAAACATCATTTGAATCTGTTTCATATTCAAGCCACGCGCCTCTGTTAGGAATAACAGTTGCTGAAAGAAGTCTTTTACCAACTTTATCAAAATCCGAAGCATAATAAATACCAGGAGAACGTACAAGCTGGTTTACTATAACACGTTCAGCACCATTTATTACAAATGTACCTGTATCTGTCATGAGAGGAAAATCTCCCATAAAAAGTTCCTGTTCTTTAATTTCATCTAATTCTTTATTATTAAGTCTTGCTTTTATTTTCAGTGGAGCTGCATATGTTACATCTCTTTCCTTACATTCTTCAATTGAATATTTAGGTTCATCGTCTAAAGAAAAATCTGTAAACTCCAGTACAAGATTTCCGCTAAAATCGGTAATAGGCGAAATGTCCTCAAAAGCTTCTTTAAGCCCTTCCTCCAAAAACCATTTGTAGCTGTCCTTTTGTACCTCGATTAGATTAGGCATTTCAAGCACTTCTTTTATTGTAGAATAGCTTTTCCTTGTGCTGTTGCCCATCTTAACAGAATGAATCCTGTTTTTCTTCATGGCTTCTTCACTCCTTGAATTGTTTAGAAAAACACAATTATATATCAAAACCCATATAAACAAAGCGAGACCTTTGTAACGGCCGCCTTTGATCAGCGGTAGCACAAAAGTCGCTATTTTAAGGTTTCTTATTGAGTTTTATCAAAAATTTCATTAAATGTATACAAAATAAAGATGTTTTTTCACCACATTTTCTGTAATATTTTTATTACTTTTTTACATTAAATAAATTATTATTGAATTATAATATTTCATATGCTATAATTAACGCGTAGAAAAAGGGCATAGTACGCCCTACTTCTTAGCTGATTACTCATTATCTTATCATCGTCATGCCTGCCTGTCAAGGCTTTTTTTGCATTTGCAGGCATAATTTTTCAATACGGAGGTACAAATATGTTAAGTGAAGAACAAAAAAAGAAACTCTATGATACCGGATTTAATTTTGAGGAAAAATGCGGCGGATGCGCACAGTGCACTCTTGGTTCAATTAAAGAAAATCTTGGTGTGATTTCCGAAGACGTTTTTAAAGCTGCTACAGGTCTTGCAGGGGGAGCTGCCGCAAGCGGTCATTGCTGTGGAGGATTTACCGGAGGAATATTGGCCATAAGTTCATTCCTCGGCAGAGATTTTGCAAATTTCGGAACTCCTGAAGGCCTTGATAATAAAGCAAAAGCAACAGCACTTTCAAGAAAACTTCTTGCAAAATTCGAAAACGAATACGGCTCATGCAATTGCGCCGATATCCATAAAAAACTTTACGGCAAAGTATATCATATGTGCATACCTGAAGAAAAGCAGGCATTTCTTGCAGAGGGCGGGCATGGTCCTAAAGGATGTACAAGCGTTGTAGGAAAAGCAGCCGTTTGGGTTGCTGAAATCCTTGACGAAGAAGGACTCCTAAAATAATTTTACATATAAAAGCCGCTGTGTCCTTATAAGGTTCGCAGCAGCTTTTTTTGTTTTTATTGAGATACTGAAAGCATGTATTCATTCATCGGTAACAAATAAACAAGCTTTTCAAGACAAATATCAAAAATTTTTCTGGTATATACTTCATTTCCTATAGAGGCATTATATTCAAGAGCCATATTTTTTTTCTGATACCATTTCATTATGTATTCCGGATAGTCGGCTAATTTTCGTTTATACATATCTCCAACAAGTTCAAAATTGCTTCCGTCATAGAGCTTTATAAGCCTTTCAAATTCAGGAACATTGGAATCAATCTTTTTTCTAAAAGCCCTTGCATAAGAAGGTATCGTTTCATATATACCCATCCCAACACAATAGTAATCAGGTCCTATCTCAAAAAATAGAACAGGCCTGTCTTTCCATTTTCCGCTGTCTCTTTTAAATACTACCCATTTATGATCTCTGTATGGCTCTTTATTTTTTGAAAAGCGTATATCGCGGTTTATTCTTGAAACAGAGTAGTATAAAGGAACACCTATTTTTTTTGACAAAGCCTCATTCATTTCAGATGAAAAAGTATCCAGCGGCTCTTTTAATAAAGACATATATCTTTTTCTGTTTTGATTAAACCATTCTCTGTTATTGTTAAATCTAAGTTCCCACAAGAAATCAGTCATTTCTTCAGGGAATCCATTAAATGTTTGCATATTACTCCCGGTCTTTTTACATAGCCTCATTTATAAGTTCAAAATGCTTTTCAAGTAAACTTTGAGAAAGCGCAGCATCTCTCTTCACTATTGCCTCATATATTTGCTTGTGATAGTTAAAAATTTCAGAAGCCCTGTTACGCTGCTCAAGAATTTTGCTTCTATTAAATTTAACTGTTCTTTCAAGTATAAAGCCTATATATTCATATACTTTTTTAAGAACAACATTACCTGACATTTCAAAAAGAAGACTGTGGAATTTAACATCGAGTTTTACTCCTATATCAGGGTCATCCACAGTTTCCCCCATTTCAAGCACAGTTTTATGAAGCTCGTTAAGAAGTTCGGCATTTTCGTCGGCGTGTTTAACAACAAGTTTTATATTGCAGCTTTCCAAAAGCATTCTGAATTCTAAAAAATCGTCCTCAATTCCCCCCTCTTTAAGTAAAAGAGGCAGGACAAGCGAAATAAAAGGCAGAACATTCAAATCAGAAACAAATGAACCTTCACCTGGCCTTATATCTACAATGCCCATTATCTCCATCACGCTTAAAGCTTCCCTTAACGAAGCCCGGCTGACATCAAGCATTTCCGCTAAAGTTCTCTCAGGCGGAAGCTTGTCACCGCTTTTTAAGCTGCCTTCTCTAATAAGGTAAACAATCTGTTCTACTATATTTTTATATATTTTTTTTGTTTGAATTGATTTTATTTCCATTGTTTTCCCCCGTTATCTTAATTATTTCCCATCTTTTATTATAGAACACCAAAAAAAAAAGTCAATGACTAAACAGTTGTAATTTCATCAAAAACATACATTTTTGTTAAAAAAATATTTATGAATATATTTTAATATATGCACGTAAATATATAAGTAACCATATCAAACAAGGGCGTATTTATGTTTTTAAGAGGTATGCAAGCCGAAAAAAATCATGTTTTCACAGTTGCAGAAAAAATTTGCACAGCAGTAAAAAAAACTGAGTACATGTTCAGCAAATATAAAATCTCATCAGCATTAGTAACAAATGATGATAAAGAAAAAATTGCCGTCACAATGTCGGAAAATAATCTTTGTGTAGGTTTTTCGAATGTAAAATACGAATCCGATATGCTTTCACGCTGTGACATTGCTATATTAATAGGTATATCAAATACAAATGAAATACAGGCAGAAAATATTGAAGAATTAAAGAAAGATGAACTTTATACCGCTTTAGGTATGACATCTGGAATTGCAGCTGCAATATCAGATGAAGAACATATTTTCAGTGCCGTGTCATTGTGTGCAGGAGAGACGGCATTAAAAATGGAAATGCTTGGAGATAAAACAGAAAAAATTATTGCAGTTCTTCTATTTAAAAAAGCCCCAAAATATATGGGGCAGTTAAGCTAAAGATGGGACTCGAACCCACGACCTGCTGATTACGAATCAGCTGCTCTACCAACTGAGCCACTTTAGCGCAAATGAAATTCAGCAGTAATAATAATACCATGACAAATTAAAATAATCAAGTGTTTTTAAACTAAGTGCAGAGAAAATTTTTTTCTCTGCACTTTTTAAATCTCAAAACTAAAATATTTACATTTTTTCTGTGTTATTTTTTATTATTAATATCTTAAAATATTAAAATGTGTACTCAGCCATTAAGAGCACATAATATAAATCATAAAGAAAAATCTTCTAAAAATATTAAGCAGCCCACTTTTTAAGTATCCGTCCCAAATTATATGTATATCCGGCTTTTTCAACACCTTCGGACGTCACTATTTCTGTTCGTCCCACTTCTTTGCCGTCAAGCATGTAGACCACTTCACCGGCATTTTCTCCCTTATTAAAAGGTGCCTGAAGACTGTCTTTGATATATCGGTCTTCTGTTATTTTCTTATCGCTTCCCTTTTTCATAAGCACTGATACGTCATCGGCTGTTTCAATAGGTACTTTTTCCAATTTTCCTTTTGTTACTGTAATATCTCCGGCATCCCCGCCTTTTTTGGCAACGTTTTTAACCTCATATCCTGCAAAACCGTAGTTTAGCATTTTCATTACCTCTTGAAATCTTGATTTGTTGTCTGGCGCTGCCATAACAACAGCAATTAAATTCATACCGTCCTTTTGAGCTGTTCCGGAAAGACAATATTTTGCTTTTCCCGTTGAGCCTGTTTTAAGTCCAGTAGCACCGCTGTACCATTTTATAAGTTTATTCGTATTTGTAAGCCCGAATTCCGATTCACCTTTGGATGTCTTGTGTGTTATTGTATCCATCCAAGTTGTCGTATATTTCTGAATTTCAGGAAAGTTTTTCATAAGTTCCCTGCTCATCAGTGCAATGTCATATGCACTTGACACATGGCCGTCTGTATCAAGACCGCATGCATTTTTAAATGTCGTATCTTTCATACCAAGCTCGGCAGCCTTATCATTCATCATTTTTACAAATCCTTCTTCACTGCCGCCTATAAACTCAGCCATAGCAACCGCTGCATCATTTGCAGACGCAATGGCTATACATTTTGTCATAGTTGCCGCAGTCTGCTGTTCATTTGGTTCAAGAAACACTTGGCTTCCACCCATTGAAGCAGCATGTTCACTTACTGTAACCATGTCATCCCACGAAAATTTACCTGCCTTTTGCGCCTCATATATAAGTAAAAGCGTCATTATTTTCGTAATACTTGCTGGAGGCAGACTCTCATGGCTGTTCTTTTCATAGAGCACCTTGCCTGTGGACTGTTCCATAAGCACAGCACTTTGGGATGATATGTTTAGCGTATCATTAGTATTATCCTCATTATCTTCCGCAAACGATGGTACGGGATGAATAATAAGCACCAAAGCCAATATAGTAGTCAAAATTATTTTATGAGCTTTCATATTAACTCTCCATTTGGATTTATCAATATTAATCTATGTGTTTTGATGAAATTCTATTCTGAACATAGATATAAAAAGGAGACAATATATAATTTGCTGCAAATGGCTACCTTATAAAACGTCAGTATAAGCAAACTTCTACTTCCTTATCCAGTATAATTTCATTTTCCTTAACCTTGCATTTATAAGCTATTATATTAACACCCGCTTTTTTGGCATTTCTTAAAGCCTCAGCAAACTCCGGGTCCGTATCCTCATTTGGCCTAAACACAGATGCGTCTTCAAACTGTATCACAAATAAAAGCGCTGCATAATACCCCTCTTCCTTTGCCTTTATTAGCTCATTTACATGCTTAAGCCCCCTAAGAGTAGGAGCGTCCGGAAACATTGCCGTTCCGTTTTTTTCAAGGGTAACCCCTTTAACTTCTATGAAGCCCTTTATGTCATCTTTTTCAAAATATATGTCAAACCGTGATTTTGAAAAGGGCACTTCTCTTTTAACCAAGTCGGGCATACCTATTTTAGTAACAATACCCTTCATTATACCTTCTTCTGCTACATCATTTGGAATTTGTGAATCCATGTTTATAAGCATATCACCTTTATAAACGGCAACTAATGAATATTTGGTTTTTCTTTTTGGGTTTTCACTTTTCTCAAGCAAAACAGTTGTTCCGTTTATAAGAAGTTCTCTGCATCTTCCTGTGTTTTTTACATGTACCGTTTCCTCTTTCCCGTCTAACAAAACATGTGCAATAAAACGATTCGGTCTATCTATAAACACAGCTTTTTTTATTATTCCATAAACCATTTTTATCACCTAATTATAAACTAAAAATAAGCTGCCACTTATATGTGACAGCCGTAAATTTAAAAACTTTCAATGTTAATTTCTTTTGTTTCATATTTTTTGTGCAGAGCCTCATAACATATTTTATCAAAAGTTTCAGTTGTGTCACTTACATAAAATTCATGTTTTGGCTCCTTTTGAGAATCTCTAAGCATATCATTTTTTGTAAGATATTGTTTTGCCACTAAAGACGTTTCATATGCCGGGTCCACAAGCACGATTTTATCACCAACAACTTTTTTTATACAGTTTTTCAAAAGAGGATAATGTGTACATCCCATAACCATAGTATCTATTCCCTTTTCCAGAAGCTCCGAAATATATTTTTCCGCTGTAAGCCTCGTTATTTCTTCATCGGCCCAGCCTTCTTCAGCCAAAGGCACAAACAAAGGGCAAGCCTTCGAAAATACCTCAGCATTTGGCTTTATTTTAAGTATTTCTTTTTTATATGCGTCGCTTCTTACAGTTGCACTTGTTGCAATTACGCCTATTTTACTGTTTTTAGTAATTTTTGCAGCCTCTTTCGCTCCTGGTCTTACAACACCGAAAATCGGTATAGCAAACATTTTTTTTAATTCTTCAAGACTGTTTGAACTTACTGTATTACACGCTATTATTATAGCCTTCACATTCTTGCTCAAAAGGAAACGAACATCCTGTTTTGCGAATTTTGTAACTGTCTCTTTTGATTTACTGCCATATGGAACTCGTGCCGTATCTCCGAAATATACAATTTTCTCATTTGGAAGCTGGCTCATTACTCTGCTTGCAACTGTAAGGCCTCCAACACCTGAATCAAATATTCCGATTGGTCTGTTATCCATAGCTATGCCTCCGTTATTTGCCGCAGTAAGCAAGCTCAATTAATTCATCAAGAAGCTTATCTATCGGTTTTCCAACACATTTCCAAAGTTTAGGATACATGCTTATAGATGTAAAGCCAGGCATGGTATTAAGCTCATTAAACACAATCTTGTTCGTGTCTTTTTCAAGGAAAAAGTCAATCCTTGCAAGGCCGGCACCGTCAACTGCTTTAAAAACTTTTATAGCTTCTTTTCTTACAGCATTAATTGTGTCTTCGTCAAGGTCGGCAGGAACCACCGTTTCCGACTGAGCATTATTGTATTTTGCATCATAATCGTAAAACTCAGCAGCCGCTTTAATCTCGCCAACCGTTGAGGCACTTATATCATTTCCGTTTCCAAGAACACCGCATTCAATTTCATGTCCTACAATACATTCTTCAACAAGAATTTTTCTGTCATGTACTGCTGCTATGCCAAGTCCCTTTTTCAATTCATCCATGTTATGTGCCTTTGTAATTCCTACGGAAGAACCAGCATTTGAAGGCTTTATAAAACAAGGAAATCCGAGTTTTTTGTTAATTTTATTCAGAATACTTTTTTTGTTAATTTCATCTTTGTGTACAACCACAAAATTTGCCTGATTAATTTTAGCATTCTTAGCTACAATTTTTGTAAAAACCTTATCCATTGAAATCGCTGAACTTAGCACACCACAGCCAACATAAGGAATTTTTGCAAGCTCAAGCAATCCCTGTACCGTACCGTCTTCTCCCCATTTCCCATGAAGCACTGGAAAAACAACATCGACAGGTATTATTTTTGCCTGATTGCCGACTATTTTAATTAGTCCTTTTTGAGTTGAGTCTGGACTTAATACCGTAGGTATACCATATTTTTCCCAATCACCGTTTTTTATATTATCAACAGGACCACTGTAAAGCATCCATTTACCCTCTTTTGTAATGCCTACAGGAAGAACGTAATATTTCGATTGACTTAAATTTGAAATTATAGTTGAAGCAGAAACTCTTGACACTTCATGCTCTGAGCTTTGACCACCAAATAGAACAACAATAGTTTTCTTATTCAAAGTTTATCCCTCTTTCTTTTTGGGCAATTTACCCGTCAATATTACTATTATATTCATTTTGCTAAAGAATGACAATACAGAACTTAAAAAGGTTATAAAAATCAGAAATCTTATATAATTCAACATTTTTCGGCATTTTGCAGTGTTGCTCTTTTAACCTTTTTAAAAACAATAACCAAACACAAAAGCTGGAATGCCATTCCTGCAATCCACGAAATAGGGTATGAAGCAAAAAGCATGGTTAAAGTATGTATTTTAATAAAAATCGTATATATCCAAACTATTCTTAAGCCGCATATAAATACAAGTGCTACTACCATTGCCATAAACGAATAGCCAAGAGAGCGTGTTCCTCCTGCAAATGTATCCATCAGTCCGCATGTAAAGTAAAATGGACACATTATTTTTAAACGTTCCAATGCTATTTCAATAACATCCTGCTGATTTGAGTATATGGATAAAATGCTTTTTCCGAAAAAAATAGTAGAAAATCCCATAACTAAACCAACCGCAATAACCAAAAAAGCACATGTAAAAATAGCTTTTTTTGCTCTAATAAAGTTTTTGGCACCAAAATTTTGGCTAACAAAACTCATTGAAGCAAATTGAAATGAATTCATAGCAGTATATGTAAAGTTCTCAATACTTGCTGAAGCGGCACTTGCAGCAATTACTGATGAACCGAAACTGTTTATTGAGCTTTGTATAATAACATTTGATATTGAAAACATTACATTTTGGAGTCCTGCCGGAAGTCCTACTTTCATTATATTTAACAATTCTGTTTTATAAAATCTTATTTTTTTGATTCTAAGTCTATATTTTTCTTCAAGCTTAGCAAGACATCTTACTGTAAGAATTGCCGATACAAACTGCGATATTACAGTAGCAAGTGCAACGCCTGCCGTGTCCATATTAAGATAAATAACAAAAAACAGATTTAGTATTACATTTATAATTCCGGCAAGAGTAAGATAATAAAGCGGTCTTTTAGTGTCACCAAAAGCTCTGAGCACAGCCGCCGAAAAATTATAAAGCATAATAACTGGCATCCCGCAAAAATAGATTTTAAGATAAATTTCTGCCTTGTCTATAACATCTCCAGGCGAGCCCATCCAAATTAATATTTTTCTGGCAAGCAAAACACCGACAAAAGCTAAAATAAGGCCGCTTGTAATGCTAATTGCAACAGAAGTATGTATTGACCTATATATAGCGTCGTTGTTTTTTTCACCTATGTATCTTGCCGTTATTACATTTGTTCCAATTGAAAATCCTATAAAGAGATTAATCATTAAAAACACTATTGAAGTTGTTGAGCCTACAGCAGCAAGCGACTCTTTTCCAACAAAACGCCCAACAACTATAACATCTGCAGCATTAAAAAAGAGCTGCAAAATATTTGAAAACATCAGAGGTATTACAAACAGCAGTATTCCGCTAAAAAGCGGGCATGAACACATATCTATTTCATGCGATTTCTCTTTCATTACTTAATCCACTCTTCTCTTAAAAAAATCATGGTGGTATTGTACACCTAAAGTGAAATTTAAGCAATCATGAATTAACTAAATTTTTACTTTTTTTGAATAAAATATTTATTTTGCAGAAAAAATAAATTCTGCAAAATAAATGCTTATATATGATAATAAATATTTGAGAAATTCGAATTTTTAATTCTTTATAATGATTATTTTTGAACTAAAATTGAATAACATGCCAGTTATATATTTAATCTTCATAAGACTTAAATGGTTCATCTTTTGAAGGATAATTCTCTGGTTTAATATACAATCCCATTTCTTTTTTTTCATGACGTAATTCAATGTATAAAGAGACTGCCATAAGCAGGATGATTATAGAAAAAGGTAATGCGACAATAATTAAAATGTTTTGTAGCGCTTTTAAGCCACCAGACATTAATAATACTACTGAAATTGTAGAAATTAATATTCCCCATACAATCTTTACTTTACTGTGTGGATTTAAACTGCCATCTTCAGACAGCATTCCAAGTACAAATGTTGCAGAATCCGCTGATGTAATAAAAAAAGTGAAAACTAAAATTATTGCTATAATTGAAAGTACCATTCCAAATGGATAGTAATTAAAAGTACCAAACAAAACTTCCTCCGTAGCTAGCTTTGTTAACTCTGCACCTTGGCTTTGTGCATTTGTTGACAATATTCCAAATGTGGAAAACCATAAAAAACAAAATATAGTAGGAATCAGCAAAACATTCGTCAAAAATTCACGAATTGTACGGCCCTTGGAAATTCTGGCAATAAAGACACCCACAAATGGAGACCAAGAAATCCACCAAGCCCAATAAAATATTGTCCAAGATTTAATCCAAGTCTGCTGCTCTGTATTGAATGCACCAGTTCTGAAACTCAGCCTAAAAAAGTCTTGCAGATACCCGCCTAATGTATCCACAAAAGTATTCATAATTGATATGGTAGGCCCTACTATTATTGCTATGGATAACAATCCAATTGCCAGGATAGCATTAATATTAGATAAGATTTTCACGCCTTTTCCTATACCAGATAAAGCTGACATTATAAATAATATCGTTGTAACAGTGATAATTATTATCTGAACATATATATTCTTTGGAACACCAAATAAATATCTCAAACCACCGTTAATCTGTACAGCACCAAATCCTAAGGTCGTTGCCACACCTACAACTGTAGCAAAAACGGTAATACTATCTATTATTTTACCCAATAATCCATCTGTGTTTTGTCCCAAAATAGGTTTTAAGGTAACTGATATTAACGATTTCTCTTTTTTTCTAAATTTAAAGTATGCTAATGCTAATGCAACCACAGCATAAACTGCCCACGCATGAATTCCCCAATGAAAAAAAGTATATTTGAAAGCATCTGCTAACGCTTCTTGAGTAGCAATTTGACCATGTGGCGCTGAAACAGCATAGTGGGATAACGGTTCTGCTGCTCCCCAAAATACAAGGCCAATTCCCATGCCAGCCGAAAACAACATAGAAATCCACGAAATTTTAGAATACTCAGGTTTGGAATCCGGATCTCCTAACCGTATCTGACCTACCGGATTAATTATGACAAATAAACAAAAGAATACTATACCGGTTACTAAAAGCAGATAGTACCATCCCAAATAGTTGCTGATGAAGTTTCTTACTTGTTCTGTTACTGACTGAAATTCTGATGAAAAATTAATTCCCAAAAATACAACAATAATAACCATGCATATTGAAATCCAAAATACTGATGTTACATATTTACCAATCCTTTTTTTCAATTTTATACATCCCTTCCTTTCGATTTATTAATATTTATGCGCATAATTAATGTGCTCCCTTATCAATTACGTATAATTTTAGTTAAAGTGTAACATAAAAGGCACACATATATTTTAGGTTAACATATTATTTCTGGGCTGTCAAACACCACATAACAAGAAACCTTATTTATCAGTAGGCTTTTTAAATAAATTTTTTGCTGTAATCTCAGTATTTTTTCTCACTAAATATCTCCTCAAAATGCATAAAATACATCACCTTTTTATTCCTGCAAACTTCTAACATTATTTTTGATATAAAAAAAAGCCATATTTTCTTTGGCCTATTACCATCAAAAATACAGCTTATATAATATTAGCAACGTTAAATTCTGTCATGCCTATTATTCCCAAATTGTTATTTCAATAGTATCTCCCATAATGCTCCAGAAATAAATGGTGCAATCAAGAACATTACAAGAAATGTTATCCCACAAATACACATGAGTTCCTTATTGCCTTGTGTCTCATCTGTCAAATAGAAGTTATTCGACCATTTGTCATTGACAAACCCTGCTATTAGGTATCCTAATAAAGTTCCAGCCGTATTAGTTATCAAATCGTCAATATCGGTAGCTCTATATGTGAAGATTTGTGATATTTCTATAATCAAAGATAATCCAAATCCAAAAAGAATAGTGTTTTTTGCAGAGCGAAAGTTATGCCAAATCAATGGCAACAGAAAACCCAGTGGGATAAATAGAATGATGTTTAGCACAGTCGTTTTTAGACCATTTATCATATCAACAATCGGTATAATATTTATGGACAAATCAATTGTTAAAGCATTTATGCTTGGAATGCCTACTATTGATAACACAGCTGAAAAATAGGCAACAAAAAGAATAGTCACAACTCTTCGTTTTAAGGATGTTCCTTCGAATAGTGTATTTTGCATAATTACTATTACCGGAACACAAATAATAGATGCTGAAACAACATCTATTAATATTGATAATAGCCAAAGCATTTCCCATTACCTCGTTTGTATTTTTCTACTAATGTTGATTATATTATGGGTTATAAGTGCAGTGAAGATTTTATTCTAACCGTCGACACAAAAAACTTGTATATAACATACTTTCATTTTTATAATACGTCTTACTAATAAATCTAATTATATAAAAACATGAGGACAAGCATAATGCCAGCCCTCTATTATTCATCCCAGATATACCACAAATCCCAACAAGAATAACCTGCCATAAATGGTTAGGATTATGTGTGTTTACTGAATCAGGGGGGACTCGAACCCCCGACCCACGGCTTAGAAGGCCGTTGCTCTATCCAACTGAGCTACTAATCCAAAAAAAGCGGGTGATGAGAATCGAACTCACGTGTCCAGCTTGGAAGGCTGACGTTCTACCATTGAACTACACCCGCAACTATTACTCGGTTCGAACCGCTCGAATCGGTCAACAATAGCTATTATACTCATGACATATACTTTTGTCAACACTTTTTTAAAAGTTTTTTTCAAAATTTTTCATTTTTTCAACGTTCCCGTTTTCATTGTAAAGATAGAGAGAAAAGTCTATATTTTCTCCCGATATTTCAAGTATTCCGAAGGTTGGGGCGTCTGTGCTGCGAGGCAATGATATACTTCCCGGACTAAAAATTTTAACCCCGTTGTACTCGTCAATTACAGGCATATGAATATGTCCAAAAAGTACGGCGTCACCTTTATTTTCCTTTGCCCAAAGGCCCAGATTAAGAAGGCCATACGATACCCCCTGTCTGTGACCTTGGTATGTTAATAAAACCACAGATTATTGTTCCTTAAAATTAAGTACGGTCATTCCTACAAATTTATAATAAATTTCCACCAGTTGGGTGATATTGCCCTCTGCGTCCTTCTCCCGCTGATGAACGACGATTTTGTCGATCAGCTTATTAAGAATCCGGGCGTCCAGTGCAGTCAGATTTGTGTATTCTTGAATCAGTTTCACGAACTGCTCCGCCTGTTCCTCGCCTTCACGGGCGCTCTGTGCGGCTTTTTCATAGTCCGCGACCGTTTCCTCCAGTGCTTTGTGTTCCTGCTCGTAATCGGCTGACAGGGCGGCGAAGCGCTCGTTTGTGATGGCTCCCGCCGCGTTCTGTTCCAGCAGCTTCTTGAGGATGCCGTCCAGCGCCGCAAGGCGCTTTTTACATTTCTCAGCCTCTTTTTTCCGGCTCTGAAGCTGCTTGACGCTCTGCTCGGCTTTGGCCTCCTTGAGCGTTTTCAGATACTGCCCATGGTAAAAATACGCATACCGGGCCTGCCTGCGGATATCGTCCAGAACAACGGTACTGAGCTGATCCAGGGTGATGTAGTGGCTGGAACAGTATTCCTTGCCGTGGCGCATGTAATACCAGCATTTGTACTGTCCGCCGTCCGGCTTTGTCTTGCGATGAACGGCCGAGAAGGAAAGGGCGCTGCCACAGTCTGAGCAGTGGAGGAGTCCCGCGAACATCTGCGGCTCTCCATCCTTTTGCGCTCTGCGTCTGGATTCCATCTGTTTATGAACAATTTCCCATTGCTCCGCGCTGACCAGCGGCTCATGCGTATGTTCCACCACAATCCAATCCTCCCTGGCTTTTTTCTCCGTTTTCCCGTTCATGACCTTGCTGCCCACCCGGTTGTGGGCGACGCAGCCCAGATAGACGGGATTGTTCAGGATGGACTGGATGGACGTCACATGCCATTGCGTACCCTGTTTCCAGTAGTCGCTGTGATAATAGTCCGGATTTTTCTGGTTGAAGTAGGTCAGCGGATTAGGAATGCCCGCGGTGTGGAGCGTTCGGGCGATCCTGTTATAGCCCGCTCCGTGGGCCGCCATGTCAAAAATGCGACGGACAATCACCGCCGCTTCCTCGTCCACAATCAGGTGATGCCGGTCGGCCGGATCTTTGACATACCCGTAAGGGGCCTTTGCGGCAAGATACATCCCCTGTTTGGCGCGGGCTTTTTTTGCATCCCTGGTTTTGGTGGAAATATCACGGGCGTAGAAGTCGTTCATCATGTTCAAAATTGGAACGCTCAGATTGTAAGCTCCGTTGGCGCTGTCCACCGAGTTGCCCGGTGCGATGAACCGGATGTTTTTACGGATAAAGTAATTATCCAGGTACATTCCGGACTCATAATAGTTTCGGCCGAAACGGCTCAGATCCTTGCAGATCACGGTATTGATGGTTCCGGATTCGATGGCATCCAGCATTCGCCGGAAATCCGGGCGGTCGAATGAAGTTCCGCTCACGCCGTCGTCAATAAAATAATCTACGATATGAAATCCGTGCTGGTGGCAGTAGTCGGTCAGCATTGCTTTCTGGGTCTGGATGCTTTCGCTTTCGTCTGTATCGGGGTCATCTACGGAAAGCCGGCAATAAACGCCGGCGTTGACTGTTGCCTGCATAATGCTCCTTTCCCGGACTCAATATTGCCCCGTATGCCGGGGCCGCCTGTTCGCAACAGCAACCTGTCTGTATGTCCAACATACCACACTTGCGGCCCCAAAGCTATTGAATTATCAGGATAAATCCGAACTTTGATTTTCCGGTTCGTCCGTCTGTTCCAGATCTTCAATCATCAGCCCGCCCAGTTTCGGGACGATGGTTTCCCAGCCGCAGAAGTGACTGATCACGCAGAAATTCACTTGATCGACTTCTACGGTATGCGCGGTTTTTTCCACAGGCAAAATCACGCCGTCGACCCTATCCAGCGTTTCCATGAATCGTTCTTTATCCATCTTTTTCCTCCTACTCGTCTTGTCATGAATTGCGTTCTTCTATAGGCTTACCATGGCATCAGCGGCTTGTGTTGTTTTTCACTTTGATGAATTTGCAATATGCGTCTTATCTACGGTATTTTCTCTGCAAACAGACCGCAACCCCGCTCATAACCCCGCAGGATCGCCCGGTTTCATGCGGTTTCTTTGGTATCCGCTTGATTTGCGACCCCGAAGCCGACCCCAAGGGGCATTTTCCGACCCCGCTGGGAAACGCCCTTCGACCCGCATTGCGGGGCGATGTGAGCCGGAGCGAGGGGCGCTTGCGACCCCGCTCCTTTAACCAGCATCATTTTCAACCCCATGGTTCACCTTCAGTATCATCAGAGAAAATAAAAGTGCTCGTTTTCTCGTGCAAGAGGACACCTGAGAGAATTTTGGGCTTTCATTCGCCCCAACGCGGGGTGTTTCCTCTCCCGACGAGAAACAAATGCCGCCCTTGTACGAATAACGCGACACGGCCGCACACAGGCAGCAACAGCGAGGCTTGGTTCTTCTTTTCTTTCTGATGTTAAAGCTTGTTATACTGGGCAGTTAGCATTCTTCTTATTGTTTCCTATCCGTCTGTCAGACAGGGGATGGTCCACCATGACCCGAGGGACTGTCCGCCAAGCAACTGGCTGCCTGGAACACATAAGTATTGTTGATCTGCCTGCCGCCATTAAAATTATGCTGTACTCTGATTAGTCCGCGAGCTTCGAGCAACTTCAACGCTTTGCTCGCCGAACTGACCGCGATGCCGCAGGTTTCCGCAATGGTACGCTTGCTGGGATAGCACCCCCGTTCCCGGCTGTTACAGCGGAGCAGGTAGCAATAGACATAAAAAGCGATGGGCGGCAGCTTGTACCGGAACACATCGTTGTCCACCATAAAGAAATTTCTGCGCTTCATTGAAAATACACATCCTTCCTAATCTGCTTGTACGGATAGCGACAGCAAAACCGTTTTGTCAGCAGGCATGTCTTAAAGGCTCTCCACTGTGTAGGCAGCGGAACCGTACATTTTATAACCATCTGGCTCACTGATTTTGTTTTGATTTGAACTCATCGCTCTTAAACTGGAGAAAGTCTCTCTACTCTTTTACCCGTCGGGATTAAGTGTTGAGCGGTTTTTTTGTGAAAACCAAGAAATTTCAGATAGGCGTACAAACAGTTGGGTAGATAATTGTTAAAAATGTCCATGGTAGAAATTTTTATAGGCTGGTGATGACAATAGGCAACGGAAATGTTAGCCATGATGGTATACGTTTGGCTAAGCATAAAAAAAGTTATGAAATCATGGTATACTTTGAGTTGTAAAGTGAGCCATGTTGGTGCATTTCCTTATTGTTTTTCTTTCGCTGGGCGAAAACTTGCACCAAGTTGGTGCAAAAAAGACAACCGAGGCAATTGCCATACCCCGGCTATCTCTCCGGCGTTATTACTTTTCCAAGAGCTTGCATAATTTCTTCAGGATTTTGCTTTTCCGGTAGTGAAACGTCATCGGCGGAATCCCTGTTTCCTCCGACAACTGGCGTTCGCCTTTGTTATGGAAAAACAGTTCACGAATCAAACTCCGCTCTTCCAATGGAAGTGTTCGAATACAAGCCATCATCCGTTCGATCATCACAGCGGTTATCTCCCTTTGCGTGATCTGATTGTCGTTGAGATATAAAATCATAACATAATAGATGCTTGTCAGCAGCGTCCCGATGAGGCTCGGCACACCAAATACCTTTGATATCGTCGCCAATCTCACCTCCAAGGATAAAAAGCAAAAAGAGCTCCGCCGCCAGTATTGCCTGGACGGCGGAGCCATGGTGAAGCCGCGCGAGATGCTGCGGCAGTTTTATGAGGAGAACTATACCCATCAGGAGCAGTTCCGCTCCGCTTGGGAGGCGCTGAATAAGGCGGAGAAGAAAAGCTGGGCGGATCGCCAGGCATACGAGCAGGCCAAAGCGGATTCATATTGATAATGACAGCTGTATGGAAGAATCTTGAAGTGCAAGAGAGGGAGCGGCAATGACCAGCTCCTCATTTTGCTTTTGCACAGCTCATAATGTCGATCTTGTTTCCGCCTTCGTGCATATACTTGGCATAAATGGCTGTATTCTCGCCGCCAACCTTATTTTTTTAATTCCTTTTGCCTCTATCTTTATTGTAGTAATTCATTGACATGAAATAATAGATGTAGTATCATATATTTAGTTGATGCTACATCTATTATTAGGCGGGAAGTGTGAAGGATGGACAGTACAAGGCGGCAAATAACAAAAATTGCGCGCGAGGTAAGTAAATTTACCGTGCGAATGCTGAAAACAGACGGCGTCGGCACGGCGGAATATGATTTTATCCATGCGGTACGGAAAAACCCCGGCATCACGCAGGCGGCGCTGCGGGAGCTTCTCACACTGGACAAGGGTGCGGCCGCGCGCCGCGCGGCGAGTCTGGAGACGAAGGGATATCTCATCCGCAAGCCCAACCCGGAGGATGGGCGCAGTCAGCTCCTGTACGCGACGGAAAAGGCGGACAGCCTGAAAAACTCCAAAGCCTCCGTGGAGGCACTGTATTACGAATGGTTGGAAGAAGCGCTCACCCCGGAGGACAACGCGGAATTCTGCCGTATTCTGAATATACTCTACGCCCGTTCAAAGGCCGAGAGCAAGGCGGGCTTTCCCAATCTGACCCGGCGATTTTTGGAGGGGGACGGGCAAAAATGAGCCATCAGCGGATTGAAAAGGTCCCGCAGCCGGACCGCGTCTGGTCCTACTTCCGATTAGAAGCAAGGCCGCTTGCACTTGTTACGGTCTCTGGCATTCTCTATAACGTGGGAATGGTGGCAGGGCCATATTTCGAGGGACAGCTTGCGCAGTGCCTCTTTGATATCATGAAGGGTTACAGGACTGTGTCCGCCATGGTATCACTGGCGGCGTTGTATGTCTCCGTGATCCTGTTCGTGCAAGCCATGCGGGCGGTCAAACGCTTCGGTGTGCGCCGGTTCGCCAACGACACGAGCCGCAATATGCGCCATATGCTTTACAACAGTCTTGTTCACATGAGCCGGGAGGAACTGGAAAAAGAAGAACTTGGTTCTGTCATGACGAAAGCTGTGGCAGATGTGGACGCATGCGTGGAGGGAATGCGGAAATTCACAACCGAGGTCTTTGACACCGGCGTGGTACTTGTGGCGTATACTGTCATGCTTTTTTCCTACGATTGGCGTCTGGCGCTGCTTTCCTGCGCGTTTACGCCCTTCGCCTACCTCATCGCCGGACGCCTGAAGGGACGGGTTTTCCAAAGCAACGCCGCCTATAAAAAAAGCGCCGGCCGCTTAAACGGGGCCACGATGGATCGCGTCTCCAACGCCGTGACCTATAGGGTCTACGGCTGTGAGCAGAACCGGGACGCCGCTTACGAGGCGCGGTTGGGCGATTACGAAAAACGCGCTGTTGCGGCCAATCTCTGGGAAAACACAATGCAGCCGCTCTACAACATCATATCCATGTGCGGCGCTGTGCTGATTTTGTATCTGGGCGCGCGGAACGTGCTGGGCACGGGGTGGAAAAGCTGGGACATCGCCGCTTTCACCACCTTTCTCTCCTGCTTCACAAAAATGGCTCTCAAATCCTCTCATGCGGCCAAGCTTTTCAATGCCGTCCAGAAGGCCCAGGTGTCCTGGGCACGCATCAAGCCGCTGATGAAAGCGTACATAGGGCCGGACGCCGTATCCCAGCCGGATACCGCAAAGTCCGCAGCGTTGACGCTTTCCGGCGTATCCGTGGGCTGGCCGGATGGAGAAACCGTACTGAGGGACATTTCCTTTTCTGCCCGCCCGGGACAGATCATTGGAGTAACGGGGCCTGTGGCCTGCGGAAAATCCACGCTGGGAAAGGCATTTATCGGTGAAGTCCCTTACTGCGGCAGCATCCGCGTGGCCGGGCGGGAGCTCAGAGATCTGAGTCCCTGCGAGCGCAGCCGTCTGATCTCCTATATGGGGCACGAGCCGGAACTGATCAGCGACACGCTGGCGGAGAATATCCAGTTGGGAGAGCCGGGAGAAATTGAACCGTTTTTGCGGACGGTGTGCCTGGATGAAGAGGTGCGGCAGATGCCGCAGGGTGCCGACACGCCGGTGGGCAGCGGCGGCGTGCGTCTGTCCGGTGGGCAGCAGGCCCGCGCGGCGCTGGCTCGGACGCTGTACAATGCCCGGAGCATTCTTGTATTGGACGATCCATTCTCCGCTGTGGATCGAGGCACGGAGCTAACCATACTGAAAAATCTGAGGACTTTGGCGGAGGATAAAATTGTGATTCTGTTCTCCCACCGGCTGTATCAATTCCCCAAATTTGACCGGGTGCTGTTCTTGTGCGGCGGCAGGGGCATTTTCTCCACCCATGAGGAACTCATGCGGGAGAATCCCGATTATGCAAAGCTTTATTCGGAACAGGTGAATGGGGGTGGCGGACATGAAGCATGAAAAATGCCTCGGTACGGTGCTGCGTCGGGTCATTGCCGCCAGCACGATGACGAGTATTTTGACCGTACTCGTCATCGTGCTGGCCGTGGTAACGGCCCTGTTCCCGCCGCTTGTCCTTGAGCGGGTGGTCAACAACCTTACGGCAGGTCGTGGAGTTGCTCTGAGTCTGGCGCTTTCCTATCTGGGACTGATCGCCCTGTCCGGCTTGCTGGAATCCGGGCAGAACGTGATGATCACCGTATTCGGTCAGAAAGTCACCCACGGCCTGCGCAGCGCGCTCTGCGCCAAACTCCGCCGTTTGCCTGCGGCCTATTTCACCTCCCACGAAGCTGGTAAAATTGCCTCCCGCTTCGTGAACGACGTGGACACGGTGGACTCTCTCTTTACGGACGGGATTGTCAGTATGTTTGCCGACGGGTGTAAGGTGGTCAGCATTCTGATCGTGATTTTTTACAAGAGCATGGGGCTTGGCTTTCTGATGCTGCTGGTTACGCCATTGCTCTTTGCCATGACGCGCCTGTTCCAGAAGCGGATGCTGAAAGCACAGCTTGAAAACCGTGTGGCTGTGAGCAAGGTGAACAATCATGTGCCCGAGACAATCCGCAATATCCGTATGATCCATGTGCTGCTTCGGGAGAAGTACATGGAACAGCGCTACGACGATTACATCGGCGAGAGCTACCGCGCAACGGACAAATCCAATCTCTATGACTCCATCTATTCGCCTATCGTCATTTTTGTCAGTTCCTGCGTCATTGCCGTAATGATGGTTTGCGCCTCTATGGGAGGGGGAATCCGAGAGTTCTTCGGCATCAGCGTGGGCACGGCGGTAGCTGTGATTGCCTATGTAGGCCAGGTGTTTGCACCGCTCGAAAGCCTCGGCATGGAAATTCAGAACATCCAGTCCGCCGTGGCCGGAGTGAAACGGATCGACGAGTTCTTGGTCGAGCCGGAGCGGGAGATGCCGGACGATTCCAACGCAGAAAAAAGCTCAGACGCGGTCCCCATCGTCCGCTTCGACCATGTTCGTTTCGGGTATGGCGAGGACAGCGACGTACTGCGAAATCTGAGCTTTACAGTGAGCAGAGGAGAAGCGGTTACGTTTGTCGGCAGGACAGGCGCGGGCAAGAGCACCGTCTTCCGTCTGCTGCTGGGGCTGTACCGGCCGCTTGAAGGGCGGGTGCTTATTGAAGGCTCGGGGGCTTCCGGCATTCCGGACGAAAAAAAGCGTCGTCTGATCGGCTATGTGGAGCAGTCCTTCCATCTGGTAGAGGGCACGGTTGCGGAGCAGATTTCGCTGTTTGACCCAGCCGTTGCTCGAAAGCAGGTTGAAAATGCGGCCAAACTGGTGGGGCTGCATGAAAGTATCCTTGCCCTCCCGGACGGATACGATACGCCCGCTTCGGAAGCTGCCTTTTCGCAGGGGCAGTTCCAGCTTCTCTCTATCGCGCGGGCCATTGCGGCCTCGCCGGAGATTTTGCTGCTGGATGAAATCACGGCAAATCTCGACAGCGACACGGAACAGCGCGTGCTGGATGCGCTGGAGCGCGCCGCCAAGGGCCGGACCGTGCTCTCCATCTCCCACCGTCTGCAGGAGCATGTCAACGGTCAGCGGATAATCCGGATCGGCGGCCAGTTGTAACCGCTTGGGAAATCAGGCCCTATTTGCCGCTTAAGTCCTATGTGATATGGTAACTGCTCTTTTCTCTTATATAGTCGCTCTCATAAGGCAGAGGAAAAAAGCTGGGCGGATTGTCAGGCATACGAGCAGGTCAAATCAGATTATTTTCTTGCGTCTTACCATCTCGGAAATATATAGAATCAGTTCTTCAGGCGTGGGTATATCTTTTTCGCATGGGACAGCGTCCCAAAACGCCTTGACCTTCGGATCGGTGCTGCACAGGCCGTTCAGCATGGCAATCTGCATCTGCTTTCTTACATATTCCGTTGAAACACCGTCACGCTCGGCGATTTTCCTGATGGCGTTTTCCGCTACGATCCGCTTTGCTGTTTTGCTTCCGCTCTTTTTCTTACCCACGCTTCCAACCTCACTATGATTTATTTGGCATAGCTGTTTTATCAGACATCTTTGCGCGTAATGAAGGCCGCGGCTCTGGCAGCCTATCAGTTTTTAGCATCCCCGCTGGTCGTGCTTGCCGATAATACGCCTACAGGAAATGATGTCTCCACAGGCACCCCGATTGTATCAGTTTATCGTGAAAAGAAATGCAGTTTCTTCCGGCTCTCTTGGCACGGTACAGCGCTTTATCCACGGCTTTATAAAGATCGACCAGCAAATCGTCCGGTTGTGGTGTACTCGTCGCAACGCCTATGCTGACAGATAAAAAATCGCCTGGATTGTTTTCCGAGGCTGTTGTGACTTTCAAATTGATAATGGATGAGGAAAGGGATTGTGCCATTTCCAAAATACGATCATCGTTTACTTCCGAAAGGAAAATTAAGAACTCATCTCCGCCGATTCTGCTTATAATGTCCGTTTCCCTCCTGAAGCAGCTTTTTACGCTGTCCGCCACCTGCCTTAAGATGTTGTCACCCTCCGGGTGCCCCAAGGTGTCATTGTAGCTTTTGAAATAATCAATATCCGCAAGGATGACGCCAACTTTCTTCTTATCCCGCTTGCAAAGAGCCCAGGCGGTTCCTGCCGCCTGCTCCAAACCGTTGCGGTTTAGCAGGTGCGTTAAGGCATCCGTTGTTGCCTCCGTTTTCAGACGGTTTATCTCCTCAATTTCGTTCGTAAAGGAACGGGTGACGGCCTTACCGGTTATGCTGGCGGTGAAAACTGTCCCGACATTGGTCAGCAGAAGAATTAAAAACAGTTCAAAGCGTATTTGGCCCAAGCCAAGCAAGACCGCCGGGATGCCTGTTGTCACGATGAGCAATAATAACAAGTCCCGGAATGAGATCACGAAAGCCGCGCCGCATAGTAAAAAAATGGCGGAGCAGAACACGGTCAGGCAGACAGGCAGCGCTTCCGCCTCAGCCGCTGGGGAAAAAATCAATATGCCAATAAATATGATAAAAGCAAAGAGCAATCCGGCCCTCTGCTTATTGAAAGCCTTTATCTTGTCTTTCACTTGCTGCTCTGTCCGGATTTCACGATCTGCCATGATGTACTCCTGTTTTCATTATTATTTGTCGTAACTTGCAGTATTACTACAATATTATACCTCTATACTGCGTATGATTGCAACTCTCTATTGGATAAAATATAAGAGAAGATTTTATCTGATTGGAGGGATTGCTGTGCCCCCAATTAACAGCAAATCATACACAGAGGAAGAAAAGCAATTTCTTAAAAATATCGGTTTTAAAATTCAATTTTTCAGAAAGCAGCGGGGCCTCAGCCAAAATGAACTTGCTGAAAAAGCTGATTTAAGCTATACCACGATCAGTCATATTGAAAGTACATCTTCCTATGGCATGTCCATCATTGCTATCTACAAGATTGCGAAGGCTCTGGATGTTGATCCGAGCCAATTACTTCTGTTCAAGTAAATGCAAGGCGTATGACGCTATTCCGAATTGATTTGAGAACAGGAGGATACCGGCCAAAGTTGTACGCGAGTCATCAATCGGCTGTGCATAGCATTTTTTATAATCCGTTTTTCTTCCGCAATACAGAACAGGCGCTCAACCCGGCTTGCTTTGCCGGCGTTGAACGCCTGTTAACGATTGTAAGAGGTAATCGTTAATGGTTGCTATTTCGGATAATCGTTAAAAGGCAACCCAGTCCGTCTTCTGCCAGAACGGCAGGGTTTAGATAATTCAAAATCTGTGACATTCTTCGATTTCTTCCACAAGAGCAGCAAGCCGTTCCTCTCGTTTCTCCTTGTTTGAAAGTTCACACTCCCATACCACAATTACGTGCCAGCCCATATCTTCAAGCTGCTGTTTTTCAGCCTTGTCACGCCTGACATTTTTTTCAAACTTATCAGCCCAGAACCCCCTGTTTGTTTCGGGAATCCGGGCAGCCTTGCATCCGGGGTGCTGATGCCAGAAACATCCGTGTACTAAGACAATGGTATGGTATTTCGGCAGTACGATATCCGGCTTGCCGGGATAGCGCTTGTCATTTTTTCTATATCTATATCCCTGTGCAAACAGATATTTCCTGATAAGTTCCTCCGGCTTGGTATTCTTACCTCTGATACGTGACATATTATAACTTCGTTGCTTTTTTGTCATGACATCCGGCATATGATCACCCGCTTCAAAATTTTTGCATGGCTGTTCAGCGATTGCAAACAGGAATCGCTGACATATACCAGTTAAACCTCATTAAACACTTTCGCAAAAATAAGCTTCGTGAAAACATCATCTATCTGTTTCGTTATGTTTTTCGATTCGACTAAAGTACCAAGTTCTATATTCCCCTGTTGACCGTGGTAGGATAAATTTGCTGATGTGATCAGTGCTTTTTCCTGATCCACGGATATCACCTTGGCATGAAGGGCAGCCATGGGGTCCTCGGACTGACGATAGTTGTATATTTTCAGAAAATGACCTTTATATCGTAATATCTTGTCAAACCCTATCTGGTTCTCTATATCGTTTACATAAAACTTTATAAAAACACCGCTTTGGCTTTTCTGAATTATTGTATCAACAATGCCGGAAAAGTACGATGACATGGAATATCCTGTAATCAGGATATTCCTGTTGGCACTGTTTATCATCGACTGAACGACATTCATAGTAGTTCTCGCTTTTATTGCAAATGACGGTGGAGCGGTAACCACAAGCGATACTTTGTCGGTATCATTTGTATTCATGGCACTTGCTATGAGTCCGGCGATATCACTGCATTGTTCATTTGTCAATGCGGGAAAACTTCTCTTCAAAAGTGTGATTGAATTTGAAGTTCCGTTATTGGCATCACCCTTTATAGTGTTCAGCAGTATTTCCCTGCTTATATTTCCACTTGACATAGTTCATTCACCAATTCCTTAAAGTATGCGCATTCTTCACGACCGGGGATAGGAACGACAAAACCACGGTCAAGCATTCTGTTCCCGTTCTCACAGGCAGTTTCGGAAATCATGCAACAGGAATGGCACGCTGCACCATTGGAGTCTTTTCCTGCAGGAAGATTGTTCATACACTCCGGGTCGTTAGTGCATACAAGTGCTTCTTGGAACGCACCTCTCATCAGGCTGGTCATCTGGTCGATGTTTCCAAGTTCAACCAAACCGCCTAATGAGCCTTCCTTATCAGAACTCCCGGTATACAAGAGAACGCCGGACATTTTATCTCCGAAATAGATTCTTTCTCTGATCGCCGATGAGGAGTACCCTGAAGACATGGACATCTGCTTTATCATAAGGTGAGCAAATGTATGCATCAGCACATACACTGCATTTCTAAGTACGGTAACCGTCCATCCCTTGGATTCGCAGAATTCTTTGTATGAATCGGAATATTTCTGAGAGAGTGCTTTTACCTTATCTGAATTCAGCCACTGGACAAGGGTATCCTTATTAAACTCTATAAAGATTCCCTCACCATTGACTTCGGCAGCTGGAAGCCAGCGTTCTGTTCTTCCTTTGCTGAGATATACGATATTTGCCTGTTCATCGGCATCTGGATCTGGAGCGTCCACTCTTGTAAATCCGAGTAGCACCCTGACTTCACGAAGCCGGGTGATGCGCACAATCCTGCTGAAGTATTTCTGCAAATATCCGGGCAGAGGGTCTTCCTCAGCTTTGAAATGCTTCTTGTTCGATTCATATGCCGGATCATTATGATGCGTAATGGCGTTGTATTCCATCTGCTTGATTTCGGTGAACTCCTTTATATTGCTTAAGCGGCGGGCGAGAGCCTCGTCGAATTCGTCACGTGTGTAAGCGGCAAAATACATCTCGTATATCTTTGTAACACCGTCGTCCCCCATGAGTTGTTTTGCGAGCTCAATATCCCTTAGATGCTCATCAATCATGTTATAAAGTGGATTAATCCACGGAGGAATCGATATGGCACTTCTGCTCACAGCGAAGTAAACATTCGACGCACCTCTCTGAGACGGGATAATCGGCTTGTCGCATCTCTGATTCTTCACATTCGGTCTGAACGGATGATGTCCGGGGCATGTCAAGCCATCAAAATTCTCTCTCTGTGTTGCTCCGCTCATGCTTCGCTTTGCACCGCATGAACATTCGACCCACATATCAGCGAGTGTGGATGTGTTTCCTGTCGAATACATCTTTAATGTACCGTTGCAGTCGGTATCGCCTCTGTGAACCCACCACTTCCAAGGAAAGTCAGACATGTGCCCATTTTCACATATGATAATGAAACGGGATGGATATGCGGGGCGGTGGCATTCAGGGCACGTGACACCGTATTTTAAATACTTGTCAAGGTCAAAATTTTTTCTTGCGTCAAATAGTTTGCCGCATCTTAAATTGGAACAAACATGCCAGTATGGGAATGTCACGACAGGTATATCACCTGAGAAACTTGTACGTGGCATATAGAAGCAGTCTACCCCAAGGTAGGAAGCAAGCCTGCCGTCAATAATCTTTTTTCCTTTTTGTTTCCAGTAGGATATATCCAGTATGGTTACCGAGTCCTTGACGGCATCCACGACCGAGCCAGGACCGAAGGTGGTAATTATCTGATTCGGGCGTAATTCGCCGAGTTTGTTATTATCAAATCCAGTCATTTCATTCCTCCGTGTAATAAAACATATTTGCAGAACTCTCAACTTCACGCATGGAACGCAAAGTAGCTTTCTCGTTATCATTGCTCGGAAGTTCATAGGGATTCATCAACCTGCTGTACCTGTCAGTCTTCACGACATAGTAACGAAGCGGCTTTGTCTGTGCAGCCTGCAGTTTCCACCAGTCGATAAACCGGTCTATTTCCTCTTCGGCATCTGCCTTGGCAGACGGCTTAATGATATTCAGCCTGTCGATGATCAGCTTTTTCACCGAGTCAAGCTGTTCATCAGATAACGATCCAATATCAGCCGCATCAGCATTGTCTGCCATTTCAGGATAGCTAAGCCGTATTGCAGAGATTACTAGGGCATGCATGACACGATCCCTTGCTCTGGCAGAGAAAGGAGTCGCAGTTGTGCCCTCCACGAATCTGTAAATCTGGGAATGATAACCTGTAAAATTCTCGTAATGTGACAAATCACGCGGCCGGTATGCGTTGTACAGGGTGACCACCAATCCGGGAAAAGCACGACCGATACGGCTTGTCGCCTGGATGTATTCTGAATTCTGCTTAGGCTGACCGGTAACGACCATAAGTCCCAGACGATCAACATCCATACCGACAGCAATCATGTTTGTGGCGACGGCAGTATCAAGACAATCCCTTGACTCGTATGTAGTCTCAAGCTGATTGAGCTTCTCCGGGATTTTATACGATGACATGCGTGATGTTATTTCCACGTTGCGGTTGAGATAACGCTGCTTGTCCAAATGATATTTGTTCTTGATCCTGTATATTCTCTTCGGAATATCGTCCTGGAGAAGCCTCACGGCACCGCCAAGCTCACGGATACTGTTGAAATACCCGACAAGGGAATAATAGGGGTCAATCACATCTTTATATTTTTCCTGCAGGGAGAACGTGTATGCTGCCTGAAGGATAATTGCGTATACCCTTAACAATGCTGTTTTCACTGACTGACCGGGAGCGCAGACACCCACATATTTTCTGAAAGGATCATCTTTAGCGGGTATCTCCTTAATAAAGAAGCTGTCACCGATCTCAAATCCGTTAGGCGGGAACTGGGTGGTATTCCTCCTGGCATAAAGACACTTTGTCTGTGCCTCTGCATTTTTAATTGTGGCTGTCGAAACCACGTACTTCGGCTTTATCCCGTCATGCGTGCACATATCTTCGATAATGGTCTCATATGCACCGTACACCGTTCCAAGAGGGCCGGTGATAAGATGGAGCTCGTCCTGAATAATAAGTTCCGGCGGAAGGAACGGCCGTACATTCGTCAGTGTTGATGCCGTCCTGTTGTGCTTACTGTGCGCTGCACCGTAAGCCACATATCCGTCGCGGCTGCATTTGCGGTCAATGCGGCCAAACAGGGCGTTTGTGCTGACATCCCATGGCAGTCTTGCAAATTTATCCACAGTAGACAAAATGATGGTTGGACATTTGGAATATATTTCTTCATCCACCAGATACACAGGAATCGGAATCCGGTCATTTCTGTACTTGTAAAATTTGCAGTCCCGGTCAGAACAATAAATATCAATGGACTTTCTGTCCGGATCAATGTAAAAGTTGTCTTCCTTGAGAGGATTTCCGCAGAACGGGCAGGTGAGAAGCTGCTTGTACACGTGATTCCTTGCGCTTCTTGCTGCGTAAGGGTTATCCGGCTTTTCATTGAATTCATCAAATTTATTCGGAGTAACTCCATCTCCGACCCAGAAGCCGATACTGATAGGTTCCCTGCCGTACATCGGATATGCCTGGCGGCGTATCATTTCTGCGGCAAGCACCATCTTTGTAATACGATCTCTCTGCTGTGTGGTCAGCAGACGGAGCGTGTACCTCAGAATAATGGTCACGCCTCCGTCGAGGTTATATTTATCGCCTTCGCCGGCACGGAGCCGTCTGTTGGCGATGACAAACGCCATGAGGCCGAGATAGGCTTCGGTTTTGCCGCCTCCTGTTGGAAAATAGAGGAGGTCCACAACTTCACGGTCGTGGTGTCTGGGATCAACGATGCCTGCAAGGTTCATAAGAATAAAAGCAATCTGGAACGGACGCCATCCGAAATCGTTCTCAGGTTTCCTCGGATCAATAAAGTCCTGGAAATTGCATTCAATACCCGCGCCGTGCTTCTTGGAGTAATTCTTGATGCTGTTCTGAAGAAATATAACACGGTTCATGAAACAAAAGGCTTCGAATGAGATATCGTCCGATTCAATGATATGCATTCCTTCACGGATTCGCCTCAATGCGTCCCTGCACCTAGATATAACCTTGTTACCGATTTTATCGCTGAAACCGGCATCATTCATTTTTGCGTTCCCAGTTAATTTCTTGTCTATCCAGTTCTCATAAGAGTCTGCGAGCGTGTTAAGTTTTCCGATGGTCTCGCTTTTTTTCGATTTCACGGACATCAGGCAAGTGGAAAAGTACAATTTGTCAAAACCATCAAGTGCGGCACTGACTCCGGGAAATTCATATTCCGGGATAAAATCGGATTTTACATATGTGGTTCTGCCATCAGCAGGGTCTTCCCATACCGCCGCACAACCGCGTCCGCGTCCCATAATAGGTCGCTGCTCAAAATAGAACTCATCTGCAGTAAGTATTTTCCTGCAGATATGTTCTGCAATAAAAGCAGCTGAACCGTCTTCCGAATATGCCTTGATTCCTACTTGGAACATGATTGCTTCCGCACTGTTTGCCGGATTGCTTCTTTTGTTAATGACATAAGCCGTTACGAGAGAATAGCCGCCTTTCAGAGAAATGCGGGAAACATGGACATGGACATTTGAATCGCAGACAAGCTGGTAATCCTTTGTGCGCGTAAATTCGCTGAAATTGACACGCAGTGTTTCATTCATTGGCTGTCGGGTGTAAACTGCGCGGCTGTGTTCCTTCCCGTCCTTACCAGTGTACTTTTCGGATGACTTTGCATAGTCTCCCCAGCTTATATCCAGATTAATGCTTTTTGTATCGCTCTGTATATAGAAACTGATTCCGATTGAGGAGGGTAGCTGGAAATGAGTTGTGGAAACCGGTTCATTATCATCGTCTTCACCGGCAGTAAAATCCTCACCATCCTCGTAAGCGATATCTGTATCGACTTCCTGCTCGCCAGCGCTGGATGAATTATTATCTTTATTCTGTGAATCAAGCATGCCGACAAGATACGCATACCTGGGATTCTCATCCAGAACTTCATTTTCAGACTGGGGTCCGATGAGATCGGTTCTTATGGCATCTATGATTTTCTGCCTGACTTCTGAATATTTGAATCTGTCAGCCATTATGATTCCTCCTTTACTGCGTGGGCGGTACCAAGCGTATACTTGCAGGTGTTCCCGGGATGTATATTATCATCCGATATAAGCTTGTACTCCCATTTTTTATGGTCAGGGTCGGCTGTTGATGCAAACCGGCACCATTTGATTCCTTCCTTGGCTTTTGAGACAACCTCTTCTGAATTCACCTCGTTTAAGGCCTTGACCTCGACCATGAATTTACCGGAGAAAGTCTCCACCAGAAAATCCGGGTTATACTGCTGACCTGCCTTCCAAAACAGACCGAGCTGGTTCAGCGGAGGCTTTATCCAGCGTATGACATCCGGGTCTTCCTCCAGAATGATGGAGAACAACCTTTCCGTGTCGCTGTCAAAGGCGTTCGAAGGATAATAGGACTTCTTATAGCCTGTAAACAGATATTGCTTGATATTGCTCTTGTCGGTGAATGGCTTGTCGAATCTTACTTTGCCATCCTCCTTGACATTTTTTACAAACTTGCGGAACAGAATCAGATCCTTCTGAATAATGTGGATGTCCTGCGTCGTTTTGTCCATATGCTCATAAATCTGCTGGCGGATGTCAGAGACAATCAGAGTGGCATAGCGGCGGACGATTCTGCGCTTGTCCTCCTCATCACCCGGAATCTGGCTGAGATATTGTTCCACTACATCAATAACGAAGTCGGCGTCGTCATAAGACAGTTCGCTGATTGAATCCAGCAGCATACAGGCGAGCGTGTTCAGCGAATCGTTGACCTCAAGTATCTGGGCGTCGACAGCTGTCAGAAGCTGCTGGTTGATGGCGTCGAAACGCTCGATCTTTGCCATTGCCACTTCAAAGTCGGGTATTGTGCGTTTTACTTCAAAACGGTTGAATTTCACCTCCGAGGTCGTTTGCACGAGAATCTTGGGGACAGAGATTGCCTTGGCGGAATATTCTTTCACAGCCTTCACAAATTCCTCTTTGCTCAAAGGCTGCTTACCTGATTTCAGGGAAGTCTGCGGCTGTGAAAGGGCGGTATCTTCTGTTGGCGTATTATCTGGTTTCACGCCGGGAATGAAGTCGGATATCGACATCTGATTATCGTTTTCCGTCTTTGTTTTGCGCTGGGAAGCCATGAATGTTTTGACATATTCCTGATAGATTTCAAGCTGCGTCTTTGTAGTGCTCACTTCAGCAAAAGTCTTTACGCCAGATGCGGTCATGGCAACGTCAAACAGAGTAAGCTGTCCGTCGTCAACGGAACTGGAAACATCCACTGACTCTGTCGGCTCGACAGCTGTCTTATCAAGGTCACGGTAACGGAAGATATCACTGCTTTTGATTTCATCAACCAGTTCCCTGTAGTGGTCGTGTGCCACAATATCGAGCGTGTCGAGGTCTTCGTTGCCCGTCTGTTCTCCAAACGGAAGTCTCAGGCCGCGGCCTATTGTCTGCATTGCCAGAATATCACTCTTTGCGGCATTCAGCGGGATGATGGTGAACAGATTGTTGACATCCCAGCCTTCCTTCAGCTTATATACGTGCAGAACAATCTCCACTGGGTTAGCGTTGCTTTCTATGGAGAGCAGGAGACGAATGTTCTCATCTGACTCCTCACCGGTCTGCTTGGAGTGAATTTCTATTACCTTACCCTTGTATTTACCATTCTGAAAATCGTCACTGTCTATGAGGGCACGGATTTTCTTGGCATGGTCGGTGTCCTTACAGGCAATCAGTACAATAGGTTTCACATAATCCAGTCCGTTGTCGCTGCAATATTGTTTCAAGACGGTCTTTCGGTGTTCATGAAGGGTAAGGCCATCACGAATCTTCATTTCCTCAATATCATTCTGGCTGTAGCCCGCCATGTTTGAGCGGCCCATAACGACAGGAATCTTGAGGTATCCTTCGACAGCGCCTCTTGCAAGATCATAAGCGTATATGACATTGGAGGTTGACTTTGGCGTGGCGGTGAATTCAAGCCCGA
Source organism: Clostridia bacterium (assembly GCA_022651385.1). GTDB lineage: Bacteria > Bacillota > Clostridia > Lachnospirales > Anaerotignaceae > JALCQR01. The sequence goes on along the minus strand of JALCQR010000012.1, from coordinate 6,842 downwards.
GCACCGGCTTCAGATAATTGATGGCTTTCATGGAAGCGGGGGCATAGTAGCGGTGAGCCTCGTCCATGCATATCACAAGGTCATCAAACTGCGCCAGCACATCCGCAAAGGAAGTGCCGAGCGTTTCCTTAAACTTGTGGAAATTGAACTGCACATCCGTCTTACTGTTGAATATCTTTCCGATATTAAAAATGAAGAGTTGTATCTCGGAGGCCTTTTCAACACGCAGCGTCATCTGCTCGAATTTCACGGGATATGTATCGTAATTCTCGCCGTCATAAACCTTGGGTCTTCCCATTTCCGATTCAAGCCCCTTGAAGATATACTTCGGATGATTCGGATTGGATTCCATGCGAAACTTGTCATAAATCGTACTGCCTGGGGCGAGGATAAAGAAATGCTTATATCCCTTTGTCTTGTACAGGTAATAAATGCACGCTCCCATAAGACGTGTTTTCCCTATGCCAGTGGCCATGGCATAACAGAAAGACGGAAAGTTAAATTCCGATTGAATCCTGCGCTGCTTTTCACAGTATTCCGTCGCGGCTTTCTCGATGGTCTCCTTGCTGTCTTTCTTGTAATCACAATGTGAGCTGATGGCGTCGAGGCAGGAAAGCGCTTCCTCCTGCGGGGTCCTCAGACTCATCGCGTACTTGATTTTTTTCACTATGTCTGACATCTATTCTGCCTCGCTTTCAAAATCGCACTTTTCCAGAAGGTCTTTCGGTATTTTCTTTACCTCAATGTTATCGGGCAGAATCATGTCCGACTGGATCTTCGTGCCGTATATCAGGAGGGACTGACCATTGGCAAGTCTGGCCGACAGCGATTTGACATATCCGGCATTTACGAATTCCTTCGTTATGTGGATAAACCTTTTTTCAGAGGAGTACCCATGGAAGACATCCTCCGGCTTATATTTGAATCCCTCAATCTTGCAGATGGCCTCGCAGAGCATTTCAAAGGTGTAGGACGGGTTTATCTGGTAAACCGGCAGCTTGTCGTTTTTCACGAGCAGGCTCGGAGCAAGTTCATAGAAATGGTAACCGCCGCCACCTTGCCAATTATATGACGTACTTATTCCACCTTGCTCTCCGTCCACAACCATATCCATTCGTGATTTGCAATGGGTATAACATTGTTCGCCCATTTCTATACCTATCCATCGACGATTCATTTTTTGCGCGACTGCTATGGTTGTTCCTGAGCCAAGAAAAGAATCTAATATTATATCGTTTTCATTGCTTCCCAATGTTAATATTTGTGCGATTAATCGTTCGGGTTTAGGAGTAGCAAAAGAAGATTCTTTGCCGAAAAGTTTTATGCTCTCTCTTTTTGCTTCTTGGTTATGACCCACTTCTTCGCTGAGCCAAATAGTACTTCCTTTGCGGCCTCGCATTACTTCGGATAAATACCTTTTTTTTCTGGGAAAGGCATCACCATTCTTTCCAAACCAAACTCTTCCTTCAGAAACCATGATTCTCAGGTTTTCTTCTGAATAAACCCAATGTTTTCCACTTGGGACATCGAAAGCCTTCCCTGTAATAGGCGATGTAACAATAAAATGCCCATTAGTACGTTCTTCGCTTGCAACTAAGTCACCTGATTGCCATGGCCCTCTTATATCATTATCAGGATTTTTATATCGAGAATTCATGCTTTCTGTTCGGCCTAATAAATTAAATTGGACAGATTCCTTGTCTTTTGCATATACGAGAATGAAATCATGATTCTCAGATAAGTAACGAGCATCATTTTTTAAGCTATGAATTTTTTGCCAGATAACTGTGTTAATAAAGTTTTCTCTACCAAAAATTTCATCGCAGAGAACTTTTAAATATGCTTCTTCGTTATCATCAATACTTATCCATATAGTTCCCTCATTGGAAAGAAGCTCTTTTAAAACAACAAGCCTATCTCTGATCATCGACAACCATATGGAATGTTCCAGCCCGTCATCATATTGTTCAAAGGCACTGCCCGTGTTATAAGGCGGATCAATATATATACACTTGATTCTCCCTGAAAAATCCTGTTGCAGTGCCTTTAGGGCAATGAGATTATCCCCGTGAATTAGCATGTTTTTGCTTGTAGGATCTCCGTAGGACTTGCTTTTGTCCTCCAGTAGAATCCTCGGCTCGATAATTTTTTCATCATACTTGCCAACCCAGGTCAGCTCTAATCTTCCCGTTTTCTTCATATTAGATTTCTCCTAAAATTTCAGGACAATATTAACCAGCAGTATAGGGTTAATATCGAACTGCTTGTTAAATGTTCCGATTTCCCGCCGTCCATCTTCCTGAATGGCGGAGACCTTCTTGTGAAATGTCTGCTGGAATTTCTGCAGGTGTTTCCGCTTTTCATCCGCTTCTTTCCGGATATCCACTTTTTCAAGGAAATCCACAGCCTCTGCAGCCCGGGTCATCAGTTCATCAATTTCAGCCGACATATCCTCAATCTGGATATTCAGCTGTTCCGTCTGTATTTCAACCCAGTTTTCCACCTTGCGTTTATTATAGGCCATCTGCGGCTCCACGCTCTGGCGGTACCGGATGGTCATTTCTTCAGTAAGCTGGTCATATATCTTCTGATATCGGCGAACTTCCTCATCAGAGGGAGCAAAATAACGGATATTGGAATCATTTGCGCTTCCTAACGCTTGAACCATTTCATTCTCAGTGAAATCGACATAGTCCCCATGTTCGTCGCAGAGTAGCAGCACAGGAAACAGGAGTTTTGCTCCGTTGCAGAATGCTCCTATAAACAAAACACCATGCGAACCCATGACATCATTGCCCCAGTTGTCGATTTTCCAGTAGTATTGCTTCCCGTCCAATTCCGGCTCGTCAAAGCCGTTCCAAAATTCAACTTCCTGCAGATACCGGGCTATATCAGCCTTTGTTTTATCCAGTGCCTGTTCCTTGGCTCCGCTGCTCTCGGTAAGAAACAGAGAGCGCAGTTCCCTGGCTTTTTTGTCCATCCTGGCGTCGAGCCTCCGGTCCAGTTTGTCAAATGCTTTCTTGAATTCCGCAGTGGTATCGCAGGTCTGGTAAATCTGCAGCACCATTTTTTCGAAGTTTGTCCCTGATTCCAAGACTCCGAGAGCTATGTCCGAGGCTCCGAACACGCCCTCAAACAGTTCAAACTTCTTTGACAGTATGTCGTAAACCCGCTGGTCAGCGGCATTCTGCGTATTCAGCAGGTTTATGGCCACTACATCATGTTGCTGTCCGTAACGGTGGCAGCGGCCGATTCTTTGCTCGATTTTCTGCGGGTTCCACGGCAGGTCGTAGTTTATCACCGTGTTGCAGAACTGCAGGTTCAGGCCTTCGGAACCTGCATCAGTGCATATCAGAATCTTGGCGTTGTACTGGAAGTAATCCACGATTGCGTGTTTGTACTCAACACTCCGGCCGTAATTGGTCTTTCCGAAGTTCTTGACCTGCCATGTCCTGTATATTTCCTTTGTCATGGTATCGTCAAAATCCCCGTTGAAGAGAAGAATGTCCTCATCTTCATATCCTGTTTTCCGAAGCTCTGCGGCAATGTATTTCTGGGTACGCTTGGATTCGGTGAAAATAACAACCTTTTGCGAAATACCCTGTTCCTGCTGGTGATCGAAGGCTATATGTATTGCAGTTTTCAGTGCCTCGATTTTGGCGTTCGTCTTAATGCGCTTTGCAACACCGATGATCAGGTTCACTTCATTGAGCTCCGCCTGTATCTGCTGTTTCTGAATAACCGTATCTTCATCCTCGGTTTCTTCAAAACCTGACTCGTCAATTTCATCCTCAACAAAGCTCCAGAACAAATCAAAGCCTTCCTGGGCGTTTGCCGACTTGCTTCCATCACAGAGCTTCTGAAGCCTCTTCTTCAAAATTTCAAATGTCTCTATCAGAGCGAAACTGGAGGAGGCAAGGAGTTTGCGGATAACAAGGATAATAAGCCCCCGGTTTGACATGGGAATGGAATACAGGATATCCCGTTTCAAAAAGTCATTGACTCTCTGATACAACTCCATTTCATCGTGGGAAAGCGTAAAATCAACTGTTTTACAGGTTCTCTTCTTGAAATTCATGTACTTCGTCACATCTTTGCGAAGTGTGCGGTAAAGCACCGGGGATAATTCCAGCTTTAAATCCGCGTAATTCTGTCCTTCGACATAGCGCTTGTTGAACACCTTTTCACTGCCGAAAATTCTGGGATCTATAAAAGAAATCAGTCCGTGAAGATCTGTCAGTGAATTCTGCAAAGGCGTTGCAGTCAGCAGAATCTTTGGAATACCCTTGGAAAGGTCGTACAGGTTCTTTGCCCGTTTTGTCCCGTGAAATACATTTCTGAGATTGTGAGCCTCATCAATGATTATGAAGTCCCACTTTACATCCGGAAATCTCTTCATCAACTTGGAAGCATAGTCATACGATGTCAGAATGATCTGCGCCTTTTTCCTGTCATTGAATCTGTCGCGCCAGCCGGAGGAATCCTTTTCGACGATGATTCTGTCGAGAATCGTTGATTCCAGTCCGAATTTCTCTTCAAGTTCAAGTTCCCACTGTTTCCGGAGGGAAGCGGGAAGAGCGATCAAAACACGTTTTGCTCCTGAATCAAGCACGTATTTCAGCACAAGACCGGCCTCGATTGTTTTGCCAAGTCCTACTTCGTCCGCAAGGACAATTCCTCCAGTTTTCAGAGCTTGGATAGCTGCACAGAAAGCATTGACCTGATGAGGGTTCCGTTCTATGTTGGCATCAAGCAGGAAATGAAACGGTGAGTCCTCAAGCTCTATTTTTTTATATCTGCTGAATTGCTCGAGGAGCAGGTTACCTTCCATTGCAATCACCTTTGTGCAACTGCTCAAAAATGCCCATGGCGATTCCCTTCGCCATCAGCGGAGGGACAGCGTTGCCAATCTGAATAAACTGCGATGTTCTGGGCCCCTCAAAAAAGTAACTGTCGGGGAAAGACTGTATTCTTGCGGCTTCTCTCACCGTGATGGAGCGGTGTTGTTCAATATCCGGATGAATAAAGTAATGCCCATCCTTTGACAAGTGTGCAAGTATCGTATGGCAGCACTTCTCATCACCTTCAACCACTTTGAACCTGTCTGTGAAGGAATGCCTGTTCTTATGAGTCTTCAGTTCTTCCGGAAGATCATTGTAATTCAGACGTTTGTGACCGTCATTCCATAATTCAACGGCTCTCCGATAAATTTCTATATCGCGCTCCTTGTTGGGGCGGCAGATGTGGAGCGTCAGAATATCATCTGCAGTTCTGATGCCTGACTCGAGGACATAACGGCTTGTCTTTGTCCGGGCATATTTGTCAGAACTCTCGCCCGGATGCAGCTTTGGCAAATCGGTGAAAAGGTCATTGACAACGGCATCAGATTTGATTTTCAGAAAATCCGGATATTTCAATCCGCTTTTTTTCAGCCATCCGACGATAATTATGCGGCGTCTGTTCTGAAGGACACCGAAGGTCTGCGCATTTTGCTCATGGCATTCTATTTCGTATCCGACGCGCTTCAGATACTTCTGGATGTTCTTCCATGTAGTACCGCCGTTTGCCGATTCAATACCGATGACATTTTCAAACACAAACATGCGTGGCTGATAGCGCTTCAGGAATCTTGCATAAAGTTTGTACAGATAATTCCGCGGATCCTCAGCCATAGGAACTTCCATGTGGCTGCTCTGTGCTCTGCCAACAAGAGAGTATGCCTGGCATGGAGGACCACCAACGATGACATCAACCTTTGAAATGCCCCTGATCTTCATTATTCCGTCAATGGTTTTGAAGACAGCGGGTAAAGTATCATCGGACATGGTTTCATTGATTACGGTCTTTGTGATAGAAGCAGGAATCTGCTTCACAAATTCATCGCGTGTGATTTTGCCGCTTAAGTATTTCTTATATAAACCAAGGTTATTAGTGCTTTTTAAATAGTAGTAAGCGCTTCTTGTTTCGAGCGTCTTTGCGGCAAACTCATTCATTTCAACATGGGCAACAGGGTTAAACCCTGCCTGCAAAAAGCCTTCAGACAGACCTCCTGCGCCTGCGAAAAGATCAATGAAATTGTAATTTGACTGTATGTTATTCAAAGGCATATAGATTCCTCGTTGTTCTGTGTTATTATTTCTGAGTGCTCGTTTTTTCCTATTTATCTTCTCTACTTTCAAAGCGCGGGTCGGCAGGCTTCTGAGCATCAGGGGGCAGTAGCCAAGTCTTACCGGCCTTCATGACACCGGTAATACGTCCCTGTGAGCAAAGCAATGCTACACGCCGGGGAGAGATCCCCCACAATTTTGCAGCTTGCTTCGTCGTCAAAAAATCCATATTCAACACCTCAAGGACTATAATTTTATATATTACAGTATATTCTTTTATCTGAACAGAAGCAAGCCTCTGTGGAAAATATTTCATCTTTTCTAAATGCTTTTGTCATAACAAAAAGTGCTCTGACTACCGCACATACTCTGCGTTTCAAGAGTCATGCGTTTTGTTGGGTCACGTGTTAATCGAAATGGTATAGAAAAATCCTGTCTCATTACGAGGCAGGATTTTTGTGGTGGACCTGAACGGGATCGAACCGTCGACCTCCGCGTTGCGAACGCGGCGCTCTCCCAGCTGAGCTACAAGCCCGTATGAAATTTTAATAATAAGACAGGTTGCTGTTTTGATGGCGCTGAGCCCGATGTGGTTTTACGAACAATCCTCGACCTCCGCGTTGCGAACGCGGCGCTCTCCCAGCTGAGCTACAAGCCCGTATGAAATTTTAATAATAAGACAGGTTGCTGTTTTGATGGCGCTGAGCCCGATGTGGTTTTACGAACAATCCTCGA
>JALCQR010000011.1 GCA_022651385.1 Clostridia bacterium | reverse complement strand
TTGCACATTACGCAATGACACTCGGCGGATACAGAACAACATTTGCATATCCTCCTACAAGCTCTCATGAAAACCTTACAAAAGATGAAAGACTTGCTCTCGGAATCACAGACGGCATGCTCAGAATCTCAGTAGGTATCGAAAACACAGAAGACCTTGTAAGTGATTTCCTTCAGGCACTTGAAAAGGCATATAAATAATATCTTTTATTTGTTAAAAGGCCCGTACAAAAAATGTACGGGCTATTTTTATACATTAATTACTGAGAAGAAAATAAAGTTTTACATTAAATGTATTTGCAAACATTTTAATATTTTGATGTGAATGAGAAGCATGTGCTTAACGTTTTTTATATTTTTTTAATTTTCTTTAATTTTGACTTTATGTAAATGTATTTTTAGAATAGACATTTGCATAAAATAACATTTTTCCCATTTTTTTTAACTTATTTTTACAGTAACTCTGGAATGAAATTTATTTTATGATTATTTGATTAGAGAATAATAAAGTATATCATGTACTTAAAACAAGTGAGTTCCAAAACTTAATAAATGTCAATAAAAATCTCAAAAAAAAATGTACAATAAATTTTTGTTAAATATAAAATAATAGTAGAAAATGTGCATAAAAATATACAAAAAACAGAAAGAGCATACCTTTGACATAAAAAAACATGCTGAAAACTAACCAATTTATTGACTCTATCTTTACTATAGAGTTTATGATAGAACTATATTTTAATGATTGCGCAACGTTAAGATAGTTTGCTGGTGTACGGCGTACAGTGACATATGTCCGAACAATTGTCACATTTATTTCCACATTTTACGTGTGGAAAATTTAGGAGGGGAATTATAATATGACTTTTGCTGACGTTCTTTATTATTTGGACGACCTTCTTTGGGGTAAGCCATTCTTAGTTTTTGTTCTTTTTATTGGTCTTTACTTCACTTTGAGAGCTAAATTTTTCCCATTTGCCCACTTTGGACACATAATGAAAAATACTCTCGGAAGTGTGACTTCAAAAGAAGCTAATAACAAAAAAGAAGGTATGGTTTCACCTTTTGAGGCTGTTTGTATCGCTATTGGAGGATGCGTAGGCTGCGGTAATATCGGCGGTGTTGCTTCTGCAATAGCTGTTGGTGGCCCAGGTTCTATTTTTTGGCTTTGGCTGTGGGCTTTCTTCGGAATGATGATTAAGTGTGTTGAAATAACACTTGGCTGCCATTACCGTTCAAGGGATGAAAAAGGCAATTACTTTGGCGGCGCAACATACTTTATGGAAAAAGGTATCTATATTCAGCAGGGAATTAAGTTTGGTGCTTTCCTTGCTTTCGCATTTGGTATCGGTTTTATTGCTCAGTTCTTCGGAGGTTCTCAGGCGTATACAATTTCTGAGATTCTTAATGTAAGTTTTGGCATTAATATGATACTTGTTACAGTTCTTTATTCTATAGCGCTTTGGTACATTATTTGGAAAGGCACACCTCGTATAGCAAAGTTTGCTACTAAAGTTGTTCCTTTTATGACTGTTGGTTATGTTATATTTGGTTTAATAATTATTATTATAAACATTCCAAATCTTCCATCAGTTTTTGGTTTAATCTTTTCTAAAGCATTTACTCCTACTGCTGCTGTAGGTGGTTTCACAGGCGCAGCAGTTTCAAAGACTATTGCAAAAGGTCTTTCTCGTTCAATGAACTCAAATGAAGCAGGCCAAGGCTCATCACCTCTTATTCATGGTTCTGCAAACTGCGAACATCCTGTAAAACAGGGACTTTGGGGTTCATTTGAAGTATTTACAGATACACTTATTGTTTGTTCTGTTACAGCACTTTCTATTCTCTGCACAGGAGCTTGGACATCAGGGAAAACAGGTGCCACACTTACAATCTTAGCTTATACAAAAGTTTTTGGACAATTTGGTTCTTTATTCATAGGTATCATGGCAATATTCTTTGGTTTAACAACAACATCAGGCTGGTTCACATATTACTGTGCTGTTATTAACCATGGTTTAAGATATAAACCAGTACTTAGGGATAAGATTCTTTTCATATTCAAGTTAGTGTTCCCAATCCCTAACCTTGTAATTGTTTCTGCTATTACTTTAGGCGGTTACAATGCAGATGTTTTCTGGGCAATTGTTGATATTACTCTTATTGTTCCTGTATTTACAAACCTTATTGGTCTGTTCTTACTGAGAAATAAATTCTTTGAGCTGTTCAATGATTATAAGGCACGTTATCTTGGAGACAAAAATGCAAAGAAAGTTCAGTATATCTTCTATGAAGACGATCCTGTTGTAGCTAAACATGCTGATGAAGTAAGAGCAAAAGTTAAAGCTGTAGCTGATGCTGCTTACGCTAAAAAGAGATAAATTAAAAAATTTATAGTTAATTAAGTTTAAAGAGCTGTTATGTGGGTTTATGCCGCTGGCAGCTCTTTTTAAATTTACATGCCAAAGCATTTACGTGAATATAAATTGATTGATTTAAGAGAACTTAAATATAAAATGCTGGTTTTTGTATGTTTTTCGCTGCTTTTAAGATATTTGTAACACAGAAATGTGAATTTATTAAAAAAAAAGAAAACAGATGATTTTTTTTCTGTATTGAAGTACAATATAAATACATCTATTTCTTTTGGGGGTATAGCGAATGAAACAAAAAAAATTTGCAAAACTTATGAATATGGGAACGATACTTCTTATGTTTGTTATATGTATTTTGATTTATTTTGCTATAAGCAGATATTCCTCTTTATGCAATTACATAGGTGAATTTGTACGGATTATAAAACCTTTTATATATGGCATTGCTTTTGCGTATGTTCTTTCCCCTATGTGTCAGTTTTATTCGCTTAAAATATATAAACATATGTTTATCAATTTTAAAGATAAAGAAAAGGCCGCAAAATTGTCGGACAGGCTTGGCATCATACTTGCATATATATCAGTTATTTTTATATTTTTACTGTTTGTAAGTTTTGTAATTCCTCACATAATTACAAGTATAGAAAGAATGATTGAGAATTTTCCAGTATGGGTAATAAAAATAGATATGTATATTAAAAAACTTCTGACAATTGATCCAAGGATGACTAAGCAGGTAGTTAATACTGCTTTGGATGTATATGAAAAAGGCATAAACTTTGTTAAAACAAGTATTGTAGATAACGCTCAGCAAATAATAACGGTACTTTCCGGAAGTGTTTGGGAAGTAGTAGTTTTTTTCAAAAACGTAGCAATAGGATTTATAGTTTCAGCTTATATATTATGCAACAGATTTAAATTTAAGGCTCAGTTTAAAAAGATTGTATATGCTGTGTTACGCAATGATATTGCAGATGTAGTTTTAAAAGAACTGAAATTTGTAAATAAATCATTCGGTGGCTTTATAGATGCCAAACTTCTGGATTCATTTATAATAGGAGTTATGGCGTATATAATACTTATGATAATGCGTATGCCTTATCCTGTACTTTTAAGCTTAATAATAGGGGTTACAAATATTATTCCGTTTTTTGGACCGTTCATAGGTGCTGTGCCGTGCCTAATTATTATTTTGCTTACTAATCCTTTAAAGGGCTTATACTTTATTATATTTATAATTTTACTTCAGCAGTTTGACGGAAATATACTTGGGCCTAAGCTTCTTGGAGGAAAAGTTGGATTATCCGGACTGTGGGTGCTTTTTGCAATACTTGTATTCGGAAGCTATTTCGGAATTGCTGGAATGATTGTTGGTGTACCTATATTTGCCGTTATATATGACTTGATTTCGAGAGGAATAAATTATCTTCTCAGAAAAAAAGGAATGAGTACAAATACGGAAGATTACAAATAAAACAAACATGCGGCATAACTGCCGCTATTTTATTTTGGAGATGAATAAATGAAAAAAAAATATATCTTAACTAATTTGACAAAGAAATATTTTTCAGACGATATTGGAAGATTTTCAGCTGCTCTGTCATATTATATGATATTTTCTTTTTTTCCAATTTTAATTTTAGTAAGCATTTTTATTACGCGTTTCGGAATAAATCCCGTAATGGTCGAAAATATGTTAAATGGATTTATGCCGCATGAGATAGCGTCTCTTGTAAGAAATTATCTCGAATATACTTATAATTACGGCAATTTAAAGATTCTTTTTATAAGCGGATTTTTTACACTCTATTTTCCGGTAAGATTTATTGAGAATCTTATGGCAGGAATAAATATAGCCTACGGACTGAAAAATAACCGCAAATTTTTTGAAAGATATTCAATCATTTTTTTATTTGTTATTATTGTGTATATAATGCTTGTTATAACATTTGCAAGTGTTATAATCGGAAAAAACGTTTTTGTAGCTGTAATGAGTTTTTTTAATGTACCTCTAAGTACAATTTATATATGGCAGCATGTACGTATTTTGATACTTTTTATCTCGACATTTTTATCGGTTACTGCTTTATATTATATATCGCCGTGTATAAGACTGAAATTAAAGGATGTATTAATAGGCTCAGCCTTTTCGTCGGTACTTTTATTTGTTGTTTCAATGATATTTTCGTATTATGCTGAAAATTTAGCTAATTATTCAATTTTATATGGTTCTATTGCTGTTGTAATGATGCTTCTTTATTGGCTTTTTCTTACAGCTGTTATATTGCTTATGGGTGCTGAGCTAAACGGTATCATATATTCTATGAAATATGACAAAAATAAGTAGGCTATTTTTGAATTCATAAATTTGACATATAAGCCGGATTTCTATATAATATTTATATTTGGGATATATAAAATATATCGGTGAGGTCATAGTAAAAACAGAAGAGGTAAATTATGGAATTAAAGGATTGTATAAATTTTTTATTGTCTGCTGCACAGCATAATGTTTTTCAGTATTTAAGTCTTAAGCTTACATCATACGGCGTAACGCCTTCACAATACAGTGTTCTGCGCTGCCTTTGGGGAAGAAGCCATGCAACACCTAAACAGCTTGCCGAAATACTTGGCATTGAAACTTCAACGGTTTCAGGTCTTCTTGACAGACTTCAGAAAAACGGACTCATAGACAGAATTGTAAATAGTGAGGATAGACGAGAAGTACAGGTTATAGCAACACAAAAGGGCAGGGACCTTGAGGAGCCTATAACACGTATAATTGACGAAGTAAATGCTGAAGTATTGAAAGATTATACAGAAAATGAGATTACAAGTTTAAAAAACATGTTAAGACATATAGCGGCAGAAAAATTTGAAATATAATTGCTGTGAGCCTCATTTCTCAATTAAGGAGGAAATATAAATGTCAAAAGTGATAGTTACAATCGGACGTCAGTATGGCAGCGGCGGACGAAGAATAGGTGAACTTGTGGCAAAAGAACTTGGCATTTCTTTTTATGACAAAGAACTTATAACGGAAACAGCAAAAAAGAGCGGATACAGCGAGGAAGTGCTTAAAAACAATGATGAAAAGCCAACAGGAAGCTTCCTTTATTCAATTGTTATAGGCGCAAACGGTGGGGACAGTTTACCTCTTGACAATAAGCTTTTTCTTGCCCAATTTGATACAATAAAAGACATTGCTTCAAAAAATTCATGTGTTATAATAGGCAGATGTGCAGATTATGCCCTTGAAGAAAGAAACGATGTTTTTAACGTTTTTATATATTCGGATGTTGAAAAAAGAATAAAAAGAGTTGTTGAAGAATACGGTGTTGAAGAAAAAAAAGCTGCTGATATTATAAACAAAACTGATAAAAAGAGAGCAAGCTATTATAATTTTTATTCGGGCAAAAAGTGGGGAAAAGCTGAAAGCTACAATTTATGCATTGACAGCGGAAAATTTGGCATAGAAAATACAGCTAAAATTATAGCGGATTGTGCAATAAATTTTGAGAAATCCGAGAAAAAATAAAGTTTATGTTTATTTTCTTATAATATAATTACATAAATTATGAGAATAAGGGCAGATTCGATTCTGTCCTTATTTGTGAATTAATAAAAAAGTTATTTTAAAATTAAAAGAAAAGAGGATTGAAATGAAAGTTGGGGTCATAGATGTTGGCGGAGGACTGAGAGGTATCTATGGAGCAGGAGTTTTTGACTGGTGTATTGAAAACACAATAGTGTTTGACTACTGCATAGGTGTTTCGGCTGGAAGTGCAAATGTAGCGTCATACTTGGCGGGACAGAAGGGACGTAATTTTGAGTTTTACATAGATTACTCATTTCGCAAAGAATATATGAGTCTCAGAAACCTGATTAAAAAAGGTTCATACATAGATATGGATTACGTTTATGGAGTTTTAAGCAATTCAAATGGCGAAAATCCGTTGGACGAAAAAGCAATAATGAAAAATCCGTCCGAAATGATAGTTGTTGCTACTGAGGCCGAAAGCGGAAATGCAAAGTATTTCGATAAAAGAGACTTAAAACTTGATGATTATTATATATTTAAAGCGTCATCATCAATTCCGGTAGTATGCCATCCTTATCCGGTTAACAATTCTTTTTATTTTGACGGCGCTCTGTCTGACCCGGTGCCTATAAAAAAGGCTTTTTCAGACGGATGTGACAAAGTTGTAGTTGTTCTAACAAAGCCGAGGGAACTTATACGTACATCGAAAAAGGATGAAAGGCTTGCCAAGATATTGGCAAAAAAGTATCCAAAGGCTGCTGCAAATCTATGTTTAAGAGCAAAAAGATATAACGAAGGCGTAAAAATAGCTAAAGAGCTTGAAGCAAAGGGCAAAGCCGTGATAATTGCTCCTGATGACATTACCGGAATGTCTACGCTTACAAAAAACAGAGGCGCTATGAAAAGACTATACGATAAAGGATATAACGACGCAAAACAGATTTTGAGTTTTGTAAATTAATGAATAAAAAAGATAATCACTGAAATTAGTGATTATCTTTTTTTGCTTAAAATTGTTTAAAATTAATTATGAATTTTTTTGTAGACAGTACCCCATTTAACCATTGAATCTAAAATTGGCTTTAAACTATAGCCTGTTTCAGTTAAAGTATACTCAACTTTTGGCGGAATTTCCGCATAGACTTTTCTGGTAAGAAGCCCGCTTGATTCCATATCGCGTAAATTTGAAGTAAGGACCTTTTGAGTAATACAGCCTATAGATTTCTTTAATTCGCCAAAGCGTTTAGTGCCTGTAAGCAATTCACGAAGAATTAACACTTTCCAACGATTGCCTATTAACATCAAAGTTATTTCAACAGGACAGTCAGGTATTTCTTTTATCATTGTGCACCTTCTTAAACTCCATTAGTATCCAAATAGATACTATAGCACTTTTAAGTGCTTACTTTACAATAAATATATTTATAGCTATTATATACATACAGATAAAAAAATACAATAGTTTAAGGAGGTTTATTATAATGGATGAAGTAACAGAATTTTTAAAGAAAAATCCAGTACAGTATCTGGCAACGATAGGTCTTGACGGCAAGCCTAAAAACAGGCCTTTTATGTTTTGCCTTGAAAAAGAGGGAAAACTTTGGTTTTGCACCAACAGCAAGAAAGACGTATATGCACAATTACAGAAAAATCCATATGTGGAAATTACAGTTTCATCTTCGGAAAATAGATGGATTCGTTTGAGCGGCAAGGCCGTATTTGAAAATAACATGGATGTTAAAAAAAGCTGCATGTCATACTCTCTTATAAAAAGCTTATATAAAACAGCGGATAATCCAATATTTGAAGTATTTTATATAGGAGACGCTAAAGCGGTAATCAGCGATTTTTCAGGAAATCCGCCTAAAGAATACACACTTTAAACAAATAAGCGGCTGCCGATTATTTTACGGCTGCCGCTTTTAAGATTATGTATGATTATTTCCCAAAGTCGGGACACAAATGAGAAAGAAAACATATTTCGCATTTTGGCTTTCTTGCTATACATATGGTTCTTCCAAGTGCTATAATCTGTGTGTTATAGCTTATCCAATGGTCTTTAGGAAGTATATCCATAAGTTCAAACTCGATTTTTACTGGGTCGTCGCTTTTTGTAAGTCCCAAATGTTTTGTTATACGTTTAACGTGTGTATCAACAACTATGCTTGGAATGTCAAATATATTTCCCCTTATTACATTTGCTGTCTTTCGTCCAACGCCGGCAAGTTTTGTAAGTTTATCTATGTCCGACGGAACTTCGCCGTTATATAGCGTAAGCAGCGACTGGCAGCATGAAATAATGTTTTTAGCCTTGTTATGATAAAATCCTGTTGAGCGTATATCGTTTTCAAGCTCTGAAATATCGGCTTCGGCAAAGTCTTTTACTGATTTATATTTTTCAAACAGGTCTTTTGTGACCATGTTTACTCTTTGGTCCGTACACTGGGCGGAAAGTATTGTGGCAATAAGCAGCTGCCACGCTGTCTGATGATTCAGATAACATTTTACAGGCCCGTAATGCTCGTCAAGAAGGGCCAAAATTTTGTTTACTCGTTCTTGCTGCGTCATATGTTCACTCCTTGTTTATGCCGAAGACACTGGCATGATTTGTTATTATGTCACGATTTGAGTAATCAAAAAGCACATATGTGTCTTTCTTTTTTATTTCTGACGGAATATCCCAATTATATGAAAGCACATCATATTTAAAAAGTGACACTCTGCATATTCTTGAAAGCTGTGACGGAGAATAAGAATAAAGATGCGGTATATATTTTTTAACGTTTTCAGCGTTATTGAAAAAATCATGTTTAAAATCTTTTATATTTATATCATCGTCAAGCCAAAAATACAATGCTCTTAAGTTATCCGATAAAAGGTAATCGTATTTTAAAAGGTCGGATATTTCATTTATACTGTCTTTTGAATAGTTACTTTGCAAACAGAACTCATAAAAAATTTTATAAAGCTCTTGTTTATTATGGCTGAATTTATGGTAATTTTTTTCATGCCAGTAATTTGAAAATTCTTCAAAAAAATCAAAAGGCGACGGAAAAAGCGTAACTGTAAAAAATATGGTATTTACTGTCTTTCCCGAGTTATAGTAGGTTTCAACTATATCTTCAACGGCTTTTAATTTAAGCATATCAGAATATGGCATTTCATTAGTGTACAGTACCTCATAAGGCGCTTTTTCATCGAAAACTATGCCATATTTTTTTGCGTCGCGTCGTAAACCTGAACCCTTAAGCAACTTTAAAAAACCAAGCTGAAGTTGTTCCGGATGCAGTGAATATACATCATTGAACGATTTTGCAAAGGAACTGTAATCCTCAAAAGGAAGCCCAGCAATTAAATCGAGATGTACATGTATATTTTTGCCTTCATGTATTTTTTTTACTTTATGGGCCAAAGTTTCGAAATCACAATTACGTTTTACCACCGAAAGCGTTTGTAAGTTTGTTGACTGCACACCTATTTCAAACTGAAAAAGCCCGCGTCTTGCATTTTTCAGAAAATCTATCTCGCTGTCATCAAGTATATGGGCTTCTATTTCCATATGAAAATTTGTAAAGCCGTTATCGTTTTCCATGCAATATTTCCAAATAGTATGAGCATGTTTTTTATTGCAGTTAAAAGTTCTGTCAACAAATTTTACTTGCTTAACCCTGTTTTTAATAAAAAAATCCAAGTCGGAAAAAGTTCTTTTTTTAGATAAAAAGCGGACCTTCCCCTCAATTGAGGAAAGACAGAACTGGCAGTTATACGGGCAGCCTCTTTGGGACTCATAATAAATTATTCTGTTTTCAAGTCCGGACACGTCGTCATATACAAATGGAATACTATCGAGAGAAATGTCGCTTCTCGGTGGATTTGCTGTTATTTTTTCTTCGTTTCTGAATGTAATGCCGTCTATATGTTCAAGAGCAGGTTTTCCGTTAATAAAAAACGAAGCTAAAAGCCTGAATGTTTCCTCGCCTTCACCGCGTATAACGGCGTCAATAAAGCTATTATTTTCAAGTATTTTTTCACTGTCAAAACTTACTTCCGGTCCTCCAAGAAATATAAATACATCAGGAAGTACCTTTTTTAAATTTTCGGCTATATCCATTATTATGTTTATGTTCCATATATAACATGAAAAGCCCACAACATCAGGATTTTTCTCAAATATATCCTCAAGTATTGCTTTTTCGTCATTATTTATTGTGTATTCTTCGGTATCAATATACTTTTCATATGAAAAAGCGTATTTTTTAAGCGACCGCAGAGGCAAAGAAGTGTGTATATATTTGGCATTAAGTGCCGCAAGCAGTATTTTCATTTTAATTACTCCTTTTAGGTTTTTATAACCTACAGATGAGTATAACATAATAAATGTATTTTTGGCAAAAATAATCAATAGGAGGAGGAATTTAATGGACAGAAAAAAATCAATATTAAGCGGAGTTTTAATAGGTTTTGTAAACGGCATTTTTGGTTCCGGCGGGGGAACCGTATGTGTGTACATGCTTGAAAAAAATGGCATGGAAGCACACAAAAGCCATGCAAGCACAGTGCTTATAATTTTATGCGTATCAATTGTTTCGGCAATTATATATTTTTTCAAGGCAAACATACTATGGAAAAACGTACTTTTTGCATCCGCAGGAGGAGTGATAGGGGCTGGATGCGGAGCGCTTTTGCTTTGTAAAATACCTGAAAAATGGCTTCATTATATTTTTGGGGCTGTAATGGTTATTACTGCTTGGAGGATGTTCAGATGATTATGTTTTTGGCAGGGCTGTTTTCTGGAGTGCTTGGAGGTATGGGCATAGGCGGCGGTGTGCTGCTTATACCGGCACTTGATTTTTTTACGGAGCTTACGCAGCAGCAGATACAGGGCATAAATCTAATATATTTTATTCCGTCGGCTTTTGTTGCTGTTATAATACACAAAAAGAAGGGAAATATCCAAACTAAGAAAATTAAACCGCTTATAATAGCTGCTGTTATAGCATCGATTATAGGTGCCATTATAGCGCTGAGCATTCAAAGCGGTACATTAAAAAAACTGTTTGCGGTATTTCTTTTGATAATGGGTGTATATGAATTTACGAAAGGTTTAAAAATAAAAGATAGGTAGTTGTTAGTACAGAATGAAATGTGATATAATAAACAAGGTAATGTCTGTTTTTATAGTAGTGAGGAATATTTATGAAGACTATAGAAAATGTGTTTATATCAGTCGACGACGAGGAAGCGGTGGTATATTCACTGCTTAAAAATATACCGGTTTTCAACATCTATGTTATTTTTGCCGATGAAAACGGAAAAATAGAGATAATGAAAAGCAATTTGTTTTTTAAGCTTGAAAATTTTGAGGATATGTATGTGCTTGGCATTGCAGAAGGAAAATACAGAGCTTACAGAGTTGTAACCGAAATGTTTGGCTATTCGTCAAAGAAAGGCTGGGACGCTGATAAAACAGGCATTTGCCTTATAAAGGAGAAATAGTTTTTGAAAAACGTATTGTTGGGAATTGTTTTTGCAATATTGGTTTTTATTATATTTGTCTTTACAGCTGTTGATATGACAGGTATGACGGATATTAGTTTTTACAGATATGAGTTTTCAAAAAATATGACCGAAAAAGCTACTTCAATGACTGAAAGAAATCTTGAAGATTCTATGTCTGTGGTTATTGATTATATGAAAGGTCAAAGCAACAGCATGAATTTTTACATTAAAGAAAACGGTAAGGAAATACCTGTTTTTAATGCCCGCGAAAAACGGCATATGGAAGATGTAAGAAAGATTGTGCTTGATTGTATTTGGATAAGGCGTGCCGCGTTTGCAGCCGTTTTGTTTATTTTAATTTTATTAAAAGAACTATGTTTAAACAGACGTGTTTTTTTTAAAGCTACGGCAATCACGTTTCTTGTGCTGACGGCGTTTTCGTTAGTTGCTTTTATAATTGTGGCAAATGGTTTCGGAAATGCTTTTGTGGTTTTCCACCACATACTTTTTAACAATAATTACTGGCTGCTTGACCCAAATAACAGTTTGTTAATAAATATGTTGCCGCAGACGTTTTTTTCCGATGTTTTTATACGTGCATCGTTTGTTGCTTTAGCTCTTACTGTGACGTCCGCCGCTTTTTTTGAAGCTGAAAGCTTTATGGATTTTAGGTGATTTTTGTATGGGTATAGCATTACTTATATTGAAGACAATTGGCATTTGTGCTGCCGTTTTGGCTGGTATACTTGTGTTGCTTTTGGCATTTATAATGATTTCACGTATAAGATATTGTGCAAAATTAGAAAAAAAAGACCAATTAAAAGCCAAATGCGATATAAAATGGCTGCTGGGAATAGTGCAAATCAAAATAAACTTTGATGAAAACGGACCTGAAATATATGTTTATATTTTTGGCAAAAAATTTTATCCTAAAAGCAGTAAGCCTAAAGAAAAGGAAACTAAAAAAAGCGTTTCTTTAAAGAAGGACACAAGAAGTGAAAGCCTTAAGAAATTTGATGAAGAAGTTGAGGCGGAATTTAAAGAGCAGGACCAAAGTATTGCAATTGCAAGTAAAATTCCTGAGAGTATCAAAGAAGCAAATAAGAAACTGTCTGTTGTAAAACAAGAAACTAAAGAGCCTATAAAACGAAAAACAATAAAAATTGAGACCACAGAAGAACCTGTTGTAAAGAGAATAAAAATAAAGGAAATCAAAGAAAAAACAATTATGCCGGATTCTGAAAAAGAAGATGAAAAACCAAACAAAGAAAAAACCGATAATCCAAAAAAGCATGAGGAAAAGGACATAAAACACTATATAATAAATATGCCTTGGGAAGACAAAAAGACTGTTATGTCGGCTCTTATTAAAACTTTGAAAAAAACTTTAAAAACAATTATGCCTAAAACAATTTATATAAACGGCAAAGCCGGCCTTGGCTCACCTGATTATACGGGCATTCTTCTGGCTTTCGGCGGTATTCTTAACGGAATGATTAACGGTGAATGTAAGCTTGATGGTGATTTTGACTCTATGTATTTTTATGGAGATATAAAAGCAAACGGACGCTTTACTGCCGGATATTTTATTATTACGGCTATAAGGCTTATTTTGATTAAACCTGTAAGGAAGCTTGGACTATATATATTAAGAAACTGAGGTGCATAAAATGGGAGAAAATATTAATTCAAGTATAGACGCTTTGTGTGCTAAACTTGGGGAGTTTGTTTCAAGCAAAACTGTAGTCGGTGAAGCTGTACATGTTGGAGACATTACGCTTATACCGCTTATTGAGGCAACTTTCGGTATGGGTGCCGGTGGAAACGAAAAGAGTGGCAAAAACGGCCAAGCAGGCGGAATGGGTGCTAAAATTGCTCCAAGTGCCGTTATTGCAATAGTTGAGGGACATGTTCAGCTTATAAACATTAAAAATCAAGATGCTCTTAACAAAATTATTGACCTTGCGCCTTCAATAGTTTCAAAGTTTAAATTTGATTCCGTATTCAACAAAAAAGCTGAGGAAGCAAAAAAATCACAGTCTGAAGAAGCGTCTGAAAAATAAGGAGGTGGCCCAATGCTTACTCAGATAGAGTTTTATGACAAAGACGTCATAAAAAACATACTGGGAATTTTGACTTTAAAGCCTGACAAGGCCGTGTTTATATACGATGATGAGATTAAAGATTTGAACAGGTTTATTGGGCTTGAAAAGTGTCTTAAAAGACATCTCCCGAATATTATTTTTGAAAAGTATCCTGTGTATATTTTTTCTGTTTCAAAAATTTATAACTGTACAAAAAATATAATTGACGAAAATGAAGATACCGTTGTTGACCTGACAGGCGGAAGCGAGCTTATGACAATAGCCGGATGTGAAGCCGGAATAGATACCCGTTCAAAGATTGTTTATTCGGATATAATAGGCGGACGTGTGGTGAATATTGCCAATGAGAAGGACTGCATACCTGCCGCAAAACTCAGTCTTGAAGATTACGTTGACTGTATAGGTGCGTCATTTATGGGAAACAGCCACAGCGGACCTGATGAGTCTCAGTTTGACAACATACTTACAATGTGCCGTTTTCTGTTCCGAAATATAAAAGAATGGCGCCATACATGTTCTTACCTTCAGCAGGTTATGGCGGATTCTGACAAAAATGATTTGTTTTTCAGAGCGCCTACAAAAATTAAAATAAAAAACGGAAGATATGAACAGCCAAATGCGAGGCTTATGGAAAAGTTTGAGCAGCTTGGATTCATACGTGATTTGTATATATCGCCGGGACATATGGTTTTTGAGTTTTCAAACGCATTGGATAAAGCATATATGATAAGCTATGGTATCTGGCTTGAGCTTTTTGTATATATAAACGCAGTAAAAAGCGGGTTGTTTACCGATGTAAGACTGGGAACTATGATAGACTGGGATATTTATAATGCAAGGTCTGTTCCGGGAAACGAAATAGATGTAATTTTTACAGACAAATCAATGCCTGTTTTTGTAAGCTGTAAACTTACAGAGGCAACTACAGCGGCTCTTAATGAACTGTTAATTGAGAAAAAAAGGATTGGAGGATGGTTTTCCAAGGCGATAATTGTTACATTCAGCGACGAAAAAGCTTATGAAACCGGTACATATAAAAGAGCAAAAGAATTAGGGATTGAAATGCTTGACAGGAAAGATATTCTAAGCGATAATTTCCAGCAGAAACTTATTAATGCTGTTCAGGGACACGATTTAGTTAGCCTTAAATGGAAAAAATTTTAAGCAGACAGGCATTCCGTATTTGGAATGCCTAATAGATATTTCTTGACTCTTTGACACTTTAGTTGTATAATACACCAAGCAGGTCATTTTTTGACCTTTTAAATTTTTAAATTTTTAAATTTGCGGATATGGCGGAATTGGCAGACGCGCAAGATTCAGATTCTTGTCCCGGTTTCGGTGGTGCAGGTTCAAGTCCTGTTATCCGCATATAAAATTTAATATTACACTTATCCAGAGTGGTCGAGGGACAGGGCCCTATGACACCCGGCAACCGGCAGCATATGCATCGGTGCCAATTCCCACGCAATGTTTTTACATGTGCGGCAGATGAGTAGTTTTTGTTAAACCCTGTTTGGGGTTTTTTTTATTGTTAAATTAATTAAGGAGGATTTACAAATGGCAAAAAGACTTTTTACATCAGAGTCTGTTACAGAGGGACATCCAGATAAAATCTGTGACCAGATTTCAGACGCAATACTTGATGCAATGCTTGAGCAAGATCCTATGGCAAGAGTTGCTTGTGAGACAACAACCACTACAGGCATGGTTTTTGTAATGGGCGAAGTTACCACCACATGTACAGTTGATATTGAAAAAATTGTAAGAGACACAATCCGTGATATCGGCTATACAAGAGCAAAATACGGGTTTGATGCCGATTCATGCGCTGTGCTTACATCTATTAAAGGCCAATCACCGGATATAGCTATGGGTGTTGACAACGAAGGTGCCGGAGATCAGGGCATGATGTTTGGTTTCGCTTGCAATGAAACCGATGAGTATATGCCTATGCCTATTTATCTTGCCCACAGGCTTGCAAGACGTCTTACGGAGGTAAGAAAATCAGGAATTCTTGATTATCTTCGTCCAGACGGAAAATCACAGGTTACAATTGAATATGATGGCGATAAGCCTGTAAGAGTCGATACTGTTGTTATTTCAACACAGCACTCACCTAAAGTTGAGCATGACCAGATAGAAAAAGACATAAAAGAAAACGTAATAAAGGCCGTTATTCCTGCTGAGCTTCTTGATGAAAAAACAAAATATTTTATCAACCCTACCGGACGTTTTGTAATTGGCGGACCTATGGGCGACAGCGGACTTACAGGAAGAAAAATTATTGTTGACACTTACGGCGGATATGCTCGTCACGGCGGCGGAGCATTTTCAGGAAAAGATCCTACAAAGGTTGACAGAAGTGCCTGCTATGCTGCAAGACATGTTGCCAAAAACATTGTTGCAAGCGGTGCTGCAGAAAAATGCGAAATTCAGCTTGCTTATGCAATCGGTGTAGCTCAGCCGGTTTCTATACGTGTTGATACATTTGGCACAGGTAAAGTTGAAGACAGTAAGCTTGAGGAAATTGTTGAAAAGAACTTTGACCTTACACCTAAGGGCATTATTAACAAATTTGATTTAAGACGTCCTATATATAAGCAGACGGCGGCTTACGGACATTTCGGAAGAAATGACCTTGATTTGCCTTGGGAAAAGCTTGACATGGTTGATGTTTTTAAGGTTTATTAATAAAGGTTTATTAGTAAAAGTAAAAACCCGGCATCCTATTTAAATGGTTTAAATGGATGACCGGGTTTTTGACTTTAAAAAGCTTAGCATATTAGTCGGGCATATTTATTATTTTTTCTCTGTAAAGACGTTTTAAAAGGACTATTGCAAGCAAAAGGGATGCAATTTCACCTATAGGAAATGCCCACCAGACAAGATTTATATTTCCTGATTTTGAAAACAAGTATGCTACAGGCAAAAGAACAAACATTTGTCTTAAGAGTGAAACCCAAAGACTATAAAAACCTTTTGAAAATGCCTGAAAGACAGCAATCATTACTATTGAGAAACTGGCAAATATAAAACAAAGGCTCATTGTTTTTAGTGCAGGAATACCTATTTTAAGCATGTTTTCTGATGCTTTAAATAACTCAAGTATCTGGCCGGGGAATGTATGAAATATAACCATACCCATAAACGTTATTATAAATGCCGATAGTATGCTTATTTTAATTGTTTTTATTATTCTTTCTTTATGCCTTGCACCATAATTAAACGCAATTATAGGAACTATTCCATTGTTTAGCCCAATAACAGGCAGAACTATAAAACTTTGGAGTTTAAAATAAATACCGAAAACTGCCGTTGCCGTAGACGAAAATGACAATAATATATTATTCATTCCAAAAATCATTACAGATGATACAGCCTGCATTACTATTGCGGGAAAGCCCACAGAATATATTCGTTTTATGGTTTTGATATCCGGACGAAAACCTTTTATTTTTAATGTTATCTCGTTATTGAATTTAAGATTGAAATACAAGGCAATTATTGTACCGAATATCTGACCCATTAGAGTAGCAATTGCAGCACCGGCCATTCCAAGCTTTGGAAATCCAAAAAGTCCAAAAATTAAAATTGGATCAAATATTATATTTATTAAGGCTCCCGTAAACTGAGTAAGCATTGCAAATACAGCTTTTCCGGTTGACTGGAGCAGTCTTCCAAGAGTAATCTGCATAAACACTCCTATACAGCCCAAAGCACAAATGCGTATGTATATTTCTCCATCTGTTACAATTTCAGATATATCGGTCTGTGATTTAAAATAAAATGAGGAAAGAAAAAGCGTAAACGACATAAAAACTATATAGCTTACAAAAGCAAGAAATATACCATTATTTGCTGCAAGGTCAACATTTTCCTTGTTTTTTTCACCAAGGCTTTTTGACAAAAAAGCGTTTATGCCAACTCCTGTTCCCACAGCTATTGCTATCATAAGATTTTGAATAGGAAATGCAATTGATACAGCAGTTAAGGCATTTTCACTTATCCTCGATACAAAAAGACTGTCTACAACATTATAAAGAGCCTGAGCAAGCATTGACACCATAAGTGGCAGGGATATATTTACAATTAATTTTCCAACAGGCATTGTGCCCATTTTATTTTCTTTTTGTTCATTCATGTATACCTCCAAAAAAAAGGATCTTATACTATTAATATAAGATCCAACATAAAACAAGTATAAAGTTCATTTTACTACATGTCAACAATTTAAAAAACAATATTAAAAACAAATGGCATGTATAATAAAAGGTGGATTTTGGTAAGTCTTATGCATCGCATGTCTTGTGGTTAGACCAATGTTTAGACTTGTCGTCGGACTTAGTGTCCAAATGCCTTAGTTTATAAAAATTGGAGCTTTTAACCACTAGCGAAGCAATATAAGCAGCCGGAATTCCAAGTTTAGTAAGTATGGAAAGCCCCATACGCCTAAGCCCATAATTTAGCCCAAATATTTTGCCTATCGCAAAAGAGGAAAAGAAAGAATAAAAACGTCTTGCCGCTTTAAAAAATACTCTTTGAAGTTCCCAAGGCGTCATTTGCTTAGGCATAAATGTAACATTCATCATATCGTAACAGCCCCAGTCAGACGTAATAAGACGATTTTCTTTTTGGAACTGCTCATAAACCGCTGTTCCCGGATACGGTGTCAATACTGCCGGCTGTAATTGATAGGCATGGATTTTCTTTGTAAAGTCAACATTATGCAAAATGTCTTCTTTGCTGTCGGTATCAATTCCAAGTACAATACTTGCAATAAGCCGAATTTTATGCCGTGCCAAAACTTCGGCGCATTTTTCAATGTCGAATGTCTTTTGATGTTTGTTTACAGCGTCAAGCGATGCCTGATTCAAAGACTCTATGCCAACCAATACACGTGTAAGATGTGCCTTCTCGCAGAGACACATAAGTTCTTCATCATTTGCAAGGTCTGTGCGTCCAAAGAAAAAAGTCTCTTTGAAAACCAGATTTTCTTTAATCATGCGGCGGCAAATTTCTTTGGCACGTTCTTTGTTTGCTGTAAAGTTATCATCTTCAAAATTCATATATTTGAATCCCAATTGCTTATAGTACCTAAGTTCTTCAATAACGCTGTCAATGCTTCTTTCACGGTATGGATGAAACATTCGTGATGTGGTGCAGAAAGTGCAGCAGAAAGGACAGCCTCTGGTAGACATTACATTTGCGCACTCGCACGGCGTTTTAAGAATTGAGTAATCAGGAAACGGCGCATCATCCAAGTTTTCGAGATATGGCGCATAGACTATTTTGTCGGTGATTCTGCCTTCTACCACATCCAAAATCACTGATTCTCCTTCACCGACTATTACTTGGTCAGCATACTTGGCTGCCTCATCGGGCAATACGGATGCATGTATTCCTCCGATTAAAATTCGGGCACCGGTTTCTCGACGAAGTTTTTCGGCAAGAAAATACGCTCTTGGTGCGGTGGATGTCATTGTGTAAATGCAAAATACATCAGTATTATTAAGCTTGCTGTAATTTACACTTCCGTTAAGTTCTTCATATACCGAAACATTGTGTCCTGCATCCTTAAGTATGTGCCCAAGTATCAAAGGTCCGGTAATAGAATTAGAGTGGCCGTACAGTTTTCCTCCTATTCGATAGAGAGGGAACCTGCGAAGGTCAGTTGTTGGAGTGATAAATACCACATTCATAAACTCACGCAGCTCTCTTTAAATTGAATATTATATAAGTGACAAAAATCTGATAAGTGTAAAATAACTTTAAATTACCTTAATAATTATATAATATAGTTTTATAATATAAATGTCAATAATCACCAAGGGCTTATATTTGTCAGCAAGTCTATTGCTTTATAAAATTATATTTTATTAATATATGTTAAGTCTAAAATAAGCATACCTCTTTATAGAAATATGCTCGTAAGACTTATAGTTTTATATGTTTTCTTATTTTAAAACAGAACTTAAACATTCGAAAAACAGCCTGTAGCCATCCTCTGAAAGATGACATCCGTCTTCCTGAAGATATTTTTCAAAATCTGTTCCTGCCTTCATTGTAAAATATATATTAAGGTCACACAAAACACAGTCTGAATCGGAGGCTATTTTTCGTATTGCTTCAATATACGGTATAAGGCGTTTATTTAAAGTTGTAGGCATAAAAACAGCGTCGTCTACAGGCGGAGGAGTAATAAGAAAAATTCTGCATTTTGGAAATCTGTCTTTTACAGCAGTTACTATTTTTCTTAGGTTTACGTCAAACTCATATGGCGTGCGGTATGAGCATTCATTCATGGCGGAATCGTTTGAGCCGAAAAGTATTGCAAGTAAATCAGGCGAATATGAAAGCACATCTTTCTCGAGCCTTTCAAGGGCCTCACGAGTTGTATCGCCGTTTACACCGCTGTTTATTACTGTGTAATCGTATTTATTGCGCAAAAGCGACGCTATATTGTATTTTTCATTGACTCCATAGCCGTATGTAATACTGTCTCCGAAAAGAACAAGTTTTTTCATTGTCTTGCCTTCCTTCGTTATTATTCTATTTAAGTTTTTCCAAAAAATCAAAAAATCCCGGAAATGAAATATCAACCGATTCGGCATTTTTTATAGTCGTACTGTCTTTTGCCTTTAGAGCAGCTACAGCCATTGACATTGCTATTCTGTGGTCATCATGACTGTTTATCTCAGCGCCTTTTAACATCCCTGTACCATTTATTACCATGCCGTCATCAGTTTCGGTTATATCTGCATCCATTTTTTTAAGCTCCTCAACAACGGTTTTTATCCTGTTTGTTTCTTTTACTTTTAGTTCCTGAGCATCTTTTATAACGGTTGTGCCGTCTGCAAAGCATGCACATACAGCAATAATCGGTATCTCATCAATAAGACGCGGTATTATGGCACCGCCAATTTCAATGCCTTTTAATTTACTGCTTTTTACTCTGATATCTGCAACTTTTTCACCGCATACATTTTTTTGGTTTATAATCTTAATATCAGCACCCATGACGTTTAGTACATCTATTATTCCTGTTCTTGTAGGATTGACGCCTACATTTGTTATGGTTATATCTGAATTGTCTGTTATTGCTGCAGCAGCCATAAAGTAAGCAGCCGACGAAATATCGGAAGGTACATAAATATCTTTTGCATATAATTCTTTTACAGGCCGGCATATTATGTCATTTCCGTTGTGTGAAATGTCGGCTCCCAGATAATTAAGCATTATCTCCGTATGGTCTCTTGTAGGCTCAGGCTCTGTTACAACTGTTTCACCGTCGGCATAAAGTCCCGCAAGAATTACAGCGCTTTTTACCTGAGCGCTTGCCACAGGAAGTGTGTAATGTATTCCGGTAAGTTTGGCGCCTATTATTTTTAGAGGGGCATATAGTTTTTTGTTTTCGTTTCCGTATATTTTAGCACCCATAAGAGCAAGAGGATTTCGTATTCTGTCCATAGGGCGTTTTTGTATAGAGGAATCTCCCGTTATTGAGCAATCAAAAGGCTGAGCGGCCAAAATTCCCGAAATCAGACGTATTGTGGTACCGCTGTTTTTACAGTCAAGCTGAGCATCAGGCTTTTTAAGACCGTGCATACCTTTTCCGTGTATTGTAACGTTTGTGCCGTTAATATCAATTTCAATGCCCATTTTTCTGAAACAGTCTACTGTTGCAAGGCAATCGGCACCTGTAAGAAATCCGCTGACATGTGTTGTGCCGTTTGATATGGAGCCGAGCATTACCGACCTATGAGATATGGATTTGTCTCCGGGTACGGTTATAGTGCCTTTTAAGCCGCCTGCCGGTTTTACTGTTATGTTCAAATTATCCACCGCCTGTGTTTTAATCTTTGCTATATACGTCGTAATTCATTTCACGAAGTATGCGTATTGCCTTTTGTCTTTCGCTTTCACTTTCAAATGATACTTTAAGCACACCGTTTTCGCGTTCTCTGTTGTTTACTATGTTCATATTTTTTATATTTAAATTATTGCTTGAGAAAAGCACTGCTATAATGGCTATTGAGCCCGGTTTATCCAAAACGTCTATACTTATTTCATAACGTTTTACGAAACTTCCCGGAGTGACATTTGAAAATGAGTCCCTGTAGAGCCTTGCTTCGTCAAAGTATTTATGTACATCTTCATGGTCTTCGCAGGAAAGGTCTTTTTTTATTCTTCCTATAACTTTTTCAAGAGAAGCGATAACTTTCAGTATTTCATCCTTGTTTTCAAAGCATATGCTTTCCCACATCTCTGGGTTTGATGATGCTATTCTTGTTATATCTTTAAACCCGCCTGCCGCAATTTGATGCATATGATGTTCTTTTGTATCAAGCATTTTTACGTTGTTGCAAAGCCCCGCAGCTATTATATGAGGCACATGGCTTATTGAGGCCGTAATATAATCATGAAGGAAAGGCGACACTATAACAGGTATCGCTCCTATCTTTAATATTATTTTCTTAAAATAATCTATCTTTTTTTCCGGTACGTTTTCAGCCGGTGCCAAAATGTAGTAGGCGTTTTCAAAAAGATGTTCTTTTGAAGCAGTATATCTGAATTTTTCAGAACCGGTCATGGGATGTCCGCCGATATAAAAGAAATTATCGGATATTTCTTTAATATGCTCGTATATTTTTCCCTTTGTGCTTCCCACATCTGATATTATACAGTTTTTATCGACAAATGGAATAAGTTTTTTTGCATAGTCAAATACAAAATTTACCGGAGTGCATATAAAAACTATATCACAGTCTGAAAAAACAGAATTAATTTCAAGTGTATATTCATCTATTACACCTTCATTGTATGCTGTTTTTAAAACATCTTCGTTTCGGTTAAGGGCAACTATTTTTTCAACTCCCACACGTTTTCTTAATGCTTTAGCAAGGGAGCCTCCTATAAGCCCAAGGCCTATTATACCTACTTTCTTTAGCATTTTTTACTTCCTTCCCATAAGTGATATGAACGGTTTAAGTTCAGCACACAAATTTTCAAAATCCGTCGGATTAAGAGACTGAGCCCCGTCGGAAAGAGCACATTCCGGATGCGGATGTACTTCTATTATAAGCCCGTCACTTCCTGCCGCAACCGCTGCACGGCTTAAAGGTGCAATATATTCCCTTACTCCTGAAGCATGGCTCGGGTCAATTATTACAGGCAGGTGTGTCTTTGATTTTAATACAGGTACGGCACTTATATCAAGTGTATTTCTTGTACTTGTCTCAAAAGTTCTTATTCCTCTTTCGCAAAGTATTACTCTTTCGTTTCCTTCGCTCATTATATACTCGGCTGCGTTTAGCCATTCATCTATGGTGGCGCAAAGCCCTCTTTTTAATATTACAGGTATGTCTGCTTTTCCGGCAGCTTTTAAAAGCTCGAAATTCTGCATATTTCTTGCACCTATCTGCAATATGTCAACGTAGTCTTTTGCGGTATTAAGTGCTTCTATTGATGTTACTTCGCTTACAATTTTAAGCCCTGTTTTTTCTCCTGCTTCTTTCATATACTCAAGCCCTTTTTCCTCAAGCCCCTGAAATGAATACGGAGAAGTCCGCGGCTTATATGCTCCGCCTCTTAAAATATTAGCTCCCGCTTTTTTTACACACTGTGCAGCTTCGAGTATCTGCTCTTTGCTTTCTATAGCACATGGACCGGCAATCATACAGAAATTATCTCCGCCGATTTTTACACCGTCTATATCGTATACCGACGGCTCCGCTTTAAATTTTTTATTTGCAAGTTTATAACTTTCACTCACTTGTATTATCCTTTCAACTCCCGGAAAAAGCCCCGGGTTTTTCTCAAGAAGTTTTTTCTTGTCGCCTATTACTCCTATTATAGTAAGACTTTCGCCTGTAGACAAGTGAGTTTTAAGGCCGCAGGAATGCACAGTTTCTATTATTTTTTTTATATTTTCCTCAGTTGCATTCTGTTTCATTACAAGAATCATATCAAAGCCTCCTTTTACTAACACGCTTTAAAGTAATAAATTAATTATATCGATTTTAGCACTTTAAAGTGTGCATGTCAAGATAATTTTTATTACGTATAAATGTTGTAAGTTCATGTTTTTTATTTCGGCTTACGGGAACAGTTTTATTAGTCCGCGAAAAAGAAATTTCCCATGACGACGAATTTTTGTTTATAAACGAAATATTTTCCGTATTTACTATATAAGATCTATGACATTGAAAAAGAGGAGTGTCAGAAATATGCTCTGATACATTTTTCAGTGAAAAAGGAATCTCATAAAAACCATCTGCCGAGTAAACAACGCTTTTATGCTTGTCAGCTTCTATAAAAAGTATATCTGAAATGTCAATCATTGATACAAAATTATTATTCTCAATTATTATTCTGCGCCTTTGTTTTACTTTAGTGCTTACTGAAATATCATGGTCAATTATAGCACGGAAATTTAAGTATTCATATTTGCTGTAAATGTCTGTTATCAAAAACACAAGGGGATAACGTAAAAAATTATTATTGGAATCGGTTATAACAGCAATAGGCGAGTGTTTATAAATGGTACTGTTTCTAAGTTTTTTAATAAGACCTGTAACTTTGGAATCTTCATTATGTGATATGAATACGAAAGCATCTATATGTGAATGTGAACATATATCTTCAGATACAGATACATTTTCTGAAAACAGTAGCACAAAGCTGTTTGAAGACAGATTTGCCGAAACAATATATCTGTCAACTTTTTCTTTTCCTGTTATCAGTATTTTATACATTTTTTGCCTCCTGCCGATACTGAATTACTTTTTCTGCCACGTTGTTTTATAAATATTATCACATTTTGGCATAAAAACACATATTAATACTGAAAATAATATACATAAAAAAAAAACTTGTACATATTTTTAAAAACAGGAGGAAGAAAATTATGACATTGAGGGATGAAATACTTTCGGCATGTGCCGGAAGAATAAAAGATACTTTGGAAAAAACGGACAAGCATACTTTTGAAAATGCTGAGGAAATAAGAATTAGGTCAGGCAGAGGAATGTTTATTAAAACAAATTTAGATGAACTGGCAGTATGTGAAGACGGAAGCCTTACAAGGGAAGAAAAAAATATTTTTATACCCACCGAAAAAGATATACATACTTTTTTTGAGGTAATGAGCGGCTATTCGTTTTATGCATTTAATGAGGAAATAAAGAACGGTTTTATTACCATTCAAGGCGGACACAGGATAGGAATTGCCGGACATGCCGTTTGCGAAAACGGCAAAATAACGGCTTTGAGTGATATAAGCAGTGTAAATATACGTATATGCCGGCAAATGATTGGCATATCAAAAAAAGTTATACCGTATATTTATAAAAAAGGGACATTCCTTAATACGGTTATTATATCTCCGCCGGGTTTTGGAAAAACTACACTTTTAAGGGATATAATACGAAATTTAAGTGTGTCGGGACAAAATGTTTCAGTAGCCGATGAAAGAGGGGAAATAGGCGGGTGCTGGAAAGGACATGTTACAAATGATTTGGGACCGAGAACCGATGTTATGGATTCCGTTCCCAAGGCATTGGGAATGAGAATGCTTTTAAGAAGTATGGCACCTGATGTAATTGCCTGCGATGAGGCCGGAGGAGAAGACGATATTATGGCTATTGATGAGATAAAGCGGTGCGGAGTGAAAATTTTATGCACTTTTCACGGATATGGAATAGAAGACCTCGAGATAAAAACAGGCAGTGATTTTGAAAGGTACATAGTTCTTGATTTTGCGGACGGAATAAGAAAAGCCGCAATTTTTGATGAAAATAAAATGATTGGAGTTGAGAAGCTATGATGAAATTTTTAGGTTCTGCGACAGTCATATTTTTTGGCTGGCTTATAGGTGTTCTTATTTCAAAGAAAGACAAATTTAAAATTGAAGACCTTGAGGAATTTAAAAGAGGTCTCGGAATATTTTCGGGAGAGATGAGATGTACTTCAATTCCACTTTCAGACATATTCGATGAAATTTCTCAAAGATGCAACGGAGCCGTGTCGAAACTGTTTTCAGATGCGGCACTGTTTGCCCGTGAAAAAAAGGACTCAGATGCCGGAGAACTTTGGCAGAGAGCAGTTGAAAAAAACGCCGGCAATTTTTATTTCGGATCTGAAGAAATGGACTGCTTATTTTCTTTTTCGCCTGTGCTTCTCGGCCATTTCAGAAGCCAGCAGGAACAGGGTACAGAAAATATTATAGACGATATTGAAACTGTGTGTATGAAACTGCGTGAAAAATCCTCAAAGGATGAAAGACTGTTTCGTTCGGCAGGACTTTTATGCGGTATTCTCATATGCGTAATTATATTTTAGGAAAGCGGTGTGTGTATGCAGATAAATATTGTTTTTCAGATAGCGGCTGTGGGTATACTTGTTGCGGTGCTTAATCAGGTGCTGATAAGGGCAGGACGAGAAGAACAGGCTATGATGACTACTCTTGCTGGACTGGTTGTGGTGCTATTTTGGCTTATACAGTACATAAACAAACTTTTTCAAACGGTGGCCACTCTTTTCAATCTTTAAAGGGGCTTTGACATATGGAGATATTCAGAATCTGTGCGACGGCTATGATAGGATTGTTTCTTTCTCTTGCCGTTAAAAAAGAAAGTCCGGGGTTTGCGGTTCTTGTAGGGCTTGCCACAGGTATAGTTATATTTTTTCAGTCATACGGCTATTTTTCATATGTTTATCACTGCCTTTGCCAACTGTCTGAAAGAAGCGGTATTGACAATAAATATTTTTCTATAATTATTAAAATAGTAGTTATTGCCTATGTTACCCAGTTCGGATGTGATATTTGCAAAGACGCCGGCGAAAACTCTGTGGCGTCCAAAGTAGAAATGGCGGGAAGGATAATTATAGCTTTTTCATGTATGCCGCTAATAATGGCCATAATGGAGGAAGTGATTAAATTTTTATGAAAAACATAAGAATAGGCGTGGTTAAGATACTTATTAAGATAATTTTGGTTTTAATTGTGGCAACTGCTTTTTTTGCCGAAAAAACTTACGCAAATGAAATATCGGGACCGGATATTTTTGAAATGGTGGATACCTCGCAATCTGAGGAAGGAACGAGCATAAAAGAAAAAGCCGAAAACATTTTTAAAAAAGGAATTGATTTTTCATTAAACGATGTTTTAAAGAAGGGCGCCGATATATTTTTCGGTGATGTAACAAGCCAAATGGGAGATATGAGAAAGATAGCGGCGCTTATATTAGTTTGTGCTGTGCTTAAAAACATAAGCTCGTCATTTGCGGGAAAGCAAGTTTCACAGCTCAGCTTTTTCGTATGCTATATTGTAATAATTTACATAGTAATGGATTCGTTTTACACTCAGTGCACGGTTATAAAAAGCACTGTAGAGAGATTTGCCAAAATCAACGCCGGAATGATACCTGTATTTTTGACAATCAGTGCCGCTCAGGGGAAAATTGCCTCTACGGCGCTTTCATCATCCGTAATTATGGGGCTTTCAGGTTTGATTTCGGCTTTTATATGTTCGGTATTCATTCCCGTTCTTACGGCTTTTGCCGGACTTGAAATGGTGAATAACATCAGTGAAAACAATTTTTTTTCTTCAATGTGCGGGCTTATAAAAAGCCTGCTTTCATTTTCATTAAAAGGCGCAGGGCTGCTGTTTGCTGCTGTTTCGTCATTATGGCGCCTTTCGGCTTCGGGAGCCGACACATTACTTTTCAAAACAGCCAAAACGGCTGTTAAATGCGTTCCGGTAGTAGGCGAAATACTTTCATCGTCTGCCGAAACAATCGCAACAGCGGCTTCAGCTGTGGGAAACAGCTTTACGGCAGCGGCTTTGATTGTGGCTGTCGGAATCTGTGCAGCGCCTGTGCTGAAGCTTGCGGCTATTTTTTTTATATACCGTATAACATCGGCAGTTACGGAACCTGTCAGCGACAAAAGAATTACTAAAACGCTTGAAAGTGCCGGTGATTTTTTTCTTATACTTATTGGAGCCGTGTTTTTGTCGGCTGTTATGTTTGTGTTTTCCGCCGTCATTTTGATGGCTGTGTTTTGAGGTGATACAGGTATGATTTCGGCAATAGAAGCATATATAAAAAACATAGCGGTATTTATGATACTTTCGGTTGCGGCCGGTATTGCGGCACCTGAAAAATATAAGAAATACGTAGATTTCGCCTGCGGACTGATACTTGTTTTGGCAGCTGCCGGTCCGCTGATGTCATTAAGCAAAACAGACTGTTCAAAGTATTTTGATGAGTCTTATTATACAAATTTTCAGGAAGAAAACAACTCTGTGGATACTGAAAAGTTTTTTAAAAGCACCGCAGAAAACAGAATATGTGCAGACATACAATCCGAGCTTGCGCTTATGGGATTGGACTGTGAAAATGTTTCTGTAAAAACAGATGATGACTTTTACAATAACGGCGTTATTGATTCTATAGAAGTTAAGATAAATGGAAGTACCAAAATGGATGTTGTTTCATATCTGAAAGACAGGTACGGCGCCAAAAATGTAGAAGTAATTCACGGATGAAAAAGGAGGTGTGTTATTTTGAATAGCGACTTTATTAAAAAACTGATGAGGAGCAAAGACACCCTTAAATATGCGGTGCTGGGAGTGCTTGCGGGAGTGATGCTTATATTTGCCGGCAATTTTTTCTCAGGAGGAGAAAGTAAAAAAGCCGACAATAATAATAATACTGTTGCGAAAATTACTTCAAGCAATGTATCAGACAGTGATCTTGAGGAAAAAATGCAGGATTTTTTCGGCAGCATTGAAGGTGTCGGAAAAGTAAAGGTAATGATTACATATAAATCAAGCAGCGAAAAGGTAGTTGCTGATGAGACAAACGAGAGAAATTCTCAAAGCAATGAAGGGGATAAGTCATCAATTGAAAATTCAAAGGAAACTAAAAAAGTAATTGTAAATGGACAAAACGGAAACGAGGCGCTTGTGGTAAAGGAACTGTCGCCTGAAATTGAAGGCATAGTAATAATTGCTCAAGGCGGAGGCGATGTATTTGTAAAAGATGCTTTATTAAAGGCAGCTCAGGCACTTACCAATGTGCCGTCCTACAAAATAGAGATTTTAAAGATGGGAGGATAAATATGTTTTCAGTTAAGAAAAACCATGTTTTAGCCGCAGTATTGGTAGTTATGATTGCTACTGCGGGATACTTAAATTTTCATCAGCCAAGTGGTGATACGGCTTCTAATTATGATTCATCAAAAGAATACGGCTATAATAATCTGCTTGATGATTCCACCATATCAACTATAGCTGATGACACTGACCAAAGCGATCCTATAACAGCTCAAACAAGCTCGGACAAAACAGCTACTACTGCTACCGCATCCACAGCACAAAATGATGATGATACGGGTGCTGCCGTGTTTGTAAATAACCCAAATGTCGATGATGCTTCTTCTTACTTTGTTGAGGCAAAGCTTGACAGAGAACAGAACAGGTCAAAACAAAAAGATATGCTTCAAGGGATGATAAACAACAGTTCACTTAGCGACAAGGAAAAAGAAGAATGTGCAAATAATATGCTTAAGCTTCAGGAAAGAATGGAAAAGGAAAGCGCTTCCGAAGATATGATAAAGGCAAAAGGCTTTAAGGAAGCATATGTCCGTATTGACGATGATACAGTGGATGTTGTGGTTGACGCCAAAAGTCTTACGGAACAGCAGGCAGCACAGATTGAGGACATAGTCAAAAGAAAAACAGGTTATACTGCCGACAAAATCAGAATTACTACCATTAAAAAATGAGTACATACATTTTCAGACTTTCGCCAATTTAACATACAGCGGAAGTCTTTTTTATGTATAAAATGTTTTGCAAAATGTATAAAATCTGTTATAATCAGATTATATTAAATCTGAATATGTTTTGGATATATCCGGTAAAAACTAACAGGAGGTTTGTTTATGTCAGACTATATAGAAGATAATGATAAAAATGTTGGTCAGATACAGATAGCCGATGAGGTTATTGCTATAATCGCCGGTACTGCGGCGTCTGAGGTGGAGGGTGTAGAACCTGTTGGAGGAATGGCTTCAGGCGGCATTTTCAGCAAGAAAAACCTTGCAAAAGGCATAAAAGTTAAGGTTGAAGAAGGCACGGCAACAATAGAGGCCGAGATAGCCGTAATTTACGGAATAAAGATTACAGAAGCTGCTGAGCTTGTACAGGAGAAAATTAAAAACGCCGTTGAAAATATGACAGGCCTTGCAGTTGACACTGTAAACGTAAACGTTTCAAGCATAATAGTAAATAAGTTAAAATCTGACAAAGAAACTGAATAAAAATACAAACCCTTGGGATAATTATCCTAAGGGTTAGTTTCTTTTTTTTATTTTCGGAGGTTATTTATGAGTAGAACCAACGCAAGAAAAAATGCTTTTTACCTTATCTTTCAGCATGATTTTGTTGGTATGGAAGGTATGGAAGAAGCTAAAAATACAATTTTTCATCTTAATGACGCTGAGGCAAACGACAAAGAATTTGACAGTATTACAGGCGAACTTAATGACAATGATAAGGCGTTTATTGACAGAACTGTTGACGGAACGCTTTCAAATCTCGATAAAATAGATGAAATTATAAACACATATGCAAAGGGATGGTCAGTAAACAGAATGTCTAAAGTTGACCTTGCGATACTTAGAATGGCTGTATATGAGCTGAAATTTTCAGATGAAACACCGGCAGGGGTTGCCATAAACGAAGCTGTTGAGGTGGCTAAAAAATTCAGCTCCGACAACTCACCTTCTTTTGTAAACGGAATACTTGGAAAAATAGCGGAGAGTTGATAAAATGCTTGAAAGAAAAGTATATTCTGTGTCCCAGATAAACAGATACATACACGGGATTCTTGAAAACGATGTCATACTTTCGAGTGTATGGATACGCGGAGAAATTTCAAACTGCAAAAAACATTCGTCGGGGCATATTTATTTTACTTTAAAGGACGAATACGGGTCAATTAGTGCAATAATGTTTAGGGACTATGCGTCTCTTATGCCTTATGAAATTGAAAACGGAATGAATGTTTTGGTATGCGGGTATGTATCTTCATATGAGAGAACAGGTCAATATCAGCTTTATGCGCAAATTATAGAGCCTGACGGAGAAGGAGCATTAAGCATTGCTTTTGAAAGGCTTAAAAAAAAGCTGTCGGACGAGGGCCTTTTTGATGAAGATTTTAAAAGAGAAATACCCGAAAAACCTGACACAATAGCTGTTATAACATCTCCTACGGGGGCTGCTGTAAGAGACATAATAAATATTTCAAGAAGACGTAATCCGTCTGTAAGAATAGTGGTTGTGCCTTCTCTTGTGCAGGGCGAAAACGCGGTGCCGAGTATTGTATCGGCTATTAAAGACGTAAATCGCTGGAAAGGTGCCGATGTTATTATTTTGGGACGAGGCGGCGGAAGCATGGAGGATCTTTGGGCGTTTAACGACGAAAGAGTGGTAAGAGCTGTTTTTGGTTCGGAGATACCTGTTATTTCGGCCGTGGGACATGAAACCGATTTTACACTTACCGATTTTGTATCCGATTTGAGAGCGCCAACTCCCTCGGCGGCTGCGGAACTTGCGGTAAACGATGTAATGAAAGATATAAAGACATTTATGTCTTTGAGTTTAAGGCTTGAAAACGTGATTAAAAATAAATTAATTTTTGAAAAAGAACATATTTCTAAACTTCAGAATTCGGCGGCTTTAAGACATCCTGAACAACAAATTGCAGATGACAGCATATATATTGAAAATTGTGTAAAAACAATTAATAAGCACATGATTTATACTCTTGAAAGCGAAAAACTTAAAATCACAGGAAACTGCCGCAGACTTGAACTGCTTAATCCTATGAAAGTGCTTTCAAGGGGTTACTGTGCAGCATTTGACAAAAACGGCACCATAAATAAGGCGGAAGATGTTGTGACAGGAGAAGAAATGACTGTACGTTTTTCTGACGGCTTTGTAACTGCAAAAGCGGAAAGAAAGGAACTGTTTGAAAATGGCTAAAAAAAAGATGACATATGAAGAAGCTGTTTCAAGAATAGAAGAAATTGTGTCTAAACTTGAAAATGAACAGGTTCCTCTTGACGAGTCGATAAAGCTTTACAAAGAAGGCATGGAGCTTTCGCTTTTCTGTTCTAAAAAGCTTGACAGAGCGCAAAAAGAAGTTGAGGAACTTAAAAAAGACACGGAAGGCAATTTTTATACGGCGCCTTTCGATAATTCTGACGAAACGGAGGATGACCTTAATTGAATTTCAAATCGGAAATGAATGAAAAAAAATTATATATAGACAGTGAGCTTGACAGATTCATTCCGGCTGAAAGCGAATATCCCCAGATTATATTTAAGGCAATGCGATACTCGGTTTTTGCGGGAGGCAAAAGAGTAAGACCTATTATTTTGCTTGCTTCATGCGAGCTTTTCGGCGGCGATGTTGACAAAGCGGTGCCTTTTGCATGTGCTATGGAAATGATACACACATACTCGCTTATACATGATGATTTGCCTGCCATTGACAATGATAATTTCAGACGTGGCAGACTTACAAATCACAAAGCTTTTGGCGAGAATATTGCAATACTTGCCGGAGATGCCCTTTTAAGCCATGCCT
The DNA here is from genome assembly GCA_022651385.1 of Clostridia bacterium. GTDB lineage: Bacteria > Bacillota > Clostridia > Lachnospirales > Anaerotignaceae > JALCQR01. Next base: position 75,775 of record JALCQR010000011.1, on the reverse strand, counting down.
TTGAAGTGATGTCAAAAGCCGTAGCGGATAATCCTGAGCCTGCACTTGCAAAAGCAATGTACACCATAGCAAACGGAGCAGGAGTAAACGGCATGCTTACAGGACAGGTGGTTGATGTTATAAGCGACGGCAAAAAGTTAAACAAAGAAACCCTTGACTTTATACACATAAATAAAACAGCGGCTATGATACAGGCTTCATTTAAAGCCGGAGCATATATTGGCGGCGGAACACAGGAAGATGCCGAAAAACTCAGCATGGCAGGCTGCAAAATAGGCATGGCATTCCAGATTCAGGATGATATACTTGATGTAACAGGTTCATTTGAAGAATTGGGCAAACCGGTTTTCAGCGATGAAAGAAATCAGAAAACCACTTATGTAACTCTTATTGGCCTTGATAAATCAAAAGAAAAAGTAAAAACTCTTTCTGATGAAGCTATAGATATACTAAAAAATTACGGGGATAAAGCAGGATTTTTGATTGAGCTTACAAAAAAACTTATAGATAGAAAAAAATAATTCTGTTTTTGGAAAGATGGTGTAATTTTGGAAAAACTGCTCGACAGTATAAAAAAAGCAAATGACATAAAAAAGATTAAAATTGAAAAACTGCCTCAGCTTGCAGCCGAGATACGCCGGTTTTTGTTGGAACATGTCTCCAAGACCGGCGGGCATTTAGCCTCTAATTTGGGGATTGTAGAGCTTACTATGGCACTGCATTATTGTTTTAATCCGGAAAAAGACAGGATTGTTTGGGATGTGGGACATCAGGCGTATGTACATAAGCTTCTTACTGGAAGGAAAGACAAATTTAACACTCTAAGACAGCTTGACGGACTAAGCGGCTTCCCAAAGCCAAACGAAAGCATATGCGACGCTTTTGCAGCAGGACACAGCTCAACTTCAATTTCTGCTGCTTTGGGAATGGTTATGGCAAGAGACTTAAAGAAGACCAATGAAAAAATAATTGCGGTTATAGGCGACGGCTCAATATCGGGCGGCCTTGCTTACGAGGGACTTAACAACACGGGAAGAAGCAACAGAGACATAATTGTAATACTTAATGATAATCAGATGTCTATTTCAACAAATGTTGGGGCTATGTCGAAACACCTGAGGGACATACGTACCGAGCCTGCATACCTTAACGCAAAAGCAGGTGTACACAAAATACTAAGTAAGGTCCCTGTTTTGGGCAAGCCTATAGACAAAACCGTTGAAAAAATAAAAAATACAATAAAATACATGCTTTTTTCAGGCATTATGTTTGAAGAAATGGGATTTACATATGTGGGACCTCTTGACGGGCACAACACAAGTGAGCTTATAAGAACATTTAGAAAAATAAAAAACATGCATGGGCCGATACTTGTTCATGTAAAAACAGTTAAAGGAAAAGGCTATCGTTTTGCCGAAAAAATGCCTTGGAAATATCATGGAGTTACTGCCTTTAATTTAAAAACCGGAAAGCCGATTTCCAAAAAGGGCAAAAGCTACTCGGCTGTGTTCGGCGATAAAATGATAAGTATGGCTGAAAAGAACAAAAACATTGTGGCCATATCTGCCGCTATGGTATCGGGCACGGGGCTTGACGGCTTTCAGCTCAGGTTTCCAGAAAGAACATTCGATGTGGCTATAGCTGAACAGCATGCCGTTACATTTGCTGCAGGTCTTGCCATAAGAGGGCTTACGCCTGTTTTCGCGGTGTATTCCACGTTTTTGCAGAGAGCTTATGACCAAATAATACATGACGTGGCTTTGCAAAACCTTCATGTGGTATTTGCAATTGACAGAGCAGGTGTTGTAGGCGCAGACGGGGAAACACATCAGGGCATTTTTGATTTGTCATACTTACAGCATATACCTAACATGACTATAATGGCACCTTCAACGGGTGATGAGCTTGAAAGGCAGATAGAATTTGCAGTGGGAATGACAACTCCTGTAGCCGTAAGATATCCGAGAGATACTGCTTTTGAATATGAAAACTGCGAAAAATACTCAATAGAATACGGAAAAGCACGCCTTATACGAGACGGAAACACAGTTGCTGTAATAAGCTGCGGAGCAATGCTTAAAGAAGTTATTGAAGCCGAAAAAATGCTGAATGCGGACGGATATTTTCCAATGATTTATGACGCAAGATTTATTAAACCGCTGGATAAAGAAATGGTCAAAATATGCTGTCAAAAATGCAAAAACATTGTTACAGTAGAAGACAACGTGAAAGAAGGCGGTTTCGGAAGTGTTATAAAACTAACTGCCGTAGATTTAAACAGGGATTGCAAGGTGACAAATCTCGGCTTTGAAGATAAGTTTATAGAACAGGGAACAAGAGAACAGCTTTTAAAAAGATATGGCCTTGACGGTGAAAGCATATACAGAAAGGTCAAAGAAATATTTGAGGATAAATAGATATGACTAACAAAGAAAGACTTGATATACTGCTTTTTGAAAGAAAACTTGTACCGTCAAGAGAAAGAGCAAAAGCAATTATAATGGCCGGAGAAGTGTATGTTGACGGAATGAAAGAATATAAAGCAGGAACAAAAATAGACAGAGCTGCCAAAATAGAAGTAAAAGGCAACGAAATGAAATACGTAAGCCGAGGCGGTTACAAGCTGGAAAAAGCTGTAAACGAATTCGGGCTTAAACTTGACGGTAAAATATGTATGGATATAGGAGCGTCAACCGGCGGATTTACGGACTGCATGCTTCAAAACGGCGCTAAAAAGGTATATTCCGTTGATGTTGGATACGGTCAATTTGCGTGGAAACTTAGAAATGACGAAAAAGTTGTATGTCTTGAAAAGACAAATATACGATATATAACTAAAGACCAAGTTCCGGACAGCGTGGAATTTGCTTCTGTCGATGTATCTTTTATATCCCTTACAAAAGTTATACCGCCTGCGCTTAAGGTTATGAGTGACGATGCACAGATGGTATGTCTTATAAAACCGCAGTTTGAGGCCGGCAGAGAAAAAGTCGGGAAAAAAGGCGTTGTAAAAGATATAAAAGTGCATATAGAAGTTATTGAAAAAATAATAGATTTTGCTTTTGATATCGGACTTAATATACTTAATATAGGTTTTTCGCCTATTAAAGGACCTGAGGGAAACATTGAGTACCTGATATTTTTAGATAGAAAAAATGAAGGCATAAGTAATGAGCAGGCGTATAAACTTGCCGAGCAGACTGCCCTAACTTCACATGAGATTTTATAAGGGGTTAAAGCTATGAAAAATATTGGCATTGTTTCTAATTTAAGAAGGTTTGAAAAACCTGAAATAGCTAAAGATTTGATAGATTTTCTTATATCTAAAGGCTGTGAACCTTTTGTTGAAAAAAAAATGGGCGAAAAATTTGGCCTTGAACGTTTTGCAAAAGGTGACAAATGTGTTTACAGCGACACTGATATGATTATTGTTTTGGGCGGCGACGGCACTATTCTTAACGCAATTATGAAAAACGCGAAATATGAAACGCCTTTTTTGGGAATAAATTTCGGACATCTCGGATTTCTTACAGACGTTGACAGCAGTGAGATAAAAAAATCTGTTACAGATGTACTTAACGGAAACTACAGAATTGAAAAACGTATGAATCTTGATGCTTATGTTAAAGGAAAAAATGAAAATAACCATTTTACGGCTTTGAATGAATTTAATGTTTCACTGGGCGGCATAGTGGATACAGCCATTTTTGTAAATGATGAATATATAGATAATTTTTTTGGCGACGGAATGATTGTATCCACTCCTACAGGCTCAACAGCCTATAATTTGGCCGCAGGCGGCCCTATTCTTAAAAGCGACGCCGATGTAGTGGCAATTACGCCTATTTGTCCGCATATGCTTCATGCAAGAAGCATTGTAATAGGCGCTCAGGACGTTGTTAAAATTAAAATTTCAAGTTTTACTGGGGATTCAGTAATGCTTGTGGGTGACGGCAAAAACCTGCTTAAAATGGCTGTGGGTGACGAAGCCATAATTAAAAAATCAAAATATTATACCAATATAATCAAGACTAATACTCTTGGTTTTTACGATGTTTTAAGAAATAAAATGTTTGGTAAGGGGGGAAGATAGAATGAAAATTGCCAGACATACAAAAATACTTGAAATAATCGAAAATAATGAGGTTGAAACTCAAGAGGAACTTGCGAGGCTACTTAAACAGGAGGGTTTTAACGTAACGCAAGCAACCATTTCCCGTGATATTCGTGAAATGAAGCTTACAAAAATTTTAACAGAAAACGGAGGACAGAAATATTCCGCAATAAATGGGAATGATTCCGAACTTTCGGAAAGGCTTATAAGAGTTTTCCGTGACGCTGTAGTTAAATTTGACTGTGCCCAAAATATGATTGTGATAAAAACCCTTGACGGTATGGGAATGGCTGTTGCTGTCGCCGTTGACAATCTTAAAAGCAATGATATTATTGGCTCAATTGCGGGGGACGACACTGTGTTTTGTGTTGCAAGAACGCATAATCAGGCAGTGGAGTTTGTTCAGAAACTAAGCCACATCATAGAAAGCGGTAAATAATCGGGGTGTTGTAAAATTGCTTGAAGAACTTACTATAAAAAACATAGCACTTATAAAATACGCTGACATTTTTTTTAAAGAGGGACTTAATATACTTTCCGGCGAAACCGGAGCAGGAAAAAGCATGGTTCTTGGCGCTCTCGGATTTGTACTGGGAGGCAGAGGCTCCAGAGAGCTTGTAAGAAACGGAGAGGAAAAGGCTTATGCCGAAGCTGTTTTTTCCGGAATTTCAAAGCAGGTGATTGAAACGGCCAAAGACCTTGGAATAGAATGTGACGATGACTGCATTATAATAAAACGCACTATTACATCTGAGGGAAAAACAAAAAACAGGGTAAACGGAAGCCCTGTTACTGTATCAATGATAAGGCAATTGGCAGAAAATTTAATTGATATACATACGCAGAATGAACATCAGTCACTTTTGGATTCGTCTAAGCACATTGATATTCTTGACAGTTTTTGTATGCCGGAAATTGAAGAATACATAGAAGAACTTTCTAAGCTCAACTTACAGTACAGGACAGTACTTAAAAAACTTAAATCCATAAGCGGCAGTGTGGAAGAAAAAGAAAGGCGCACAGATTTACTTAAATACAAAATAAACGAAATAGGTGAAAGCAATCTGAAATTAGGCGAGGAAGACGAACTTTTGGAACGCAGAAAAATGCTTAACAATTCCGAAAAACTTCTCAATTACTCAAATACATGCCTGCAGCTTTTGGTTTACGGTTCAGATGAGTCTCAGGCTGCCGCCGATAAAACAGGCGAGGCTTTAAGACTTGCATCGCTTATTGCGTCGGTTGACAAAAGTGCATCTTCAGTGTGCGGTGAACTTGAAAACGCTTATGCCCAAATTAAGGACGCGGCGCAGATTTTAAAAGATTACAGCGAAAGTCTATCAGGAGACCCTAATGAGATAAACGAAGTAGAGGAGCGCCTTGACCTTATATACAGGCTTAAAAGAAAATATGGCTCAACAATAGAGGAAATACTTGCGCAAAAAGATTCTGCCGAAGAAGAGCTTGAATTTATCGAAAACAGCGATAAACTGAGAACAGAATATACGCAGCAAAAAGACGAACTAATGAAAAAAATCAAAAACATTTGCTCAAAAATGAATACTATAAGAAATGACAAAGCAAGGATAATTGAAAAACAAATCGAAAAACAACTTTATGACCTTGAAATGAAAAACGCCAAATTCTGTATAAACGTAACACGCAAGGATACATTTAGCAATAAAGGTGCGGATGACGTGGAGTTTTATATATCGGCTAATGCAGGAGAGGAAATGAAGCCTCTTTCAAAAACTGCATCAGGAGGCGAAATGTCAAGGATAATGCTTGGCCTTAAAACTGTTACAGCCGGAAATGACAATATTGGTACTTTTGTTTTTGATGAAATAGACAGCGGCGTAAGCGGAAAAACGGCTCAGAAAGTTGCTGAAAAAATGGCATATATTTCAAAATCACAGCAGATAATATGTATAACACATCTTCCTCAAATAGCTTCTATGGCCGACAGACATTTTTATATAGAGAAAAAAAGTGAGAACGGGCACACTATAAGCAATGTATACCTTCTTGAGAAAAATGAACAAATAAGAGAACTTGGAAGGCTTATTGGCGGACGTCAAACCGAAGCTGTTATGAAGGCTGCGCTTGAAATGAAAGATTTATCTGATAAAAGAAAAAAAGAAATAAGGCAATAAAAAAACACATACGATATGTAATGTGTGACATAAGGTAAAAATTATGAGTGAATTTGTTAAATCCACTCATTTTTATGCCTCGTTTGAGGCAATCTTGCAGATAACTGCAAAAACATAATTATTCTTTTCCTTTTTCTGATGCTTTTGATTTGTAAGCCGCCTGAGACTGAGCAACTTTGAGACGCTCCGATGGTTTTGACGAAACTGCCTTAAGTTGACTGTCGAGAAGCCAATGCATGAAATCTTCAAGCATAGCCTTCTTGCTTGAATCGAGCATAGTATAAATGTTTTTAAATTCGTTAAATTGTTCAGGATAATCCCTTTCAATATATGGATTACGTACATCGTTTACACAAAGAAGATAATCTAAAGAAACATTAAAATACTCTGCAATCTTTTTTAAATCAGTGATTGAAGGTTCATTTCTCCCAGACTCATAGTTTGAAATAGCAGTATATCCATAATTTAATATTCTGCCAAGTTCCCCTTGCGTCTGTTTACGCTCTTTCCTAAGGCTTCTTAATCGCTCTTTAAATTCCATTTTTCACACCTCGTTTATTATTTCAACATTTTTGGGGAAAATGTTGATTTTTTACGCACACCAAGTTAATCGTAATTATATATGCAAACAATATTAAAAGAAATAGTATGTCATATATTAGAAACGATGTTCCACACAACTGAAAACATATACTGCAATTTGTGAATATGCGTTAAAAATATCAGAAATCATAAAAATATTGAATTAATTTAATATATATATTATAATTATTATATTTTTATATATTTATTATAATAAAGGAGAATTTATATGTCAAAGGAAATTGTTGTAATTGGTCTTTCAGGCGGCGTAGATAGTTCTGTATCTGCCTATTTGCTTAAAAAAGCCGGATATGATGTTATAGGTATGACTCTTCTTAATCATGATAGCGGAATGAATGCTGTAAATGACGCAAAAGCTGTTGCTGAAAATCTCGGCATTAAACATATAACTGTAGATTGCAGGGAAAAATTTAAAAAAATTGTCGAAAACTATTTTGTATCAGAGTATCTAAACGGAAGAACTCCAAATCCATGTGTTGTATGCAATCCTAATGTAAAATGGGACGCTCTTATGAGTGTAAAGGAAAAATACGGTGCGTCATATGTTGCTACAGGACATTATGCAAAAATAATAAAATATCCGTTAACCGGCAGGCTTTCTGTTAAGATGACAGAAGATAATGTTAAGGACCAGACTTATGTTTTAAGTTTTCTTACTCAAGAGCAGCTTAAAAACACAATATTTCCTCTTGGAGATTATAAAAAGCCGCATGTAAGGGAAATTGCAGCAGAAGTTGGGATTCAAGTTGCCGAAAAGCCTGACAGCGAGGAAATATGTTTTATTCCTGATAATGATTATGCCGGATTTATTAAATCAAATACTGGAAGGGAAATAAAACCGGGAAATTATATAGATATGGACGGCAATGTAATAGGAAAACACAAGGGCATTATTTATTATACAATAGGTCAGAGAAAAGGCCTTGGCATGTCATTTGGAAAGCATATGTTTGTAAACAGTATAAACGCAGATACAAATGAGATAGTGCTTGGTGATAATGACAAGCTTTTTAAGAAAACCATATATGCCGAAAATATTTCTTTTATGGCTGTTGAAAGTATTGATAAACCTTTGAGAGCAGAAGCCAAAATAAGATACGCACATAAAAAAAGCCCATGTACTGTAAGTATGGAAAACGGATTGCTAAAGTGTGTTTTTGAAGAGCCTCAAAGAGCTGTTACACCGGGACAAGCTATTGTTATATACAAAGATGATTATTGTCTTTGCGGAGCTATAATCAAATAATTATTTTTTTAAGGATATTTAAAAATTAAGAAAATTTTAAACTTGTCTACTTGTGAAGCTCGATTTTTTAATAGTTTTTAATATAATATTTTCAATGTTAAAAATTGGATTTAAACTTTATTTTATTATTAGTCTCAAAATATATAGTGTTTTGGGGCTTTTTTTATTTATGCAAAAAATAAATTATGAAATTTTTGGAAAAAAACATTATTTGTCTGTATATAAAATCTTCACATCGGTTAATTTAAAAACATACAAAAAAATTATAATGGATGTGATTAAAATGCCACGTAACATTAAAAATAAAATAATTTTTTATACATGCATTTTTCTTTTGACAGCATGGTGCATTTCTTCTATTCTTATGCCGAAGAAAATAAATATTTGTGAAAATTCGGCATATGATGCCGGATTCGGCCTTGAGCAGGAAAAAAGTGTAACAGTGCTGAGCAACGACTCCAAAAAAGTAAAAGATAACATTAAAATAGAGCTTACTAAAAATTCAAATTTGGAAGCCGACTCAACAGGCAAATATGACGCTGTATATACTTTTGCCGGTATTCCCGTAAAAAAAGCAGAAGTAAACGTATTACCGAAAAGCGTTTTGGTTTCGGGAAACGTAACGGGAGTCGTAATTAAAACCGACGGCGTGCTTGTTTTAGGCACAGGAAAAGTTACGGACAAAAACGGAAATGACGAATATCCTTCTGAAGGCAAGCTTAAAAGTGGTGACATAATAGAAAAAATAGACGGTATTAAAACCGATACAAAAGAGCAGATGCAAAAAGCTATTGAAAAAAGCAATGGCGCAGATGTAGCATTTATTTATAAACGTGACGGTGATATTCAGACAACAGATATTTCACCGGTATTTAGCCGTGCTGACGGAAAATACCGCATAGGCTGCTGGGTTAGAGATGATACACAAGGTCTCGGCACAATGACTTTTGTAGAAAATGATTCAAAATCATTTGGTATACTTGGACACGGCATATTTGATGTGGATACCGGAAAGCTTATGGAAGCCTCAAACGGAAACATTACCGGTTCATCAATATCCGGAATTGTTAAAGGTAAGAAAGGCAGTCCCGGAGAAGTATCCGGTATGCTTGACAAAAAAAATATAATCGGGAAAATAAGCAGTAATACCGAATACGGTGTATACGGCAAAATAACTCAAAACACGCAAGACTTAGATTTGACAGAAGCAAAAACGGCAATGACCAATGATATAAAACTTGGAAATGCTGTGATAAAAAGTGATATTCTCGGGAAAATGGAAGAATATAACATTGAGATAACAGGAATAAATCAAATCGGATCTCCGGATAAAGGTCTTCTTATTAAAGTTACTGACAGCAGGCTTTTGGACGGAACAGGAGGCATAATACAGGGTATGAGCGGAAGCCCTATTTTACAGGACGGAAAATTTATAGGTGCAGTTACTCACGTATTTGTAAATGATCCTACAAAAGGATATGGAATTTTTGCAGAAACTATGCTTGAACAGGCTCAGAAATCTGAATAAAATATAAGAACAAATGTTTTAAATCGTGCAATTCATGCCATATTAATGACATTTCCGCATTATAAGATGACAAAAAGCAAAACGATGATATATACTTCAAAAAACGACAAGTATTCTCATTTTATTCTGTATTTTGGAGGTGTATCGATAGTGGAAATATGCGGTTTATGTAAAAAAGAAACGATAATTATTGGAAGCAAAAACAAAAAGAATATTCACGATTTAGAAACTATATTAAACAATTACGATACATTTGTTTATGAGGTAATACAAAACGGAGACGAATGTTTTGAGAAAATTATAACTTCTAAACCATTTTTGGTTTTACTTGATTTATGCATGAATGGTAAAGACGGCCTTTGGGTGCTTGAAATGCTTAGCAAAAAAGGATATACACATTCCGGAATTATATTTATTTCTCCTCTAAGCTGCAAGTCGATACCGAAAGCCGCCGTAGAACTTGGAGCAAAAAAATGTGTTAAAAGTCCATTAGATATGGATGTAATGATTAATATAATAAATAAAATGATAAAAAGGGGAGCTTTTATGTATCGTAACAATATTGAAACAGAGAAAAATATATCATATAGAATTGCTGAAGTGCTTAATTATTTAGGAATACTGCCGGGAGTTAAAGGATATTATTATTTAAAAACCGCTGTAACAGAAGTATACAAAGATTTTGAAAAAGCCGATGGTGTTACAAAAAAACTTTATCCGTATATAGCAAAAGTTTATGGCACAGACGCCGGAAAGGTTGAAAGAGCCATAAGACATGCTATTGATGTCTCATGGCTTAAAAGCCCGGAAGGGTACAACAATGTTTTCGGATTTAAGTTTATGAAAAAACCAACAAACAGACAGATTATAAGCCAGATTGCAGAATACTTGAAAAACAAAGATTGATTTACATATAAATTTTAAAATTATTACAAGTTTCTTCTATATTTTTAATTAACCTGCATAAATGAAAGCCGTCGGCTACAGCGTGGTTTATAAAAATTGTAAACGGTATTTTTGTTGTACCGTTATCATCAAAATATTTTCCGAATATAATAACTGGAAAAAGCATCTGAGATTCAGAATAAGTATCATATGAACAGGATGTAAAGCTTAACCATGGGAGATTTGAAATAGGTATAAAATTACCCGGCCTTCCGGGTTTTGCTTTTACTTTTTTTACATCCTTATATTTTTCCATATCTTCTGTCATGTCTTTATAAAAAGTTTTAAAATCGTCATTCCACTGTGTCCACAAATCCGAAAACGTTTCATTGTCCTTATGAAAAATTGTATATGACGGGTTGCAGTAATCATAATATCCCAGATTTTTATCTTTATCATATGCCATTTTAAACTGCGGGTACTCGTTTATACTTTTCATTATTGCGTATACAAATGACTGATAAAATTTCAAATTATTATTTTTGAGCGTTTTAAGAAAATCAGTTATGTCCATATCTACAGTTATATTACATTTTGTCTTAATTAAATCCATATAATATCTGAAATATTCGGCTCTTTCGTATTTTTCCATATCTATTTTATTAAACATATTTATCACTCCCTTATTTATTATTTTAGCATATATGAGAAATTTAGAACACAAAGGTAATTTTTTTCTTTTCAAAATGTCTGGGCAGTGATAAAATTTCAAATAATATATACTTTAGTTTTTTTGTATTGACAAAAGTTTTCTGATTATGTATACTATACTTTATTCTAATACAGTGATAACGTTATAAAGGGGAATGATTATGGATTTCAAACTGCATACGCCGATAGGCGTAAATGACCGTCTTCCGGACGAAGCTCTTGTTAAAAAGACTGTTTGCTCTAAGATAGAAAACATATTTTTGGGATACGGTTACAGAGAAATAGAAAGCCCGACTTTTGAGTATATAGATGTTTTTTCAGATGAGAAAATGGGAAGCATCAGTCCTAAGGAAATGTTTCGCTTTTTTGACAAGGACGGAAACGTGCTTGCTTTAAGAAGTGATATGACTCCGCCTGTTGCGCGTATTGCTGCTACCGAATTTGAGGGAAACGGACCTATACGTCTTTGCTATTTCGGAAACTCTTTTAGGAACAGCAAGAGTTACCAGGGGAAAAGATGCGAATTTGCACAGGCAGGCGTTGAACTTATGGGCGCAGACGGTGTATATGCCGACGCTGAGGCTATAGCCGTTTCCATAAAAAGCATACTTGCCTCCGGAATTAAAGAGTTTAAGCTAAATATAGGCCAGGTTGGATTTTTTAACGCTGTGCTTGATGAAACGGGATTGGAAAAAGAAGAAAAAAATAAACTTAAAAACTATATTGCATCAAGAAATTATGCCGAAGCCGAAGAGTTTATAAAACAAAAAAATATGCCTGAAAACATAAAAGAGCTGTTTTTGGATTTTCCTAAACTTGTAGGCGGAACGGATATACTTGATTATACAAGAAGCCTTACAAAAAGCGATGACGCTTTAAAATTTTTGGATGAGCTTGAGACTTTATATAACATGCTTATAATGCACGGAGTAAACAGCTATGTATCGTTTGACCTAAGCATGGTAAACAAATTAAACTACTACACAGGCATTATATTCAGAGGCTATACTTACGGAAGCGGATATTCCATTGTAGACGGCGGCAGATATGATAATCTTGTAAAGCAGTTTGGCAAAAACATTCCTGCCGTTGGTTTCGGGATAAAAATAGACGAAGTTATAAACGTGCTTATAAAAAACGGCGCTGACTATTCCTCACGAGACGTAAAAGCAATGGTTGGCTGTACAGCACTTGGGTTATCGTCTGCACTCAAAATCGCCGATATATACAGAAAAGGCGGAGTAAAGGTCGAAAACAGTCTTATAGGACCTGACATTGAAAAGAACATAGATTATATGGTTGAAAAAAATTATGACTCGCTTATATTTTTTAATGACTCTATCCATATAACGTATGTCAGAAATACGCATAAGGGCATACTTAAAACGGAAATTTCGGTTTCGGACCTTGTTTTTCCGGGAAAGGAGAGCAGATAAATGAGATATCTTACATTTGCACTTGCCAAAGGCAGACTTGCCGACCAAACAATGGAACTGCTTGAAAAAATAGGTATGCCATGTGAGGAAATGAAAGAAAAGACAAGAAAACTTATTTTCCTTAACGAAGAACTGGGAGTTAAAATATTTCTTGCCAAAACAAGCGATGTGCCTACATATGTGGAACACGGCGCCGCAGACATTGGTGTTGTGGGTAAAGACACTATAATAGAAGAAAACAGAAACGTATATGAAATGCTTGACCTTGGGCTCGGAAAATGCCGCATGTGCGTATGCGGTCTGCCTGAGACAAAAGAAAAAGTTTTAAAAAGCCATTCCCTTACAGTTGCAACAAAATATCCTAAAATTGCAAGGGATTATTTCTACAAAAAGCATAAAACGGCTGAAATTATAAAACTTAACGGTTCTGTTGAACTTGCTCCTATAGTGGGACTGTCGGACTGTATTGTTGATATAGTTGAAAGCGGAAAAACACTAAAAGAAAACGGCCTTGAGGTATTTGAGGAAATTTGCCCGCTTTCTGCCAGAGTAATCGTAAACAGAGTAAGCATTAAAATGGAACACGAAAGAATAATGGACATTATTGAAAAAATAAGAGCGATTAAGGAGGAAAAATAATGATACCTGTTATAAGCTATAAAACCGAAGAAGGCAAAAAAACCGTTAGAAAAATATTTTCGCGTTCTCAGCTTGAACATGGAAACGTTCAGGAAATAGTAAACGGAATACTTAAAAATGTTAAGGAAAACGGCGACAAGGCTGTCTTTGAATATACAAAAGAATTTGATAAAATAGACTTAAATGCCGAAACAATAAAGGTTACACAAAAAGAGATAGACTATGCTTATACTCAGGTTGACGAAAACCTTGTGAGGGTAATAAGACGCTCTGCTGAAAGAATAAGAAAGTTTCACGAAAAACAGAAAATAAACAGCTGGTTTGAATCAAGCGAAAACGGAGAAATAATGGGTCAGCTTATACGTCCTCTTGAAAATGTGGGTGTTTATGTACCGGGAGGAAAGGCCGCATACCCTTCATCGGTTTTGATGAATGTTATACCGGCTCATGTTGCAGGTGTTAAAAACATATATATGACAACTCCGGCTCAAAAAGACGGAACAGTTTATCCAACTACAATAGTTGCCGCAAAAGAGGCAGGAGTTGACGATATATTTAAAATAGGCGGGGCACAGGCTATAGCTGCTCTTGCATTCGGTACTGAAAGTGTGCCAAAGGTAGATAAGATATGCGGACCCGGAAACGTATTTGTAGCGCTTGCAAAGCGTACTGTTTACGGTTATGTAAACATAGACTCTGTTGCAGGTCCGAGCGAAATACTTGTTCTTGCCGACAGCAGCGCAAATCCGGTTTATGCCGCTGCAGACCTACTTTCTCAGGCTGAGCATGACGAAATGGCGTCCGCAATACTTATTACTACCGATGAAAAACTTGCTTATGAGGTGCAAAAAGAAGTATCAAAGCAGGCAAATGTACTTGAGAGAAAAGAAATTATAGAAAAATCAATTGAAAATTTCGGAGCTGTGATAATAGCGGAAAATATTAAAGAAGCATGTGATATTGCAAACGGTGTTGCTCCGGAACATATGGAAATCTGTGTAAATTCTCCTTTTGAGGTACTTCCGCTTATTAAAAACGCAGGCGCGATATTTCTTGGACACTATACACCGGAGCCTCTCGGAGATTATATGGCTGGACCTAACCATGTTTTGCCTACAAGCGGAACAGCAAGGTTTTTTTCACCTCTCTCAATTGACGACTTTATAAAGAAATCAAGTATAATATCATTCAGTAAGAGTGCTCTTAACGAGCTTTCAGATGATATAATAACTTTCGCAAATGCGGAAGGACTCACGGCACACGCAAACGCAGTAAGAGTCAGAAAATAAGAGAGGTGTTGGGTTTGAGAAAAGCAGAATTAAACAGAGACACTTTTGAAACAAAAATAAATATGAGTATTGAAATTGACGGAAAAGGCAAAAACGATATTTCAACAGGGATAGGCTTTTTTGACCACATGCTTACACATATTTCAAAGCACGGCTTTTTTGACATTTATGTGAAAGCTGAAGGCGACACGTATGTTGACAGTCATCATACAATTGAAGATGTGGGAATAGTGCTCGGAAAATGTATTTCAAAGGCTCTCGGAGACAGGGCAGGCATAAACCGCTACGGATTTTTCATACTGCCTATGGATGAGGCTCTTATACTTGTATCCCTCGATATTTCAGGCAGGCCGTACCTTTCCTTTGATGCAGAATTTTCAACAGACCGTATAGGCGAAATGGATACGGAAATGGTTGAGGAGTTTTTCAGAGCGGTTGTTCAAAATGCCGGAATAGACATGCACATAAAAATGCTTGCAGGGAAAAACAATCACCACATAGCGGAAGGCATTTTTAAATGCTTCGGAAAAGCTCTCGATATGGCTACAAAAAAAGATGAGAGAATCGAAGGCGTGCTTTCCACAAAGGGAATGCTGGAGGTGTGAGAAATGATAGCTATAATTGATTACGGAATGGGAAACCTCAGAAGTGTTCAAAAAGCATTGGAGTTTGTGGGCTACGAGGCTGTTATAACAGACAATCCGGAAGTAATAGGAAATGCTGACAAAGTGGTACTTCCCGGAGTAGGTGCTTTCGGCGACGCTATAAAAACAATAAAAGATAAGAAAATAGACGATGCCATATACAATATAGTAAGAGAAAGCAAACCGTTTTTGGGAATATGTCTCGGTATGCAGATGATGTTTGACAAAAGCTATGAAAACGGCGAATATACAGGCCTTGGCATAATGCCGGGAGAAATTGTGCTTTTACCGAAAGATCAGATAATACCCCAGATTGGCTGGAACAGTCTTGATTTTAAGAAAAAAAGCCGTATTTTTGAAGGCATAGGCGATAAACCGTATGTGTATTTCGTTCACTCATACAGACTTAAAACAGACGCCGATGTTGTGACTGCCACATGTTTTTACGGCGAGAATATACAGGTTGCAGCAGAAAAAGGAAACACTTTTGCTTTGCAGTTTCATCCAGAAAAAAGCGGAAATACAGGACTTAAGATACTTAAAAATTTTGGAGGTCTTTGATATATGCAGATTTATCCGGCAATAGATTTAAAAAACGGCCAGTGTGTTCGCCTTAAACAGGGAAGGTTTGATGATGTAACGTTTTATGGAAACGACCCCGTTGAGCGTGCAGGTGAATGGATTAAGGCCGGGGCGACATACATACATGTTGTTGACCTTGACGGGGCAAGAACCGGAAACGGCGAAAACCTTGAGGCAATTAAAAAAATAGCTGAAACCTATAAAGTATCAATTGAGACCGGCGGCGGCATTAGAACAATGCGTGACATCGAGGAGAGAATAAAAGCCGGTGTTTCAAGAGTGATAATCGGCACTGCGGCGGTAAAAAATCCAGACCTTGTGAAAGACGCCGTTAAAGTATACGGCGAAAAGATAGCTGTTGGAATAGATGCTTCAAATGGAATGGTTGCCATAGACGGCTGGGAAAAAATAAGTAATATTTCATCTCTTGACCTTTGCAGGAAAATGGCGGGATACGGTGTAAAATATGTTATTTATACCGATATATCTAAAGACGGCATGATGAGCGGACCTAACATTGAAAGTACAAAAAAACTTATAGAAAAGACAGGAATAAATATAATTGCTTCCGGCGGTGTTACAACAATGAAAGATATTGAAAATGCGGCAAAAATCGGAGCCGAAGGCGTTATAATCGGTAAGGCGCTTTATCAGGGTAAACTTAACCTTAAAGAAGTAATAGACAAATTTGAGAAAAGATAACGGGAGGGGTTCAGTATGCACACAAAAAGAATCATTCCATGTCTTGATGTAAATAAAGGCAGAGTTGTAAAAGGCGTGAATTTTGTAAACCTTATTGACGCAGGAGACCCTGTTGAGGCCGCGAGATTTTATAATGACTCAATGGCTGATGAGCTGGTGTTTCTTGATATAACGGCTTCATCGGATGCAAGAAACATAATGCTTGACGTGGTTTCAAGAACGGCAGAACAGGTCTTTATACCCCTTACTGTAGGCGGCGGCATAAGGACAATAGAAGATTTCAGAAAAATACTTGCCGCAGGTGCTGACAAAATTTCTGTAAATTCCGCAGCTCTTAAAAGACCGGAGCTTATAAACGAAGCTGCCAAAAGATTCGGTAACCAATGTGTTGTTACGGCCATAGACGCAAAAAGACGCAAAAACGGCGGTTTTGACGTATATCTAAACGGAGGCAGGGTAAACACCGGCCGTGACTCTGTTGAATGGGCGAAAGAAGTTGAAAGCCGCGGCTGCGGTGAGATACTGCTTACAAGCATGGACTGCGACGGCGTGAAAAACGGTTATGACATAGAGCTTACAAAAGCTGTTTCATCTGCCGTTAGAATACCTGTAATAGCCTCTGGAGGCGCCGGAAAGATGGAGCATTTTTATGATGCTCTTGCTGAAGGCGGAGCGGACGCGGCTCTTGCGGCAAGTCTTTTCCACTTCAGAGAAATGGAAATAAGGGATTTAAAGGCATATTTGAGGGACAGAAATGTTCCAGTGAGACTTTAAGGAGATTAAAATGGGGCTTGCAGACATTATTAAATATGATGAAAAAGGTCTTGTGCCGGTAATTGCACAGGACTATGAAAACGGTCAGGTGCTTATGCTTGCATATGCAAATAAGGAAGCTGTGGAAAAAACGGTTAAGGAACGAACATGCTATTATTACTCAAGAAGCAGGCAGGAGCTTTGGCATAAAGGCGATACATCAGGGCATTTTCAGTATGTAAAGGCAATATACTATGATTGTGACTGTGACACACTGCTTATAAAAGTAGAACAGATTGGTGCGGCCTGTCATACCGGCAAGAGAAGCTGTTTTTACCGAGATGAAAACGGAAAAGAGGTACTATAAATGGAAAACTCACAGGTGCTTTACGCGCTTTATAACGTTATAATTGACAGAAAGAAAAACCCAAAGGAAGGCTCATACACAAACTACCTTATAGAGAAAGGCATAGACAAGATACTTAAAAAAGTTGGAGAAGAATGCACTGAAACTGTAATTGCCGCAAAAAACGGCGAAAACAGTGAGACAATATATGAAATATGTGACCTTATGTATCATCTTTCGGTGCTTATGGAAGAACAGGGAATAACATGGGATGATGTTTTTGAAGAGCTTGCAAAGCGTGAGCTTAAAGAGGGCAATCTAAAAAAGTTCCATACAAAAGGTGAAATCTGAATTTATAATAGATATAATAATAAAAAGCGTCGGATAGCTTGTCCGGCGTTCTTATTTTGTAAAGCTTGCGGCAATCAAGACAATTTTAACAATTACAACTTTTATGCAACATTAACAAGATTTTGCCTTTTTTCCTCAAACAAAACTTGCTAATTTTGAAACATTCAGTTATAATTTGTACAATGAATAATGCAAATAATAATGATTGTTATTTACATATAATGACAGGAGGAAATTAAGTATGAGTTTTTTTGACAGACTTCGTCTTGGAATTGATATCGGTTCCACTACTGTAAAAGTCGTTGCTGTGTCAAAAGACGGCGATACTGTTTTTTCACAGTATAAAAGACATTTTTCCGAAATTAAAGAGACTCTTGGAGATCTCATACATCAGGCTCATAAAGCCTTAGGCAATCTTTCATTTTCAGTGATGATGACCGGAAGCGGCGGCGTAGCTATATCCGATGTTCTCGGCATTGAATTTATACAGGAAGTTGTCGCTACGGCAAATGCCGTTGAGGAGGTTGCACCAAAAACAGACGTGGCAATAGAGCTTGGCGGAGAAGATGCCAAAATTATTTATTTTAGAGGCGGAATTGAGCAGAGAATGAACGGTGTGTGTGCCGGAGGCACAGGCAGTTTTATTGACCAGATGGCAAGTCTTTTACAGACTGACGCTCAGGGACTAAATGAATATGCTTCAAGGCACAAGGTTATATATCCTATTGCTTCAAGATGCGGTGTTTTTGCAAAAACCGATATACAGCCGCTTATAAACGAAGGTGCTGCAAGAGAAGACCTTGCCGCATCTATTTTTCAGGCCGTTGTTAACCAGACCATATCAGGTCTTGCCTGCGGCAAACCTATAAGAGGGCACGTAGCTTTTTTAGGGGGCCCGCTTCACTTTTTGCCGGAGCTTAGAAAACGGTTTATTGAAACACTGAAACTTACTGACGAAACAGCTATAGTGCCTGAAAGGTCACATCTTTTTGCGGCTTTCGGTGCTGCTATAAGTGCTAAAAAGACAAGTCCGATTACGGATTTTGACACTCTTGAAAATAAACTTAAAAATGTTACGGCTCTTAAAAATGAGGTGAGCCGCCTTGCACCTTTATTTAAAGACGAAGAAGACTACAAAAAATTTACAAAAAGACACTCTGCTGAAAAAGTTGAAAGATGTGAGCTTTCACAATACAGCGGAAATGCTTTTCTCGGAATAGACGCAGGCAGCACAACTACTAAAATAGCGCTTGTATCTGACGACGGAAAGCTTTTATATTCTTTCTATGCGTCAAATGAGGGCAATCCTCTTAATGTAGTAATTAAGGCTTTAAACGACCTTTATGACAAAATGCCGGATACTGTTAATATTGTAAATTCATGTGTTACAGGCTATGGCGAAGGGCTTATAAAAGAAGCGCTTATGGTGGATTTGGGATACATTGAAACTGTAGCGCATTACAAGGCCGCGGAGTTCTTTAAGCCTGATGTGGATTTTATACTTGACATAGGCGGCCAAGACATGAAATGCATGAGGATAAAAGACGGCGTAATAGACAGTGTGCTTTTAAATGAGGCCTGCTCATCGGGTTGCGGCTCATTTATTGAGACATTTGCAAAGTCACTTAATTACACTGTTCAGGATTTCGCAAAAATTGCTCTTTTTGCCAAAAATCCTATTGACCTCGGCTCAAGATGTACTGTTTTTATGAACTCAAGAGTAAAGCAGGCACAAAAAGAAGGTGCCGAAGTAGGCGATATTTCTGCCGGTCTTGCTTACTCAGTAATTAAAAACGCTTTGCTTAAAGTTATAAAGATTTCGGACCCTACAGCTTTAGGCAAAAGCATTGTTGTTCAGGGCGGAACTTTTTACAATGACGCCGTTTTAAGAAGTTTTGAGTTTATAAGCGAAAGAGAAGCTGTAAGACCTGATATTGCTGGTATTATGGGCGCTTTCGGAGCCGGACTTATTGCCCGTGAAAAATATACCAAGGGATATGAAACGACATTGATTTCAAGAGATGCCATGAACCATCTTGAAATTAAAACGTCACATGCAAGATGCGGCGGATGCTCAAACAACTGCCTGCTTACAATTAACACTTTTGACGGAGGCAGGAGATTTATTACAGGCAACAGATGTGAAAAAGGAGAGGGCAAAAGCCACATTAAAACAGGCATACCTAATCTTTATGAGTATAAGAAAAACAGGCTTTTTAACTATGAAAGCCTTAATGAAAACGAAGCGAAAAGAGGTACTATAGGTATACCGAGAGTGCTTAACATGTATGAGGATTATCCGTTTTGGCATACGTTTTTGACAAACCTCGGCTTCAGAGTAGTGCTTTCGCCGTTTTCATCAAAAAAGATTTACGAAGAAGGAATTGAGTCAATACCAAGTGAATCGGCATGTTATCCGGCAAAGATTGTACACGGACATATAATGCATCTTATAAACAGCGGCATTAAGACTATTTTTTATCCTGCTATTGCATATGAAAGGCCAGATATTGAAAATGCCGACGAGTGTTATAACTGCCCGATAGTTGCGTCATATTCCGAAAACATTAAAAACAATGTTGAGGAAATACGTGAAAAGAACATAAAATTTATGAATCCTTTCTTATCATTTAAAAACAGAGACGCTCTTGTTGACAGGCTTACATATGAATTCCGTGATTTTGGAGTAACTAAAAACGAAGTTAGAGAATCAGTTAATTTCGGCTGGGACGAATGGACCAAATTCAGAGAAGACATGCACCAAAAGGGTACGGAGGCTATTGAATACATTGAAAAGCACCACGTAACAGGTATTGTTCTTGGCGGAAGGCCATATCATGTTGACCCTGAAATAAACCACGGCATACCAGAGCTTATAACTGGTTTTGGAATGCCTGTGCTTACCGAAGACAGTGTGGCTTGGATGGGGCATGTAGAAAGACCTCTTGTTGTACGTGACCAATGGATGTACCATTCAAGACTTTATGAGGCTGCTGCTTTTGTGAAGACAAGAAATGACATTGAATATATACAGCTTAATTCGTTCGGCTGCGGACTTGACGCTGTTACAACAGATGAAGTAAAAGACATACTGAATGCTGCCGGAAAGATATATACATCTCTTAAGATTGACGAGGTAAACAATCTCGGTGCCGCAAGAATAAGAATCAGGTCTCTTATTGCGGCAATAGAGGACAGAAAAGCCATGGGCGTTGTGCCTAAAAAAGGCGATGCGTCATTAAAGAGAAAGCTTTTTACAGAAGAAATGAAGAAGGACTACACTTTGCTTTGCCCGCAGATGTCACCTATTCATTTTGACATATTAAAAGAGGCTTTTAAGGCAAGTGGATACAAAATAGTGGTAATGCCAGCAATAGACAGAAATTCTATTGATACCGGCCTTAAATACGTAAATAATGATGCATGCTATCCTGCTCTTATTGTTGTAGGCCAGCTTATAAACGCTCTAAAAAGCGGAAAATACGACTTAAACAAAGTCGGTGTGCTTATGAGCCAGACAGGCGGAGGATGCCGTGCCTCAAATTACATAGGTTTTATAAGAAAAGCACTTAAAAATGCCGGCATGGAATATATTCCGGTTATTTCGGTAAGCGCCGGACTTGAGAAAAATCCGGGCTGGAAATATTCTCTTCCGCTTGCCAAAAGAGTTATTCAGGCATTTGTATACGGCGACCTTTTTATGCGTGTGCTTTACAGAGTACGGCCTTATGAAAAGACACCCGGCTCTGCAAACGCTCTTTATGAAAAATGGAATGAAAAAGTAAAAAAAGATGTTATAACGGGTTCTAACTTTGCTTCAAACATAAAAGCCATTGTAAAAGATTTTGATGAGTTTGAAGTTACTGGGCAAAGAAAGCCGCGAGTCGGAATAGTAGGGGAGATACTTGTTAAGTTTCACCCTACTGCAAACAACAATCTTGTGGGTACAATAGAAAAAGAGGGAGCCGAAGCCGTTGTTCCGGACCTGCTTGGATTTGGATTATACTCAGGCTACAACTCTGTGCAAAAGCACAAATACCTTGGCGCAAAAGCAATTAAGAGCATAGAAGGCAAGAGCATAATAGCTCTTATTGAGCATTTCAGAAAACCGCTTATAGAGGCGCTTAACAAGAGCAGACGCTTTACAGCTCCTGCAAGAATTGAAACTCTTGGAAAATATGCCGAGCCTATAGTTTCGCTCTGCAACCAAACAGGCGAAGGATGGTTCCTTACAGGCGAAATGATGGAGCTTATACATGACGGTGTTACAAACATAGTCTGCACTCAGCCTTTTGCATGTCTGCCTAACCACATTGTTGGCAAAGGTGTTATAAAAGAAATTAAGAGAAACAACCCTGCGGCAAACATTGTGGCCGTCGACTATGACCCGGGAGCAAGTGAAGTAAACCAGCTTAACCGTATAAAGCTTATGATGGATGTAGCACATAAGAATTTTGAAAAGGTAGTAATTAAGAAAGAAAAAAGAATAAGCATGCCAAGTGACAACAACCAGTCATTAAGTATTTAATAAAAAAGCCCTGTATTACAAAGCATAAGCTTTATATACAGGGCTTAATAAAATTAAATTATTAGATAAATTTACACTCTGCTATACAGCAGTTTTATTTAGGCATATTATTTTGATTTTTTTTGAGCCACAAAGACAATTTCTGACCAACGGTTTTTTTCTTTTTATCTTCAAGATTCATGCCAATAACATGTGATATATAAATACCGGCAAGCTCTACCTTTACGGTTTTCTTTACAGGCAATACATCGTAAATATTTTTGTCGCACATAAGTGTAAGTATCTGCGGACCTACTTTTGCTTTAACTATAGGCATCTTCCTTATATGAGCGGCTTTAGGAAGCTTTTCATAAATGTTTTTGGGAAGATTTTTGGTTGAAGGCTTTTCAAACCTTTTGTCTATAACAAGTATAGGCGTTACCATTTTATACTGATTTATGAAAGACTGTGCCTCAAGAGATTTTGCATAGCTTTTTCTTCCAAAATAAATCATCAAGCCAATAACTACTGCGACGATTATTGCGACTAATAGTATAATATCGCTTAACTGCATTTTGTACATCCTCCTTAAAAGTAACTTAACCTTAATTTTAGCATATTATTTTAATTTAGGAAATAGAAAATTTAAAAACTAACTAAAAAAGTGCTTTGTAGTATGAAATCTTACAAAAATATGGTAGAATAATCTTATTTTAAAAATACGATCTTTTGAAAGGAGTGGCAAAGTGTATTTTAATGTTATTTTTTATATTGTAAGCGCGATATTTATATTAAATGTTATACTTGCCGCAATAGTCGTTTTTTTTGAGCGTAGGAATCCTGCCAGTACATGGGCGTGGCTGTTTGTTCTGTTCTTTGTTCCGGTAGCCGGATTTTTAATATATATGATTTTTGGAAGAAATACCGGCAAACAAAGAATTTTCGGCAGAAAGCAAAAGCTTGACGAAAAAATACTTTTTGATTTTATTAAAAGCAACAATCTTTTAAGCGACGAAATCGGAAAGCAGATTTTCAGTACCGATGGTATTGAGCTTGATAAAAATTATGGACATTTAAGGGACTTTGCCACACTGAACATAAGAAGCGGAAGCTGGATGACATACAACAACTCAATGCGGCGCTTTACCGACGGCAAACTTAAATTTGAATCGCTAATAAATGACATTGACAATGCAAAAAATTATGTACATCTTGAATATTACATTTTCAGAAACGATAAACTTGGCAGAAGAATGATTTATCATCTTACGAAAGCGGCAATAAGAGGAGTAGAAGTAAGAATAATATATGACCTTATGGGCAATATGTCATTGCCTGATTATTTTTTTACTCCGGTTATAAAAGCCGGCGGAAAAGTTACGCCGTTTAATCCGCCGCTTTTTATAAGGATAAACTATCGAGACCACAGAAAAATTGCAGTAATAGACGGCCAAATCGGCTATATAGGCGGATTTAACATTGGTGATGAATATTTGGGCGACGTTAAACGTTTCGGGTATTGGAGAGATACTCATGTCAGGTTTGAGGGAGACGTCGTTGATCAGCTTCAGCTTAGGTTTATGATGGACTGGAATTTCTTTTCAAACGAAGAACTTAAAATTTCCGAGTTTTATTTCCCTAAAAAGCCGCTGCTTGGTTATCTTCCGGCACAGATTGTATCAAGCGGGCCTGACACAAAATGGCAGAATGTGAAAAATGGGTATTTTAAAATGATAAATGAAGCAGAGAAAAATATATATATTGAAACACCTTATTTTTCGCCGGATGAGGGAGTGCTTGAGGCACTTAAAGTTGCTGCGCTGTCAGGTATAGATGTTAGAATTATAATACCGGCCCATCCGGACCATTTCTTTGTATATTGGTCAAGTATGTCATATCTTGGAGAGCTTATTGAGGTCGGGGTAAAAGTATACCAGTACACTGACGGATTTATTCACAGCAAAACAATTTTTATAGATTCTCTTGTGGCAACGGTAGGAACCGCAAATATGGATGTGCGAAGCTTCGGTCTTAATTTTGAGGTAAATTCCTTTATTTATGATGAAAAAATAGTAGCCGGGCTTGAGGCAGATTTCATTAAAGATATTGAGGACAGCAAGAGGATAACATATGAGGATTATAAAAACAGAGGTAAAATTTTTAAATTCAGAGAATCTGTGGCGAGACTTATTTCGCCTATGCTTTGATTTTTCTAAAGGAGACATTAGATGCTTGGAAAATTCAGTGAAAACAAACAAATTTCTTATTATATGACAGACAACAAGCTAAAACTTAAAATCAGTTCTCTTACGGAACTTTTGCAGGACCTTGCTATAGACAACTCGGATAATCTTGGGTACACAATTAGTTATCTTGGTTCAATTAATAAAGCGTGGATAATTTCAAACTGGCACATAGTAATTGACAGCATGCCTAAATACGGAGATGAAATATGTCTTGAGACATGGGCGTCGGCATGCAGAGGTTTTCAGGCCGAAAGAAGCTACGACGTTATTTCCCAAAGCGGAGAAACAGTTATAAGAGTGTCGTCACGCTGGATTGTGCTTGATATGAAAAAAAGAAGTATTGAACGTATACCGTCACATGTGGCTGAAGACTACAAAAGCGGGATTGGCCCGGCAATTGAAAATGAGAAATACCGTATGCCGAAGCCTGAGGGTGAGCCTATGAGTATATTTGAGGCAGTGGTAATGCGTTCTCAGACAGATTCCAACGGACATGCAAACAACACTCAGTATATTGCTTGGGCAATTGACATGGTTCCTGAGAAAATATATGACAATTACAGATGTTTTGATGTAAGAGTTGTGTACAGAAAAGAAAGCTATATGAATGACAAAGTCAAAGCAAAAACATACTTAAAGGATGAAAATGGAGTAAAGAAATTAATTACAATGATTGTAAACGCCGATAACGAAGAAGAAATCCATTGTGAGATTGCTACATTGTGGCGGGAGTGAAAACAATAAGGTATATTGCCGGAGCGTAGAACATCCAAATCACATATGACGGTATTTTAATGCAGTAAAAGCGCAGAGCCGTAATTATATCACATATGGCAAAAAGAAAAAACGGCAAAAAAAGCCGACGGCAGTTTTTGAAAACATAATATAAGTTGATGTAAAACAGACATACGTATACAATATATATATACGGTATGCCTGTTTTATTTAGTATAAAAACAGCTAAAAAAATTATTGGTATTAATAGCTTTTGACCGCTGTGTCGGATTATATATATGCAAAATGCGATTGAAAAAAACAACATTCCCAATTGATATTTTGATGTAAAAATCAGCATAAAATCTGCTAAAGAACTCATAAAAAAAGCTGAAAAAAGTAATTTGTCTTTTGAAAAATAGGCTGAAATAAGCAGCATTATAATAAAAGAATATTTAAGAATATCCGAAAACAAAAACCACTTGAAAATATCGGTTATTATAATTAACAGAAAAACAATAAGGATTTTCTTTTGTATTTTCATATGTTCTATCTGCACTCCCTGAGGTTAATATGTACGGCCCTACAGATTTGCCAAAAAGGTACGTCTCAAAAAGGTATGTCTTATCTGTAAGGCTCATTATTGTTCAAGCATGCTTAATGCAGAGATTTTATTATTTTGTCATTTCCAAAAACTTATCAATATCTTTTTTAATTATTTCCTCGGCTGATGACCAATCTTTTTTTGTCATATCTATTCCGGCTATCATTGCCACATCTTTTATTGAATTGCTGCCGGTTGCTTTGAATATTTTTTCATAATCTTTGGCAAATTCGGCACCTTTTTTTTCATAAATTGAGTAAAGTTCTTTTGCGAAAATAAGGCCGAAAGCATACGGAAAATTATAATAGTTATAGTCAGCGTCATAATAATGCGGTTTTACTATCCACATATACTTATGAAGAAATTCTTCATCCAAGCTGCCGCAGTATGCCTCTTTTTGTGCCTCAAGCATTATTTTTGAAAACTCATCCGGTGAAAGAGGACCATCTGTTCTTTTTTCAAATACTTTTTTCTCAAACATAAAACGGCTGTATATATCACATATAACCTGTGCACTGTCCGATATATCGTTTTCAAGTATAGAAAGAGCTTCTTCTTTTTCAGAATTTTTCATTACGGCATTTTTTATTAGGCATTCCGCAAATGTTGAGGCGGTTTCGGCAACAGGCATAGGATAATCGCTGTTTATTGCGGGAGAGTTATAAAGCAGGCTGTCGTGAAAAGAGTGGCCTAATTCATGGGCAATTGTTACTACATCGGAAAATGAACCGGTAAAATTTGTAAGTATTCGGCTTTGTTTTATTGAATGTATACATTCGCAGAAGGCTCCGCCTGTCTTATACTGACGGGGATAAACGTCTATCCAATTATTATCAAAAGCATTTTTTGCAAAATTTCCCATTTTAGGACTGAAAGATGAAAACACTTCAATTATTATTTTTTGGGCATCATCGTATGAATAAGTTTTGTTGTTTTTGCCCAAAGGCGCAAACAAGTCATAAAATTTCAATTTTTTACAGCCCAATAATTTTGCTTTTCTTTCAAAGTATTTCTTAAAACAAGGAACAAGGTTTTTAACTGAAGTAATTAAGTTATCAAATATTTCTTTGTCAAGTCTTGAATCGATTAAAGTCATTTCAAGAGGTGAACTGTAGCCGCGTATATTACAGATATTTAAAACTTCGCCTTTTATGCCGTTTAAAGCCGCTGCAGACGGAATCTTAATTGTATCAAGGCACTTTATTTCAGCTTCGTATGCTGCCTTCCTAAGCTGCTGTGATGGGGAATAAGCCATATTCCTTACATCGGAAAACGAATAGCGTTTTTTATCTGTTCCAACCTCCGGCATTAGAGAAGTTATAAGTTTTTCCCACAGCTTTTCCCAAGATGATGAGCCTGTAGCTTTCATTTTTGAAATTATTTCTTCTTCTTTTTCACTTAGAAGGTAGCGGCTTTTTTTATTAATCTCTTCAAGGAAAAATCTGTATTTTGAAAGCTCTGCGTCTTTGTATATTTCTTCTTTGTTTTCAAGACCTGAAAACCATTTCTCAAAAGCCGTGTAGGGAATAGATGTATCAGAAATTATTTTTTCGGTCTTTTCAGCATATTTTAATGCCGTTTCATTTTCGGAATTTTCATTTAATGAAAGCTGAGCGTATACGGAAAGTTTCTGGGAAAGGTCATCTATTATATTTCTTTGATTAATAAAAAATTTAATTTTTTCTGCCGAATTTTCAGTATTTTTCAATTCGTTTTCTGCCCATACTTGTAGAGAAGATATTAATCTTGTAAGTTTTTCAATATCTTTTTTAAAACTTTCACTGTCAAATGATTCATATATCGGTGTTAAATCCCACTTTTTATCGTTCACTTTGCATTCTCCTTTTGTGTTTATTATTTACCATTTTAATATTACATAAGCTTTCGTGCAATTTATTATGGAAAAGCTGCGCAATATAAAGTATAATGTTTTCAACAGAAAAATTATACCTGTTATTTTTAATTTTGAAATCAGGAGGCTAAAATATGGATAAAAACCAATGGAGCATTGAAACTATGGCTGTTCAGGGTGAATACTGGCCTGAAAACGCAAAGGCGCGTGTTATGCCTATAGAAATGAGCACAACTTTCAGATACAACACATGTGAAGAACTTGCAAGTGTTTTTGACCTTGAGCAGGATACACCGATGTACACAAGACTTGCAAACCCAACTACTGATGTTTTTGAGAAGAAAATGGCGCTTATGGAAGGCGGGGTTGGTGCTCTTGCCACATCTTCAGGTATGGCAGCCGTTACTCTTGCGGTTATGAACGTATGTAAACAAGGTGACAGCATACTT
This sequence comes from Clostridia bacterium, assembly GCA_022651385.1. Classification (GTDB taxonomy): domain Bacteria; phylum Bacillota; class Clostridia; order Lachnospirales; family Anaerotignaceae; genus JALCQR01. The sequence goes on along the minus strand of JALCQR010000011.1, from coordinate 47,421 downwards.
GCATCAAACACCATTTACGGCGGAAGCTACACTGTTTTTACAACTACTTTTAAAGACATGGGAATAGAAGCCATAATGTTTGACCCAGACATTCCGGAAGATGAGATACTTGCTTTGGCAAAGCCGAACACAAAGCTGATATACGGCGAAACACTTGGCAATCCGCTTGCAAATGTTTTGGATTTCGATAAATTTAAGTCTGTAGCCGACAAGCTTGGCATACCGTTTTTTGTTGACAACACTTTTGCTACGCCGTATCTTTGCAGGTCGTTTGAATTTGGAGCAAATGTTGTTATACATTCTACAAGCAAATACCTTGACGGTCATGCCGTTGCTCTCGGCGGAGTTGTTGTAGACGGCGGAAACTTTAATTGGGACAACGGAAAATTTCCGCAGATGGTTGAGCCTGACGAAAGCTATCACGGACTTAGCTACAGCAAAAATTTCGGAAAAGCAGCGTTTATTACAAAAGCAAGAGTTCAGCTTATGAGAAACTTTGGTATGACTCCGAGTCCGTTTAACACATGGCTTACAAATCTTGGCTGCGAAAGCCTTCATGTGCGTATGCAGCGTCACTGCGAAAACGCTTTAAAAATAGCGCAATTCCTTGAAAACTCAGACATGTGTGCTTGGGTAGAATATCCCGGGCTTAAAAGCAGTAAATATTATGAGCTTGGGCAAAAATACCTTCCGAAAGGCCAAAGCGGTGTTATGACTTTTGGTGTAAAAGGCGGACGCGATGCCAGCAGGAAGTTTATAAACGCTCTTAAAATGGTGGCTCTTGTAACACATGTGGCCGACACGAGAACATGCGTATTGCAGCCTGCTTCTACAACACACAGACAGCTATCGGACGAAGAACTTATAAAGTGTGGAATTTCTCCGGACATGATTAGGCTTTCCGTGGGAATTGAAAATGCGGACGACATAATTGCCGATTTTAAACAGGCTTTTGAAAAATGTAAATAAAAAATGGGGTGGCATTATGGTTTGTTCGGTAAGCATAAGCCAGATTGAACTTATACTGAAAGCGGAATTTAGCAACCCTCACAGTGTATTGGGAATGCATGAAATAAAATACAGGGGTAAAAATGTTGTAGCCGTAAGAGAGTTTATTCCGAATGCTGTCGGCATAAAGGTTATTGATATAAAAACTGGTCTAAGCTTTACTATGAGAAAAATTCATGATGACGGATTTTTTGAGGTTATAATACCAAACAGGGAAAAATATTTTAAATATGTGCTTAATGTGGATTTTGGAAACAGTATTTGGAAAACTTACGACCAGTATACTTTTGAACCTACAATAACCGACTATGACAGGTACCTTTTTGGTTCGGGGACACACTATGAGATATATAAAAAGCTTGGCTCGCATATAATGACTGTTGACGGTGTTGAAGGGGTGGCCTTTGCAGTATGGGCGCCTAATGCCAAAAGTGTTGCAGTTGGCGGCACATTTAACTCTTGGGATGAAAGACGAAGCCAAATGCGTGTTCTCGGAGAAAGCGGCATATGGGAGCTTTTTATTCCGGGAGTTAAAGAAAATGATATTTACAAATACCGTATAAAAAAGCAGGACGGAAACGTTGTTGAAAAAACTGACCCTTATGGCAATTTTACTCAATTAAGACCTGAAACTGGCTCAATAGTTTTTAACATTGACAAGTATAAATGGAATGATGAGAAATGGATTGCCGAAAGAACTAAAGAGGAACGCTATGAAAAGCCTGTAAACATTTATGAGGTTCACTTGGGCTCATGGCGCAGATACGGAAAAGACAACCGTTTTATGACTTATGAAGAAGCTGCCGAAGACCTTTGCGATTATGTTTGTGATATGGGATACACACATATAGAGTTTATGCCACTTGCCGAGCATCCATTTGACGGAAGCTGGGGATATCAGGTAACTGGATATTTTGCTCCCACAAGCAGATATGGGACTCCAGACGAGCTTATGTATCTTATAGACAAATGCCATCAAAGAGGAATTGGCATAATACTTGACTGGGTGCCGGCGCATTTTCCTAAAGACTCATCAGGACTTGCACGTTTTGATGGAACGGCTCTTTATGAGCATCAGGACCCACGGATTGGAGAGCATGTGCAGTGGGGGACTTATATTTTTAACTATGGAAGAAAAGAAGTAAGCAATTTTCTTATTTCAAATGCTCTTTTCTGGGTTGAGAAATTTCATGTTGACGGCCTTAGAGTAGACGCAGTTGCGTCAATGCTTTATCTTGATTACTGCCGAAGCGACGGAGAATGGCTGCCTAACAGGTATGGAGGCAGGGAAAACCTTGAAGCTGTAGAGTTTATTAAGCATTTAAACTCTGTCATGCAAATAAAACATCATGGTGTAATGATGATGGCGGAGGAATCTACTTCATGGGAAGGTGTGACAAGGGATGTAAAATATAACGGCCTCGGTTTTACTTTTAAGTGGGACATGGGCTGGATGAATGATTTTTTAAGTTATATTAAAAAAGAAACAGTATACAGAAAATTTCATCATAACAATCTTACTTTCAGTATGATGTATAATTATAACGAAAACTTTATTTTGGTGCTTTCTCATGATGAGGTTGTGCACATGAAGGGCTCAATGATGACAAAAGTTCCGGGCGACATTTGGCAGAAAGCCGCGAATCTGCGTGTTGCATATGGATTTATGTACGCGCATCCCGGGAAAAAACTCCTTTTTATGGGCGATGAGATTGGACAGTTTTCAGAATGGAGCGAAGAGAGAAGTCTTGACTGGCATCTGCTTAAATATGACACTAATAAAAGTCTGCAAAAATATATGAAGGCCTTGAATCATTTTTATCTGCATCATCCGGCACTTTGGCAAAAAGATTTCGACCCTATGTGTTTTAGCTGGATTGACTGTGACGACAGTGACAGAAGTCTTGTTTCATTTGAAAGACACTGTGACAGTGAAGAACTGATTTTTATTTGTAATTTTACTGAATCTGTGCACAGCGGCTACAAGCTTGGTGTGCCCGAAAGCGGTATTTATAAGGAAATATTAAACAGTGACAGCTGCGACTTTGGAGGAAGCGGTGTTATGAATGAAGGAAAGTTTTATTCTTCCGAAATTAGGGGAGGAAGGTGCGAAAACAGCATAAACATTACTGTTCCACCTTTGGCAATTTGCGTTTTTTGTAAAATAAATAGTTAAATTGCCGAAAAATATAATTAATAATGCTTAAAATAAGTTTTGTGGTTGACGCAATTAGTTTTTTTGTGTATAATCTTTAGGTATGTGGTGTGGATGGATTTCGCACCGCTTATTTTACGAATTAAGCTTACGGAGGGAGGGAAATTCATGTCAGAGGTTAGAGTAAAAGAAAATGAATCCTTGGATAGTGCTCTTCGTCGCTTTAAAAGAAACTGTGCCAGAGACGGTATAATGGGTGAAGTTCGTAAGAGAGAACATTATGACAAGCCGAGCGTTAAGCGCAAAAAGAAGTCAGAGGCTGCAAGAAAACGTAAATTCAGATAATTGAAAGCAGGAATGATTCAAATGTCATTGAAGGAAAAACTTTTACAGGATCTGAAGGAAGCCATGAAAAATAAGGAGACTGTACGTAAAAATACTATACAGCTTATTCGTTCTGGTGTCCTCCAAATCGAGAAGGATAAGCAGGTAGAGCTTGACAATGAAGGCGTTCTTGATGTTATCGCAAAGGAACTCAAAAAACGCCGTGATTCTATGCCTGATTTTGTAAAAAGCGGAAGACAGGATCTTATTGATGAACTAAACAAGGAAATAGATGTTTTGCTTGGTTATCTTCCTGAACAGCTCACTGAAAGTGAGATAAAAGAGATAGTTGAACAGACAGTAAAAGAAACAGGTGCTTCTTCAATTAAAGATATGGGAAAGGTTATGCGCTGCATTACTCCTAAAGTAAAGGAACGTGCAGATAGCAAAATCGTCAGCACTCTTGTAAAACAAATGCTTCAATAACAAACAGGTCGTTACAGTAAGTTGTAACGGCCTTTTTTGTACATTTAATTTAATTATAAAACAGCTTTTTTTAACAAAGCTGTTTTTTTCTATTGTATTTTTAATTTTTATAAATTTTTTTGTGACAATTATGAACACGAATGTTTTTGCTTTGTCCTTAATGTAACATTAAAATAAAAATTGGAGGTGCAAAAAAATGAAAAAAAGATTTTATATAAAAAAATTTGAAAGTTATAAAGAAAACAAAAATACAATGGCTGAGCTTAAAAAAAATTATGTTGACAATGCAATGACGGAAAACAATATGTTTATTCGTGACCTGCTTGCTTTTGAGGCGGAATTTATACATATTGATTCAGACACATTTTTTTCTCCGTTTACAGCAAGAAGCAATATTTTCTTCAGAAATTTAAAAAATCTTGACGGGAACAAGTGCAGACGATTTTACAGAATGCTTTCTATATATTACACTATTAGCCTTTCAGCCAAAAAACGGGGAAAAATTAATATTAAGGAGTTAAAAGACGCTCTTTTTAGAGTTTTTGATTTTGAGGAAACTGAAAAACTACTTTTTCAGCTACTTTTTAAATGCCGAATGGAAAATAAAGAGCAATTCTGGCCTCTTTTTTCAAAGGCATTTATTGGACATACTCTCGGCATAATTAAACCGAGCCTTTTTGCAGTGGCATTTACGGAAAATTTCTGCTATAATTCTTTTAGAACATTCATGCGCTATTACACAAAATATATTTCTTTTAACAGGCGTATTGAAATATCTAAAGCTCAGTAGGAGGATTATTTATGTCAATGGCAAAATGGACAGAGGAACAGCTTTCGGCTATAGAAAAACGAGACAGCGACATTCTTGTTTCGGCTTCGGCAGGAAGCGGAAAAACGGCCGTTCTTGTTGAAAGAATTGTGAGCATAATAACTAATCCTAAAAAACACATTGACATAGACAATCTTCTTATTGTTACGTTTACATCTGCGGCAGCGTCCGAAATGCGTGACAGAATAGGAAAAGCTATAAACAAAGAAATAGAGTCAGAACCTGAAAATGAGCATATTTTAAGACAGCTTACGTTGCTTAATCATGCTTATATCACTACCATACATTCTTTTTGTATGCGTGTTGTACGTGAAAATTACATAAAAGTAAATATTGACCCAGATTTCAGAATTGCCGATGAAAATGAATGCAACGTAATTATTGACGAGGTATTGGACAAGCTTTTTGAAAGTGAATACTCAAGAGACGAAAACGAGGATTTTTTACAGCTTGTGGAGGTTTTTTCAGAAAGCACAGGTGACAGGCGTCTTAAAGAATTGGTTATAAATGTATATTCATTTTTAAGAAGCATGCCGTTTTACAAAGCATGGCTTGACGAAAAAATAGCAGATTATGATTTTGCAGGCGACGACATTGAACATTCGGTTTGGGGAGGGTATATTAAAACAATATGCCGTACATATTTGGATGCCGCTTATGATTATGCAAAAAAAGCAAACAGCAAAAATATTACTTTAGGATATGCCAAGGCTCTGCAGTGTGACATTGACGATATCGATTACATGAAATCTTTACTTGAAAAAGACTTGGTAAAATTCGGAGAGTTTATTTCAGAGTATAAATTTTGCAATTTGGGACGTACATCAAAAAATGACGACAAAGATGCGGCAGGCATTATTAAAAATTTAAGGGACAGTCTTAAAAAAAGCATAGATTATATCAGGGATAATTTTTTCTATGCCGAAAACAGCAAAATGTCGCAGGATATGAAATGCTCTGCTGTATATCTTAAGAATTTAACGGAACTTATTAAAAAATTTGATGATTTATACAGTATTGCAAAAAAAGAAAAAAATATAGTTGATTTCAGTGACCTTGAGCATTTCGCCATACAGATTTTAGTTGACGAAAACGGGAATCCGTCAAGTGAAGCTTTGGAGCTTCAGCAAAGATTTTACGAGGTAATGACCGATGAATACCAAGACAGCAATCCTGTTCAGGAAATGATACTTCAAAGCGTAAGCGGCCGCGGAAAAGGTGAAAACAACCGATTTATGGTTGGGGATGTCAAACAGAGCATTTACCGTTTCAGGCAGGCGGCTCCTGAGCTTTTTACCGAAAAATATGAAGTTTACAAAAGAGAAGGAAAACAAGTTAAAATTGACCTAATAAAAAATTTCAGAAGCAGAAAAGAAATACTTGACTGCACTAACTTTATATTTGAACAGCTTTTTTCTTATGACCTTGGAGAAATGGAATATACCGACGAGGACAGTTTAAAGGCAGGAGCCGTTTTTGATGAAAGCCAAAACAACAAAACAGAGCTTGACATAATAGAGCTTGAAAACAAAGAAGAAAACGATAACGGCGACAGTGATATTACAAATATACAGCTGGAATTTATGTTTGCTGCAAAAAGAATAAACGAGCTTGTTTCAAGCGGATTTACGGTGCGTGACAAAGAAAGCGGCAAAGAACGCGGCAAAGAACGCAAAATAAAATACAGCGACATTGTAGTTCTTTTAAGAACAACAAAAAATTGGGCTGATACAGCTCAGAATGTATTTTCGGCTTTTTCCATACCGGCATTCAGCGATATAAACAGCGGATACCTTTCAAGAAAAGAAATTAAAGACATAATGAGTTTAATAAGAGTAATTGACAATTTCAGGCAGGACATTCCTCTTATGGCGTCGCTTAAAATACCTTATTATGGCTGTGACGACGATGATTTACTGAAAATCAGAATGTTTTGTAATGGTGATTTTTGCGATTGTTTAAGAAGCTATGCCGAAAATGGAGAAGATGAAATACTCCGAAAAAAAATAAATATGTTTATTAATGATATTACAGATTGGAAAAACAAATCGGCTTTTATTTCCGTAAGAGAATTATTGTGGGACATTTACACTAAGACAGGCTATTATGACTACTGCCTTGTTTTGCCATCCGGAAAAATACGGCAGGCTAATTTAAGAATGCTTCTTGAAAGAGCACAGAACCTTGAAGACGGGAACATGAGAGGACTTTTTAACTTTGTAAGATACATCGAAAAAGTTGAAAAATCAGGTGCCGATATAGGAGAAGCTAAAATCGCCGACGAAAATGAAAATCTTGTAAGAATAATGAGTATACATAAAAGCAAAGGGCTTGAATTTCCTGTAGTTTTCATATGCGGTCTCGGCAAAAAATTCAATGTGCGTGATTCATCGGAAGCTGTGCTATTGCACAGAAAAATGGGACTTGCCTGTGATTTTACAGACATAAAAAAACGTGTTAAGCGGACAACTTTATCAAAAAACATAATATCCGACAGGCTTAAAAACGAGAGCCTTTCGGAAGAAATGCGTATTCTTTATGTGGCTATGACAAGAGCCAAAGAAAAACTTATACTTACCGGAACAGTTAAAAATGTCGAAAAAAGCTGCCAAAAATGGTCACTTTTTGCAGACAGCAGAGAAAAACTTCTTCCTTACATAGCAAGAAAAAACGCTTACTGTTACCTTGACTGGATATGCAGTGCCGTAAGCCGACACAAAGACGGTGAAGCAATTAGAGATTTAGGCGGTATTTCAATTATGGAAGGAACCTTTTTCAATCATCCTTCTAAATGGAATGTTAATACAATAAGAAAAAAAGAATCTCTTTTTATAAACGAATGCACTTTGAATGAAAAAAGCATTGAAAATAAGGTTCCTGTTATTGACATGAACTGGAAATATAAGCATGAAGATTTGTCACAGGTGCCGTCTAATATTTCAATAAGTGATTTAAAAAGAATGCTCAAAAATGAGGAACAAAAATTTCCGGTGCTTAAAGAACCGGAGTTTATATCAAATGAATTCAAGAAAATTTCACCGGCCAAAAAAGGTACGGCAATGCATTCTGTTTTGGAATATATTGACTTCAGGAAAAATTATACAATTTCTGACTTAAATAACTGCATTGGCGAAATGACTGAAAAAAAACTGCTTTTGCCTGATGAAGCACAATCTGTTGACAGGCAAAAAATAATTGACTTTCTTAACTCGGATTTGGGAGAAAGAATTAGAAATGCCGATGAAGTGAAAAAAGAAGCACCATTTGCGCTTAGTCTTGCTCCATATGAAATATACAAAGACGAAAATTTTAGGGACTCAAAAGAAATAATACTTATTCATGGTATTATTGACTGTTTCTTTAAGGTAAAAGGAAAAACTGTGCTTTTAGACTATAAAACAGACATGAATCGTGACGAAAATGAAGAAATATTCATCAAAAAGTATTTGACACAACTCAAAGTTTATGCTATGGCTATAGAGAGGGATATTGGAAGAAAGCCTGATGAAGTATATATTTATTCGTTTGCCCTCGGCAGAAAAATAGCTGTTTGTTTCTGATTTACCAAGGAGATGATTTCATGGCACTGGCAGTATTGATGCTGATACTTGTTGCAGTATCCCTTTTGGGAGTTGCTTCGGCAATTTTTATGTTTATATGGGATAGCAAAATAAAAAATAACATCGCTTTTCTTATAACTGCAGCAATCGGATTTGCATCAACGTTTTATAACATTAAATCTCTTCCTGAAAATATGAATAAAACTATAGCTTTCGCATATATCCCTGCAGTGCTTGTTTTAATTGCACTGTTACTTAGGTATGTTCTGAAAAAAAACGATTTAATAGCCAAACTGCTTATTTGCGGTGCTTTTTTCATAGGTACGTTTATTGCTTTTATTACATAACAATGCTAATTTAAAATCCATATTTCCTTATATTTCTCCGAATTATTATTCGGAGAGATTTTTTTCAAAAATATTTATAAAATAATTCAATAGTTTGCATGAATTGAGCATTTATGCTAAAATATACACGGTTTTGAGTTAATGCTTTAAGGGGGGCTTATTTTGATTGATTTGATGGAAATGTCTAAAGACATGAAGGCATTTATCAAATGGGTACTGGTGGCTATTTTAGTAGGTGTTGTGGTTGGGCTTGTAAGCACGGCTTTTCACTATGCTGTCGGGTTCGTAACTACATATAGGATGCAGCACAGCATAATAATACTTTTGCTGCCGCTTGGAGGTATTTTTATTGTTTGGCTTTACAAAATCCTTGGTGCGGAAAACGATCAGGGTACAAACTTTGTTTTAGTTTCATGCCGTGGGAAAGAAAAAGTGCCTCTAAGAACTACTTTGCTTATTTTTGTGAGCACTGTTGTAACTCATATGTTCGGCGGCTCATCAGGACGTGAAGGAGCAGCTCTTCAGCTTGGCAGCAGCCTTTCTGACACTATTGGTACAGTCTTCAAATTTGACGAAGAAGACATGAACGTTATGAGCATGTGCGGTATGGCGGCGGCTTTTTCGGCGCTTTTCGGCACTCCTGTTACGTCGGCTGTTTTGTCAATTGAAATAGTGAGCATTGGCGTTATGCACTTTTCGGCTCTTGTGCCATGTATTGTTGCGGCTGTCACAGGCTGGATGGTTGCAAAAAATTTTGGCGTGCTGCCTACAGCATATAAAATCAATGACATATGCGAGCTTGATGTAGATAATATATGCAGAGTTCTTATTCTTGCAGTTTTATGTGCATTTGTAAGCATGCTTTTTTGTTTTATTATGAAAAGAGTAGCGGGACTTTACAAAAAGTATATTGAAAACAAATATCTTAGAGCAATTGCAGGCGGAGCAATAATAATTGTATTTACGCTTATTGCCGGAACAAAAGACTACAACGGTGCCGGAATGGACATTATTGCAAGGTCATTTACTGGAAGCATACCGATATATGTCTTTTTAATTAAAATAATATTTACTGCTTTTACTCTTGGAGCAGGCTTTAAAGGCGGAGAGATAGTACCGGCTTTTTATACCGGAGCAACTTTTGGAAATGCTATATCGGGGCTTTTCGGGATTGACCCTTCATTTGGAGCAGGAATTGGGCTTGTTAGTATTTTCTGCGGTGTTACAAACTGTCCTGTTACAGCTCTAATTTTAAGTATTGAGCTTTTTGGTTCCGAAGGGCTGCCGTTTTTTGCTTCCGCATGTGCCGTAAGCTATATGCTTTCAGGCTATACGGGATTATATACAGCACAAAAAATTATATATTCAAAAAGACGTGATGAACGTATTGATATTATGACAAAATAAAAAACAGGATTATGATTTATTCCGAATGTGTACAGAATTTGTTCACTTTGGGAGAACATTTGTTTAATCAGAAACAACAATGTCTTGAAATATAAACTCAAGCCGATAAAGGCTTTACTCAATTACCGGCTTGAGTTTATATTAATTTTATTTTATAAATTCTTCAAATACGTAATTACTTACATCCATTCCATATTCCGTTAGAAATATTCTGCCGTTATTTTCATTAATAAGTTTTTCTTCCTTGAGTTTACATAGCTCATTTTTATAAATATCGTCAATTTCAAAATTAAAACGGTTTTTAAATTCTTCTTTTTCAATTCCTCTATTCATTCTTAATCCCATAAACATAAATTCTTCTATCTTTTCTTTTTCGCTTAAAATTTCTATATCCTCATGAAGTTTATTAAAACTGCCTTTTGCTTCGATATACTTTTTCATATCAAGGGTATTGTGGAATCTTTTTCCGTTAAAATATGAATGTGCAGCGAGCCCGAAACCAACATATTCCTGTGTCTGCCAATAGACACAGTTATGCCTGCATTCAAAACCGGGTTTTGCAAAATTGCTTATTTCATATTGCTTATAGCCTTTATCGCTTAACATTTCTTTACAGAGATAATACATTTTCCTGTCAATATCATCATCTATTGGGTTTAGGCAGCCTTCGTCAAACATTTTTTTAAACGGAGTTCCGTCCTCGATTATAAGAGAATAAGCCGATATATGTTCCGGCTTAAGTTTTAGCACATTTTCCAAGGTTTCTTCCCAATCGTCCATTGTCTGTGACGGAAGTGAAAACATTAAATCGCAGTTGATGTTTTTAAACCCGGCACGTCTTGCTTCATTAAAATTTGCGACAAAAGTTTCTCTTGTATGTATACGCCCAAGCTTTTTTAAAAGCCTGTCCTGCCATGCCTGAACGCCCATACTCAGTCTGTTTATATACATTGAACGCATTTCGGAAAGCTTTTTAAAGTCAACTGTTTCTGGATTAGCTTCGGAAGTAATTTCGGCGTCATTAGATACATTATATTTTTCAATTATGCTGTCCATTATTTTTCCTATATTTTTACAAGAGAGAACAGTAGGTGTGCCACCGCCTATAAAAATGGTTTTTATTTCACAGTCAGAAAAAACAGAAGCATTGTCACTGATTTCAGAGCATAGCGCCGAAACATAATCATCGTAAATGTTTTCACATCCGGCAAATGACGGAAAATCACAATAGAGACATTTTTTTACACAAAAAGGTATGTGTATATAAATGCTAAGCGGTTGTTTCATTTTTAATCCTCCAATAAAAATAGGACCTGCTTACACAGGCCTAAATTTAAAAATAATATTTATTCATCATCAAGTTTTAAAACACTCATAAATGCTGACTGCGGAACTTCTACGGAACCTATTGACCGCATTCGCTTTTTGCCCTCTTTTTGTTTTTCAAGAAGCTTTCTCTTTCTTGAAATATCTCCGCCGTAGCATTTTGCAAGCACATCTTTTCTCATTGCGCTTACTGTGCTTCTGGCAACGATTTTACTTCCTATGCTTGCCTGAATAGGTATTTCAAAGAGATGTCTCGGTATCTCTTTTTTAAGTTTTTCACATATTTTTCTGCCTCGCTCAACAGCAGAATCCTTAAAAACAATAAACGAAAGAGCGTCTACCACTTCACGGTTTACAAGTATATCAAGCTTTACAAGACTGCTTTCCTTGTAGCCCTCAAGACTATAGTCAAATGAAGCATAACCGCGGCTTCTTGACTTTAACACATCAAAAAAGTCATATATTATCTCGTTAAGCGGCATATGATAAACAAGCATAGCTCTTGTATCGTCGAGGTATTCCATACTTTCATACTCACCGCGCCTTTGCTGGCAGAGTTCCATTATAGTACCGATATAATCTTTCGGAAGTATTATTTCAGCTTTTACTACAGGCTCTTCCATATGCTCTATTTTTGCGGGATCAGGCATATTTGACGGGTTTGAAATATCAATTTCAGTACCGTCAGTTAGAAAAATCTTATATATAACGCTTGGTGCCGTTGTTACGAGGTCAAGATTAAATTCTCTTTCAAGTCTTTCCTGTATTATTTCAAGATGCAAAAGACCGAGAAAACCGCATCTGAAACCGAATCCCAATGCAGCCGATGTCTCAGGCTCAAAGAAAAGAGAAGCGTCATTTAACTGTAATTTTTCAAGAGCGTCTTTAAGCTCCGGATACTTTGCACCGTCTGCAGGAAATATTCCGCAGTATACCATTGGATTTACTTTTTTGTATCCCGGGAAAGGTTCATGAGTAGGATTTTCTACATCAGTTACCGTATCGCCTACATGTGTATCGGCTACGTTTTTAATGCTTGCCGTTAAGTATCCTACGTCACCTGCTGAAAGAGTATTGCACGGGATAAGTTTTCCAGGACCAAAATATCCCACCTCAACAACCTCAAATTCCTTTTTTGTTGCCATAAAGCGCACTTTGGAGCCTTTTTGTATTTTGCCGTCCATTACACGCATTATTACTATTACACCTTTATATGAATCGTATACGGAATCAAAAATAAGTGCCCTAAGCGGTTTGTTTTCATCTCCAGACGGAGGCGGTATAACCTCGGCTATCTTTTCCAAAACTTCCTCAATATTTATACCGTTTTTAGCCGATATTAAAGGGGCGTCATGAGCTGGTATACCTATTATGTCCTCAATTTCATTTATAGCCATCTGCGGGTTTGCACTCGGAAGGTCGATTTTATTAATTACCGGAAGTATTTCAAGGTTATTGTCTATTGCGAGATACACATTTGCCAATGTCTGAGCCTCAACACCCTGTGCAGCATCAACAACAAGCACTGCACCCTCACACGCTGCAAGGCTTCTTGAAACCTCATAATTAAAGTCTACATGTCCCGGTGTATCAATAAGGTTATAGATATATTCCTCTCCGGATTTTGATTTATATACAAGCCTTACGGCCTGAGATTTTATTGTTATACCTCTTTCACGTTCGATATCCATGTTATCGAGCACCTGCTCCTGCATTTCCCTTTCGGTAAGAAGTCCTGTTTTTTGAATCAGCCTGTCCGCAAGAGTGCTTTTGCCGTGGTCTATATGGGCAACTATGCAGAAATTCCTGATTTTACTTTGTCGTGAAGATGACATTCACGCAATCCTCCTTAGTTTATACATAAATTTTTGCTGTAAGTATATCACATCTTTTATTTTTTATCAATTGTGCCTACAAGTATATCGGCAAAGTAATCAAGTGAGTTTTCGACTTCTTTTAAAGTGTCGTTTTCATTTCCGGTTTCAATAAGAAGCGACATAGGTTTCATATTGAGGCTGTACCTATATGGCTTAATATATATACTTTTCATCAAAGACGGGTACGTGCTGTCGGACGTGTTTTTAACAGCGAGGCTTAAAGCAAGATTTTGGTCTATATACTGGCTTTCAACGCCGGCATCCTTTTTTTTGCCGTTGTTATTAAGAGCACATACGCCGTCTACAAGCATAAGCTGTGCACACTTTTTACCGCCAATTACCGGATTTTTAGTATCTTTGGGACTGTCTCTATGTATATCTATCAAGACATGAACTGTAGGATATTTTTGAAGCAGCTCTGTAACACCTTTTTCTGATTTTGTATAACTTCCGTCATTTCCGTCATCATCGTATGCCGTTGTGTCAAGCACCACACTTAAGCCTTTTTCAGAAAGAAGATTACCGAGATATTTGGAGGCATCGTTTACCGTATAATGGTTTCCATCTAAATCACAGTCGCTGTATTCCTCGCTTGCATGGGTATGAAATATAAGTATTTCAGGCTCGGGAGAGTATTTTAGATTATCAAGAGGAATTTTACCAAGCCTTTCTTCGTCAAGAAGTCCGTCTTCCACATAAGCACCGTCTTCAACAGAGAACTTCGACTTAGTTTTTTCGGAATCATTATTTCCGAAATGTGATATTTTGGCAAAACTTATACCCATAAAAAATGAAAACAGTATGAAAAAAGTTATTAACAGACTCTTGCCGTGCTTTTTGCGTTCCTTTTTAATGATCTTTTTATGCGGTACTTTAATTGTAGTTATAAAAAACATTTTATCACCCTTTTTAATAATACTTGTACAATTTAATTTCTATTCAGGTATGTCCACTTATATGAGTTAAGAAAGAATTTTATAGGTTTAAAAAATATATTAAAAGCTGTATAATTAAACCACAACTTAAAATGCCTTACTTTATTTTTCAAAAGGAGTATCCAAATGAACATTGTTGATATAATAATTAAAAAACGTGACCGCCATAAACTTACAAGGGAAGAAATAAATTTTTTTGTATCCGGTGTGACTGACGGCACTATTTCGGACTATCAGACATCAGCACTTCTTATGGCTGTTTTTTTAAACGGGCTTGACCGTGACGAGACATTTGCTCTTACAGACGCCATGACCCATTCCGGAAAAACATTTGATTTTTCGTCAATTAATGGTACGAAAGTAGATAAACATTCCACAGGAGGCGTAGCAGATACAACAACTCTTATTTTGGCTCCGCTTGTTGCTTCCTGCGGGGTGCCGGTTATAAAAATGAGCGGCCGCGGGCTTGGTTTTTCAGGCGGAACAATAGACAAATTAGAATCTATTCCAAATTTCAGAACAAACATTGATGAAAGCGAGGCTCTTCAATTTGCTAAAGAAAGCGGCATAGTTTTAATGGGACAGTCTGACGGCCTTGTACCGGCAGACAAAAAACTATACGCATTAAGAGACGTTACCGGTACTGTTGAATCAATACCGCTTATTGTAAGCTCTATTATGAGCAAAAAAATTGCTGCTGGAGCCGACGCCATTGTACTTGATGTAAAATGCGGCAGCGGTGCATTTATGAAAAACGAAAAAGACGCACTTGAGCTTTCAAAACAGATGACGGAAATTGGAAAATATGCCAAAAGAAAAGTGACTGCCGTTATTTCATCCATGGACCAGCCTTTAGGAATGAATATTGGAAACAGTCTTGAGGTAATAGAAGCAATAGAAGTGCTTAAAGGCAATGTAAAGGGTGACTTATATGAGCTTACTCTTACGCTTGGTGCATGCATGCTCAAAAATGCCGGGAAAGTGTTATCCATTGATGAAGGCAAAAAAATGCTTGAGGAAAAAATAAAAGACGGAAGCGGTTTAAACAAATTCCGAGAACTTTTAATTCAGCAAAGCGGCAGCGACAGTGTAGTTGATGATTATTCGCTTCTTCCTCACGCAAGTACAAGCAAAACTGTATACGCAAAAGAAGACGGATTTATATGCGGCATGGATACGGACCTTATAGGAAAGGCATCGGTGGCTACATGTGCAGGAAGAATAAAAAAAGAGGATAAAATTGATTATGGAGCCGGTATAATAATGAATGTGCGCATAGGTGACAAAGTTAAAATGGGAGACAAAATAGCAGAGGTATTTTCGGCGAGTGATGAAAAATGTGAGCAGGCGGAAAAACTTATTTTATCTGCTGTACATATTTCTAAGAACAGTCCTGACATACCTAAGCTTATAAAACACATAATAGAATAAGGAGATGGGGATATGAAAAGAGCGATTATTATAGTTTTGGACAGCGTGGGCATAGGTGAGCTGCCAGATGCTTACAAATATCATGACGAAGGCAGCAATACCCTTGTAAATCTTAAAAAGGCAAAACCAGAAATGGAACTTAAAAATCTATGTGCCATAGGTCTTGGAAACATTCAGGGAAAAGATATAGGCTTGCTTGGAAAAATTAATAATCCTACAGGAGCCTACGGCAAAATGGCGGAAGCCTCAAACGGAAAAGACACAACTACCGGACACTGGGAAATGGCCGGAATTATAACAGAAACTCCATTTCCTACTTTTACCGAACATGGTTTTCCTTATGAAGTAATGAGAAAACTTGAAGAAGTTAACGGCGATATGGGATTTTTAGGAAACTATGCCGCTTCAGGAACTGAAATAATCAATGTTTTGGGTGAGGAGCATATGAAAACAGGCTATCCCATTGTTTATACATCTGCAGACAGTGTAATGCAGATTGCGGCGCATGAGGACATAGTCCCTGTTAAAAAACTTTATGAGATTTGCGAAAACGCAAGAAAAATAATGACTGGGAAATATGCTGTGGGAAGAATAATAGCAAGACCGTTTATAGGAGACAAAAACGGTAACTTTACGCGTACTAAAAACAGGAGAGACTTTTCTCTGCCGCCTACATCAACAACAATTCTTGATGTTATTTCCTCAAACGGCCTTGATGTAAAGGCAATAGGAAAAATCGAGGACATTTTTCTAAAACGCGGAATCACTTTCTCAAACCACACAACAAACAATCCTGACGGAATAGAAAAAACAATAGAATTTATTAAAGACAACTCAAGCGGCCTTATTTTTACAAATCTTGTTGATACGGACATGCTGTACGGCCACAGAAATGACACGGAAGGATACAAAAACGCTCTAATGTATTTTGATAACAAACTGCCTGAAATTGAATCGGCACTAAAAAACGATGACATACTTTTTATGACGGCTGACCACGGCTGCGACCCTACTACACCTTCAACGGACCATTCAAGAGAATATGTGCCTATCCTTGCTTACGGAAAAAATGTCAGACAAAATATAGACCTCGGCATAAGAAGCACATTTGCCGACCTCGGCAAAACAATACTTGATTATTTAGGTCTTGAAAACACACTTCCCGGAACTTCGTTTTTAAAGGATATTTTAAAGTAACGGAGGATAATTATGGACATAAAAAGAATTAATTTAAAAGATATTCACAAAACATCTGAAAACGGTATGTATATTACAAAAGCAGAAAAGGAAAATATGGCATTTTTATTTATATCTTTTGTACTGACTGTTTTTACTGTTTTGAAAATTAAAAAGCTGTTTGCATTTTTAAAGCGTTAAATTTATTTGATTATTGTGTTTCCATAAAGTATAATAACCAAAGATGACTAATTTTCTGCTTATTTTGCAGTGGTATGAAAGGACGAAACAAAAATGAAATTAGGTATAGTAGGACTTCCAAATGTTGGAAAATCCACGCTTTTTAACTCAATGACACTGGGAAAGGCTGAAGCGGCCAATTATCCATTTTGTACAATAGACCCTAACATAGGAGTGGTTGCCGTTCCAGACAAACGTCTTGACAGGCTTACACAAATGTATAACTCAGCTAAAACAACGCCGGCTGTAATTGAGTTTGTAGACATAGCCGGACTTGTAAAAGGTGCAAGCAAAGGCGAAGGCCTCGGCAACAAATTTTTAAGCCACATACGTGAAGTTGACGCTATTGTTCATGTTGTACGCTGTTTTGTTGACCCAAATGTAATTCATGTTGACGGAAACATTAATCCGACAAGAGATATAGAGACAATTAACCTTGAGCTTATTTTTTCTGATATGGAAATTATTGAACGCCGTCTGTCAAAGACTACAAAAGCAATGATGGGCAACAAGGCACTTAAAAAAGAAGTTGACATTTTAACTAAAATCAAGGAAAGTCTTGAAGCCGGTACTCCTGTAAGAATGCTTGAGTTTGAGGACCCCGACGACAGAGCTTTTGTAAACTCTCTTGACCTTCTTACAGACAAGCCGGTGCTTTATGCTGCTAATGTTTCGGAAGATGACCTTGCCGACGACGGAGAGTCAAACGAAAACGTAAAAGCTGTAAGAGAGCTTGCAAAAAAAGAAGGCTCTGAGGTATTTGTGCTTTGTGCTAAGATAGAAGAAGAAATTTCAGAGCTTGACAATGATGAGAAAGCAGAGTTTTTGGCCGACCTTGGTGTAAAAGGCAGCGGTCTTGACAGGCTTATAAAAGCAAGCTATAAACTTTTGGGCCTTATAAGTTTTCTTACATCAGGTCCGGATGAGACAAGAGCTTGGACAATCAAAAACGGCACTAAAGCTCCGCAGGCCGCAGGGAAGATACATACGGATTTTGAGAGAGGCTTTATAAGAGCAGAAGTTGTGCCTTTTGCCGACCTTGACAGACTTGGCTCAATGAATGCCGCAAAAGAACAGGGGCTTGTACGCTCCGAAGGCAAGGACTACGTTGTAAAAGACGGAGACGTTATTCTTTTTAGATTTAATGTGTAATATCTATGCTGGTTAGAAGAATTAGAACATGTTTAATAGATAAAACGGTGCCCAATTATGGGCACCGTTTTAAATTTTAATTGTTTTAATAAATATATCCCAATTTTTTAGCCTCAAACATAAGCTCATCCCTAAAATCCGGGTGAGCTAAATTTATAAGCATTTTTGCTCTTGTGGGAATATCTTTGAATTTTAAATCTGCTATACCGTATTCGGTTACTATGTACTGAACTTCATATTTTGAGGTGGTTACAGCTGCGCCGTTTAAAAGAGTAGGTGTTATTCTTGACTGTATGCCATCTTTTGTCTTAACCGTAGATGAAAAAGCTATAAATGATTTGCCGCCTTTGCTCATGGAGGCACCTCTTATAAAATCAACTTGCCCTCCAGAAGCAGAAAACTGTCTCGAGCCTATACTCTCAGCGCAAACTTGTCCCGTTAAGTCAACGGACATGGCTGAATTTACTGAAATCATATTGTCATTTTGACTTATTAACCTTACATCATTTGAATACTCATAGGGCAGAAAATATATTTTTGGATTTTTATTTATATAGTTATATGTATTTTTATTGCCAAAGCAAAAACCGCTTACAGAACGGCCTTTCATAAATGTTTTTTGACTGTTGTCTATTACTCCCATTTCCTGAAGTGTTGCCATTGACTCGGTATACATTTCGCTGTGTACTCCCAAATGTTTTTTGTCTTTAAGCCCAAAACCGACGGCGTTTGCCATTGAGCCTATGCCTAACTGTATACAGGCTCCGTCGGGTATACGTTCCAATATATATGACGCTATTTTCTCATCCGTTTTTGTAAGCGGAGCAGATTCGATTTCTGCAATATGGTTTTGACAGGGCACAAATGCCGCTATATCTTTTACATGATAATCATGATTTGAGCCGAATACACTCGGAAGCGCAGTATTTATCTGTGCTATTATTGTTTTGCAATTGCTTAATGCGGCAGGTATGAAACCCATAGGCCCTATGTTGCAATAGCCGTTTTCATCAGGCGACGTCATTGGAACTACAGCTACATCTGGCTTTATATATTCCATATATTTTCCGAACATGCTCAGATAAATTGGTGTAAGAGTAGTGTTTTGATATTTTGCACCATTTCGCTCAAAGCTGCCGTAAAAAAAGCTATAATACCGCAGATTATTTTTAAGCCTTTCATCTTCAAGGCCTATATCTAAGCTTATCTTATTTCCATAAAGTTTAATATCACTTAAATTTCCATCAGCAGCTTTTTTCGTTATTTCTTTTATGCATTCGTCTGCTACGGTAAGTCCGCCTATAAATATGCTGTCACCGTTTTTTACAAGCTCATCCACAGCTTGTTTTGCTGTTAAAGTACGTTCATTATATAATTTTTCCCAGTCCATTATTTAACACCTCCGAAAGCAATCATAATATGTTTTTAACTCATTATATTACAGTATATTTTTTAATAAAAGTGACTAATAAAAAAATTAATGATTTTTAACGATTTTTGTATTGCAAAAAAAGAAAATAAAGATATAATGATAATGCATATTTGAAGGTGATAATTTAATACAGAAAGGGCGGTCTTTTAAATGTTGAAAGAAGAGGCCGGATATATGACGACAGGTGTAATCTGGAAGCAACTGCTTATTTTTTTCTTCCCGATTTTATTTGGTACTTTTTTTCAGCAGATGTACAATACTGCTGATGCACTTATCGTCGGCCGGTTTGTTGGAAAAGTCGCGTTATCCGCTGTTGGCGGAAGCAATGGTTCAATTACAGATATATTTGTATGTTTTTTTAATGGATTATCATCCGGCGCCGGAGTTATTGTCGCCCAGTTTTACGGAAGCAAAAAAGACAATATGACGTCTAAAGCCGTACATACCGCCCTAACGCTTTCAGTTGTAGTTGGACTTTCTGTATCTATAATTGTAATGATTTTGGCAAGGACAATACTAATAATAATGGATACTCCGCAGGAAGTGCTCCCTGATTCTTTGATTTATCTTAAAATATACCTTTGCGGAATGGTGCCAAACATGGTATACAACATGGGTTCGGCCATACTTAGGTCAACAGGTGATTCAAAACGTCCGCTGTATTTTCTTATAATCACATGTTTTGTTAACATAGGGTTAGATATACTTTTTGTGGTTATATTTAATCTCGGTGTTGCAGGAGTAGGAACTGCTACCGTAATTTCACAGTTTTTAAGTGCATTTATGGTTATTATTTGCCTTATGCGTTCAAAAAGCTGCTATAAACTTGTTTTAAGACAGCTTGGATTTTACGTGCCTGCTTTAAAAACAATTTTATACTTAGGCATTCCTGCTGGCCTGCAGTCATGCATGTATACTTTTTCCAATGCTCTTTTGCAGTTTTCCATAAATCAACTGGGAACAGATACTATTGCGGCTTATACTGCTTTTAATAAAATAGCCAATATATTTTGGATGATGTCTGGTGCATACGGAATAGCCATAACCACATTCGTGGGGCAAAACTACGGCGCCGGGAAATTCAGCCGTGTTAAAAAAAGTATACAGGATTGTTTTATTATGATAACATGCTCTACAATTGTTGTTAGTGCAGCTTTATACTTTCTTAGCCCCGATATTTTCTGCATATTTACAAAAGACAGCAATGTAATGGCAATAGGCAACACAATACTTAAGTTTTTAGTGCCTCTTTTTATCACTTACGTGGCAGTTGAGGTGTTCGCCGGTTCTTTGCGCGGATTGGGTGATTCTGTGATGCCGCTTATTATAACAGTGTGCGGAGTATGCTTATTAAGAGTAGGCTGGCTTTTGACGGTTGTGCCGTCACACCTTGAAATACATTGGATTTTAGCAAGTTTTCCAATAACTTGGGTAGTGACGAGCATTGCTTTTACAATTTACTACTTTGTATATATGAAGCGGAACAAAAAGTATTTCAGAACGCTTTCTTCGGAATACGGAGAAGTTATTAAACAAAATTAAAAAAGAAAAAAAGAGACTGTATTAATACAATATTGTAAAATGCAGCCTTTTTTATTGTTTATCAAGACACAAACATGTGTTTTATGGTATACTGTTTAATATATGTTTAAAAAGGAGTATGTTTATGATTTCATATATTAACGGTACAGTTGAAAACGTATCCGAAACCTCGGTTGTTATAGAAACAGGTGGCATAGGGTATAACATAACCGTATCACCTGAAACGGCCGCATTGGTTAAAATAGGAAATACTGCGAAAATATATACTTTTATGAGCGTAAGAGAAGACGGTATATCACTTTTCGGATTTGAGAGCATTCAAAAAAGAGATTTATTTTTAAAGCTTATTTCTGTTTCCGGCATAGGGCCTAAAGCAGCAATGAATATTACAGGCAGTATGAGTGTTGCCCAATTTATAACGGCAGTGGCATCGGGAGATACGGCCTTTTTAAGCCATGCTCAGGGAATAGGCAAAAAGACAGCTCAAAGAATTATACTTGAGCTTAAAGACAAGCTTAGCACAGAGGATATTGCATCTTCGATTGGTGCTGAAGCTGATGACATTTCTGTGGAAATTCCCTCAAACGGAAAAAAATCGGAAGCTCTCGAGGCTCTTATGGCTTTGGGATATACCCGAGGTGAGGCCTTTAAGGCGGTTTCAGCTGTATATGACGAAAATGACAGCGTTGAGGACATACTAAAAAAATCACTGCGTTCCATGCTATGAAAGACGAGGTGCCTAAAATAAATGGAAGAACGAATAATTACATCCGGATTTCGTGCAGAGGATGTTGACATAGAGCCGAAGCTGAGACCGCAGAATCTTGAAAATTACATTGGTCAGGAAAATGTCAAAAACAATATGAAGGTATTTATTGAAGCGGCTAAGCAAAGAAAAGAACCTCTTGACCATGTGCTTTTATACGGACCTCCGGGACTTGGCAAAACTACTCTTTCAAACATTATTGCAAACGAAATGGGCGTAAACATCAAGACCACATCAGGGCCGGCTATTGAACGTCCCGGGGATATGGCTGCAATTTTAAACGGACTTGATGAAGGCGACATACTTTTTGTGGACGAGATACACCGATTAAACAGAATGATTGAGGAAATACTATATCCGGCAATGGAAGACTTTGTAATTGACATTGTTATAGGAAAAGGCTCCGGAGCCAGAAGCGTAAGACTTGAGCTTCCGAAATTTACACTTATAGGTGCAACTACAAGAATTGGACTTTTAACCGCACCTTTGCGTGACAGGTTTGGAGTAATACAGCGCCTTGAACCTTACAGTGTAGAAAACCTAAAAGAGATTGTAAGGCGTTCCGCCAAAGTTTTGAATATAGAAATTGATGACTTAGGAACGGAAGAAATAGCCAAGCGTTCAAGGGGAACGCCGAGAGTGGCAAACCGTCTTT
This sequence comes from Clostridia bacterium, assembly GCA_022651385.1. Lineage (GTDB taxonomy): Bacteria > Bacillota > Clostridia > Lachnospirales > Anaerotignaceae > JALCQR01. The sequence goes on along the minus strand of JALCQR010000011.1, from coordinate 24,773 downwards.
TAAAAAGAGTACGCGATTTTGCTCAGGTAAAATTTGACGGGGTAATAACCGCGGAAGTTGCCTCAGCAGCTCTTGACAGGCTTGAAGTGGACAAGATGGGGCTTGACCTTACCGACAGAAAGATGCTGCTTGCTATGATAGAAAAGTTTGGCGGACGTCCTGTAGGGGTAGACACTCTTGCCGTTTATATAGGAGAAGAAGCGGAAACAATTGAAGATGTATATGAACCATATCTTATACAGCTTGGGTACATTCAGCGTACGCCAAGAGGACGTGTAGCTACAAAAAGCTGTTACGAATACTTTAATTTCAAATATCCGGAAGGCAAAGAAGGGATTTAATGTATTATCTGCTTGAAAACGAATGTGAGCAAGTGTCAAAAGAAGAAGCTTACAAACATGATGCTTTTGCGGCAGTGCTTAAAACAGAAGAAGCGGACGATGATGAATTTTGCAGAAAATGCAGCGAAACTGTAAGTCAATTTTCAAGAAACACTCGTTTTTGCAAAACCGAAGTTTATTCCAACGTAATTTACGGCTCTTTTTCAGTTCCGAACAAAAAAACAGGAAAAAGATCCGGATTTTCATATTTTTTTGACAAAAATCATTTGGTGTTTATTGATGACAGCGGTATGGCGCATAAAAATGCTCAAGAAATAGTTAAAAACCATGGGGAAAATATTCAAAGCCCCGGACGCTTTCTTTTCTATTTTTCCGAAAACCTTATTCTTGATGATTTAATTTTACTTATTAAATTAGACGACAAACTTTCTCAGATGGACTCATATGCTGTTGATAATGAATACGCGGATTTTAAACAGTTTAATCATGCGATTATGAGTGTAAGAAAAATTATTCTTTCCCTTACCCACTATTACTCGCAGCTTTCCGACTGCGGAGATGTGTTTGTGAAAAATGAAAACGGTTTTTTTGACGACGAGACAGTATCTTTTTTTAGACTGTTTTCAGAACGTACAAAAAGACTCTCAAATGAAGCTCAGAGACTTTGGGAATATTCTGCACAGATACGTGAAGTGTATCAGGCACAGATAGACATACGCCAAAACATAATAATGAAAATACTGACTATTGTGACAACTGTTTTTATGCCGCTTACACTTATAACAGGATGGTACGGAATGAATTTTAATATGCCGGAGCTTAAATGGAAATATGGATATCCGTTTGTTTTTGCAGTTAGTTTAGTAGTTGTGCTGCTTTCCATTTGGATTTGCAAAAAAAGAAAATTTTGGTAACATTACTTACAAAGACCTTATGAGTATTTGTCTTCAAAGCGTCTTGCAGTAGGCAACGATAAATATTTGCCTTAAGCGAAGAGGTATTGTAAACACAGCTATGGAATAATTGCGGCATCGGCATACGGAATATGCGTAAGGCGTGGATAATTGCGCCAATATTTTCAAACACCGTTTACACCATTTACCATTTATATTAAAAGCGGAAAATAAAACGAAGCCTTTTGAACAATCAAAAAAAGGGACGCTCAATATTGTATGCACAATAAAAAATGCGCCTTTCTGTCTATTTTTGTTGACAAGCATTTAATGTTAAAATATAATTGTTTCATTGAGTTTATAGGCTGTGATAAGAATAATTAGCCGATTTGATGGTTTTTCAGAGAGACTCGCATTTGCTGAAAGCGCGTTACTGCCATGACCGGTGAAGCAAATCTTTGAGCCTCCGGCTAAAAAGCACCGGACGCTGCCTTGCGTTACAGGGCCTAAAGTGATGCTGTTTTATACAGCATAAATAGGGTGGTACCACGGAATCATCTTCGTCCCTAAATCCTTTTTAGGCATACGGGGATTTTTTTATACCCAAACTTAAAAATTAGTACAAGGAGGATATATTTTTTATGAAACCACTGGGAGTTAACGAAATAAGAGAAAAATTTCTGTCATTTTTTGAGAGCAAGGATCATTTAAGGCTGCCTTCTGCTTCTCTTATACCTCATAATGATGACAGTCTTCTTCTTATAAATTCAGGTATGGCGCCTTTAAAGCCTTTCTTTACAGGCCAAGTTATACCTCCGAGAAAAAGAGTTACAACATGTCAGAAATGTATCAGAACAGGCGACATTGAAAATGTCGGAAAAACGGCAAGGCATGGTACTTTTTTTGAAATGCTCGGCGATTTCTCTTTCGGCGACTACTTTAAAAATGAGATAATACCTTGGAGCTGGGAGTTTATTACTAAAGTTCTCGAAATACCTGAGGACAAGCTTTATGTTACTGTTTACAAGGATGATGAAGAAGCTGCTACAATCTGGCACGAAAAAGTTGGTATACCGCGTGACAGAATATTCTACATGGGAAAAGAAGACAATTTCTGGGAACACGGCACAGGCCCTTGCGGTCCTTGTTCTGAGATATATTATGACAGAGGCGAGGAATACGGCTGCGGAAAACCTGATTGTACAGTAGGATGTGACTGCGACAGATACATGGAGTTTTGGAACCTTGTATTTACACAGTTTGATGCCCACGAGGACGGGACATACACTGAACTTGAGCACAAAAACATTGATACGGGCATGGGGCTTGAGAGAATGGCTACCATAATGCAGGGAGTTGACTCAATATTTGATGTTGATACACTTAAGGCACTTCGTGACGCCGTATGCAATATTGCAAATGTAAAATACATGGTTGACCACAAGACAGACGAAAGTGTACGTGTTATTGTTGACCACATTCGTTCGGTTGCATTTATGACTGCCGACGGCGTGCTTCCTTCAAATGAGGGCAGGGGATATGTTTTAAGACGTCTTTTAAGACGTGCCGCAAGACATGGAAAACGTCTCGGAATAGAGGGCGAATTCCTTGCAAAGCTTTGCGATGTTGTAATTGAGACTTCTGGAGACGCATATCCTGAGCTTAAAGAAAAGAAAGACTATATCAAAAAAGTCATAACGGTTGAGGAAAACAGCTTCTACAAGACTCTTGACAAAGGAATGGAAATTCTTAAAAGCGACATAGATGAAATGAACGCCAAAGGCGGGAAAGTTATGGACGGCAACAAGTCATTCAGACTTTACGACACATACGGATTCCCTATTGAGCTTACAGAAGAAATACTTGAGGAATCAGGCCTTTCTCTTGACAAAGACGCTTTCCAGAAGGAAATGAAGGAACAAAAGGAAAGAGCAAGAGCAGCAAGAGCTGTCTCAAACTATATGGGTTCAGCCGAGACTATTTACAATCAGCTTGATGCGGCTATGGTTACAGATTTTGACGGGTATGACAAAGCTGAAATAAACGACGCCAAAATAGTTGCTGTTGTAAGCGACAACAAAATTGTTGACAGCGCTCAGGTTGGAGCCGATGTTGCGGTATTTCTTGACAAAACTCCGTTTTATGCTGAAATGGGAGGTCAGGTAGGCGACATAGGAATAATCAAGACCGACATGGGTACTGTTGATGTAAACAACACAATAAGAGTTGTAGGCAACAAAATTGCTCACATCGGAACTGTTGTTGATGGCATAATTTCGGTTGAAGAAAAAGCCGAGGCAAAATATGACGCCAAAAACAGAACTGCTATTTCCAGAAACCATTCCGCAACTCACCTTCTGCAAAAAGCATTGAGAGAAGTTTTGGGAACGCATGTTGAACAGGCAGGCTCATATGTATCTGCTGACAGACTGCGTTTTGACTTTACTCATTTCCAAGCCATGACTGATGATGAAATAAAGAAAGTTGAGGACATTGTAAACGAGAAAATTCTTGAGGCCTTAAACATTGAAATCAGTGAAAAATCTATTGAGGACGCAAGAAAAATGGGCGCTATGGCTCTTTTCGGAGAAAAATACGGCAAGATTGTGCGTGTTGTAGACATGGGCGGATTCAGCATTGAGCTTTGCGGCGGCGCACATCTTAAAAATACTGCGCAGATAGGTTCATTTAAGATTATAGGCGAAAGCGGTATTGCAGCCGGTGTAAGAAGAATTGAAGCTCTTACAGGTGAGGGTGCTCTTAAATATTATCAGGCTCAGGATGATAAGCTTAAAGAGATATGTGCAATGGTAAAGGCTGCTCCGGAAAATATGATGAAACGTATTTCAGACATTGTAGCCGATCAGAAAGAGCTTAATAAAGAACTTGAGAAGATTAAAGCGGAAATGGCTGCAAAGTCGGCTGACAGTATTCTTAAAAACTGTACGGATATTAACGGCATAAAAGTATTGTGTACAAAAACTAACGGCGATGCCGAAGCGCTTAAGACAATGGGCGACGAGCTTAAAAACAAGCTTAAAGACGCAGTTATTGTGCTTGCATCTGCAAATGACGGAAAAGTCAGCATTGTATCAATGGCTACTGACTCAGCAGTTAAAAAAGGCGCTCATGCCGGAAAAATAATAAAGGCTGCTGCTGCGGTATGCGGCGGAGGCGGAGGCGGGAGACCTAATATGGCCCAAGCCGGCGGAAAAGACTCATCAAAGATTGATGAGGCCTTAGATAAAGCAATGGAAATTATTAAAACTCAGATTTGATTTATATGGTATTCGTCGTTCGGCTTTCGGGCGGCGGATAATTTTATAAAAATATGTTTTACAGAAAAAAATAATGAGATATACGTTTTAAAGAATAAACAAGGTTAAAAAGTGGTATATATGGGGGATTGCTTTTGGAGCTTTTTAATATACTTATACGTCAGGTGGGTTTTTTCTCAACTACTCTGATAATTGGCTTTATAGCCCAGAGAGTGGGATTTTTTACAAGCCAGACTATAGATTCTCTTTCAAGAATAATGATGAAGGTCGTTATACCGCTTATGATTCTTACTGTTGTTCCCTCAAGCGGTACTAAAGGTGAGTTTTTGGCTTCATGGCCTTTTATGATTTGCTGCTTTTTAATGTATGGAATAAACATGACGGTAGGGTTTTTATCAGGCAAAATTTTAAAAATGAAAAAGCCTGAGATTAATATTCACATTTGTTCCGTGTCATTTCAAAACAGTGCTATACTGGGATATCCTATAATAATTGCCATGTTTCCTGAAAAATCAGGAATTTATATAGCGGGGTTTTTAATAGTTGAAACATTAATGTGCTGGACTGTAGGAATACTTATTATTACAAGCGGAACTGGCAGCGGTAAAATAGATTTAAGAAAAGTGATTACACCTATGACAATTGCACTTGTTATAGGAATTATTATGGTTTTTGCCGACGTACATCCTAAAAATGTGGTGTGGGAGGCTTTTACGGGAATAGGGGGTACATTAAAATATCTGGGGCTTTTATACATAGGAGCAGACATAGGCAGAAAAGGGTTTAAGAAACTGTTTTCTAATCCAAGGGTATTTTTTACTGTTCCGATAAAACTTATAATTTCTCCTCTTATATTATTTTTTATACTTTTGGGAACGGGAATTGTAGATATAAATTCGATTATAGCTATAACAATATTTGCAATGCTTCCTTCAATGCTTGTAATCTCAATACTTGCCCAAGAATATAACTGTGCGCCGGATTACGCCACAGGTGCTATTCTTGCAACTACAATATCATGTCTTTTTACAATGCCAATAGTATTTTTTATAGTGTCGATTTTCAGCAACATTTAACTTGGGGAGGGGATTTAAAATGGACAACAATGTTCTAATCCTTATCGAACAAATGAAAATTATAGGCTCGCTTATGATAATAGGGGTTTTTGAACAAAGGATTAAGCTTTTCGGCAAAAATCTTATAGACGCTCTTTCTCAGATAATATCAAAACTTATATTGCCTATACAGCTTATGACCGTTATAGGTTCTATTTCAAGAAGCGACCTTATAAGTTCCGGCAGATTCTTTTTATGCACTATAATTATGTATCCTTTGTGCATATTTCTCGCGGGTATGGTTACTAAATTTTTGAGGTTAAAAGAACCGCAAAAAAGCATGCATGTTTTAGTTACAAGCTTTGGAAACGGCGGATTTATAGGACTTCCTCTTATTATTTCCATGTTCCCAAAAACGGCAGGCAAAGCAGCGGCAGCCTTTATGTTTATTGAGGCTGTGGTATACTGGGTTTTCGGACCAATACTTGCCTCACCTGAAAAAAAGAAGAAAATTGATTTTAAAATGGTGATTTCTCCTCTTACAATTTCAATAGCAATCGGCATCATAATTGTACTTTTAAATATTAATCTTACCGGACTTGTATTTTGGGACACTCTTACCGATGTGGGCAACACAAGCAAATATTTCGCAAGCATTTATATTGGAATGAACATAGGAATGATGGGGCTTAAAAGACTTAAAAATAATTTGAAAGTCTTATTTGCTGCACCATTTAAGCTTATAATTTTCCCTGTTATTGCTTTTATTCTTTTTGGAAAAACTGGAATACTTACTGGTGATTTGCTTGTAATGTTTGTTGTGCTGTTTTCAACTCCTTCCGGAATGGCTTTGCCTATAGTCGCTCAGATAAGCGGCTCGGACAGCGAATATGCCTCTTCCGGTACAATTGCCACAACGATTTTATGCCTTTTTACAATGCCATTTGTAATATGGCTTACAACTGTTATATAATACATAGTATAATTTTTAAAACAGAAAGGGGATTTAAGATTTATGAAACTTTATAACGGCGGCGTTTATCTTGTGAACAACAAAGATATTGTAGCCGATTCTTCCGATGCCGCGCTTAAAATTAAAAGCATGACAGGTGCCGAGGTTTCAAAGCCTGAGGCTATTAAAAACACAATGGCCTACAGAATACTTACAAACCACAACACATCCGGGAACAACGATAAACTTAAAATAAAATTTGACGCCATGGCAAGCCATGATATAACATATGTAGGCATTGTACAGACAGCAAGAGCAAGCGGGCTTGAAAAATTTCCCATACCGTATGTTCTTACAAACTGCCACAACTCTTTATGTGCAGTAGGCGGAACAATAAACGAAGACGACCACCTTTTCGGCCTTAGCTGTGCTAAAAAATACGGCGGAATTTATGTCCCTGCGCATCAGGCTGTTATACATCAGTATATGAGAGAAATGATGAGCGGAGCGGGAAAAATGATTCTCGGTTCCGACAGCCACACCCGTTACGGTGCTTTGGGAACAATGGCAATAGGCGAGGGCGGACCTGAGCTTGTAAAGCAGCTTCTTGGCAAGACATACGACATTGACATGCCTAAAGTTGTAGCGGTATATCTTACGGGAAAACCGGCGCCTTTTGTGGGGCCTCAAGACATTGCTCTTGCAATAATTGGCAAAGTATTCAAAAACGGATACGTCAAAAACAAAGTAATGGAATTTGTTGGCGACGGAATTGAAAACCTTAGTGTCGACTACAGAAACGGCATAGATGTTATGACAACGGAAACAACATGTCTTTCATCTGTATGGAAAACTGACAACAAAGTAAAAGGCTGGTATGACATACACGGACGAAGCGGAGATTTTAAATACCAAAAACCGGGAGACATAGCTTACTATGACGGATGTATTTATATTGACATGAGTGAGATTAAGCCTATGATTGCCATGCCTTTCCACCCAAGCAATGTATATACTATAGATGAGCTTAACGGCAATCTGATGGATATTCTTGCTGAAGTCGAAAAACACTGCCAAGAACAGCTTGACAGCGACAAAGTTTCGGTATCACTCAGAAGCAAAGTTAAAAACGGAAAACTTTTAGTTGAGCAGGGAGTTATTGCAGGGTGTGCCGGAGGTACATTTGAAAATGTATGCGCCGCAAGAGACATACTTAAGGGCCACAATATAGGTGACGGGGAATTTGCACTGAGCGTTTATCCTGCAAGCCAGCCTGTATTTTTAAGCCTTGTAAACAACGGCTCTATTGCCGATATAATGGTTTCGGGAGCTACAGTGCGTTCTGCATTCTGCGGACCTTGCTTTGGCGCCGGAGATGTGCCCGCAAACAACTGCCTGAGTATAAGGCACACAACAAGAAACTTCCCTAACAGAGAAGGCTCAAAAGTAACAAACGGACAGATAGCCTCTGTTGCTTTAATGGATGCAAGAAGCATTGCGGCAACTGCTGTAAACAAGGGAGTCCTTACACCTGCAAGCGAAGCTGATTTTGAGCTTACAAAGCCGCAGTATTTCTTTGACAAGACAGTTTACGAAAACAGATGTTATAATGGATACGGAAAAGCTGACCCGTCTGTTGAGCTTAGATTCGGGCCTAACATAACAAACTGGCCTGAAATGTGTGCTCTTACAGACGATATATTACTTAAGGTTGTATCTGTGATAACGGACCCTGTTACCACAACGGACGAGCTTATACCTTCCGGCGAAACATCATCGTTCAGGTCCAACCCTCTTAAGCTTGCCGAGTTTGCCCTTTCAAGAAAAGACCCGGCATATGTCGGAAACGCAAAAGCAGTTCAGGTCGCTGAAAAAGCAAGAGAAGAAGGAAAAAATCCAATTGAGGCTTACAGCGAGCTTAAGGAAGTAAATGACAAAATCAAGAGCAAATTTGCAGGCTTTGACATAAATAAAACAGGCATAGGCTCAACAATATATGCCGTAAAACCCGGCGACGGCTCTGCAAGAGAACAGGCCGCAAGCTGTCAGAAAGTGCTTGGAGGCTGGGCAAACATTGCCGGAGAATATGCTACAAAACGATACCGTTCAAACCTCATTAACTGGGGAATGATACCATTTATTCTTGACGAGAAGCTGCCTTTTGAAAAAGGAGATTATATTTTTATACCTGAAATAAAAAAGGCAATAGCCGAAAAGACGGATAATATAAAAGCTTATGTTGTAGGAAAAGACACAGAGTTTACGCTTAAATTAGGAGAACTTACAGATGATGAAAGAAAAATTATCATTGACGGATGTCTTATAAATTTCTATAGAAGCTAATGTAGAAAAAACCTATATAAAAAATAAAATTACACAAAAGAATAATTTAGGAGAGCTTTTTCACTTGCAAAAAGCTCCCCTAGCCCTTTAAAAATGCGCTTAAAAGTAATAAAAACCGGCAGGACTCTGTCCCACCAACCCTGCAAGCCTTTAAAAAGGTTTGAACTAAACTTTGATAAGCTAAAGCCTTGAGTAAAATATTCAAGTTTTTTGCTTATATAACTCTGAACAGCCACAAATCAGCATAGAGACGGACAAAGAAAAGAAATATCATTGATATTATTGTAATTATGCATAAAATCTTTAATGCCTTTTTATTAAAAGGCATAGAACATTTTGCAATATATCTCATGATTAATATAATTATAAAATGAGGAATATGAAAAATTACTATGCTAAGAAAAGACATCATAATACAATAATGAATTCGTTCTGAAACTGTTTCATCAAATAGATATGGCTTCTCGATTGCATTATTGGAAATTCTTATTATTGGATTTACAGAAAAGTGTATTAACCAATATTCATATAAAGCCCAAAGAGTAATTAAAACCAAAGCAGGGTAGTTTTCTTCAAAAATTTTAAAAATTCTTTTCATTTTTATAACTTATAACCTCAATTTTCTAACTAAAAAGCCCTAAAACATATTGTTTAGGAATTTTTGGTTTGTATGACTTTAACCCACCAAAAATCACCGTAAAGACAAAGGCAGAAGACAAGTATTAATGATACTACCGTAACTATAAACAAAGTTTTATTGCTTTTTTATTAAAAGTCGGAGAATGTTTTGACATATGTCCGAGAATAAATAAAATTATAAATGGAATTATATGACCATGTAATGAATATTCAATTGACTTTATAATACAAAAGTGAATTTTCCATTGAATTGTTCCAGAGCAAGTAAATGGAGATGAAGACCTTTCAATTGTATTATTAAATATTCCTATAATTACATTAATCAAAAAGTGAATCATCGAATATTCATAACAAGCAAAAAGAGCAATTAATTAAAGCAGGATAGAAATCATCTAAAAACTTTAATACTTTTTTCATTTTTATACCTCAATTCGACCTAAAACATATAGTTTAGGGCCTTTTTTATATAACTCTGTTCCACCACAACTCACAATAAAGGCCAAGGCAAAAAACAAGGATAAAAGATACTACCGTTGCTATGAATAAAATAATAAATGCTTTTTTGTTAAAAGCCGGAAATGACTTTGCTATGTATTTAATAATAAATACTGTAAAAAAAGCAGGTATATGGTTTACTACTGTCTTTAATACTGCAAAAAAAATGCAATAATAAATTCCTCCTGATACTGTATCTGTTTGATATGGTCTTTCAATCGTGTTATTAAATATTCCTATAACTGAACTTATTACACCATGATTAAATAAAAGCCAATTTTCATAGTAAAACCAAAAAGCAATTAAAATCAAAGTAGGATAGTAATTATCTAAAAACTTTAATATTTTTTTCATTTTATGCCTCAATTCTCTGAGTAAAAAACAAAATTACATAACCTTAAAGACAAAAGCAAATTATATTTTATTATAATAACTAAATCCCAAGTTTATCATTTTAAAATCTCTTTTATCGTCAAAATATGTTTTCAAATATGGAAGTTCTTTAATAAATGCCTCTTCAGCAATTTCATTGTCAGGTAAGCTTCCTGATTTGAATGCCTGTGAAAGTATTTTTTTATATTCTTTAGTATAAATTGCGTCATATAAATTTACGGCTCCGGCACCTGCATGAGAAACAAATTCAGAAATTCCTGCAGCTTTTGCTATAACACCATATACAATATTTCCGGGGTCATCGTAGTCAAGAATCATACCATCAAAATAATATTGTAAGTCATACTGCCAACCAGATTTTCTTTTAATATCGTATTTACAGCCATCTCCGACAAGGTTTGCGAATTCATACAATAATGAAATTGTGTCTGAAATTTGTTTTAAACCTACTGATGTTGACAAAAATACTGAATATTTAAATTGACATCTAGCTGGATTACTGAAAGCATTTGGATACTTTGCCTTAAGACTTTTTCCATCTCTTTTTGCCTCTCTTAAAATTTTCATAAGCTTATCGGTTACATCGGTAAGTTCAAAGTTTTTAAGTACATCATATAAGTTTGCAGAGCTTATGCCGCATTTTTCTATACTTGCCGCAGCGTCTTTCATTCGCTTCGCATTTTCTGCTCTTATCCAAAAGCATTGTTTATTTATTTTTGAACCGATATCAGTAATCATTTTCTTAATAACATACTTAAGCTTTTCTTTATAAAAACCCAGATAATCAAAGTTCGACATAAACCAGCTTAATTCAGTGCCAAATATTCTTTTTTCGTATTCCTTAATATAGTCGTCCGAAAATATATCCCTGCGGTTTGTGCCTATAAGTTTTTCGGAATTTTTACGTTTGTAGATGTATTTATGATAAACATCGCCGAGGAATTTTTGGTTTGTATAACTTTAACCCACCAAAAATCACCGTAAAGACGAAGGCAGAAAACAAGTATTAATGATACTACCGTAACTATACACAAAGTTTTAAATGCTTTTTTATTAAAAGTCGGAGAATGTTTTGACATATGTCCGAGAATAAATAAAATTATAAATGGAATTATATGACCATGTAATGAATATTCAATTGACTTTATAATACAAAAATGAATTTTCCATTGAATTGTTCCAGAGTAAGTAAATGGAGATGAAGACCTTTCAATTGTATTATTAAATATTCCTATAATTACATTAATCAAAAAGTGAATCATCGAATATTCATAACAAGCAAAAAGAGCAATTAAAATCAAAGCAGGATAGAAATCATCTAAAAACTTTAAGACTTTTTTCATTTTATGCCTCTATTCTTTAACAAAAGAGCTATAGTTTAGGGCCTTTTTTATATAACTCTGAACAGCCAAAAATCACCGTAAAGACGAAGACAAAAAATGATTATCATTGAAACTATCGTAGCTATGCACATGGTTATAAATACCTTTTTATTAAAAGGCGGAGAACATTTTGCTAAATATTTCGTTATTAAAATGAATATAAATTGAGGCATATGATAAATTACAATGTGTATAATTGTTGAAAAAACACAATAATTAATTCTATCCGAAACTGAATCTATTTGATATGGCCTTTCAATCGTGTTATTAAATATTACTGTAATAGAATATATGGCCCAATGCATAAGCCAATATTCATAAAGTGAAAAAAGGATGATTAAAACAAAAGCAGGGTAGTTCTCTTCTATAATTTTTAAAACTCTTTTCATTTTTATGCCCTCAATTTCCTGAGCTATTAAATAATATAATTTCCCCATAAATTAGCATATAGACGAATACAGAAAACAAGTATTAATGAGATTAATGTTACTATACAGAGAATTATAAATACTTTTTTATTAAAAGCAGGATAATATTTTGCCATTTTTCTTTGAACGAATAAAATTATAAATGGAATTATATGACCGTGTAATGTATATTCAAATGATTTTATAATACAAAAACGAATTGTCCATTTAATCGTTCCAGCAAAAGTTAAAGATGATTCATTTCTTTCAACTGTATTGTTAAATATTCCTATAAGTATATTAATCAAAAAGTGAAACATCGAATATTCATAACAAGCAAAAAGAGCAATTAAAATCAAAGCAGGATAGAAATCATCTAAAAACTTTAATACTTTTTTCATATTTATGCCCTCAATTCTCTAAACAAAAATATAAAATATATTTTTCTGAAATTAATAATTTTCCTTATAGTTCAGAATAAAGAAAAAAACATTTACACTTTATAATAATAACGAAAACCTAATTCTATGGCTTGATAATCTCTTTTATCATCAAAATCTGTTTTAAAAAATGTAAGTTCCTTTAAAAATGCTTTTTCGGCTGTGTCATTTTCAGGCATATCACCTGATTTGAATGCCTGTGAAAGTATTTTTTTATATTCTTTAGTATAAATTGCGTCATATAAATTTACGGCTCCGGCACCTGCATGAGAAACAAATTCAGAAATTCCTGCAGCTTTTGCTATAACACCATATACAATATTTCCGGGGTCATCGTAGTCAAGAATCATACCATCAAAATAATATTGTAAGTCATACTGCCAACCAGATTTTCTTTTAATATCGTATTTACAGCCATCTCCGACAAGGTTTGCGAATTCATACAATAATGAAATTGTGTCTGAAATTTGTTTTAAACCTACTGATGTTGACAAAAATACTGAATATTTAAATTGACATCTAGCTGGATTACTGAAAGCATTTGGATACTTTGCCTTAAGACTTTTTCCATCTCTTTTTGCCTCTCTTAAAATTTTCATAAGCTTATCGGTTACATCGGTAAGTTCAAAGTTTTTAAGTACATCATATAAGTTTGCAGAGCTTATGCCGCATTTTTCTATACTTGCCGCAGCGTCTTTCATTCGCTTTGCGTTTTCTGCTCTTATCCAAAAGCATTGTTTATTTATTTTTGAACCGATATCGGTAATCATTTTCTTTATGACATACTTAAGCTTTTCTTTATAAAAACCCAGATAATCGAAGTTCGACATGAACCAGCTTAATTCAGTGCCAAATATTCTTTTTTCATATTCCTTAATATAATCATCCGAAAATATATCCCTGCGGTTTGTGCCTATAAGTTTTTCGGAATTTTTACGTTTGTAGATGTATTTATGATAAACATCGCCGAGGAATTTTTGGTCATGATTTCCCATAACTTCCTTGATATAAGATAATTTTTTCAAGTCATTGCCTGCTGTCCAGATTATGCCGCTGCTGTATGCTTTTTCAATAAGCCGCAGTCTGTCCCAAGAACAAATGTTCACTTTGCCTCCATTATACATGACATTTACTGCTTTGTCAATGTCGCTTTCTGACGCTCTGCTTAATCTTTTAGTAGAACTTTCACTAAGTTCAAGAAATGATTTGCATTTACTGCAGCCGGACGGAGAACTGCCGGCCAGACTGCAAAAGCTATAAAGTGACATTACAAAACTTTTTAATTTTTCTCTCTTTTTAGACGGCACGAAAGACAAACAAAACTGATAGTTTTTTAAATCCGATAAAATTTCGGAAGCACATCCCGGAATTCTATTTGCAGCATTTTTTATAAATTGATAATAATTACAGCTTTCTTTTTCTGAAGGTAATGGAAAACCGTGGTTTCATTAATTTTTCTGAAATACTCGGCTGTACCCAATGTGTATCCGCTGTTGTCTTTAAGTTCTTCTGCTCTTTTTGTTGACATAAAATGACCTCCTTAATAGTTTCTGAATAATAAACACTTTAAAACTACAGCGTTTTAACCTGTGTTGCGTTACCCATTTTCAAAAAGAAACATAAAAAAAGACACACCGGTTGTGGTGTGTCATAGATTGCTGAAAAAGTTATAAGTTTTGGGGCGAAGCCTATTAAAGTTTAGGTCAAGCCTTTTCAAAGGCTTGCAGGGGTGTCGGGGGCAGAGCCACCAAAGGTTTAAGACCTTGGGATTTCATCCCAATACCTTGACCGCCCATATTGTCAGTAATTTTGCAAAGCAAAATCCGACTTTGGCGTCCGCATATCTTTGCGGTACTTAAAAACGCGGCTCTAAACTTTATTGTGCCTTCGGCGTCAACCCGAAAAGCTATGCGAGCTCTTTTTCAAGCATTTGAATTCCTACTTTAATTCTTCTTATTGATTCATCTTTACCGAGTATATCCGCAAGCTCCATTGCTCCTCCCGGGGATGTAGGCTGGCCCGAAAGAGCTGTTCTTACTGGCCAGAAAAGCTGGCCGTTTTTAATTCCCAGCTTACTGACAAGCGACATTAATGTATCCTGTATTACATCTTCATTCCAGTCGGAAATACTTTCCAAAGCAGTAAGAGACTCTTTAAGGCTTGAAAGTGATATTTCTTTTGTAGTTTTCATCTTTTTATGAACGTATAAGTCTGTTTCATACTCCGGAAGCTCTCCGAAAAACTTAATCATTTCAGGTATATCGTCAAGGGTTTCAATACGTTTCTGCAAAAGAAGTGCAATCTTTTTACAGTTTAAGTTTTTTCCGGACAACGCTTTCTCAACTGATGAAAGTGTATGGTCAAGATATGTTTTTTCATCCATATTTTTTATATATTCGCCGTTCATCCACCTAAGCTTTGCCATATCAAATATTGCAGGTGATTTGCTTAAGCCTGAAATATTGAATTTATCACGTAGTTCTGAAAGCGTAAATATCTCTGTATTATCCGACGGGCTCCAGCCCAAAAGAGCTATATAATTAAGCACTGCCTCGGCTATAAAGCCTTTTTTTAGCAAGTCCTCAAATGAAGCATCTCCGTTCCTTTTTGAAAGTTTATGATGCTGGTCTTTCATTACAGGCGGAAGGTGTATATACTGCGGTGCTTTCCAGCCGAAAGCGTCATAAAGAAGGTTATATTTCGGTGTTGATGAAAGATACTCGCTGCCTCTTACAACATGTGTTATATTCATCAGGTGGTCATCTACTACATTGGCAAAATTATATGTCGGCATACCGTCTGATTTTATAAGTATCTGGTCATCGAGTTCGCTGTTTTCAACTGTTATACTGCCGTATACGGCGTCGGTAAATGTTGTAGTGCCTTCTATAGGCATTTTCTGACGTATTACATACGGCATACCGCTTTTAAGGTTATTTTCAACTTCTTCTTTTGAAAGAGAAAGGCAATGACGGTCATATTTTGCAAAAGATTCGCCTTCTGCGTTTGCTTCCTTTAAAGAGTCAAGACGCTCTTTTGTACAAAAGCAGTAATAAGCATTGCCATTTTTTACAAGCTCGAGAGCGTATTTCATATAAATTCCCAATTTCATTCTTTCACTCTGGACATATGGTCCGTATCCGCCGTCTTTATCGGGTCCTTCATCATGTTCAAGACCTGTGAGTTTAAGTGTGTTATAGATTATATCAACGGCACCTTCAACAAAACGTTCTTGGTCGGTATCCTCGATACGCAGTATAAATTTACCGCCTTGGCTTTTTGCGATAAGATATTCATAAAGAGCTGTTCTTAAATTTCCGATATGCATATATCCTGTCGGACTTGGAGCAAATCGTGTTCTGACTTCCATTTTTTTACTTCCTTTCATTTGTAATCTAAAGCTACGGTCTATATTTTACATTATACGGATACGCTATGTAAAGACAACAGCGCTAATTTTTCAGCATTTTTATACATTCTCCCATTCTTCTTATACCGGCCTCAAGTTTATTTTGCGAAAGATTGCAAAAACACAGCCTTACACAGCTTGTTTTTTCACCGTTAATCATGAACTGACTTCCGTTTGAAATCATAACATTTTTTTCTCTGAGCATATTTATTAATCGGTTTATATCATCAAGCCCTGTATCTACCCAAAGTGATATTCCGCCGTTTGGCTTTATATACCGGCATGTTTCCCTTAAGTTTCTGTCAGCGTATTTTACTGCAAAGCGGTACTGTTCATTTGCGTATTTTCTTACATTTTCAATATGTTTTTGCCATGTATTGCCGGACAGATATATCTCAAGCGCTTTTTGTATAAAGCCTGAGGTTGATATATCAGATGTATATTTTGCCTCTGCTATGCTTTTTGATATTGTTTGAGGCAAAACCGAAAAACCAATTCTAAGCCCCGGCATGAGTATTTTTGAAAAAGACTTTATATATATTACCCTGTCATGATAATCAAGGGCTTTATACGGGACAATTGAGCTTTTGCCATAATTAAAATCATATAGGTTATCATCCTCTATGATGTAAAAGTTATATTTTTCCGAAAGCTCAAGCACATGTCTCTTTTTTTCAAGATTTACCGAAATCCCAGTGGGAGTCTGAAAATAAGCCATGGTATAAAAAAACTTAGGATGATACAGCTTTGCCATATTTTCAAGTGCTGAAACATCTACTCCGTTTTCAAGCATCGGTATTTCTATTATTTGACAGCCGTGGGACAAAAAGGCGCCTGCCGCACCATAAAAAGTCGGTTTTTCAGTAAAAACGATATCACCGTATGATGCCATTGCTTTTGTAACTATATCAATACCCTGCTGAGCACCTGAAAGTATCTGTATATTTTCAATTTTGGTATTTATTCCGTATTTCGCCAGGTATTCGCAAAGCAGCTCTCTCAAAGGCACATGGCCCTGTATTTCAGTTGTCGAAAAAGCCTCTCCCTTTTCAAGGTCAAGAAGTGTATTAAAAGCCGTTTTAAATTCATCAACCGGAAAAAGAGACTGGGGAATGGATGTATCAGAAAGGTTTATCATACCCGGAAACTGACGTTCTTCCTCAGTAAAGTTTGCATTAAAATGAATATTTTGCTCGGCAACGGGCTCGGGAACCGTATCCAAAGGCAGAGGGGACACAAATGTTCCGCTCCCTACCTGTGAATATACAATCTTTTTATTTTCCAAATATTTATAGGCATTTACTACAGTTACATTATTTACTCCGAGGACATCAGACACCTTTCTTATAGGCGGTAGCTTATCATTTGGGCATAAAACACCGCTCTTAATAAGTTTGAAAATTTCATCACCAAGCTGTCTGTACAGGGGTATGGATGATTTTTTATCAAGACGTATATCGGAAAGTTTCATAAATGCCTCCTGTTTTAAAACTATAAGATTTTGCGCAAATTAAATTATTGTGGCGAAGCTCATTAAGTTTAGGTTAAGCCTTTTTAAAGGCTTACAGAGGTTTGGGGACAGAGTCCTCAAGGTCTTAATTTGCTTACAAGCACATTTTGAAAGGTTCGGAAAACTTTTGCAAGTGAAAAGTTTTCCGACGCAGAATATATTTCTTCAAAAAATACCGCTGTAGCAAATCTTATGCTTATATTTCTTTTTCCATATCATCAAGAAGTTTTTCAAACACAGACATTGCTTCCTCAAAAGGTTCAACTTTTGTCATATCGACTCCGGCACTCTTTAAAAGGTCTATTGAATATTTACTGCTTCCGTTTGAAAGAAAATCTATATATTTATCTACAGCAGGTTTCCCTTCTTTTAATATTTTTCTCGAAAGCGCTATTGCGGCAGTATAGCCTGTGGAATACTGATAAACATAAAAAGCACTATAAAAATGAGGTATCCTTGCCCATTCAAAATCAATATGCTTGTCTATTACCAAACCGTCGCCAAAATACTGTTCATTTAATTTTCTGTATATTTCACACATCCCGTCACATGTAAGTGGCTCTCCATTTTCTACAAGCTCATGGCATTTTTTCTCGAATTCCGCAAACATTGCCTGTCTGAAAAACGTGCCCTTAAACTGCTCAAGAAAATAATTTATAAGGTACATTCTTGTCTTTTTGTCGGTTGTATTTTTAAGCATATATTCCATAAGCAGCGACTCATTGCATGTTGATGCGACCTCGGCTACAAAAATTTTATGTCCTGAATAAACATAAGGCTGTGTTTTCCAAGTATAATAGCTATGCATTGCGTGTCCCATTTCATGAACAAGGGTAAAAACCGAATTAAGATTATTAGTATGATTTAAAAGCACATAAGGATGTACTCCGTATGCTCCCCACGAATAGGCGCCTCCGCGCTTTCCCTTATTTTCATAAACATCTATCCAACCGCCCTCAAGGCCCTTTTTAAGTGATGATACATAATCGTCGCCCATTGGGGCCAGAGCCTTTATTACTATTTGTTTTGCCTTATCATACGTTATTTTCATATCGGCATCTTCTACAAGAGGCGCATACAAATCATACATATGAAGCTCATCAAGACCGAGAAGCTTTTTGCGGATTTTCACATATCTGTGCATAAGTGGCAGATATTTATGGACAGACGAAATTAAGTTATCGTATACTTTTGAAGGAATTTTATCATCATCAAGCGCTGCTGCTATTGAGGAAGGGTATTTACGCACCTGTGAATAAAACACATCTTTTTTTACATTTGAATAATAAGCAGCGGCAATTGTATGTTTAAGTTTTTCATATGTTTCATAAAGCGCATTAAAAGCAGATTTTCGTACTTCTCTGTTTTTGCTTTCCATAAACTGAATATAACGGCCTTTTGTAAGCTCTACCTCGTCTCCGTTTTCATCTTTAATTTTTGGAAACGTAATATCGGCGTCATTTAGCATTGAGAATATATCTTCGGCGGAATTTGAAAAACTCCCCATTTTTGCAAGAAGCGCTTCTTCATTTGGAGAGAGCACATGCTCTTTTTTTCTGGTTATGGATTCAATGTAATGAGCATATATTTTTAATTCCGGTTTTTCGGACATGAATTTTTTTGTTGTATCATCCGGAATATTAGTTATTTCCGGTACAAAAGAAGAAGTGGAATTGCTTAAATCTACCATAAGCATTTCGGCCTTATTTGTCTGTGACTGATAAAATGAACTGCGGCTATCCTGATGAAGGCGCATATTGGCATAGACATATACCTTTTCAATTAGCTGCGAAACTTTATCGGAAAATTTTAAAAAGTTAAAAAACGTCTGGGCGTCATCTTTCAGATGGCCTTCGTATTTTTTGAATTCCGGAAGTTCTTTTTTTACTGTTTCGGCTGCTTCTTCCCATTTTTTGTCACTTGAAAAAATATCCTCAAGTCTCCATTTGAATTTATCATCTATTTCATTTCTTTCAGGTATGCTGGTTTTAGTCATTTATGTTTATCTCCTTCCAGTTTTTTCTTTTTATAGTATACCATATATGTATAATTATTCTGCAGAAATTTTATTTTTATAGCTTATTTTTAGGTTAATTTTTACTTGTTTTTAACTTGGATTATAATTTACTTGAAACGGAAAATGATTCATAGTAAAATGACTAATGAAGTCGTATCGGAAGGGATTGAGTTTTTATGGACACAAATAAACCTATTAAGGTTCTTATTATTTCATCTGAAGTGGCGCCGTATGCAAAATCAGGCGGTCTAGGCGATGTTACCGGCTCTCTGCCGGTGGCTTTAAGAAAAAACGGTGTTGATGTAAGAGTTGTAATGCCGAAATACAAAAGCATTAAAAACGAGTATTTTATCGGCTGCAAATATTTGGGAAGTTACGAGACACATCTTTCTTGGAGAAAACAGCCTGCCGGAATTATACAAAAAGACGGAGATTTTACAACGTATTTTATTGAAAACAACTATTATTTCGGACGTGACAAATATTACGGCTACGATGATGATAATGAGAGATTTGCATTTTTCTGCAAAGCCGCTCTTGAAATACTTCAGTTTATTGATTTTATCCCGGATGTAATACACTGCAATGACTGGCAGACAGGCCCTTTATGCCTTCTTCTTAAAGAATACTTTAACAAGTTTGCAGACTACAAAAACATAAAGACTCTTTTTACAATCCATAACATGCAGTATCAGGGAATATTCCCTCGTTATACTTTGGAAATGCTTGAAATCTCGGACTGGTGTTTTGACAGCGTAGAATTTTACGGCTCAATGAGCTTTATGAAAGCCGGACTTATGTATTCAGACATGATAAGCACAGTAAGCAGCACATACGCAAAAGAAATAAAAACATTTCAATATGGCTACGGTCTTGACGGCGTTATGAGAAGCCGTGCGGACAAGCTTTGCGGAATACTTAACGGAATTGATTATGAAAAAAACAATCCGGAAACAGACAAAAGAATATATGTAAACTTTTCAATTGATTCCATAGAAAAGAAAAAACAAAACAAGCTTGAGCTTCAAAAACAGCTTGGGCTTAATCAAAAAGATGTACCTATGATTAGTATTGTATCCCGTCTTGCCGAGCAAAAGGGACTTGATTTGGTTTCTTGGGTGGCAGAGGAAATACTTAACAGGGATATTCAGCTTGTTTTGCTTGGAACAGGAGAAAAAAGACTTGAGGATTTTTTCAGAGACCTTGCTTATAGGTATCCCGATAAAATAAGTACTAACATTCTTTTTGACGATACTCTTGCCCAAAGGATATATGCTTCAAGCGACATGTTTTTAATGCCTTCTTTATTTGAACCGTGCGGCCTTGGACAGATGTTTTCATTAAGATACGGCACCATACCTATTGTGAGAAAAACAGGAGGCCTTTCGGATACTGTCACTCATTTTGACAGAAACACTAAACAGGGTAACGGTTTTGTTTTTGAGCACTACACATCAGACGGGCTTCTATGGGCCATTAATGAAGCGCTAAGTGTTTATTACAGCGATGACTGGAAATATGTTGTTAAAAACGCTATGGAATCCGATTTTTCATGGAATACATCAGCTAAAAAATATATAGAACTATATAAAAAAATCATTAATTGTGACTGATATGACTTTAACCTTCATATATTTTTATAAGTATAATGGGGGTTTTTATTTTGAGCAAAAAAGGATGGCTTAAAGCTTTTTCAGTATTTACAGGTACACTTATAGGGGCAGGGTTTGCCGGCGGAAAGGAAACGGTTACATATTTTGTTGACAACGGAAAAGTATCAATTTTATCATTCATTATAAGTTTTGCAATTTTCTTTTTATCTGCTGTTATATGTACACAGGCAGCTGAAAAAATGAGAAAAAACAGTGATTTTTATAATCTTATTTTTGGTAATAAAGCAGCGGTTATTTTTGAAAGTGCCACTACAGCTTTTATTTTTGTGCTTTTCTGCGCTATGATATCTGCTGCAACCGAGGTGTTTTACATTTTTTTAGGAATAAACAAGGACATAATCAGGTTTGGATTTATTCTGACATGTTTTTCTGTAATCATTTTTGGGGCAAATGGCATTGCAAAGATGAATTCTGTAATTGTACCGTTTCTTATGCTTGGAATGATTATTTGTTTATTGTCTTTGATTGGTAAGTATGACATGCCTGAAATTTCGTTTTTAGGAAAAATTAAACTTCCTGTTGCATTTTCATTTTACAATATGTCAACATGTATTCCTGTACTTATTGCATGCAGAAAAGAATTCGGTAGAAATGAAAGAAACACCGGCTTTTTTGTTGGAGCTCTATTCATATCAATATTAAACATGATACTTGCCTGTGTTTTGGCCGAAAATAATGCATGTAAAAGTCAAATACCTATGTTTACGGCTATGCGTGAAAATGGTATGATACATTTATATTCGGCTGTTTTTATATCAGCTGTTTTTACAACCGCATGTGCCAACGGCTGTGTTTTATACAAAAGAAACGGAAACATACGGCATGACATTTTTTTGGCTGTGTTTTTTATTATGCTGTCTTTTGTGGTTTCGCATATAAGCTTTTCGTTTTTTGTAGAAAAAGTATATTCAATATTTTGCGTGCTGGGAATTGCAATTACAGGCTTTTCATTTAGACTGCTGTTTTTTGGAAGCTCAAGCCAAAACAAATAGACTTTCACTTTTATTTATAGTATAATATATAAACGATTTTTACAGAGGTGAAGCGAATGAGCAATAAACATGACGACGACAGTGACCAACTTGACCAATACGATAATGACGAAGATTTTGACGAAAACAGAGAAAATGACGAAGATGGCGGCAATAAAAGCGGGAGCAGTAAAAGCCGCATAATACTTTTTATTGTTATATTTTTAATAGCTGTAGGCGGAGGAATATATTTCGGCCTTAATTCCAACAGCGATATTTTTGAAAAATTACAGGCTTTTTCATTAAAAAACAATGAAGATTCGAAAGAAATTGCTTCATCAAGCGCCGAACAGAAAGAAGCTTCACAAAGCAGCAGTTCCCAATTAAGCAGTGCAATAAGTTCTGCCGGTGAAAACAAGACTGATGAAAATGCTTCCGGCAAAACTGTAAAAAACAATGAGGGTGTACAGCTTATGACTTTTGAAAGCGACAGCATCTCAAAATTTATGCAGTGCGGAAACGGCTTTTATTATTTTACAAAAGACGGCGTTAAATTCTATCAATCAACGGACAACCAAAAATGGAACGATACATACACGCTTTCAAACATTACAACAGTTTCAAACGGTGATTATGCGGCAGTATACGAAATGCTGGGAAGAAACTTAAGGGTTTATTCTCCGGACGGAAAGGCTTATACTGTACAAGCTGACGGACTTATAACTCACTGCGAGCTTAACCCCTCGGGATACAGCACAATTATTCTTAATTGTGACGACGAATACAAAGTGCAGGTTTACAGTTCCGACGGAACACTGTTGCTTGAAAGATTTGATGAAGACCAAGGCGTTTATCCTATTTCATCGGCTTTAAGCGATGACGGAAAAGTTTTGGCTGTAACATATGCCGACACATCTGATGTTTCACTTATTTCGCGTGTAATGCTTTTTTACACAAGCAAAGACGATTCAAGACAGACAGATACAGGCGATTTTTTTGCTGCAATTGAAAAAGAGGATACAGTTATACCGTTTATTAAATATGATTCTAAGGGATATTTCACAGCTTTAAGCGACAAAAACATATTTGCAGTGGATACAAAAGGAAAGGAAATATGGAATGTGGATTTGACGAACAAAGCTGAAAAAGCAGCAATTTTAAACAATGGAGATATTGTATTAACATTAGGTGATGAGCTTGCCGGAAAAGACGGATATCCATATGGAACTTTGCTTATAGTTGGCTCCGGCGGGAAAACAGAAGGAGAATTTAAAACAGGTCAAAGCATTACATATCTGAATACTACAGAGAAAGGAATTATTGTCGGAAACAATAAAAATTTCGCATGTTTAAACGACAAGGGAAAAGTTCTTTGGACTTTTGATGCTACTCAGGACATATCATGTATTATTCCTTTTGATATGTCGGGCAGAAAAATTCTTATTGTTACTTCAACCAATGCCGAAATAATAAATGCAAAGAGATGAGGTGAGACTTTGAATAATCTTGACATAGCAGTGATTGTAATTATAGCTTTATTAGCCATAATAGGAGGAGCAAGAGGATTTGTAAGAAGCTGTTTTTCGTTCGTACCATCAATTGTGGCTTTGGTTTTTACAGGTAAAATATATCCTTACGTAAGCAAGTTTCTTATGAAAACGCCTCTTTTTGATATAGTTAAAAACAGTATCGCCAAAGGCTTAAACATTAATTCGGCGGTTTCAGGCGGAACTGAAAACGTTGTAAATTCTCTGTCTTTGCCTCAATTTTTAAAAAGCCTGCTAATAGCAAACAACAACAATGTCGTTTATAATATACTTAATGTTTCGGATACTAAGGATTATATAGCAGGATATATTGCAAATATATGCATTAATATTATCTCTATGATTATTGTTGTTGTTGGTCTTATAATTTTATTTAAACTTATAATTGGGATGCTTGATATTATTACACATTTGCCGGTTATAAGCACATTTAACAGAATAGGAGGATTTGCCGTAGGGGTTTGCGAAGGTATTTTAATTGTATGGGTACTTTTTATAATTGCCGTGCTTTTTTGCAGCAGCGATAAATTACAATGGTTTTATACGGCTCTTCCACAATCAAAAATTGCGTCTGTACTATTTGAAAAAAATATACTTATGTATATGATTTCAAAAGTAATAACTTGATTCTGACAGCAAATGCAAAAGACTTTATTAAAAAACGTAAAAAAAATGAAAAAAGTGTTGACTTTTAAATTACGTAGTGATATTATAAGCAAGCGGTCGCGAGAGAGAGCAAAAGCGACTGAAAAAATATTTAAACAAATAGGATGAAATTTCGGTGAAATTTTTAATTTTATTTCTGCTGTTATTTCATTTGTCTGTACCTTGAAAACTGAACAAAGAGAAATACAAGAGTCAAAAATAATCGAGAAAGCAATAAAGAAAGAAAGAGATGTAGTAACGCTACTACATTCCGCTGGTCAAGCGAAGAAGAGCACAAGGTGAATGCCTTGGCACTGGGAGCCGACGAAGGACGTGATAAGCTGCGAAAAGCTGCGGGGAGGAGCAAATATCCAACGAGCCGC
>JALCQR010000010.1 GCA_022651385.1 Clostridia bacterium | reverse complement strand
GCACATCACGGTCAGGGTTGTTTGTTCTTACATATGTATAACCCTGTGCATAAGCTTCTTTGATTTCTTTGAGGCTGTTTGCTGTAAAAGCTGTACATGTAAACATAGGAAATGCTTCCGGTTTAAGGATGTTTACAGCCTCTTTTTTAAAATTTCTTGAATAAAGAATATCAGATTCAATTGACATTTAATTTTCCTCCCATAATGACATTGTATTTTTATTCCTAAAATATCTTGTAAAAGAATATCTTATCAGAAATACCTTCTCTGTAATTTTGATTTTATTATCTTTAGGCACAATAGAGTCAATATGTTTTAAAAATAAATTGATACAAATTTAATTTATAAAGAAAATGTGTAAAATGTCAAATTATATACCTTTTCTAATATGTTTATTGTATTTTTTGCATAAATAAAATAAAAATATTTATTTAATAAAATAAAATTCATCACAAATGGTCAGATGAAAAAGGCGGTAGAAGTATTTATTATATAAAAACATATACCCTTTACTCTATAGTCACTATAAAGTATTAAACAAAAAATAAACGAGAAGTCAGATAAATAAACTATAAATATATTATATAACTGCCGAAATATATAATGTTGAAAAACATATAATAAATAAAATTGTACAAAATTCGGTGTGCTTTTACAAAAAGCACACCGAATTTATACTTAACAAATCATTTCTTGATTAAAATAGTAAGAAATATTTTTATAAAAAAACAACAATTATCTGCAAAAATATGTTTAAGCTGCATTTATTCGTATTTATTCGTTTTGAAGTTTTTCAGCCGCTACCGAAAGCATAAGTTTAATCCTGTTTTCCTGATTGACTTTAGTAGCGCCTGTATCATAATCTACAGGTACAATATTGGCATTTGGATACATAGTCTTAATTTTATGTACCATACCTTTTCCGCATATATGCGTAGGCAGACAGCCGAAAGGCTGAGTGCAGACTATGTTTTCGTATCCGTAATTTACAAGGTCTATCATTTCAGCCGGCAAAAACCAGCCTTCGCCCATTCTGTTTCCAAGGCCTATAAGTCCATTAACCAGAGGCTTTGTATGTTCATATGCCGATAATTGGGTAAAGCGAGATTTTTCTACGGCTTCCATAAATGCGTTTTCTATTTTTTCAAGAAAGTGAAGCAGTTTTTTTGCAAGAACATTCCTTATAATATTTCCTCCGTATAACAAGTGGTCTTGTATTCTTGCGTCGACTTTAAACATCAAAAATCCCAAAAGCCCCGGCACCATTACTTCGCAATTATGTTCTTCAAGGAATTTTTCAAGGTCGTTATTGGCAAATTTGGCATATTTTACATATATTTCACCTACAATACCAACTTTAATTTTTTCTTTTTTTTCGATTTTTATATCTGAAAAATTTCTGATTATCTTATCAAAATTTTCTCTCATCTGTTTAAAGCCGTAGCCTTTTGAGACTCTAAACTGTTTTGAAAGGTCTGACACCCATTTTTTTATTAGCCGGTCGCTTTCTCCTTTTTTAACCTCATACGGCCTTGTCTGATTGCTTAAAAGCATAATAAGGTCACCGTATATAACGCTTGCCAAAGTTTTGCGTATTATAGGAAGAGTTAGTTTAAAGCCGCTGTTTTTCTCAAGCCCCGAAATATTAAAAGAAATAATAGGGATGTTTGGATATCCGGCTTTTTTTATTGCCTTTCTCAAAAGATGTATGTAATTTGAGGCACGGCATCCGCCGCCTGTCTGCATTATTATAAACGCAATTTTATTCACATCATATTTTCCGCTTTTTATTGCGTCAAGAAATTGACCTGCAACAAGTAGCGCCGGATAGCATATGTCATTATGCATGTATTTAAGCCCAAGCTGTTTTACGTTTGCTCCTTTATTGTCCAGCAGCTCAACTTTATAGCCTTCGGCTGTAAATATGTTTTTCATTAAATTAAAATGTATAGGTAGCATATCGGGAACAAGCACGGTGTATTCTTTTTTCATCTCTTTTGTAAAAATAATTCTGCCGTATTTATCGCGTATTATCTCAGCCATTGTTTTTGACCTCCTGTTGGTGCAAGGCTGCCAAAAGACTTCTTAGCCTTACTTTTACTGTTCCGAGATTTGTTATCTCATCAATTTTTATTTGTGTATATATTTTTCCTCCGTTTTCAAGTATGGAACGCACTTCGTCTGTTGTTATTGCGTCAAGGCCGCAGCCGAAGCTTACAAGCTGTACAAGTTCCATATTTTTTTTGTCAAGTATGTATTTTGCCGCTGCATAAAGCCTTGAGTGATATGTCCACTGATTAAGTACATTTACATGAAATCTTTTCATTTTGCCGCTGAGTACATCTTCCGAAATAACTGCAAGGCCCAGACTTTCAAGAAGCATATCAATGCCGTGGTTTATCTCGGGGTCAACATGATACGGTCTTCCGGCAAGAACTATTATCCGTTTGCCTTCGTCTTCGGCTTTTTTTATTATTTCATCACCTTTAGCACGTACTTTTTCAAGATACGAATCATGTGCCATAAATGCGGCATCAGACGCTTTTTTTATTTCGGAATATTTTATACTGCTGTAATATTTTGACAAAATGGCTGCAAGTTTTTTAGGAAAATCATGTCTTTTATGAACTCCAACATAATCATTTATAAATCTTACGCCGTTTTCCATTTTCATATTGGCCGCAATTATTTCGGGGTAATAAGCCACAACAGGACAGTTATAATTGTTATCTCCTAAATTTTCGTCGAAATTAAAGCTCATACACGGATAAAATATAGCGTCAACACCCTTTTCCATAAGATATTTTACATGTCCGTGAAGCATTTTTGCGGGAAAGCATACTGTATCCGACGGTATTGTTGCCTGTCCTTTAAGAAAAATGCTTCTGTCTGAAAGAGGGGAGATTATAACCTCAAATCCGAGCTCTGTAAAAAATCTGTACCAAAACGGCGCCATTTCATACATATTAAGGCCCAAAGGCAGCCCTATAGTACCGCGATTCCCCTTTACGGGAGTGAGCGATTTTAAAAGCTCCTGCTTATATTTATATATATTAAGCTCACCTGTTGAAGCACGTTTTGTTACAGGTCTTTCACACCTGTTTCCGCCTATATATTTACTGCCGTCTCCGAAAGTGTTTACAGTAAGCCTGCATTTATTTGAGCAAAGACCGCAGTTTACTGTTTTTACACTGTGACTGAAAGTTTTAAGCTCTTTTAAGGTAAGTATCAAGCTTGATTTTTGGCCTGTGTGGTTTGCAGTGTCTGCAGCATAAATTGCACATCCGTAAGCGCCCATGAGGCCTGCTATTACGGGACGTACCACATTTACTCCAAGCTCTCTTTCAAAAGCCCTTAGCACGGCGTCGTTAAGAAAAGTACCGCCCTGAACAACTATTTTTTTGCCGAGCTCGTCTATCGACGACGGTCTTATTACCTTATATATGGCGTTTTTAACTATACTTGTTGAAAGACCGGCTGATATATCGCCTGTGGTTGCTCCGTCTTTTTGCGCCTGTTTTACGGATGAATTCATAAAAACGGTGCATCGTGAGCCAAGGTCAACGGCATTTTTGCTGAAAAGGCCAAGTTTTGAAAATTCCTCTACGCTGTAGCAAAGGGTATTTGCGAACGTCTGCAAAAAAGAGCCGCAGCCTGATGAACATGCTTCATTTAGATAAATATTGTCTATTACGCCGTTTTTTATCTTGAAGCATTTCATGTCCTGCCCGCCAATATCAATTATAAATTCAACGTCGGGCATAAAATATTTTGCGGCTGTAAAGTGCGCCATCGTTTCCACAAGCCCCAAATCCACATGAAAAGCATTTTTTATTATATCTTCACCATATCCTGTAACACAGGAGGAAACTATATTTATATCGGGATGTTTTTCATATAGTTCTGTTAAAAATTTCTGTATAATTGGTACCGGATTGCCGCTGTTAGGAAGATATACGGAATGAAGTATTTCTTTTTCCTCGCCTATTACCACTGCTTTTATAGTTGTGGAACCGGCGTCAATGCCTATGTATGTCTTTCCTTTATATGTATTAATATTTCCATATTTTACATCGGCCTTTTTATGTCTTTCAACAAACTTTTCGTATTCTTCTTTGTTTTCAAAAAGAGGCGGCAGAGTATTCCATTCCGATACGGATATGTAATGGGAAAGTTTTTGTATAACTTCGTCAATGTCTACTTCTTTTTTGGCACAGTATGCTGCTCCGAGAGATACATAATAGAGTGAATTTTCAGGGCATATGCCTTTAAGGCCCAGAGTATTGTCAAAGGCCTTCCTAAGCTCCGGCATAAATGTAAGAGGCCCTCCGAGGTATACAACGTTTCCCTCGACAGGACGTCCCTGAGCAAGACCGCCAATTGTCTGATTTACAACTGCATAAAATATGCTTGCGGCTATATCGCTTTTTTTTGCTCCCTGATTTAACAGCGGCTGTATATCACTTTTTGCAAAAACACCGCATCTTGAGGCAATTGTATATATTCTTTCGTGTTTTGCCGCAAGGTCATTCATTTTGCTTATAGGCACATCAAGAAGAGTTGACATCTGGTCTATAAAAGCTCCTGTTCCTCCGGCACATGTACCGTTCATTCTGGCTTCCATTGTCTGACCGAGGAATATTATTTTTGCGTCCTCGCCTCCAAGCTCAATTATAACGTCGGCGTCAGGAATGTTTTTATCGGCTGCAACTTTTGTTGCGTAAACCTCCTGCACAAAGTCAACTTTGCTGTAGTCCGCCATTCCCATTCCAGCAGATCCTGTTATAACAAGACTGAAAGCTTCGTTTTTAAATTTGTTTTTTATGTTTGTAAGCATTTCCACAGCCTTTGCCGTAATCTGTGAGAAATGCCTTTCGTAGCACTTGTAGACGATTTTTTCGGCACTGTCAAGCACTACACTTTTGATTGTGGTTGAGCCCACATCCAAGCCTATTTTCATCGTATCACTCTTTCTATGTTTAAGATAATATCTTTATTTTCTTAATTGATACCTTAACATCAGCGTCACAGTCGAAAAGACGTTTCCAAGGAAAAGAAAGTTTTACATCAGCCACATCAGATATGTAATACAAGTCACCGTTTATACATATACGCTTATTTATAAATGCTTTTTTTACCGTATCAAATTCTGTTACTGTTTTAAGTTTTTCACTGTTATTCATTTCCGACAGCGATGGTGTATAGCTCTCATTTTGAAGCACATGCCTTCCGTTTCCATAGTAAAGTCCGTCGTCAATGGCATGCTGTATTAAAACTTCTTCTTGGCTTTCCGCCAGATTTTCAGTGTCTTTGCAGTCTGAAAGAGAAAGCATGTATACCTGTGAATGTGCTATGCCAAGTCCTATTGCATTTGCGTTTGTGTTCCACGCGCTGAAAGATGATAGATCGCAAATGCCCTTGTTTTTTCTGTTTGACACTGAATTTTGAAGCAGAGTTTTAAACACTTCGTTTTTTCCGGATAAAGTATCGTTTGTATAAAGCTCAATTAGAGAAGTCTTGTTTTTATCATTGTATATCATTTTGCAAATTTCATCAAAATTCGGATTAGAGCCGTAGTCACAGACATACACAGAAATCGGACTTGTTTTTTGTGTATTTCCAGAAGATACAAAGTTTAAAGCGTTATTAAGCAGGTTTGACGGAGTAAAAACGTCATAATATCCGGCCGATAACGACTTAGTTTTATATATTATGTTAAAATCTGCGCATTTTCCTGTTTTTTGAGCAAGAAATCTTGCATAAGTAAGCTGCGGCAGCTCGTCCATACCGAAAATAAAGTTTATGTTTTTGCTTTTTCCCTCAAGAGCAAGCCGGCATTCGCTGTCAGAGTAAGTTCTTATAAGGTAGTTTTGTATGCTTTCTTTTCCGCTTGTCATATATGTACGTGAAAAACTGTATTTTATAGGACTGCCGTTTTCAGTTTGTATCCAGCTTGAGTCAAGACTTGAAAGGGCATATGATATAAAATCCGGAAGCTGAAGGTCGTCATTTCCGAATATTATTTCGCCTATACGTCCAACTCTCTGCCATCTTATAAGAGTTTCTCCAAGCTGAGCTGTTTTTTCAAAGGGGGTTATATACTGCTCAATATATGGAGCGTATTCCTTATTACGAACATAGTTTTTGTAAGCAAAGTCAATGTAGTCCTTTTCCCATTTGGAAAGGGCGTTTTCACCAAGTTCTTCTTTTTTATTGCAAACATAGCTGTATTCCATAAGAAACTGAGAGGGCGTTACATACGAATAGTTGTCTTCTATATATTTGTTTTTGCCGTTGTATTTTACATAAAAAGCTCCGAGGCCTTTTATTTTTTTATTGTCAGGCCATATTTTCTGTCCCCGTGTTTCGGGAAGGTTTCGAGGCATAGCCAAAATTATATAATATTTTGGCTTGTTATATTCTGAAATTAGCGAAAACAGTTCTTTTACTGATTCGTCAGTGTTCGAATAACTTTTACCGCATCTGCTTCCTATAAGTCCTCCGGTTATATATGACGACATATTAAGTATAACTGCGGTATCAGAATTATTATTTCTTTCAACATATTTACATATCTGTTTTCTTACCGCAGCGCTGTCTGCAAAATGGTCATCAGGCGAGCCTGTAAACATATCAAGGCTGCTGGAATCTACCGTGTAAAATGTGTCGTTATGTATTTTAGTAAGTTTCTGAAAATAAGAATTGCTAATGGGACGGCTGTCGATAGGCGATGTTATGACAGTATACGCAAATGCTGTTTGTGAAAACATAACTGCGAAAGATACAAAAATTAATATTTTAATTAGTTTTTTAACATTCATTTTTATTTTACTCCATCAGGTTTATGTCGATACAATACTTAATTTTAACATTCAAAAGGTTAAGTTTCAATATTTTAATGGATATTATGAGTTTTGAAATAGTGAATGTGAGAAAAAATGTATTTTTAATCGCGATTTGTCAGAAATTGTGTAGACATGCATAATATAAAAACGCAAACACAATAATTTATAATAAAAAGCAGCAGACAAAATTTACTAAAGCATAACGGCTGCTTTCTATTATGAATTATTTTTTGTCAAAAAAAGTAAAAAATATATACCTTTTTATACAAGTTTTTCTGATTTTTTGGTATAATATAAATTAATATAGAGTATTTGAATGTCTTATACCATATAATATTTTATATTAAATCTAATTGAAAAGGAGTTGATTTCAATGAAATTTAAAATAACCGAAACCGTACTCAGAGATGCCAACCAATCTCTTATGGCAACACGTATGTCAATAAAAGATTTCGAAGGTATACTTGAGGAAATGAACAAAGCCGGCTATTATTCCGTTGAATGTTGGGGCGGAGCAACTTTTGACAGCTGCCTCAGGTATCTTGGTGAGGACCCTTGGGAGAGGCTGCGTATTATCCGTAAAAAAATGCCCGACTGCAAACTTCAAATGCTTTTAAGAGGACAAAATATATTGGGTTATCATCATTATTCAGATGATACGGTAAGACGTTTTGTACGCTGTGCTATAAAAAACGGCATAGACATTATACGAATTTTTGATGCTCTTAATGACATGCGCAATATAAAAACTGCCGTTGACGAATGTTTAAAATGCAAAGGGCATGCCCAAGGCACCATTTGTTATACTTTAAGCCCAATAGACAATATTGAAAAATATGTGAAAACCGGAAAAGAAATAGAGGCTATGGGCTGCAATTCATTATGTATAAAGGATATGGCAGGCATTATGAGCCCGAAGGAATGTTATGACTTAGTAAAAGCACTTACTGATAACATAAAGATACCTGTTTTTGTACACACCCATTCCACAACAGGGCTTGGATATATGACATATCTTAAAGCGGCAGAGGCAGGTGCCGCCGGAATAGACTGTGCAACAAGCTGTTTTTCAGGCGGTACAAGCCAGCCTACTACGGAATCTATGGTATATACTTTAACTCAAATGGGATATGACTGCGGCGTTAAATATGACGAACTTAAAAAAATAAATGATTTCTTTGTGCCTGTGGCTAAAAAATATATGGAAAACGGTACTTTTGACCCATATGTTCTTTCTGTAAAGGTTGACGCACTTAACTACCAGATACCCGGAGGCATGCTTTCAAACCTTGTTTCACAGCTTAAGGCGCAAAATGCCATAGACCGGCTTGATGAGGTACTTGCCGAAACTCCGAAGGTGAGAAAAGATTTGGGTTATCCGCCTCTTGTAACGCCTATGAGCCAAATGGTAGGTGTTCAGGCAACGGTAAATGTACTTATGGGAGAAAGATACAAAAGCATAGGTAAGGAAGTAAAGGCATACATCAGAGGCGAGTATGGCAGAGCTCCAGGGAAAATAAACGAAGAGCTTAAAAAGAAAGTCCTCGGAGACGAAAAAGTAATTGAAGGAAGATATGCCGAAACCATTGAGCCTGAGTATGAAAAAGCAAAGAAATATCTTGGAAGCAAAGCCAAAAGCGAAGAAGATGTTTTAAGTTATATTGCTTTTCCGCAAAATGCCGAAAAATTTTTTGATGAACGTGAGATGAAATCAGCTCTTGTTGCAACTTATTCAATAAGGGAGGCATGATTTTATGGGATTTATGAGAATTTCAGCTTTTGACGCTTTTATAATTGCATTAAGCGGTTTTGCTGTGGTTTTTGCAGTGCTTGCGATAATTTATATTATTATAATTTTAATTTCAAAAATACTTGCGGCTTCCGGTAATAAAACAGGTGATAAACAGGAATTTAAAACAGACAAGCCTTCAGAAAACAAAGACATTTCATATGGCGGTGAAGTTGCGCTTATAGGCGTCGATGAAAAAACCGCCGCATGCATAATGGCAATTGTAAGCCACGAAACGGGAATCCCTCTTTCGGAGCTTGTGTTTAAAAAGATTAAGGCTATATAAGAAAGAAGGGATACTAATGAAATATATAGTTACTCTTAACGGTAAAAAATACGAAGTGGAAGTGGAAAAAGGTACGGCTACCGCTGTATATGCCGGAAAAGCAGAACAAGCAGAACAGGATATAAAAGAGCAGTCTGTTTCGCAGCAAAAACAGGAACAGCCGCTTCCTAAAGGTAGTGGCGAATCAATAAATGCTCCTATGCCGGGTCTTATTTTAAAAGTAAATTGCTCTGCCGGAATGAAAGTAAAGGCTGGAGATGTGCTTTTTGTCTTTGAGGCAATGAAAATGGAAAACGAAATTACATCACCTAAAGACTGCACTGTAACAGATGTTTATGTAACAAAGGGAACACAAATTAAGACAGGCACAGCTTTATGCTCCATAGCTTAAAGGAGGTACGCCTATGCAGTTTTCAATAATTACAGTAATTGAAAAAATACTTTTGGAATCCGGCTTTGCGGCTTTGGGCAAAGATCCGAGAACAATTATTATGTTAATAATAGCTTGCGGACTTTTATATTTGGGAATAGTGAAAAAGTTTGAGCCTTTGCTTCTTGTGCCTATTGCATTTGGAATGCTTATGGCAAATTTACCGCTTACGGGAATACTTGATGAAGGCGGACTTTTTAAATATATTTACTTCGGAGTTGAACATGCCATATATCCATCCTTGATTTTCCTCGGAATAGGCGCCATGACTGATTTTGGGCCGCTTATTGCACGGCCGTCGTCAATTCTTTTAGGCGCCGCCGCTCAGTTTGGTATATTTACGGCTTTCCTTCTTGCACTTGCGCTTGGATTTGACGGCCCTATTGCCGCGGCAATAGCATTGATAGGAGGCGCCGACGGACCTACTTCAATACTTGCGGCTTCAAGACTTGCGCCTAAGTATCTTCCGCCTATAGCTATTGCGGCTTATTCTTATATGGCTCTTATACCTATGATACAGCCGCCTATTATGCGCATTTTGACCACAGAAAAAGAACGCAAAATAAAAATGGTCCAGCTGAGGGAAGTATCCAAGAAGGAAAAAATAATATTTCCAATAGCCGTCACTATTTTTGTAGTGCTTTTAATACCTGAAACAGCACCTCTTATAGGTATGCTTATGCTTGGCAACCTTTTCAGAGAATGCGGTGTTGTTGACAGGCTTTCCGATACAGCTCAAAATGCCCTTATCAATATAGTAACGATTTTTCTCGGTCTTTCTGTGGGATGCAAGGCTTTGGCATCGACTTTTATTACATTACAGACAATAGAAATTATAATACTTGGGCTTGCTGCTTTCATGCTTTCAACAGTAGGCGGACTTGTTTTCGGGAAAATAATGTGCAAGCTTTCAGGAGGTAAAATTAATCCGCTTATAGGCTCAGCGGGAGTATCTGCCGTACCTATGGCGGCACGTGTTTCACAGACGGAGGGGCAAAAGGCGAATCCGGCAAACTTTCTTCTTATGCATGCTATGGGGCCTAATGTGGCAGGTGTTATTGGTTCTGCCGTTGCGGCAGGGTTTATGCTTAAAGTATTTGGGGCATAAAGAAATTGACATAAACATAAAATTGTTGACAAAATACAACATTTTTCATATACTGAAAACATGTACACGCGAGGCTGTCTGCATGACAGCCTTATTGCGTTGTAGCGGAATAATATTAAATTTTTGGAGGGGATAATTTTGATAGGAACCGCATGGACCCTTGTGCCGCCTATACTCGCGATAGTACTGGCACTGGCCACAAAAGAAGTTTATTTCTCACTGCTTGCCGGTATATGTGCGGGAGCTTTGTTTTACACAGGCTTTAATGTGCCGGGTGCAATAAGCACTGTTGTTGATGTAATGAGCGATAAAGTTGGTGGTAACATATGTATAATTATATTTCTTGTGCTTTTGGGAATGCTTGTTGCTCTTATGTCTAAATCAGGTGCTTCAAGGGCTTACGGCAATTGGGCAACTAAAAATATCAAAAGCAGAAGAGGCGCTCTTAGTGCAACTGCCGGACTTGGCATACTTATTTTTGTTGATGATTATTTTAACTGTCTTACGGTAGGCACTATAATGAGCCCCATTACGGACAGATTTAAAGTTTCAAGAGCGAAGCTTGCATATATTATAGATGCAACAGCCGCTCCTGTATGTATAATTGCTCCTGTATCAAGCTGGGCTGCTGCGGTAAGTTCATCACTTCCTTCAGACAGCGGACTTGACGGATTTATGCTTTTTATAAAAGCAATTCCTTACAACTACTACGCAATACTTACAATTTTAATGATATTTACACTTATTATATTTGATTTTGATTTCAGCAGAATGAAAAAATATGAGCTTAAATATGGAAATACCGTAACCGGCCAAAAAGAAGAAGAAGAAGTTTACAAGGTTCAGGGAAAGGGTACGGTTAAAGACCTTATTATACCAATAATCATACTTATAGTTTTTTGTATAGGTTCTATGCTCTATACAGGCGGAATTACAAGCGGTGCAGGCATAATTGAGTCTTTTGCAAATTGCAACTCTGCTTTCTCACTTGTTATAGGTTCATTTTTTACTATAATATTAGTTGCTTTCTTATATCTTCCAAGAAGAGTCATAACATTTAAACAGTTTGCCGAATCACTTACCGAGGGCTTCAAATCAATGGTCCCTGCCATACTTATACTTACGTTTGCATGGACTCTCAGCGGTATATGCGGGAGTGATTATCTTAAAATAGGCGAATTTGTAAGCAGTGCTGTTAATAACAGTGCAATGTCTCATGCAATAATTCCGGCTGCATTCTTTGTCGTTTCGCTTGGACTTGCTTTTTCAACAGGCACATCATGGGGCACATTCAGTATACTTCTTCCTATAGTGTTTGCTATATTTGACAATCAGCTAAGCCAGCTACTTTTAATTTCAATGTCGGCTATAATGGCAGGCGCTGTATGCGGCGACCATGTATCACCTATTTCGGATACAACAATACTTTCTTCAACAGGCGCCGGATGTAACCATATAGATCATGTAAGTACTCAGCTGCCATATGCTATGTTGGTTGCTGCTATATGTTTTATATGTTATATAGTTTCGGGTATATTAGACAATGGACTTGTTGGTCTTTTGTTAGGAATAATATTACTTGTTATAGTGCTTGGAATAATTAAAAAGAAAAGCAGCAGCGAAGATTTGGTCTTAACTAAAAATTGAAATTAAATAAAAAAATTATACATAAGGCTGTCGGCAAAGCCGACAGCCTTTAATTTATATATAAACAAATAAATTCCACTTGAAAACTCAAGCTATTGCACTGTGTTTAAATTACTATTTAAGCAGTTAATAATTTAGTTTATTAGGTTTTTGCATAAATACATTTTAATTTGTGTCTTTTTCTGCACCAATTTTGGGTAAATCAAGTATTATTCTTATATGATTTTTGGTTTTAAAATCCGCTTTTTCATACGCAATTGCAACTTCCAGCAGTTCTTTTGAAAATTCATATTTATTATTTTTTATTTTGTTGTCAATTCCTGCCAACTCATCCATACTTATATTAAAGGCTTGGGCCAATTTTACGGAATTTGACAAAGACGGAGTTTTTTTACCTTTAATATAATTTGACATTAAAGATGTGGGTATTCCTGTAAGCCTGCATATATCAGCCTGTGTCATGTTATTTTTTTTTAGTAATTTTTTTATTATTTCCGCGATATTCATGGCTTTACCCTCCCTGCAAAAATACTAACATAAGTTATTATTATTGTCAAGAAAGCATTGACCATACTAACTTATGATAGTATAATGCTATTATATGTTAGCAAAGGAGGAAAACAAATGTTAGCAAATATTAAAGCGGAAATGGCGAGAAGAAATCTTACGGTGAAAGAAGTTTCAAAAGAAATTGGGATTTCAACAAATACCTTTAGATTTAAACTTAATGAAAAAAGGGAGTTTACTCTTTCAGAATTAGCAAAACTGGCTTTACTGTTTGACAAGTCAATAGATTATCTGATTGAAATTAGAAATGACAATGGCAACAGTGAGCAAAATAATAAAGTAAGCTAATTTCAATATAGGAGCTTTTGCTTAATGGGTAGGCAATAATGGATAAACGGTATAATACATATTTTGATTAAAGAAGAATTTCAGTATTTATAAAATTTATTTTCCCAATGTACAAAGGAGGCTGCTCAATGAGACCGATTGAGGAAGTAGAAAAAGATTACAGGTTTACTTTAAATGAATATAATCCAGGTGTTGACGGCTGGGGATTTTTTCAGCTTCCGGGTGAAATATGTCCTGCGACGGTTAAGTTTAATATGGGAAATTCACGTTCTGAAAATGGCTGGGAATGTGTTTCAATGGGTTTAAAATACAGGTTCCCGATATATGAAGAAGTTCTTTTGTTAAAAGAAGTATTTTTTGAAGATTATGAACTTGTAAGTTTTTATCCGGAAACAGATTCAGAGGCATTTTGTTTGCACTATGTAAATTTATGGCATAATAAAAATCAAAAACTTGATATATCATTTAATTTACAAAGAGCTGAATTTTTAAATTAAAAAGTATTATATTTAATTAAATGTAAATTTATCGAGGAGGTGTATGACACAAAATTTTGTAAAGTTTAAAAATAAAAAATAAAGTTTTTGCTTTTTTTGCAGGGCAGGTATTAAAAATACCTGCCCTATTATTGTTTTGGAAATTACAATTTTACATTATATTTTACATATATTTTACTTTTATAAGATTTTAGATTTTACTTGGCTTCTGTATACTTTGTTTATAGCAAAGGAAAAATAACAAAAGATACAAAAGTAAAAAAAAATTGTAAATGTAAAATGTTTCTAAAGGAGAAATGTATTATGAAAAAGGTAAAAGTTTTAATTGCATCTGCGGCAATTGTAGGAGTCCTCGCAGGATGCGGCTCATCGTCAAATCCGTCAGATACTCAGACTTCACAGGCTGATTCTGGGGCAACAAGCGGTTCTATATCTGTTTTATCACGTGAAGACGGTTCCGGTACAAGAGGAGCTTTTATAGAACTTTTAGGCATACAGCAAAAAGACGCGGGCGGTAACAAAGTTGACAATACTATAGACTCGGCTGAAATTACAAACAGCACTGCTGTAATGATGCAGACGGTTGCCGGAAATAAGTCGGCAATAGGTTATATTTCACTTGGTTCTCTTAATGACACAGTTAAAGCATTAAAGGTTGACGGCGTTGAGGCGACACCTGCAAATGTCAAAGATGGCAGCTATAAAGTGGCACGTCCTTTTAATATAGTAACCAAAAACGGATTAAGCGATGCTGCTCAGGATTTTATAAATTATGTATTAAGCGATGAAGGACAGAAAATTGTTGAGGAAAACGGATATGTAAGCCAAGGCTCAACTGGTGCTTATAAATCAAACGGCGCCAAGGGCAAGGTTACTGTGGCCGGTTCATCATCGGTAACTCCTGTAATGGAAAAGATAGCTGAAAGCTACCAAGAAACAAACAGTGATGTATCAGTTGAGGTACAGGAAAGTGATTCAACAACAGGCATTACTTCGGCTACTGAAGGCGTATGCGATATAGGCATGGCTTCACGTGAGCTTACAGATGAAGAAAAAGCAGCAGGAGTTAAACCGCAGGCAATAGCTCTTGACGGTATTGCAATAATTGTAAACAACAGCAACTCAATAAATGAAATTTCAAATGAGGATGTACAGAAAATATATACAGGCGAAATTACAGATTGGTCTCAATTAACCAAGTAATTTTAAAATTCAAGGTCTGAAACTTTAATTCAGGCCTTGAGTATTAAAAACAAAAATAAGAGGTGATAAATTGAATATATTAAATGAAAAAAAAGGAATAATCTGTGATATGGACGGTGTACTGTATCACGGCGGAAAATTGCTGGAAGGAGTAAAAGATTTTGTTGACTGGCTATATAATGAAAATAAAAACTTTGTTTTCCTAACAAATTCCAGCTGGAACACACCAAAAGAATTTCAGCAGAGGCTGCAAAGAATGGGCATTGATGTAGACGAAAAGCACTTTTACACGGCTGCTCTTGCAACTGCAAGTTTTATCAAATCTCAAAATGAACATGCAAGCGCTTATGTGATAGGTGAACATGGACTTCTTAACGCTCTTTACGATTCCGGAATAACAATAAGCGATATTGAGCCAGATTACGTTATTGTAGGTGAGTCGGAAAGCTACGGATATGAAAACATAATTAAAGCAGTAAAGCATGTAAACAACGGTGCAAAACTTATAGGAACATGCTCTGACCTTACAGCGCCGTATGAGGGAGGATTGCTTCCGGCATGCAGAAGCCTGATAGCACCAATTGAATATGCTACTCGAAAGTCGGCTTATTTTATAGGCAAGCCAAATCCGCTTATGATGAGGACGGCTTTAAGAATGCTCGGTGTACATTCAAATGACACGGCAATAATAGGAGACAGAATGGATACCGATATTATAGCCGGTATAGAAACAGGGCTGGACACTGTGCTTGTGCTTTCCGGTGTAACTAAAAAAGAGGACATCGACTGTTTCCCGTATGCCCCTAAAATCATAATTGACGGAGTGGGAGACATACCGAAGCTGGCACTTCTTGGTGATAATTAAAGGTGATATATAATGAATAGATTTAAAGAAATTTTTATGAAATTTATATTTTTCTTAGCGGCATGTATGTCGGTTTTAGCAGTTCTTTTAATCTGCTATTTCCTTTTTGCCAACGGTTTTCCGGCTATGGGGAAAATCGGAGTGGCAAAATTTATTTTCGGCACAAGGTGGAAACCCGGAAACGATATTTACGGCATATTCCCTATGATAATAGGCAGCATATACGTTACTGCCGGAGCAATAATTATAGGAGTTCCAATAGGTGTTTTGTGTGCCGTTTACATGGCAAAATTCTGTTCTGCCAAACTTTATAAAATACTTAAGCCGGCGGTCGACCTTATGGCGGGAATACCGTCTATAGTTTATGGCTTTTTCGGCCTTGTTGTAATAGTGCCTCTTATGCAGGACATATTGGGCGGAAGCGGAAAAAGCGTAATTACAGCATCAGTACTTTTAGGCATAATGATACTGCCTACAATAATAAACGTATCTGAAACGTCAATAAGAGCGGTTCCGGAAAGCTATTACGAAGGTTCTTTAGCACTTGGCGCAACACATGAAAGAAGTGTATTTTTTGCTGTACTTCCTGCTGCATCATCAGGCATACTTGCTGGAGTAATACTTGGCATAGGCCGTGCAATTGGCGAGACAATGGCGGTAATA
This sequence comes from Clostridia bacterium, assembly GCA_022651385.1. Taxonomy (GTDB): domain Bacteria; phylum Bacillota; class Clostridia; order Lachnospirales; family Anaerotignaceae; genus JALCQR01. Next base: position 120,965 of record JALCQR010000010.1, on the reverse strand, counting down.
ATGGTTGCCGGAAATCAAGCCGTTATACCGGGCAGCATTTTTGCGGGAGTAAGAACACTTACAGCAAACATAGTTTTGGAAATGGGGTATGCTACAGGACTTCACAGAGAAGCTCTTATAGCAACGGCGGTTGTACTTTTTGTATTTATACTTATTATAAATCTTTTATTTTCTATTTTAAGAAGGAGGTCAAAATAAATGGCAAACAAAGACAGTTTTACCGGAATAAAAAATTTTAAAAGCCAGCCTCTTTCATTCTTTCTTCATGTACTTGTAAGTGCTTCGGCGTTTATTACAATAGGCATACTGTTTGCAATCATAATTTATATTCTTATAAAAGGCATACCAAACCTTAAACCGTCGCTTTTTGCCTTGAAATACACAACCGAGAACTGTTCAATGCTTCCTGCGATTATAAACACGATTATTATTGTTGTCACGTCACTTGTAATAGCTGTACCGATAGGCGTTTTTTCTGCAATATACCTTGTGGAATACGCCAAAAGAGGAAACAAAATAGTTTCGTTAATTAGAATTACCGCTGAGACACTTGCGGGGATACCTTCAATTGTTTACGGCCTTTTCGGCTATCTGCTTTTTGTTATAAAATTAAAATGGAGTTATTCTATGCCTGCCGGAGCATTGACTCTTGCCATTATGATACTTCCGCTTATTATGCGTACAACGGAAGAAGCACTGAAAGCTGTTCCTGATTCATACAGAGAAGGAAGCTTCGGTCTTGGAGCCGGAAAACTCAGAACAGTGTTTTATGCCGTTCTTCCTTCTGCAATTCCGGGGATACTCGCCGGTGTAATTTTGGGCGTAGGTAGAATAGTGGGGGAGACGGCGGCTCTTTTATATACAGCCGGAACGGTAACAAAAGTATTTGAAAACATGACCGGAGCCGGCAGGACTCTTGCGGTTCATATGTACTGTCTGCTTTCAGAGGGACTTTACGTAAATCAGGCATATGCCACTGCCGTTGTGCTGCTTATTGTGGTAGTGCTTATAAACACTGTTTCAGGTATTATAGCAAGAAAGGTAGGCACAAAAAATGGAAAAATTTAATGTAAAAAACCTTGACTTATACTACGGAAAATTTCAGGCTCTTAAAAATATAAACATGGATATTCCAGAAAAGGAAATAACGGCTTTTATAGGGCCTTCCGGTTGTGGAAAATCGACTTTTTTAAAGACTTTAAACAGAATGAATGACCTTGTTGAAGGGTGTGTAATTACCGGAGAGGTAACCCTTGACGGAAAAGATATTTATAAAAATATAGATGTAAATATTCTCAGAAAAAGAGTTGGAATGGTTTTTCAAAAGCCTAATCCTTTCCCGATGAGTATTTATGACAATGTTGCTTACGGCCCAAGAACACATGGAATACATTCAAAGGTAAAACTTGACGAAATAGTTGAAAAGTCTCTTAAAAGCGCTGCCATTTGGGATGAGGTTAAAGACAGACTTAAAAAAAGCGCTTTGGGCATGTCGGGAGGACAGCAGCAGAGATTATGTATAGCAAGGGCACTGGCTGTGGAACCTGAAGTGCTGCTTATGGATGAGCCCACATCTGCGCTGGACCCTATATCAACATCAAAAATTGAGGATCTTGCTGATAAACTTAAAAAAGATTATACTATAATCATGGTTACTCATAATATGCAGCAGGCTGCCCGTATTTCCGACAAAGCCGCCTTTTTCCTTCTTGGAGAGGTAATAGAATATGATGAAACGGAAAAAATGTTTTCAATGCCTAAAGATAAAAGAACGGAAGACTATATAACGGGGAGGTTTGGCTGATATGAGAGTACATTTTGATGAACAGCTTAAGCTTTTGAACAGAGAGCTTATTACAATGGGCGCGCTTTGCGAAGATGCAATTTCCGCCTCAATACGTGCTTTGTTTGAAAACAATGACGAAAGTGCCGATAAAGCGTCGGAAGCAGAAGAACAAATAGACCGCAAAGAAAGAGAAATAGAATCTCTTTGTATGAGGCTTCTTTTGCAGCAGCAGCCTGTGGCATGTGACTTAAGAATAATATCATCTGCTCTTAAAATGATTTCGGATATGGAACGTATAGGAGACCAGGCATCGGACATTGCAGAAATTACAAGAGTTATAAATAAAAGCAATATAAAGAGCAGCACGCATCTTCACGATATGTCCGATGCGGCTATACACATGGTTACTGAAAGCATAAGCTCTTTTGTTAAAAAGGACCTTGATTTGGCAAGGGACGTTCAAAAATATGACGACATAGTAGATAATAAATTTGACCAGGTAAAAAATGAACTTATTTCCATAATATCGGAAAATCCTGAAAGCGGAGAAGTATGCCTTGATATTCTTATGATAGCTAAATATCTTGAGCGTATAGGCGACCATGCGGTAAATGTAGCTGAGTGGGTAGAGTATTCTATTACAGGACAACATAGAAAACGTATCCTTAACGAGGTGGAAAAATGATTTATTTATTGGAAGATGACAGCAGTATAAGGGAACTTATAATTTATACATTGAGAAAGTCGGATATTGATGCAAAAGGTTTTGAAAAGCCTTCTGATTTTTGGAAGGACTTTGAACATACAAAGCCCGATATGGTTATTCTCGATATAATGCTTCCTGAGGAAAGCGGTCTTTCGATACTTAAAAAACTGCGTCAGAAAAACGAGGATATGCCTATTATGATGCTTACGGCAAAAGACAGTGAGTATGATAAAGTAATCGGCCTTGACGCAGGAGCCGACGACTATATTACAAAGCCTTTTGGAATGATGGAGCTTGTATCGAGAATAAAAGCTCTTTTACGGCGCACTTCCGCCGGTAAAAGTACAGGTGTGCTTCAAGTAGGTTCTCTGCAGTTAAGCGAAGGTGAGCATTGGGTTAAGGCAAACGGTAAAAACATTGTTTTGACTTTAAAGGAATTTGAACTTCTGCACCTTTTTATGAAAAATCAAGGCACAGTGTTTAACCGTGACCAGATACTTACTACTGTATGGGGTTACGAGTTTAACGGCGAGAGCAGAACGGTAGATGTACATGTACGTACTTTAAGGCAAAAACTTGGAAAAAGCGGTTCTCTTATTGAAACGGTGAGAGGTGTCGGGTATAAGATAGGCGGTGCTTCTTATGACTAAACGAATATTTAGAGCAATAATAGCCGTTGCCTTTGCTGTGATAGCGGCAAATCTTGTTTTGATTTTGGGAGTGCTTTACGAATATTTATCCAACCAGTATTTATCTGAGCTTAAAAATGAATCAATATATGTACAGGAAGCTCTTGATAATTTTCAGGGTTCATATATTGATTATTTCGGCAGTATAAAAAGTGAGCTTAAAAACAATACAAGAATAACGTGGATAGCTTCCGACGGAACAGTGCTTTATGACTCTGTTGCAGACGCGGAAAAGATGGAAAACCATTCCGGCCGTGAAGAAGTAAAAGAAGCCTTTGAAACAGGCTCGGGCGAAAGCTCAAGATATTCTGCAACCCTTGCTGAAAAAACAGTATATTATGCCGTAAAGCTTAATGACGGAACGGTGCTTAGGCTTTCGGGAACACATTATTCAGTATTTATACTGCTCTTTTCACTTATTCAGCCAATACTTATAATAGTTTTCATAACCCTTGGTCTTTCAGCTTTTATTGCTTACAGAGTATCAAAAAAACTTGTAAAACCTCTTGATGAAATTGACCTTGAACATCCTGAAGATGCAGATACTTATGAAGAACTCGCACCTCTTTTAAGACGTATTTCTCAGCAGAACAGGCAGATTGCAAATCAGATGGAAAACCTTAAGCAAAAACAGCAGGAATTTAAAACAATTACTGAAAACATGCAGGAAGGGCTTCTTATAGTTGACAAAAAGACGGAAGTCATTTTTCATAATACAAGTGCTCTTAAACTGCTTAAAGCAGACAATGTTGAAAACGGACAAAGTGTTCTTACGCTAAACAGAAGCGAGTGTTTCAGAGAAGTTATGTCTAATGCCATAGAAGGCAGGCACGATGAAAAACTGATGATTTTTGAAGGCAGATATTTTCAGCTTATGGCAAATCCGGTTTATGATAACAAAGAGGTTGTAGGTGCGGTTATAGTAATACTTGATGTAACCGAAAAAGAAGAAAGAGAGGCTTTAAGGCGTGAATTTACAGCAAATGTATCTCATGAGCTTAAAACACCTCTTACGTCTATTTCGGGGTTTGCGGAAATAATCAAAAACGGCATTGCAACTCCTGACGATATACCGCATTTTGCTGATAATATTTATAAAGAATCTCAGAGACTTATTACACTTGTGGGAGACATAATTAAGCTCTCTCAGCTTGACGAAAACGAGGGCATAAAACAAAAAACAAAGACCGATTTGCTTGGCATTGTTGATACATGCATTTCACACCTTAAGCAGGAGGCGGAAAAGAAAAAAATATCAATTGAGCTTCGTGCCGAAAAAGTATGTATAAACGGTGTACCGCAGATACTTGATGAAATGATTTATAACATAATGGACAATGCTATAAAATATAATAAAAACAACGGCAAGATATTTATATCGCTTACTGAAAATAACAAGACTGTTGATTTGTCGGTAAAAGATACGGGTGTCGGTATACCGGCCGCGGAAAAAGAGCGTGTATTTGAAAGGTTTTACAGAGTAGACAAAAGCCATTCAAAACAGATTGGCGGCACAGGTCTTGGGCTTTCAATAGTAAAACATGGGGCAATATTTCATAATGCAACAATAGAACTTGAAAGTGAGGTAGAAAAGGGTACTGAAATCATTATTCATTTCCCGAAATATAAAGAAACAGCTGATTATTTAAGAGAAAATAATTAATGCAGCAATTGACTGTGATTTTATTAGTCGAAAAAAGATTCAAAAAAATTGAAATTATCTATTGACAAAATTTAATTTATAGGGTTATAATTACTCCATAATTTAATTAAGTATTTTAAGTTAAACCGTTGAAGCGGAGATAACGGTGTTAATGCTCTTACAGAGAGCCCGCGTTGCTGAGAATCGGGCAGAAAACAATTCATCAAATGGACCGCTGAGGGTGCAGTGAAAGGCATGTTTTTGCTTAGTATTCTGTAACGTGTGGGCATACGTCAGTTGCCGGGGATATGTTGGTATCCTGCTAAGTGCACGGCGTAATGGCCGTGAATCAAGGTGGCACCGCGAGATTATAGGCTCGTCCTTGACAATATTAATTGTCAGGGGCGGGTCTTTTTTGTTGTTCCTGGCAGAGAATCAAAAGAAAGGTGTTGGTAAAATGACAAGGCCATTATTTGAGGAAGCGGCAAAAATTGCCGAGACAGGAATGTACAAAGTAATTCCTATAAGCTGTGAAATTTACTCGGACAGGTGTACACCTATCGAAGTTTTAAGAAAACTGAAAAACGTAAGCAAGCATTGTTTTATACTGGAATCGGCCGAGGACAAACAAAAATGGGGACGGTATACGTTTTTAGGTTTTGACCCTAAGATGGAAATTACGTGTACAGCCGGAAAAATGACGTTTGAAGGCTCGGCAATAGATATGAAAGTTAAAAATCCGGCCGATACAATCCGCCAGGTTATTGAAAACAATAAAAGCCCTAAGTTTGATTATCTCCCGTCATTTACAGGCGGGCTTGTGGGATATTTTTCTTATGACTATATAAAATACGCCGAACCGTCTTTGCAGCTTGATGCAAAAGATGAGGAAGGCTTCAAAGATGTAGACCTAATGCTTTTTGATAAAGTTATAGCATTTGACAATTACAGACAAAAAATAGTGCTTATAGTAAATATACGCTGCGACGAGATAGAAACTGAATATAACAGAGCCGAAATGGAGCTTAAAAACTTAAAGGAGCTTATTTTAAACGGAACACCTCAAATAAAATTAAGCGGCAGAAAAACGTCTGATTACAGAGCACTTTTTGACAAAGACGGATACTGTGAAATGGTTGAAAAAGCAAAAAACTATATACATGAAGGCGATATATTTCAGGTAGTGCTTTCAAACAGACTGGAAGCAGATTTTGAGGGAAGCCTATTTGATACTTACAGAGTTTTGAGGTGTACCAATCCATCGCCGTATATGTTTTATTTCTCAAGCGATGATATTGAGATTGCGGGAGCGTCTCCGGAAACGCTTGTTAAACTTGAAAACGGTGTGCTTCATACTTTTCCTCTTGCCGGAACGAGGCCGAGAGGAAAGACATACGAAGAAGATTTAAAGCTTGAGCAGGAGCTTCTTTCAGATGAAAAAGAAAAAGCAGAACATAACATGCTTGTTGATTTGGGACGAAACGATATAGGAAAGATTAGCGAGTTTGGTACTGTTGAAGTTGAAAAACATATGGTAATAGAACGTTTTTCTCATGTAATGCACATAGGCTCAACTGTAAAGGGACAGATAAAACAAGGCCTTGACGCTCTTGACGCCGTAGGTTCGGTGCTTCCAGCCGGAACATTGTCTGGAGCTCCAAAGATTAGAGCATGTGAGATTATAAATGAACTTGAAAACAACAAAAGGGGAATTTACGGCGGAGCCATTGGATACATAGACTTTACCGGAAACCTCGACACATGCATAGCCATAAGAATTGTGTTTAAGAAAAACGGAAAGATTTTCATTCGTTCCGGAGCCGGTATTGTTGCCGACAGTGTGCCGGAAAATGAATATCAGGAATGTATAAACAAAGCAAAAGCGGTTTTGGATGCAATTGAGACAGCAGAGGAGGGGTTGGAATGATACTTTTAATAGATAATTTCGACAGTTTTTCATATAACCTCTACCAGTTTGTAGGAACATTAAGAAGTGACATAAAGGTAATAAGAAACAATGAAATGACAGTTGAAGAAGTTAAAAAACTAAAGCCAGACCACATTATTTTATCTCCCGGCCCGGGACGTCCAGAAAACGCCGGCATTTGTATAGAAACAGCTTTTGAGCTTGGCAAAACGACGCCTGTTTTGGGTGTGTGTCTCGGACATCAGGCGATATGCGAGGCTTTCGGAGCAACAATATCTTATGCCAAAGAACTTATGCACGGCAAACAGTCCGAAATAGATATTGACGATACGTGTCCTATATTTAATGGCCTTGAAACAAAAATACTCGGCGGCAGGTACCATTCCCTTTCAGCAGTTGAAAAGACTATACCTGAATGTCTTAAAATAACGGCGAGAGCGGATGATGGGGAAATAATGGCGGTAATGCATAATAAATATCAGATATTTGGTTTACAATTTCATCCCGAATCGATACTAACACCAAAGGGAATGGAAATAATCAGAAATTTTGTGAATTTATAAAGGAGTGAATGAAAATGATTAAAGAAGCAACGGCAAAAATAATTGACCATAAAGACCTTGATTATAACGAAGCAATTGAAGTAATGAACGAAATAATGAATGGTGAGACATCTCAAGTACAGACGGCGGCGTTTTTGGCGGCTCTTTCTGCAAAAGGCGAAACAATTGATGAGATAACGGCATGTGCAGCCGGAATGAGAAAACATGCTCTGCCATTTGAAGACAATGAGGACCTTCTTGAGATTGTGGGAACAGGCGGGGACGGAGCAAACTCCTTTAATATCTCAACAACTTCCTCAATTGTTGCAGCAGCATCCGGAGTTAAGGTTGCAAAACACGGAAACAGAGCGGCTTCATCAAAAAGCGGTGCTGCCGACTGCCTTGAAGCTCTTGGAGTAAACATAAATTTATCACCTGAAAAATGTATCGAGCTTCTTAAAAAAATAGGCATATGCTTCTTTTTTGCTCAAGTTTACCACACATCAATGAAATATGTAGGTCCCGTAAGAAAAGAACTTGGTGTAAGAACAGTTTTTAATATACTTGGACCTCTTACAAATCCGGCTTCCGCCAATATGCAGGTTTTAGGTGTTTACAGCGAAGGACTTGTTGAGCCGCTCGCAAAAGTGCTTTGCAAACTCGGTGTTAAAAGGGGAATGGTTGTTTATGGCAGAGATAAACTTGACGAGATTTCAATGTCTGACGAAACGGCCGTATGCGAGTTTAAGGACAGTGAAATTAAAAACTACGTTATAAAGCCTGAGGATTTTGGTTTTGAAAGATGTAAAAAATCCGATCTTGTAGGCGGTACTCCAAAGGAAAACGCCCAAATTACACTTGATATTTTAAACGGTCAAAAAGGAGCTAAAAGAAATGCTGTTTTACTAAATGCCGGAGCAGGGTTATATATAGCCGGAAAAGCAGAAAGTCTCAATAAGGGCGTGAAGCTTGCGGCAGAGCTTATAGACAGCGGTCTTGCAAAGAAAAAGCTTGATGAATTTATAAAATACTCCAACGAATGAGGCGATAATATGATACTTGACGATATTGCAGCTTTCTCAAAAAAACGTATTGCTGCTGCCAAAGAAATAAAACCTCTTGAAGAAATAAAAGAAAAGGCTTTAAGTATGCCCAGAGGCAATTTCAGGTTTGAAAACACGCTTAAAAAAAGCGGTCTTTCATTTATATGCGAAGTGAAAAAAGCCTCACCTTCCAAGGGTATTATTTCAGAAAATTTTCCGTATTTGGATATAGCCGAAGAATATGAAAAAGCCGGAGCCGACTGTGTATCGTGTCTTACGGAGCCTAAATGGTTTCTCGGTTCTGATGATATTTTTAAAGAAATACGAGAAAAAATTACTCTGCCCATGATACGAAAAGATTTTACTGTAGATGAGTATCAGATATATGAAGCTAAGTGTATGGGTGCTGACGCCGTACTTTTAATTTGTGCACTTCTTGATACAAAAACGGTTGAAAAGTACATAGGCATATGCGATATATTGGGCATATCCGCTTTGGCTGAAGCCCACGATGAAAAAGAGATTAAATCGGCTGCCGATGCGGGAGCAAGAATAATAGGCGTAAACAACAGAAATCTCAAAAACTTCACAGTTAATTTTTCAAATGCCCAAAGACTAAGGGAAGAAATCCCCGAAAATGTTATATATGTTGCTGAATCAGGAGTTAAAACGGCCAACGATGTACATTTGATTAAAAGCATAGATGCGGATGCCGTGCTTATAGGCGAGGCTTTTATGAAATCCGAGAACAAAAAACAGATGCTTGATGATTTCAGGAGGGCGTAATATTGAAAACCAAAATAAAAATATGCGGTCTTAAAAGACTTGAGGACGCCAAGTATTGTAATGAGGCAAAGCCGGATTATGTGGGCTTTGTATTTTATAAAAAAAGCCGGAGATATGTTTCAGAAGAACAAGCCGGAAATTTAAAGCAAATTATTTTGCCGGGCATAAAAACCGTTGGTGTATTTGTAAACGAAAATCAGGATTTTGTTTCGGAAATCTATAACAAAAGAATTATAGATATAGTTCAGCTTCACGGAGGTGAAGATGAAGAGTATATTGAAGAATTAAGAAAAAAAATACCGCAGGCCGAAATATGGAAAGCATTTAAAATACGTTCAAATAACGATATAGAGAAAGCAAAAATAAGCAGTGCTGACAAAATTATGCTTGATAACGGCTATGGTACGGGCGAAAGTTTTGAATGGTCGCTTATAAAAAACATAGGCCGTGACTTTATATTGGCAGGCGGTCTTACGCCTGAAAATATACCGAAGGCAATTGAAAAATTTAAGCCTTATGCGGTTGATATTAGCAGCAATGTTGAGACAGACGGAAAAAAAGACAAATTTAAAATTAGAGCGGCTGTAAAAGCCGTAAGAGAAGAAGGAGTGAAATAAATGTCAAAAGGAAGATTTGGTATACATGGCGGTCAGTACATACCTGAAACACTTATGAATGCAGTTATTGAGCTTGAAGATGCTTATAACTATTACAAAAACGACAAGCAGTTCAACGATGAACTTCAGAAACTTTTTAAGGAGTATGCCGGAAGGCCGTCGCTTTTATATTATGCAGAAAAGATGACAAAGGACCTCGGCGGAGCAAAGATTTATCTTAAAAGAGAAGACCTGAACCATACGGGAGCACACAAAATAAACAACGTTTTGGGACAGGTGCTTCTTGCAAAGAAAATGGGCAAAACACGAGTAATTGCTGAAACGGGAGCAGGTCAGCACGGCGTGGCAACTGCAACAGTAGCGGCTCTTATGGATATGGAATGTGAAGTATTCATGGGCATAGAGGATACAAAAAGACAGGCTCTTAACGTATACAAAATGCGTCTTTTGGGAGCAAAAGTGCATGAAGTCACAACCGGAACAGGAACGCTTAAAGACGCCGTATCAGAAACAATGAGAGAATGGACCAGCAGAATTGCAGATACACATTATGTTCTCGGTTCCGTAATGGGACCTCATCCTTTCCCGACAATTGTACGTGATTTCCAGTCGGTTATTTCAAAAGAGATAAAAGAACAGTGTCTTGAAAAAGAAGGAAAGCTTCCAGACGCAGTTATAGCATGTGTTGGAGGCGGCTCAAACGCAATAGGTGCTTTTTATAACTTTATAAATGATAAAAATGTACAGCTTATAGGCTGCGAGGCAGCAGGCAGAGGGGCTGACACATTTGAAACTGCAGCCACAATATCCACAGGAAGACTCGGCATATTCCATGGAATGAAGTCATATTTCTGCCAAGACAAATACGGTCAGATTGCGCCTGTATATTCAATTTCGGCTGGTCTTGATTACCCGGGCATAGGTCCTGAACATGCTTACCTTCATGATACGGGAAGAGCACAGTACGTGCCTATAACGGATGACGAAGCAGTTGACGCTTTTGAGTATCTTTCAAGAACGGAAGGCATAATACCGGCAATCGAAAGCGCACATGCAGTGGCGTATGCAATGAAGCTTGCACCTACTATGGCTAAAGACAAAATAATCGTAATTAATATTTCGGGACGCGGAGACAAAGACTGTGCCGCAATAGCACGTTACAGAGGAGAGGAGATTTCAGAATGAGCCATATAAAAGAAGCATTTAAAAATGGAAAGGCATTTATACCGTTTATAACTGCCGGCGACCCGGATTTGGAAACTACCGAAAAACTTTTGAAAGCTGTTGAAAAAGCTGGTGCCGATATTATTGAAATAGGAATACCGTTTTCAGACCCTACAGCAGAAGGACCTGTAATTCAGGGAGCAAACATAAGAGCACTTAAAAATGGTGTTACCACAGATAAGATTTTTGACATGGTAAAACGAGTGCGCAAGGATGTAAAGATACCGCTTGTGTTTATGACTTATGCAAATGTGGTATTTTCATATGGAACAGATAAATTCTTAAAAACAGCTTCTGAAATCGGTATGGACGGACTTATACTGCCTGATGTACCGTATGAGGAAAAAGAGGATTTTGCTCCTACATGCGAAAAATACGGTCTTGACCTTATATCGCTTGTGGCGCCGACATCACATGACCGCATAAAGATGATAGCAAAAGAAGCAAAAGGTTTTGTGTATTGTGTTTCGTCTTTGGGAGTTACAGGAATGAGAAGCAATATTACAACTGACATAGGCGCAATGGTTAAGCTGGTTAAAGAATCAACGGATATACCGGCTGCAATTGGTTTTGGCATTTCAACTCCTGAACAGGCAAAGGAGATGTCTAAAAAAGCCGACGGTGTTATAGTTGGTTCCGCTATTGTAAATATTATTGGCGCAAACGGCAGGGATTCCGTTCAGCCTGTTTATGATTATGTTAAGAGTATGAAAGACGCAATAAGATAAATATAATGTCTGTTTTTGGGCCGAAGGCCTTGTAAAGTTTAGGTCAAGCCTTTTTAAAGGCTTGCAGAGTTTGGGACAGAGTTCCAAGGTCTTGAAGGGTTTAGAAAAAAATAACTAAAACAGTTGAAAGCCTTAATACTTTGGGGTTTCACCCCAAACCCTGACTGGCATAATGTTCAGTAATTTTGCTAAAGCAAAATCCGCCTGCGGCGTCCGCACATCTTTGCGGTACATAAAAGTGCGGCCGTAAACTTTATTAGGCCTTCGGCCAATTTACAACAGCATTTATTGTTCCTGTTCCTTTATTTTTTCATTTAATTCTTCAAGATATTCCCATCTCTCCATTTTATACTCAAGCTCTTTTTCAAGTTTTTTCTTTTCTTCAGTCAATTCAGAAAGCTTTACAAAATCAGTAGCGCTTTTTGCCATAGCTTCTTCCAAATCAGCTATTTTTGTCTCAAGAGATGATATATCGCTTTCTATTGTCTCAAATTCCTTTTGTTCTTTATATGTGAACTTTAATTTTTTTTCATGTGTATTTGTATAAGTTTTTTTCTCCGCAGCAGGTTTTTCTGTTTCTTCTTCATAAGTGCATTTGTTTTTGTAATCGGTATACCCGCCCTCATACTGCTTTATATTTGTGCCCTCAAAAGCAAATATCCTGTTTACCGTTCTGTCAAGGAAATATCTGTCGTGAGATACCGTTATAACTATACCGTCAAATGTATCTAAGAACTGTTCAAAAATAGTCATTGTGGCTATATCAAGGTCGTTTGTAGGCTCATCAAGTATAAGCACATTTGGGGCTTCCATAAGAACTCTCAATAGGTTAAGACGGCGCTTTTCTCCGCCTGAAAGCCTACCTATAGGCGTATGCTGCAAATACGGCGGAAAAAGAAATTTTTCAAGCATTTGGCTTGCAGATACCAGCCCGTCGTCGGTCTTTACATATTCCGCTGTATCGCGAATATAATCCAACACTTTTTTGTCAGAGTCCATATATGATAATTTATTTTTGTCGCCATTTTCAAATTCCTGTGAGTAATAGCCTATTTTTACGGTTTGGCCTATCGTTACTTTGCCTGAATCAGGTTTTAGTTCACCGGATATAATTTTCATAAGAGTTGTTTTGCCGCAGCCGTTTTTCCCTATAAAACCCACACGGTCGTTTTTAAGAAATATATATGAGAAATCTTTAAAAAGAAGTCGGCCGCCTTGGCTTTTGGATATGTTTTCAAGCTCAATTATCTTTTTGCCAAGCCGGCTTGCAACTGAGCTAATTTCAACATTATCTTCGGATTTAGGACCTTTCATATTTTTCATTGTTTCATAGCGTTCTATTCTTGCTTTTTGTTTTGTGCTTCTTGCCTGGGCTCCGCGTTTTATCCATTCAAGCTCTGTACGCAGTATTGATTTTCTCTTCCTTTCCTGTGCAAAAGCAATGTCTTCTCTTTCCGCTTTTAATGCCAAAAAACCTGAGTAATTGGTGTCATATCTATACAGTTTGCCGTTATCTATTTCTACAATTGAAGTTGATATACTGTCAAGAAAATACCTGTCATGTGTTACCATTATTATGGCACCTTTAAATTTTTTTAAGTAATCCTCCAAAAATTCGGCCATTTCGCTGTCAATATGGTTTGTAGGCTCGTCCAGCACAAGTATATCGCTTTGGGATATAAGCACAGATATAAGAGCGGCACGCTTTTTTTGTCCGCCTGACAAAGATGATATTCTTACATCATAATCACTAAGACCGAATTTTGTAAGCATTGCTTTTGCCTCGGCTTCTTTTTCGGGATTGCGGCTTCGTACATATTCAAGCACCGTCTCGTCTTTTCTGAAAACCGGGTGCTGCGGAAGATAGCCTATAACTATACCGTTTGCCTTTGTAACTTTGCCGCTTTGGGGTTCTTCGATACCGGCAATTATTTTTAAAAGCGTTGATTTTCCTGTGCCGTTTATTCCGATTATGCCTATTTTTTCATTCTCATGCAAAAACAGAGAGGCATCTTTTAAAAGCACTTTATCCGTATATGATTTTGATACATTTTCAACCGATAGTATATTCAAATTATATCGCTCCTGATTATTTAGTTTTAAAACACTATAAAATACTACTTAAATATAGTAAAATAAAAAATAAAAGTCAAGAAAACGGAGGTTTGACATGAAACTTAAATTTATAAATGAAAACATAAAAAATGAAATGATTTCGGCAAGACGAGATATGCACATGTATCCGGAAACCGCTTTTACGGAGTACAGGACCACATATAAAATATATGAAAAGCTAACTAAATTGGGATACAATGTAACATACGGGAAAGATTTTTTAGATGATAAAAACAGGTGGCACCCGGATAAGGAATACGATGAAATGTGTATTAAAAGGGCAAAAAAAGAAGGTGTGCCTGAAGAATTTTTATCAAAAATAAAAGGAGGGTTTACAGGGCTTGCGGCTGAAATGAGTTTAGAAAAAGAGGGCAAAACGAAAGTTTTAAGGTTTGACATTGATGCACTCAAAATAAAAGAAAGCAGCAAAGATACACATATTCCGGCTATTGAAGGCTTTAAGTCAAAACATGAAGGATTAATGCATGCCTGCGGTCATGACGGACATACTGCAGCAGGGATAGGCGTGGCAGAAGCCATTGCGCAAAACAAAGAAAAATTCACAGGTAAAATCAGGCTTTTATTTCAGCCTGCTGAAGAGGGAACAATGGGTGCGAAATGTCTGCTTAAATGGATTGATGACGCTGATTTTTGCATAGGAGGACATATTGGAATATGCGCCCAAAATTTGGGTGAGATAGATGTTATTTCAGATTTTTTTGCTACAAGCAAAATTGATGTTGAATTTACGGGACGTGCTTCTCATGCGGGAATTGCTCCTGAAAAAGGTATAAATGCTCTTTGGGCAGCGGCAGTGCTTACGGCATCGGCATACGACATACGCCGTCCTGATTTTGGAATAACAGGCATAAATGTTGGTACGCTTGAAGGCGGAACCGCAAGAAATATTGTAGCTGACCATGCTTTTTTGCAGGCTGAAACTCGGGGTCAGAATACTTTATTAAACGATTATATGAAAGACGAATTTATAAAACTTGCAAAAAGATGTGAAAGTGCATACGGTGCAAAAGCCGATATAAGAATTGCCGGCGAGGGTGTTTCGGAAAGTACAAGCGAAGAGCTTATTCCCATAGCTCAGAAAGCTGCCGAAGATATGGGGCTCGGCGATAAATTTTTAAATGGAAAAAGTTTTGGAGCGTCGGAAGATTTTTCAATACTTGCCCAGCATATTCAGGAAAAAGGCGGCAGATCTTTATATATGGCATTTGGAGGTAACCTAAAAGGAGAACATCACACACCCGACTTTGACTTTGATGAGAAAACAATTTTAATTTTTGCTGAAACATTATGCCGAATTGCAGAAAATTTGTGAAAAAGAACACTAAATTCGTCATTCATCTGATGAATTTTTGTGATAGTTTATATTAAGCAAAAATAAACTGTACTATTTAAACATTAAAAACGGATTCATCAGACGAATAACTGTACAAATTAACTTAAAAATTAGTTTTAATTGTATTATTTTTCGTGTATTGGCACAAAATAAGCTGAAACTTATCTCATTTGGAAGTCTGTGACTTCTTGTAAAAGCATAGATATTATGATATATTTAATTTAATATTTTGTTTTAAAAATACAAAAAATTATTTTTAAAAATACCAAAGGAGGATATTAGTTAAATGAGCAAGAAAAGCGATATAACAACTAAAGGCCTTGAAAGAGCAACACACAGAGCACTTTATTACTCAATGGGATTTCTGGATGAAGACCTTGAAAAACCTATTATCGGTGTTGTAAATGCACAAAACGAAACAATGCCGGGACACAGACATCTGGATACAATAGCAAGAGCCGTAAAAGAAGGCGTTATTGCCGCAGGCGGTACACCTGTTGAATTTCCTACAATAGGTATTTGCGACGGTATAGCACAGGGCAACTATGGTATGCATTATCCTCTCGCAAGCCGTGAGCTTATTGCAGACTCAATTGAATGTATGATGAACGGCCACAGTTTTGATGCTATGGCTATGGTAACTGACTGTGACAAGATTACACCTGGTATGATAATGGCTGCCGCAAGACTTGATGTGCCTACAATCATCTGTTCAGGCGGTGTTATGGCAACAGGACGCTTTAAAGGCGAAAAAGCCGGCTACACGGACCTTATGGAAGCATCCGGTCTTGTACAGAGAGGCCTTATGAGCCATGAGGAGCTTCATGAACTTGAACACTGTGCTCTTCCGGGATGCGGTGCATGCAACCTTCTTGGCACAGCAAACTCAATGAATTTCCTTACAGAAGCACTTGGACTTTGCCTTCCTGGAGCAACAGCACTTGCAATGAGCGGAAGAAAACTTGCAATTGCTAAGAGAACAGGTATGCAGATTATGGAACTTTATAAGAGAGGAATTACTGCAAAGCAGATTATTACACCTGCATCCGTACACAACGCACTTGTTGTTGATATGGCTATTGGCGGTTCATCAAACACAATGCTTCATTTTGCTGCAATCTGCCATGAAGCAGGAATACCGTTTAGCTTTGATGAAGTTGAAAAAATTGCTGCCGTAACACCTCATCTTGTTAAGATGAAACCGTCGGGACCTCATTATCCTCAGGATTTTGATGATGCAGGCGGAGTTACAGCTCTTATGGCAAGACTTAAAGAATACGGTTTGCTTGAAAACAACATGACAGTTACAGGCAAGACAATGTTTGAAAATGTCGAAGGCGTTAAAGTCAGAGATGAAGATGTTATCCGTACAAAGGAAACAGCTTACAGCCTTACAGGCGGACTTAAGATTATGCACGGCAACCTTGCTACAGAAGGTGCTGTCTGCAAGAAAGCCGGTGTTGTACCTGAGATGCTCAAACATACAGGTCCTGCAAGGGTGTTTGACCAAGAGGAACCTGCCGTTAAAGCTATATATGACGGCGAAATTAAACCGGGCGATGTTGTTGTTATCCGTTACGAAGGACCTAAGGGCGGCCCTGGCATGAGAGAAATGCTTACGCCTACATCAGCTATAATCGGTATGGGTCTTGGCTCATCTGTTGCACTTATAACAGACGGACGTTTCTCGGGAGCCACAAGAGGCGCTGCAATTGGACATGTTTCTCCAGAAGCAGCATCTGGCGGTCTTATTGCGTTTGTAAAAGACGGAGACTCAATCTCTATTGATATTGACGCCGGAACAGTTACCCTTAATGTACCTGAAGAAGAAATCGAAAAGAGAAAAGTTGGCTGGACACCTCATAAACCACCTGTAAAACCTGGCAGCTATCTTGACAGATATTCAAAACAGGTTACATCTGCTATGGCAGGCGCTGTTTTTAAAAGATAACAATTGAAAAACATAAATTAAGGCGGCCGTAAGGCCGCCTTTTAAAATAGTTTATATAGTTTATTTAATTTTTTTACCCATTTCCTCAGCAGACTTACAGAATGTACCTGTCTTTGTATAGCCTTTTTCTACTGCGGATGTGACAAGAAGCTTGCCCATGTCGTGTATTCTAAGATAATCTGTTATCATCCTATAGGATTTAACCATTCCTTCAAAAGCTTCCTTGGTGCCGTCGCCGCAGCAGGCTATAAGCATTGCGCCCTGAAGATTAAGCTCTTTATTGCCTATGAGGAACGAATACATTTTATCAATTGCGGCTTTAATCTGAGAAGGGAATGAATACCAGTAAAGCGGTGTTACAAACACGAGTATCTCTGCCTTTTCAATAAGAGCGGCTAAATCATTAAAATCATCGTTTTGTATACATGCTCTGCCTTCGCTAAAACATGCGTTGCATGCAATACATGGATTTATTTTTTTCAGCCCGGCATCAAATCTCATTACTTCATTTCCGGCTTCTTTAGCACCCTTTATGAAAGCGTCGGCAAGTGCAAAACTGTTTCCGTCCGTTCTTGGACTTCCTGTAAGTACAAGTATTTTTTTCATATATCACTCATCCTTTCATTAATCTGCTATTTATAAGTGAGCAGACAGGTATCATATATAAAAGAACACAAAATGGAAGCGCCGATATATCAGCCTCCATTGCCGCAAGAGGTACGGCGCAGGCTATATTCCATGGTACAAGGCCGCAAAGCGTAACTGCCGAATTTGATATGTCAAGAGCAAGTTTTTTGTTTTCAATTTTCTTGCCATTATAGACAGGTGACAGCAGCTGTTTTGAAGTCATTACAGTTAAAGTTTGGTTACATGTAAAACAACTTGAAAACAGCGAGACAAAAAACATTACTGAAAAAGCACTGTGTTTTTTGCATATGTTTTTAAGCTTTTTTTCAAAACCATCAAGCATATCGGTTTTTTCAAATATACCGGAATATGTAGAAGAAATAAAGACAATTACGGCAGGCTTCAACATTGAAATTACTCCGCCGCCTTCAACAGCCTTTATAAACTCGCTGCCGTTTTCAACTTGAAAACCGAAAATCAATGTTTTAACTACATTATACACCGTCATTTTTTGAACTGCAACTGCCAGCATACATGATATTAAAATACTTATAAACATCGACATCTTGATATTTATTTTTAACATAGTCAGAAGCAGAACTGCCGCTGCCGGTATAAGCAGCAAAGGTGTAAGGCTAAAAAACTCTATGCCGTCTACCGTATTTTTCCCAACTGATGAAATAGGGAAAATATACGAAAGGGCTATAAAAAACAAAAAGGTTATAGCCATGGGAACTGCTGCCGACTTCAGCATATTTTTTACATTTTCATATATTCCGGTATCAGTTATTGCCGCAATTAAATTTGCACATGATGATACAGGTGATGTTCTGTCGCCGAAACATGCTCCCGAAATAGCGGCTCCGGCTGTAAATGCTATATTTACACCTCCGGCTTTTGAAAGCACGGCAAGTATCACTCCTACAGTTCCGACGGTTGCAAAGCATGATCCTATTGTATAAGAAACTGCGGCAGAGAGCAAAAATGCAAACACCAAAAACACGTGCGGTTTTATAAGCGATATTCCGTAGTATACAATATACGGCAATGTTCCGCAGGCACGCCATATGCCTGTAAGAGCACCTATAAAAACAAAAAGCTCAAGAACAATACCGGCTTTTTTAGTCCCGTCAAGCATCATTGAAACAATTGATTTTATACTGTTGCCTTCCTTATAAGCTATAAACGCAAAAATAAACATTCCCAAAACAAGGGGCAATATTATTGATATTTTAAGAGCAACACTTATAAATAGCAACATTATAAAAATCATAAAACCCAAAGTTGCCATAAATATAATCCCCAATATTTCTATTTTTAAATTATAAAAAATAAAAGAGCCATAAAGGCTCTTTACTTATTTTTATCTTTTGTCAAAAATTATAAGAGCAATCATAATAAGATCGTCATCACCTATATTTTCAAGGCCATGACCTTCACCCGGAGCACAATAAGCAATATCACCTGCATGAACTTCTACTTCTTTGCCGTTGTCACTGTACATGCCTGTGCCCTTAAGAATGAAATAAGTCTCGCTTTCTCCCTTATGAACATGATATCCAATTGATGCCTTTGGAGGGAATGTCATTTTGTTATAGAGCCTGCCTGAGTTTGTAAATTCATCGCCTGTAAGAATAGGCTCAGCAAAAATGCTGTTGTTGCCTCCCTGTGCGTTTTTCATTTCAAGTTTATTTATTGTTCCTGCTTTTTTAATCATTTTATTATCCTCCTTAGATTTTATTATTTATGATAAGGCTCATTTTTGCTTATTTTTATGGCCCTGTATATCTGTTCCAAAAGCACAATTCTCATAAGCTGATGAGGGAAAGTCATTTTCGAAAAACTAAGATGATAATCCGCTCTTTTTATAACATCATTATGAAGTCCAAGAGAGCCGCCTATTACAAATGATATTGTGCTTATACCGTTTAGCATATGCGTTTCAAAAAAAAGGGAAAAATCTTCTGATGAAAGCTGTTTTCCGTTTATCTCAAGGCATACTACATAATCATTTTCATCTATGTTTTTAAGTATGCGGTCGCCTTCTTTTTTCATAACCTGTTCTTTTTGGGCAACCGATAGATTTTCGGGTGCCTTTTCATCGGCAAGTTCTGCTATATTAAGTTTTATGTATCTTGAAAGCCGTTTTGAATACTCATTTACCGCTTCGGTCCAATATTTTTCTTTAAGTCTGCCTACTGCTATTATATTTATGTTCAAAACTTTTCCGCCTTTCAAAACTCTATGCAGCGGCTTATATCATCACGGTTTGCCGTTTCCACCTGCAAATCATGACCTACATATATTCCGTTATGGTCAAGTATTTCTCTTACTGTATGAAATGCCAGCTCCGGAGTATTGTTTTGGTTGCTTAAATGCCCGAGAAAAACCTGCTTTAACTTATTTGACATTATATCGCTTAGCAGATTTCCGGCGGCGGCATTTGCCATATGCCCATACAAACCGAGTATGCGTTCCTTAAGCTGATATGAATAAGGACCGCTTTTAAGCATGTCTATATCATGGTTTGACTCAAGAAGCAATACACTGCTGTCACGCACTGCCTCGGTAACTGTATCTGTTATATGTCCTATATCGGTTGCCACAGTCATTTTAATATCACCGGCCGAAACACTGTATCCCACAGGGTCGGCAGCGTCATGAGGTATTTCAAAAGGCTTAATTAACATATCGTTTAAAGGCATGTTTTCACCTTTGTATATTATTTTTCTGTTTTTTCTGGAGATGTTGCCGATACATGTCTCCATAGCATCCCATGTGGCTTCGGTTGCATAAATTGGTATATCAAAACGCCTTGATACTATGCCGACACCTTTTATATGGTCTATATGCTCGTGAGTTACAAAAATAGCGTCAATATCTCCTCCGTCAACATCAATTTTTTTAAGACAGCTTTCTATCTTTTTTCCGCTTACTCCTGCGTCAATCAGGATCTTAGTGCCGTCTGTCTCTATAAATATACTGTTTCCGCTGCTTCCGCTTACAAGCGGGCAGAATCTAATCATTTTGCTATTCCCCCGAATCAGACTGAAACTCTCTTTATATCAGCTCCTAATTGGCTGAACTTATGTTCAACTTCCTCGTAACCTCTGTCTATATATTTTACAGCGCTTATTGTCGTTTCGCCTCTTGCCGCAAGAGCTGCAAGTATCATAGCGGCCCCGGCTCTGAGGTCAGTAGCCTCTACATCGGCTCCCGAAAGCTCGGATATGCCTTCTATTATGGCAATTCGCCCCTCAACATTTATTTTTGCTCCGAAACGTTTTAATTCATCTGTATACTGATATCTTTTATCCCATATGTTTTCCGTTATCATACTTGTGCCTTCGCATATGCTCAAAAGAGCGGCTATCTGAGGCTGAAGGTCGGTTGGAAAACCCGGATACGCCATTGTTTTTATACTGGTGCTTTTTAATTTGGAATTTGTGCTGTCGACTTCTATATAATCGTCGCCTTCATTTATATTAACACCTATTTCTATAAGTTTTGCACTTAAAGAATCCATGTGTTTAGGTATAATGTTTTTGACTATAACTTTTCCATGTGTTATGGCTGCCGCAATCATATACGTACCGGCTTCTATCTGGTCCGGAATTATAGTGTATTCAGCTCCGTGAAGGTTCTCAACTCCCGTAATTCTTATTACATCGGTGCCGGCACCCTTTATTTTGGCTCCCATCATATTAAGGAAGTTTGCCACATCTACGATATGCGGTTCTTTGGCGGCATTTTCTATTTCGGTTGTGCCTTCTGCCATTGTTGCTGCAAGCATTATGTTTATTGTAGCTCCTACGCTTACAGTATCCATGTATATATTTGCACCTACGAGTTTATCGGCATATACTCGTACTATTTCACCGTCAATTTCAACTTTGGCGCCTAATGCCCTAAAGCCTTTAAGATGAAGGTCTATAGGTCTTGTACCGAAATTGCAGCCTCCGGGCATAGCAACTTCGGCCCTTTTAAACCGCGCCAACAGTGCACCAAGCAAATAGTATGATGCACGCATTCTTCTTACTTCATCAAATGTAACACTTACGTTTTTAAGATTACTGCTGTCTATTTTAAGGGTGTGCTTGTCTTTATAACTGCATATAACCCCCATTTTGTTTAATGTTATATTAAGACACTTTACGTCTTCGATATATGGTAAATTATCAATTACACATATATCTTCTGCCATAATTGCGGCTGGTATAACTGCTACGGCAGCATTTTTTGCGCCGCTTATCATAACGGTTCCTGATAATTTGTTTTGACCTCGTACAAGAAGTTTATCCATCTTTGCTTTCAAATTCCTTCCACAATATATATATATTAATGTTTATATACAGCTACCTAATTATAACACGTCAAACAATAAGTTGAAAGTATTTTATATAATATAACCAAGTACTCTCGCAATGAAAATCCAAAACGTCAAAGTTACGGTAGAAAACAAAGTAGTCATTACAACTGCACCGGACGAAAGAGTTCCTTCATGTCCCATATTCTGTGCCATTACATAGCAGGTAGGGGTTGAACATCCGCCAAGCATTACCATTAGAGCTACAAGCTTCTGGTCGGTAAAACCAAGTTTTACAGCTATGGGAAGAAATATTGCCGGAAGAACAAGAAGTTTTATAGTTGAAACGACGGTTGTATATTTAATGCTTCTGAACATGTTTTTGGCGCTGAAACTGCCGCCTATGGCAATAAGTGAAAGAGGTGTTGTCATTGAAGCCACAGAGGACATGCTTTTATTAACTAAAACCGGAAATTTAAGTCTTAAAGCTGATGATACAAGACCAAGAGCTATACTGTCAATTATTGGATTTTTAAGTATATTGACAAAAGCATTTAAAAGCCTTTTTTTAAGCTGACCGTCTTTAACCTGCTGGGGAGATTCGAGGGTTAGTACAAGCACCGCGTATATATTAAAAAGCGGCACGCTTCCTATCATCATAAGAGGGAGCATTCCTGCATTTCCGTATATATTGGTTATGTAAGCTGCTCCAAGTATGGCGGCGGAGCTTCTGTATGAAGCTTGTACAAATTCACCTATGATTTTTTTGTTTTTAATAAAAATATGAGCCAGTATCCATATTCCGAAAAATGATACTGATGTTGTAAAAGCACAAAAAAATACATATCTTGAATCAAAATCGGAATATATGTCTATAGACGCCATCTGTGTAAACAAAAGCACCGGCAAAGTGACTTTGAAAACAAGTTTATTACCTATATTAATAAACTCATCACTTAAAAAACCTATTTGACTTAATATGTATCCCAAAACCATTACTATGAACACAGGCATGGTTGAATTTAAGCTGAAAATTAGACTGTCCAAAAGTATACACCTTCATTTAATATATTTTTAAGATTCTATCATAAAAGTGGCAGGAATAAAAGAAAAATTGCAAAAATGCCTAAAAAACGTTATAAGGTTTAATTATAAAAACTAAATTGCAGTGTAAAAAAATTCATTCAATATTGTATTTTTTGCTATTTTAGATTATAATGATTTTAAAATTAAAAAACTCGTACATACAGGAATAAAAAACATAAATAAAATTGTTCAATAATATTTAATATATAATTTTATTTTTTTGATACTTTGTTTGGAGCAAGTTCTTATTAGTTAAAAAATATTCGACAAAAAATGATGCTTTTATACATAAAAATTTGTAGTATGCTAATAATTAAATATGCTAATAAAATTTTACATGTATAAATATATGTGTTTTTTCACAAGCGGCAGACGGAAAGATTCATCATTGTTGACAATTATGACCTTAAATGATAAAATTAATTGTAAAGCTTTATAGTAACGAAGTTTAAGACAACAGTAGTTGTTTATTATTTTAAGGAGGGAACATAAACTGTATGGCAGTATATACTTTTAAGTATGGAGACGGAACAGTGGATTTTGAATATCCACAGGAAGATGTTATAAAGGTGCTTGAGCCTTCAAAAATAGATCTTCCAAAACTTTCAGAAGAAGAGATAATTAGAAAAGCTATTGAAAATCCTATAGGCTGTCCAAAGCTTGAGGAAATTGTGAAACCCGGACAAACAGTATGTATAGTTGTTCCTGATGTTACGAGATTATGGGCAAGACCGGCTGTGATTTGCCACATACTTGTGGAAAAGCTTAACAAAATAGGCGTTAAAGATGAGGATATGCTTTTTATTGCTGCTGTTGGTACTCACAGACTTCAGGAAGAAGCTGATTTTAAAGCTCTTATAGGTGAGGATCTTTACAAGAGAATTAAAATTGAAAATCATCTTTGTGACGGCGAAGTTGTACAGACAGGTGTTTCATCAAGAGGCAATGTAATGCAGGTTAATGCACATGCTATGAAGTATGATCACAGAATACTTGTAGGAGGAGTTGTATTCCATTTCCTTGCAGGATTCGGCGGCGGCAGAAAAACAGTGCTTCCTGGTATTTCAAGCCGTTCTACAATCGAATATAACCATAAGATGTATTTTAAACCGGGACCTGCCGGAAGCGGTGCTGTTGAGACATGTGCAAACGGCATAGCTGATGACAGAAATCCTATTCATGCCGATATGGTTGAAGCAGCTAAATTTGCTAAAATCTCATTTATTGTCAACTCTGTTGTAGACAGCACTCAAAAAATTGCTCAGTGCTTTGCCGGCGACGTTATAAAAGCTCATGAGGCTGCGGCAGCACTTGTCAAGAAAATTGACGGAGTTAAGATTGACAAACAGGCAGACCTTGTTATTGCTTCGGGCTGCGGATATCCAAAGGATATAAGCTTCTATCAGGGCGTAAAACCTATATTTAATGCTGTAGGTGCCGTTAAGCCAAAAGAAGGCGTACTTATACTTGTGTCCGAATGCCGTGAAAAATTCGGAAATCCTGATACTGAAAAATTTGCCTATGAATTTGACAATATGGTTGACAGAGAAGTATATCTTAGAGATAATTACGGCATAGGCCGTTTTGTAGGGTTCCGTCTTTTTGAGGTTGCAACTCAGCTGCATCTGATACTTGTATCAAGCATGAAGCCTGAAAATTTTGCCAAGACAGATATTCTTACGGCTCCGACTGTTAACGACGCAATTGCTCTTGCAAAGAAAATTACAGGCAAAGATAAAATGTCTGCATATATAATGCCTTATGCTGCAAACACAATGGCAAGTATGGAACTTTAAAAAAAGAAAAGATATTGATATAAAATAGGAACGATTAACGGTTTCTGATTTACAGACAATATATTTTATAACTGCCAGGTCGTACCTTTTTGGTACGGCCTTTTTTAAGACATTTATTTTGGGGAGGTGTTTGGATGACGTTTTTACAGCTTAATTATGTCTGCGAGGTTAATGACTGCGGTTCTATAAACAGAGCAGCACAAAATTTGTTTGTATCACAGTCGAATTTAAGCAGCTCCATAAGTGAGCTTGAAAAAGAATTGGGTATAAAAATATTTTTGCGATGTAATAGGGGAATTTCTCTTACAAGTGACGGCCGCGAATTTATAGCGGGTATACGGCCTATTGTTGAGCAGCAGAAAAGAATTGAAAAATTCTACAGTGAGAAAACTCATAAAAACACAGCGAGAGTTAATATTTCATCTCAAAGATATCCGTTTTGCGCAAAAGCTTTTGTTCAGCTTATGAATGAAACTAAAAGCGGTTCTTTTCAATTGGCGTTTCAGGAAACAACAATGGACAGAGTTATTGAAAATACCGGCAGCGGAAAAAGTGACTGTGGTGTTATATTTCTCTCGGACACTACTGAAAAATTTATGAACAGAATACTTCTTGGGGAGGATATTGAGTTTAATGAGATAAAAAGAATAAGGCCGAGGGTTTTCTTTTCGG
The DNA here is from genome assembly GCA_022651385.1 of Clostridia bacterium. GTDB lineage: Bacteria > Bacillota > Clostridia > Lachnospirales > Anaerotignaceae > JALCQR01. The sequence continues at coordinate 95,368 of JALCQR010000010.1, read as the reverse complement.
CAGGGCATCCTCTTGCCTCGCATGAGACAATACATATTGAAGAACTTAAAAAATATCCGTATCTCGTATTTACTAAGAAAAATATTCAATCACCGAATTTTTCAGAGGAAGCAGTATTGTATAAGAATCTTGATTTTAAAAAGGTAGTTTATGTATCAGACAGGGCATCTTGCTACAATATATTGGCAAACAGCAATGCATTTTCAGTAGGTAGCGGTATACTGCCTGATGGCTATTATGACGAGCGTATAATATCTGTTCCTATTGCCGATGACATAGAATATATGCGCCTCGGCTGGATAAAACTTAAAAAGAAAAAATTAAAAAAAGAAGCAAACAGATTTATTGAAATTTTAAATGATATTATGAAGGACATAGTATGAAACCACGGATTTAATTTCATATAGTAATATGGAAAAATGCAGAGCATATAACGGGTATGCTCTGCATTTTTGGGGAATTGTAGTATTAATGAGATATCAAATATAGTTATTTGTTTTCAGTTGGTACCCATTTTTCGAAATCCCAAGGCCTGTTTCTAATTACTTTGTCAGAATAAGGTATAAATATTGCGATTATCGCAAACACTGCTAAAATTAACTGGTACCATGAATATGGAACAAGCTCAACAGGGCTAACAAGGCCGTTGGTAAGCGAACATGCAAGTATTACCTGTGCTGCATATGGCATTATTCCCTGAAATATACAAGACCATATATCAAGAAGTGATGCTGATTTTCTTGGGTCGACTTTAAATTTTGCACAGAGATTTTTAGCGATAGGTCCTGAAACGATTATAGCAACTGTATTATTTGCTGTTGCACAGTCAGTTACGGATGCCAGAGCTGCAATGCCGATTTCAGCAGATTTTTCGGTTTTTATAAAACCTTGTATTTTTTCAAGCATCCAATTTATACCGCCGTTATATGTAACCATTGCGGAAAGACCGCCCATCCAAAGAGAACCTATAAAAATGTCTAACATGCCTGCATATCCATTATATATATTGCTGGTAAATTCTATAACGCCGAAGCTGCCTGTGGCAAGACCGATTATTCCTGCAAGCAAAGTACCTATGCCCAGAGTAATAAAAACATTAAGTCCAGCAAGAGCAAGTACAAGAACAGCGATGTATGGTATAACTTTTATAATATTAAAATCGAGAGACTCAAGAGGAATTACCGTATCCGGTCTTCCGAAAATTAGAAGTAAAACAAATGCTACAATAGCGGCAGGAAGTGCAATGAGAAAGTTTACACGGAATTTATCTCTCATCTCAACTCCTTGTGTTCTTGTTGCAGCAATTGTTGTATCACTTATTACTGAAAGGTTATCGCCGAATATGGCACCGCCTACTACGGCTCCTAATACAAGAGCAAGATTAAGGCCTGCTTTGTCGGCTGTTGCTATTGCAATAGGCCCTATTGCACCTATTGTACCCATTGATGTACCGGTTGAAATACCTAAGAAAGCTGAAATAACAAATATTCCGGCTGCTATGTATTGCGCCGGTATTACTGAAAGGCCAAGATTTGCTGTGGCATCAACACCGCCCATCGCTTTGGCAACAGTTGCAAAACCACCTGCGAAAAGATAAATAAAGCACATTGTAAGGATATCTTCCTGGCCGCATCCGTTCATAAAAATTGTGAAGCGCTTATTTATCGGCCCGCTTGTCATGAAAAATGCAACAACTACGCCGCAAAGTACAGCAATTGGAAGAGGAAGCTGATAAAATGCCATATCGACGCCCTGAATTGTGAGAATAATTCCTGTGCCAAGGTATACTACTATGAACACAAGAAACGGTATTAGTGCACTACCTTTAGATTTGTTATTTTGTTCAGTCATAATTATGCCTTCTTTCCCTAAAAAATAACCTATTATGCCTACTTTCAATAAAAAAACGTTTATTTATATATGGCAGTACCTCCTTTGCTTGTTAAATTTCGGACAATTAAAAAATAATTCTTTCAATCATGAAATTGAATATTATTTCTGCTAAATATATAATATCATACTGAAAGAAAGTAATGTTAATACAGAAAAACGATAGTTAGTTATCGGTTTTATATATAATAAAAAAAATTAAAATACATAAATGTTTAAGTATCTGATGAAAATATGTTTATTATTGTTATCGGTTTTGCATATAGCCAGATATGAGTTTTGGATATTAACACTTTTGTAAAAAAATGTGTTAAAGTTTAGTCATGAAGAAAAAGGTAAACATGGTAAAGGAAATTTAGCATTTATGAGAAGGAGTGGTATATTATGACAGATAAGAACATCGGAATCAGCACAATGGCAATACATACCGGTAATATGAGAGATACCCAGTATCATGCTCTTACAATGCCAATCTATCAGTCATCAACATTTTATTTTGATACATGTGAAGAGGGCGGCAGAAAATTTGCCGGACAAGAGGACGGGTTTGTTTACACACGTCTCGGCAACCCTACAACAGCAGTTGTTGAGAAAAAAGTTGCAGCTCTTGAAGGTGCAGAGGCAGCAGCTGCCACAGCATCAGGCATAGGCGCTATAACATCAGCCATTTGGTCAATAGCATCAGCAGGCAAACAAATTATTGCCGATAAGACTCTTTACGGCTGTACATTTTCTTTCCTTGCTCACGGCATATCAAAATACGGCGTTGAAGTCAAATTTATTGATACATCGGATATTGAGCAGGTTAAAGCAAATCTTAAAGAAAACACATGTATCGTATATCTTGAGACACCGGCTAATCCAAACCTTAAAATAGCCGACCTTGAGCTTATTGCAAAAACAGTACACGCATATAATAAAGACATTAAAGTAATATGCGATAACACATTTGCTACTCCTTATACACAGCAGCCTCTTTCACTCGGATGTGATGTTGTTGTTCATTCAGCTACAAAATATATCAACGGCCACGGCGATGTTATAGCCGGATTCGTTGCAGGTTCAGCTGAACTTATATCACAGGTTAAACTTGTCGGCATTAAAGATATGACAGGAGCCGTTCTTGGACCACAGGAAGCTTTCTATATTATGAGAGGCCTTAAGACATTTGAGCTCAGAATGCAACGTCATTTTGAAAATGCAAAACTTGTTGCTGAATTCCTCGACAAGAGTGATAAGGTTACAAAGGTTTACTATCCTGGCCTTGAAAGCCATCCAAATCATAATGTAGCTGCAAAACAGATGAAAAGAGGATTTGGAGCTATGATGTCATTTGAGGTAAAGGGCGGCAAAGCTGCTGGCATGAAGTTCTGCAATGCTCTTAAGCTTTGTACAATAGCTGTAAGCCTCGGAGATGCTGAAACACTTGTTGAGCATCCGGCTTCAATGACACATTCAACATATTCGGCTGCCGAACTTGCTGAGGCAGGAATTTCAGAAGGTCTTGTAAGACTTTCAATCGGTCTTGAAAACGGTGAAGATATCGTTGCAGACATTAAACAGGCTCTTGACCAAATCTGATAATATAAAAATAAAAACGGCGGAACTTTTGTTCCGTCTTTTTTAGTGCCTTAAAACATTAATTAAATTTAATATCGGTATTTCTTAATATTTCACATAAATTTTTAATCATTCTGGCCGTTATTCCCCATATGACGTCGCCTTTATACTCATAAAAATACTCTTCCATAATTGATTTTCTCCACTGATAATCTTTTCCGCCATATATTTTATCAAACGGAAAATCGGCGGGAAATACATTTTTCATCTCGATAGCATACATTTCCGGAGTAGTATCCATAAAGAATTTTAATGGTACAAATATTGCCTTTTCCACTTCGTCGCGGCTTAGATTAAGACTTCTCATAGAAGATTCTTTAACCTTTCCTATGTACGGCATTACAAATGCACCGAATGCCGAAACAATGAAATCTGTATGCCCAAGTATTTTTACGTCTTTAGGATATATTCCAGTTTCCTCGAATGTTTCTCTTAAAGCAGTTTGTTTTGATGTTTCGCCATTTTCGGAATGTCCCCCCGGGAAACAAAAATCTCCGGGCTGGCGGTCAAGGTCAAGGGCTCTTTGGGTAAGCATTACTTTAATATGGCCGTCGGAGCTGTCATTAAAAAGCGGTATTAATACTGCGGTTGGAGTATTTCGGCCCTCTGGGCACACAGGTCTGTTTTTAATTACTTTTTCTGCTTCTTCGAAAAATGGCATATTTTTTAATCCTTTCTCAAATGAATATATTTAGGCGCACTTTGGCGTCTTCCTTCTTCAAGTTTAGCATAATGTTTACGTGTTGTGTTTACATCGCTATGGCCCAAAACATCGGCTACAAGATAAATATCGCCTGTTTCCTGATAAAGGCTTGTACCATATGTACTCCTGAGTTTATGAGGTGTTATTTTTTTGAGTTTAACAGATACCTGAGAATACTTCTTAACAAGAAGCTGCACTGAGCGTGTCGTAATGCGTTTTCCCTGAAGTGACAAAAAAAGCGCGTTTTCATTTCCGGGCTTTACAACGGAGTCTTTTCTCTCTTCAATATAGGCTTTAAGTGCTTCCGCAACTTCGTCGCCGAAATAAAGCACCGATTGGTTTCCGCCTTTTCGTGTGACTCTCACTCCGTTTATCTGAAAATCTATGTCATCAAGATTTATTCCAACACATTCACTTACACGCATTCCGGTACCGACAAGTGTTGTTACAATTGCAAGATCGCGAAGTTTTGTTTTTTCATGGAAAAATTTCTGATGGTCTGTAAGGTCATTTCCGAATTCCACTTCGTCAAGAAGGTCCGCAGTCTCATTTGGTTCAAGCCGAATTATGTTTTTGTCATGTATTTTCGGTGCATCCACAATAGCTGCCGGATTTTTTGTTATTGCCTTTCTTTTAATATAAAACTTATACATGCTTCTTATTGCGGCAAGTTTGCGGGCTTTTCCCTTTTCATCGTTTTGGACTTCTAATGTAGTGCCTTTTTCATTTTCCTTCTGATAAGAAGATACAAAATCCAAAAACAAGTCTATATCTTCCGTAGATATCTCGTCGAGGTCATTAACATTTATTTTATCAATACTCATTTTTGCAAAATAAGGATGGTTGTCAATTAGATATCTGAAAAAAAGCCTTAAGTCATAAGCATAGTTTATCCTTGTTTTTGTTGTAGTATTCTGACCGAGGCTTCTGAAAAAACTTGACGTAAAAGCCGGCAAATCATCCAGTATACGTCTTAATTTTATAAGGCCTTTTTGTTTTTCTTCATCATAAAAATTTTGAGCCATTTCTTAACGCTCCTTTATCCAGCCTTTTATATTCGAACGCTGTATCGCACTGAAAATTTTGCCGTCAAGATTATCATATTTTTTACTTAAATCATGTATAAGCTCTTTTATTTCCTGACGCTTTGTATTTCCGTTTGCCGGACATGGATTTTTTACAATAGGCACATTGTTTTTATATACATAGCTTTTTGTCTCTTTTTCGGGAACATACATAAGCGGCCTTATTGAATAAAGCCGTTTTCTGTCAAGAAACGACACAGGCGCAAAAGTATTAATTCTTGCTTCAAATATAAGGCTCATAATAAAAGTTTCAATAATATCATCACGGTTATGCCCGAGAGCAACTTTATTGCATCCAAGCTCCTGAGCCTTGTCGTTTAGAGCGCCTTTTCGCATTTTGGCACACAAAGAACATGGATTTGACTCTTTTCTTTCTTCAAATATAATCTGACCTATATCCGTGTTTAAAACTGAATGGCGTACATTAAGATTTTCGCATATTTTTGTTATCTTAGAAAAATCAGTTCCGTCAAAACCGAGAGATACCGTTATTGCCTCTATCTCAAAATGATTTGGGTAAAAGCGCCTCAAATCGGCAAGTGCATACAAAAGACACATGCTGTCTTTTCCTCCGGAAAGACCTATTGCAATTTTGTCACCCTCATTTATCATTTTATAATCGTCGACTGCGCGGCGTACATAGCTTAAAAGTCGCTGATGCTTCATTATTTATGCCCTCCGATTTATTTCTTTAATACAAAGTATAGCACAAGACTGTATTTTGAGGGAATACTTATTTAGAAATTCTTACTGTTTTTGTAAGATTAAAGTGAGTTTGCTTTTTACTTATGAATCTAATTTAAAGTATAATGTAAATAATTGTAAATTTGCTTCAACAAATTCATATGTTCAGTTGTTTCTCTATTGTAAGGAGGCAATAAGATGGCGGAAAAAATCACTGAGCAGCAAGACATTAATACTTTATATGAAAAATATGTTGATACTGTTTATCGTATATGTTTTAGTTATATGAAAAATAAAACAGATACAGAAGATGCTGTCCAGGAAACCTTCCTTAAACTGCTGCAGCATAAACAAACGTTTGAAAACTCGGAACATATGAAAGCCTGGTTAATAGTAACTGCTTCAAATCATTGCAAAAATATTTTAAAGCACTGGTGGCAGAAAAGACAAAACATTGAGAAATGTGAAAGTGAATGTGAAAGAGAGGATATATGCTCACAGGAAAAGGAAACTCTCAATGCCGTATTACAGCTGCCGGACAAATATAAAACAGTTGTATACCTTTATTATTATGAAGGATATGACAGCAATGAGATAGCTGAGATACTGGAAAAGCCTGCTTCTACAATCCGAAGTTATTTGTATAAAGCGCGTAAAATTTTAAAAAAGACTCTGAAATAATATGTCATGAAAGGAGAAATGAATATGAATAGAAAAAGCATTATTAAGGCATATGATTCTTTAAATCCGGATAAAGAAGCAAAAGAGCGTATGTTACAAAATATCCTTTCTGACCAAAAAAATAGAAAAAACGATTGGAGAAAATATAATATGAAAAAAAGAATTTTTTTAGCAGTAATTGCAGCGGCTTTAATTACGGCATCGGGAAGTATTTATGCTACATACAAGTGGCATCAGGCATCAGAAGCGGCACAGTTTATTGGAGATGATAAACTTACCGAAGCATTTGGAAAAACAAAACAAGACATTAAAGTAGAAGAAAGCGGAAAATACAGAATTGCTTTTCTTGGAACTGTGTCTGGGAAAAATATCAGTGATGAAGTATTAGACGGCCAAGACAGCGGACAAACTTATGCGGCTGTTGCAATTGAAAGAATTGACCAAACTCCTATGGATTATGACAGCGAACTTGTGATTTCACCTCTAATTCAGGGACTTAATCCTATGGAATACAATATTTACAGCATGGGCGGAGGTGCGAGCAGTGTTATTAAAGACGGTGTTTTATATTCTATTGCGTCATGCAAGGACATTGAAATGTTTGCTGACAGGGACTTGTATCTTGCGGTAACGGGGGGCCCCTCGTATGCTCAAGCGTATCATTTTGATAAAGATAGCGGAGTTATTACGAAAGATACAAATTATGATGGCGTGAACTGCTTATTTAATTTGCCCATTGATTCAAAATTTGCAGATAAGGAGAAAGCTGAAGAATTTATTCAGAAAATTAAAGACGACGAAAAAAATGACAATGACACATCAAGTGATTCAAATTCTGACGGCATTGTGGATAAGGTAAGCAATGCAGTAGGTTCAGATGCTAAAAATATTGATAAAATAAAAGCTTTAGGAAAATGTATCTATCAGGAAAAAGAAAAGCCGGATGAAAACGGGAACATCAATGTTTCTTATGACACTGAGGAATATGGCGGAGCAAATGGAACATTTGCACCTGTTTTTGAAAACGGCTCAAAAGTAATTATTACAAGTGTAAACGGCAGTGATGATTATGCTGTAATTGAGATATGTACTTTAAATGATGATAAAACAATCACAGTAGAAGAGTATACTTTTGATGAAAAATCAGCAGAAGAATTAATAAAATCAATACAGGCAAAATAATAGAAATTAAAATTCCCGATAAGCATAATGCTTATCGGGAATTTTTTGTATATATCAAGTTGGTAAGCTAAAACCAAGGCAAAGACAATGATTTGCCTGCGGGACAGGGATAATCTGAATGAAAAATGAATATATTGGAAAAAACAGTAAAATATTCGTAATTATTTTATTGTTTTTGCTCATCCATTACTTGAAAATGCTCGTGGGGTAAATTATAATGGTTTTTATACATATTTTTGACGTCTAAAAAAATACAGGCGAAGAAAATCTACGGGGGAGAATGAAAATGTCTATTGAAAAGGAACTATATGACCAGCTTACAAAAAGAATATTGATGTATCATCCTACAAAGGATTTTTCAGTGCTTGAAAATGCTTATAATTTTGCTGTGGACGCACACATTAACCAAAAAAGAAGATCAGGAGAGCCATATATAATACATCCTTTAAAAGTGGCTTATATTCTTGCTGACCTCGAACTGGATATGGAAACTATTATAGCCGGCATATTGCATGACACAATTGAAGACACTCCCTTTACATACGATGACATTGAAAGAATATTCGGAGAGGAAATAGCGGCTCTTGTTGACGGCGTAACCAAACTGGGACATCTATCTTATGCCGCATCACAGTCGAAAGAGGAAATACAGGCTGAAAACTACAGAAAAATGTTTATGGCTATGGCAAAAGACATAAGAGTACTGCTTGTTAAGCTTGCTGACAGGCTCCATAACATGCGAACTCTTGAGTTTATGCCGCCCGAAAAGCAGAAGGAAAAAGCACAGGAAACAATAGACATATATGCTCCTCTGGCTGACAGGCTTGGCATTTCCAAAATAAAAACGGAACTTGAAGATTTAAGTTTTAAATATCTTTATCCTGAAGAATATAAGGATATTGTACAGAAAATAGAACTTAAAAAAGAGCAGAGACTCACATACGTAAATACTATTGTAAAACAGGTTTCCGAAAAAATGTCTGAAAACAGTATAAAGGGTGAAGTTTACGGCAGAAACAAGCACCTTTTCAGCATATTTAAAAAAATGCGCAACAAGCATAAACAATTTGATGAAATATATGACTTGTTTGCCGTAAGGGCCATTGTAAACACTGTAGGCGACTGCTATGCTGTTTTAGGCATAGTGCATGATATGTATAAGCCTATGCCGGGAAGGTTTAAAGACTATATAGCAATGCCTAAGCCTAACATGTACCAGTCGCTTCATAACACTTTAATAGGACCTACAGGCGAACCTTTTGAAATACAGATAAGAACTTATGAGATGCAGAAAACAAGTGAATACGGCATTGCCGCCCACTGGAAATACAAAGAAGGAAAATCTGGGCTTACAACAGCCAAAGAAGAAGAAAAGCTTTCATGGCTTAGGCGAATACTTGAATGGCAGCAGAACATGAGCGACAACAAAGAGTTCATGGATACGGTAAAAACTGAGCTTAATATTTATACCGACCATGTTTACGCTTTTACTCCTCAGGGTGATGTAATAAGTCTGCCTGCCGGCGCTACGCCTATAGATTTTGCATATATGATTCATTCGGCCGTGGGAAACAAAATGGTGGGAGCCAGAGTAAACGGAAAAATAGTTACATTTGATTATCAGGTTAAAAACGGCGACCGTATAGAGATAATAACAAGCCAGAATTCAAAAGGACCAAGCAAAGACTGGCTTTCACTTGTAAAAAGCTCTCAGGCAAAAACCAAAATTAACCAGTGGTTTAAAAAAGAATTTAAAGAAGAAAATATAATAAAAGGAAAAGAACTTCTTACATCAGACGCAAAAAGAAAAGGCTATGCCATATCTGAACTTATGAAGCCGGATTGGATTGAAGTTGTGTGCCGTAAATTTACATCCAAGAACTGGGACGCTTTATGTTCTGCCGTAGGATACGGCGGACTTAAAGAAGGTCAGGTAATAAACAGGCTTATTGAAGAAAAAAAGAATGAGGAAAACAAAAATCAGACGGCTGCCGACATTATTAAGAAAATGGAACAAAATGCCATGAAAAAATCCGCTTCCGGCAAAAACGGCAGCGGTGTAATTGTAAAGGGCGCCGGAGATGTAGCTGTAAAGTTTTCGCATTGCTGCAATCCTGTTCCGGGTGACGATATAATCGGCTTTGTCACAAGAGGCAGAGGAGTAACTATCCACAGAACCGACTGTATAAATATTTTAAATCTTAACGAAATGGAACGCCACAGACTTATAGATGCAGAATGGGACAAAAATGCTCAGTCTTTGCCTAATGTTTCATACACAACTGAACTAAAACTTGTATGCGATGACAGGGTAGGGCTTGTAATGGATGTCTCAAGAGTATTGTCAGACGAAAATATGCCTGTTAAGAGCTTTAACGCCAGAAGCCTTAAGGACGGTACTGCCATTGTGGAAGTAACAATAGATATAAAAAGCAAAGACCAGCTTGAGAAAATTGTAGTGAAATTCAAGAACATACAGGGTGTTGACGAGATACAGAGAGTAAGCGGATAATATAGAAAGGAAAAAACATGAGAGCGGTTGTTCAGAGATGCGGATATGCAAGCGTAAATGTAAACGGTAAAATAGTTGGTGAAATAGGTAAGGGAATAATGCTTCTTGTTGGGTTTTCACCTATTGACGATGATAAAAGCATGGATTATATTTTGGATAAGACCGTTAACTTAAGGATATTTACGGATGATGATGACAAAATGAATTTTTCTTTAAAGGATATTTACGGTGAGCTTCTTATAGTGCCTAATTTTACGCTTTACGGTGATGCCAGAAAAGGCAGAAGACCGGGGTTTTCAAATGCGTGTCCGATTGACAAGGCAAAAATGCTTTTTGAAAATTTCATAAAAAAGGCGGAAAAACAAGACCTGAAAAAAGTTAAAAGCGGCATTTTTCAGGCTGATATGAAGGTTGAGCTTTTAAATGACGGACCTGTAACTATACTGCTTGACAGCGACAGACTTTTTTAAGGAGGACTGATTTTATGAAGGTTTTAAACCATGTTGTAAGAAATATGGACCAAAATGTGTATATCTATTTTGACGAGAACACAAAAGAAGGCGTAATAATAGATCCCGGAAACGATGCCGAGGTCATTATGGAAATGGTCGAAAAAAACGGCATTGATATTAAGGCCATGCTTCTTACCCACGGCCACAGCGACCATATTGGCGCCATACCGAAAATCAGGGAAAAATATAACTGGCCTGTAGGTGCTCACAGGTGGGAAGTACCGGTTTTGGCTGATGAAGAAGCCAATCTTTCGGAAATGATGGGACTTACGCACACAATGACTCCGGATATTATCTTTAACGACGGTGATACTTTTAAATTTAATAACTGCACTCTTAAAGTAATTCATACACCGGGGCATACTCAGGGCGGAGTATGTTATTTTGACGCTGAAAACAAAGTCCTTTTTTCTGGCGACTCACTGTTCTATTCTTCAGTAGGCAGAACGGATTTTCCTAATCCTCCTATGAAAGACGGAATAGGATACCCGTCATATGAAAATACGGACAGGCTTCTTGGTGCTATTCAGACTAAACTTTTTGTTCTGCCTGATGAGACAAAGGTTTATACAGGACACGGCAACTCTACAAATATAGGGTTTGAAAAAAAATATAATCCTTTCGTAAAGGGCTGATGAACATGATAAAATTTGTTTGCGAAGGGCACAAATTGGAACATGAAGTACAGACGGCAATACAGATTTTTTTCCCGAATGTACATTATTATCCGGCAAAAGAAATCTCAGATGAAGGCATAACTGTGAAAAGTGTTTTCGGCGACGGCATAAGCTATGCCGCATTTTATAAAGACGGTAAACTTATAAAAGAAAAAACGGAGCATTTTAATAGTTTTGAAAGTGAAAAAGAGAAAAAAAGACTTATAAAAAAGCCGGTTTTCGACGTATTAAGTTCTATTACGGGATATATGCCAAAATGGGGTATGCTTACAGGGGTGCGCCCTGCAAAAAATGCAAGCGAGCTTATTGAAAAGGGCAAAGACAAAAAAGATATAATATCGTTTTTTACAGACAAATATCTTGCAAGCAAAAGAAAAGCAGAGCTTGCATATAACATTGCCGTATCGGAAAAATTTTTGCTTGACAAAAATAAAAGAGACGACATAAGTATATATATCGGAATACCGTTTTGTCCTACCAGATGCCTATACTGCTCTTTTACGTCTTATCCAATAGACAGATATGCAAAAAAGGCCGACGAATACTTGGATAAACTTTCGGAGGAAATACGTTTTATATCGGAAAGGACAAGAAACAAAAATATTGTGTCTGTTTATGTGGGAGGCGGTACACCTACATCCCTTAACGAAAACCAGTTTGAAAAACTTATGAATGTAATAAGCAATAATTTTGATGTGCGTAATATAGAATTTACCGTAGAAGCCGGAAGGCCTGACACCATAACGGAAAAGAAACTTAGTGACATGAAAAAAAACGGTGTTACAAGGATTTCAATAAACCCTCAGACAATGAATCAAAAAACTCTTGATATTATAGGAAGGCGCCACAGTGTACAAGACATAAAAGACGCGTTTTTCATGGCAAGAAATGCCGGGTTTGACAATATAAACATGGATATTATTTTGGGGCTTCCAGATGAGAATGAAAAAGATGTAGAAAACACAATGATTGAAATAAAGAAGCTTGCTCCGGATAGTCTGACGGTACATACACTTGCCGTAAAACGTGCCTCAAGGCTTAAAGAAAACATGGACAAATATGACTTTACATCAGTAGGAAACATGGAGAAAATGATTGATATTTCCGCCGATTATGCTGCAAAAATGGGCCTTAAGCCGTATTATATGTACAGACAAAAAGCAATGATTGGAAATTTTGAAAACGTTGGCTACTGCAAAGAAGGAAAAGAATGTATTTATAACATAGAGATAATGGAAGAAAAACAGTCAATAATATCGGCAGGCTGCGGAGCTACCACAAAACTTTATATTCCAAAGACAAACGAGCTTAAACGTTCATTTAATGTAAAAAGCGTTGAGGACTATCTTTCAAGGTATAAAGAGATGATTGAGAGAAAACGTGTTTTGCTTGACGGCGAAAATTTTTAAAGAAATTCTTTAATATCTCTTGACAAAAAGAGATAATGTATATAAAATGTCTAAATATATTAATGATAGCAAAGACAGTGATTAAGAGGAGTAATTTCAGGCAGCCTAAAGAGAGAAAGACTTGATAAGCTGAGAGGTCTTTTAGGATATGCGGTTATGAAGGTAGCTTATGAGTTTCTGTACTGAAAATTAAAAGTAGGTACAGACGTCGGTTACGTTATAACTTAAAGAGTGTCTTCGTGCAGTTTTTACGAAGAAATTAAGGTGGTACCACGAGCTTTCGTCCTTTCAGACGAAGGCTCTTTTTTGTATAAAAACGGAGGTAAAAGATATGCTTACACAGGCTCCTAAGGGCACAAAAGATATTTTCGGTGCGGAAATGCCGCTGTGGCAGCAGACGGAAGCACTTATGAGAAAAATATGCGGTGATTTTGGCATAGAGGAAATAAGAACGCCTATTTTTGAACATACGGAACTTTTCTTAAGAAGTGTGGGTGATACCACAGATATTGTGCAAAAGGAAATGTATACGTTTAACGATAAGGCCGGAAGAAGCATTACTTTAAGACCGGAAAGCACAGCAGGAGTTGCAAGGGCGTACATTGAACACGGAATGTTTAACGATGCACAGCCAACAAAACTTTTTTATATAGCACCGACATTCAGATATGAAAATACACAGGCCGGCAGACAACGGCAATTCCACCAATTCGGTATTGAAATGTTCGGCTCATATTCACCGGCACTTGACGCGGAAGTTATTTCAGTTGCAGCACACCTTATGGAAAGCCTTGGTGTGAAAGATATAGAGCTTAGAATAAACAGTCTCGGAGGTCCTGAATGCCGCAAGAGATACAATCAGAAATTAAAAGAATTTATAGGAAAGAATATCGACGGTTTGTGTAAAGAATGCAAATCAAGATATGAAAAAAACCCTTTAAGAGTTCTTGACTGCAAAGAAGAAGGCTGCAAAAGAATAATTGCCGACGCACCTTCAGTAATTGACTGTCTTGGACCTGAATGCAGAGAGCATTTTGAAAAACTTCAGGAAATTCTTACAAATATGGGAATTAAATTTGTAGTGGACCCAATGATTGTAAGAGGACTTGATTATTATACAAGAACTGTTTTTGAGTTTGTTACAACAAGCATAGGTGCACAAAGCACAGTATGCGGAGGCGGAAGATACGACAATCTTATTGAGCAGTGCGGAGGCCCAAAAACCGGTGCCGTGGGATTCGGCCTCGGAATGGAAAGACTTCTCCTTACGCTTCAGGCTCAAAACGGCGAAGCCCAGTATAAGCCTTACAGAGATATTTTCATTGGTTCTATAGGCCAAAAAGGGTTTGTTAAGTCACAGGCTATTACCTATGAACTTAGAAAACAAGGCATTAAAGCTGAATGTGATACGGTTGGAAGAAGCGTAAAGGCGCAAATGAAATATGCCAATAAAATCGGAGCCGCTTATTCGATGATAATAGGCGATGACGAAATTGAAAAAGACTGTGCCAATCTTAAAAATATGGCTGAAGGCGAAAGCAAAGAAATTAAATTAAGTCTTCTTGCCGAAGAAATAAAAAAAGACTTGGCAAAATAACAATGTGAACTGTTCCGGAAGTCCGGATTCAGATAATCTAAATCTAAATATTTGTTTGTGGGATGTTTTGAATTGGAGGCAAAAAATTATGGATATTAAAATTACTTTAACTAAGAACAAAAAAGAAAAACCCGACTACAATAATCTTCCTTTCGGTGTATACTACACAGACCATATGTTTGAGTGGGATTACACAGAAGGCATCGGCTGGCATGACCCAAGAATCGTTCCTTTCCACAATCTTGATATGAGCCCATGCTGTACATTCCTTCATTACGGCCAGGGAACATTTGAAGGACTTAAGGCATATTGGGGCAAAGACGGAGAAATAAGACTTTTCAGACCTGAAAAGAATATGGAAAGACTTAATAATTCAAATGACCGTCTTGTTATACCGAGGTTTAATGCTGAAGATGGCGTTGACGCAATAAAGAAACTTGTTGAAGTTGACAAAGACTGGATTCCAAAGGGAAAAGGCACAAGCCTTTATATCAGGCCGTTTATAATTGCTACAGATATTCATATAGGTGTTCATCCTTCAAGAACATATAAGTTTATGATTGTTCTTTCGCCTGTAGGTTCATACTACAAGGAAGGCATCAATCCTGTAAAGATATATGTTGAAGATGAATACTGCAGAGCCGTAAGAGGCGGCATGGGCTTTACAAAGACAGCCGGAAACTATGCAGCAAGCCTTATTGCACAGGAAACAGCTGAAAAGAGAGGCTACACACAGGTTCTTTGGCTTGATGGTATCGAAAAGAAATACGTTGAAGAAGTTGGCACGATGAATATCATGTTTGTAATAAACGGCGAGGTAATAACACCTGCACTTAACGGCAGTATACTTCCTGGCATTACAAGAATGAGTGCAATTGAGCTTTTGAAAGCAAACGGATATAAAGTTACAGAAAGAAAAATTTCTATTAAGGAAGTATTTGATGCAGCAGATAAAGGCCAGCTTGACGAGGTATTCGGCACAGGTACGGCAGCAGTTATATCTCCTGTAGGCGAGCTTATGATGGAAGGCAAAACAGTAATTATAAACGATGGCAAGATTGGACCTATATCACATCTTGTTTATGATACTATTACAGGTATCCAAAGCGGTAAATTGGAAGATAAATATAATTGGGTTACAAAGATAGAAACAAAGTAATTATTTGATTTTATTACATATAAATTTGTAAAAAAAATCAGCATTTCCGGCACAGAAATGTACGGCAGAAATACTGATTTTTTTTGCGAGTATAATATTTTATTTATTTAATAAATGAATAAAAATAAAGAAAAGGTAATATATAGACTAAGTTTTTTCAATATGATTAGGTATTCGTACTTGTTCGGTATAGTCATTTGGTGTATAATGTGATACTTAAGTGATAATATAGGCAATATTGAGGTGATTTTGATGAGTGTACAAAATCTGCCGGTTATTCCTTTAAGAGGTATAACGGTTTTTCCAAACATGGTTATAAGTTTTCCGGTTGGACGTGAAAGCTCTCTTAAAGCTATAGACGCGGCTCAGAAAAACAATGAAAATGTTTTTCTTGTATCGCAGAAGGATATAAGAAAAAATGATCCGGATGTAGACGATTTATATACTGTCGGAACAGTGTCGTCTATAAAGCAGGTGCTTAAACTGCCCGGAAATATTACGCACGTAATAGTTGAGGGTATTTCAAGAGCAAAAATAGAAAAGCTGTTTGTTGACGATTACATGACAGTGGACGTTTTGGTAATAGATGAAAAAGATGACCAGGATTTAAAAAACGATATCCAATGCCAGGCTCTCATGAGATGCGGCAATGATATGTTTGATGAATATTTGAAAATAAATAAACGTATGCCTGAAACGGACACAATGCTTACAATGGTTTCAGCCAAAACTCCCGGAGAGGTTGCCGACAGCATAGCAGCAGGGATTAATATTGACAATGAGGTAAAGCAGGAAATACTTGAAATACCTTAGTCCTGTCAAACGTTTGGAATTTGTTATTCAAAAACTCAGCTCAGAGCTGCAGATACTAAGACTAAAAAACGAAATTGAGACACAAGTCAAAAGCAATCTTGATACCACCCAAAGGGAATACTATCTTCGCGAACAGCTTAAAGTAATACAGGAAAAACTCGGCGATAAAGACGGAATGCAGTCGCTTGTTGAAGAATTTAAAAACAAAGCAAAAGAAAAAAAATTTCCTCAATACGTATCAAAAACAGTAGAGCGTGAAATAGACAGAATGTCAAAAATGCAGCTGGCATCTCCGGAGGCAAATGTTTCAAGACTTTATGTTGAACATATTCTTGAGCTTCCGTGGACGGAAAAAACCAAAGAAAATACCGACTTAAAAAAGGCTGAAAAGATACTTGAAAACGACCATTATGGTTTAAAAGACATAAAAGAAAGAATAATTGAGTTTTTGGCAGTGCATATTAACAGCGGCGAGGACCATTCTTCAATAATATGTTTTGTAGGCCCTCCGGGAGTAGGCAAAACCTCAATAGCAAAATCTATTGCCAGAGCTACAGGCAGAGAATACGTAAGAATGAGCTTAGGTGGCATAAAAGACGAAGCTGAAATCAGAGGCCACAGAAGGACTTATATTGGAGCAATGAGCGGAAGAATTATAAACGCTATGAAACAGGCTAAGGTTATTAATCCGCTTATACTTCTTGATGAAGTTGACAAGCTTTCAAAAGGCTATAACGGAGACCCGGCATCTGCTCTTCTTGAGGTGCTTGACAGAGAACAAAACAACAATTTTAACGACCACTATCTTGAAATACCATATGATTTATCAAATGTGCTTTTTATATGTACGGCAAATGACGTTTCCGCTATACCGGCACCACTCAGAGACAGAATGGAAATCATTAATATAAGCGGCTATACTATAGATGAGAAGAAAAACATTGCAATGAGATATCTATATCCTAAACAGCTTAAATATTCGGGCCTTAATAAAAGCAAAGTGAAGATAGACGAAAACGTAATTGAAGAAATAATAGACGGATATACACGTGAGGCCGGAGTAAGGCAGCTTGAAAGAATGATAGAAAAAATATGCCGTAGAAGTGTTATAAAAATTCTTGAAGGCAAAAGAAAGAGTGTAAAAGTAACTAAAAGTAACTTGGAAGACTTTCTCGGCACACGTAAGTTTACAAGAGAAATGAAAAACAAAGAACCGCTTGTTGGAGTAGTGAGAGGTCTTGCGTGGACAAGCGTAGGCGGAGTTACTATTGAAGTTGAAGCAGGAACAATGAAAGGTACAGGAAAAATTGAGCTTACAGGGAATATGGGAGATGTTATGAAAGAATCAGCAAAGGCTGCTTTGAGCTATATAAGGTCAAACAGCAACAAATTTGCAATTGATTCTGATTTTTATAAAAACACCGATATACATATTCATATACCAGAGGGTGCTGTGCCTAAAGACGGACCGTCTGCCGGTATTACAATGGCTACAGCCATGATTAGCGCTCTTACAGGAGCAAAGGTAAGAAACGATGTGGCTATGACAGGAGAGATTACAATTACTGGACGTGTGCTTCCTATAGGCGGGCTTAAAGAAAAGGTAATGGCTGCTAAAATGGTGGGCATAGACACTATTATTGTACCGAGTGAAAACGAACCTCAGGTAAAGGATATACCGGAAGAAATTAAAGAGAATCTTGAATTTATTAGGGCATCAAATATGAGCGATGTGCTTAATACGGCAGTTGCTGAAGGAGAAAACGTATGGAGATAAAAAAATCATCGCTTGCGGCAATCGGAGTGAGTTTCAAGCAATATCCCACAGACGGAAAAAAAGAAATTGCTTTTGCCGGCAAATCAAATGTAGGCAAGTCAACTTTAATTAATGCACTGATGAACAGAAAAAATCTTGCAAGAACCAGTTCACAGCCTGGGAAGACAAGAACCATAAATTTTTATGATGCAGACGGCAGGTTTTATATTGTTGATGTGCCGGGCTACGGCTATGCAAAAGCCGCAAAAAGTGATATAGAAAAATGGGGCAGGATGACTGAAGAATACCTGCAAAAAAGAAAAGAACTTGTAGGTATTGTACTTCTTATAGATATACGCCATGAACCGGGAGAAAACGACAAAATAATGTATAATTGGCTTAAACACTTCGGATATAAAATAATAATTGTTGCCACAAAAAGCGACAAAATAAACAGAAGCCAGATACAAAAAAACATAAATATGATAAAGAAATCTTTTAAAATGACAGACGGAATTATTATACCGTTTTCCGGTCTTAATAAATCGGGAAGAGATGAAATACTGGATGTTATTGAACGTGAGTTTGAAGTATGATGAAAAAACGCCCTGTGTGTAAATATATACGGCGTTTTTTATTATACTGACTCTGCGCAGCGTAGGTTGTATTTTAAGACTGTAGCAGTTATCATTTCTGATGAGAGGAGTGAAACAAAAATGACAAGCTATGTTACGGGAAGTACAATAAAATCACTGCGTGAGAAGAAAGGATATACGCAAAAACAGCTTGCCGAATTATTATCGGTAAGTGATAAAACAGTGTCAAAATGGGAAACACAAAGAGGAATGCCTGATATAACGCTTATAGAACCGATTTCAAAAGCTTTGGGGGTATCTGTTTCAGAATTGATTTCGGGTGAGTGCATGATTAACAGAAATAAGGCTTCAAATATGCTTAAGGAATGTTTTTATGTCTGTCCTGTATGCGGAAACATAATACATTCGACGGGTGAGGGCTCTTTTAGCTGCTGCGGAATAAAGATGCCTGTACTGGAAGCCGAAAAATCGGATGAAGGACACTGTATAAATATTGAAAGAATAGAAAATGATTATTTTGTCACAATAAATCATCCTATGGAAAAGGAACATTATATTTCGTTTTTTTCTTATGTAACAAGTGATAAACTAAGTATAATAAAACTTTATCCTGAACAAAATCCTGAATGCAGGTTTCATATAGTTGGACATGGAATTATTTATGCCTATTGTAATAAACATGGACTTTTTAAAATAAGAGTTTAAGGTTTCTAAAAGCGTAATATTAACTGCGGTATTCTCAAGATGAGGGTATCGTTTTTTAAATTTTTTGATTCACATTGAGTGTTTATGTGAGCATGTGATATACTAAAAAGGCAATATAATTTCTTACTATGACTTTGAGTTAAGCAAATATTCATAATTCTTAAAGGGACAAATATACATCTTAGTGTTAAAATTACAACCGAGAGGGGTAGGAAAGTGCAGGCATTGAAAGAACGCAAAATGATTCTTAATACTGCAATACTTGCAGGTGAACTGCTGCTTAAAAACGGCGCTGAGATATTCCGTGTAAATGACACAATATACCGTATCCTTGAAAGCTATGGAGTTACTGACGGCAGAGTATATGTAATATCAAACGGCATATTCGTTACTATAGGCGAAAACACAAACTATAATTACGGTGCTATAAGAGATGTTATACCGGTTATAGTACGTCTTGATATGATTATAAAGGTTAATGCTGTTTCAAGAGAAATATGTGAAAACAGATATTCGCCTGAAGTAGCAATGAAAAAGCTGAATGACTGTACAAAATTGGAAAAAGACAATGTGCCTTTTATGGCTTTTGCATGCGGTATGGGAAGCGGCGCATTTTGCTATATACTTGGAGCACGCATGACGGAATGTGTTGTAGCTGCGGTACTTGGCATACTGCTTCAGATTTTTCTTATGTTTTTATCAAGAAGAAAAATATCGTATTTTTTCTCATGCATAATAGGCAGTGCTCTCGTTACTCTTGGTTCGGCCACTGCAGTGCATTTTGGTATAAACGGCTCGTTTAACATGATAGTAATAGGTTCCGTCATCTCTCTTTTTCCGGGTGTGGTATTTACTACGGCGGTAAGAGAACTGTTTAACAGCAATTACGTTTCCGGTATCATTCATCTTATGATAGCTCTTATGACTGCGGTGTGCATAGCCTCGGGAGTAGGCGCGGCACTTGTGATTATAAAGGCTTTGGGAGGTGTTTGATTATGATGGGGAAAACTATAGCCACAATAATCGGTGTATGGGCCTTTGCTGTGCTGTTCTATGTTCCAAAGAAGCAATATATACACTGCATAGTAACCGGAACTGTGGGTTATATTATATATCTTATAGCTATGAATTTAGGCGCGTCTGCAGTTGCTGCAACGCTTTTTGCATCTCTTGCTATGACTGTTGCCGCCAGACTCTTTTCAGTAATCAGAATGGTGCCGGCAACGATTTTTATTGTTACAGGCATATTCCCTCTTGTTCCAGGCTCAAACCTTTATTATACTGCTTATTATACACTTAACGGAAATGTTCTTCAGGGTGTTATAATGGGAGTGCTGACTTTTAAAATTGCTTTTGCCATTGCTCTTGGGATAGTGATTGGCTCGGCTTTTCCTCAGAAATGGTTTAATGACATTGGAAAGAGACTTAGAATAAAAGAAAACAGGAGTTGAAGCTTATGATAATTGGTACTTGTACTGTTACTTTGCAGGCTGACTGGGTTTCATCGCTAAAAGGGAAGAGAATGATTGTCAAAAGTCTTATCGACAGGGTGCGGCATAAATTCAATGTTTCGGCTGCGGAGGTCGATGACCAAGATGTTCATAAGCTTATTGTTATAGGTTTTGCCTGTGTTACAAATGAGGTCAGGCATGCCAACAGCATAATAGATAATGTGCTGGATTTTATCGAAAATAATACTGAGGCTCAGATAGTGGATACAGTGATAGAAATATTGTAAAATCGTTATTTTGTTCTGGATTTTATATTGTATATATGTTATAATGTGCTTTAGCTGTGCAGTCGGGTGATATTATCGTATTTGACAGAAAATTGTTAGACAGTGTATATTTACAATATAAACTTTACAGCCGGATAGAATTTAAGGAGGACACAACGGATATGAATGCTAAATTAATAAGCAAAGAAAATAATACTGTAAAATTCACTTTTGAAGTAGGCCCTGATAAGCTTGAAGAAGGCATGGCATATGCCTACAAAAAGAATAAAAATAAAATTTCTCTCCCTGGTTTCAGAGCAGGCAAAGCTCCGAGACAGCTTATTGAAGCTGAATACGGCCCACAGGTATTTTATGATGACGCTGTAAACTTTGTTCTTAATACAGAGTACGCAGTTGCTGTAAAAGAACTCGGCCTTGATATTGTTTCAAGACCTACTATAGATGCGCCTATGATCGACAAAAAAGAGGGCATTAAATTTGATGTTGAAGTAACAGTTAAACCGGAAGTTAAACTTGGAAAGTATAAAGGTATAGAAGTTGAAAAAACAGAAGCAACGGTAAAACCTGAAGAAGTTGACGCCGAAATTAAAAAAGTACAGGAACAGCAGGCAAGGCTTATAGAGGTAACAGACAGGCCGGCTCAGCTAAATGATAATGTAAACATCAGTTTTGATGGTTCTATCGACGGTGTAAAATTTGACGGCGGACAAAGTGACAGCTATGACCTTGTTTTAGGCTCACATACATTTATAGATGGATTTGAGGATCAGATTGTAGGCCACAGTATAGAAGATAAATTTGACGTAAATGTTACATTCCCTGAAAACTACGGCTCAAAAGACCTTGCCGGCAAAGCAGCGGTATTTGCCTGCGAGCTTAAGGAAATAAGTATAAAAGAGCTCCCTGAACTCAATGATGATTTTGCTCAGGACGTTTCCGAATTTGATACGTTTGATGAATATAAAAAGAGCATTGAGGAAAAACTAAAAACTATCGCTGAGGCAAAGGCAGCAAAGATAAAAAGTGAGAAAGTTGTAGACGCCATTGTCGAAAACGCAACTATGGAAGTTCCTGATGTAATGTATGAAAATAAAGTAGACAGCATGATAGCTGATTTTGAAAATAATATTTCGGCTCAGGGACTGTCACTTGATGCTTACTGCAATTATCTCGGCACAACACGTGATGGACTTAGAACAACTTTCCATGAGTCTGCTGTTAAGAGTGTAAAGGGCAGGCTTGTTCTTGAACAAATCGCAAAAGAAGAAAAACTTGAAGCAACAAAAGAAGAAGTTGATGAGGAAATTGGAAAGATAGCTGAAAGCTATGGTATGGCTAAAGAAAAGGCTATCAAGATTTTTGGTGAAGAAGACAGAAAAAATGTTGAAGGTGACCTTCTTATAAAGAAAGCACAGAAACTTGTTGAGGACTCAGCTGTAGAAGCAGAAAAAAAATAAGTCCTCGTAAAATAGGGAGGAATTAATATGAGTCTTGTACCATATGTAATTGAACAGAGCAGCAGGGGAGAAAGATCATATGATATTTTCTCGAGGCTGCTTAAAGACAGGATTATATTTCTTGGTGAAGAAGTGAATGATACGACATCGTCTCTTGTTGTAGCACAGCTTCTTTTCCTTGCGGCGGAAGATCCTGATAAAGATATTAATCTTTACATAAACAGCCCCGGAGGTTCAGTAACAGCCGGAATGGCTATTTATGACACAATGCAGTATATAAAACCGGATGTTTCTACTATATGTATAGGAATGGCTGCCAGCATGGGCGCTTTTCTGCTTACAGGCGGAGCTAAAGGCAAAAGATACGCATTGCCGAATTCCGAAATTATGATTCACCAGCCTTCCGGCGGAGCCAGAGGCCAAGCTACGGAAATCAGCATAGTTGCTGAAAATATATTGAAAACTAAGAAAAGACTTAATGAAATACTTGCCGCAAACACAGGAAAAAGTTATGAGCAGATTGAAAAAGATACAGACAGAGATAACTTTATGTCTGCGGATGAGGCTAAGGAATATGGCTTGATAGATGCCGTTATCACCAAGCCTGTCTAAGGAGAGATGAATAATATGGCATCAAAATCAGATGACAAACATCAGCTTAGATGCTCATTTTGTGGAAAAACTCAGGATCAGGTAAAAAAACTTATCGCCGGACCTGATGTATATATCTGTGACGAATGTGTGGCACTCTGCAATGATATAATAGGAGAGGATGAGGGCGGCATGATGCTTGACAACGGCGGAAAGCTACCTAAGCCTAAGGAAATTAAAGAAATACTTGATGATTATGTTATTGGACAGGAAAATGCCAAAAGGGTTCTTTCGGTTGCAGTATATAACCACTACAAAAGAGTTTTAAGCGGACATAGAAAAAAAGATAATGTTGAACTTCAGAAAAGCAACATTCTTATACTTGGTCCAACAGGCGTAGGAAAAACACTTCTTGCTCAGACTCTTGCAAAGCTTTTGGATGTGCCTTTTGCAATTGCCGACGCTACAACTCTTACAGAGGCCGGATATGTAGGCGAGGATGTTGAAAATATTCTGCTTAAACTTATTCAGGCTGCCGACTATGACATTGAAAAAGCCGAAAGAGGTATAGTTTATATAGATGAAATAGACAAGATAACAAAGAAAAGTGAAAATGTGTCTATAACAAGAGATGTAAGCGGTGAGGGAGTTCAGCAGGCGTTGCTTAAGATACTTGAGGGCACTGTAGCTTCAGTTCCTCCTCAGGGAGGAAGAAAACATCCTCATCAAGAGCTTATACAGATTAATACAACAAATATACTTTTCATCTGCGGCGGTGCTTTCGGAGGCCTTGAAAAAATAGTTGAAAACAGGATGGGTGAAAAGGTTATAGGATTCGGAGCTAAAGTTCAAAGCAAAAACGATATAAACAACGATAAGCTTTTACAGAAAGTACAACCTCAGGATCTTATAAAATATGGCCTTATTGCTGAATTTGTTGGAAGGCTCCCTGTAGTTTGTTCTCTTGAAAGCCTTAAGGAAGAAGACCTTGTGCGTATTCTTACGGAACCTAAAAACGCCATTATAAAACAATATCAGTATTTATTTCAGCTTGATGACATCAAATTGGAATTTCAAAAAGAATCAATACACGAAATTGCAAAACTTGCTATTAAAAGAGGTACTGGTGCAAGAGGCCTTAGAGCAATTGTCGAGGGCTTCATAAATAAAATAATGTATGAGGCACCGAGTGACCCAACTATAGAAAAATGTGTTATTACTCCTGACTGTGTACGGGGTAAGGGCGAAGCTATATTTGTTAAAAACTTAAACAAAATAACGGATGAAAGCAAGAATAAAATTAAGATTGATGCTACACTTGGCTGATTTCAGTTAGATTTTTAAGAACTGTCGAATTTTAAGGACAGTTCTTTTTTTTGTGTAAAATTTTTACTAAAAAAATATTGTATTTTTTTAGAGACATAATATGTCTAAAAAAAATCATACAAATTTTCTCGAAAACTATTGACTTTCCCGAAAATTGTACTATAATAAATACATAAGATGAATAGCAAAAAGCAGATGTATTATTAGCAAAGTAAATACTATTAATAATGCAGCCCAGAGGATAGGAGGGGTATCTATGAGAAAACTATTATATGTATTTGATGAAGAAAATGTAGATATTTCAAAAGTTACCGAATTGAAAAAAATGTATTCCCGCAAAGACTTGCAGACCATGATAGTTTTATTTGATGATGATTTTTACAGCTATGCTCTTAGTGACGAAGAAAAAAAAGCAAGAGAAAACGAAAAAAAAGAAAACTTCAATAAGCTTAAAGAAATGTTTGGAGAATCAGGTATTGAAGAAGATGCAATTGAAAGCTGGATGGGAACAGATGAATTAATCGAGCTTGCAAAAAAGAAAGAAGTATCTGAGATTGTTGTCGTAGGAGGCAGCAAAAAGATGACAAAACTTGCAAAAAAGCTTATAGAAAGAAACAGAGTAATTGTCACGTTTGTTCCTGAAAATTAACAGAATTAAAGAAATTAAAATGACTATGAATTTTAAAGAGGTTAACAGGAGGGATATATATGAAAAAAGTATTATTTGTATTTGATGAAGAAAATGTAGGCTTGGAAGCAATTTCAGAAATAAAAGATATGTTTGACCCTGAAAATGCAAAAGTAACGGCAGTTTCATATGACGATGACTTTTATTTCTATGCTAAAAGCGATTATGCAAAAGACCGCAGAGAGGCATCTGTAAAGAGAAACTTCAGCATGATTAAGTCAAGGCTTAAAGACTACGAAGTAGAGGAAGAAAGAATTGCAGGCTGGACAGCAGAGGCAGATGTACTTTCAATTGCAGAGAAAAAAGACGCAGATATTATAATAATAGCTGGCAACACAAGAAAAATGAGAAAACTGGCAAAGAAAGTGAATAAAAAGAGCAATATTGCAGTAACGCTTATACCGGTACTTGAAAGAAAAGCAGCATAAAGTTTTTAACAAATGAATAAAACTCCCTTCATGGCAGATAATAGTTTTGAAGGGAGTTGCTTTTGTATATGGAAATAATTTTGCTTGTGCTGGTTATAGTACAAATAATATTTACAGTTGCGGCGCTTATGTTTTTTTGGGATGGAGACAAGCCAAACAGAACTTTTAGGCCGACATGTGAGTTTGACTGCAAAAATGAAAGCGCAAAGCTTGAAGCAATGCGTAAAATATCGCTTACAAGACCTTTGAGTGAAAAAACAAGACCTGAAAAAATGAGCGAAATAATTGGTCAGGAAAATGGAATAAAAGCTCTCAGAGCTGTGTTTTGCGGCAAAAATCCTCAGCATGTTATAATTTACGGTCCTGCAGGAGTTGGGAAAACTGCCGCTGCAAGGATAGTGCTTGAAGAAGCCAAAAAAAATCCTATGTCTCCTTTTAAAGACAATGCAAAGTTTGTGGAAATAGACGCTACAACTTTAAGATTTGATGAAAGAAGCATAGCCGATCCGCTTATCGGCTCTGTTCATGATCCTATTTATCAGGGTGCGGGAGCTTATGGGCAGGCAGGTATTCCTCAGCCGAAAGAAGGTGCCGTTACAAAAGCACATGGCGGGGTGCTGTTCATAGATGAAATTGGGGAACTTAATCCGGTTCAGATGAATAAACTGCTTAAAGTACTCGAGGACAGAAAAGTGCATCTCGAAAGTGCATATTACAGCAGTGACAACAAAATGATTCCGGAATATATACATGATATTTTTAAAAACGGATTTCCGGCTGATTTTAGGCTTATAGGAGCAACCACAAGAAGCCCTGAGGATATACCGGAAGCCTTGAGAAGCAGGTGCTGTGAAATATTTTTTGACGGACTTAAAAGCGAGCACATAAAAAAAATAGCTGTTAATGCTGCCAAAAGTACAGGCATGGACTATGAAAAAGAAGCTGTGGACAGAATTACGGATTTTTCGAAAAACGGACGAGATACAGTAAACATTATTCAAACGGCAGCCTCCCTTGCAATACTTGAAAACAGAGAAAAAATAACTCTTGAAGACATAAATTGGGTTATGAAATCAGGAAGATATCAGCCTATACCAAAAGGCGAAACGTCAGATTCGGATCATGTAGGCATGGTAAACGGACTTGGAGTAACTCCAGACGGACGAGGAATGCTTTTGAAAATAGAAGCGGCAGTGTATGACGGTACCGGAAATGTTGAAGTTACAGGAATAATAGAGGAAGAAGAGTTTAAAAACGGCAGTGTTACAAGAAAAAGAAGAAGTACGGCTTCTGCATCAGTAAAAAATGCTTTGAGTGCTTTGAAGAACTTGGGTATAAATAAAGATAAGTTTGATATACATGTTAATTTCCCAGGCGGAATGCCGGTTGACGGACCGTCGGCGGGATGTGCAATATTTTCGGCTCTCTTTTCAGCTTTTAAAAATGAGCAGTGTGACCCGCGCTGTGCAATGACAGGTGAAATAGATATTTTTGGAAACGTTCTTCCCGTGGGCGGAGTTGAAGCTAAAATTGACGCGGCAATCGAAGCAGGGGTAAAAACTGTTTTTGTTCCTGCCGCAAATGCCGATACTATGTTTGATGAAAAAGATGCCGATATAGTATATGTTGATAATGTAGAAAAAATTATTGACAGAGCATTTAAAAATGTAAATACAATTAGAACTGAAAAAACAGCATAAATTTAATAAAAGGTGTATGTCAAATTCGGCATTCACCTTTGTTTATTTGTAGAAAAAATTATTTTTAATATGGCAAGAAGGCTTAGGATAAAAAAATTCTTAAATTTATGCCAGCAGCCTTTTATATTTTCCTTTTTTTTGTGAAAATTATATTTATATATTACAATATGTTATTTCCGCCGTTATTTTTTACAAGATACAGCCTTTTGTCGGCAATATCAAAAATATCGTTAAAATTTTTATTTTCTGATTCGTCTGCTGAAGCACAGCCAATACTGAGAGTAAAATCTATATTTTTATTTCTGCTGAAAATTTCAGTTTTTCTAAAACTTATGTATAAACTTTCTATATTGTTTTTGAATTTAATTAAATTGGAATCTTTGCTTACAAGTATAAATTCGTCACCGCCGAAACGCGCAATAAATTTTTGCCGGTCACAGCCGAAATACTTTTTCCAGTATTTTGCTGTAGAGCCCAAAACAGCGTCTCCCAAAGTGTGACCGTACATATCGTTTATATGCTTGAACTTATCAATATCCATTACAGCAAGGCAAAAACCGTTTATATTTTTACAGTCATGAGAAAATATATTATCAATATATCTGCGGTTATATACTGTTGTAAGCGAATCTGTGATAAGTGCCTTTTTCTGCATTTTCATAATATCTGCATATTTATTTAGCCTGCTTTTTAACTCGTCCACATTATCATGAGTTTCTGAAATCATCTCAAGAATAAAATGTTTGCCTTCAAGATTTACATGTTTTGACACTA
The DNA here is from genome assembly GCA_022651385.1 of Clostridia bacterium. Lineage (GTDB taxonomy): Bacteria > Bacillota > Clostridia > Lachnospirales > Anaerotignaceae > JALCQR01. Next base: position 67,085 of record JALCQR010000010.1, on the reverse strand, counting down.
TTTTGAGTTTTCTGCCGTCGTTATTGTCAAATTCCGAAAAATATACTTTTTGACTGAATCTTTTTCCGCATTTACTATTAAGTTTGTTTGAAAGGCAAATACAATCTTGTTTCTTTTTTATAAAATATTTTCCATTTTTAACTTCAATTGAATATTCACGGCCTGTCTTTGGATTAACAATACGCACAACATCGAAATTTTCCGATGAGCATATAATCTGCTTTTTCATTTCTGCGAAAGTGTATTGAAACTTCATTTTAATCACCGTCTACCCCTTTACATACCTTCAACTTATTTAAAATGTATTCGCATGTTAATAATTATAGCATATTAATAAGAAAATATATGAAAATTTTTACAAAAAAATAGTATTAAATATCATATTTTTCGACAAATTAGTCAAAATTAGTTAACCATAATTTACAATCGGAGAATTTGTTCTTTTTTTATCAATCATGTTGCTTTTCGACAATTTATAGTATAATATAATTGCAATGCTTAAGTTTATAAAAATATAAGGGTAGTGTGATTTTAAGGGAGGACAAAATAAATGAGCCGACTCAGTATTATTTCTCCAAATCAGGCGCAGACTGTGGTGGAGAACCTCTACAAAGACGTAGAACGAAGAATAATAGCTTCGCCTCCGGGCATATGTCCGGTTGATATATCAAATACATTTTTAAAGCTATGCCATGCCCAAACATGCGGAAAATGCGTACCTTGCCGTGTTGGTTTAACACAGCTTACGGCGTTGATTGATGATGTGCTTGAGGGAAATGCAACAATCGAAACAATTGACCTTATAGAAAAAACAGCAAGAGTAATTAAAAACTCGGCCGACTGTGCCATAGGATATGAAGCTGCCGACATGGTTTTAAAGGGTGTTTTAGGTTTTCGTGATGATTATATCGAACATATAGTAAACAAGCGCTGCCTTTTCAATATTTACCAGCCTGTGCCTTGTGTTTCTCTTTGTCCTGCCGGCGTAGATATTCCGGGTTACATAGCTCTTATTTCTGAGGGAAGATATGCTGACGCGGTACGCCTTATAAGAAAAGACAATCCTTTTCCTACAACGTGTGCTCTTGTATGCGAGCATCCTTGTGAGGCAAGATGCAGACGAAACATGATAGACGACTCTGTTAATATACGTGCGTTAAAGCGTTTTGCCGTAGACCACAGCGGATATGTGCCGGCACCTGAAAATATGGAAAGCACCGGCAAAAATGTTGCCATAATAGGCGGCGGACCAAGCGGTTTAAGTGCCGCGTATTATCTTTCGCTTATGGGACACCATGTTGAAGTTTTTGAAAAACTTGAAAAGCTTGGCGGAATGCTCAGATACGGTATACCTTCTTATCGTTTGCCGAGGGAACGTCTTCAGGAGGACATTGACTGTATATTATCGACAGGCGTGACGGTACATACCGGTATAGAAATTGGAAAAGATATAAAAATGTCACAGCTTAAAGAAGATTTTGACTGCATTTATATTTCAATCGGCGCTCATCAGGATAAGAAAATCGGAATAGAGGGTGAAAATAAGCGCGGTGTTATAAGCGCAGTTGAAATGCTTAGAAACATTGGAAACGGAACACTGCCTGATTTTACGAAAAAACGAGTAATAGTTGTAGGCGGCGGAAATGTTGCCATGGACTGTACAAGAAGCGCAAAGCGTCTTGGTGCTGAAAGTGTTATATGTGTATACAGAAGAAGACGTGTTGATATGACAGCGCTTCCGGATGAAGTTGACGGAGCAATATCGGAAGGCTGTGAGATAATGTGCCTTCAGGCTCCGATTAGAATTTCGGGAGATGAGGACGGAAACGTAACGGCTCTTTGGGTACAGCCTCAGATTGCCGGTGATATTGATAAATCAGGAAGGCCAAGGCCTGCAAAAGCCGATGCCGAGCCTATTCGCCTTTCATGTGACATAGTAATTGCCGCTGTAGGACAGGGTACGGAAATACGGCCTTTTGAGGAATTTGGCGTAAAAGTAAAACGAGGAACTATTGATACTCTTTCAGATAATGAGATAACAAATATAGACGGCATTTTTGCAGGAGGAGACTGTGTTACAGGTCCGGCTACCGTAATACGTGCCATTGCTGCCGGAAAGGTTGCCGCTGCAAATATCGACGAATATTTAGGTTTTCGTCATGAGATAAAGACAGATGTAGATATACCGGATCCGCGCCTTGGACATAAACCGGCCTGCGGCAGGATGAATACATCGGAAAGAACTGCCGGAGAAAGAAACAGCGATTTCAATTTAATCGAATGTGGCCTTACAACTGAGGAAGCTATGCAGGAATCACGCAGATGTCTCAGATGTGACCACTATGGCTATGGCATATTCAAAGGAGGCCGTGTAAAGAAATGGTAAAACTTACAATAGATAATATTCCTGTGGAAGTGCCTGAAAATACTACTATACTTGATGCGGCAAGAATGAACGGCGTAGACATACCGAGTTTATGCTATTTAAAAGATATAAACGAAATTGCTGCATGCCGTGTATGTATTGTTGAAGTCGAAGGTGTGGACCAGCTTGTTTCATCATGCAACAATCATGTAAAAGAAGGCATGGTAATACATACAAACAGCCCGAAAGTGCGGGAGGCAAGAAAAGTCAACGTTGAACTTATTTTGTCCCAGCACAATGTAAACTGTGCAGCATGCATAAGAGGCGGTAACTGCACACTGCAAAAAATTGCAAATGACCTTGGAATTATAGATGTGCCTTATAAAAAAATAATACCGAACAGGCTTTGGAGCCACAGAGCTATTCTTAAAAGAGATGCTTCAAAGTGCATTAAATGCATGCGCTGTGTACAGATTTGTGACAAGGTTCAGACTCTTGGAGTATGGGATATCGAGGGAACAGGTGCCAGAACAACTGTAGACATATCTCATAACCGCCGTATAATGGATTCAGACTGTGCGCTTTGTGGTCAGTGTGTTACGCACTGCCCTGTGGGAGCACTTTATGTAAGAGATGATACAGATGAATTTTTCAATGCTCTGGCAGATAGTGAAAAAGTTGTAGTTGCACAGGTTGCGCCTGCTGTTAGAAATGCTTGGGGCGAGGCTTTCGGCCTTAAACCTGAAGAAGCAACAGCAGGAAGAATTGTTGCGGCGCTTAAGCGAATTGGTGTTGACTATGTTTTTGACACAGATTTTTCAGCCGACTTAACAATAATGGAAGAAGGCAACGAGCTGCTGGAACGTTTGGGCAAAGGCGAAAACTATCCGATGTTTACGTCATGCTGTCCGGGCTGGGTAAGATTTATGAAATCGCAGTATCCGGACATGGTAGACTGCCTTTCGACATCAAAGTCGCCTCAGCAGATGTTTGGCGCTGTTATAAAAACACATTATGCTAAACTTATGGGAATAGACCCTAAGAAGATATATCTTGTTTCAATAATGCCCTGTATGGCTAAAAAGAAAGAAGCAACACTGCCTACAATGAATGATGCCGAAACAGGCCGGGATGTGGACCTTGTGCTTACAACACGTGAGTTTATAAGGGTAGTAAAAGAGGAACACATTGTAGTAGATAAACTTAAAGAACTCCCGTTTGATGATCCTATAGGTGTGAGCACCGGAGCCGGAGTAATATTCGGCACAACAGGCGGTGTTATGGAAGCTGCTTTAAGAACTGCCTCAGCAGTAGTTGAAGGACATAATCCTGAGCCTGATGCATTTAAAAGCATACGCGGATGTGAAGGCATTAGAGAGGCAGAGTTTAAAATTGGGAATACGGTTTTAAATGTGGCTGCCGCAAGCGGACTCGGAAACGCGAGAAAACTTATTGAAGATGTGAGAAGCGGAAGAAAACATTATGATTTTGTTGAGATAATGGCCTGCCCGGGAGGATGTTCAGGCGGGGGCGGACAGCCTATAAAAGACGGTTCTGAACTTGCTTATGAAAGAAGCAAAGCTCTTTATAATATTGATAAAACGGCACATATAAGATTTTCACACGAAAATCCTCTTATAAAAAAGCTATATGATGATTTTCTTGATAAACCGCTGTCGCCGATTGCAGAAAAGCTTCTGCATACTGACCATAATGGCTGGGATATGCCTTTGGCATCGGAGCTTTTTGAAAAAGAATAAATAAATTAAGGGTGCAGACATTGTCTGCACCCTTAATTATATGTAATTATAATTACTCCACAATTTTTTTAAGCTCGTCAAGAAGCATTTTGTTGTGTTCAGGAGTCTGAATACAAAAACGCAGGTATGTTTCATCAAGAAATGCAAAACTTGAGGCATCTCTTATAAGCATTTTTTTATATATAAGCTTTTCAAATATCTCTGAGGCATCAACTTTATCTGTTAAAAGCTTAATCAATATAAAGTTAGAGTTTGAGTCATACGCTTTTATGTTTTTCCATGTTCCAAGCTCGCAAAGAGCCTTTCGTCTTTCGTCGGATATTAACTTTGACGACTTTTTCATAAACTCTTTGTCGCTGAACATTCTTTCTCCGGCAAATTCGGCAAGAATATTTACAGACCATGGATTTTGATATTTTAATATCAGCTCATGAAACTTGCTGCTTGATGTTATGCCATATCCGAGCCTCAACCCGGGAGCGGCAAAAAACTTTGCGGTTCCGCGTATTACGAAAAGATTGTCATACTTATTTGTAAGAGGTATTGCGCATATTTCTTTAAGATTGTCGCTAAATTCTATATATGTTTCATCTACCATCACCGATGTTTTATTCTTTTTACAGTGCTCAAGAATTCTTTCAATATTCGGAACGGTTATTGCAGTGCCTGTTGGGTTATTGGGATTGCACATTATAAATAAGTCGATATCCGGCTTCAAAAAATCTATAAGTTTATCTACGTCAGCAACAAAATTATTTTTTTCCTCAAGAGGAAAATACTCGAACTTGCTTCCCGCAACCAAAAGCTCATGCTCATATTCTGAATACGCAGGGCCGAGTATTACTGATTTTTTTGCGTTTGCAGATTTAATGAATATTGAAATAAGTTCCGTTGAACCGTTACCGACTCTTATATTTTTATAATCGGCTCCCGTATAATCGGCTATGCTTTGCCTTAATTTCGTATATTCTTTGTCAGGATACACCGATACTATGTCGAGATTTTCAGCAAGAGCTTTTTTTACACTTTCGGGAAAACCGAGAGGATTTATATTTCCGCTGAAATCAATAATCTCTTTTTTTGGTATACCGAACTTTTTTTCTATGGCATCAAGGTCTCCGCCATGCATGTGTACAAGATGTTCGTTTTTCATTGCCATTACCTTCCTTTGTGTTTGTCTCTTTTGTGTTTAAAATTCGTCGTTTCGCTCAGACAAAGTGATTTCACGGCTTTGTCTGAAAAGACGCGGGTAAATCGTAACAGGTTCCGACTTAATTTTTTTCGATGATTCTATAATAAATGTGTTTGCTCTGTCACCGTCTGAAATATATGTTAATTTGCTTCCCATATTTAACTTTAATGATGAAAGTGTGGATTTAAGTGAGTTTAACTTTCTATGACGTGAACGCGATGAGTATTCATTTTTATTATATTCAAACGCAAAATCATTTTCAAACAGTCCAAAATAAGTATTAATTTCATTGCCAAACTCGTAAAGTGTTGAATCAGCCGGCATATCAATTATTTTCCACATCTCGGGCGAGTTTTTGATATATATTTTAAAACGGTATATATATCCTCTGTAACATGAGTTCATAAGTGAATTATAATACATAATTTCAAAAAGATGTCCTGCTTCAACTATATTTTTAAGCTCTTTTTCAGGTATGCTTTCTTTAAGTTTAGGACTGTCGTTTTCCTGAGGCTTGCCCCAAATCTTTTCTGTGCCGGGAAGCATATAAAATAAATTGCATGGAGAAAATAACTCGGCCGACATATCACATCCTGTTAGAAGCACTGGAGAAATAAAATCAAGTTCTTCCCTTAAATTATAAGGTACGGTATACATTTGCCTGAAAAGCCCCATGTAATATCCTAACGGGGTAAAAAACCATTTATCAAAAAGTACTCCGGCATACATTACCGATGTTATAAGCATCTCGTCTTCTTCGCTTACATCCTGTGTGTTTTGAAGATCAGCTATTGAATCAAAATCTAAGCCGAGAAGTTTAAACACATATGAAAAAAGCTCATCGGTAACACAGCTTAAGCATACAGCATCCTTTATACCGTTTTTTGTGTTTTTGGTTATAGGAACTTCCATGCGCTGAGAAAGCTTTTCTACAAAGATATCAAGAGCTGTGTCAACTATTTTTGTCATTGACTCTTCTTTTGACATGGCGAAGAAAGATTTACACTCTTCCTTTACTGCCTGATATTTTTCAGTGTGTATAGAAGGCATTTTCTTAATAAGTCCCAAATACTGAAGAATCAGAGAAATATACGATACATAGTACATGTCGGTATTGAAAAGTGTATTTTGCGTTTTTGCAAAGCTCCTGTAGTCTGCAAAAGTTTCATACGAAAATTCAACAGCAGGATCACAAAGTTTTATAAACGCTTTTAAATCATCAAGAAATACTGAACCAGGATATTCTTGCTTTTTAAACTTAAAATTCAAATCATGTTTGGGATAATCAGATATATCTATTCTGGAACTGAATACACTGTGATTTTCGGAAGATGAATACATACTGTCGATAATATTTGCCGGCGACAGATTTGTATCGTCTATTATTGCCGAGCAATACCATTTTCTGAATAAACATGGACTTATATCCTTTAAAGCCTGCTGCATATCTTCAGAAAAATCATTATATTTGTTTCCAAAAGGTTCCGCAAACAACGAGAGTATGTTCTTGACTGATGGATTTTGTTCAATATACATATTTTTACTCCTTAAAAGTTTAATGAACATTATATATATTCTATCAGAATATATGTTTTTTACAAGTAAAACAGAAATAAATATAATTTGTGGATAAATATAATACATCAGACAAATTGCTATAAAAGCATAAAAAAGAAGGTTATTTGTAAGCATAAAGTCAAACTTTTGTACAATCTCCGTTATTGTCAACAATAGAGTTATAGAAAATAACACTGAAATTTTGTATAGTTTTAACTTGCAAAACATTGCGAATTAGTGTAAAATATGCTTAAATTTGTGAAGGAAGTATAGGTCTGTCTTGCCGCTCCTGCCAGAACGGTTTTTACCTATTTCTTCGGAAGCACTTCACAGTAGGCTGTTGGATAAAAATTATGTAGCGTGAATGGACAAGGTTTGGAAAATGATTTGCACTATAATTTTACTCTGAACAGTTTTTTATTTTTTGCCGATATATCACGGAACACACTGCTGTGATATTTTTTAGGCAAGGCTTCAACAAGGGTAAATAAATTTTTAGGAGGTTTTTAAAAATGAAAAAGAGAGTTTTAGCAATTACAATGGCTACGCTCCTTTGCGTAGGAGTATTTGCCGGATGCGGTAGTACATCATCAGGTACAGCAACTAAGCCGGCAGCAGGCTCAGCAGGCTCGGCAGCGGCAGCAGGCTCAGCAGCGGCAGCAGCAACGGGTTCAGCAGCAGCTTCAGGCAAAGCAGAATTTGCTATGATCGGCGGTACATCAGTACCTGATACTCATCCTTATATGTTAGGAATGAATAAGATCGGCGAATTAGTTAAGCAAAAAACAAATGGCGCTGTAACTCTTGACATGTTCGGAAATTCACAGCTCGGAAGCGAACGTGACCTCATTGAAGGACTCCAGCTTGGTTCTCTTCAGATGACTTGCGTTTCAACAGCTCCTCTTGCTGGATTTACAGATTCATTCCTTGTATTTGACCTTCCATTTATCTTCTCTGATACAGAAACAGCAAGAGCTGTTCTTGACAGTGATGTTGGTATGGAAATCCTTCATTCTGTAGATGACCAGGGACTTAAGGGTCTTACATGGTTTGAAAATGGCTTTAGAAATGTAACAAACAATGTTCGCCCAATTACAGCTCCTGATGATCTTAAAGGAATTAAGATAAGAACAATGGAAAATCAGATGCATATGGCTGCATTCCAAATCATGGGTGCTGACCCTACACCTATGGCAATGGGCGACGTTTTTACAGCTCTTCAGCAGGGAACAATAGACGCAGAGGAAAATCCTATTCCTATAGTTGCTACAAACCATTTTGAAGAAGTTCAGAAATACATATCTTTAACAGGTCATATATTTAGTCCTACACCTGTATTTATTGCTAAAGATTACTACGACTCAATGCCTGAAGATTATCAGAAAGCTCTTCAGGAAGCAGCAACTGAGGCTTCTCCTTACCAGAGAGAGCAAATCGATGAGCAAAATGTATCAGGTCTTGAAGAACTCAGACAGGGCGGTATGCAAGACAATGACCCTGAAAAGGCTCCATTCCAGAAGGCTACAGCTCCTATCTATGATCAGTACATCAAAGAAGGCTCTGGTATGGTATCACCTGATATCTATAACAGAGTTAAAGAAGTAATTGATTCTTCAAGCTCAGCTAAGTAAGCAAGTTATTGATTTAAAGATATTAATTTTTAGACTAAAGGTTCAAATTTTCATGTGAGTAACAATTTGGATTTGAGGTATTGGGTTGCCTGAAAGGGAATGTTTCTCATTCAGGCAGTCTTTTTAAGGAAATATTTTCTTAAAGTGTTATTTGTAATTGCAAATTATGAGAATAAAATATTTTTACAGAAAAGAAGAAGTGTGCTTCTTTTCTGTTCTGCTTTATTTTAAAAGCAGAAAAATTGGGTATAATTTTATACACAGCAATTATTTTTGCAATTTTATTTCGATTATCTTTTTGGCACTAAAAAAAGGGACTTTTATGTGTTGAAAAGGGTTAGGAGGGGCATTTTGAAAAAGGTATTAAATGAGATTGAAGGTTATGCATGTATTGTTACACTTCTTGTAATGTCAGTCGTAATCTTCTGGGGAGTTGTATGCCGATATGTGTTACATTCATCACTCCCATGGTCAGAGGAAATGGCAAGATATCTTCTTGTTTGGACAACTTTTCTTGGTGGCGCTTATGGTGTTCGTCTTGGCGCTCATATAGGTGTAGAGGCATTTACGCTTCTTTTACCTAAAAAAGTACAAGCAATACTTCATATTATTGTTATGATTTGTTGTGCGTTACTTTGCGTACTTATATTTAAATTTGGTTGTAATATAGTGGCTACACAGATGGCTAAACATCAGCTTTCTCCAGCTATGCGTATTCCTATGGGTTATATGTATTCAGCTATTCCTATTGGTATGGTATTTTTTGTAATTAGATATATCCAGAGCATTGTTGAAGCAATTAAAGATTTAAAAAATGTAGGAAAAAAGGAGGAAGCTAAATAATGGCAACGTATATTTTTGTTACCTTTGCTATTACTGCCATTCTTGGTTTCCCAATTTGGGCAGTTCTCGCAATATCAAGTTTTACAGCGCTTACTTTTGCATCATCTACACCTATTGTAGTTGTTGTACAAAGGCTTTTTACAGCTACTGACTCTTTCCCGTTGCTTGCCGTGCCTCTTTTCATGGTTGCCGGCAACCTTATGGAAACAGGCGGTATTTCAAGACGTCTTATCAAATTCTGTAATGCAATTCTTGGATCACTTCCTGGCGGTCTTGCAATGGCAGCTGTACTTACATGTATGTTCTTTGCAGCTATTTCAGGTTCAGGTCCTGCAACAGTTGCTGCCATTGGTGGTATTATGATTCCTGAAATGGAAAGAGCAGGATATGACAAGGCATTTTCAGCGGCTGTAATGGCAGTTGCTGGTGCCATAGGTGTTATCATTCCACCTTCAATCCCAATGGTTAACTTCGGTGTTGTTGGTTCAGTTTCAATTTCAACATTGTTCGCAGCAGGTTTTGGTCCTGGTATTTTAGTTGGTCTTTTTCTTATGCTTGTATGCTTTGTTACAGCAAAGAAATACGGATACGGACTTAAAAATGTTCAAAAGTTCTCTATTAAAAATGTCATTAAAGAGTTTTTCCACGCTTTCTGGGCTCTTTTAATGCCTGTCGTTATACTTGGTGGTATCTACGGCGGCATATTTACACCGACAGAAGCAGCCGCAGTATCAGTTATTTATGGTTTCGTAGTTGGTCTTTTAATATACAGAGAGCTTCCTATTAAGAAGATACCTAGCATGTTCATGTCTGCAGGTAAATCAACAGCTATGGTTATGATGATTGTTGCAGCAGCTTCCGGGTTCGGCTGGATTCTTACATCAGCACGTATTCCTGATGCTATCGCAGCCGGAATACTTAGTCTTACATCAAGTAAGATTGCTATTCTTCTTCTTATCAATATCCTTCTTCTTATCGTTGGATGTCTTATGGAAACAACAGCAGCTATCATTATTCTTACACCAATATTCCTGCCTATAACAACAGCACTTGGAGTAAATCCTGTTCACTTTGGTGTTATAATGGTAGTTAACCTTGCAATTGGTATGTCAACACCTCCACTTGGTGTTAACCTTTTTGTTGCATGTGGTATTGCAAAAATTTCTTTGGAGAAAATTACAAAAGCTATTGTATGGCTTCTTGTTGCTAACATCATTGCATTGTTACTCATCACATATATACCAGCTATTTCAATGGCTATACCAAACGCAATGGGAATTAAATAAAAATAATTTATTTTGGAGTACGGATTTTATCCGTACTCTTTTTTTATGAAAGAAAACATAAACAAATATTTATAAGGTTTTCGTTAAAAACGCCGACCTTTTGCCGTATTTCATTCTTCCTCAAATTATTTCTCTGAATTAAAATAACTGTTTCGACACTATAATAAATATTATAGTTTTTTTATAAAATGTATTTCTTTTTTTTCAAGTTTTTATTATAATAAGCAGGTATGAGCAAAAAACAGAAACGTATAAATCAGAAAAATTCAAAAAAATTTGTCAAATAAAAAGTTAAACCTAATAGATATAATATAATAAGTTTAGTAAGCAAAGTCCATAATATAGATTTCTCAAAAACATGAATCGCATTTGTTTAATTTTTATTTGAGGGCAATTTGTTAATAAAGAGTATAGAAAAAAAATAAAATTTAGTGTCTTTATCTGAAATACACAATTTTGTGTTTAGAGACAAAAAATGCTTGAATTTGTATGAAATTCATGGTATATTCTACAACATAAACACAAATGTACGCTATAGAAAAACCGGAGGTTCATATGAAAGAAGATAAAAAATTTTATATTGTGGACAAAAGCGTATTACCCGAAATATTTTTGAAAGTAATGGAAGTTAAAAATTTGCTGGAAAGCGGCAGAGAAAAAACTGTACAGGATGCAGTTGCTAACGTTGGTATAAGCAGAAGTGCTTTTTATAAGTACAGAGACGCGATTTTCCCACTTTATGAAAACTCAAGGGGAAAAACAGTTACATTTGGAGCGACTCTTGATGATACAAAAGGCGTGCTTTCATGTGTGCTGAATCAAATTGCAACTGCCGGAGCTAATATTCTTACAATCAATCAGAATATTCCTATAAACGGAATTGCAAATGTTACTGTTACAATTGAGACAAATGCTATGTGTTCTGATATTGGCAGTCTGCTTAATGAACTTGAGTCTATACAGGGTGTTTTGTCAGTAAAAATAATAGCAAGAGAATAATACGGCTGTTTTTACTTTGGCTGTAAGATTTATAAAAAATTTTGACCGTGAACGGACATATACATGTGTTCATATATTATAATGAATAGACTGTATATTTATCGCTATGGCAGTATTACGGAGGAAAAGTTAAATGAAGCACATTATTGTTCCGGCGACCTCAGCAAATATGGGTTCCGGCTTTGACAGTATTGGAATTGCTTTTCAGAAATACAACCACCTTTGGTTTGTAGAAATGGAAAGCGGCGCTGAAATACTGGTAAACAGAAAACATGATTTAAAAATACCTGTAGATAAGACAAATCTTATTTATAAAACAATGGCAAATTTTTTTAAAATGGTAGGAAAGCCGATGCCCGGCGTAAGACTGATACAGGAAGATTATATACCCCATACAAGAGGACTTGGAAGCAGCGCAGCTTGTATAGTAGCTGGACTTATGGCTGCAAATGATCTTTCAGGATGTCATTACAGCAGGGAAAAACTGGCTCAGATTGCCGCAAAAATTGAGGGACATCCTGATAATTCAAATCCGGCAATACTTGGAGGAATGGTTGTAGGTGCCCTTGATGATAAGGAAATGCGTCATGTAAAGATAGATATACCTGAATACCTTTCTTTTGCTATAATGGTTCCTGATTTTCCGCTTGAAACATCAAAATCAAGAGGCATACTTCCATATACGGTTTTAAGAAAAGACGCTATTTTTAACTCATCAAGAGCGGCTTTGCTTGTAGCGTCTATGATTACAGGAAATATAGACAATCTCAAAATGGCAATGGATGACAGACTTCATCAGCCATACCGTATGTCACTTGTGCCGGGAATGACGGATATATTTGAAGCGGCAGATAAGTTTGGCGCCAAGGGCTCATATCTTAGCGGTGCCGGTCCTACACTTGTCAGCGTAATAACTGATGATATGGCAGATGAATTTGCAATAAAGATGAATACATATCTTTCCAGTATTCCTAATGAATGGCATCTTGAAATTCTTAAGCCTGACCTTGAAGGTGCTAGGATAGTTGAAGGGTAATATATGACAGGAGGGGAATGATTTGTTAGTTGTTCAGAAATTCGGGGGCAGCTCCGTTGCTAATGCTGAAAGAATTTTTAACGTTGCAAACAGGATAATTGAGACATATAACAAAGGCAATGATGTTGTGGTTATACTTTCAGCTCAGGGCGACACAACAGATGAGTTGATAGAAAAAGCACATGAAATAAATCCAAATCCATCAAAGAGAGAGCTTGATATGCTCCTTTCAACAGGTGAGCAGCAGTCGGTTGCGCTTATGGCTATGGCTTTGCAAAAATTGGGTTATAATGCAGTTTCTCTTAATGCTGCACAAGTGGGTATAATTACAACATCTGTTTATGGCAATGCCAAAATAAAAACCGTAGGCAAAGAAAGAATAATGCAAGAACTTTCAAGAAAAAACATTGTTCTTATTACCGGTTTTCAGGGAATAAACAGATATGATGACATAACAACTCTTGGCAGAGGCGGTTCAGATACATCAGCTGTTGCAATAGCGGCAGTACTTAATGCAGGTCTTTGCGAAATATATACAGACGTTGACGGCGTATATACGGCAGATCCGAGAATTGTAAAGGATGCAAGGAAACTGGATATGATATCTTATGATGAAATGGCAGAGCTTGCTTCCCTCGGAGCTAAAGTTCTTCACACGAGATCAGTGGAAGTTGCACAGAAATACAATGTTGAACTCGTAGTTCGTTCAAGTCTTACAAGAGCAGAAGGTACAATTGTTAAGGGGGAATACGGTGTGGAAAAAATGCTGGTAAGCGGCGTTGCATCCGACAAGGAACAAGCTATAATTACAATAGAGGGCATAACAGATACTCCTGGCAGAGTGTTTAAACTTTTTTCAATGCTTGAAAGAGAAAATATTTCAGTTGATATAATAGTACAGTCAAATAAAGCAGAAGACATTTCATTTACAGTTGTTTCGGCTGATGTTCCAAGCGTTATGGAAGTACTTGAAAAAAATAAGGCTGCTCTTGGTGCAAAAAACATCATGTTTGAGGATAAAGTTGCTAAAGTTTCAATTGTCGGTGCCGGAATGGCTACACATCCTGGTGTTGCAAGTCTTATGTTTGAGGCGCTTTACGATGCAGGGGTTAATATAAAGATGATTTCAACATCAGAAATAAAAATAAGTGTTGTTGTAGATGAAAGAGATGTTGAAAATGCTGTATATTCTATACATGAAAAATTTAATCTTGCTTCAAAAAACATGAGGAAAAGCTGATTGTTTCTGTAATTTTAAAAGACATACCGTTTTTGGATATGTCTTTTTTTTATGTAATAAACTTGACATATGTTAAATATAATTGTTACAGAACAGGGAGGGATACTACATGCCATTTGATATTGAAAGAAATGACTTGATTACGGAATATAAAACTGAACCGTCAAGAATGCAGATACTTACAGAAAGCGAAATGCTGCTTCCTGAAACCCAAAGCGATATACAAAGAATTATAAAAGACTCAGCTCAGGCTGTGGTGACGGATTACAATGTAAGCGACAGCAGAGTTAATTTCAAAGGGAAAGTGAGATTAAACGTAATATATGTATCTGGAAACGGAAATTTATACTCATATAAAAATGCTATTCCTTTTGAAGATTTTATGAACTGCGATGATATTAGAAAAGACAGCGGAGCCAGTATTGAGGCAAAAATTGAAAACGTGGATGTATGGCGTATAAATGAAAGAAAAATAGGTGCTAAAATTGTGTCTTCCGTATACGCGTACCCATATAAGATGGACAGAAAAAACATAATTTCACAAATAGAAGACAACAGCATAGAAGCTCTTAAGAAAGACGAGGATATTAGAAATCACAAGGCATATTTTACATCAACATTTGATACACATGATAGCCTCTCTTTGCCGGCAGGAAAACCTGATGCAGGTGAAATACTTGAAGAGATTTGTTATATAACAGACGCCGACGCGAAGCCTATGAGAAGCGGATACAGAGTAACGGCGGTTATAAAAGCAGACCTTACATATTCAACTGACGAAAATGAAAGTGTGGCTCAAAGTGTTCATTATGAAATTCCTTTTGACATGACTGCCGAAGGTGAAGAAATTGACGAGAACAGCAAGTTAAAATGCCGTGCGTACATAGATGAAGTTAAAAGCGGTATTTTTCAGGACAGCGATGAAAAAAACCGTGTTATAGATTTGGATATGAAAATAGGCACTGTTGTTGAAGCAAGCAAAGATGAAAAGATATCTTTTATTGAGGATGCATATTCAGTTAATCAAAATTGTCTGGCACAAAAAACAGAAATTACGCTGCCGAAATTTATAGGCGGCAACAAAGCACGTGTGCAGATAAAAGGACAGCCGGTAACAGCACAGGACAAAGAGGATATAATGCAGGTTGTATCGGCCGAAGGACAGATACTTGATGAAAACTCATATGTTAGCAAAAACACAGTTGAAACAGAAGGCATAGCGGAAATAAAAATTATGTATATTGCCGAAAACGACAATGCGCCTATGGATGTTTTGGTAACAGCAGTGCCGTTTCATCAGGAAATAGAAGTATTGGGGGCAGAGGAAAATGATACAGCCGATGTGCATACCGAAATAGACAGCATATATATAAATCTTCCAGGAGGAAAAGAAGCTGAGCCGGTTATAAATCTTGCAATTGACGCAGAAGTTTTCAGGATAAACAAGAAAGATGTTGTTGAGGATATATCGGAAGCTGAAGGTGATTTGCCTAAAACTTCATCAGCGGTTATATACGTGATTCAAAACGGCGATACAATGTGGGGAATAGCTAAAAAATACAGGACTACAATCGCAGATATTGAAACAGTTAATGATATTGAAAAAGGCAAAGATATAAAAGCAGGTGATAAGCTGCTGATTATGAGAAAGGTAAAATAATAAAATAAAACGTGTGACATTATTGCCGCACGTTTTTATTTTGCTCGGTATTTTTTACAATTATATTTTTTTTGATTTCGATGACTCCCTTTTTTTCAAGAACTTTGAGTTTTCGTGTTACAGTGCTCCTTGTTGATGAAATCATTTGAGCCAAATCTTCATGAGTAAAATGGTGAGGTATTTTTATGCCGTTTTTGACTTTCTCACCCTGCTGATAAGAGAGGCGAATAAGAAGGTTTTTAAGCCTGTCTTCGGCATCGCAAAATGACGAGTCTTTTAACTGTGCCATAACTATGCGGAACTTATTTGAAAGCATTAAATTTATATAATAATTAATCATTGGGTTTTGAAACGATATCTGTTCGAAAACGTTTACGGGTATTTTTTCAAGCTCGCTGTCGGCTACTGCTTTGGTTATTACTTGATTGTTGTCACCGTTAAAATATGTTATTTCGCCGAACAAATCTCCTTTTTTAAGCAAAAGCAATATTTTTTCATTGCCGTTGTAATCTATAAAATTCTGTTCTATACAGCCGCTTTTGACAAGGTAAATATATTGTGAAACCGTATGTGAGCTGTCTACTATGCTTCGCTTTTTATAATGAACTGTTGTGCCTTTGCCGCAAAAGTATTTATAAATTTCTTCTCTGTATGTTTCAATTCTGCTTTTGTCCATATATTTCACCTCCCAATAACAAAAAAATATAATATTTTTCAAAAAATTTCAATATAATTTTTTAATATGTGTTCTGTAACACAGTTATTTTGGATTTTTAGACATATAATGGCGTTAACACAAAGTGGTGAAGGCTTTTTGCCTGAGCCACTTTTTTTATTAATATTCCGGAATTTTTTAAAATCTATAAAATTAATTTTTTAGGAGGTGCTTGTATGGACAATTATTTACAGACAAAAAGTTGGCAGGAAGCTAAAGAACTTATTAAAAGCAGTAAAGGTGTAGCTATTATACCTATAGGAAGTGTTGAGCAGCATGGATATCATCTCCCGATAGGAACTGACACTTATGTTGCCATTACACTTGCGGAAGATGCGGCTAAAGAAACAGGTGCCATAATTGTTCCGCCGGTTTGGTTTGGCTGGAGTCCCCACCACATGGTTTTGCCGGGGACAATTACAATAAGACCTGAAGTGCTTATTGATTTAACATATGATATTATTTCATCTTTGGCGGCTCATGGTGTTAAAAAAGTAATTCTTCTTAACGGACACCGTATTGTAAATGTGATTTGGATGCAGATAGCGGCACAAAGGGCACAAAGCAATCTTGATGTAGTTGTAAAAATTTTTGACCCGGCATATATGTCTAAGGACATTGTCGGACAGCTTGGCTTCGGTGAAGTAGGACATGCTGAAGAAGTTGAGACAAGCCATATGATGTATAAATTTCCGGAAATGGTTCATCTGGAGAAAGCCAAAGACAATCCTATAAAACCACAGGAATTATATTCCGTAGATCCTGCATTTACCCATGACACTTTATGCTATGTGCCAAGCTCTATGGAAAGCGCAAGAAAAAATGCCTCTATTGCCGGAGGAACAACAGGTGAACCGACTAAGGCCGATGTACAAAAAGGTAAGATTTACCACGATTATCTTGTGAAAAATCTTGTAAAAGTAATAGAAAATCTTCAAGAGGAATAAAGTGCTCACTTCAAAGGGGGGATTTTTATGAAATTATCTAAAGGCGAAAAAATATTATGCGGTGTTTTTATACTTGTGCTTATTATGGTTAATCCGCCTGTTATAAACATAGTTAATGATTATTGTATAAATAATCCTATTATGTCAGGCTGGCCTACAATGCTTATTTGGCTCAATATATGGTATATAGTTGCAATTGTTGCTTTTCTTATAGGTGCTTTAAAAATTAAATCATGGAAAAAAGATTATGACGAAAAACAATTTAAAAACATCAAAAAGGAGGGGTAACATATGAATATTGGTATTATTATTTTGGGGCTTTATACACTGTCACTTTTAGGCATTGCTTTTTACGCTTCCAAGCAGGATAAGAAAAATATAAAAGATTTTGCTACAGCAAGCAGTTCGCTTGGTGTGTTTGTCCTTACACTTACATTCAGTGCTACATACCACAGTTCATATGCGTTTCTTGGTGCATCCGGATTTGTTTACAAAAACGGTGTCGGCTGGTGGGTTAACGGTATATGGACAGTTTTCCCAGGTGTTCTGTTTTGGATAATAGGGCGCAGATTCTGGCTTTTGGGAAAAACTCAGGGGTATATATCAATGGCGCAGTATATAGGAGACGTTTACCAAAATAAATTTATAGGCCTTATTGTTACTATAATTGCACTAATGTTTACGGTTCCTTATGTTGCAATGCAAGCAATAGGCTCCGGATATATTTTCCAAGTTATAAGCGGAGGACAATTAAACTATGCTTTCGGTACGATAGTATTTTTTGCAATAATGATTATACTTGTTTGGCTGGGCGGAATGAAAGGCGTTGCGATAACGGATGCTGCTCAAGGCGTATTTATGTGGATAGGTATGGTTATAGGCTCATATATCATTATAAACAAAAATTTCGGAAGTGTTAATGCTGCTTATGAAGCGGTATTTAATCAGTTCCCAAAACTTTTGACACTTCCGGGACCTGCCGGAGTTGTTACACCTCAGGACTGGATTTCAAGATGGGTTATAATAACCATAGGCATGATGATGTTTCCGCATGTAACATTAAGGTTTTTCTCTGGAAAATCTCTGAAAGTTTTAAAATGGTCATCCGTATTTTCAGCAATTTATCTGACCTCAATTTATGTGTTTACACCGGCAATTGGAATGATAGGAAATATTCTTATGCCGAATATGGCATCACCTGATACGGTTTTTCCTGAAATGCTTCTTAAATATACACCTGTTGTGTTTGCAGCGCTTATTATATCGGGAGCATTGGCCGCTTCAATGTCAACAGGCGATTCGCAGCTTCATGCTGTAAGCTCTATGGTATCAACGGATGTTTACAAAACATACATTAAAAAAGATGCCTCAGATTATGAACAGTATAAAGTAGCAAAAATTGCAACTCTTATTTTCGGCCTTTTATCGGTTGTGGTTGCTCTTATGAAGCCGGGAATGATAAGCAACATTCTTGCTTTGGCAAACGGAGGCGTTGCGGCTCTTGCCCCGGCTATGATTGGCGGTGTTTACTGGAAAAAATCTACGCCGCAGGCTGCTTTAAGCAGCATACTTATAGGCGAGGCAACAATGTTAATTACAACATTCGTTGTTAAAAGCCCACTTGGTTTTATGGGCGGCTTTTGGGGGCTTGCGGTTGCCTTAGTAGTATTTGTTATTGTAAGCCTTGTAACAAAACCTGTAGGAAAGACAATTGAGATTATAGATTTAATAAACAATTTCTTCCATGCAGAAGAAGCATAATTTATAAAGCTTTTTTATTTTAAACTATTAATTCTATAAAACAGCAGGCAATGATAATCATTACCTGCTGTTTTATAGAATTAATATAAAAATCATACTTTTTTTGTTTCTTGGCATAAAAAAATTAATCACTTTCTTTTGTGTTTAATTCAGATTCAATTGTAGACAGCTGTTTTTGAAGCTGTTCTATTTCATCTTCGCTTTTTCCGCTTGATGATGCCTGAGAAATCTGCTGTTCAAGTTCTTTCTTTTCATTTTTCAATGTTTTAATTTCAGAATCATCAGTATCCGTTGTGTACTTAACATTATTTATTTCTTCATTATCGGAAGCATTTTCCTTTACACTGTCAGCAGAAGTATCTTCTTTTGTATTGTCTGAGTAAGGCTTAAAAGAAATATTATAGCCATCTTTACCGTTCGATTTAACTGAATATACTCCTGCTGATTCTTCTTCTGTTCCTTTTATATACTGGTCGAAATTTTGCTGAGAACTGGAAACCGAACTTGCTTTTGAAGAAGACGAAGCTTTGGTTTTAGCTACTTTAAGCTCATCATTTAACGTTTCCAATTGTTTTTCAAGAGATTTTAATATTGAGTCGTCACCGGACGAACTCCCGCTTATGCTGCTTGGGCTGCCTGCGGAACCGTCGGTATCACTTGAGCTTTCAATTTCAAGAATTTCATTTTCTATTGCCTGTATTTGTTTTTCTATTTTTTCCACATCATCTGAAGCTGAAATTCCTGTACTTGCAACACTGCTGTTTTGCCATGACAAAGGTAAAGAATCCGCATAATTTGTGGAAATCGACATAAAAATCACACCCTCTCTAAATAGCAATCCATAATAACATACAATAATCTATATAATGTCCTATCGACAACAAAACAGATAAATAAAGAATTAATATCACAATTTAAAATATTGATTATAAAAAAACTAATCTTTTCACATTAGATTTGGATTTAATAACTGACATAAAAAAGGCACAGGATATAAAATCCCATGCCAATATGTATTAAATTATTTTAAATAAAATATTCAGGCTCGGCCCTTCTTGTATATCCCAATTCCAATTCCTCTTTATGATATAAATATTTTGGATCATCATAATATTTTGCGCCTTTAGGACATTTTTTAACACATGCTCCGCATTTGATACATATTCCTATAAATTCACGTACATTTTCTGGATTTATCGAACCCATTGGACATACTGCTGCACAGGTACCGCAATTAGTGCATTTATCGCTTGTAAGAGGCTTTACTTTAAGTATATTTACAGGATTTCCTTTACGGTCTCTTGGCGTATAATACGGCCTTATAGGATCATTGCCTTTTACATAGCAAGGAGACGAAGGTATATTGTTGTTAAGTATTCTATCGGCTATTTTTGCCGCAAATTCTTTGGCAACTGCTATATCTTTTTCGTCAGGTCTTCCGGCAGCAAGAGTATATGAAAATGAATGCTCTCCTACAAAGGCACCTCCGGCTATTGTATGAAAACCATCTTTTTCGAGAATGTTTCTAAGTTCAATAAGTGAGTCGTCGTAATTTCTGTTGCCGTAAAGTACTACAGGCACTGCAAGAGCACCGTTTCCTTTAACTGTGTCAAGATATTTAAGCAGTACATTTGGAACACGTCCGGCATATGTAGGGGTGGCGCATATAACTATATCGTTTTCAGTGAATGTTTTCGGCTCTTTTCTTGCTTTTGGAAGTGTAAAATCATATGGAACAACATTTGTACCAAGTTTTTCGGCAATTGTGTCGGCAATGGCATTTACTATTTTCTCTGTTGTTCCTGTAGCACTAAAGTAAAACGTACAAACATTTTTCATTTTCTGTCCCTCATTTCGTAAAATATGATGATTTTTTCGACAATATGATTATATCATATATTTATTTTTTTTGCTATTAAATAAACATATCTTTAACAGTGATATGATTATATACAACAGTATTGTATGGGTACAATACTATGTTTTTTCCGTATCCGTATAGATTTTCATTATAGCCGATGTTATCATTTGTTCATAACAAAAAAAGAGAAAAGGTATTTTATAAAACAAGGAGAGGGTTTCTATGGGAAAGGCGAATATTAAAATTATTACTAAGACAGCTCTAATGGCGGCACTTGTTTTTCTTGCCACATATGTTCTGAAAATACCGCTCTTATTTGGATATACTCACCTTGGGGACTGTATGATTTTCATTGGAGTAATAATACTCGGCAGCAAAAGAGGTGCGTTTGCCGGCGGTGTTGGGGCTGCTTTGGCCGACCTTGCCGGAGGCTATCCTCAATGGATACTTCCTACATTTATAATAAAATTTATTATGGCTTTTACAATGGGTATTTTCATTGAAAAATTAATGCCTAAATTTAAATACAACTATATTGTCGGCTCTGTTGCCGGCGGTATAATGCAGATAATAGGATATACTGCGGTTCAGTGGTTCTATTACGGCAGAGCAAATGCTATAGTTAATATTCCGCCGCTTCTCCTGCAGACGGCTTCGGGTATAGTAATTGCAGCAATATTTGTTGCTATTCTCGGCGCAAGCGGAATACTCGGCAAAGTTAAAACAATGTGAAAGGACGAATGCAATATGAAGAAAATAGACGCTCACTGCCATGTAGGCGAGTTTGGAGGCTGGGCAGATGTTAGAATAAATATCGAAGAGCTTATAAAGCAAATGGATGAATATGAAATAGTTAAAACGGTTCTATGCAGTGTTGACCATCTTACAAATGAGGATGTGCTTGACGCGTATAAAAAATATCCGGACAGGATAATACCTACTGTTTTTGCAAATCCTATTGACGCGAAAAAATCTCTTGATATGGCGGAGCACTATTTGAAAGACGAAAATTTTAAGGGTATAAAACTTCATCCGCTTCAGCATGCTTATGTTGCCGATGAGGAAATTGTAGATCCGTTTATGGACCTTGCCGAAAAATACAATGTACCTGTTTTTATACACAGCGGACATCCTCCATATTCTCTGCCTTGGAGCATTGCATTGCTTGCTGAAAGGCATCCTAATGTAAAAACAGTTATGATTCACATGGGCCATGGTCATGGTGTTTATATTGACGCTGCTTTAAAAATGGCAAAGCGTTTTTCTAACATTTATCTTGAAATGAGCGGCATGCCTATGGGCAGCAAAATAAAAGAAGCATATGAAAAAGTTGGAAAAGACCGTATAATGTTTGGCACCGACGTGCCTTTCCATCATCCAACAGTAGAGATGCAAAAAGTAATTACAAGCGGACTTGATGAAAAAGCCCAGCATGACGTTTTTTACAATAATGCAGCCAAGCTTTTAGGATTATAATACAAAGTAACCAAAAAGACCTGAAATCCATGTAATTTCAGGCCTTTTTTTGTTAGTATGTGTTTTTTTTATCATTGACGTTTCAACTATTATGTTTTATTATATTTAAAAACATGTGGCTTTTTACTTTAATATACAAGCAGGAGGAAGAAAAATGAATTGTATCATTACTGTTCTTGGAAAAGATAAAATGGGCATCATTGGCAAAGTATGCACGCTGCTTTCTGAAAAAAATGTAAATATATTGGATATTTCAGAAACAATAATAAAAGATTATTTAAATATGATAATGATAGTGGATATATCAAACAGCGCTGAGAATTTCCATCAGCTTGCCAAAAGCCTCAGTGAGGCAGGAAAAGAAATTGATGTGGAAATAAGAATACAGCTTGAAAGTATTTTCGACTGCATGCACAGGATTTGATTTTGGGAGGCTGAGCAATGATTTCAACAGGTGAAATATTGGAAACAAATTCTATGATTCAAAACGCAAACCTTGATGTGCGTACTATTACTATGGGTATAAGCCTTTTAGACTGCGCCGACGCGGACATAGATAAGTTTAACGAAAAAATATATAATAAAATTACTACTAAAGCCAAAGACTTAGTTAAAGTAGGAAAAGACCTTGAGTTTGAACTTGGTATACCTATTGTAAACAAAAGAATTTCAGTAACACCTATAGCTATTGCGGCTGCCGGATGTGATACGAAGGATTATATTTCGGTTGCAAAAACACTTGACAGAGCAGCTAAAGATGTCGGAGTTAATTTTTTGGGAGGCTTTTCGGCCCTTGTTCATAAAGGATGTACGCCAAGTGACAAAAAGCTTATAGACTCAATTCCACAGGCTTTGGCACAGACTGACCTTGTCTGTTCATCGGTAAATGTGGGAACATCAAGAAACGGTATTGATATGGATGTAGTAAAAAGAATGGGCCAAATAATAAGGGAAACATCGGAAAGCTCTGTATTGGGATGCGCAAAGCTTGTTGTATTCTGCAATGCTGTTGAGGACAACCCTTTTATGGCCGGGGCATTTCATGGCGTTGGAGAAAAAGACTGCGTCATAAATGTCGGCGTAAGCGGTCCCGGGGTTGTTAAAAAGGCACTTGAGCACGTAAGAGGCAGAGATTTTGAGACACTTTGCGAGACTATAAAGAAAACAGCATTTAAAATTACAAGAGTCGGACAACTTGTGGCTCAGGAAGCTTCAAGAAGACTTAATGTACCTTTCGGCATAATTGACCTTTCTCTTGCACCTACTCCTGCTGTTGGTGACAGCATTGCCGAAATATTCCAAGAAATGGGACTTCAGGAAGCCGGAGCTCCGGGCACTACAGCCGCTCTTGCAATGCTAAACGACAATGTAAAAAAAGGCGGCGTTATGGCAAGCTCTTATGTTGGTGGTCTAAGCGGCGCTTTTATACCTGTAAGCGAAGACAGCGGAATGATTGAAGCTGCTAAAATGGGAGCTCTTACTATTGAAAAACTTGAAGCAATGACATGTGTATGTTCGGTTGGGCTTGATATGATAGCCATACCGGGAGATACATCTTCTGCAACTATTTCAGGAATAATTGCCGATGAAGCCGCAATAGGAATGATAAACAGCAAAACAACTGCTGTAAGGCTTATACCTGTACCGGGAAAAAGTGTTGGAGATTTTGTTGAGTTCGGCGGACTTTTGGGATATGCTCCGATAATGCCTGTAAACAGATTCAAATGCGATAATTTTATAAATAGGGGCGGAAGAATACCGGCGCCTATCCATAGTTTTAAAAACTGATTTTTATAAGGGCATTTAAGAGGTTCATGCTTTTCGCAGGCAGAAAAACACATCGAAATTTGTTCAAGTGCAATTATATTTTAGATATAGATTTATCGACATTCTGATGCGGCCTTAATGGCCGCCTTTTTTAAAATTACAGAAAATTACAATTTTTTATTTTGGTTAATTTTTAAATCATTCGCATACAATATTACAAGGAGGAAACAAAACATGTACATTCTTGAAGGAACAAAACCTGAAAAAGTTTGGAAATTTTTTGAAGAAATAAGTGCTATACCCCGCGGAAGCGGAAATGAAAAAGGCATCAGCAATTTCCTTAAAAATTATGCAGAAAAAAAGGGACTCTGGGTTAATCAGGACGAGGCAAACAATATTATTATAAAAAAACCTGCTTCACCGGGATACGAAAACAGCGAGCCAGTGATAATTCAGGGACATATGGATATGGTATGTGAGAAAACTCCTGAAAGTAATCATGATTTTTTTAAAGACGGCATAAAGCTAATAAAAGACGGAGACTTTATTACTGCCGACGGAACTACGCTTGGCGGAGATGACGGAATAGCCGTTGCAATGGGACTTGCTTTAATTGATGACGAAAGTATTTCTCATCCTCCTATAGAGCTTGTTTTGACAACCGATGAGGAAGTAGGCATGAACGGAGCCAGAAACCTCGATTTTTCATTGCTTGAGGGAAGAAAGGTACTTAATCTCGATTCAGAGGAAGAGGGATATGTTCTTGCTGGATGTGCCGGCGGACTTAAAGCTGAAATAATACTTCCTATTGAAAAAAAAGAAAATGACAAAGATTGTTTTGAGATTACAATATACGGACTTAAGGGCGGTCACTCCGGATCAGACATTCATTTGCAGAGAGCTTCTGCTGTAAAACTAATGGGCAGAGTGCTTAACAGAATAGAGGACCTATGTTTTCTCATAAGCGTTGACGGAGGAAAAATGGATAATGCCATACCTCGAAGCTGCAAAGCTGTAATTTCAACGGACAAACCTCAGGTTATTGAAAGAACAATAGAAAAATGTGAAAAAATATTTAAAAATGAATTTCACATATCTGACAGCGGAATTAAAATAAAGTTTGAAAAAACAAAAAACTATGAATTTGCTCTTGATAAAAAGACTGCTGAAAACGCAGTGTCGCTTTTGATTCTGATTCCTTACGGTGTTATAGATATGAGCCTTGACATAAAAGGGCTTGTGGAAACATCAAACAATCTCGGAATTGTTGAGACAAAAGATGATGAGATGATTTTTGTTTCAGCAGCCAGAAGTGCTGTGGGCACTAAAAAAGAACTTACGTCTGAACAGTTTAAGAGCTTAGCTCTGCTTACAGGAGCAAGACTTAACATAAAGGGCAGATACCCGGCGTGGGAATTCCGCCAGGATTCGCCGCTTAGAGATACGCTTCTTTCGGTTTATAGAGAAATGTTTAAAAAAGAAGCAAAAGTGACAACTATACATGCCGGACTTGAATGCGGTATATTTTCCGATAACCTTATGGGGGCCGACATGGTGTCAATAGGCCCGCAGATGTACGGAATCCATACTACCGAAGAAAAAATTTCAATAAGTTCTGTAGAACGTACATGGAATTTTGTACTTGAGGTGCTTAAAAGATTAAAATAAAAAATACAGAGGGTGTAATATATGAAGGCATACAATAAAAGACTTTTTAATATTTGTCTGTATTCTGCTCTTACCGCCGTATCGGTATGTACAGCGGTTCTTATCATGGCGCATATAGGAGACGTATTCCGCACTGTGTTAAGAGCTTTGGGATTTATATTAAATCTTTTTTCACCGCTTTTTATTGCTATTGCAGCAGCCTTCATATTAGACCCGGTTGTGGATTTTTTTCAGAACGAAACTGCTTTTTTTTCGAAAAAAACAAAACAGGGCAAGTATAAAAAACGTATAAGAGGGACGGCTGTGACATATATTGTCATAGCCTTGCTTGTTCTTTGGCTTTTTTCATTGCTTTTTAAGAGTTTTGGAGAAGGATTGGGCCAAGTATCGGAAACAGCGGCTAATTTCGGCAGTGATTTAAAAGACCTTGTTGAAGGCATAAAGGTTCTTGTAAAAAATACAGGTCTTTTCGGAGATTCAGACCGTGTTTTTCAGGCAATAGAGAGTAAAATAAATTATGATTCTCAAAACTGGCTTTTTTCCGCAGCAGCAAATATGCAAAATGTAGGCTCGGCGCTTTTAAAACTTGGAATTGGACTTGTTGCTGCTTTTTATTTTCTTATGGATAAGGAAAGAATGCTGGAGAGGGTAAAAAACACCGCAGAGGTATTTATTCCTCCTAAAATATTGACTCCGCTTGAAAATTTGTTTTCAGACATAAATGTTGTGTTTTCAGGATATATCGCAGGGCAAATAATGGATGCGGTTGTTATGGCGATTCTTGTAAGCGTGTCACTTTGGGTGCTGGGAGTTAAGTATTTTTTGATAATAGGTTTAATTTCGGGATTTTCAAACCTGATACCATATCTGGGAGCAGTTGCTGCTTTTATACTTGCGGTTCTTGCTTCGGCTGTTTCGGGAAATATTACAAAGGCCATATATGCCGCTGTAATTATATTAATCCTCCAGCAGATTGACGCTGCTGTCATAGTACCAAAAATAGTTGGAAAAAGAGTGCGCCTTCATCCCGTTATAGTGTTATTGTCACTGTCAATTGCAGGCAGCATGTTCGGCATAATCGGAATGGTATTTGCAGTGCCTATTGCCGCTTTGCTGAAACTTAATTTTGACAGATTATATAAAAAGAAAAAAGACGGTATTGATTAACGTTTTATTATTGCTTATAATATGCTGGGTGATATATATGGAAGAAAGACTTATAAGAACGGCAATGCTTATAGGCAATGGCAATATAGAAAAACTTAAAAACAGCACTGTTTTGATTTTCGGACTTGGCGGCGTTGGAGGAAATGCCGCGGAGGCAATAGCAAGAAGCGGCGTAGGACATATGATACTTGTAGATAACGATACAGTAAGTGTATCTAATATAAACAGACAGGTAATTGCTTTAAACAGCACAGTTGGGATGCCTAAAACCAAAGTATGCGAAAGGCGGCTTAAAGACATTAATCCGGAAATTGACATTAAATTGTATAATTGCTTTTTTTTACCAGGGAATAATGATATAATAAAAAGGGGAAAAATAGATTATATTGTTGATGCTATAGATACTGTCACAGGAAAAATCGAAATCATTATGCAGGCTCAGGAAAAAAACATACCTGTTATTTCTTCTATGGGCACTGCCTACAGGCTCGACCCGTCATGCCTTGAAGTTACAGATATTTATAAGACAAGCGGATGCCCTTTGGCAAAAGTAATGAGAAAAGAACTGCGTGACAGAAATGTTAAAAAGCTTAAGGTAGTATATTCTACCGAAAAAGCTATTAAGCCTGTGTTTACTATTGATAAGGAAGGTGAAAGAAAACGCACCCCGGCAAGTTCGTCTTTTGTACCGCCTGCTGCCGGACTTTTAATAGCGTCACAGGTAATTAGAGATTTATTGGAGGCGAACAACAATGGCTGAGATAGGAAAAGTAATAGGTTTTAAAGGTGATCTTGCAATTATAGAGATGAAAAGACTTGAAGCATGTGCAAAGTGCCGTGCCTGCATAGCCGGTATGGAAGGCAAATCAATGTTTATTGAGGCTGAAAATGCCTGCAATGCAGAAGTTGACGACTGGGTTGAAGTTGAGCTTACGCCGCGAGGGTTTATGACTGCCGTTCTTGTAATGTACGGTATACCTTTTGTAGGCTTTATGATTGGCGTTGCATTAGGGTATGTCGTTGTAGCTCCTCTTGTTGCAAGTTTTATGAACAGAGACTTGGCAACATGTCTTGTTGGTATTTTAGGTGCTCTTATTGCTTTCGGCTGGATTAGAAGTCAGAAAGAACGCTGGAATAAGAAAAAATACAGACCAATAGCCGTAAGACTTACAACTGAAGCTGAATAATAAACAATTTGTACACTCTCTGAATATCATATCAGGGGGTGTATTTTTATGGATAATTTAACTAATTGCGGCGACAACTGCTGTTTATGTGTTTTTGTGGAAATAATGAATCATTATGGAGTACAAGTGAGTGATGAAATGAAAAAAATGTGCACAAGTCTTGGAAGCGGCCTTGGAATAGGCGGGATATGCGGTGCACTTCTTGCAGGAATTATTGCCGCAGGTTATTTATGCGGCGATGATTTTGAAAAAGCA
Source organism: Clostridia bacterium (assembly GCA_022651385.1). Classification (GTDB taxonomy): domain Bacteria; phylum Bacillota; class Clostridia; order Lachnospirales; family Anaerotignaceae; genus JALCQR01. Next base: position 38,712 of record JALCQR010000010.1, on the reverse strand, counting down.
AGACTTTGCATAATGAATGATTTTTCCTCAAGTTTTAAAACCCTGAATTGTTCGGGATTAGGCTTATTTCGTGACAGCGACGGGGGATGTGAGAAAATAATGAGGGATATTATTGAAATTTCAGAAAAATATATTTCACTTTTCTATCATGGCTCACTTTGAATAAGCATAGCATATTTATAAAGGAGTGATAGCAGATGGAAAACAACAATACGGCTGCATCCGACAGACTGTTGGAAGAAGCTCAGCGTATTTCAGGAAAAAAAGAGTCCGACAAAGACATTTTAAAAAGACAGATAAATGCTTTTTCAAGTGCTATGCCGTTTGTGGATACGGAAACTAGAAAAATTATTTTTCTTGCTGTAAAAATGCTTGAAATCAGAGAATTTCAGTATGAGGATGCAATTATTTCAGCTGCTAACGTAAAAAGCAGCACTGAGGAAAGACAGCACGGACTTATAAAAGCTGTATGTAAATGTCTTAACAGTCAGGAAAGACGTCAATTTGAAATGATATGCGCTCTTATGCAGATGAATAAGAATGGATTCTTCAATCAAGGGGGAGCAAAATGAACACTGATAAATTTACCGAAAGGCAAAAAGCAATAATTAAAGAGTTTGCCGGCAAAGCTCATGATAAAGGGCCTTTGGAAGTATATGAGATTGCTATGACTTACATACCGATGCTTAAAAAAGAAGGCCTCGACAGCACCCGGGCTTCGGAAATTATTTCCGAAATGATGCTTGGAGGCGACCTTGACGAGCGGACTCAGTCTATGGTAGAAACAATAATGGGTTTTATGTCGGATGAATAAATTAAAAATCTGCCGCATATTTACGGCGGATTTTTTTATGTTTCGTAATAAGTATTATTATGACGGTTTAACTGCGCATTCAGACAAAATTTTACTTTTTTATATCTTTTTTGTGATGATTTATATAATTATTTACGTATATAATGTAAACTGTATGTAATGAGGAACATTATATTTGTGCATCATTGATTTACGTACATGTGTCTTTTGCATTTTGTTGTTGCAAATGCTAAATATATTCTTCCAACTTGACTAAAACATATTATTTATTGTAAAATATACATAATACGATGTGACTATAGTATCTAATGATTTTAATAGATATATAAAAAAATATATTAATCTGATATAATTTTTATCAGTGTTATTTAAAAACACTATATGTAAAAATAGATACAGGAGGAATAATATGTTTGAATTTAATAATAAAACTAATCTTTTGGAAAGTACGGTACAGTCTTATCCTCTTGTTGATGTTAGAGAACCGAATTTGTACAGGGACTTTTTTTCATATGATGAAGTGCCTAAGGTAGTATTCAACAGGCGACTTGTTCCTATGGATGTTCCAAGTGAATTTTGGATAACTGATACGACATTCAGAGACGGACAGCAATCGAGGGAGCCTTACACCGTAAAGCAGATGACTCACATTTTCGACCTTCTTCACAAGCTTTCAGGTCCTAAGGGAAAAATAAGAATGAGTGAGTTTTTCCTTTACACGAAAAAAGACAGGGAGGCTGTATATAAGTGCCTCGAAAAGGGATACAAATATCCTGAGGTTACAAGCTGGATTAGAGCTTCTAAAAAGGACTTCCAGTTGGTTAAAGACATAGGGCTTAAAGAAACTGGAATACTTGTAAGCTGTTCTGATTATCATATTTTTCATAAAATGCACATGACAAGACATCAGGCAGTTGACCATTATCTTGGAGTTGTGCGTGAATGTATTGAAACCGGTGTTAAGCCGAGATGTCATTTTGAGGACATAACAAGAGCGGATTTCTATGGCTTTGTTGTTCCGTTTGCTTCTGCTTTAATGGACCTTTCAAGAGACACAGGTGTGCCGATTAAAATAAGAGCTTGCGATACATTGGGATACGGTGTTACATATCCCGGCTCAGTGCTTCCGAGAAGCGTTCCCGGCATAATTTATGGTCTTAATCATCATGCCGGTGTGCCTAACGAACTTATTGAATGGCACGGACATAACGATTTTTACAGAGCCGTAAATAATGCCACGTATGCTTGGCTTTACGGCGCATGCAGTGTAAACTGTTCACTTCTGGGCATAGGAGAAAGAACAGGAAACACTCCTCTTGAGGCAATGGTATTTGAATATGCTCAGCTTAGAGGAACTCTTGACGGAATGGATACGAAAGTTATTACGGAAATTGCCGAATATTATGAAAAAGAACTTCATTATCAGATACCGCCTATGACTCCGTTTGTAGGAAGGAACTTTAATGTTACAAGAGCCGGAATACATGCCGACGGGTTGCTTAAAAATGAGGAAATATACAATATTTTCAATACTGAAAAGCTGCTTAACAGACCTGTTAAGATTGCCATAAGCAATACTTCGGGCACAAGCGGAATTGCACATTGGATAAATTCTTATTTCCATCTTAAAGGCGAAGCTGCCGTAAGCAAAACAGACAAAGTTGTTGGAATAGTTTACAATTGGGTAAATGAGCAGTATAATGAAGGCCGAGTTACGATTATAACCGACAACGAGCTTGAAAAAGTCACTCTTGACACAATGAAAAAGCTTGACGGAGATTTTGAAGATAATGAAGATTGATATGTTATGATTTGGAGGCAGTGAAATGAAAATTAAAAACAGTGTTTCGTTTAATGTAGACCATAGTAAACTTAAAAGAGGAATTTACCTTTCAAAAATTGACACTTTTAATGGTGTAAAAACAATAACTTTTGATTTAAGAATGAGAGTACCATACAAAGAAGAAGTTATTTCAAATATGGAGCTTCATACATTTGAGCACTGTTTTGCTACTGCTGTAAGAGATGTTACGGAAGACATGGATAATGTTCAGATATCATACTTTGGACCTATGGGTTGTCAGACAGGATATTATCTTGTTGTAAACACTGATATTGACGATTCACAGTATTACAATGTATTCTGCAATCTGTTGGAAAAAGCCTGCAATTATGTACTTGGCATGACTGAGGTGCCTGCTAAAAATGAGCTTCAGTGCGGAAACTGCTATTCTCTCGGTACAGTTGATGATGCAAAGAAATCGGCAAGAGACATGCTTGTGCTTGTTGATGAAATGAAGCAGCAGAAAGATTTTCATAAATATCATTTTGTTGATTAAAATTTATTTTTTTAAAGCCGGACAATTTGTCCGGTTTTTTTGTATTATAGGAACATCTTTTTCATATACTGATAAAGGTGATATATATGAAAAAGATGATTGTTATACTTGTAATAATTGAAATTTTTTCCATGATTTTTATGCCGGTAGCGATAACGGCAATGCTTGGAAAAGTTGAGAAAACATCTCTTATTTTAGAAAATACAGATAATGACAACAACGATAATACTACTTTTACAGAAGACGAGGGAAATGATGTAAACTCTGACGACTCGCAGCCTTCAAGCTCGGAAAGTGGAAGTGCTGTACAATCAACATCAGACAGTGATAAATTTGAAGATTATATAGTTGGGGTTGTAGCGGCCGAGATGCCGGCTCTTTTTGAGCAGGATGCACTTAAAGCACAGGCCGTTGCCGCCCGTACATATGCCGATAGGAAAATCAAAAACGGTGTTACAATAGCTGAACTTGAAAAGAACGGCGGTCAGGCTTACGTTTCAAAATCAGGTATGAAAAAAAAATGGGGCAGTAATTTTAACAAATATTATGAAAAAGTGCGCTCTGCAGTATATGATACAAAAGGAGAAATAATGGTTTATGACGGCGAACCTATTTTGGCGGCGTTTCATGCCATTAGCTGCGGCAAAACGGAAAGCGCCGCTAATGTTTGGCAAAAAGATGAACCGTATTTAAAAAGTGTTGACTCATCGATGGATAAGACATCAAGCCAATATGAGGAAGAAGTAAAGATTCCGTCAAAAACTGTGGCTTCAAAACTTGAACAGGCTAAAAGGGGACTTATTCTTAATTCAGGAGGCTTAAAAGCTCAAATGCAGGTGCTTGGGAGGACCGACGCCGGATACATAAAAACAATGCAGATAGGAAACCTTGTTTTTACAGGTCCTGAGATTAGACAAATATTGGGTTTAAGAAGCAGTGACTTTACTGTAAAAGAAGACGGCGATAACCTTGTTTTTACAACAAAAGGCTATGGGCATGGAGCCGGAATGAGCCAATACGGTGCAAACTGTCTTGCACAAGAAGGCAAAAACTATAAAGATATTTTAAAATATTATTATACAGGTATTTCATTTTCAAAATTAAATCAGCAGTGAATAAGCTGTCACACTTCCGTCAATAATACTACTATCGACGGAGGTGTTTTATAAAATGAAAAATAATACAAACAGCAAAAAAGCGTTTGTGGCCGGTATTTCATGTTTAGTACTTGCAGTGGCCGTAGGCGCCGGAATATGGGGCAGTAAAAGTGCAAAAAGGGAAAATGTAAGAGAAAGACAAAATATAACCGCACAAAATGAACAGACAGCCCCTGTATCTGCAAACAAAAACAGCAAACAAGAAAAAGTAATAGAGGAAAACAATAGCAGTAGTCAAAAAAATAGTGCAGTAACAGAAAAGAAAAATACAGAAGAGAAAAAAACAGATAACAAAGACACTGAAAAGAAAAACCAGAAAGTGACAGGTGAAAAACCAGAAACCAATACAAAGTCACAGCAAAAAGAAAATACAAAGGGCAGTTCTGCTGATGCAAACTTTGATGAGGAAGCTGCGGCAAAGGCTGAAGACACAGGCATGAATCCTGAATTTGCATTGCCTGTAAATGGAAAAATAGTAATGGATTACAGTGAGGATGTACCTGTTTTTGACCAGACTCTTGAACAGTACAGAACAAACAACTGTATTTCAATAGCAGCCGACAAAGGCGAAAAAATTTTAGCAGCAGCAGCGGGAACTGTTGAAAGTATTTCAAATGATGATGAAAACGGATATGTGGTTACGGTATTCCACGGCAACGGATGGCGCACTACATACGGTCAGCTTGACAAAAATCTGGCCGTTAAGGAAGGCGACATCGTTAACAAGGGAGATTTAATTGGAGTAGTAGGCGAACCGTCAAAATACAGCGTAATGCTTGGATACCACATGGATTTCGGAGTAACTCAAAACGGGGAAAGCATAGACCCGAAAACTGCACTTGCCAAATAAGAAAAGCAAAAGCGTATGAAAGATTAAATGTTCTCTCATACGCTTTTTATTATTATTTTAAAGATTTTTTTATGCAGTCGAATGTTTCCTCGCTTATATCATGCTCCATCATGCATGCATCTTCGGAAGCGGTTTTTTCACATACTCCCATTTTCATTAAAAATGACTTGATCGTGCAGTGACGGTCATATATCCTTTCGGCAATTTTTCGGCCTTCGTCAGTCAGCACAAGCTGATTGATATTGCCTATGGTAACAAGCCCAGAGTTTTTTAATACGGATACTGCACGGCTTACACTTGGTTTTGAAAAATTGAGCTCATTTGCGACATCAACGGAACGTGCGATTCCATTTCGTTTTTCAAGTATCAGTATTGTTTCAAGATAATTTTCGCCTGATTCATGTAATGCCACAAGTATCACCCTTTCAAATAGATAATTAAATCAATTTTACCATATTAATGATAGTATTTCAAATTTTTTTAAATTGCTGTATTTTAAATTTATAAGAAAACAGATTTGATTTTCAAATGAGCCCGCAATTTTTCGTTACCAAAATTGACAGAATTTTGAATATTTGCTAATATTAAAGAATATTTCATAATTTTATATATTATTTTTTTAGGAGGAGAAAACATGGGTTTTATTGAGAATCTTTTTAAACTCAAAGAAAACAACACTACAGTAAGGACTGAAGTTTATGCCGGTTTTACTACATTTATGACTATGGCATATATCCTTATTGTAAACCCGAACATTTTAAGTGCAACAGGAATGGATACCGGCGCATTACTTACTGCAACTGCCATTGCCTCGGCTATAGGTACTTTTGCAATGGCGGCTTTTGCAAATTATCCATTTGCACTTGCTCCGGGAATGGGCCTGAATGCGTATTTTACATACACAGTTGTATTAAAATACGGATATTCATGGCAGACGGCTTTAAGCGCTGTATTTATTGAAGGCATAATATTTATACTTCTTTCGGCTGTCAATGTACGTGAGGCAATATTCAACTGCATACCGAAAAACCTTAAGACTGCTACAAGTGTAGGCATAGGTCTTTTTATAGCGTTTATAGGTATGCAGAACGCGGGAATAATTGTTGATGATGGAGCTACGCTTGTTGGTCTTGGAAGCGTAAGGAGCGTTCCTGTTGCTCTTGCTCTTATAGGCACTATAATTACTGTATCATTAGTAATAAGAAAAGTAAAGGGTGCTCTTTTATGGGGTATACTTATAACTTACGGATTGGGTATAATTTGTCAGCTTACAGGAATATATGTTGTAAATGCCGACGCCGGAATGTACTCTCTTATTCCTTCAGGAATAGTATCAGCTCCGCCAAGTCTTGCTCCTGTATTCTTTAAAATAGATTTACACAATATTTTCTCATTTGAGTTTGCAACTGTTATATTCTCATTTTTGTTTGTTGACGTATTTGATACAATTGGAACACTTATAGGTGTATCTGAAAAAGCGGGATATATTGATAAAAACGGAAAGCTTCCGAAAATAAAAGGTGCTCTTATGGCTGATGCCGTTGCCACTACGGCAGGCGCAGTTTTGGGTACATCAACAGTTACTACTTTTGTAGAAAGTGCATCTGGTGTCTCAGACGGCGGAAGGACAGGCCTTACATCGGTTGTGGTAGGGATACTTTTTCTTTTGGCATTGTTCTTATCTCCGATTATTACATCTATACCGTCATTTGCCACAACTCCGGCACTCATAACTGTAGGTTTATTTATGATGGAATCGGTTGTTAAAATAGACTTTAAAGATTACACTGAAGGTTTCCCTGCTTTCATTACAATAATAATGATGGTTGTGGCTTACAGTATATCCGACGGTCTTGTATTCGGTACACTTTCATATGTATTACTTAAAGTTATTTCAGGCAGAAGCAAAGAGCTTAACCCTGTTATTATAATTGTTGCTATATTGTTCTTCCTTAAGCTAATTCTTTAAATATATGCAAGTAGGCGTACCATAAATTATATGGTACGCTTTTTGTTTAATACTCCATATTCCATGCCATATCCCAAAACTGCAGTTCATAACGGCTGCAATTTGTGACTATATTTTCAATATTAAGCATTTGTTCTTCCGTATATTTTTCGGTTAATTTGTCAATAAAATCAATTATAACGTCATTACTGTGATTATAGCTTTCTGATGTGTACTCATCTATCCATGGTGAGAAAAACTTATTTTTGTTCTTTGAATTTGCAAGACACCAGTCTCCTATAATTTTATAACTCCATGAGCAGGCAAGAACTGCCGCCGATATTTCGGCCACTCCCTGAGAGAATCCGACCGACAGCATATAATTTGTGTAGCTTTCGGTTACGAGAGCCGTTTTTGTCTGGTCTATCATTTCACGTGTAATACCTAAAGTTTTAAGGTATTCTCTATGTACGGCGTTTTCGGTATCAAGAGTGTCGCTTATTAATGATGCAAAAAGACGTATATCTTTTTCTTTCTGGCTTTTTATAAGCCCGAGAGCAAAAAGCTTTGCATACTGCATTAGATAAAGATGATCCTGTACCATATAAAACCTGAATCTTTCTATATTTAAAGTGCCGTCGGCTATTCCCTTTACAAAGGGATGCTCAAAGCATTTTTCCCATATTGGGTTTGCCAAAGCAAATATTCTTTCACTGTTTTTCATTTCTACACCTCCAAAATAATTATAAAACAATGCTTTGTTTTTAGCAATGTTTTAGAAATACATATCAAAATGGTTATGGTTTATATAACAAAAAAACAGTATATTAATAATAATATTGGTGTTATAATGTCATAAAAAGCATGAAAATTGAAAAGTATAAATACATTAGGAGGCGTTGAATGTGAAAGTACTAATAATAGGTGGAGTTGCTGCAGGTACTAAAACAGCGGCAAAAATTAAACGTATTAACCGTGACGCAGATGTACTCATAATAACAAAAGGCATGGATATATCATATGCAGGCTGCGGTTTACCGTACTATGTAGGAAACGTTATTGCAGACAAAAGCGGCCTTATTGTAAATACACCGGAAAAATTCAAAGGGCTTACAGGTGCCGATGTGCTTGTAGGAAGAGATGCATATAAACTTGATGCTAAGGCAAAAAAAGTTTATGCAAAAAATGTCAATACAGGTGCAGAAGAAGTATATGATTATGATAAATGTGTAATTTCGACAGGTGCATCTTCAATTGTACCGAAAATGCCGGGCGTACAGCTTCCGGGAGTATTTAAAATGCGTACGCCTGACGATGCAATTGATTTAAGAGAATACATGGTAAACACAAATGCTAAAAAAGCAGTTGTTGCAGGCGGAGGATTTATTGGTCTTGAAGTTGCTCAGAATCTTAAAAAGCAGGGACTTGATGTAACTGTAATTGACCTTGCAGACCATGTGATTACAAATTTTGACCCTGAAATATCCGAATACTGCGAACGTGTTTTAAAGAGAAACGGAATAAAAGTTCTTGTTTCAACAAAGATGGAGTCAATAGCAGGCACAGACAAAGCCGAAGGCGTCAAGACAGACAAAGGACTTCTTGAGGCTGATATTGTTGTGCTTTCACTTGGAATAAGGGCAAACACGGCTTTCCTCAAAGATACAGGAATTGAAATGATGCCAAACGGCACATTAAAGATTGACGACCAAATGAAAACAAGCATTCCTGACGTATATGCTGCCGGCGACTGTGTTACAACAAGAAATTTCCAGACAGGAAAACCGCAGTGGGCACCTATGGGCTCTGCCGCGAACATGGAAGGACGTGTGCTTGCACAGGTTATATGCGGAATAGACAAGCATTACAAGGGCGTATTGGGAACAGCTATAGTTAAGCTTCCTGAAGTAAATGCCGCAAGGACAGGACTTAGCGAAAAAGCCGCAAAAGAAATGGGCTATGATGTTGTAACTGCTCTTACTGTTACCGATGACAAGGCACATTATTATCCGGGTTCGGCTTTTGTTTCAATTAAACTTACTGCCGACAGAAAAACTCATAAGCTTCTTGGAATGCAGGCTGTCGGTGCCGGAGAAGTTGATAAAATGATTGATATCGGCGCTACGGCAATTTCTATGGGTGCTACTTTGGAGAATTTGGAAGACCTTGACCTTGCTTATGCTCCTCCTTTCTCAACAGCTATTCATCCTGTTGTTTTGGCTGTAAATGTAATTCTTAACAAGATAAACGGCGTACTTGTAAGCATGACACCTTCTGAATTCCTTGCAGGAGCTGCAAAAGGATACAAGATTGTAGACGCTCAGAATGTACCGACCATTCAGGGTGCTTTGCATGTGGTTTTAAGCGAGACAAACGGCCCTGTTGAAGGTCTTGAAAAAGACGATAAGATTCTTCTTGTCTGCAAGAGAGCAAGACTTGCTTATCTTCTACAGCTTAGATTAAAGGCTTTCGGATACAAGAATACAGTTGTTCTTGAAGGTGCTTCATTCTTTAATGATGTTGTGGTTGACGAAAAAAAAAAATAAATAATCCTGAAAATAAATGCGCAGACTTTGACATTGTTGCAGCTGAAAAAAGCCAAACGACAGTTTTACCTGAAAATATTAAAAGAGTAAAAGCATTTGGTTTTTTAAACAACAGAGGTACAAATAATTTCAGCTGCCGTGTAATTACGAGAAACGGTAAAATAACAGCTTCTGAAAGCAAGTGTATTGCGGAAGCTGCTGAAAAATTCGGAAGCGGCGAAATTGCAATGACGAGCCGTCAGACAATTGAGATTCTGGGCGTGCCATATGAAAAGATAGACGAAATTATGGATTTCCTCTCAAAGGCCGGACTTGAAACAGGCGGTACAGGTTCAAAAGTGCGTCCTGTGGTATCATGCAAAGGAACTACATGTCAGTATGGGCTTATAGATACATTTGCGCTTTCGCTGAAAGTACACGAGATGTTCTATAAGGGCTATTCTGACGTTAAACTTCCGCATAAATTCAAGATTGCCGTTGGCGGGTGTCCGAATAACTGCGTAAAGCCAAATCTAAACGATGTTGGCATTATTGGTCAGCGAATACCTGTATATAATTCCAATATGTGCAGAGGATGCAAAGACTGTAAAGTAGAAGAAGCATGTCCTATTAATATAGCTAAAGTTGAAAACGGAAAACTTGTAATCGACAAAGAAAAATGCAATAACTGCGGAAGATGTATAGGTAAATGTACTTTTAATGCCATTGAAAGCGGACAAAAGGGATATAAGATATACATTGGAGGCCGCTGGGGCAAAAAAGTAAAACAGGGGAAAGCACTTGAAAAAATATTTGCATCTGAAACCGAAGCCCTTTTAGCAGTTGAAAAAGCTATTCTTCTTTTCAGAGAACAGGGAAAGACAGGCGAGCGTTTTGCAGATACAATTGAGAGGCTTGGATTTGAGAATGTGCAATCTCAGCTTTTAAGTGATGATATACTTAAAAGGAAGGCTGAAATATTAGGGGCTCAGCTTCACCTTGTCGGAGGCGCTACCTGCTGATTAAAACATAAAATAAAAGCCCGATACTAAATTTTAAATTTGTATCGGGCCTTTTTGTATTATATGAAAGGATTGAAGCAGATGACAATAAAAATTCTTGCTTTTGTTTTTGTGGTTTTAATAATTATTGTAACGAGAAACTGCTACAGCAGGAATACAGAATTAACAGGCAAAAAGAATATACATAAGAATAATATAAACGATGACATAAAACATTGTTTTAAGATATATGCCGACGGCATAGAAAACAAAATGGATGCCGAAAGAGTGGAACATTATTTTAACGATAACGACGGAATATTTGTAAAATGTGATTACAGTAAAGGCATTTTGGCCCTAATTGCCAAAAGAGATATAGAAGAAAGCGAGATTGAAGCTATTGCGGAGCTTGCGGATATAAAAGTAACTAAAATTGAGGAAAAATAACGTTTACATATTTGTGTACTGTGCAGCTGAGGCCCTAAAATTAAAACATTAAACTTATATTTTTTCACAGTTTTATCATATATGTGTGATATTATAAAATTCAAAATCTTATATCAATGTTTAAAAATGATAAAAAGCAATTCGGAGGAAAAAATGAGAAAAGTTTTTTTATGTATGTTCTTGGCTTTAGTATCTGCTTTTACCGGATGTTCAGGAGCTAAAAAAAATCAGCTTGAACAAACAGAGAAATCAAAAACAGACGGCCTTGATGTGTCGGTACTCGGAATAGGAAAGGCAGACTGCATTTTATTGCGAAACGGCTCAAATGCTGTTATGATTGATACAGGTATGGATGAAGATACCAAAACAATATTGAATTATCTTAATAAATATAATATTACATCTTTGGACTGTCTTATAATTACTCATTTTGACAAAGACCATGTTGGAGGTGCCGACGGAATAATAAAAAATATTGATGTTAAAAAAATAATACAGCCGAATTATGAGGGAAGCAACAAAGACTACAAACAATATATACAGGCAATGAATGAAAAAGGCATAAAAAGCGACAAGCTTACAAAAGACACAAAAATTACTATAGGCGACATGAAATTGGTAATATCTGTGCCTAAACATGATTTTGAAAAAAACGGCGACAATGATTTTTCGCTTGTCACGTCAGTATATTACGGTGAAAAATCGTTCTTGTTTGCCGGAGATGCCGAAAAGAAAAGGATAAAAGAGCTTCTTAAAGACGGATTGGGGCAGTATGACTACCTAAAAGTGCCTCATCACGGCAGAGAAGCAGAAAACAGCGACGATTTTTTTAAAACAGTAAAGCCTAAGATTGCTGTTATAACATGCTCAAAAGAGCATCCTGCTGATGAAGCTGTATTAAAAACACTTAAAAAACTTGGTGCCGAAGTTTATGAAGCGGATACCAAAAACGTTATTGTACACAGTGACGGTATAAATTTAACTGTTAAATAGTATTATTTGTTTTTTTGGGAGGATTTAAAATGGAATTTTTTGTACATCATGCCCAGTATTATGAAACAGACCAAATGGGAATAATTCACCATTCAAATTTTATAAGATGGATGGAAGAAGCACGCGTATATATGATGGAAGAATTGGGTATGAGCTATAAATTAATGGAAAAGCTTGGAATAATCAGCCCTGTGCTTAATATCAAATGTGATTATAAAGACATGGTGCACTTTGATGATTACATAGAAATCTATACTTTTATACCTGAATTTAACGGTATACGTTTAACAGTCGGTTATAAAATGAGAAACAGGGATACCGGGAAAATATGTGCCATTGGGGAAAGCAAACATTGTTTTCTTGACAAAAGCGGCAAACTTATAAATTTAAAAAAGCAAAATCCGGATTTTTATAATATGTTTGAAGAATATAAAAATATGTATAAAGAGGAGCTTTTTAAATGATACCTATGCTTATTGAAGAAGCAATAAAAATCAAAATGAAAAACAAACGCAATCCGGATATAATTTCCGATTATGAGCTGGCATATGCCTGCGGTTATGCTTCAAGATTAATGAATATTGAGCCGGAAGAAGATTTGGAAAAATTGAGAGAGCATGTTCTTAAATCAAAGACAAATTACACATGCAGGGATTATACTGAAGAAAATCTTTTTAAAATGATTGAGCTGTACAGTGTTCAGAATAATGCGCCTGAAACCGAACATGTTAAACAGCTTATAAAAATGGGAAAGGGCACTTGGACAGGAGACAGGTTTTAAAAAAACTAAATTTGCCTTACGTATTTTTTCTTTTATTGGGGACGTGAGACGCCGATTTGAAAGTGATTTATAAAATAATGCTTGCATATGCACTTTTTTTGTATAATAATGTATAAGTAATCATTATTAGGAGGACAAATAAAACATGGACAAAATAGTTATGAAAACTCCGCTTGTTGAAATGGACGGAGATGAAATGACAAGAATACTGTGGAAAATGATAAAAGACGAGCTTATACTTCCATATATTGACCTTAAGACAGTATATTATGATTTAGGGCTTAAAAATAGGAATGAAACAGACGATAAAATTACAGTTGAGTCGGCCGAGGCAACAAAAAAATACGGTGTTGCCGTTAAATGTGCCACAATAACTCCGAATGCCGCCAGAGTTAAGGAATACAATCTTAAAGAAATGTGGAAAAGCCCAAACGGTACAATCAGAGCTATGCTTGACGGAACTGTATTCAGAGCTCCAATAGTTGTAAAAGGCATTGAGCCTGTAGTAAAAAATTGGAAAAAGCCTATAATTATTGCCCGTCACGCATATGGCGATGTATACAAGGCAGTAGAAATGAAAATACCTTCAGCAGGCAAAGCCGAGCTCGTGTTTACGGACGAAAACGGCAACGAAAGCAGAGAGCTTATACATAACTTTACGGGAGCCGGCATTATACAGGGACAGCATAATATATGTTCTTCAATTAAAAGTTTTGCAAGAAGCTGTTTTAGTTATGCTCTTGACCTTAAACAAACACTTTGGTTTGCCACAAAAGATACAATTTCTAAAAAATACGACCATACATTTAAAGACATATTTAATGAAATATATGAAAAAGAATATAAAGAAAAATTCAGCAATGCAGGAATTGAATATTTTTACACACTTATTGATGATGCCGTAGCAAGAGTTATGAAATCAGAGGGCGGTTTTATATGGGCATGCAAAAACTATGACGGCGATGTTTTCAGCGACATGATTTCATCTGCTTTTGGCTCACTTGCAATGATGACATCTGTCCTTGTTTCGCCTTCCGGAATATATGAATATGAGGCGGCACACGGTACTGTTCAGCGCCATTATTATAAGTATTTAAAGGGCGAGGAAACATCCACAAACTCCGTTGCAACTATTTTTGCCTGGACAGGCGCACTCAGAAAAAGAGGAGAACTTGATAATATTCCTGAGCTTTGTACTTATGCAGACAAGCTTGAAAAAGCCTGCATAAAGACAATAGAAGACGGAAAAATGACAAAAGACCTTGCTCTTATTACTGAAATTAAAAACCCGACTGTTTTAAACAGCATGCAATTTATAAAGGCTATTAAAGATACATTTGAAAGTATGTAAATGAAGCTGCCGTATTTACGGCGGCTTTTTTAGGAGAGCAAAAATGAAAAACACAAGTCTGTGCTATATTGAAAATGAGGGCAATTTTCTTATGCTTCACCGCATTAAAAAGAAAAACGATATTAACAAAGATAAATGGGTTGGAATAGGCGGAAAATTTGAATATGGCGAAACACCTGAAGAATGTATGAAAAGAGAAGTGTATGAAGAAACAGGGCTAATAATAAAAAATTACAGATACTGCGGAATAGTTACATTTGTTTCCGATATTTGGGGAACGGAATACATGCACCTTTTTACATCTGATAAATTTGAAGGCGATATCCATGAATGTGATGAAGGTATGCTTGAATGGGTTAAAAAAGAAAATGTAAAAAATCTTTCTATTTGGGAAGGAGACAAGGTTTTTCTTAAACTGATGGCTGACAAAATACCGTTTTTTTCACTGAAATTAGTTTACGTTGGGGAAAAGCTGACTGAATGTATATTAAACGGAAAAGCAATAAAAACGGATTTAAATAATATGAAATAAAACAGATTTAAAAGTTTTATATAAAACAATAGATAGTACTTTTAAACCGGACGAGAATATAACGAAAGAGCAGTTTGCCATGATTTTATACAAATACGCTGTATATAAAAATTATGATACTACCCAAGGCGGAATGGCAATAAGAGAGTTTGCAGATTACAATGATATTTCTCCATGGGCTTTGCGTGCCGTTGCATGGTCGCTGTACTCAGGTTTAATGACAGGCAGTAAAACAGATAGCGTATGCTTTATATAAGCCTCAAAGCTGTATAACACAGGAATATGCAAACTCTGTAATTTCGGTATTTATAGAAAAAAATAAATCAAATTAATATTAATTAATATTAATTAATATTAATTTAGACATAATAAAAACCCCCGTATCATTATGATACAGGGGTTTTTGTTAATCACCTTTGAAATCTTTTTTAAGCTTATCAAAAAACCCTTCTTTTTTTTCGGAACTACTGCCTTTTTCAGAACTGCCGCCGTAAAAATCTCTTAGAATTTCCTTTTGTTTTTCAGTAACACTTGTAGGAATATTTACTTTGATATTCATTATTTGATTGCCTCGAACATTTGGATTTCTGAGATTAGGAACACCCTCGCCTCTTAAAGTCATTACTGTATCAGGCTGAGTGCCGGGTTTTATGGTCAGATTTTGTTCTCCGTCTACAGTTTTTACGGTGATTTCATCACCAAGTATTGCCTGTACAAATGTTATTGGAACATCGCAGTATATATCCGTACCTTTTCTTACAAAATAACTGTCAGTCTTTACATATACTGTTACCATAAGATCACCGTAAGGGCCTCCGTTTAAGCCGGCTTCGCCTTTACCGCCAAGACGTATTGTCTGGCCGTTATCAATGCCCTTTGGTATAGTGACTTCAAATTTCTTAGATTTTTTAACTCTGCCGGAGCCATGGCATTTAGGACATGGATCTTTTATAACCTTGCCTGTACCATGACAAGCCGAACATGTTCTTTCTGTGGCTACCGTACCGAAAAGTGACTGTTTTACAACTCTTTCACGTCCGGTGCCGCCGCATTTTGGACATGTCTCAACACCTGATGCCGATTTTGCACCTGTGCCGTGACATTCATCACATATATCTGTTATATTTATCTGTATCTCTTTCTTGCATCCAAAAATTGCTTCTTCAAAAGATATCTGTATATTTACAGCAACATCATTACCCTTTTGCGGACCACTTCTTCTTGAAGAATTACCGCCGCCAAAACCGCTAAAACCACCGAAACCGCCAAAACCGCTGCCGAATATATCACCAAAAATATCACTGAAATCACCAGTGCTGAATCCGCCGTTAAATCCGCCGGCTCCGCCCATTCCGCCTTGCTCAAATGCCGCATGGCCGTATTGATCATATGCCGCTTTCTTATCGGCGTTGCTCAATACCTCATAGGCTTCATTTACTTCCTTCATTTTTTCTTCGGCCTGTTTTTCGTTTCCCGGGTTATTATCGGGATGGTATTTCTTGGCCATTTTTCTGTATGCTCTTTTTATATCACTTTCCGAAGCACCTTTTTGTAATCCAAGCACTTCATAATAATCTCTTTTTTCAGCCAAAACAATTCACCGCCTGTTTCTCAAAGTGCTTCACTCTAACATTCAACGGGGCAAAGACATACATCTCTGCCCCATTACATTTAAATCTATAATACTGCTCTTAGATTTCTTTTGCGTCGCCGTTTACAACATTGTCATTAGGATTACTGCTTTGGGCGTTACTCTGAGTGTTGCCTTGATCCTGACCTGCTGATTGACCTGCTGCCTGCTGTGACTTATAAAGTTTTTCTGAAATCTTATAGAATTTCTGTGTAAGTTCATCAGTTGCTTTCTTAATGTTTTCAACGTCTGAATCAGACATTGTTTCCGGCTTCATATCCTTAACAAGGTCTTTAAGTTTGTTAAGGTCTGCTTCAACATCTGCTTTTTCTGAAGCATCAATTTTTCCTTCAAGGTCGGAAAGTGTCTTTTCTGTCTGGAAAATAAGTGAGTCAGCACCGTTTTTAGCATCAATTGCCTCTTTACGTTTCTTATCTGCTTCGGCATACTGCTCAGCTTCCTTAACAGCTTTATCTATTTCAGAATCACTAAGGTTTGTGCTTGCCGTAATAGTAATTGACTGTTCCTTGCCTGTGCCGAGGTCTTTTGCAGAAACATGAACGATACCGTTTGCATCTATATCAAATGTTACCTCTATCTGAGGAATGCCACGTCTTGCAGGGGCAATACCGTCAAGACGGAACATACCAAGCTCTTTATTATCTTTTGCAAGAGGTCTTTCGCCCTGTACAACTCTTATATCAACTGCCGACTGGTTATCCTCGGCTGTTGAGAATATCTGTTTCTTTGTTGTAGGAATGGCTGTATTCTTTTCAACTATCTTTGTTGCTACTCCGCCGAGAGTCTCAATTGAAAGTGAAAGCGGTGTTACATCAAGAAGCATAATATCGCTTGCAGATGAATCGCCTGAAAGTTTGCCGCCCTGTATAGCAGCACCTACAGATACGCACTCATCAGGGTTGATGCCCTTGAAAGCCTCTTTGCCTGTTATCTTCTTAACGGCTTCCTGAACAGCTATTACTCTTGTTGAACCTCCTACAAGAAGAATTTTATCAAGCTCAGATGCCTGAAGCCCTGCGTCACTTAAAGCTGTTCTTACAGGGCCGAGAGTCTTATCAACAAGATCTGCTGTAAGTTCATCAAATTTTGCTCTTGTAAGAGTTATATCAAGATGTTTTGGCCCGTCCTGATTCATTGTAATGAAAGGAAGGTTGACATTTGTAGAGGTTACTGTAGAAAGCTCTTTCTTTGCTTTCTCTGCTGCTTCCTTAATTCTCTGCATAGCCATTTTATCCTTGCTTAAGTCCATGCCTTCTGCTTTCTTAAATTCGGAAACAAGATAATCCATTATTCTCTGGTCGAAGTCATCTCCGCCAAGATGTGTATCACCGCTTGTTGCAAGAACTTCGATAACACCGTCGCCAATCTCGATTACTGAAACATCAAATGTACCTCCGCCGAGGTCGTAAACAAGTATTTTCTGTTCATGCTCGTTATCAAGACCATATGCGAGAGCTGCAGCCGTAGGCTCGTTTATAATACGTTTTACTTCAAGGCCTGCAATCTTACCTGCATCCTTTGTTGCCTGTCTCTGTGAGTCTGAGAAATAAGCAGGAACTGTGATTACAGCCTCTGTTACAGTCTCACCTAAATATCTTTCAGCATCACCTTTAAGTTTTTGAAGTATCATTGCTGATATTTCCTGAGGTGAATAGTTTTTACCGTTAATGGTTACCTTATAATTTTCACCCATATGACGCTTTATTGAAGATATTGTATTATCAGGATTTGTAATTGCCTGTCTCTTTGCTGCATCTCCTACAAGTCTTTCACCTGTCTTTGTAAAACCTACAACTGAAGGAGTTGTTCTGGCTCCGTCGGCATTTACTATTACCTGAGGCTGTCCGCCTTCCATAACAGATACACATGAGTTTGTTGTTCCTAAGTCTATACCAATGATTTTTCCCATGATTAATTCCTCCTGAAAATTTATATATAAAATTTAACTTATTTAACTTTATTAATATTAGTTGGCTACCTGCACCATACTGTGTCTGATGACTTTTTCACCCATTTTATAGCCCTTTTGCATTTCAATGCTTACAGTGTTTTCACCGAAATTCTCATCTTCGATATGGCTTACGGCACTGTGAAGCTTTGGATCAAACTTTTCTCCCACGGCAGGTATTTCTTCAACACCAATACCATTTAGTATTTCCTTAAACTGCTTAAGTATCATATCAACGCCTTTAAAAAATGCATCATCATCTGTTGCTTTGTCTCTTTGAGCATTTACTGCTCTTTCAAGATTATCCACGACAGGCAATATTTTTTCAACGGTATCTCTTAAGCCGTCATTATACATACCTGATTTTTCCTTTGTTGTTCTTTCTCTGAAGTTATAAAACTCTGCCATAAGCCTTTGATATTTATCAATATATTCATCAGCTTTTGCCTTTGTTTTTTCAAGCTCGTCATTTACGTTTGCTTGGCTGCCGGTCTTGCTATCTTCAGATTCTTTTTCAGCTGCTTTATTTTCGACTTTTTCCTTTTTAGAATCTTTATTTTCCGGGACTGTATTTTCAGCTTTTTCTTCACTGACAGTTTTATCTTTAATGGTTTCGGTTTTTACTGCCTCTTTTTCTTTATCTATGTTTTTTTCTGAAAGATTTTCCCTAACAGATTCTTCAGCTTTTTTGTTATCTTCCATTTCTATATTCCCTTCTTCTAATCGCCTTTTTTATTATGCAAATTGTTTAAAACATCTTCTATATTTTCTACCATACCGTTTAACACCGACACTACCTGTGAATAGTTCATTCTGGTGGGTCCCAATATACCTATTGTTCCCGTGATATTATTGCCGAATTCATAGGTTGTGGTTATTATGCTGCAGTCCTTCATTTCCTCAATGCCGCTTTCGTTGCCGATATAAATCTGAACGTCATTATTGTTTTTAGGCTCTGAGAGAAGCTTTGAAAGGGCATCTTTTTTTTCAAGCGTCTGAAAAAGATTTTTAGCTTTTTCAACATCACTAAATTCAGGATATGCAAGCATATTATTTGTTCCACTTATATGAAATTTTTCTTTTTCTACAGATGCCACAAACTGCTCAATTGTATCAAATACCAATGAAACTATTTCATCATATCCTGTAAGTTCCTGATAGAGTGTGTCTTTGCAATTTTCATCAATATTTTCCATAAGCTGGTTTTTAAGCATTTCTGTTATTACTGTTGAAATTTCATATAGCCTGTCATCTTCAGGAAGATATCTTACTTCAACTATCTTGTGTTTTACAATATTGCCGTCAGTTGCTATCAGAATCATAAGTTTGTTGCCTTCAAGAGACATAAGCTGTATTTTCTGTATCCTTGTGTTTTTTACAATAGGATCTGAAAATATAGTAGCGTAATTAGTTAATTTCGAAATAAGTCTTGCTGTTTCATCCATAAGATATTGGATTTGATTAATATTCTTGCTTATAAGCGAAACTGCAAGCCTTTTTTCTCTTTCTCCAAGTTTATGCCTTTTCATTATATTATCAACGTAGAGCCTGTAGCCCATATCTGACGGTATCCTTCCCGCAGATGCATGAGGCTGAATTATAAAACCCATTTCCTCAAGATCGCTCATTTCGTTTCTGATTGTTGCAGAACTAACGCCTAAATCATATTTTTTGGCTATTGTCCTCGAGCCTACAGGTTCAGCGGTTGCAATATAGTCGTTTATTATGGCTTGGAGTATTTTTAGTTTCCGTTCGTCCAATGACATTATTGCCACCCCCTTAGCCTGTTAGCACTCACTTAGCTTGAGTGCTAATTCCATGGTTAGAGTATATCGCTTGCTAACACGGCTGTCAAGTTATAATTTGAAATTTTTCAAATAATTTCTAAATTAAATGCGGTAATGAACTTTAAGCATGGATTTTTTTACAATATTTTCAAAATTGTCCCGCTTTTTGACATATAGGTAGTTTCTATGAGAATTATTATTTTTATACCCAAAAGTTAAAATCAAAATTATTTTTGATATCGGAATAATTTTCGTCGAGGAAAACAGTGAGTTTCAAGGATTTGTGCCACTGGAACTTATCTGTTAATACATACAGTATTTGTCATCATGATTTTGACAAAAGGCTGTTGATGAGTCGACAATCTAAAAAAGGGAATAATATGCTTTATATAAAGCACAAAAAAATGACGGAAATTTTGTTTTAAAAGCAGTTTATATTAAACAGATATAAATTATTATTGCAAAATAAATTAATATGCATTAAATATTTACATAATTGTAAAATAAATACATAGCTTAAATTTTACACAGATTTTACATTACAGATATGGCGTTTTTTACAAAAACATGTTATATTTATATATATACTACAAATAAAAAATATACGTAAAAAGGATGAAAAATCAATGGACATATTTTCTGTAATTGCTCTTTTAGGAGGATTGGCGTTCTTTCTTTACGGAATGCACGTTATGTCAGGCGGACTTGAAAAAATATCAGGCGGTAAGCTTGAAGGCATTTTGAGGCAAATGACATCAAACCCCATAAAAAGTCTTATGCTTGGGGCTGGTATAACGGTAGCAATTCAGTCATCTTCGGCAATGACAGTTATGCTTGTAGGTCTTGTAAATTCAGGAATAATGCAGCTTGGACAGACTATAGGCGTAATTATGGGTTCGAATATAGGCACCACTCTTACGGCATGGCTTCTTTCTCTTGCAGGAATAAACAGCAGTGTTGTATGGATAAAATTGCTTAAACCTGAAAATTTTGCACCTATTGCGGCATTTATAGGCATAATAATGATAATGTCATCTAAATCTTTGAAAAAGAAAGATATAGGTTCTATTCTTGTTGGGTTTTCGGTACTTATGTACGGCATGGTTATTATGGGACAGGCAGTAAGTCCACTTGCTGATATGCCTCAGTTTTCAGGAATGCTCACAGCTTTCAAAAACCCGTTTTTCGGTGTAATAATCGGAGCTGTTTTTACAGGAATTATTCAATCATCAGCTGCTTCCGTAGGCATACTGCAAGCCCTTTCGATGACCGGCAGTATCACTTACAGTATGGCTGTACCTATTATAATGGGACTTAACATCGGTACCTGCATAACATCTTTGCTTTCAAGTATAGGTGTTAACAGAAATGCCAAAAGAGTTGCTGTTGTTCATATTTCATTTAATGTTATCGGTACCGTTTTTTGTCTTATTGTATTTTACATCTTAAAAAACATTTTTGATTTTACTTTTATTGAAAGTTCTATTACACCTATCGGTATTGCTGCTGTTCACAGCATATTTAATATTGTTACAACGCTTTTGCTTCTGCCATTTACAAAAGTGCTTGAAAAGATAGCATATTTTGTTATAAAAGAAGACAATACAGAAGTGAAATATACATTTATTGATGACCGTCTTTTAAACACACCGGCTGTTGCCGTATCTGAAAGCAATAATCTTACTATTGATATGGCTGCTTTGGCAATGGCAAATTTACTTGATGCAATAAGTTTATTTAATAAATATGATGAAAAAAAAGCTGCGAAAATAATTGAGAATGAGGATGCCCTTGATAACTATGAGGACAAGCTGGGAACTTATCTTGTAAAACTTTCCGGAAAAGCAATATCATATTCAGATACAAAGCATGTATCGAAAATGCTGCATACTATAAGTGATTTTGAGCGTCTTGGCGATCATGCTGTTAATCTTCGCGGCTCTGCAAAAGAAATATACCAAAAAGATATAGTTTTTTCTAAAGCTGCTCAAAAGGAACTTAATGTGCTGACAAAGGCATTAAAAGAAATTTTAGATATTACATTTAAGGCTTTCAAAAATAATGATACGGTTTTGGCAAAAGAAGTTGAGCCTCTTGAACAGGTAATAGACGGACTTATTGGCGATATAAAGTCACATCACATAGACAGGCTTCAAAACGGTATCTGTACTATACAAATGGGTTTTGTGCTTTCAGACGTGCTTACAAACTATGAAAGGGTTTCAGACCACTGTTCAAACATTGCAGTAGCGATAATTGAGACAAACAGCGGTTCTTTTGACACACATGAATACCTTAACAGAATTAAATATTCGGGAGATGAGGAATTCAATGAACGTTTTAAAGAATTTTCAGATGTATTTCATTTATAATTATAAAGGCCGTTTGGACGAAAAAGTTTATACGGTCTTTTATAGTATACGAAAATGAATTTCCCGTTTATAATTAATAAAGAGGTGATTAATTTGACCGATTTTGATTTGGAAAACTATATTATTACGTCAGAAGAATGGGGATTGAATATTATGCCGCCTAAGTTTTTTAAAGCGGCTGATATACAGAGACTTTTATCGGAAAACATAAATGAACTATGTGTTAAACTTACCGATATGTTTGGCATTGTATGTCAAAGCATGTATAATTATGACAGGTTTAAATTTAATGGAGCTAAAAAATATTACATAGTTGTGGATACCGACAGCGGAAAATGGTATATTGCCTGCTGATATGCTTTTTTGGCATACTGCATATTCAAAAAGTGGATATACTGACATGAATTTATATGTAAAAAAAACAGAACCGAAATGGGATTTTCGATTCTGCCTCTTATATGTGGTATATATAAGGTATTAGGTTGGCATATTTAAAAGATTGTTTGACTTTTGTTTAACATTATATTACATTTTTATATAAATTGCAATATATAAATTGCACTTTTTAATTATATGCCAAAAAGCATATAAATATTAAATATAAGACACAATATATGAAATATGTATTTTATATAGTATATATAATCTTTTATTACGCAAATAAGTATAGAGATTAACAGAAAAATGAATGTTAAAAAATATACATTTTTACGTAATTAATGGAATTTGTAAAAAAATTATACAATTAAATTAAATATAGTAAAAATTTAAACAATATGTACTTTTTTATTATTTTGTTATATAATACTAATTGCATTGGGGTGCATGATACATGCTGAGAAATACCCGTAGAACCTGATATGGTTAGAACCATCGTAGGGATTTGCTTAAAATTTTGCTTTTTAAACTTCCTTATGCAGAGGAAGTTTTTTTTATATAAAGGAGTAGAGATATGCTTAAATTTGACAATGTATACTTTAAATATGATGAAGATAACGAGCCTATGATAGATGGCCTTAGTTTTGAGGTGGACGACGGGGATTTTATTTCCGTTATAGGTGCCAGCGGATGCGGAAAAAGTACGGTTTTCAGGCTTATAAACGGTCTTGAGAAAGCACAGAGAGGAAGCATAAGCGTTGACGGAAAAAATATTGCCGATATTAAAAACTACAGTGCTTATATGCCGCAGAAAGATTTACTTTTTCCATGGAGGACAATTGAAAAAAATATATGTATGCCAATGGAAATACAAAAAATAAACAAGACTGAAATGCATGAGAAAGCATGTGAAGTGTTAAAAGAAGTAGGGCTTTATGAGTACCGTGACAAATACCCGAAAGACCTTTCTGGAGGAATGAAACAAAGAGCATCTTTTGCAAGAACTTTGCTTTCGGGAGCCGACCTTATGCTGCTTGACGAGCCGTTTTCCGCTCTGGACTCGATTACGAGAATGGGGCTTCAGGAATGGCTGCTTGATGAATGGCAGAAACATAAAAAAACTGTGCTTTTTGTAACACATGATGTTGAGGAAGCTATTTTTCTGTCAAAGAAAATTTTTATTATAACTGACAGACCGGTTTCGCATTTCGAGGAATGCAAAGTTCCGCTCTCATATCCGAGAAACAGAGACGATATGAAACGCAGTGATATCGGAGATATGAAGGCAATGCTTATAAAGAAACTCAGACAGGAGGCGGCAGTATGAAAAAAAATACACCTGCTGTTTTACTTACAATACTAATTATTATTTTCTGGCAGATAATAGCAAAAATTATAAATGCGGCATATATATTACCGTCGCCTGTACAGATTATTATAAAAATTTGGGTACTTAGAAAAACACTGTTTTTGGTACAGCTTCCGGCTACGATGAATGTTACATTTTTGGGGCTTCTTATCTCAGTTGCATTGGGACTTGGAATTGCAATAGTTATGGACCTGAATCAAAAAATCGCCGACGCCCTTTATCCGATAGTTATAGCGTCGCAGACAATACCTACAACGGCAATTGCTCCGCTTTTTGTTTTATGGTTCGGCTACAGTATATGGAGCAAAGTACTTGTTACTATTTTAATTACTTTCTTTCCTATAACTATAACAGTGTATGACGGTTTTAAATCAAGCAAACGTGAAATGGAAGAACTGCTTATTACATACGGTGCTTCCAAAAAAGATATTTTTCTTAAACTTAAACTGCCTTCGGCACTGCCGTATTTCTTCTCCGCTATAAAAATGGCAATACCTTTAAGCATTATAGGTGCTGCAATAGCGGAATGGTTGGGAGCTCAAAGCGGGCTTGGATATTTCAGCAAAAGAATGATGAGCCAGCTTGACGGAGCCGGAGTGTTTGCTCCTATTGTTCTTCTTTCGGCTGTTGCCATGATAAGCGTTGGAATAATTCAGCTGCTTGAGGAAAAATTTGTAAAGTGGAGAAAAGAAATTTGAGTTAAAAATAAACGGCGGTTTCTGTTAAAAGAGGCTGCTGTTTTTATAGTGATTTATTTTGTTTATTGTTTATATAAAGGCTAAGTTTATAATTTATTATGCCGATATATGACATATAAAGAAAAATCAGGAGGAATGATTTATGAAGAAAATTTGGGGGCTAGTGTTATCAGTTGTTTTAACGCTTGGATGTGCTTTCAGCACATATGCAAATACAATACCGAGAGTTTATTTAAACAATAATAAGATGCTCTTACAGAACTCTCCGTTCAGTCAAAATGGATGTAATTATATTCCACTTAGAGCCTTGGCTGACAACATCGGTGCAACTCTCAAATGGGGTTCATCAGATTCAACTATTACTATGACTTACGGAACAAACAATATTGAAATGAGAATTAATGATGCAGAGATTCACATTAACTCTTCTATAACAAATCTTGAAGAACCACCAATACTTAAAGATGGTGTTGCTTATGCTCCAGTTAGTTTCATTAAAGACGCCTTAGGTGCAGATGTTACTTACTATGCACCGGATAATCAAATATATATTTCTTTAGACTTGCCTAAAGAAGATGGTCAAGTTTATGACTCTTATGGGCGTTTAGAACGTACAACAAATCTTCCATCAAATGCATCTAAGTTTTCATATATCTTAAACTCTGTACCGAATTCAATGTATTCAGATATAGAGTTTTATCAAGATAAACATTCTTGGGAAATAACGCCAGTTGAGGGAATAAATTATTTATATCCAAATAAAATCAGTTCAGACCCTTGGGCAACACCTTCAAATATTGAATCATGTAAAAAGCTTTTTGAGAAGAATCTTGAGTTAAGACTTAATGTTAGTTACAGAACTGTTACGGATTCATGGATTAACAATTTAACGCAAACATACCCTACAGGATGGTGGGAAGGCTGGAAGTATAAGGATGGTAATTATTCCTCAAAATATCCAAAAGAATTAAAAAAATATGTTCAATATCTTAAAGATAATCATTTAGCAATCGAGGGTGATTACTATGTTGAGCCATCTACTGCTAATATGTCTGTTGGAACATATAGCATGAGATGTTGGGTAAGATTCAGAATAAATTCAGATAAAGTGTCAACTGCAAAACTTTATGATGGAGTGCAGGATGTATCATTAGATACTAATACTTGGTATTCAGGATATACTGACTTATCATGTTTCGATGATAGTATGTATTCAGATGGTTCAGATATTACTATGGAACACGATTACATGTATTTCGGTTCAATTACTGCAGAAAATTAATTAGAATTTATAAAGACTGCCAATTTAACATTGACAGTCTCAGCGTGTAGAAAAACCTATATTTAAATTATACAAAAGAATAATTTATGGGGAGCTTTTTCACTTGCAAAAAGCTTCCCTAAACCTTTAAAAATGTACTTGAAAGTAGTTAAACCCGACAGGATTCTGACCTTGCAAGCCTTTTAGTACCGCAAAGATATGCGGACGCCGCAGGCGGATTTTGCTTTAGCAAAATTACTGAAAGTGAAGGTTTGAGCTACTTTGATAGGCTTTGCCCAAATAATTATTTTTGTTCAGAATTACTTTTGACAATAATTATTTCGACAGTCTGAACCGGCAGTTTCTGTTAAAAGAGGCTGCCGTTTTTATAGTGTTTTGTTTATATAAAGGCTAAGTTTATAATTTATTATGCCGATATATGACATATAAAGAAAAATCAGGAGGAATGATTTATGAAGAAAATTTTGGGGTTAGTGTTATCAGTTGTTTTAACGTTTGGATGTGCTTTCAGCACATATGCAAATACAATACCGAGAGTTTATTTAAACAATAATAAGATGTTATTACAGAATTCACCATTTAACAAAGACGGTTACAACTATATTCCGTTAGGAGCACTTGCAAATAACATAGGTGCAACTTTAACGTGGAACCAATCAGATTCTACATTTACAATGGTTTATGAAACTAAGACAATTAAGATTAAAATTAATAATCCGGAGATACATATTAATTCATCATCAGTAAATCTTGAGGAAGCACCTATTTTAAATGATGGTGTAGCTTATGTTCCAGTAAGATTCATTAAAGATGCACTTGGTGCAAGTGTAATTTATGACGAAAAAGACAATAAAATATTTATTACTTTAGCGTTGCCAACAGACAGTGGGCAGAAATACGATGCCTATGGACGTCTTGAGAGAACAACAAATCTTCCATCTAACGCATCTAAGTTCTCATATATCTTAAACTCTGTACCGAACTCAATGTATTCCTGTATAGAGTTTTATCAAGATACGACTACTTGGCACAAAACACCAGTTGAAGGAATAAATTATTTATATCCAAATAAAATTAGTTCAGACCGTTTGGCAACACCTGCAAATATTGAAACATGGAAAAAGCTTTTTGAGAAGAATCTTGAGTTAAGGCTTAATGTTGATTACAGAACTGTTACAGATTCATGGGTTTACAGTTTAACGCAAACATATCCTACAGGATTTTGGGGAGATAAGGATGACAATTATGTCTCAGATTATTCAAAAGAATTAGATACATATGCTCAATATCTTAAAGATAATCATTTAATAATCGAGGGTGATTATTATCTTGAGCCATCTACTACTTATATGTCTGTTGGAACATATAGCATGAGATGTTGGGTAAGATTTAGAATAAATTCAGATAAAGTGTCAACTGCAAAACTTTATGATGGGGTGGATTCATCATTAAAAACTAATACTTGGTATTCAGGATATGCTGACTTAGAATGTGACACTGCGAGTAGGGATTCAGATGGTTCAGATATGACAATAGACGCAGATTACTTGGATTTTGGTTCAATTACTGCAGAAAATTAATTAGAATTTATAAAGACTGTCAATTTAATGTTGACAGTCTTTAAAGTTAATATATGAAAGAAAGATTTATTTGAAAATTTTAAGAAAGTTGATAAGTATATTTTTAACATTATATTTAATTTTAAATATTTCTTTTAATATTTTTACTGGTTTAAAATATTTAAAGTTTGATAAAAATGAAAATGTAAAATTAGAATTTAGAGATACAAAAGCTACTACTGCAACAACTTATCATGGCATGCGATATAGGCATGTCTTTTTTATATGCAATTGCAGCCATACCGAAAAAACGATATAATATATATATGTTTTTAATGTATTTAAGATGGAAGGTCAAATAAAAATGAATTTTGAAGAAGAGTTAAAAAAACCATATTTTAAAGAAATTACAAACGGGCTTGAAAAGCCTTATTACAAAGATATAAAAATTAAAGACTTTAATGTACATATGCGTGACGGATGTAAGCTTATGTGTCATGTTTCTTTTCCAATCGGTGATTATAAGAGTCTTCCATGCATACTTATGCGCACACCTTATGGCATGAGCAGCCTGAGATTTTTTCACGAAATGTCGTTTTACGGATATATATGTATAGCACAGGACTGCCGCGGATGTTTTGAAAGCGAAGGAGAATGGGTGCCGGCAAAGCATGAAAGAGACGACGGCGAGGATACTTTAAACTGGCTTAAAAATCAGCCTTGGTGTGACGGAAACATAGCTCTTACAGGCACAAGCTATTTGTCTATGAACCAATATCTTTTGGCAGATATCCTTCCCCCTGAGGTAAAGACACTTAATATTGAAGTATATTCTCCTTACAGATATCCGCTTATGTACAGCGGCAGGATGTTTCATTTTGAGGCTTACGCAGGCTGGCTTGCTTACAACAGCGGCGTAAAGGGGTTTGAAGATAAAGGTGACGAGGCATATAACAAAATGCTTCATTTTTCTCCTGCTATAAGGGCAGACGAGGCCGTTTTCGGGCAGAAAATAGACTGGTATCGTGACTGGATTACAAGTGTTGACCACACAGCTGATATCTGGAACAGTGGCGCATATGGAATACTTCCCGATATTTCCAAAAAAATAAAAGTGCCTGTTCTTATGCATGCCGGATGGTATGACCCGCATTTTGACGGCATGTTTCATTCGTGGGAAAATCTGCCTGAGGCCACACGGGAAAAGAGCCTTATGATAATTACTCCTACAAATCACAAGCAGCAGCTTTGTGCTGATATAGATACTCCTAATGCTTTCAGCTTTACAGGAAAGAAATTTATAAAAAGCAAACTTAACTGGTTCGGACATTTTCTTAAGGGGCGTGACTTTTTTCAGGAAACTCCTCTTGGAAAAATAAGAGCTTATGTTTACGGAAAAAACAATTATATGGATTTTTCATATCCTTTTGAAGATAATAAAAAGTGTACTTTGTTTTTTGATACCGATAATAAAATGCTCTGCAAAAAACATTTAAACATGAATATTATTAAATATCTTTATAATCCGAAATTTCCTGTTCCTACATGCGGAAGTGAAGTAATAATGACTGATTACATGTACCACAAGGATAAAAAAACAACTGAGGGCCGAAGATTGCAGCCTAAGCCTGATTACAGAAAAGACGTAATTACATTTTTATCGGAGTCTTTTAAATATGACGTTTATATAGAAAAACCAATTGAAATATGGCTTGATGTGGCAAGCAGTGCCAAGGACACAGCGTTTTCAGTGAAAATAAGCATTGTAAATGAAAACGGACAGGCATATTTTCTGCGTCAGGGCATAATGACAATAATAAGCCAAAACGAGGGGAAAAACATTTATATTCCAAATGAAAAAATAACACTGCACTATAAACTGGTGCGTGTATTTGCCAAAATTAAAAAGGGTATGAGAATAAGAGCCGATATTTCAAGCTCGGATTTTCCGGCTTTTCATATACATCCCAACACAGACAATATATGGAGCAGGGAAGAAAATCCCGTAACGGCTGAGCAGGTAATTTTCGGAGGAAGAATAGAGTTTTAATTTAGGAGGAATATATGACAGAAGCTGATGAATTTAAAACGGAATTATTAGAAAACTGTGCAAAAGCCGAAAAAGAGTATGGATGTTTGCAAAAGAAACTGCTGTCTGATATTGACAGATACGGAGCTGTTGAAACAATAAAAGAGATAATAAGAAAGAACAGAATTTCAGACGGATTTTATGCTTTGAAAAAAGCCGGACATCTGGAACTTTCGGCAGAAACCTTGGTAACTGAGAAAAAATACGGCGGACTGTTTTCTGATAGTGATGTAAATTACTGTTTGCAGGTTTTATGTGAAAATGGATTTTACAACTAATTTGAATTAAAAAAGACAAATCGGAAATATGCTTTTACGGTTTGTCTTTTTAGTGCTATAAGGATATGTATTTATTATTGTCTGTTATTCGTCGTCTGATGAATTTGTTGTACTCATTATTGTTTTATCCATGATTGTAACTGTATCAGCAGTTAAATCGTCAGAAGAAGTATCATCACACTTGATGCTAACCATTGAATCCTCAGTAATATCGCTTAAAGAAATTTCTGTTTTAGTTCCATCAGAAACTTTGTAATATTTAGTGCTGTCGGTAAGATTTACAGTTTTTTCAACTGTTTGGGATTCATCAGAACTCGTATCATCGGTTTTGTTTGCATTATGTTTCATATGATTTCCGTTCATAGTTTCAATAGTAAGAGAATCATCAGATACAGAAGTTACTTTTCCTACAAGACCATGTACATAGGCATTTTTATTATCCATAATCATAACGGTATCGGCAGTAAGGTCACCGGAATCGTCTTTATCATACTTTATGTTTACAATTGAATCTTCCGTAATGTCACTTAAAGATATTTCGGTTTTAGCTCCGTCAGAAACTTTGTAATATTCAGTGCTGTCGGTAAGATTTACGGTCCTTTCAACTGCTTGGGATTCATCAGAAGAAGAACTCGTGTCATCTGATTTATTGGCATTATTTTTAAACATATGGTTTCCGCTCACAGCCGCGATATTGAGAGAGTCATCCGATACAGAAATAACTTTTCCCATAAGACCGTTTGCATTGACGTTTTTATTATCCATAATCATAACGGTATCAGCAGTTAAATCGTCGGAAGAAGTATCATCACAATTGATACTAACCATTGAATCCTCGGAAATATCGCTTAGAGATATTTCGGTTTTAGCTCCGTCAGAAACTTTGTAATATTCAGTGCTGTCGGTAAGATTTACGGTCTTTTCTTCTGTTTGGAATTTATCAGAAGAAGAATTCGTATTGTTGGTTTTGCCGGAGTTATGCTTCATATGGTTTCCGCTCATAATCTCAATAGTGAGAGAATCATCCGACACAGCGGTTACTTTTCCAATTAGCATTTTTTCATTTGGGTTTTCACAATTTTTATCGCATGTTGAAGTTGAAACTGCTGCATGAAATTTGGCATTTTTTGAGTTTCCGGCAAATACACTTGAACAGGTTACCCCAGTTATGAGCATAGCGGAAACAACAATACATATAATTTTCTTTTTCATTTTGCATAACCTCTTTTCATAGATTTTTATTATATTTTACAGGATTTAGTATAATTTAGCAATATGATTTTTATGTGAAGAGAAAATGACATGTAATTGAAAATTTATTATACAATTAAAAAAAATAGGCATACTTTTAAAGGCATGCCTATTTAAGCGTCTGTAAATATGTATATACTTATTTACTTAATAATATAGTATAATCATTTATAATTATTTTTGAGATGAACTTGCAGCATCTGATGGTTTTTGGTTATTATCCGAAGTTTGTCCTGATTCATTGTTCATCTTTGATGAGTCCATAATTGTAACACTGACTGCTGTTAATTCATCACTGGATTCATCTTTTTCATATTCAATGCGTACCATGGAACCTTCTGCAACATCACTTTCTGATGCGTCGGTCTTTGCTCCGTCTGATTCCTTGTAATACTGAGTATTGTCAGTGAGAGCTATGGTTTTTTCATCTGATGGATGTTCTTCGGAAGGAGCAGCTGCTTCACTGCTGTCAGATTTCAGTACCGAAGCATCTGTACCGTTCTTGTCTTTTTCTGGTTCCTGTGATGAGCTTGCGGTACCAGCAGCATTATTATCTTCGGATTTTTCAGGAGAAACTGCTGAATCATTGTTTCCGGCAGGCTCTTGTCCTCCATTAGGACCGCCCATTGTTTCAAGAGTAAGTGCTCCGTCTGCTACAGATGTAACTTTTCCAGTGAGCATATTTTCAGCTGGCTTTTGACTTTCATCAGACGACTTTGTCGCTTCGGATGCTGAAGATGAAGCTTGAGATGTTACGGCAGATGTAGCCTTGCTGCTGGCAGCTGTATTTGCACATCCAGTTCCAGTCATAATCATTGCACAAACAGCAATATACAGAAATTTCCTTTTCACTTTTGCATAACCTCTTTTCAAAGTTTAAATTACCTATTAACGAATTTAGTATATATTCGTATTGTGACTTTTGTGTGAATAAAGAATGAAATAAATATGACTTTTTCCATATTTTGGAGTATAAATTTACATGAAAAATGACAAAATGACAAAATAATTTTTTCAATGACATAAAAAGACAAACAACTTGTAAAATTCAAAACGTGTACAATACTATTATTATTATAGATTATACTTCAAGTACAGCTCGTACCGGAGATGCGTCACATCCGGTTATTTTCAGCGGAAAACAATACAGCTTATAAATTCCTTCCGGTACATTTTTTAGGTCTATGTTTTCAAGTATCAGTATATTTTTTGCAAGTAGTATACGGTGTACAGGGAAGTCATTATTTAAACATGACTCTATATCATCGTTTTCTGTACCACACATCTTTATATGTGAAGCGGAAATTACTTTTGCTGCATTACAAGACAAACCGAAGTTTTTATTATTTGTTTTAAATAAAAGTATTTCAAATTTGTCAGACATTATATTTTTTAAAAAATCCGAATTGATTTCGGTAACACTTACCACTTTTGCCATTCCGCAGAAAACGTCAAGAGGTTCTGAGGCAATGTCTTTACCGTCGGCATAAAAGTGACGCGGTGAGTCAATATGTGTTGAAAAATGAGAGCCTAATGTTATTTTACTTACTTCATATCCTTCATTTTGGAGTGTACATACTTTTTCTATTTTGTATGCAGGATCTCCCGGATAAACGGCGACATTTTTATCTATATTTTTACTTATGTCAATTAACATTGATAAATTCTCCTTTATAATAACAAAAAAATATGGTATACTAACTTCAAAATAATATGGAGGCGAAAAAAATGGCTGAAAAAGTAACTAAAGATACAAAAATTGGTGAACTTCTTATGATAGACAGAAAGATTGCAGTTCTTCTTATGCAGGCAGGTATGCACTGCGTTGGTTGTCCTTCTTCCGCTGATGAAACAATTGATGAAGCAAGTATGGTACATGGCATGGATTCAGGAAAGCTCGTTGATGCAATAAATGATTACCTTGAAAAACAGGAGTAATTCACCGTTAAGACACGGCTTATTTGGCTGTGTCTTTTTTTATTATAAATAATTATTTATTAAACTGCAATTTATATTACATGAAATCATATTTTTTGTTTCAATGATTAATACTATTACTTTTTTTTGAATACCATATCATATATGGGAGCGTGATGGCATGAGAAAAAAAGTAGGAATTATAATTTTTACAGCGGTATTTGTTTTAGGGCTTGCCAATATTGGATATAAGCAAATGGCTACTAAGACAGCGTTTATGCCGCTTGATAAAAAAATTGTAGTTATTGATGCCGGACACGGTGGCTGGGACCCGGGCAAAACAGGTTTAAAAGGCGAAAATGAGAAAGATATTAATCTTGCCATAGCTAAAAAATTAACAATGCTTCTTGAAAGCGGCGGCGCTGTTGTTTACACTGTAAGAAACGACGATGAAGCCCTTGGAAATTCAAAATCGGAAGACATGAGAGGAAGAAAAAATATCGTTGACACTTCCGGAGCCGACATTCTTGTAAGCATCCATCAAAACTCGTTTCCGTCGGAAGAAATAAAAGGAGCTCAGGTTTTTTATCATGGGTCGTCGGATGAAGGCAAAGAACTTGCTGGCTTTATCCAAAAAAAATTAAGCGAAATACTTGACAATTCAAACGAACGTGTGGAAAAATCAAATGAAAGCTATTACATACTGCGGAAAGTAGATATTCCGGCTGTTATTGTTGAATGTGGATTTCTGTCAAACCCGGATGAAGAAATAAAGCTAAACAGCAATGAGTATCAAAATAAAACTGCATGGGCAATATACTGCGGTATAGTAGACTATTTTGACTCTGACAAGGGTGTGTAATTATATTTACATAAGTTTAAATAACTGAGAAATGAGGGTACAAACGATGAATTTTACAGATATTGGCATATCAAAAGAAATAGAAAACGGTCTTTTAAAGGAAGGAATTACTAACCCGACGGAAATACAGAGTTCGGTTATTCCACAGATGCTTGAGGGGAAAGACATAATTGCACAGTCTCAGACAGGCTCCGGGAAAACTTTAGCATATCTTTGTCCTCTTTTTATGAAAGTTGACTGCAATTTAAAAAGTACACAGGCTATTGTGCTTACACCAACTCATGAGCTTGCGGCGCAGGTTTATCATGAGGCTAAAAAACTTGCTGAAAAATCAAACATTGGTGTAAAAAGCATACTTATAATAGGAGGCGCAAACATTACACGTCAAATTGACAAACTTAAAGAAAAGCCTCAAATAGTTATAGGTTCGTCAGGAAGAATATTGGAACTTATAAAAAAGCGCAAGATTAAGGCATATACTGTTAAAACAATTGTTATAGATGAAGCCGACAGAATGCTTGACGATGCAAATATTCAGTCTGTTGAAGATGTTGTAAAGACAACTTTAAAAGAACGCCAGATGGTTATACTTTCGGCTTCGATGACCAAAAAGGCAATTCAAAGAGCACAGATGTTTATGAAAGAACCGGAAAACGTTATAGGTGACACCAATATTATGCCTGAAACCATTGAACATTGCTTTATTACATGCGAAAAACGTGAGAGTTTAGTGCTTATAAGAAAAATAATGGCCGGACTTAAGCCGCAGAAAATGATTGTTTTTGTAAACAACCCTATGGACATTGAGGTGCTTGCTGAAAAACTTAGATATCATGGTCTTAAAGCAGGCGGAATTTACGGAAAGGCCCACAAATTTGAGCGAAAAACCGTTATGGATGCATTCAGAGAAGGCAGGATAAATATACTTGTTGCTTCCGATATAGGTGCAAGAGGACTTGATTTTGACAATGTAGAAATAGTTATAAATATTGATATTCCCGAAGACCCTGTCTTTTATCAGCACAGAGCCGGCAGAACCGGAAGAGGCGGAAAACATGGCTTAGTGATTTCTTTTGTAACACGAAATGAGAAAAAATGGATTTCACAATATGCCAATAAGCTTGGTATATCATTTGCTGAAAAGGAAATGATATATGGGAAACTTACAGATGTTGTTAAAAAACACGATAAAATTTAAAAAAAATAAGCAAAAACAGCAAAAAGGGATAAATAATTCGAAAATGCAAAAAAATAATTGTGTATCAGTCAAATTTAGTATATCATGATTATAGGGAACTTTTTTATTAAGCATATTTGCTTTTGGGAAGGAGAATATACAATGAGCGAAGAAGAAAAATGCACCTGCGGATGCGGTCATGACCATGACCAAGATGATGAATGCTGCGAAGAGGTTATGGACACAATGACTCTTACTCTTGATGATGATACAGAGCTTGAATGCAGCATAATAGGTGTTTTTGAGGTAGAAGGCCAGCAGTACATCGCACTTTTGCCTAAAGATGACGACACAGTATTGATTTATGAATATTATGAAGAAGGCGATGACGTACGTCTTGAGCTTATCGAAGATGACGATACTTTTGAGAAAGTAAGCGAAACCTTTAATCAGCTTTTTGATGAAGAAGAAGACGAGGAATAAAGCAGACGCAGGATAACTGAAAGAGGAACAATTAAAACGACGGTATCAAAACCGCCGTTTTTTTTAAATTAGAGGTGTGAAAATGATTCTGAAAACAGAACGCTTGATTTTGCGGCCTATAATGATAAGTGACGCAAATGATATATTTGAATACAGCAAAGACCCGGATGTCGGTCCAAATGCAGGATGGAAGCCTCATGAAAACATTAAAGAAACAATTAATATAATGGAAGATATTTTTGTTGGGCAGGATGAAATATTCGGTATTGTTTTAAAAAACACAGGCAAAATGATTGGTTCAATAGGATTTATGAAGGACCCAAAACGCCTAAATACAAAAGCAAGAATGCTGGGATATTCTTTATCAAAAAAATATTGGAGACATGGTTTTATGACAGAGGCAGCAAAAGAGATTTTGAAATTTGGTTTTGAAAATCTTAATATTGAAATTATTTCTGCTTATTGTTATCCTCATAATACACGTTCAAAAAAAGTATTAAATAAATGTGGATTTGAATATGAGGGAAAGCTTAGAAAATGTGAAATTCTTTATAATGGTGAAACTTTTGATAATGAATGTTACAGTATCCTTGAATCTGGTTTTAAAAACAACAAAAAAACGGTAATTTAACCGTTTTTTGTTGTTAGTTTATTTTTTAGATCACCAAGAAGCAAACTTTCAAACCCTTTTGCGGCGTGAGAAAGAGGAACGTTTTTAAGTTTTACAAGGCCTATATTTCTTGAAGGAATAGGAGGGGTTACAGGAATTTCAAAAACTGTTTTATTATCAATTTTCTTACCCTCAAATTCTTTTATAATATATGTGAGTCCAAGATTGATTTTTGTAAACTCAAGAAGAAGGTCACTGCTTGCAAGTTCAATTATAGGTTTTAACACCACACCGTTTTTTTGAGCATACGAGTCAATATATCTGCGTGAATTACTTAAATCCTCAAGAAGCAAAAGGGGATATTTATTTATATTTTTAAGTTTTATGCCGCTAGTTGCAAGGTCTTTGTATTTTGTGCCGCCTATAAGACAGTCATGCACAGTCATACATGGTATTATCTCAAAATCAGAATCTTCCTTAATAGGAAGGTTTATAAAACACAAATCAACGGCTCCGCTTTTTAAAAGCTTCAAAGATTCGTATGTAGTCTTATTTGTTACCTTTATATTGATGTTTGAGTTTTGGGTGTTAAACTTTTCCAGATACGGCATAAGAAAATTATGTATAACCGTATCGCTTGCACCTATTTTAATTTCGCCGGTTTTTAAGTTGACCATTTCCAGAAATTTTCCCTCGGCTGTACTTATCAATTTAAGCGCCTGATCAAGATACTCAAAAAGAACTTTGCCCTCAGGTGTTGTACGTACTCCCTTAGTTGTTCTTACAAGAAGAGGAGAACCCATTCTGTCTTCAAGCTGACGGATTGACATGCTTACTGCTGGCTGAGATATAAAAAGCTCTTTTGCCGCAGCAGACATATTGCCTGTTCGGACTACGACACAGAATATCCTGTACAAATCCAGAGGTATATTTTTATCCATTTTATCACGATCTTTCATATATAGTATGCTTATAAAAAAAGCTTGAAATATTAGTTAGAATTATACATACAAGGTCAACCAATTTCAAGCTTTTAAATCAATTTGAAAAAAATTAAGCTATTCTTACAAAATTCATGCAGTTATTTATATATTTTATTCAAAATTATAGCTACATTTTATTTATATATAATTTTACTTAATCAGTTTCCATTCCGGCCTTTTTATATAATATATAAAAATGATTTGTAGGCCCAACTCCTTTTCCGATGGCAAATGAATGTTTGATTGCAATAGTTGTATATTCCTTTGCGGCTCTCACGGCCTCTTCTACGTTCATGCCATTTGCCAGATTGGAGGCGATTGCTGATGAAATAGTGCATCCTGTGCCATGGGTGTTTTTGGTATTTATACGTTTTCCGCTAAAAAGCACTGTTTTTTTACCGTCACACAAAACATCGGTTGCATCATCAGTCAAGTGTCCGCCTTTTACAAATACGTTTTTGGCACCCATATCGGATATCTTTTTTGCAGCTTCCCTCATTGCATCTATATTATCAATTTTCATTCCCGTTATTACTTCAGCCTCAGGAAGGTTTGGCGTAAGGACCGTTGCAAGAGGTATAAGGCGTTTAATTAAGGTATCTTTGCTTTCTGGTTTCATAAGGTCAAACCCGCTTTTTGAAACCATTACCGGATCAATAACAATATTTTGAGGTTTATAAAACTCAAGTTTATCAGCTATTACATTTATTGTTTCTATTTTTGAAACCATTCCTATTTTAACAGCGTCTACCTTATCTATATCTGTAAATATGGCATCTATCTGCCCTGCGATTATTTCCGGCTCGATATCTTGGCAGCCGAATACACCCATTGTGTTTTGAACGGTTACAGCAGTTATTACACTCATACCGTATGTGCCGTGCGCCGCGAAAGTTTTGAGGTCGGCTTGTATTCCGGCACCTCCGCATGTATCAGAACCAGCTATTGTGAGAGTTTTTTTCATTTATTATGCCTCCGTGTTTTTTATGATAAATAAATTTTATCACCCACATGATGAAAAATCAATAAAACGTCTATCCTTTATTGTAATTATATTTAACGTAAAAAAATTGATTTAAAATTTTATTTCTAATTCAAAACAAAAACTTTCAAAAAACATATTGACAAAACGAATAAAAAGAGTATAATCAAGAATCGCTGCGGAAAACAGCGGACGCGTTCAATACCGATTTACGAGAAAAAAGAAAAACAAAAAAAGGTATTGACAAACGAAAAGAAACGAGTATAATAAGTATTCGCTGGCCTCGAGAGGGGCCGGG
>JALCQR010000009.1 GCA_022651385.1 Clostridia bacterium | reverse complement strand
AAGCAATGACAGGTATGATGAGCATAATACTTAATACGGAAGACGAAGCAAAGATTGATAAATTCATGCTTAAACTTCAGTATGCACACTATGCAACAACACTCGGCGGTCTCAGAACAACTCTTAACCACCCAGTAACATCATCACACAGCCATATGCCGGATGCAGACAGAAGAAAAATGGGCATAACTCCTGGTATGTTCAGAATTTCTGTAGGTATCGAAAATCCAGACGATCTTATTGCAGACTTCAAACAGGCTCTTGCAGTTCTTGACTGATAAGTCATTGCATACTGGATGGATAAGCCGTTCCTTAATATGTAATGCCGCCCTTTACAGGTGGCATTACTTTTTTGTATAATTAATAAAGAACATAAGGAGGATGAAAATGAAAATAAAAATCAGCAATGAAATTAAAGAAAAAGTACCACAGACAAAGCTTGCCGTGCTTAAATACACAGCAGACGTTAAAGAAACATCCCCTGAGCTTTGGGAATACATGGATGAAACAATAATACCTCAAATAAATAAAAAGCTTGAAATCCAAAAAGTCACCGAGTTTAAAAATGTAGCTTCCTCACGAAAAGCATATAAAGCTTTTGGCAAAGATCCAGGAAGATATAGAGTTTCGTCAGAAGCACTTATCCGCAGAATAAAACAGGGAAAAGAACTTTATAAAATTAATACTGTTGTTGATACAAACAACCTTATTTCAGTTGAAAGTGGATTTTCGGCAGGCTCTTATGACATTGACTGTGTAAATGGCGATATAACACTTAATATAGGTAAAGCCGGGGAAAGCTATAAAGGCATTGGCAAAGACAGTGTAAACATAGAAAATCTTCCTGTTTTGTGCGATGACGAAGGTCCTTTCGGCAGTCCTACAAGTGACAGTGAAAAAGCAATGATTGGCCTTAACAGCAAAAACATAATTACACTTATTTATTCGTTTTCCGATGATGAAAATCTATCGTCACTTCTTGATAAGGCAGCAGAATATTTAAAAAAATATGCAGGAGCCAAAAATATCGAGAAGCTGATAATAGAATGAAAATAATTTATCAAATTAAAAATACGGCAATTTGCACTTATAATAATTTTCTTGGTTTTCATTTATATTAGTATTTAATACAAATCAACTTAGCTGTTAAAAAAATTTGTAAAATTCATAAAAAGTTGTATAATAAAATTGTAGTATATTGATTAGTTGGAAACCGGAGGTAAATGATGAGAGAACTTTATTCAATAGGTGAAGTTGCAAAGATTATGGGAGTTTCCATTCAAACTCTCAGATACTATAGCAGTATCGACCTTTTACAGCCTTCATATATTAATCCGTCTACAGGTTACCGCTATTACAACGTAAACCAGTTGCATTTCATCGACAGAATAAAATATCTTCAAAAATTTGGGCTTTCACTCGATGAGATTAAAAAAGTAATACATAACAATGATATTGGGCTTCTTGTGTCCCTTCTTGATAAGCATAAACAAGAATGTCTTGATAAAATCAGTTCGCTTTATGATACTATAGACAGCATTGAATGGTATCGAAATTATTTCACTTATGTAAATGAAGACAACATAAATGATAATTTCTACAGTCTGCACATCCAAAAAAGGCATATTGTGGCTGTAAAATATGATGACGAACACACAAATCAGGAATGTCATCTTACACTGCATAAAATAAGGAACAGTCCAAAATTCAAAAATTTAAAGTATGTACGTCAGTTTTCCATTATCCTTGATTATGAAGATTTGATTAACGGCAAACTCAATAGAAAATATCTCGGAATGTTTATAAAAGAATCACCTGATTTCAATTCTGATTATATACTTGAGATACCTGAAGGCGATTATCTCTGTTTTAAAGCGAGAATATTAAGCGAGACTTGGAATCCATATTTTGCAAAGCTGTTTTTCAGCGGCAAAAGAAAACCTCCTATAGTTCTTGCCAATGAGTTTGAGGACAACCTATATGAGTATTCAAGGTGCGTCTACGAAATACAGATGTTGATACCTAAATAATTTAACGGCAAAAATTAAACCCGGCTTTTTTCAGAGATATATCTTTGAAATGTCGGGTTTTTTATATAAATTTTTTAAATTCATATTGTTTTCTTTGGCAGCTTTATATACCGCATCTGACAGTTTTTCCCACATCGTCCATAAAAGCCGGAACTATTATATAATTTTCTGATAAATTTTTCCCCTTTTAAGCTCGTGCAGCTTTAAAGCTTCTTCCTGAATGTTCATTTTATTGTTCCTCAAACAAAATTACCTGCTGTTTTATACGCTTAATACCCAGAATAAAATCCAAAACTTCCGCCGTCAAAGAAATCATCACCGTTATTATTGTTTAAAGAAAGATTTATAACTGATACTGTTTCATATCCGCCGCTGTCAATAGCGTAAAACGTGTATGTACCGCCCTGCAATATGTTAAACGACGCATCCCCATTGCTGTCAAGATTTACTTTGTTTCCTCTTGTTCCGTTGGCAAAATCCGATGCATTGTGCATTCCCGATGAATATCTTACGGAATCTACTTTGTAATCATCGTCATTAACATTTAAGTAAAGTATAGTGTCTAATACTGAAAAGTTTATTTTAGGT
Organism: Clostridia bacterium; assembly: GCA_022651385.1. Classification (GTDB taxonomy): domain Bacteria; phylum Bacillota; class Clostridia; order Lachnospirales; family Anaerotignaceae; genus JALCQR01. The sequence goes on along the minus strand of JALCQR010000009.1, from coordinate 139,501 downwards.
CCTTTACCTATATAGCTTTCGGATGTGCTGTCGTCTTCATAGTCTGAAAGGTTGTCAGGCTTTGTCCATTCGTCATGAGAAAGTGTTGAAGTATCATAATCAAGAGCGGCTCCGGCGTCAAGCATTCCTCCGGTAAGAACCTTGCCATTTAAGCCGCTTAGCTTTTGAACACTGTTAAGCACAATATTTTTCACATCTTTAAGCGTTGCATTTTCATATTTCGAGCTTGCCATGGCGCATACAGCCGATACCATAGGCGCAGCCATAGATGTTCCCGTCATATAGCTGTAGCTGTCATCAGGCGTGGTGCTTAAAATATATGTACCCGGAGCAGCCAAATCAACCGATACAAAGCCGTAATTTGAAGTTGAGTTAAGTGTTCCGTCAGGCTGAATATCAGCTACCGATATTATATTGTCAAGAGCATACGAAGCCGGAAATGTTGGTCTTTTATCATTGTTTACACCATAACCGGAATTGTCGTTTCCGTTCCCTGCTGCAATAACAAAAAGCATATTGCTTTCGGCAATTGTTTTATAAAGTGCTTTGTCATCATAGCTTGAGCCAAGACTTAAATTGCAAATTGTGGCACCGTTGCTTTCGGCATATTTAATTGCTTTTATTACCGACTCGGTAGTACCTGTTCCGTCTTTTCCGCCAAGGGCTTTAAGCGGCATTATTTTTACATCTGCATTTGACGCAATACCCGCAATGCCTATAGAATTATTGCTGTCTGCCATAATTGTACCGGCACAATGTGTGCCATGAGAATCATCAGTACCTGTATCTATTTCATTGTTGTTGTCATAAAAATTCCAGCCATGCACATCGTCAATATATCCGTTATTGTCATCGTCTATTCCGTCGGCTTTTTCGTCACTGTTTGTCCAAAGTATATTGCTTCCCAAGTCTTCATGGTTATAGTTAACTCCCGTATCTATAACAGCAATCACAACTTGTTTTCCGTCAGTATACTCATTCCACGCCTTTTGAGCATTGATATCTATACCTTTAACTGACGTAATGTCCGATGCCGAACTTTCTGAACTCCATGGCATTACAAAATCATCATCTGGATGCGTACGCCACTCTCCCGGCATAGATGGAACACCAAAAGGATCATTATAGACAGGGTAATCGTTTTTTTTGCTCTCAATTTTAAATGTTCCGTCATTATAAAGTGCCCATTGTTTTGGATAAAGCTTATCATCAACTGACACTGCCGTATCCTTATAAGAATAATTTGGCTGTATTATATCAACATTTTTATCATTTGAAAGCTTTTTAATTTCCGCCTGCATCTCATTTTTGCTACTGAAGCCTTCAGTTTTAACACTGCCGTCCTTATACATAACCAGTATCTCGTTTCCGTTATATCCATCGAAAGCGCTATCAACTGTTTTGTTTGTTTGCTCGAGCAATTTGTTTTCATCGGCAAACACAGGAACACACAGACTTTGCACAGCAAAAATCATCGCTGCCAGAATTATTAATCCTGTTTTTTGTTTCAAATGTATCACCACCGTTTTTAAAAGAATTCTTTCTTAATTATAAAATAAAAATATGAAGGATATGTGAAACATGTTTGAAAAATTGTTAATTATTTCAAATCTTTTATAAAATAAAACGGGTCCTTGCTGCAAATAAAATGCATAAGCATATATGCACACATAACAGCTATTTTTTCATCTTTCAGTATTCTTTTTGCCTCGTCTCTTGATGCAAGCACAACCTGTATGTCTTCGGTTGCTTCCTGATGGCAATTTGTAGGTTTACCTGATAAATACCCGAAAACCGTTGAGCAAGTCTCGTCCGTCATTCCCACAGTAGTAAAAAGCGGCTTTGAATACGTTTCGCTTTTAAAGGGTTTAAGATTAAGCCCTGTTTCCTCATACATTTCTCTTACAGCCGCCGAGTAAACATCCTCGCCTTTTTCCACAAGCCCTGCCGGAAATTCATATACATAATCCCCAATTGTATACCTGTACTGTTTTACAAGGGCTACTCTGTCCTCGTTGTCATGGTAAATTCCATAAATAGCAACACCGTCGGCAGTTAATACTTTTTTGTTTATTTTAAGGTCTTTCTCATTTTCGGCCCTTGATGAAACAAAATAGCTGAACCTGCTTTTATTTCTTCTTTCGGATTCAAACTCATACATATTTAAAAATTTGTTTTGAGTCTGTTTTTTTACTTTTATAATTCTGCTCATATAAAACACCTTATTTCCAATAAAAATACATAAGCGATGTATCTCCCTCGATATAAAACATCTGCAAAAAGTGCATTTTAGAATCCGATATTTTTTCAAGGTGAGTATGCATATCGTTTACAACACCTGAAAGATATTCCAAACCATTAACTTTGCTGTCTATATCAAAAACAGCAATTGTTCCATGAAGATTTTTAATATTGTCTATTTCATTGTCTTTGCAGTTTTTAATATATCTTATTTTGTTTGAATCCGACGAAAACTCCAACCCAACTATAGACATATCCATTTTGAAAAAACCGCTTCCGTTTAGACAGTTCATAATAAAGTCCATATACATTAAACAGTCGCGCATATTTTCAAAACACATCATGCTGTTAAGCACATATCTTTTTTTCCCCCTTTCAGGTTTCCAGTCCAACGGGAAAAAAGGAGCACTCTCAACAGTATCTTCTGCTTCTTTCAGTGCTTTTTTTAGTTTTTCTTCATCAGCGCCTACAACAAAAACATATTTTTCCGAAACCGAATCATATTCCGGATCAAAACTTACATCTGCATCCATTTCGATAAGCAAATCATCTTTTTCAGGTACTTTTCCGCAAAAAAAATCAAACTCAATTACACCTTCTTCAGGTTCATCAGTTCTGTCAATTGAATCAATATCAATATATTTTTTTACTTCTTCTAAATCTCCAGAAAGATAAAATTTCAAAATATTCATTCCTTTCCACAATTTATAATAATATTTTACCACAACTTATTTTACTTTGCAGTATAATAATGATAAAGAGGTGTTAAAAATGAAAACCATACAATTTGAATTCAAAAACAAAACAGTTCAAGTATTTATGCCGGAAAGTCCGATTTTTCCAATATCGGCAGTATTTGCGCTATGTGGTGATGGTATGTCTGATGAGGCCGAGAAAATTATAAAACTTACAGACAGGAATGATTTTGGCATAGTCTCTTTTATTCCCGTAAATTGGAATGACGATTATACTCCATGGCCGGCTAAGGCGGTGTTTAAAGGCAGCAGTTTCGGTGGAAAAGCGCCTGAAACACTGAATTTTATTGCTTCTTTATTACCTGAGATTTCCCAAAAAATGGATGTGAAAGAAAATGTGATTTTGGGATATTCTCTGGGAGGACTTATGGCTTTATGGAGTATGTATGAAAGCGATTTGTTTTCAGCATGCGCCTGCTGCTCAGGTTCCTTATGGTACGATGGTTTTTTAGACTACATAATAAAAAAACATCCACGTCCAAACTCAAGAATATACTTAAGTCTGGGCAAGGATGAACACAAAACAAAAAATCCAAAAATGAGGCTTGTGGGCCAGCGCACAAGTGAGATATATGAAATATTAAAAAACGACACAAATGTATCACAAACAACATATGTTTTAAATGAAGGCGGACATTTTTCAAAAATACCTAAACGACTGTCACTTGGAATAAAATTTATGCTTGAAAAGAATCAGTGATATATTTTTCAATCTCAGAAATTGTTTTAGGTACTTTCTTTTCTTTAATAATACCGCTTTTTAACATATTTTTATAAAGCTTCAGCACATCAGGCTGTTCAAGATTGGCTTGGCTTATTACATTATCATCGGAAAGTATATCTTCCGGTTTACCGTCGGCAATTATTTTTCCGTTGTCAAATACAACACATCGGTCCGCCCATGATAAAGCATAATCCATATCATGGGTGGATACGATTACGGTTGTGTTTCTTTTATATATGTCATCAGTCAGCTTTCGTACAATCTTCTTATGCTTAGGGTCAAGCGCCGAGGCCGGCTCATCAAGTATCATGAGTTTAGGCTCCATAACAGCTATGTCGGCTATGGCAACCTGTTTTTTCTGGCCTCCGCTTAATGCGTGAACAGGCCTGTCAAGAAATGTGTTTATTTCCATTTCCTTTGAAATATTATCCACTTTTTCTGCGGCTTCCTCGCTGCAAACGCCCATATTCAGAAGTCCGAACGATATTTCCTGAAAAACATCGGCACAAAAAAGCTGATTGTCGGGCTCCTGAAAAACAATGCCCACATTTTTTCTGAGTTCCAGAAGCCCCTTTCTTGAATAGTCAATTTTTTTTCCATTAAATAAAATCTCACCTTTTTGAGGTTTGTTTATGCCGTTAAAGCAAAAAAACAGCGTTGACTTTCCCGAACCGTTTGAGCCTATAAAAACTATTTTCTCGCCTTTTTCTATTGTAAGATTCACGCCTTTAAGTGCCTTGTTTTTACCGTCGTATGAAAATTCCACATTTTTTACTTCTATTAAATGCAAATTTATTTCCTCCAAATATATAATGCAATTAAAAATAAATCGAAAAACACAGCAAAAACAGTTATTTTAAAGTTTTTTTCAAATTTTTTCTTAAGAGTATTTATTCTGCCGTCATATCCTCTTGATTCCATAGCAGTATAAAGTATATCGGCTCTTTTAAAAGCACGTATGAAAAGTACAGAACAAAGTATCGCCGTTGATTTTAAGTAAATTTTAATGTTTTTTTCAGAAAGCCTGCATTTCTGCGCTGTAAAAATATCCTCCGCAATATCCAAAAGCATAAATATAAACCTGTAAATCAGCATAAAAAGTTCTGTAATAACGTCCGAAATTTTCAGTTTCTGCATAACTGCTATCATATCATTAAGCGGTGTTGTAAGAGCGTAAAAATACATACAGCTTACAGCCGAAAAAGCCGTGATAATCGTACTTATGCCTTTATATACGCTTTCTTTTGAGCAAGTAATATACTTACCGAAAAACGGGAGCGCCAAAAGCTTTTCAGGTGTGCCTGAAATATTCAAAATTATGGCTGCCATGCTCATTATGAGAAACAAAACAGGAATTGCTATTAAATGAAAAAGCTCATGAGCTCTTATTTTGCAGCCGTAAAATATTACGCTCCACATAAAAGCAATAACGATAATTGATACATATATATCGTGCATAAACACACATAAAAAAAGCGTGCACAGGGCAAACCATGTTTTTGTCTGAGGATTTATTTTTCTTAATTTACTTGAATAGGCAATTGCGTCCGTCATAATTCATCATTATCCCGATTTTTCTTTTTCCTTTCATACAGCCTCCCTGCGCAAAATCCAAAAATTCCGGCTCCTATACCTGTCTGTATACAGAATAAAAGTGATTCGGCTTCCGTGCTCGGAGGTGTAAAAAGAGGGGTTATCCAAGGCTTGTAATCGGTTCCTGTTATTTGCGATATCTCGTCTGAGGCAGCATCGTCACTTCCACCGAATTCGGCTCCTTTATCAAAAATAAGAGGTATAACGCCTATTATAACGCAAATAATTATGCATATAGCCGCTGTTTTTTTATTAAACTTCATTATTTAACAGCCCCCTTTAAAAAGTTAATGTCGGTAAGCTCTTTTGAAGCATATTTTTCAAGCATTGCCACTACAAGAGCTGTTCCTATGCCTTCTATTATGGCAATCGGTACCTGTGTTATGGCAAATATAGAAAGGAACTTCAAAGCCGAGGCTGTAACTCCGCCAACCTTTGACGGGTAAGCAAGTGCAAGCTGATAAGATGTAATACAGTATGTAAATAAATCGCCGATTGTAGCCGAAAGCATAACGGCTAAAGATTTAGGTGATTTTAGTTTAAGGCATAATTTATATATTCCGTACGACACAAACGGGCCGCCGATAGCCATTGAAAAAGTGTTTGCACCCAAAGTGGTAATACCGCCGTGAGCAAGCAAAAGCGCCTGGAATATAAGCACTATAATACCAAGCACACTCATAACGCTCGGGCCAAAAAGAATTGCCCCAAGACCGGTGCCAGTAGGATGTGAACAGCTTCCCGTAACGGATGGTATTTTAAGCGATGACAAAACAAAAGTATAGGCGCCTGCCATTGCAAGTATGATTACCGCCCTTCTGTGGTCTCTGATGATTTTTTTTAGAGAAATAAAACCCGCAACCAAAAACGGTACACATATGGCACCCCACATAATACAGTATTTAGGCGGAAGGAAACCTTCCATGATATGCATAGCGTAAGCATACGGCGCTATACAAAACATTGCCGCGAATACTGTTGACGCGGCAATTGTTTTTCTTTCTGCGTTTGACATTTTCTCCACTCCTTTTTTGTTTTAAGGAACGGGTATAAATAAAGCACACTTTAGTTATACACCGTAACATATTGTGCATGCATTTGGCAGGTCTTCTGGCTCAAACATCAGTGCTTTTTTACGCCTTCCCATAAATTATACAGTGGCCTAAATGTAAAAAAGCTTTGTTCATACAGCGGCGGGACCGCACAGGACTTCGACCTGTTTCCCTATTATCTGAAACTAAAATTCAGCACCAAAAGCATAATTAAATTATACCTCTGCAAAGTAAAATGTCAACGAATATATGTCAAATTATACAAATTTTTGAAAAAACAAGAAATTTATTACTAATTTTTGAATGTCATTTTTTGATATTTTTGTTTTGATTGCACATAAAAAGCAGTGGTTTTGTCATTTAAAATAATATCGCAATTTTACATGTTACAAAAAGCTATATTATTTTAATTACATCAAGTGCACTGTCGGCAACCAAAAAAGCTGTTTTTAAAATCTCTTCGTCTGGTACTTTAATGTCAGGTATACACACTGACCTGATTTTTGCCCTGTAAGCCGCTATTATCCCGTTTTGAGAATCTTCAAGCACAATTGCTTTATCCGGCTTAACATCAAAGTCTGCACAGGCTTTTAAAAATATATCTGGCTCCGGCTTTGATTTGGCAACTTTTTCGCCACCGGTAACTCCAGAAAAATAATTATATAATCCGTACAGTTTTAAGTATTGCTCAACAAATCTCGTAGGAGATGATGACGCCACACAGCTTTTAATGTTCTTTCGTTTTATGTGTTCCAAAAGCTCCGGTATCCCCTTTTTTACTGTAAGTTTTCCGTCTTCGGCTATTTCATTTACCCGTTTCCTGGCTTTATGGCTTATTTCCTCAAACGGATAGTTCTCGCCGTACTGCTTAAGCATTGTTTCCTTAAGTATTATTCCGTTAAGCCCAATTGTTTTAAGATATATGTTTTCTGTAAGAACGTATCCGTACTCGGCCATTACAGAGCCAAGCTGCTCCATAAATATTCTTTCCGAATCAAAAATCAGTCCGTCCATGTCAAAAATAACAAGTTCTATGTTTTCCATCTGCAAACTCCTTAATTATATTTATAAAGGCCTTGTCACAATGACAAAACCAATTTGTTTTTTATTTTCTTAATTAAGGGTATTTAAAAAAACGTACATTGTCAATAGCACATAATGCAAATATCAGAAATTCCAATATATAATTGCCTTTTCCTGTTCAACTACTATTTGTTTAATTAATTTTCTAAAAATTCTTTTCTTGTTTTCCAAATCAAGACCTTCAAAATCAATTTCTATATTAATTGGATTATTGCTTTTTTCTTTCATTTTGCAAAGCTGCTTTATTCTTTCGTTTATAAGATCCACATTTTCAGCAGGACAGTCACACATTATATCAATAAGTCTTTGTATTTTCTTGCTTATTTCATCATTGCAAATAGGTTTATCCGGCTGAAAAACGCATGATTTTAATATATTTTCAGCTGTTTTTAAAACGTGTTTTTCTATAACTTTAATGTCGCATTTTATATCGCATTTGCAAAGATGCCCGTTTGTTCTGCCGGAGCAAAAAAGGTACAGTTTACCTGACGAGTTTATTATTTTTACTGTCCTCATACATTTTCCGCATTTAAGCATACCGGAAAGAAAAGAATATTTTCCTCTGCCTGTATTTTTAATTGCGCTGTTTTTTTTAATCTTTTCATTGCATTTAATCCAAGTATCTGCGTCAACTATTCCTTTGTGAAATGAAACCGCAAATGTTTTTTTGCACAGTATTCCGCCGGATTTTCCGTCAAAACAATCAAAGCTTGATTTAATACTAATGCTTTGCGAAATCAGATAATAATAGAACTCCGATGTACATACGGCATATTCGGCACACTTTATAATTCTTGATACCGAAAGATTGTTCCAAGTAAGATTGTTATCACCTTTTTGGCGCATATATTTGCCAATCTCACCAAGGCTTACTTTTTCACTGCTGTATAAATCAAAAATTTCTTTCACATTTGCGGCATTTTCGTTTTCAGACAAAACAGAAAAATTTTTGCCTTGTATATTTTTTTTGATTATGTCAAATCCATACGGCGCCGGTCCTCCCGGCCAAATACCTTTTTCAAGCCTCGAAAAATAATTGTCACGTATTCTTTCCGCAATTGTTTCTCTTTCAAGCTGTGCAAAGCTCATAATGATATAAAGCATGGCACGGCCTATAGGCGTGGAGGTGTCAAAACGTTCGTTTACCGATATAAACTCAACACCGTTGGCACTTAATACCTGCCATAAAGCCGAGAAATCCGCAATTGACCTGCTGAATCTGTCAAGTCTGTATACAATTATTCTGTTAATTTTGCCTTCTTTTATCAGCTTCATCATTTTTTGAAACTGAGGTCTGTTTGTGTCTTTGCCGGAAAACCCTTTGTCACTGAAAACCATATATTTTCCGTTGCTTTCCTTCAGACATTTTTCAAGCTGTGTTTCTATGGATATAGAGTCCTTTTTGTCTACAGATTGTCTTAAATATATGGCATCCATAAAATTTCACCTAAAAAGCCTCTTTAAAAACATTGTATTCACGTTGTTTTATTTTATTTCAAATGCTGATAGTCTCGATTGGAAAGGATACGGCGTCCAAGATGAGATAAAACGTGTCCTTAATCATAAGCATTTGGGGAACGGCTCAATAATACTTTTTCACAATGACGCTAAGTATACACCGCAGGCTCTTGATACAATTTTAAAAGGGTTAAAGGAAAAAGGCTATGAAATAGTGCCTGTAAGTGAATTGATATATAAAGATAACTACAAAATTGACCATGAAGGCCGACAGTTTGCTGAATGAAAAAAAAATTTTAAAAAAGTGTTGCCAAAAACCGATAACAGTTGTATAATGCTCTTGTAAGGTAATTAAACATTAGCTATGTCAAGGTGGACAATTTTAAATTGTCCACCTTTTTGTTTTTTTCAGAGTATTTTTGAAAATATTAAGAAAGGGCGATGGAAAATGGTAAAATTAGACGTGTTAAACCTTCTTGAGGAAAACGGTAAAACAAAATACTGGTTATACAAAAGACTTGGAATGAGCTATCAAAATTTCAATAAAATGGTTAATAATGAGACTTCATCTATCAGATATGAAGTAATTGAAGAATTATGTACACTTTTCCAATGTACTCCAAGTAGGCTTTTTGCTTTTGATAATGGCGGAGTGCGTCAAAAGTTATAAATAATCTTACATATCTCTTTTTCTAAAAACCACCCCATATAACAAATAAAAAAGAGGCACAGTTAAAATGCTGTGCTTCTTTTTTATTTAATAAAAATCATAGTTTCTAAACATTTTTTGTGTTGTAATTATTTTCAAAACAGCCCTTAAATAGTTTTATTTTAACATGTTCTGTAAAAATACCGTTATTACTTTTGCAGCCTCAGCACGTGTAGCACTTGCCTTAGGTCTGAAGTTACCTGTATCGTCACCGGATAATATTTCTAAGTTTACTGCCCAGTCTATAGGTGTCACAGCCCAGTCGGAAATACTTTCATAATCTGAAAATTCACGAATCATGCCTTCCACATTTGAAACATCAATTCCCGTCGACTTTGCATAGTTATATAGCATTGCTGCCATTTGCTCACGGGTAATATCGGCATTTGGATTAAATTTTCCGTCCGTTCCTTTTACTATTCCATTTTCGTATGCCCACTGCGCCGGAGCAAAATACCAATCCGTATTTGAAACATCAGTAAATGATGATTTTGCATACTTACTTAAATCATCACTGCCGAGGTTTGCAAGTATGGTTACAAACTGCGCTCTTCTAATATTATCGTTTGGTTTAAAACTGTTATCTCCCACACCATTCATAATTCCTCTTGCTGCAAGAAAATCGACGTAATCCTTATACCAGCCTGATACATCATTAAATTCGACATTATTATAGCTAATCATATAATCGCTGAAATGTGTCGTTTTAAAAGTTGCCATGCCTGTAGATGCATCATATACACAATTCGGCACCTCTGTAAGAGCTCCGCTGTCTGCTACATAATAGACAACAATTTCACTTGGGTTCTCACCGTCTTTCAGTGTATACGGAATACTTACTGTAGCCGTTCCATCTCCGAAATCGGATATTGTCTTCCCATTTGAAGTTAAGGTAAGTTCATAAACCGGTCTGTCTCCTATTTCAGCACGTTCCTCACTTGAAAAAGAAGAAGTATCCGCTTTAGATATTGATATACCAACGTTTTCTCCGGCGTTTTCTTCAATGCTTTCAAGAGCCGTGCTGTCAAATGCAACAGAGCCTATCGGAGTATCAATATTTAGAGATGTTATGCCGCTGTTTGTTATATTTTCAAGTGATGCATTTGAAATAACCGTTGAAATATCTGATGATGAGCCGCTTACTTTAATTTCAAGAGCATGCTCATTTCCGTCCTGCTTCGTTGTTGCTTCATTTAATGCTTCGCTTATTTGGTTATCAGTTACATTTGCGGTTGCTGTTCCGTCTGAGTTTTCAGTTGCTTTTGTTTCTATGACGTTTGCTGAAACTGAAGTATCCGATGTGTTGGATGCAGATGAGCCTCCGCCAGACACTGTCGTACCGCCGCCTGAGTTTGAATTGTCATCGTCTTCGTCATTTTCAATTAATACTTTCACTTTTGCCGTTGTACATTTGTAATTCGGATTATCTGGAGTAAATGTTACACTGTAATAATCACCTGATGTTTTGATAATTGTATCAGTATTATCCCATGTATATTTACCTGTAATCTCTTTGCCCCATACTCCAGTTGCAGTACCTCCGGAAAGTTTTGAATCAGAAAGTTTGCTGCCGTATCCGACATTTGATGCAGTTGGAAGTTCTGTGATAAAAGATTCAGCCATTGCCGTAAGAGTATTGTCATTAGACGCCTTTATTGCTCCCGACGCCTTATAATACTCGTCTCCAAAATAAATATCTAATTTAGCAGAATCACTTTCAGGAAGCCAGAGATAAAATATTCCGTTTTCATCTGTCGAGCTTGAGACAGAACCTGTTGAACTGTCACATATATAATCAACATACTGAGATTTTACCGGATTTACTCCAAGTTTTACTTTTGTAAGATAAGCCGGTACTGTTTTATTGTCGTCATAGTACACTGTGCTCTGGCCTATATTATCTGCTTTTACAGAGCCACATGTAATAACTATTGAGCCGTCATTGCTGTTTCCTGCGCCATGTCCTATATCAGCGGCACCATCGCCGCCTTTTGCTACTGCTGAGCCGCCCAATATCTTTATATCTCCGCCGTTTCCTCCGGCGCCGCCGCCTATTCCGGCAGCTCCGCTTCCTCCGGTTGCGTTTATAAATCCGAAAGAAGATATTATTGTTCCGCAGCTATTGTCAGACGCATTGCCTGAACCGCCTATCCCGGCAGCTTTATCTCCGCCAACAGCCGTAAGTGTGCCGCTTGGTTCATCTTCTAACGGATCATCAAATATATATAGCCTCGAAGTGCTGTCTACCTTTATTCCGGCTCCTAAACTGCCGCCTTTAAAAATATTATCGCCGTATAAATCCAAAAATACGTAATCATCAAATCCAATTGACAATGCACTTGAATTTGTGTCGGATGCATCAATGTTTACATTCTTAAGTGTAATATCCACATCCCCACTTATATATTTATCTACTTTAATTGTATTTGATGTTGGCTCGCCTGTACCGGAAATTATGTAGCTTCCACTTTCGCTTATTTCCACACTGCCGTCATTTATTGAGTATTCTTTGGCATTAATTGATACAGGTACCATTAAAGTTACACTTTCATAATTCGAATTATCCGGAGTAAAAGTTACGCTGTATTCACCGGAAAAACAAGCGACATCATCTGGATTTGTCCAAGTGAACGTTCCGGCAAGAGTCTCGCCGTTTCCTTTCTCCGCCGCACCGCCGGTAAGTGTTGAAGATGAAAGTTTGTTTCCGGTGTCAATATTTGAAGCCGTAGGAGGCGTTGTTATTTTTGCAACTAATAATGCAGTTAATTCATTGCGGTTTGACGCAGATATTGCACTTAATGCCTCATACACCGTGTTGTCAGCAGTAACGTCAATTGCCGTTAATTTATTATCCCATACATAGTTTTGAGGAAGCCAAAGATAAAGTATTCCGTTTTCGTCAGTTGAAGTTTTAATTTTGCTTCCGCTGTCTATTGTATATGTAACATTTTCTGATGCCACAGGAGTTTGGCCGACTGTTATTTTTGTAAGATATGCCCGAGTTGTGTTGTCGGTGTCATAATACACTTCTGAGCCTACGCTGTCCGCTTTAACAGAACCGCCTGTAATGGTAAGTGTGCCGGCGTTGCTGCCTTTATTGCCTTGTCCGATGCCATACGCATAACTGCCGCCTGTTGCTATTACCGTACCGCCGTTTATTGTTATGTTTCCGCCATTTCCGTTATTTCTGCTGCTTCCGCCGCCGCCTATTCCCGCGCCATACCCATCTCCGGTTGCAGTTACAACGCCGCTGTTTATTGTTACAATTCCACAGTCACACTCGAAATAACTGGCATCGCCTATTCCTGCAGCATTACCGCCTATTCCTGCAGCATCTGTTCCTCCAACTGCTGAAAGTGAGCCGTCTCCGGCTATTGTAAGCAATGAGCCTTGCGGTACTCGGAGTCCTGCATATTTACTGCCGCTTTTCAAAGTATTAGAGCCGATGAGTGTTAAATTTACATCGTTATTGCCTTCCAGTGCAAAAGCACTTAAAGTTTTGCTTGATACATCGATGTTTACATTGTCAAGAGTAATGTTTACTCCTGTTATACCGTTTGCAATACTTATTGTGTTTGATGTCGGTTCGCCAGTGCCGTTAATAATATAGTCTCCGGGGAGACTTATATTTACACTTCTGTCATTTATTAACATCTCTGTTTTGTCAGTGCTGTTTTTAACCAATACATATACCATACCGGTTATACTTCCATATTCTCCGCAGTCCGGCGTAAAGGTTACACTGTAATCGCCTGATGAAGTGACAACTGTGTCCGGATTTGTCCACGTAAACTTTCCCGTAAGAGCCTCGCCGTTTTCTTTCTCTGCCGTACCTCCGGTAAGTGTTGAAGCAGAAATAGTACTTCCTGAGTTTATTTCAGACGCCAATGGAAGTTCTGTTATTTTTATCGGCATAATAACAGCAGTTAATGTGTTGTCATTTGACGCCGCTATTTCACCTGCAGCCTCGTACTCAGCATTGCTTGATGTCATAATGTCCACTGCTGTTGAACTGCTTTCGGGCAGCCAAAGGTAAAGTATACCGTTTTCGTCTGTCGCAGTTTTAATGTTGCTTCCGCCGTTTATTGTATATGTAACATCCTTGGATACAACCGGTGTTTCTCCTACCGTAACCTCGGTAAGATATGCCTTGGTTGTTCGGTCCGTGTCATAATATACTGTCGAGCCTATATTGTCGGCTTTAACTGAGCCGCCAGTTATTATTGCATTCCCGACGGCAACGTAGTCGTCTTCGAAATCATTTTCCGTTGCTACTACTCTACCACCGGTTATTGTTACATCTCCTCCGCTGCTCGCCGTGAAGCCGCCTCCTATTCCTGCGCCGCCAGACTTGCCCGTTGCTACTACCGTACCACCGTTTATTGTTACATCTCCGCCGTCGCCCATAACACCGCCACCTATTCCGGCACCGCCGTTGCCGCCTGTTACAGACAAAGAGCCGTCGCCGTCTATCCTAAGATTTGAGTGTCCTGTTACTTGGAGACCGGCATAATTACTGCCGCTTTCTAAAGTATTAGAGTCGCAAAGTGTTAAATTTACATTGTTATTACCTTCCAGTGTAAAAGCACTTGAAGTTGTGCTTGATGTGACAATGTTTACATTGTCAAGAGTGATATCTACATTCTTCACGTCACTGGCGACGCTTATCGTGTTTGATATCTGGTCCCCTGTGCCAGTAATTGTATATGTACCACTTTGTGTTATAGTAACGTTGCCGGATTCGTCATACATGTATCCGCCATCTCCGCTTACAGAAAGCGCTTCTTCCGCCTGTGCCGAAACAGCATATACAGGCATTAGCCCCACGGTAAATACAACCGCCATAATGATTGACAAAAATTTCATTCTAAACCTTTTCACTTTTACGTCCTTCCTCTCTTTAATTTCCCCAGCTCATAACTTGCATATATGAATAATTTTTTGTATAATCATATTAATTAGCGTTACCGACTACAGTCATTATAATTCGGTAACTGTATCAAGTCAAGAGAGGAATTGATTTTATGAAAACACAGAAAACAGAAAGCAGAAGGCGCAATGCACCAGAGACAAGAAGAAAAATATATCAGTGTGCCGACGAGTTATTTCGGCAATATGGTTTTGAAAAAGTCAGTGTGGATTCCATAGTTGAAAAAGCCGGAATTTCAAAAGGCGCCTTTTATGTTCATTTTCCATCAAAAGATTCACTTATGTCTGCTCTTATAGCTGAATATGTAAACAAGTCTGATTTTAACTATAGAACTTTTGAAAAATCCTTTCCTGATGATACATCAGTTTTTCATATTTTGATTGCATTGGTTGAAAAAATTGCCGACAATATAGCAGATAATGTAGGATACAATTTAATTAAAATCGCATACAGAATTCAAATTGAACGAAAGCCCGGAACCGATTTTCTGCTGGATTACAATAGAGATATCTACAGTTTATTCCGAGATTTAGTAAATCGAGGAATACAGAGTGGAGAATTTAAAACAGAAATCCCTGTTGATGTAATTGCAGACCACTTTGTAATGGCACTGCGCGGTTTAACTTATGAATGGTGCATAAGATATCCCGATTTTGATTTAAAAAAACAATTTAGAGAACATTTTGAAATACTCTTATCCGGAATAAAAAAATAATAAAAAAGATGAGAAACATAAATTATATTCTCTCATCTATAGTATTTTTAATAAAACCTGCTTCATTTGAAGCACATAAAACACGCTTAAAATCAAAATTTATATTTTATATGAATAATATAACATCAAACATATAATGTAAATTGTATCACCTTGTTTCCCGTCTTTCTTCATCGTGCAGCTCATCTCTTAATTCGTCCAAACGATGGTGGGCCTGCTTTGCCGACTGCTCAACCGCCACCATTCTGTCCTGAAGCTGATTGTGTATATCCATCTTTTTCTCAAGATATTTAAGTCTTGTGCTGAAGCTTCCGTAAACACAGCCAAAAGATAGAGCATAAATAATTATCTGTATCCAAAATTGTATACTAAATTCCAAGTTTTCATCTTCTTTCTATAAAAAATACCCCCAATATGGGGGTTTTTATTTTATTGTGCTGCATAATCTGTTCCGGTTATATTTTTATACTCTGCCGATGTAAGGCTGCCGCTTAAAACAAACTTTGAAACATCATTTGCGCTGTATATTCCTTTGTCAAAAAATCTTTTTACTATTTTGTACATTATGTATTCCTCCTTCAACTTTGCTGGTCTAAAAGTATCTGTGCCAAAACTTCGTCGTGTTCATTTTGCTTAATAATAATATTTTGTTGATTTAAAAGTGCTTCCGCCTGAAAAAGCTCATTGTCGGATACATCATCTGTTTCTTCTTTGCTCTCTGTTTCTTCCCATGTATTATTTTCATACTTTTTACCAAGAAGCGATGTATCATAGCTGTCAATTTGAATCAAAGACTTATTGTCAATTTCACCGGACAATTGACTTACACAGGTACATATATTTTCGTCATTTATTTGTGCATAAAACATATATGCATCTCCTTTCAAATTTAAATTTAATAAAATTCAACTATCTCCCATCCTGCTGTTCCATAATTGTTATCACTGTTATACCTATAATAATTTGGCGAAATTGTTAATTTACTTGAAGTTAAAGAAACTACTTGGGACCCATAAATATGACCACACTGACCACCAATATACTGATTATTAATAAAAACGCTACATTTTGATGAGTCAACTGTAGATATTGATATTGAAGCATTATCTTCATCAGTAAATTTATAAATTCCTCTTTGTATACTTTTTACCACACTTATCTTCCCTCCTGTCAAAAGTGACTGTATATAATTATTACCATCGGCAGTTTTTATATCACCAGTTAAATATATGTTACCGCTTCGAGTGCTTATCGAAACAGCCGGGCTTCCTTTGCTTACGGGCCCGGTGCTGCAAGTATTAGAAAAGCTAACACCCTGCCATGAACCAATATCTACATTATTTGTTTTAGCCAACCCTTCAGTATCATTTCCCCAAAAATGCATATAAGTCTGTCCGGACGAATTATATTTCACTTTATTTGTTCCCATAATGATGTCGCCTGCCATTATTCCACCGGATTTTGATAACCCTCCAAGATTACTTAAGGCACTGCTTGACGAGCTGGCCCCCGTTCCTCCGTTTTTCACCGGAACTACACTTTTATCTGCTGCCATTTTGGCAAGCACATTTGCTCCCGTAAAATCACTCTCAGGCAGTGCCGCTTTGGCTTTGCTTTCAGCTCCTGATGCAGCATCTGCATTTGCTTTAAGCTTTGTATCAATTATGTCGGCATTATCATTAAAGTCAGATACATTATAAAAGTCCGTCTGCGCCGGTTTTTTTAAATTAAAATTACTTGTATAGTCCATTTGCAATCTCCTTTCTTTATTTTATATGAACATTTTTACATCTTTAAAGCTGTATTTGGTTACCCTTTTTTGTTATGTTTAAGCCAAAAAAAACATCTGCCTATAGACAGATGTTTAAATATTAAATTCTTCCGGCCTTTTCATGTCCGGACTTAGCTTTGCCTTGTATTTCCGGAACTGGTTCTGCATCATTTTTATGAAATTTGTTTTTATGATTGCTTTCTGTTCCATGCGGTTGTTCCGGACTTGGTCTTCTCATTCCAGCTTTTGCCATACTCATTCACCTCTTATACATTATTTATGAAAAATAAAAAAGTTATGCAAAGTTTTCAATTTTTAAAACTCATAAGTATAAAACAATTTATGCCTATAAATTATTGGCATATAATACATAATTAACAAAAGCATATTATGAATAAAATTTTATTTCATTACTATACTAAATTTGAGGTGATAAAAATGGGTTTGCTAAATGATGACGAAATTCCTATCGGCCTTGGCATGGCTCTTGCCAAAAACATTGATGCTATGAGAGCTTTTTCTGATCTTGACGAAGTTTCAAGAAATCGTGTTATTCAGCGTTCACATCATGCACGCTCAAAAGAAGATATGGATAGTATAGTAAATAACCTTATAAAATAACCGGCTTAAAACCGGCTATTTTTTTTATTTTAAAAAATCGTTGCATAACACAGTAGTTCTTATTTAATTTTATAAATTAATTAAAAAATTTTCTCTAAAAAATCTCAAGTTAAATAATAATAATAATTAATATAAATATGCATTTGTAAAGTTTGACAATATTATACATCTTCTTTATAATGCTATTTGAGGTGAAAGTGATATGTCTGAAAAAATAACTCTTGACAAATTGCAGAAAAACCTGGATTTTTTTAGTAAAATGTATGATGTGGTTAGGCTTGTTGATCCTGTGGCAAAAAATGTTATGGAGTATAAAAACAACTGCATAGTTAAAACAAATAAAATATGTTATACATATTGGAAAAATGGATGTATATGCGATAACTGCATTTCTGTTCGTGCCTATAAAGAAAATAAAAGTTTTATTAAACTCGAGTGCAGTCCAAACGCAATTATGCTGGTTACAGCGCTGCCTATTGAAACCTCTGAGCAAAGCGTTGTACTGGAACTGTTCAAAAATGCAACAGACAGTATGGTAATTGGTACAGGTGATTACACAAAAAATCAGCTTATAAGCAATGTTGTACATAACATAAACGATATGGTAATTAAAGATCCGCTTACAGGCTTATACAATCGCAGGTTTTTAGATGATCGTCTGCCTATAAATATTATAAAAGCAACAGTAAACAAAAGTCCTTTGTCAGTTATTTTTATTGATATTAATAACATGAAGACAATAAACGATACATATGGTCATGAGGCAGGCGACAAATCTATAAAACTTGTTGCAAAAGCCATAAAACATTGTATAAGAACTGACACAGATTGGGCAGCACGCTATGGCGGTGACGAATTTTTGGTTTGCTTAAATAACACCGTAAACGAAGACGCGAGAAGTATTTCAAAGAAAATCTGCTGTGACGTCGTATCTAAAACAATAAACATGCAAAGTCATAATGTAAGTGTAACTATCTCTTCAGGAGTAATAACAATGTTTGATTCCGCACTTACGGCTGAGGAAATCATAAGATTGGCCGATGAAAAAATGTATGAATCAAAAAAACAAAATAAAAAAAAGTGCTAAGTATTTATCCAACGAAAGTTTTGGGGGTAAAACATGTATTACAGCAATCGATATTTTTCAAATTTATATGATTTAGTAGTTTGCATGACAAACGCCGTCGATTTAATAAGCAATGAGGTTGCAAATCATCATCATCAGGTTGCTTACTTGGCTTATAATTTTGCAGAAAAACTTGAGCTTCCAATAGAACAAAAACAGACATTGGTGCTTTCTGCGCTCCTTCACGACATAGGTGCTTTATCTTTAAATGACAGGTTGGAATTAATAGAAGAAGAACCATTTACAGCAGAAAATCATGCTTTAATAGGAGCAAAGCTGCTCAGTGATTTTCCCTTGTTTAGCGATGTTGCAAATGTAATTAAATTTCATCATATCCCTTGGGATTATGGCAAAGGCAGATTATGCGGCGGAGAAAAAGTTTCAATGCTGAGCCATATTCTCCATATTTCAGACAGAATTGCAGTTCAGGTAAACGACAAAAAAAACATAATAAGTCAAATAGACAAAATAAGAGAAAATATAAAAAGCAGAAGAAATACAATTTTTATGCCGGAATTGGTAGACGCATTTTTAGATATATGCGATACCGAGTCATTGTGGCTGGACCTTATTTACCAGCCTATGGTTTCTAATATTCCCAACGACTTATATCTTGAAGCTATAAAATTAACATTAGACCAAGTGGTAGATTTAACTAAGATTTTCTCACGTATTATAGATTTCCGAAGTCCTTTTACGGCAATGCATTCCGCCGGAGTAGCGGCTGCCGCCGAAAAATTGGCTGAGCTGTCAGGATTTTCCAAAGATGAATGTAAAATGATGAGAATAGCCGGTAATCTTCACGATATCGGGAAACTGGCAATCCCTCAAAACATACTTGAAAAACAGGATAAACTGGAGCCGGCGGAATTTGATATTATAAGAGGTCATAGTTTTTATACATACCGTCTTTTAAAACCAATAAGAGGGTTTGAAATTATAACTCAATGGGCAGCTTATCATCACGAAAAACTAAACGGTCACGGATATCCTTTTCACCTTAAGGCAGACAGTCTTTCGCTTGGTTCCCGTATAATGGCTGTTGCAGATATATTCACTGCAATAACTGAGGACAGGCCATATCGAAAAGGCATGTCCGATGAAAAAACGGCAGCAGTTCTTAGCCAAATGGTAGAAAACGGCAGCATCTCTTCTTCAATATTTTCTTTGCTTATGAATAATTACAAAGATATTTATAATATACGCAAAGAATCAGCAGAAAAAGCAGTTGAGGAGTACAGTAAAATTGTATCAATTTAAGTCTATGCATTTATTTAATTCAAGAGAATAAATATAAAATTTTTAATCTTCTTATTTAATTTTATAAATAAAATGCCGGCACCGATGAATTATCATCGATGTCGGTGTATTAAAAAGAATTAGCAGCCGATTTAAGGCCAAAATAATATTTTTGTGCCATTTTTTATCTCCTTGGCGGCGCTGCCCTTCCCCAAATATTACAGCAAACCTTTTATAAGCTTAATAAAAATTTCAAACAGCCCAAAAATATTAGTTATACTATATAAATTGTTACATCAATGCGTTTTGTTATATTCTTCGAGGTCTTTAACAGCCTGCATCATAAGCTCTTTTGTAATCTTGTAAGGTGCAAACTCAATGTCATATTTTGTAGCAGCACTTTCAATTGCAGGTCCCATTTCCTCAATTTTAACATCCATATCGGCAAGTTTTGTAGGAAGTCCTATTGATTTCATAAATTTATAGATTTTGTCAAGAAGATCCATCTGTTTGTCCATCATAAGCATACAAAGTACGCCGTAAGATACAACTTCGCCGTGAAGATGTTTTTCCTCAATCTGCGGAAGAACAGTCATACCATAGAATATTGCGTGTCCCATGCTTGAGTTGTACTTGAAAGCATCAATAAGATACGAAACCATGCCGCTTGTAACAGTAATTGCAAGAACTGTTTGCTCAAGAGCAAATGAGGTCTTTCCCTGTTTTACAAGGTCATATGCTTCCTTGCCGTACTGAAGAAGCGGTTCGCCTGTCATTCTGCTCATGCAGAGAGGAAGTGCATCCTTATGAGCCATTTCATGCTCGTGGCCTCTTGATGAGAACGGAACTTCTGTATATTTAGCAAGAGTATCGCCAATTCCTGCCCAAAGATAAATAGGAGGAGCCTGTGCGATTATATTAAGATTAATAAAAGCATGTATTGCAGGTCTCTTTCCAACAAATACGTCTTTTTGGACGCCGTTTGGATAATACATAACAGCAATTGCAGTGATAGATGCACATGTTGCTGCTATCGTAGGAAATGTAAAGAAAGGCTTGTCAAGATTTCTTGCTACACATTTTGATGTATCAATTGCTTTTCCGCCGCCGCATGCAAAAATCATATCTGCGTTTTTAACTGAATCTATTTTTGCGAGTCTTTCGGCGTTTTCATATGATGCTACTCCGCCAAACCATTCAAAACCTGTAATTTCAATGCCCGTGCCTTTTACTGCCTCTGTAATATAAGGTTTTGCTGCGGCAAGAGCTCTCTCTCCCCCGATAACTACGGCTTTCTTACCATATCTTGAGCAGATTGGGCCAAGCTCTTTGTATGTTTCCTTACCATACCCGATAGTATAACCGGCAAATGTTACTGTTGTTTCACTCATTTATACCACTCCTTTATAATTTATAAAGACAATAATTTTTTAAGCCCCAGAGAAAGAAGGGAACTTCTCCGGAGCATATGTTAAAGGAAGTTTTTAGCCATTTTGTTACTTAAGATTAAATACAGATTCACATGTTTTATAAAATACCTGCTCACGTTCTTTTTCATCTTTAAATATGCAGTCATATATAGTTGTTTCAGTAGCTATATTATGAAGGACATCGGCCGAAAACATTATTTTTTCAGGACCTACGGTCTCTTTCATTTTTTTAAGCGAAACAACCGAGCACCAGCTTGGCTCAAGATAACAGTTTTCAAATCTTCTGGCAAGAGATATTGCCTGAGTGCTCATTTCATCTTTGCCGCAGTGAGCTATAACAATTTTCAAATCCGGAAAATCCATAAGAGGCTTTTCCAGCTGTATTGGATCTGCAAAAGGTGCACCGGCACCTGTATGTACCATTACCGGAACACCAAGTTTAAGCGCTGTTTTATATACTGTATAAGCATCTTTGCTTCCTGGATGGCAGGCATGTCCGAGAGTTGTGATTTTAAGTCCTACAAATCCAAGTTCTTTTACACATCTTGTTGCCTCTGTTATATAATCTTCAGGCGAAAAATGAGGATTGATTGAAACCATTCCGTAATATGTAGGATTATCGTCACAGAATTTTTTAACTCTGTTATGTATCTGTCTTGTGTCTTCCATATACATTCTTGGAAGATATGGCTGAACTATGCCGCCTGTTATGCCAAATTCCTTGTCAACTGTAAGTATTTGTTCTTCTGTCTGGCCTTCATCAAACACATAGTCCCACCCCAAATGTATATGGGCATCTAATTTTTTCATTAAAATCATCCTTTCACGTATAATCACATTTGTTCTGTTTTTCTTCTTGAAGGTGTACCTATTATTATTATTGCAACTATAAGTATGCCTTTTATAATATATTGTACACCTATGTCAAATTGTGCAAGCTGCATAAGAGTAACAACAATTCTTATAAACAGACATCCAAAAACTGTACCAACAGCACACGCACGTCCGCCGGACATAAGAGTGCCGCCAAGTACAACACCGGCTACGGTATCCATAAGATAATCATCGCCCATACCAAGGAAAGCACCGCCTGAACGCACTGAAATCAGAAGTCCGGCTATTGCCCCCAGTACACCGCCCAATATATATGTAAATATCTGCACTTTATTTATGTGCATACCTGCAATATATGCGGCAAGGTCATTCTGACCAAGAGCAATCAAAGATTTTCCGTATGTAGTTTTTTTCAGAAGAAATACGACAAGTATGGTTATTGCCGCCACAACAAATATCATATTATATATGCCGAATGTTTTTCCGCTTGCTATTGCAACAAGCACATCAGCCTGAACAAGTCTTTCAAATCCCATATGGCTGTTGCACATCATAGCAAAAGAGCTAAGTATATAATTTACGGCAAGAGTTGCTATCATAGGAGGAATTTTTAATCCAAGTACGCATATGCTGTTGAAAACGCCTATTGCAGCACCTGTAAGCACAATAATTATAATGCCTACTACAATCTTGTTTGGGTCTCCGTTTATAAGCATTGAATTAAGAAATGCCGCAAGTGTAATTGTACCGGGTATTGAAAGGTCCATTGCGCCTTTGCCTGTTGTTACTACAAGCATCTGACCTATAGAAACTATTGCAAGGAAAGTAGCGGCAATGATGTTTGTCTGAAGGCTTTCAAATGAAAACTTTCCTGATATGGCACACATTGCAAGCCACATTGCGATTGAACCAAACATTACATATACCCATGACGCATCACTAAGAGAAAACTTTTTCTTTGCTTTGTTTTCATTCATTAGTTCTTCTCTCCCTTCTTAAATGCACGTATTCCAAGTATTATCAGAAGAATTGCGCCTTGTACGGCGGCAACATAGTCTGTACTTACATTAAGAAATCCGAGCAATACACTTATAAGCGAGAATGTCATAGCACCGAAGACTGCTCCTACAACTGAAACCAAACCTCCGAGAAGGTATCCGCCGCCAACTATAACTGAACATATTGTCTGAAGTGTATATGTTCCGGAAGCGTTAGTGTCTGACGCACCGGAAATACCGCTTATTATGAAACCGGCAATCATTGCTATTATTCCTGCCGTAAGATAAATTGAAAAATATGCTTTAGGCTGTGACCAACCGCTTCTTACAAGCGCCATAGGGTTGTTGCCGAATCCTTTCATTACTGTTCCGTATTTAGACCTGTAAAACAACAGTGCAAGAGCTGTAATAACTACCGCAAGTATAAGGCATATAGGTATAGTTGAGTCTAAAGTAAATATTGCCTGTATCCACTGCGGAACCTGGCCTCCGGGTGAACGCTGTATTGTAATTCCCAAGCCCTTCCATATAAATGACGCACCGAGAGTCATTATAACAGCGGGTATATTTCTATAGTAGATTATAAGCCCCATGCAGGCATAAAATAAAAGTATCAGTATAAGAGCTCCAAATCCAAGAGCCGGATTTGTATAAAGCCACGTGGCACATATAACATTAACTATACCCATAAAATATCCTACGCCGAGGTCCACATGTCCAAGGCCGATTATAAACATCTGAGAAAGAGACAGCACTATTAGCGGAAGCGCACCGCTTAAAAGAAGCTCTATACCAAAAGGCGAAAGCACCGAACTGTTTTTAAAAGCACATACCGCATATATTACCATCATAGCTACAAATGGTATAAAAGCATCGCTTTTTGTAATTTTAAGCCCTTTTGATTTTTTCTTGTCATTCTTTACAGGTTTAAGTTCTTCACCCATAAATGAAGCTTCAACTATAGAATCGGCAACAACTTCTTTTTCTTTAAGTTCTTTAACAACTGTGCCGTAACGCATTACGAAAACACGGTTGCAAAGCTCGAGCTCAATGTTTTCAGAGCTGTAAAATATAACAAGTTTTCCATTATTTGCAGCTTCAATAAGAAGCTCGTATATCTGACGTTTTGTTACAATATCAACGCCTCTCGTAGGATCGTCAAGTATTATTATGTCAGCATCTGCCACCATAGCTCTCGCTACAAGTACCTTCTGCTGATTTCCGCCTGAAAGGTCTACAATTTTCTGGTCCATGCCGTCACTTTTGATTTTCAGCTTGTCATACCATTTTTTTGCGTCGTCATGGAGTGCCGCTTCGTTATTTACTTTAAATAGCTTTCCGAAAGAGAGCTTTGTTATCATCATGTTCTGAAGTATGTCCCAAAGAACAAAATTACCCTCTTTTTTACGGTCGCCGGTTACATACGCAATTGAGCCTTTGAAATCAATTCCAGCTTTTTTGCGGTTTTTACTTTCAAATATAGCATGCAGAAGGTCTTTCTGTCCATTTCCCTCAAGGCCTGCAACACCGATTATTTCTCCGCCTTTTATTTCAAAATCCACATTTTTCAAGCCTGAACCAGTGAAATTATTCATTTTCACGTACACATTTTCATTTAGTTTTTCAGGCTCATATTTATATAATACTTCTTCTTCGGTACAATCCTTTTTGTCAAGAATACCGCTCATTTTAAGTACGAGGTCATCCTCATTTGTTTCTTCTATGTTGCCTTCCCATATCTTTTTCCCGTTCTGCATTATGTCAACCCTGTCAACAAGAGCGATTATTTCTTTAAGACGGTGGGATATATATATAAAAGAAATTCCATCTTTAGCTTTTTTCTTAATATATTCAATAAGCTGATTTGTCTGTTCCTCAGCAAGTGATGATGTAGGCTCATCAAGTATAAGAAGCTTTAACTTTTTGTCTGCAAAAGCACGGGATATTTCGCACATCTGCTGTTGAGCAATTGTAAGTTCGTCGAGTCTTGCGTTAACATCAATTCCGCTATCTGGAAATATTTCGTTAATAATATTTTTGGCCATTTTCTGAGCGTTTTTGCGCCATTTAAAATCGCCTTTAAACATAGAATAAAGTTCAACATAAAAATTTTCATATACTTTTAAATTAGTGCAAAGAGATAATTCCTGATAAACAACTCTGATACCCATCTGAGTTGCCATTCTTGAATTGAATGTGTTTAAATCAAGCTTTTGTCCTTCAAATATAACTTCTCCGCTGTCCGGCTTTGTAACACCGGATATCATTCTTGTAAGTGTACTTTTTCCGGCTCCGTTGCCTCCAACAAGTGCAAGTACCTCGCCATAGTTAATATAAATACTTACATCATTCGTTGCGGTTGTTTTGCCGTACTGTTTAACGATATGGTTTGCTTCAAGAAGCACCCCGGTATTTTTTGCTACGGTACTATCAGCTCCTGCCATAAAGTATTCCTCCTTAAAAAATTGTCGTTAAACCCTTTTTATGGCAAATTATGTCTAAAATTTGCCGCAGTACAGAAAATATTCCGTAACTGCGGCGAGGGCATGTTTATGTCTAAAATGCTTTATTTTTTATTAAGTATGTTTTCATATGTCCAATCCCAACTATATGCAGGAGAATACATTGAACCAGCAGGCATATCGTTTACACTTGGAAGGACATCCTGAGAAATGGTAGCAAAGTTGCAAACCATTTTCTGCGGAATCTGTCCGCCGTTAAGAGCATATAATGCTGCCCAGAAGGCTACCTGACATACAGATGGAGATGTTGAACGGCTTATGGCTTTAAAGTTTGGATCTTTTTCTGACTGCTGTTTCCACCAATCGATATATTCAGCACCATTGTCTCCAAGTATAAGAGGCATGTCTTTTCCGCTCTGTTCAAAAGCCTGAACTGCGCCGTATGAGTCACCTCCGCACTGTGTGATTACAGCGTCAACTTTAGGAAGAGAAGGAAGTATCTTAGAAAGTTCTTCCTGTGTTGCTGTTGCAGAGAATGAGCCATATACAGTACCTACAACATTGAAATTAGGATGTGCTTTAAGACCTGCGGCAACGCCGTCGTGCATACCTGTTTCAGCCGATGTTCCTTCAAGTCCTCTTACTTCAACAACATTTATAGGTTTGTCTGTTCCTACACCGAGAATATCTGCAATATCGTTTACACGTGTTTCACCAAAGTCATTAAAATCAAATACTACCTGAGGTATTTTATCATCCTCAAGTGTGCAGTCAAATGCAACTACAACTATTCCGGCTTTCATAGCTTTTTCAAGAACGCTGTTTATAGCCGTAGGAGATGCTGCGTCAATAATAATAGCGTCAACACCTTTTAATATAAAGCTGTTTATTTGCTGAATTTGTGCATTTACAGTATTATCGCCGTTTTGTATTTCGTAATCTGATATAATCCCTTCACTTTTGGCTTCTTTAGCAACGTCTTCAAAATCTGAAGCCATTTGTTTTCTCCATGTATTTCCAAAATAGGAATTTGAAAGACCAATAACATAGTCACCCTTTTTAATTATGTCTCCCTCAGAATCTGCCTCTGCTGTTGAGCTTGATGAAGCGGAAGCGGACGAGGATACAGCCGACGAGCCCTGTGATGAACCTGCTGAGCTTGATGAACCTGACGAAGCAGCTTTGCTTGATGTGCTTGTAGATCCACATCCGGCAAGGGCAGCAGCCATAGTTAAAACCAAAGCCCCGGACATCAATTTTCTAAAATGCTTTTTCATAAAATCCCCTCCAATTAAATATTTTTTATTGTGAAATAATTATACTACACACCGGTATACCGGTCAATCAGTTTATATTTTTTTGGCAATTAATTATTGTTTTATATGCATTTTATTGTAAAATCCAACATTTCATTGCCTATTATGTGACCAATTTAATAGTATATATTAACTAATATGACATTTATTTTATTTTATATTTATCTATTATGTATGTATAGTAATTTTTTTACTGCTTGCATATTTTTAGAGAAAATGCTATTATTTAATACATAGAAATTGACTATCGTAATACGTCGGATGAATTATGTTTCATTAATTTTAAAAGAAAGGAGAATTCTGTTGGATAATTTAAACAGCACCGCATACCAGATACTGTACAATATGATATTCAACGAAAAACTCGAGCGCAATGTCATATATTCTGAAACAAAAATTGCTCAGACACTCGGTTTTTCAAGAACGCCCATAAGAGATGCCGTAAGAATGCTTTCTGCAGAGGGACTCATAGATGTAATACCAAACAAAGGTTTTTCAATACATATTCTTGCTCCGGATGAAATTCTTAATATCTTTCAGGTTAGATGTGCAATTGAGGGTTATTGTTCTTTTGTACTTACAAGAAACAAGAAAAACAAAAAAGAAATGCAAGTAATAAAACAGCTTGAAAAGTGTGTCAAAAGACAGGAGGAGCTTTTTGAAAACGATAGCGATCTTCACGATATAGTAAAAGTCGACCAGGATTTTCATATGAAACTTATATGCCATATGGAAAACAGTAACTTTGATCAGTTCTTCAAAAAGCATCTTTATCAGCTTTTTACACATTCTGTTGCCGCCGTAAAAAATTCTAATTCAGAAACATCAATGCTGGAAGCACATAAAAAAATACTAGATAAAATAAAAAATTCAACTCCCTATGAGGCCTACGGCGCAATAGTAAATCACCTTGAAGCTGCAAAAGATATAAATTATCAGGAAGCATTGCGTATGCAGGAAAACCGGCGTTTTTCACTACCGGACGTTAAAAAAATAATTTCAATTAAATGACACGTTTTATGGTATATTTTGGTAAAACAAAATAAAAAAATATGTCAAAATCAAAAAAGCCTATAACCATTTGTTTCCAATGATTATAGGCTTTTTTGTAATTATTTTTTATTTAAACCATACTAAATTACATAGTGCAAAATCAAAATAAATTGATTTTTGTCGGCACCCAATAAAGTTCTTTTCGATGTAAGGAAAAACGCCAAGATACTTTTTTCAAGTATTTTTTATCTTTTTGTATTCGGGCCGAGACCTTCTTTTCGCGAATTGTGTGTTTCATTTTGATTCTTTACTTTTTTAGAATTTGTTTCATTGTTAAACTTATCTTTAAATCGCTTATCCTCGTATTTTTCGTTTTCAAGCATAATTAAACACCTCAAATTTATTTTAGGCCAAACAAATAATATTATACATAAAAACCTGATAAAATAATATATATATAAATTTGAATAAAATTCACTTTGCTTACAATACTATTTTTGAGGTGATAAAATGAGCTTGCTTGATAATAAAGGAATACCTGTAGGTCTTGGCTTGGCACTTTCCGATAATACTAAAGCCATGAATGTTTTTTACTCACTTGACGATGCTTCAAGAAACCAAGTTATTCAGCGCTCTCATAGTGCTCGTTCAAAAGAAGATATGGCAAAAATTGTAAATGATCTTATAAAATAAAATAAATTTTTTCTTAAAATTTAAGAGATTTTAGCATTTAATTTAGGCAGTTTGAAAATAATATATTTGAGGTGGTAAAATGCCAAAAGACAGTCAGCCAGACAATAAAAAATCAAGAATGGAAAAATGCAATCATCAAACCCCTATAACGGAGGAAAATAAAAACCAAAACAGAAATCTCAAGAAAAAATCAGTTAAAAACAATGATGTTTAAAAAAAATATCAAAATAAAATATGAGCAATCATACAAAACACCGCCAAATTTGACAAAATAGGCGGTATTTTTGTATTAGGATAGTTCTCACTTTGGTACATGTTGGCCAAAAGCAGAAAGGATGGATTAAATATTCCGGTGGGGTTTGATTAAAAAATAGCAAGATTGGTCTCAGGTTGCTCGAGATGTAGTTTATTGCCTTTTCCAGCACAAAGTTGCTGATTGTTTCTTTGTACAACTTTTTATTGTGTTTCCCTTCTCTTTTAGTTTCCAAGCAGAGCGTTTGCGCGCTCACATACTTCATAAATTTCATCTTGCTTTTTATCAATCAACGGATTGACCTTTTCGGCTTGCTTGTCGTAAGTTGAGTGATACAGAAAATACGGAAGAATCCAGCCAATAAAGCCTGGGAGAGCCAGAACGATGCACAGAACAATCAGACCGCCAAGACAGGCGAATGTCGCTCCTGCAAGGAAAACCGTCCCAATCAAGCCGACAATTAAAGCTACCACCATCGCATGAGAGTTTTTCGATTTCTCCATGCGCGTGATTTCTGAGGCACAGGCATCGAACTGACGCTGCAGGCGGGTAAGTTCCGCCTTATTCCGAATTTTTCGGTCACGCTTGAATTTCAAGGCAATCGTGTTGACGCCGGCCTGTGGCTTGGATGTGCCTTCCAATATCCAGCCGAAGTTTTGATAGCCGTCAGCATACATGGATTCCATATTGCAGTCTACCGTGATACTTTTGTACTCATACCCGGTAAAACTATTCCCGTTCACGGTATTTTCACTCATTCTACTTTACACTACCTTTTCATCATTCTGATTGTTTACACCGGAATCGGTCTTATCTTGAGCATCATCGTCCGGTGTCAGGAAAGCCTCGACAAACTTATTTTCAATCTTTTTATAGCTCCCGACCACTCCGTCCTCGATTTTTTGGTAGGATCCAACCACTCCGTCTTCTATTGCTTGATAGCCGGAAACCACAGCCTTTTCAATTTTCTTGTTTGTTTTAATAAACTTATTCATAACAATCCTCCTATTTATTTCAGCCCCTTAATGAGCGGGATAAGGG
This sequence comes from Clostridia bacterium, assembly GCA_022651385.1. Taxonomy (GTDB): domain Bacteria; phylum Bacillota; class Clostridia; order Lachnospirales; family Anaerotignaceae; genus JALCQR01. The sequence goes on along the minus strand of JALCQR010000009.1, from coordinate 109,464 downwards.
CAAGCAGCAGGATAATGCCCGCGATGCCAATGATAATACCGAGTACCAAGTTGCTCCATACCATGACCAAACACATACCAAATCCGAGAAGCAGGGCACCGACAACGCTGACAAAAACGGTTGCGATGGTCTTTCCCGACATACGTATGGGTGCTTTGTTTTCCATCTTACGCCAAACAGCTACCATGATAAGCAATATTATAAGTCCAACACAGCCCATTACCACACCGGGCTTAAAGGCGTTCCACTCCGGCAGCAGACACATACACATGCCAATGCCAGCGAAGATGATTCCTATGGTACCCAGGATCATTGCAACGAAATTGCTTTTTTTCATATTCATTATCTCCTTAAATTTACTTATTTACTTGATGCTTATATTACCGTCTGATTAATTGCGTATTGTATAAATACTGTTTGAGTTCTATTAATTTTAAATACGAAAGCCTGTCTGTGCATGCTTTTATTTTGTCAGTCAGTAGCTTGAATTTTGCCCTCACGTTTAAGCCACTGTGCTTCATCATGCAGTGTTTCTTCATAAGAACGTGTTTTATATCCTAATTCCTTTTTAGCCTTGCTGTAGTCGAAGGAGTTATTGCGGGCAAGGTTGTAGACAGAAAAACTGGTCATAATCGGCTGCTTCCCACCCTTTTTCGCTTTCTTTTCCATTCTCTTGGCAATAAAACTGGCGATGCCAAGGGGAAGATAGAATTTTATCGGCTTGCACCCGAGGTCGCTTTGGAGTATCCGGCACATCTCCTTAAGCGTAACCTCCTCGTTGCCGAGAATATAGCATTCTCCCTTGCGTCCCTTATCTGCGGCCATAATACAGCCGTGAGCGAGATCTCGCACATCGCAAAGATTGAATGAGCCCTGAATACCAATGGGCATTTCGCCATTGACGATTTGAATGATCGTTTTAGTTACCTCTCCAACGGCGTAGTCGTTAGGGCCGAGGATACCGCTGGGATGAACGATGCAGGCGTTCATCCCGCACTCTCTGACCGCATCCAGTACTTTCTGGGAGGCCATCGCTTTGGTGCGGCTGTACCAGCCTACTACTTTTTCCGGGTCAAACTGATTAACCTCTTTTATTTTCTTACCCTTGGGTAACTCGGGAATGGCGCCTGTACTGCTGACATAAACCAGCTTTTTGCACTCAGTATGATCGAGACAGGCAATAATAATGTTCTGCGTTCCGCCCACATTGACGTCGATAAGCTTCTGATTAAAATCAGGGTTTACCGTTACCATGCTGGCGCAATGGATGACAACGGACTCCATGCCTGCGGGGATAGTGAAGAACCGATTCACGGCAGCTAAATCACATAGGTCGCCTTCACAGAGTTCGACTTCCTTGGGAATATATTTCACGGATTTGTCACCGGTCAGTACAAATGCCCGAACCTTGTCTCCGCGCTCCAAAAGCTGATGGCATACGCTGCTGCCAAGAAATCCAGCCGCACCGGTAAGAAGATATAATGTGTTTTTCATGTTTTTTCCTCCAAGTCTTTATGATGTTGTTATTATAACGATGGGATATTTACGAGTTGTTGAAATAATGTTTGAGAAATATTAATTTGAATTGAATTATGCGAAAGACGTTCTCTCTGAATAAGCGGGCAAATCCTATTATCCCTCGATTACGCGGTGAACTTACCCGTATACGTTACAGTGAGCGTCCGATAATTATAATCTCCTTAATATTGTACACTGGCGTAAGATTTTCTCTTTCACTGTGATGTAAGACTACCTTGCTTTTGTTTGAAAAATGCTTGAGAATTGTTTGTAAAATATTAAAAAAGTAAACCATATTTTTTGAATAAAAAAAAGAGCAGGCTGACTCTTTTATAAAGCGTCAGCCTGCTTACATATTCTAAACATAGGTTTAATTTAAAAGTTCCTATTAGGGCGCAGAAACTTTCTTTTGAAAAAAGCTGTCCACAATAATATACAATCCCACGAGGGCAGCCAGTCCACCGAACATAACCCCGGCGAGGGCATTGGCAAAGCTGTTGTTACACTCTGACGCGAATGACATGATTGCTGTCTGCGTCAACACAAAGCAGAGCAATGTAGATGACAGACTTATCGCCCGCAGAGCTTTGGCTTCAAGTGCTTTGCTTTTACGCAGACGGAATGCATCGCAGATGTTTATTCCGAATTCCACGAAGGTATAGAGCGCAATTACGAGAGCAATGTACATAGAATAAGGCTTTGTTTTACCGCCGCCGAATAGGCGCACCGAATAGATGACGTAACAAATACTCGCAGAAGAAATAATGATGCCAACAAAGCGATAGCTTTTGACCTGCTGCGCTCTGTCCTGATTGTGCATCCTCACGGCGTAGAAGCGTGCGACGCCCATGCCGGCACTGTACAAAGCGTTTGCGAACATGAAAAAAGATAGAGAAATAACACTGATAGATGTTTTACTTACAACAAGGAAGGCATCCTTTAAAATTGTAATGCGCGTAAAAACAAGTTTTCTGTGCTTTATCAAAGCTGAAATTGTTTTTATACTGTCCCTGGTGCTCTTGTATTCACACAAGGAGACCATCGCAATATTCACAGAAATTAAAAGTGCCGCGGCACCGAAAATTCCGACAGACATGCAACTGAGTGTGACGGCTTCATCCGTTTTGGCCATATATAAAATCAACGTAAGGGCAATGGACAGCGGCACTGACATAGCCGCTCCAAGCGTCATACGCAGGAATCGTCCGGCCAGAGAGACGTCCTTTGTAAGGATTATCATTTGAATAAGCAGGCAGGCAAACAAAACGACTGAAATGCCAACAGTACCATAGGTCATTGGAACCGGCATCACTGAGAACGGCCAGAAAATGAGTAAAACCCCAACGGCAATAATCCCTGCCGACGGCGGCAACATAAAAAAGCCGATTGGTTTACATTGCTTATTTTGAATATCTTTACCCTTTTTCAATAGGATGGTAAGTCTCAACTGTATAAGCCAAAATAACGCTGCGCAAACTGCACAGATGATTTCAAACCAGGCGTTATTCAGAAATCCAAGCACAAGGATAGTTCCAATAAGCAATGGATATATCCAATTAAAAATCCACATTTTCTTAAACAGCCTCATCACATCCCTCTATAGACAGCAACCATTCTGCTTTTCATAATCTAATTGGTATTGTTACCGTAAACGTGCTGCCCTTACCCGGCTGGCTCGCAACCGATAAAGTCCCGCCCACCTTCTCAATGACCCTGTGTGCCAGAGCAAGGCCAAGACCGTTTCCCTCGCCAGAGTGGGAAGTATCGCCTTGATAGAACTTATCAAAAATATGCTTAAGTGTTTCAGCGTCCATCCCACAGCCTGTGTCCGAAACTGATACGGTAATCACCTCATCGTCCGAGGTTTGCGACAGCATCACTTCGCCTCCGGGGGGCGTGAACTTGAGGGCGTTGGAAAGGAGATTGTTCCAGACAATTTCCAGCATATTGCGGTCGGCGTTTATCGTGGCCTTATCTTCAATGTCCGCTTGGAAGGTAATTTCTTTTCCTTCCCACAGTGATTCAAATTGCAGCGCACATTGGCAGAGTTGGTCGCATACATCATACGGCTCGGCTACCGACTCGATTTCCTGATTCTCCAGCTTGTTCAGCTTAAGAATATTCGTTACCAAAGCAGTAAGATTGTCGGTTGCGCTTATAATTGTATCCATGTACGCCTCTTGGGTTTCCAGAGGCAGTTTCTTGTTTCTAAGTGCCATTGTGTAGTTCCGAATGACCGCCAGTGGCGTTTTTATCTCGTGGGAGACATTGGAGACAAAATCGTTCTTCAGTGTCTCGATGCTGCCGAGTTCTTGTACCATTGTATTGAAATCCATAAACATGACGTCAATGTAGTCGTATTTATCGGCGGTATGGATTGGTTCCACATAGACTGAAAAATCCCCCTGTGCCACTTTTTTTGCCGCGCTGCCCAGCTTACGCATCGGCTTATCGTAATTTTGCCTTATCTGCCAGTTAGTCAAAAAGCTGAACAAGAATGCCACGATGGCCCAATAGCTCATGATAATAATGATTTGGGCAATAGAGTTTAACGCGTTAAAGGCAGGCAAAACCAGCAGCCCGGTCTGAATACCTACAAGGAAAACCATTACAACAAAGGTAATGGCAAATTCCCTCAAGCCTATGTTCTTTCGTTTTACACGCTCATCCTGTTCATAGTGAATTTTATCCCTCATATCAGTACCGCCTTATAACCAAGTCCCCGTACAGTTACGATTTGAAAGCCATCACAGGCAGAGAGCTTGTCACGCAGTTTTGTCACATAGACATCCACCGCCCGCAGGCTGGTGTCGCTGTCCACGCCCCAAAACTCATCCATCAGTTGGGAACGGGTGAATGTCTTTTTGGGATAGGACAGCAGCTTGTAGAGGATGTTGAACTCCCGCAAAGTCAAAGGAATGTCCTCATCGTTGATGGTAGCGGTCATGGCGTCAGCATCCATTGAAAAGTTGCCCACATTCAGCTTCCTCTCCGCCATGATGTTGGCCCGGCGCAGCAAAGCGCCCACCCGCATAACCAACTCATCCAGATTGATGGGTTTGACCATGTAATCATCAATGCCCAGTTGAAAGCCCTTCTGCTTGGAAACAATATCATCCTTCGCGGTCATGAACAGAATGGGGATGGTTTTATTAAGCTCACGAACGGTCCCGGCAAATTCAAAACCGTCGATTCCCGGCATCATTATGTCCGAGATGATGAGGTCATATAGGCTGTTATACATCAGGTCATAGGCATCCTTCGCATTCAGGCAGCCCTTGGCCTTGTAGCCACTGTCATTCAGATAAGTGCAGACGATTTGATTCAACTTCGCGTCGTCTTCAACTACTAATATATTAATCATAAAGATTCCTCCTGTTTTTTCTCTATCGTTTCTTATTTATGGCTACCTCGTTAACGTATGTCGTGCATCTCGGACGCTTTTCTATATGAAGTCATAGACAAAATCAAAACTGCCCTCTTTTATTATAGAATATATTCTGCCCATATTTAATATCTGTTTGTGTTTTGTTTGAGAATTGTTAATTACAAGCACGAAATCCGCAAGTTTTTTGAAATACAGTAATTACCACATGAAAGGGTGTTGTCTCAAAGTCAACGTCGTCTTTCTGCGTCTATAGATATTTTCCACAATAATAGGCTTACTGATTCAGAAAATTGAAGGAATTTAAACATTATGGTATCATAGAAAATAAAAAATATCCGGAGTATCTGCTGAAGATTGCTCCGGACATTCCGTTTTCTTTAAGTTACTGTTCTTATTATTTTACCAATTCCAGTGTCACATCTACATCGCCGCTGCCAAGGATTTTTCTTAACTTCTCCGCTGATACATCATTGATTTTCCCCAGCCGGGTAAAATTCCATGAGTTTGGTGCATAGTAAATTACGAAGGCGTTTCCCATATACAAGATTAGGTCCCCGGCCTCGGTAGTAATCTGCTCATTGTTGGTGGGCAAATCCGTCCCTATTGGGCCTACTTTTTCCATACTGCCGTAATCCTGCATGGCAATAGTCAGAGGGCCTTCAGCCAACAGTTCTTTCAGCGCTTCTGCTGAAGAATTATCTGCCAAGGTTGCAGTCAAAACTGTGTCGTTGATGGTAAGTGTAATTTGATTTTTCATGTTGTCCTCCACATCACTGCTTGTAGCTTTCGTGTTCTCAATACTAGGCGCTGGCTGATTTTCCGGCTGTGCCTGTTCTATATTTGAAATTGATGGATTTTTATTTAAATTCTGCTTACTCCCGGAGGAACAGCCCGTCAAAGAAAAGAGAACAATAAAGATCGTCAATAACACAATCATCCTTTGATAAAATCTCATAAATCCTGTACCCTTCTGTAATTAAATTTTCTGCCCCCAAGCCCTCAGTTCTGCCAATTTTTTCTCTGATTTGTTTTCGCAGCCATGGGCCGTGCAGATTCCCAAATCCTCCAGTTTCATATATTCGACAATTTGTTTGTACTCATAGATTGCCCCTTCATAGACATCGTCGGAGCCGGAACTCAAAATAAGCGCAGCCTTTTTTAGCCTACTCGGGATGCCAACTGCGTAAGTACGATGAATAGCACATTGAAGTTGGCCGGTTAAGCCGAAATAGTAGATCGGAGAAGCAATCACAAGCATTTCCGCCTCTGTAAGCAGCGAATAAAGCTCCTGCATATCATCCTGCTGTATGCACTTCCCATTTCCTTTTGTATGGCAATATTCACAGCCAAGACACCCAGAAATTTTCTTTTGACAGACATTGAAAACTTTAATCTGGTGTCCGTTTGCTTTTGCGCCATTTGCAAAAGCATCTATCATAGCAACAGTGTTGCCGTTTGCTCTTGGACTTCCGTTTAATATTAAAATATTCATATAAGACGCTCCTTATAGCTGAATCAATATCTACAATCTGATACCAGCATGTTCTTAAACTGCTACCGCTTTCTTTTTTTATTATTCTATGTATTTCCGGATGACAACCTGTCCGGTGCATTCCATGGCAGGTGACTCCAGGATAATTTTTCCAACGCTGTCTACGGTAATGGAACCGGATTTCGGATTTTTAATGGAAACAACATTTCCGTTAATCTCTGCTTCCACGTCGGAATATTCAAAAGACAAATCGGCATCTTCCATGGTACAGCCGATCAACTTCAGATTCTTACAATAGCACAGCGGCTGGGTCCCGATAATCTTGCAGTTAATCAGCGTCAGCCCGTCGGAAAACCAGCCAAGGTATTCGCCTTTTAAAATGCTGTTTTGCACTGTGGCATTTTTGCTGTGCCAGAACGCATCCTTAGTATCCAACTCACAGTCTGTAATTTCCAGATGCTCAATGTACTGAAAGGAATACTTTCCCCTCATCTTCACATGGTTCAACTGAACATTTTTGCTGTCAAGGAATAAATACTCCGACACAATTTCAGAATCCTCCATCACAATGCCGTCCGATTTCCAGCCAAACTCATTTGATGTAATACGGCAATGGGACAGCCGAATGTTGGTACATTCGCGTACTGCTTTGACACCGCCAAGGGTACAGTCAGTAATGCTTCCGTCCTCCCCATACCATAGCGCCGCCCGGGTCAGTTCATCCAGGGCAGAAGCGGAAAGGGTAAAGCCTTTGACATGCCACATGGGATAGCGCAGGGAAAAGCTGCAATCCTCCACAGTAATATCTATTGCTTCCTTCAATACGGATTCTCCATCTGCCGGTCCCGCAAAATTGCAGTGTTTAATATCGGTGTGCTGCAAGTGATAAAGTGCGCGTTCTTCGTCATATTGTCTACTGGTAATCTGTGTTTTCATTAATGTATTTCCTCTCTGACCTGACCATAGCCTTTAATCGGCGCAACGTGCTATAAGAAAGGCCGGTCATAGAGATTTACAGCTTGCCGTAAATCTCGTCTGTGACGGGTTCCAACCATTCATTACTGCAATTCTCACCCGGCACTTCTACGGAGATATGGCTGAACCAACTGTCCGCCTTAGCTCCATGCCAATGTTTTACACCAGTAGGAATTACTATGACTTTGCCAGGAGTCAGTTCAACAGGCTCCGTGCCCTCTGCTTGATACCAGCCCTCGCCGGCTGTACAAATAAGGATCTGGCCGCCACCTTTGTCTGCATGATGAATATGCCAGTTGTTGCGGCAGCCCGGTTCAAAGGTCACATTAGCCATGAAAATTGGGGCCTCACCCGGCTTGGTCAGCGGATTCAGGAAAGAGTTGCCGATAAAATACTTGGCAAACATGGTGTTGGGCACACCGGTTCCGAAAGTGTTGAGCTTCTCAAATTCTTCTTTATTCATGATTTTCATTGTTGTTTTCTCCTTTACTTTTGATTTTTCATCTGTTCCTGCATCTTCAAGGTTTCATTAATTGCTGAAATTGCATTCAGCGTTCTGGGAAAACCAATATAAGGTAGGCACTGGGCAGCCGCCGCCAGTAACAGGGTTGGGCTATTCCCGGCCACCAGGTTTCCCATGACGTGGGACTTCGCCTGACTGTCACAGCCGCCCAGAGAAATGATGCATACAAAAGTCAGAAGCTCACGTGTTTTCAGGTCAAGTCCGCTTCTGGTGTAAGTATCTCCAAAGCAGTAAGCCGACAGATAATCCTGCATGAATTTCTGCTCCTCTGGGGCATTGGCTCGCATGGAATCGATTATGGGTCCAAACAGTGATTTCTGTGCTGCGATGCCTTTTCCCAGCCGGGTTTCCTCGGTAACTGAGCTCTGCGGCTCCAAAGGAAGTGAAATGTTTTCTTCCTCAAATACCCGCTTCAGCACAGCCAAGCCCTTCTCTGCCTTTGAGAACCCGATGTAGGGAGCCGCCTGATGAAACACCTCCTGTAGCTCCACTGGGCTAACGTCCTGTTTTAATGCGGAACGCAGCTGCTCTTCCAGATCATCACCCTCCATGGTTACGAGCACAGCCACTGTAATGAGCATTCGCTGTTTTACTGTAAGTTCGCCATGCTGGCGTACCTCGCCGTAGAGAAATCGGTTTTTAATCGTCTCAAACTCCGGAAATGCAGCTGCAAGTTTGTTTTCTGAAATGCCCATCTGCTGCATTGCGTAGTTCTTCTGTTCTTCCCGATTCATAAAAATCCCTCCATTCAATCGTTTGAAGTATTTGATTGTCTTATAATGGTAAACCGTGCCGTCTCCAGCAACGTCTTTACCAAATTCAGATGTTCTTTTTTAATGTGTGCATCCACCATCATGCCACTAATTTTGGGTTTTCTCCTCAACATCAAAAAGGATGTTAAACCATCCTCAGGAGGTGGCGTCAGCAATTGTGGAATTGGAACGGCGCAACGATTTACGGGTGCAGGAAGCCATCAAAAGTGCCTTTCGGGAAATGGTCTGTGATATGGAAGTGCAGGATATCGCCATTTTAGAGCTGACAGAGCAGTGCCCCGCGTTCACATAAAACCCTTTTATCTGCCTGCACCTGTATAGAAACGCTGGCAACCTGCGCCTTCTCTTAAGATGAGTTCTTGCGTTTTTGTTGCAATTAAGACATTTTCAGGTAAGTGGCAAAGAAATCATGCAGCTTTTCAAACGGAATCCGATCTCTTCTGTCGTACAGATCAATGTGCTCCGCATCGTTCACTACATACATTTCCTTAGGCTCAGCAGCGGCGGCATAGGCATTGTCACTGAAGAACCGGGAATGCGCTCTGTCTCCCACGACAAAAAGAATTGGTCTCGGAGAGATCTCATCAATAAAGTCCAGTAGACGGAAGTTTAAAAACGCCAGATCACTGGTTGTGGTAAAACCGCCCAGAGCATGGATATGATGGCCTCTTTTCAATGCGTAGAAACGGAACCACTCTGCAGCCGGTTCTGGGATATCGGCGGGCACCGCATCAATAGGATGCTCGGGAAAGAAAGGATTGTACTCCGGATACCCATTCTCTGCGTCGACCCACCGCTGCTGAGATAGACGCTCCTTTGTAGCCTGCAGGGTTTCTTTATCCATGAGTCCTCTGCCTGCAAAGCTCATATCATACATACTCAGGGTGGCGACAGCCTTGATGCGAGTGTCACACTGCGCCGCGGAAAGGGCAAATCCGCCGGAACCGCAAATGCCTATCACGCCTATCTTCTCCCGGTCAACAAAGCTCTGCAATCCAAGAAAGTCTACCGCTGCACTAAAGTTCTCCACAAAGATATCCGGCGAGGAAACGTTTCTTGGGAAGCCGCCGGACTCGCCCATGAATGACTGGTCAAAGGTTAGGATGATAAAGCCCATTTGGGCCAGCTCGTTTCCATAAACACACGGCCCCTGCTCCTTAACACCGCCATAGGGCGCGCCTACTACCAGAGCCGCGTGCTTCTTTCCAAGATCCAGATCCTTTGCGTAATAGAGCTCGCCCACAATATCCAGACCATAGCGGTTTTTGTAGACCGCTCTTTTTCTTGCAACATTTTCGCTCAATTCCAAAATGTATCCGCTCATATTTTTAGTCTCCTTTATAATGATTATTTATCAAACCATTCCCGATTTTGAAAAATCTTTTCAGAAAATTGATTTCCCCAGTTCATATGCTTCGCTCAGTGCCACATGTCCTTCAATTTCTCCCATATTATTCACTCCACCTGCAAAAACAGAACCCGCAAAGGATGCGTTCGAAAAGCAGTTGATCCAGCCTTTCAAACCGCTAATTGCCTTTTCCGGCACATACGATTCATCCTCTGCGGCTGTAGTCAGCAAATAGATATCTCGGAATGCATAGTCCGAAGGATACAGAGGATTCGACCGGTCCAGCAGGACCTTCATCTGACCGCTCATCTCGTAATAGTAAATCGGCGTTGCAAATATAATTGTCTCCGCATCGTGCATTTTTCGTACAATTTCCACCGCATCATCGGCAATCACACATTTTTGCAGCTCTTGGCAGGCCAAACAGCCCGTACAGAAAGCAATTCTCTTATCCTTTAAAGTGATCTTTTCAACCGAATTGCCGCTCTCCCGCGCACCTTTGATAAAGGCATCGGCCAGAGCTTCCGAATTGCTTTTACTTCTTAAACTGGTACTGACCACTAGAATTTTCTTTGACATACATTTCTCCTTTAAAATCACTTTGAATTTTTGTCTTGGCTATAATAATGCTATTTTACAACCTAAACCTAACTTTAGGTCAAGAGATTATTTTTGAATTTTAGGAGATTTTTCATGTATTACATTGGCAGAGTATCACAATGTTTAATTTACCCATTTCAATTCTGCGTTATTACGACATAGAAGGCCTGCTTCCAGATTTGGAGAGCGCTTTCGGCATCGTAAGTTTATGTCATCAAATGTCTAAAAAATATGGACTGGAAATCAAGGTTATTAAGGAATTTATATGATTCGGACAGCATTCTGCCTCTATTATTTCTATTTTCTTTCACATAATTCTCTTAAGATTTTTCCTATTTGATATACTATTCTTATCCACTTTGAATAAACTCCATTGTTGTTTTGTGTGTTTAGTCGGACTCATTTATTATAACAATGGTTTTTTATACGCCTAAAAATTTCTAACAAAAGTCAACATTTTTATTGCAAGTTTTTAAATTTTTTCTAGTATAATTTTTTGAACGCCAACAAGACCAGCTGTAAACTCTGGTCTGTTTTTATTAATTATCTTTTTACTGGTAAACTTCTTTTACTCTTGCATAATATATACGCATAAATTCATTCAAACCCGCCACCTTGGCTACTTTATTGGGTTTCCCTTCGACTTCTTTCTTAATCATAAATTGATAAACCGAATCATCAATATCCTTTGTCTTCAAACACCTCATAGTCTCATATCCTATCTTTCGCAGTAGTTATGAATCCTTCTTTGATAGTGTGAATACTGTCTCCCCAACAATCATACTCCTTCATGATATAAGGATTAATTACCGATACATAAAGATTATTTTCTTTTAGATAACTAATAACCGGCAAGTGATAAGCACCTGTAACTTACATTACTACTCGTACTTCTTCATCAAACCGTTTCAACATTGTTACCAATTCAGACATCTCTTTTTCCGTATGGAGAATCTCAAAAGGTGAACTTAAAATCTCACCATAAGGCTTTAAAATAAATACATTACTTTTCTCTTTTGAAACATCAATACATTTAACCTCTCCAAATTGTTTAAAAAGTATGAAATGTACTCGTTTATGCTGAAAAAATTGATATTTAAATAATGGGTTTGCCAAAAGTACGATTTCACGATTTACGTCACTCTTACGCAGTTATTGCTTTAAAAAGCAGGGATGATATTAAAACTGTACAGGAAAATCTTGCCATCATACAGCTGTATTTACGTTAGATGTATATGGGCATGTTTCTGAAAATATGAAGCAGGATAGTGCGGCAAGAATGGAAAAATTTATTAAAGGAATATAAGAATGGTATACGAGGCCTGATTTCAGCTTTCTCCACCCTTGGAAAACGACATGCATCCGAAGGATTAAAACAAAATTGCCAATTTCAACATCTGTCTGTCTCCTATATGGGTTCATATTCTCCACAAATCAATATCCACATCTTTTCCTGCTGCTTCATTCAGCACTTTCTGCCATAATACAAGTGTTTTCTCGTCAGCATACCATACTGTATGCGAACCATAAGAAAATGTCAGTGCTCCGTTTTCTTTATTTCTGACAGGAACCACATTCTTATCTTTCGCCAGCTGCGCAGCTTCTGCGCTCGTCAGCTGCTTTGCCGTTCCTGTTCCGTCAAAATCAAAGCCACCATTTGCCAGTGCATAGGAAATTCCCGGCAAGCCGCCAAACTTTTCAGCAATTTTTTTCAGAAACTCTGCATCTGCCTTTGGCCCTGGTTTAGTACCGATGCCATACAGGTTATAGCACATGACAGAATAAGAAACACCATCCGGAAAACTTAAGTCTTCAACCGGTGTGGATGGCTCCAGTACAATCCGCAGCTTCATCCCATTTTTCTGACACAGTGTAATCAGATCTTTTTCGAACACGATGAACTTATTCCAAAGATTCAGGTCACTTCTGATCTTCTCAAAATCTATTTCCACACCATCATACTCGTTTTCAACCGCCATCCTTACAATTTTCTCTGCGTGCTCTTCCGCCTTTTCCGCAGTTCGAATCTTGTTCTCCAAAATGGATGTATCCTTCATCGAATCCGGCTTGTCATTGACCACCGACAGGTATTGCTGAATATTCTCAGTCTTTTCGTAGTTCCTCAGTTTTTTGGAAATCTTTAGCGTCTGATCAGGAATAAACAGCTTTTCATTCTCATCATAATACGCGGCAAATGTGCTTACAGCGTCAATCTTGTCGCTGTATGTCATGATGTTCCGGACCGTTCGCTGTGTGTCCCAATACACAGTCCAGACCGTAAGCTTCATATCATCTTTCTTCAGTTCCACAACCTCCGGATACTTCTCTGTAACCCCCGATGTACTGCTTCCGTATGTGGAATTTCCACATCCCACCAGAACTGCCGATATCAGAACCGCTGATAACATTTTTGTAACGCTGCCCGCCGCATTTTTCATATTATTCTCTCTCCTAAAAACGATCACAGATTCGTAATGAACCAGTCAATGATCTTATTCCAAAAACTTGTCCACGCATCGGCAAATAATGCAAAACCATGCAGTGTATTATCATAATAAACAGCTGAATTGTCTGCTGCCGTGATCTTCAGATACTTAAAAGCGCCATCATAGACATCGTCCGCAATATTTCTCTGACTCTTCCCATAGCCTCCAAAAGCGCTCTCCAGATAAATGCCGCCTCCATCGGTTCTGTTCACCGTGGTTTGATTAGCAACCATCCTGCCATCAACAGTCAGGGTAAGTTTATCACCATCAATTGTAAGGTCCAGCTTTCTGTCACCAGGATCCTGTATCTGAATCTCCGGAATGTATTCCTCGGCGCCTTCAGAGACACTGCGTGTCTTGTTTTTCTTTGCCTCCAGTGCCTCCAGTCTGTACAACAGGCTGAAGGAATCGTTCTGCTCAAATTTTCCGCGTACATTGAGTTCGGCGACAAGTGCATCTATGTTGTCTTTTTCTACAGAAACCGGATTGTCATCCTCAAGCTCAAACAGATTTTGTGTTACGAGCGTGCTGACCTTTCCGCCATTCTTCTCCCGCACATACAGGATATTGTTCTCAACAGAAACGGAAATATAGGAGGTCAGCCCGCTGTCAGAGTTCATATCCCCGTCTGTACGAAAATAAATAGCCTGCTTGCCAATCTTATTCCCCAGCAATTCTGTTGTCAGATGGATGTTCTGACAATCTTCATTCTTCAGCTTGAGAATACCGTTAGACTTGGATTCAGACGTCAGCGCGATCAGATTCTTCTTATACTCCACCGCGCCTTTTTCCAGTTCCCAGTCTTTCAACCCTTTTGGATCACCAGTAACAAATACGATATTGTCTCTGTCCTTTTCCGGCAGATCATCCTTAATCCGCATCAGAAGATGATTAGTATACCACCATGCCTGCGGCTGAAGTCTTGTCAGATCATAAATAGATGAGCTTGTATCATTGTAGGAGTACCCCTCTCTGTTAAAGTTCATGTCAAACAGTCCTTGCAGATTGTCTGCATTAACCTCCGATACCGCCGCATTATTTCCGAAGCGCCCTGTGTTGGAGTGCATCAGAACATAAAGTCCCGGCATGTATCCAAAATCTTTGTTATAAATTTCCTCCATCAGATCGTAATCTGTTGTGATACGGTTCCTCATCTCCTGCGTACTTTCTGTTGGAATGCCGTCCTTGTCCCGGATATAATCCATCAGATAGTGGTTGTAGTTTCTGTCAATGTACTGATTAATCTCGACAAATTCACGTGATTCAAGTTCACCGAGATATCGCTTGTACCGGTCATATGTATTGATATATGATAGTCGGTATCCATTGGTTCCGAGTTCCCAAAAGCCTTCTTTTTCCAGACGCTTCAGGTCATTTGGAGAAACAAATTTTTCGTCATTGTTTTCGAATTTTTCTGCATACGTCAGAATGGAGGCTTTATAGTTTTCTGCTTCAAGCAGTTTTTCCGCAAACAGTACGGTATCCTTTCGTCCATCCTCAAACATCAGGAACAGAGCTTTATCCGGAAGTGGCTTGCCTTCGTTATAGTACGCATCGATATCATTCTGCGTGATTGTCACATAACCAAGAGCCTTGAGTGCTGTCAGTTCCTCCTTCAGACGTTTAGTTGCGACCAGACTGTCCGTCCCTTCTCTGTCTACACCGAAATAGGACAGAGCAATAAATCCGTGATCTTCCCCAGAGACAGCACTCTCATTGTATGGTTCATATTTTTTGAAAACAAACAGAGCCCGCAGAATCAGGAACAGCAAGAGAAGAAGGAACAGGGCTTCCAAAATGGTCCGGCATACTTTTCTCCGGTCCTTTTCCGTTTCAATCTTATACATGGCCAGTTCCGACTCCTTCCTTTTCTTCTGCTTCCTCCTGAACTTGTTTACCTCCGCTTCGGTTCCGGTGTTCATCCTTCTTCTTTTGGGCAGCCACATCACTCGGAGTCATACGGGTACCCCAAGTTGATTTCCAGAATGTAAACCATGCGATCGGCATCTGCCACAGGAGCACCAGTTCATAGTAAATACAGAACATGAAGCCAAAGAACCATGTCGTACTCTTCCTAAGCAGCAGCTGGGCAAATGTCATCATAAGCGACATCATCATCAGACCGACAAGGAAGTTCCGCGGGAAAATATGCTGTGTGAACGGAACATAAAACAGGTTGTAGATAACGATCACCGGCGCAAGGAGCGGAACCAGCAGACCGATATAGAAATTAAAGGAAGCGAACGGTTCCTTTCTCCACATGAATTTTCCGGCCATTATGGACTCACGCAGCCAGGACCGTTTCCAGCGCATCTGCTGCTTTAAAAACACTTTATGCTCTTTCGGCACGATAGTAGAGCAGGCCGCCGTATCCTGATATGTACAGCGATGATAGGTCAATACAAAGTTTGTCATGGCACGGTCATCACCGAACGTTGCTTTCTGTCCAAGGAATTTCTGGTTAAGCCAGTTATCCTTGTACTGCATTACAATCTCACGCCGGTAGCAGGAAAGCGGACCTGACAGGCAGGTAACAGCATCAAAAAGACCTTCTGCCGCTTTCATTATACGAAACGCAATATAGTAACGAACGGACTGCATTTTTGTTAAATTGTTCGTATAGGTATTGGCAACATCGCATCTGCCAGCACAGCCGCCCATCTTTGGATCCTGGAAAGGTTGAATGACGTTCCGGACAGCGTACGGATCAAGGAACGAATCTGAGTCAACAAACATGACAAGATCAGTGTCCGTATTCTCAACACCGCACATAAGCGCCGCCCTTTTCCCTGCATTTTTAGGCTGTTTAAAATATCTGAGGCGCTCACGGATGTTGTATCGTTTTCCTTCGCCCTCTGCCAGTTTATCAATGATCTCCCGGATCTTTTCCACCGACTTGTCCGCAGAACAGTCATCTACAACGATCACCTTCAGCTTGTCGACTGGATAGTTCTGATCAATGCAGGAAAGTATAGTTGTCTGGATCCACGTTTCCTCATTAAAGCACGGAATGATGATCGTCACGCTTGGCGTATAATCAGGATTGATTGGCTTTGGCTTATACAAAGCGCCGAACAGATACCGGCTAAGCAGAAACAGAGCCGCAATGATCGAGTACAGATACATGATGGCATTGTACTTGAAATAAATAACCGACTCTGCTCGCATGAGGACAACGCACAGACTGACAAAGCCAAGCAATACGGCAGACATGACCAGAAGATACCGGTCCTTGTGCCGCTTCATATACGTTGAAAGGTCTTCTGAAAATTGAAGCCCTGCAAATGGCTTAATCCGGTCCGCTGTATGTACAACCTTTGCAAAAGTGTGAAACCGCATTTCATGACCTTCCGGCATGGAACCTGCCGGAACTTTGAATTTCAGGTGAACCTGCTCAGCTTCCTTCAGTTTGTCTCTGTCTTCGATTCTGTCCAGCTCTATGCCCATGCCTGTATCAGAAATATCAGCACATGTCGCGGTAATATTCTGTTTAATTCCATTGAACATGAATGAAATCTGAACAGGGAACTCGCTGATATAGCGGATTCCCAGTTTTTTATATTCCATCAGTGAGGCAAGATCTTCCTGATCATCTTTCTTGCCCCGCCGGTCGATTTCTGATCTTATACCGGTAGGATCAGGGACATTGGACAGCAGCCTGCGGTCCAATTTGACGTTCAGAAGAATTTCGCCGTCAACTTTACCTCTACCTTTTTTTTTCTTTTCCTCCAGTCCCATGATCACTCATCCCCTTTCTGAACATCCGGGTTGCCAAGATAATCATCTATCCTGGCAAATGAATAACCTTCTGACTGCCAGATAGGGATCATGGTATCAAGTACTTGAGCCGTGCATTTTGCCGACTCACTCATATGCATAACAATGATACTGCCATTTTGAATCTTGAAGCCGTCCTCTTCTTTTGGAGAACCATACATCATCTCTTGCAGATATTTTTTATAGTTTTCCTTCTCATAATCGTTCGTGGAAACATCGCCTGAAATTGAATACTCAAAGCCGACATCGAATACCTGGCTCAGACCATTCTTGCTCACTGCCAGCGTAGGCGGACGGAAATTAAGTGAAAGAGCTTTTCTGCCGTCCACCATTACGTCACCGATATACTTGTTCAGCTTGACATAGGACGTGACAAGATCCTTGCGCATATCCTCCACTTCTTCATCGGTCAGGGAATGATACTTAGTATAATCCTTGTTTGCATCCGAAAGCGGTGAATGTGTATTGGTATGGCTGGCAATCTCATGTCCTTCCAGCGCAATGGAACGAAGCAGATTCGGATTGGCATCCACATGCTGCGTCAGTACAAAGAACGTGGCCTTGACATTATATTTGTCGAGAACATACAACAGTTTATTGATGGATTCATCTGTTCCCCAGTCATCAAAGGTCAGGAACAGAACCTTGTCATTTGTAAATCTCCCGACCTTATCCAGAGCTCTGATTTCCTTCGATGAAAAGCCCGGAAGCTTTTTGCTGTTTATAACGAAGTTACTGCCGACATAATGATCTTTTATATATTTAAAACGTTTTTCGTCATCATCCATATCAGTCAGAACGTTCTTATCCATCGTGACCTTTGTCTGTTTCGGCGGATTGAGCTTATAGACCTTGTCCGAGTTCAGCAGCTCACTGACCGTCTTCAGCGTGTAGCGGCTTCCGTCTTCAATCTTACCGGTAGTGTACGATTTAAAAGCAATCGAATCCAGGTGCTCACAGATCATGGCATCGACCATGTCTCCGATGATGGTCTTATCCCCATTCGAAGCACCCTGATCCTCTCTGTAATAGCTGAGGTTGAAATATTCCATACCGCCTCTGGTAAAGCGCAGGTCGGAAAGATTCTCAACGGCCTCTGCCAGCGTATCTTTGGTCAAATCTTCTGTATTCTCTTGAATCACCGTTTTCGAATTGCCCACCGGAGTCATATGGCAGGCGCTGACTGCCTCCAGTACACTGTCCACAGCCTTGTCTTTGGACATATACACAATCTTAGGTTCATAGTCAAAGCGCCACTTCATATAAATCTGACAGTCATGAATGTAGGAAGCCATGCCGTCAAAATCATCCGTATACAATCCGCCCGGCGTAAATGAAAGCCCAATCTCTTCACCCATGGAGATCAGTTCCTCAATCGTGCTGCCATAGGTTCTGAGTTCATCAAAGCTGGCCACATAGGTAGCTGAATAATTTTTCGCAGACAGCCTCTGTGCCGTATCAATCGCTGCTGCCGAATTGCTGATGTTTCCAAATACAAAAGAGAGTGCTTTTTCTGTCGTCGGTATCTGCGTATTGTACGAAGCCTTTACGCCGTTATTCGCATTTTTCAGGTCATTCATCTCATTTGCTGTCAGATCCGGGATTGTACCATTCTTCGAGACAGCATATGCCAGGCTGCGCACTTTGTAGTTTGCAGCACTTGCTTTATTAAGAAAAGCCTTTAGTCCATCTGTATCAGAAGCATCGAAAACATAATAGGCGCCCGGTGTAATATCGTCCGGGTTCTGAGGCAGAACCGGCGTTTCACCTGCTGCACTGCAGGCAACTCTTATATTATAAAGATGTGCTTCATCCTGAACCAGATACAGTGTATTGGACACTGTTGTACAGGACTTCAGAAATTGATTGCCACCGTCAATGTCATTGTAGGCAGACTGAAGGTCGATGCCAACCCTTCCTGTCAGACCTGCATTTCCAAGCGAATAACTGTCTGAAATCGTCTGTATCAGTTCTTTGTCCGTATCTCCGGTCACAAAGAACGTGGCATCAGCCCCTGCGCCTTGCAGAATGCTGATCACTTTCTGAAGCTGACTGTCACTCTTAATATTTTTAATAGCCAGACCTGCAATTTTTGCATCCGTCAGACTGTATCGGTATAAAATTGCCTTTTCCGGATATTCTTCCGAGAGCAGTTTTGTTAAATAAGTATTCCCCGTGACTCGGTTCATGTTCTCGATATCAACAACAGGAATCTGCTTCTCATCAAGGGCATTCAGTATCCATAAAACAACCTGATCAATGGAATACTCTTCTTCGGATGAGGACTCATCGTTCAGATCAGCCTGCTTGTCGATCGCAGGCGTTGCCGGCTCAACCGTCGGCTCATCCTCGATCTGACCCACGCGACCGTCCAACTGGATAAGAAGAATCCTTTTTCCGGAAAGGCGGTTGACATAATTTTGGACCCCTTCTTCATCTTTAAAGGTGGCGAAATCGATCAGATCTCCGGCGTCCGGCCGGATGACCTCTGCATAACCACTGGATTTTGCAGCCTTTAAAACAGACGCTGTATACGTAGTCCCTGAGCAGTAGAGGCGGTCCACAATTTTCTCCGTCTCCGCTTCAAGAGTCGTTTTGGAAAGAGAAAAATCGTTAAGAAGCTCAGACAGTTCTTTCGTCTCCATCTGCGGATCACCGCTCAGTCCGTTGCCGGCAATGGAATTCCCATTTTTCAGAATCTTCTTTAGGACACTATCATTTTCTCTGGCATGAACGGCAGGCACGGCAAATACCGCCTTCGCATTATGCTTTTTTAAAAGGTCGATGACCGTTTCATTTGTTTTTTCATTTTCATTCAGCCCGGCAAAAACAATCGATACCTGCGTCTTATCTGAGTCTCCATTCTGCAGGATATCCGCAGGGCTGCTCTTCTTATACAACGCCAGTTCTGCATCGGATGCCCCTGTATCATTTGCCGTGACCTGACCATCCACACCGGCATAAAGGCTCTTGCTGAGCTGTTTTACATGATAGAAACGGAATATGGTTATGCTGATAAGGACCACTGCTGCAATAATCACGAGTATAAGAATGCCCATGCCCGTTGTGATCTTTATGAATTTTTGTTTATTTCTCTGTTGTATCTTCAAATACATGCCTCCAAAGATATATCAAAGTCTCCAGTAGCAGAAACCACCTGCCTTCAGTTCAGAAACTGGATATATCGCCTTCACATCAATCAGTACCCTTTCCTTCATCGGAAGATCTGGCATAAACATTTTGTTCAGTTCATCCAGAGTTATCTCCCGGTACTGCCTGTGCGCAACGGCAATGATCAGGCAGTCCATGTCATGGATTTGATCAAGCGGCTTTAGTTCGATGCCATATGTTCTTCGTGTATCTTCCGGGTCTGCCAACGGATCTGTAAATACCGGCTGAATGCCAAATTCTTTCAGCGTGTTGGAAATATCCGTGACTTTGGTATTCCTGATATCCGGACAGTCTTCCTTAAACGTGACACCCATAATCGCCACCCTGGCTTCGCGTACTTTCTTGTCCGTCAGTGAAAGCAGCTGTACGATACGTTTACCGATGAACTGTCCCATGTCATCATTAATTCTGCGGCCTGCCATCACGATTTGCGAATGATAGCCCAGACGTTCTGCCTCATAGGCAATGTAATATGGATCAACGCCTATGCAGTGGCCTCCGACCAATCCCGGTCTGAATTTCAGGGCATTCCATTTCGTATTCATGCCGTCAAT
Source organism: Clostridia bacterium (assembly GCA_022651385.1). Classification (GTDB taxonomy): domain Bacteria; phylum Bacillota; class Clostridia; order Lachnospirales; family Anaerotignaceae; genus JALCQR01. The sequence continues at coordinate 88,859 of JALCQR010000009.1, read as the reverse complement.
GACTTCATTTGTATCAATTCCCATGCGGTCAAATACCATTGCCATTTCGTTGATAAAGGCAATGTTGATGTCACGCTGGCTGTTCTCCGTAACTTTAACAGCCTCTGCCGTACAGATTGAAGATACAGGGAACGTGCCTGCCTCAATGATCAAGTCATAGACATTTTTAACTTCATCAAGTGTCTCTTCATCCATGCCGGAAACTATCTTGCAAATATTCTTAAGCCTGTGAACACTGTCTCCCGGATTAATCCGTTCCGGCGAATAGCCAACCTTGAAATCATTTCCGCAGACAAGACCGCTGTATTTTTCAAGGATTGATACACACACATCTTCCGTCACACCCGGATATACAGTCGATTCATAGACAACTATACTTCCCTTTGACAGATTCTGTCCGATGATCTTGCTTGCATCGCGGACCGGCAAAAGATCCGGAGTCTTGTCAAGATTGACCGGCGTCGGAACCGCAACAATAATAAAATGCGCATCACGGATTTTCTCCGGGTTATCTGTAAACTCCACAGATGTTCTGCTGATCACATCATCACCAACCTCCATGGTTGGATCGGTTCCTTTTTTATACGTTGCAATCTTTCTGCTGTTTGTATCAAACCCGATTACCTTTATCTTCTCGGCAAATGCAACCGCTAACGGCATTCCTACATATCCAAGACCAACGACACAAAGACTTGTTTTCTTAGTTTTCAGTTCTTCAAATACAGACATAAAATCCTCTTTCTCTATTACTATTTTTAAAATATATAAAATTCACTTTTTACATACTTTAAATTGTAACATAAAACTAAAAATCTTCAATAGGTACGTATTATAAGTAAAAATATGACTAATTGCTATATGAAAAAAAGTTGTCTTTTTCACATCGGCAGATGATTGTTCCATTTGATTATACAGCGTCAGTTTTCTGCATGTCCAGAGTGGTCAGGTATGCCGCCTTCACACGGGCATAGTAAATACGAAGTGATTTTGCTGAACCGACTGCCATATAAACATAGAAATGCCATTCTCCTGCTTTAAATTTTCGCCAACATTAAGAAAGGCTATTTATACAACCAATGCAATAGAAAGTTTGAACAGTCCCTATCGTAGACTAAATGCCCAAAGAATTGTACTCCCAGCTATAAAGCATTGCTGAAATTCTTTATCTATCAACTTTTGAAGCTACTATTAAACAAAAAAAGTGACTCTTCTCAGAGCCGCTAATTGACATGCTAAAAATTATGTAATCTGAATCAACTTTTTATTCAACCAATCTAATTTCAGTTGGCGGTATACTTTCGCCTATTTGACCGTTATATGTAATATTAATTCCACCATTGCAAGAAATTTGATTTCCAACAATACTTCCGTAAAAAATACCGCTATTACCGTTTAAAGTTATTGTACCGTTTGGTGCATATAAAATTCCTGTCACATCACCTTTACCACCATTAAATGTTATATTACCGTTTATGGAGCAAAAACATACGGAATCAGATGTAATCATATTTACATCACTACCGTTAAATTCTATGTCTTCAGTTGCGAAAATAGCTCCTGTAGCATTGACCCCACTTCCGTTTATAACCAAACTTCCATCAATAAGTACAGCTGGATATGCCGCAAGCAGATTATTTAACTGATTATCTGACATAGCATATTGGTTTATGCTTGAGGTATATGTTGCTCCGAAAATATTAACCAAGGTAGTTTGAGAAATTGTTGTTGCCAAATTTGTTACCTCTGTAAAATCCGGCATATTAATATATGAATAGCCTTCTATTGAACCTTCTGAGGCATGTACTTTTACATCAATAGTGTTAACAGCAGTGGCTAAACCTGTAATTTCTGCTGCATTTTTAATACTTTCATTTGAATGTACATTACCAACAACTGTATTTGTTCCCATAAACTGAAGCAAATCCATACCGCTGCCAGAAAAAAGTGCATATTTAAAAGGATCAAAAACAGTACTAACTTGTGCAGCCGCACTTACAGTTACCGTTGTATTGTCACTGTCTTGAAACATTTTCGCAAAAGTATAGTCCACAGGTTGAACTGCTGTAATTCTAATTTTTTTGTTTGAATTCAAAAACTCAACTTGCTGTATATCCGATTCACTATAGCCGTTTTCTTCAAAATAAGTTGCTGCTACTTCTTGTGCCGCTACTGTACTATCAGGCAATTCTTGTGCCCCTGCAAGAACAGCCGCATCCAATGCATTCTGCAACATTTGTTTTTCTAAAGAAATCCTGCCGACATCAACTACTATTGCACAAAAAGCCATAAAAACAGATATAGCCACAGCAACAATAATAGATACAGACCCTTTTTCATTTGACAACTTAAAAAGCTTATTATTTTTCATAATACTAGCTCTCCTGTACTACTGATGCTTTCCTTTCTTCTATCTCTTGCAATTCCTTAATTTCTCCAATTACTGCTTTTTTATTTAATTTCATCTCTATCATAGCTATTTTAGAATTAGCTTCATCCAATTTTCTTTGAAAATCAATTTTTTCCACTGTTACAAAGGATTTTTCATTAATCAATTCTATAGATCTTGTATGAACCTCTTGGAGTTGTTCCGTAAAAACTTTATTTGCGTATAACAATTTTTCGTTTTTGTATTGAAAATCTTCAACTGTCCTTTTCAAATCATCTAACATCTGTTTTTGCAATTCTGTTTCTTCTGTTAAAATATCAATAGTTTTTGTTCTTGTCTTTATTTGTGAATTAAGGCTAGCATTAACTTCCGTTTGAGTCATAATCTGATTTGTTAATTCTTCTATATCTGTTCTTAATTTAACAATTTGCCCTTCTTCATGTGACGCTTTTAAATATTTAATTTCTTCTTCTTTACTCTCTATATTAATAGTAAGTTCAATCATTTTATCTCGAAGCTCTTTTGCTTCTTGCTTTTTGGTAGAAACAATTTCTTTAACTGCTATAACCTCACTTTTTGATTGTTTTAGTTGTGCTTCTAATTCATCAATATAATTTTTTTGACGTATTATTTCGTTCTCCAAAGATTCTTTTTCAAAACCAATTTTCTTAACATTTTCCTCTAAGGCAGAATTTGCATTTTGCAATGTAATAACATCTTGTGCTGTAAAATCCAAATCTTCTAATTTCATTTCCGTCATAGATTCACTAAGATTTTTGTACTCCATTTTAATTTTATTCAATTCATACTGAAGCGATTTATTAATCTTGGTCAATTCGTCTTTTTCGTTATATACTGTCTGCAAATTGTTGTAAAAAGTATCTGCTGTTACTTGCTGTTGTTTACGCAAAATATTCAAGTATTCCAAAACAGACTTTTTTGTATATCCACCAAGTCTGGTTTTTAAATATTGATCCATATCAATTTCTTCTGTTTTTAATCTTAATGTTTCAACTACATCAAGGTCTTTCGTATTATCTACCATCGCACTCTCACCTTCTTAGGCCACATTATCTATAACTATCGTATCTCCAACTTTTACATTTGATGCTATTCCTTCTCCAAGCTCTAGAACATGAGCAGTTTTTTTAATATATTTTCCGATACTCCACGGCCTCAATGTTTCAACTCCTAAAACTTTCATATCCTTTGAAAGATATATTGCGTCAATAGTTATTTTCATAAAAAAGCAATGTATTGAAGGAGTACCTAAAAGAAGCAGGCCCTCTCCAAAATCAAGTTTTTTCTTACCCATAAGCCCAATAAAACGCCTAAAAAAATTATTTGCAATGCCAACTTTATCCGCCAAAACAATATTATTACAATACACTAACATATTCATCACCCAAACTGTTCAAATATTTTTACAATAGCCGGTCCCATCAAAATAATAAAAATAACAGGAAAAATAAACATAACCATAGGCAGCAATATTTTTATAGAAATCTTTTGTGCCTTCTCTTCAATTTTATTACGTCTGCTTTGTCGCATGGCAGCCGCCTGTGCCCTTAATACATTTCTTATAGATATTCCAAGTTCACTTGCTTGAACAATTGAACCGACAAAAGTCTTTACTTCATCAATATCGCAGCGTTCTCCGAAAATTACAAGTGCATCTTTTTTTGTCCTACCCATTGACATTTCTCTGTAGGTTATCGTAAGTTCATCCACTAAAGGCCCTTTCAAATTTTCAGTAACATGAAGTATCGCTTGTTCAAATCCCAGTCCTGCCTCAACATTAACACTTAAAAGATCTAAAACTTCTGGCAGTTGTTGTTCCATAGCTTTATTTCTTTTACTTATTTTACTTGTAAGATGAAATCGTAATATTGCATAAGCTACATAAAAACCTACTAAAGTAAATAAAATATCATTTTTAAAATTTTGATTTAATAACACAGCAAAAATATGTCCAATTGCTCCTGAACCTAATATTGTAAAAATCCGAATCATTTGATACTCATGAGCTTCTAATAACAATCCCGATTTGTATATATTTTTTTTTAATTTTTCATTATTGAATTTATTAAAAATAGACTTCGTATTTGAATTTTTGGTCATACTTCTTCTGATTTTTAACATAAAAGGCCTAATTGCCAATTTCATTATTCGTTTAAAAAAAGGCAGACTTAACTCCTCATCATGTTGAAAATTTGCATGAGTAGAATTATTTATTTTTATAAGACGCCTTTGAACTGTATCATACTGTTCTCCATGAGTTCTAAAAACAATAATAATACAACAAAAAGCAAATATTCCAAAAAAAATAGCAATTACACCAATCATATTATCAACCTCAATATTCAATATCTACTATTTTATTTATAATAAAAAATCCAATAAGCTCCATAAAAACAGAAATGCCCAACATAATTTTTCCAATTAAGCTTTCAAAAAATGATATAAAATAATCTGGGTTTAAAATCATTAAAAACAAAATTATAAAAACAGGAAGTAACCCGATTACAATACCTGACATACGTCCCTGTGCTGTTAATACACGTACTTCCTGTTTAATACGAATTCTATCTTTTATAGTATCAGAAATAGTATCCAAAATTTCTGATAAATTACCTCCCACTTGTTCTGATGTCATTACCGCTGAAACCAACAACCCTAAATCATCGTTTTTAACACGCTCAACCATATGATTAAGTGCAACGTTTTTGGTAACTCCAAAACGCATTTCTCTAATTGTTCTGGAAAACTCTGTAGATATAGGCGGTTGCATATCTTCGGCAATACTTTCCATAGCTTGTAAAAATGAAAAACCGGCTTTAATACAATTGCTCATAATTACCAATGCTTCACCAAGCTGTCTAATAAACTCCTGTTGACGTTTTTTCCATGCTTTTCGAACAAAAAATGGCGGAATACAAAAACCTATGATTGCAGCGGCAATAGACGTAACAACACTTGCTCCTAAAAAGAAAGTCACCAATATTGGTACATATGTACATGCCAACCAAATATAAATAAATTCGGAAGCTCTAAGTTTAATGCCAGACATTAACAAATAATCTCCCAATTCTTTACTTTCTATTTTAAATTTTCTATTTTTTTTCTTCTTTATAGTTTCACGATTTTCAGCAAAAAACTTTTCTTGTACATCTGAAACACTTTCAGTATCAAGATATTTTTTAATTCTATCTCCTACAACTTCCTTTTCAGAAGGTTTCTTAAATGAAAGTATTAAAAAATATATGGTAACAGCCGTCATAAATATAATTATGTAAAGCAACATATTTTAAACCTCACCTCTTAAACCAATCATCCTTAACAAGAACTCCGTTCGATGACAATTTTTCCAAGAATGTGGGACGTATTCCCGTTGAAACAAAATCTCCTATTATATTCCCTGCCGAATCCAATCCTTTTTGTTTAAAAACAAAGAGGTCTTGCAAAGTTATAGTATCGCCTTCCATACCTACTACCTGAGAAATGTTAATAATCTTACGTGAACCATCTCTTAGCCTCGCTTGCTGAACAACAAGATCTAAAGCAGATGACACCTGTTCTCTAATAGCTTTAATTGGTAATTCCATTCCTGACATAAGAACCATAGTTTCCAATCTGGACATTAAATCTCTGGGTGAATTCGCATGCGCTGTTGTCAAAGATCCGTCATGTCCCGTATTCATAGCCTGAAGCATATCCAACGTCTCACCAGATCTTACTTCACCAACTACTATTCTGTCTGGACGCATACGCAATGCATTACGAACTAATTCTCTTATAGTAATCTGACCTACGCCTTCCAAGTTTGCAGCACGGCTTTCCATGGTTACTACATGGTTCTGTCTTAGCTGGAGTTCTGCTGCATCCTCGATTGTAACAATTCTTTCAGTGTCAGGTATAAACCCAGATAAAATATTTAATAATGTAGTTTTACCGCTGCCTGTTCCTCCTGAAACAATAATGTTTAACTTTCCTCTTACACATGCTTCTAAAAATGAAACCATCATTGGCGATAATGATGATTTTTTTACTAAATCACTTGCTTTCAACGCATTTTTAGAAAACTTACGTATAGTCAAAGTTGGACCGTTAAGTACGATAGGCGGAATTACTGCGTTAACACGAGAACCGTCTAAAAGCCTTGCATCTACCATTGGACTTGCTTCATCAATACGTCTGCCCACCGAAGTAACAATACGAGTAATAATATTTAACAATTGTTCGTTATCTTTGAAAACTGTAGAACTAAGTTCAAGCTTTCCTCGTCGCTCTATGTATACGTTATATGGTCCGTTAACCATAATTTCACTTATATCCGGGTCTTCCAAAAGAGGTTCCAAAGGACCAAGTCCAACAACATTATTATAAATTTCCTTTTGAATTCGCAGCCGCTCTGCTCTTGAAATTCCAGTACTATTTGCATTTATCAAACCTTCTATAGATTTCAATAAATATTCTTTTTGATTTTCAGCAACATCATTTCCGTTAGCAACCTCGTGATTAATCAGTTCAATAACTCCAGCATGAACTTTTTCTTTTAATTCATAATATTCATCTACAAAAGGGGAAGGATTACTTTTTGTAACTTTTTGCTCACTTTCTGTAGAAACTTCAGTATTGTGCTGTTTTAATTTTTGTTTCTCAAGTTTTTCAAGTAAGCCCATTCTTTTCCCCTCCTTTAAATATACTCATTCTTTTTTCTAAGAAATCCAAATAACTTTCGTCTTTTATGTATCTTTTTATCATCAATACATTGAATACCTATATCATCTGCTCCTGATATTAAAGCTTTGGCAACTTTATTAATTGACTGACTAAGTTTGCTTCCCGCCGAACTAATAACAAAAGGAATTCCCCGGTTAAGCGCAGTAACCGCTACCTTGTAATCACTGGGTATTTTTGCCCATATGGGGCATCCGATTATTTTTTGAACATCTGCAATAGTAATAGAACTAATATCTACAGCACGATTAACAATAAGTCTAACTTTATCTCTTTGTTGTAAAGAGTCCATAAGCGAAAGGCTTAATTTAGAATTTTTCAAAATGGATATATCAAGACCTGTAACAAAAAGAATTGTGGAAGATGCCTCTATAGCAGTAATTGTTACATCACTAAAATAAGGCGGTGTGTCTATAATCACATAATCGTAATAGGTACGCAAAATACTAAGCAAACTTTGCACTTTTTCAGCCGAAACCAATTCAGCATACTCGGGACTTTTAGGTGCACACAAAACATGAACACCGCTGGAATGTACAGTCATATAACTTCTTACCGAATCAATATTGGGGGTAAACACTTGCTGAGCCAATTCAGATATGGTATCTGCAGGTTCTATATCTAAAAACACATGAATATCTCCAAATTGCAAATCCAAATCAATGAGTGCAACTTTTTTCTTTTGTTCTGCCAATTTGACAGCAAGATTTGTTGCAATTGTTGTTTTACCTAATCCACCCTTAGCCCCGAAAACTGTAACAACTCTTGACGTCCATGCGATATTTTGATTTTCGTTCAAAGAGTTTATACGTATCATTTCGTTGTAATGAACAGATTTTATATACTCTGCAAATTCTTTTGGGGATTTTGGAAATTCTATAACATTGTGAGCACCTGCTTTATTTGCTTTTTGTAAAATATCTACTTCCATATATTCTACTAACAAAATTACATGGGTTCTTGGTTTATGCAAAATAATACGTTCAGTTAAATTTAGCACGTCTCCGCCTTGAGTATCAAGAAACATAATAACTACATCCGGGGATAAGTTTTCAATTTTATCTAAAGTTTGTGAACCTCCCGGTGCCGCACCAACAACAACAAGTTCTTCGTCGATAATCAGGTTTTTTACTTCTTCTATTTTGTTTTCAAATTTGCTGATAATCATAATGTTAATTTTCATTTTTCGTACCCCTTTTTTAGCAATCATTTTAAGTAACTTTTAAGTTTCGTCACTTGTTTCAAATTGCTTAATCGGCAAATCTATAATTTCCTCATCCAACGGCGATCTTAAGATAGCAGAAAGACGACCCGTATATTCATAAAATCTAATCTCCATAACCTGTTCTGGAGTACCTTGGAGTGTAATAGTTGAATATGACTCGTCTTTATCTGTAGTATTTTCATCATTTGATAAATCAGAATCAATTGCCAAAACAACAACATTTTGAACAATTAATTTTGTAAAAGCAGTTTCATCATGATTATATTGAGCAATTATATCGACATGATTACCCGGTTCAATCATATATCCAATGCCCGAAACTCCGTCTACAGCAATTGTAACAGCCCTCATTCCGGGTTCTAAAGTATAACCCAATGTAGCACTATTAACATCACCTACTGTTAAAAGTTTTGATTGAATAATTTGCTCACCGGCAACAATTTCACAATTTGCAACTTTTCCTATTATTAAGGATGAATCCGTAATCACACCATCTAATATAGCTTCATCAGGCAATTGAGTTAACGTAAACATAGATTGCGTAATCGGAGTTTCCACCGGTATAGTTTGTGTTGCAACAAAAACTTCTGTTTTTTCAACTTTATCATTATCATTAAGAGAGTTTAAAAAAACAAACATTAATGCCGAAGTCAATACTGCTACAAATAACGCAAATATTTTTACTTTTTTCAATATTTAGCATCCCCAAACCTAATAAGCTTTTTTATTCCATCCTCATAGTACATTCTGCATTTAAATCTATACAGCCGTTCCCATCGTTTAAAAACTCAAAGAACGGCGTAATTAATGCTACTTTCATAGTAATATCAACTTTAATTTGTTCCGATTCCGGTGTCGTAATTGCTACACTAAAATCACTTGAATAATTTCCCACTATAGTTGTAGCTTGAGTTTCAACCGAGGTTAAGCCATCATCTTGATAATGGACAGCTGCATATCTTGCCACTTCTCTGCAGGCATTGTTTACAAGAATTTGATTTGAAAATATATACCCAAATTCACAAATCCCACAAAAAACAAGTAAGAGAATAGGCAATACCAATGCAAATTCTACCATTGCCTGACCCTTTTCATTTTTAAGATGCAACTGCCCCACCACCTCTCCAACCACTTTATATTGTCGGAAATATTTCTTTTAACAAATCAAACGTCAGACCCAATGGAATCTTCCCTAACATTTCCGCAAATAAAGCTTCTTAATTCGGAAGATGAATTAAAGACTAGCCCCAATTGTTGTAAACATAGCCGCAACTTGTCCTCCCAAAGGTGTTAATGTAACAATAGCAACCACTGCAATTGCTGCAATAATTAAACCGTATTCCACCATACCCTGACCACTTTCTTCTTTTTCTAACCAAGCAAATAATTTTTTCATAATACTTCCTCCTTTTTATATAAAATTAGCAACAAAATTTTATCCCCTGATTATCGTAGAAGATAAAAATATCCTCCTTTCTCTACGGTTTCTCCCGTCATTGTCTCTTATCATTATTTTGTTTATTTTAAGGATACCTAAGTATCATTAAATTTTTTAAATAATATTAACATAAGTAAAAATTGTACCAAACATAATAAACGGAGCAAATGGAAATGTACTGTTTTTAACCATTTTTTTAATTACCAATCCTCCGACACAAAATATAAATAATGTTACACACATTCCCGTTACAGCTATCATTATGTTTGGATAACCCAGTATTAATCCTATTGTAGCTGCCAATTTAATATCGCCAGCACCAACCTGTTCAAAACCAACAACCTTAGCAGTAATAATAAAAACTAAACCAACTGCCACCATACACAACAAAGCATAAAGTTGAGCTTGCCAACCAAAACACAATACTTGAAAAACAACTCCCAAAAAAAGCATTAACAACACAAGTTCATTTGGAATCAATCGTATTTTTATATCTATAACCGAAATAATAATAGCAACGGTAAAAATCATAGACACTAAAATAGCTATAAAAAAATTTTCAATTCTACTTCCTGCATAAGCCCACAAAATACTGTTCAATATTGTAGCAAAGAATTGAATTTTTTTGTTTATTTCTAAATTCAGATTTTCACCTGTTTTCTGTCTGCTTTTATAACTAATAATTTCTTTTGATATTGGTCTGATTGCAATTCCTAAAAAAATTCCCAAAATACCAAAAATCATAATCATAAAAATATTCATTTTATTCCCCTTATCTAAAAATAAAAAATAGCGTGCTCCTATATACAAACTATAGGAGCACGCTAAAAAATCCAACACAAAAAACATGCCGTAATTTTAAAGTTTCTGCAACTGGCTAGCATAGCGATAATATCACCTTAGCCCCTATAGCTTTGCGTCATTGTCTTTCAACAATTATGCCTTTAAAAAAACATCACGAAATATTTAATTTTAAATAATAGACTTTACGTTCAGTAAACTACAAATCTTATATATATAATTTATTATACATAAAGCATATTTTTTGTCAATAATCTATTAAAAACTTGTTTATTTGATAATTTTATTTCAATAAGTTGCATTATTTGGCAAATTTATATTGCTTTTTTTATATAGTTTTTCTTTTTCAGTAACTCATTGCAATAAAATCTTCAAAAACGTGTCGGCATCTTGAAGGCTTTATTCTATACAATTACTTATCTAGGTCATCTTTTTTAGATTTTTCAATAACATCAGCAATAAGCCTAGAAAAATCAACAGCGTTTTATTTCATAGTGATTAATGGCTTCAAAAACATGAGAAACAAACAAGGGTATAAAAAAATAAAGAAAACCTAAAAGGAGGTTTTCTTATGCTGGATGAATACCCTGACATTTTAACTTCAAAAGAGGTAATGGAGATTTTAGGAATATCAAAAAATACGCTGTACGAGCTGATTAAAAACGGTGAAATACCTGTCGTAAGACTCGGAAAGAAATTGCGGAGAATAAATAAAAAATCACTGTTGAAGTTTATTTATACCTATCATAATATTTTATTGCAGTTATATTTATTTAGAAAAAAAGAGCTCCATTGCAAATATAATAAATGATAAAGACGAGATAGTTAGTAATATAACAAAAATTTTTCTGTTTAAAAAAAACTCAAGTATAACTGTTATTATAGGGATTATATGCAAAAACAAAGAAGCACTTAACGAATTTACCAATTTATAAAAATTTAAAGGTTCTCCTCTAATACATTTTTCATTAACTATTAAACCTATTACTCCACCAATCATAAATACTTCAACAAATATTTCCGAAAACACGAATATAATTATAATAACTATAGGAAGTATTTTTTTTAATAACTTAATTACCTCATCTTTATTACTCATTAAATGCCTCTCTTTAAATCTTATAGTAATACTTTATACCGAGCTCTATTGCCCTGTAATCTCGTGGGTCATCTCCAAGCGATGATATTCTGTCTAAATCCACTTTTAAACTTTGAAGTCTTTCATCATGTCCCTTTGAATTTTTAAATAATTCAAAAGCATTATATATTCCGGCACCTCCATGCAATACGACTTTAGACATACCCGCAGCTGTAGCAATAACTCCATATGCCATATTCCCTGCATCATCATAATCAATTATATAACCATCAAAAATATACTGTAAGTCACGTATCCATGAACATCTTCTTTTAATATCATATTTTGCCCCGCTTTCGACCAAATTTTTAAATTCCCAAAATAACGCTATTGTTTGTTCATCTTCTATTGCAGGTAATGCGAAATGCCTTGATTTATTAGTAAGAGATAAAGGATACTTTGCCTTTAAAGCTTCACCATCCCTTTTTGCTTCTCTAAATATGTTTATAAGTTTTTCAGTAACATCTACTAATTCAAACCTCTTTAAGTTAATATTGAAATACGTAGTATCTATGCCAAGTTTTTTAAGTATCTCAGATGTTAATTGTAATCTTTTCCAGTTAATATATTTTACAAACTGACTTCCTCTTGCGCCCCTGTCAAAATCAGAGTTAATCTTTTTTTCTATTTCGTTTAGTTTATCTTTATAGAATTTTACATAATCGAATGGATGGCTGCTCATGTAGCGTGATAAAAGAGGGGTACCGAATATTTGTTTTTCGTGATCGTTTATATAATCATCTGAGAACATATCTTTGCCGTTTTGTCCTATTATTTTTTCACGTAATTTATATTTAAAAATGTACTTATGAAAAGCGTCTCCAAGAAACTTTTCATTGTGTTTTCCCATTACCTCGTTAAGATAAGCTTTCTTGTTTTTATCGTTACCGGCTGTCCATGATACTCCGCTTTTATAGGCTTTTTCCACAAGAGAAAACCTGTCAGACGAATAAACGTTCGATTTACCTCCATTATACATGACATGTACTGCCTTGTCAATATCACTGTCGGAAGCATTTGAACATCTTCTTGACTTGCTGTCATAAAGAGTAAGAAAAGATATGCATTTATTGCAGTCTGTACATGGATATCCCACATAACCTGAAAATGTATAAAGTCCTTCAATAAATTTTTTGAGTCGTTCCCTTTTGCTGCTTGAAACAAATGAAATATATTCAGCATTTCTTTCAAGATCTAATAGTATTTTTTTAATTTCAATACAGAGCTTTGCGTTTGAATTTTTAAACATTTGGCCATAATCATAGTTTGTCTTATCAGATGTTAAAAATCCAAGTACTGAGTTTTCATTCATATGCCTGAAATACTCACTGCTTCCAAGGATATATCCGCTTATGTCTTTAAGTTCTTTTGCAACAAGAATATCATTTCTTTTATCTAACTTTCCCATAAATTTAATCTCCTTTTATTTTGGTTTTTATAATATATTAGTTTTTAAATACCTGTATTTGGTTACCCTTTTTAGAAAAATAGAAAAGTTTACGACATTCTTTCTATTGTCCCTTTAGTATCCCATGGCATAAAAAAAGAGGACAAAAGCCCTCCTTATATGTATAATTTAACTTGTTTTCACTTTATCCACTACTCTTTTCAGCAGCACTGCCATTTGTTCCCTTGTCACGAAGTTTTCATATTGTTTATTTCCGTTTTCGTCCCCTACAATTATTCCCTCTTTTTCGGCCCATTCTCTGGCTTCTTTCGACCATTCGGCCGGAGCTTTTGTCTTCAGCTCAGCTAAATAGTTATTCATCATTTCATTGAATTTTTCCTGTGTCATGTCGTCATCCTCTTTTTCTTCAAAATCTTTATAGCAGATATCTAAATCAAAACTACCCCTGCATCCGGATATATTTCCTGTTTCTGTATATTGCCACATTGTACCTTTTATGCTGTCCGTGCTGCCCCATTGTGCATTCCAAAAATAACAGTTAAATTTAGACTTGTTTACAACGCTTGTAAGAACGCTTTTGCTTGCATATATCCCGCATTTTAAACCCTGCGACTGTATGTAATTAACAAATGTACTGCATATGCTGTTAATAAGTGCCTTATCGTTGTACAGGCTTACGCTGTGCCTGTTTTTATACCCGTCGGCGTCCTCCATATCAAACCATATAGGCATGTCCAATTGTTTGTCTTTAATAAGGCCGTATACAAACTTTGCTTCCTGCAAAGCCATATCACTATTGAGAGCATAGCTGTAATGATAAATGCCAACTTTAAGTCCAGCCGCTTTAGCTTTTCTATAATTTTCTTCAAATTTTATGTCCGTAGTGTCGATACCGAAAGAGCTTCGTATAATAACAAACTTAAGCCCTGCCGCTTTTGCTTTTGCAAAGTCAACAGTACCGTTGTGCTTACTAACATCAAAACCTTTAAGCATTTTTGTCCTCTTTCCCTAAAACAAAAAAATACTCACTTGAAAGTGAATGCTTTACAAATTCAAAACATATGATATAATTAGCTTAAGTAGGGAGCCGCCACAAAGTGGTTAACCTCGATTAAAGCACAACGCTACCCTAATCGGCCAAAATTATGACGGGTAGCGTTTTATTTTCTCTTATTTATGTAAGAGAGCAATGCCAATATAAACAATCCAAATGTTAGCATTATCATTAATGCCTCATATTCTGTTATAGGCACCACCCCCAATCCTTAGTAAATTGGAGGTCAACCACCCGTTACGGTTTCCATAAATGTATATTAACATAAGGGGTAAAATTGCGCAACTAATTCTGTAAGGGGTAAATTAAGGGGTAAAACTAAAAAACGAGAAATAAAAAAGCTTGAAAACCATTGAGTTTTCAGGCTTTTTTATAGAACGGAGAAAGAGGGATTTGAACCCTCGCGCCGCGTAAACGACCTACACCCTTAGCAGGGGCGCCTCTTCAGCCTCTTGAGTATTTCTCCAAAACGCTTACTGCAAGAGACATTATATCATTTTAACTTAACTATGTCAAATATTTTTTTAAGTTTTTTTCATTTTATTGCATATAATATTCACACTTATACAAAAAAGGCATCAAATAAATTTGATGCCAAAAATATTTCAAATTAGTATTTTATTATAGAAGAAACATCATATTTTGACAGAAGTTTACGCCCTTTAAGCCCTGTAAGCTCAATAAGAAACTCCATTTTGACTATTTCTCCGCCCATTGACTCTATAACCTCGGCAATTGCCTTTGAAGTACCTCCCGTTGCCATAAGGTCATCAACAACTACATATTTTTTGCCGGGAATAACAGCATCTTTATGTATTTCAATAATGGCTTTTCCATACTCAAGAGCGTATTCTTTTCTTATAACCTCAGCTGGAAGTTTTCCGGCCTTTCTTACTGGCACAAATCCTTTTCGAAGATTATAAGCAATAGGTACACCAAAAATAAAACCTCGGCTTTCAGGCCCAAGTATGTAATCAAAATCAACATCTTTAAGTTCGGCCGTCATAAGATCTATAGCTTCTACCATAGCATCAGGTTCTTTTAAAAGAGTAGTAATATCTCTGAAAAGAATGCCCTTTTGTGGAAAATCCGGTATTTCTCTGATTTTTGATGCAATATCCATATTAAAAATCCTCCCTGAATCTAAAATCCTTTATTTCAAGCTGGACCGTTTCTCTGCTGTTAAAGCGGTTTATACCCAGCGAGTATACAATATCCATATCAGGTGCAGACAACTGCCTGTTAAGTATTTTTTCCAAAATATCAGCGCCATATTTGTGTGTCACCTTTTCACAATATTCATCATAACCATCAAATGATATGCCGTCAATAATTTTCGATGTTTTTTTGTCTATAAATGTAAATTTTAATATATTTTTGTTTTTTCCTATAACACGAAGTGCACTTACAGCAACATTTTTGCTTCCGAAAAGAGGTTTGGGATTCATTCTGCCAAAAGGTGCAAATCTTTCCAGTTCATGAGCCGTCTTGATAGAAATATCGTCAAACCCAAGCTGTGCATCTATCCTTATCACCTCAGCCATATCACTTTCCGTAAGGTTGCAGGATTCGTTCAGCCTTTTCCTAAGTATTGGTATGTTTTCCTTTTTAAGTGTAAGTCCCGCCGCCATGGGATGTCCGCCAAACCTTTCAAAAAGCTCACGGCATTTAAAAAGCTCTTCAAAAATATTATATCCCTCAATGCTTCTTGCAGAACCCTTTGCCTGCGTTTCTCCATCTGTTAGGATTATAACAGGTCTATAATATGTATCTTTTATCCTTCCGGCAACAATGCCGGCAATACTTTCATGTATATCTTTATCATATATGACAAGCACTTTGTCTTTTTCAAGCCCGTCTTCAGCAATTTTCTTTTTGGCAATTTCAACCGCCTTAGCTGTCATGTCTTTTCTTTCGGCATTCAGCCTTACAAGCTCTGAAGCTGTCAAATCGGCATTTTTGCTGTCCGTTTCTGCAAACAGCTTTACTGCAAGCTGTGCGCTTTCAAGACGTCCTGTAGCATTAATGCAAGGGCCTAATACAAATCCGGCATGGTATTCATTTAGTTTTCGTCCGCTAATGCCTGTCTGTATAATCAATGCCTTAAGTCCGGGATTTGAAGTATTTGCAGCTTTTTCAAGCCCGTTTTTAACAATTATCCTATTTTCGTCTTTAAGATCAACTATGTCACATACGGTAGCTATGGCAGCAAGAGAAAGAAATTCATCGTCAAGCACAAAATCCATATTCATTTTTTCAAAAAGTAATTTTGAAAACTTATATGCCATGCCCGCCGCACATAAATTTTTAAACGGGTATGGACATACCGACTGTTTTGCATCAATAACTGCAAAAGCTTCAGGCGGCGAATCTTTTCTGTTGTTTTTACTGTCTTCGGTATACGGAACTTCATGATGGTCAAGTATTACCGATACTATTCCCAGTTCGTTTGCCTTTTTTATTTCATTTAATGCCGATATACCGTTGTCACAAGCTAATATAACATCAACGCCCTTTTTTTTAAGCTCAACCACAGCCTTTTCATTCATGCCGTAACCTTCTTTTTGCCTATGAGGAAGGTAGTATAGTACGTCTGAGTCAAAATACTTAAGTGTCTTATAAAGAATAACTGTACTCATAACGCCGTCTACGTCATAATCACCGTAAACGGCAATTTTTTTCTTCTTAGAAATAGCCCTTGCTATAAGATTTATGCCCTTTCTCATGTCCTTAAAAAGATACCCGTCATACATTTCATCTATGGGGCAGTTTAAAAACTTTTGGGCGTCATGAAGCGTACCTATGCCTCTGTTGGCAAGAACACATGCTGATATTTCGCTTATGCCAAGAACTTCAGACATTTTTTTCGTATCTGCCCTATTCCTTTTCAGCTTCCACACCCTCATGTCTTTCCACTCCTTTGCAACCGATTTATTATACACCATTTTGGGTATAAAAGTAAAGTATAGTCAAATCAATATATATTTTATTAATTTAGTACATAAAAACAGACCGGAAAATATAGAATCCGGTCTGTTGTATCGTCATATTAATTTTTATCTTACTTTGTTATCTTGCTTTTTTTCTGCCCTTGCCTAACATTGTAAACCAGAATGAACCTGCAAGCAGAACTGATGAATATGCACCGCTTATAATACCTACCATCATAGGAAGCGCAAATTCTCTTATAGATTTAACACCAAATACATATACGGCTCCTATTGCAAAAAGAGTAGTAAGAGAAGTGTATATAGAACGCCTTAAAGTCTGTTTTACACTGTGGTTAATTATTTCAGACGTCTCCATTCTTCTTGCAGTACCTTTGTTTTCTCTTACTCTGTCAAATACAACGATTGTTGCATTGATAGAATAACCGAGAACAGTAAGAAGCGCCGCAATAAATGAATTGTTTACCGGGATTCTGAAAACAGCATAAAACGCAAGCATTATACACACATCATGAACAAGCGCCATAATTGAGCTGACACCCATTTTAAAATCTTTAAACCTTATTGTAATATATATAAGCATTGCTATACATGCTATAATAACGGCAATTATAGCCGTTTTCTGCATTTCACCGCTTACCGTACCGCTTATGTCCTGAACAGAAAGTATAGCGTCATCAGTAAGATTAAAGTTCTTTTTAAGTGCATCAGTTATTTTAGTTCTTGTAGCACTGTCTACAGACTGTATCTTGATTGTTTCCTCATCTGTACCTAAAACATCCTGAACCTGAGGATTTTTCTGGCCCGTTACATCGGTAATAACCTTGGCAATATCAGTATTTTTAACATCTTTGCCAAAATTTACGTCAATTGCCGTGCCGCCTGTAAAATCAATATCAAAATTAAATATGCCCTTGCCGCTTGCGCCGTTAAAAATCATAGTCGCAAAACCGATTGCTATCAGTATAATGGAAAGAGCAAAGAATTTTTTCCTGTTTTTTACTATATCGAAATTCATTACTGTTCCCCCTTTACTGAACTTTTTCTTTTTTATCAAGTTTTACGGCAAAAAGACCAGGCTTAGAAGCACCGAGCCCCACTATACCCATAATGATTAATCTTGTAATAACAAGTGCCGTAAACATTGATAAAAGAATACCGATAATAAGTGTAAGAGCAAATCCCTTTATTGTACCTGTGCCCATAAAATACAGGATAATGGCAGCTATAAGCGTTGTTATGTTACCGTCAAGGATTGCCGGAAGAGCCTTTGCGAAGCTGTTTTTAACAGCCGAACGGATTGATCTTCCAATTTTTATTTCTTCTTTAAGTCTTTCGAAAACAATAACATTGGCATCAACGGCCATGCCGACTGAAAGTATAATACCTGCTATGCCAGGAAGCGTAAGTGTAACACGCAGTCCTGAAAGAACAATTACCTCAAGTGCCATATATACAATAAGTGCCCAGTCTGCAGCAAATCCGCTTAATCTGTACATTATAAGCATGAAAAGAAGAACGAGAGCAACACCTACAACAGCCGATTTAAGGCTTGTCTGTATAGCATTTGTGCCAAGTCGTGCTCCTATGTTATTCATTTCCATTACTGTAAGATCGAAAGGCATAGCGCCTTCTTTTATAAGATCCGCAAGTTCCTGAGCAGACTCCGCTGTAAAGCTTCCTGAAATAATAGCTTTTCCGTCGGTAATCGCAGTATCTACCTTAGGTGCACTTATTACATCTTTATCCATAGTGATGTAAATTATCTTACCTACATTTGCTGTTGTAGCATCGGCAAAAAGTTTTTTGCCATTATCTGTAAACTCAAGTGATACATATGGCTCAGGTGATCCGTTTTGGCTTGTTGAACCTACTTCTTTTTTAGCATCTTTTATATCTGCGCCTGTAAGCAACACATTGCCTTTTTCGTCAGTAAATGAAAGCTGTGCTGTTTTTCCAAGCTCATTAACTGCGCTTTCCGCATCGGCAACACCCGGTATCTCAACACGAATTCTGTTTGAGCCCTGCTTTGAACACTCAGCCTCAGTCCAGCCTTTTCTGTCAAGACGGTGCCTGATAAGAGTAACAGCCATTGACATTTCATCATCTGTAGGATTTTCTTTTGACGCCTGATAAACGATTGTAACACCGCCGCTCAGGTCAAGTCCACGCTTGATTTTTTTAATACCAAGCTTACCGTCATCACCTATGCCGAAAGCCGCCGTAAACGCAAGTCCGGCCGCAATTGCCACAAGAATGATGAGGGCAATTATACTCCTGCCTTTGGTTTTCATTTTTCTGCCTCCTGAAATTCTTTTGCTTTAATCATAATTGCGCACTCTATCCTTTTTCTCTGAAGCTTACAGCCTATTTCATAAGGATTGAGTATATCTTTGCCAAACTGATATGCGTTGGCAGCGCATCCGCCGCTGCAATAAAATCTTGCCCAGCATTTTTTGCATTCCGGCTTTGCATATACATTGCATTTCGAGAACTTGTCTCTGATGTCTTCTCTTTCAATACCGTCAAAGACAGTACCCATTTTAAAATCCGTAAGCCCCACAAATTGGTGGCATGGATAAAGATCGCCCTCCGGTGTAACGGCAAGATATTCAGTTCCGGAACCGCAACCTGCAAGACGTTTTATAACACACGGACCTCCTGTAAGGTCTATATTGAAATGGAAGAAATTAAAATCTTGCTTTCCGCCTTTTTTGTGTCTTTCGTAAAGCTCCGAAGCAAGCTTTTCATACTCATCATAAATCTGCGGTACATCTTCTTCTCTTATTGCATAATCCGTATCCACGCCTCCTACTACAGGCTCAACGGAAATCTGTTTAAATCCAAGGTCCGCCATGTGAAGCACATCTTTTGAAAAATCAAGATTATGTCTTGTAAATGTACCTCTTATATAATAATCTGTCTGGTGCCTGCTTTCGGCAAGCTTTTGAAATTTAGGAACTATCGTGTTATAGCTTCCCTGTCCTCCGGCCTTAGGACGCATCATATCGTTTATTTCTTTTCGTCCGTCCATGCTTATTACAACATTGTGCATGTTTTTGTTTATATAGTCTTGAATTTCGTCATTCAAAAGTATGCCGTTTGTAGTTATTGTGAACCTAAAATTCTTGTCATATTTCTTTTCCTGTTCACGGGCATACTTTACAATGTCCTTAACAACATCAAAATTCATAAGCGGTTCCCCGCCGAAAAAGTCAACCTCAAGATTTTTTCTTTTCCCTGAATTTTTAATGACAAAGTCAATAGCCGCCTTACCAACTTTGCTGCTCATAAGGGACCTGTGGCCGTGATACTCACCCTCGTCGGCAAAACAATATTTGCACCTCATGTTGCAGTCGTGAGCAATGTGAAGACACAGAGCTTTAACAACCGGCTCCCTTGCCTCGACAAAATCCTGAATGTTTTCGTATATGTCAGGTGCATAAAGCATTTCCTTATTCTTAAGCTCGTCAAGCTCGTCCATTGTTTCGTTAAGTTCATCTTTTGTATATTTATTTTCAAACTTCTCAAGTATTTCTTTCCTTGAGGCTTCCTCATAAACGTCGACAATGTCGTACATAATGGCATCGGCTACATGTATCGCACCGCTGAACACGTCAAGTACAACATTAACACCGTTCATGCTGAATTTATGAATCATCAGTATTCTCCTTCCGCAGTCATTTACGACTGTTTAAAAACAATCAAAAATACAGGTGCGGAAAAAAAGCCGCACCCGTTAAACCCCATTTTTGTACAAAAATGGATTATCTGTTTTCACAGGCCTGGTTTGCAACCGTACATGATGTCTTGCATGCAGACTGACATGATGTCTGGCACTCACCGCATCCACCTTTTGCAACAGTATTTTTAAGCATAGCTGTATTCATTGTTTTAACGTGCTTCATAAATGAATCCTCCTTATATAGTAATTAAAATAAACATCAAATTAATTAATATTTACATAGGTGACATTATAACACGTTTATAATATTTTGAAAAGTTATTTTTTTGTATTGATACCCAAAATACCGCCTAATGCGCCACATAAAACTGCTTCAACAACAGTCCATATAACAGATGCACCCAAAGTATCAGTTTTTACTACTGTTTTTATAATGGCAATCATTATAATAACATATATAAACCCTGAAAATACGCCCCATAATACGCCTTTGTTTTTAGCACCTCTGCCGGAAATAAAGCCGCATATCAGCGCTGATATACATGTTGACGCAAAAGATATGTATGTAACAACATTTTCCTCCATGTTCGTGTATGTAACCAATGCAGCAGCAACCGCCATAAATATAAACGTCACCACTAATGCCGTCACAAGCCCTTTAAGCAAATATGACGCCGTATTTTTTTTCGTTTTTTCTTTTTTTACTCTTTTCATAATTTATCCCTCACTCCTGTCTTTTTTACAATTTTACTTTAGTATTAATAAAAATATGCGTTGCCATAGACGCATGTTTGTGATTAAATATAAAAAGACAGTAAAAGAGGTGAAATAAAAATGTGTAAACAAAATATTTATCTTATTGATTTGCATACTCATTCTGTAAATTCCGACGGAACATACACGCCAAAACAAATTGCCAAAGAAGCCCACGAAAAAGGATTAAAAGCCGTTGCTCTTACTGACCACGACTGTGTTTTTGGACTTGACGAATTTGAGAAAGCCGGTCAGGAATACGGAGTAGAAACAATAAGCGGAATAGAGTTTGCAAGCTATTACGAATCGTCTATATCAAAAAAAACAGAAATTCATATTGTCGGTCTTCTTATAGACAAGAATAACAAGGTGATAATTGATAAAACGAAAACCATACTTGAGCAGCGTATAGAACGGAATAAAAAAATGACAAAACGTCTTACTGAACTGGGATTTCCTATGACGTATGAAGAGCTTTGTGCTCTTGCCGGCCATAATCACTGTTCAAGAACTCATTACGCAATGCTTATGGTCAAAAAAGGCTATGTAAAAGATAAAAATGAAGCATTCAAGAAATATTTTGCCTATAATATGCCGGCTTATGTTCCGCGAATACTGCCTACTCCTGCGGAATGTATAGAAATGATAAAAAACGCTGGCGGCATACCGGTTCTTGCTCATCCAACACTTTACAGAATGAATGATGAGCAGATAGAAAGTATGGCAAAAGACCTACGCCAAAAAGGCATGGAAGGCATAGAGGTAATGTATTCCACATATAATACACGGCAGCAGTATATGATAAACAACATCGCGGAAAAATACGGTTATCTAAAAAGCGGAGGCAGTGATTTTCACGGACTCAACAAAGCCGGTATATCACTTGGTACCGGAAAAGGAAATTTGGCGGTGCCGTATGAATTTTTAACTAAACTTAAAGAAAGGGATGGAAAACAATGAAAGAAATAAGTGCGTTTGAACTTGATAAAAACGTATTTGAAATGATTGGAAAAGATTGGCTTTTAGTAACAGCCGAAAAAGACGGCAGAGTAAACACAATGACAGCGTCATGGGGAAGTGCCGGCATAATGTGGGGAAATCCTACGGCCTTCATATTTATAAGACCTCAAAGATTTACAAAAACATTTATTGATAATAGTGAGTTTTTCTCGCTTTCAGTACCAGGTGATGAATACAGAAAAGCCCTTAATTATTGCGGTACAGTTTCCGGGCGTGACGAAGACAAAATACAGGGCAGCGGCCTTACTCTTGAGCATGTTGACGGTGTGCCGTATTTCAAAGAGGGAAAAATAGTACTTATATGCAAAAAACTTTTTGCTCAGGAATTAAAAGAAGAAAGTTTTCTTGATAAATCAGTTATTGATAAATGGTATCCAAGCAAAGATTTTCATACTATGTATGCTGCTGAAATTGTAAAGGTTCTTATACAAAATTAAAATAGAAAACTGCATTAACCGTTTCGGCTGGTGCAGTTTTTTTTATTGCTTTAAATTTAATTACACAGACTCTTTTGTAAAAATTATAGGTATGCTATCTTAATTGGTTTCGCTAATATCTTATTTTTCATTTTCATCATCTTTTTCAAGTGCGATAAGACCTCTTAAAATGTGGAATCTCATTACCGTTCTTGCTCCATCGGCATCATGTCGTCTTATTCTGTCTAATATAATGCGATGATCTTCTATGCCCATGAGAGTAAAATTGTCATCCTTGGCAAGCACAGCCATAGTCTCACCTATCACCGTAAAAAGTATAGGCATTAGCTTATCCATAAACCCGTTGTGAACAGCACTTGCAATTGAAAGATGAAATTTTTGCTCGGCTTTTTGCCTGTCCTCAA
This sequence comes from Clostridia bacterium, assembly GCA_022651385.1. GTDB lineage: Bacteria > Bacillota > Clostridia > Lachnospirales > Anaerotignaceae > JALCQR01. The sequence goes on along the minus strand of JALCQR010000009.1, from coordinate 65,422 downwards.
TATTTCCTGTTTTAAATTCACTTTCAACACTATCGCATAAAGACGCCATTCTTTTAATTTCGCCTTCTGTAGCCCGTAAAGCAGCAAGATACGCGGCTTCCGGCTCAATAAAAAGCCGTATTTCATTTAAGTCCCGTTCATCTATTCCGGTATATTCTACTTTCTCAAAACCAAGCTTGTCCTCAAAATTATAATCAGGGTTAACAAATGTTCCGTTGCCTCTTTTAATTATAAGCACTCCTCTGTCAACGAGCATTCTCACAGCTTCTCTGAAAGTAGTTCTGCTCACGTTAAGTTCATTTGAAAAATCTGTTTCATTCGGAAGTCTCGAACCCGGAGTGAATCTTTTTTCAATATTTATCATTGATAATATTTCTTCAGCAACATTTTCAGACAAAACATGGCCTTTTCTTACCATATTAAAGCATCCCCTTATTCAATTTAAAAAAATATATAAATGCAGATTATTTATCATAAATTAATATTATGTTTCAAATATATCATACTTTTCATCAAAAAGAAATCTAATTTTTAAAATTGATATTTAATATGTCAAATTTTTTTCGTATAATTTATTACTTTGACAAATCATAATAGTATTTTTTTAACTATAAAAAAGGCCGACTCTTAATTATAAGAATCGGCTCTTTTTGCCGCATAAACAATTAGTATCTCTCCTTTCGGCGGCTTATGGTTGGGGGATTATATTGTTTTTGTTTATATAAAATTAAAAGAATTAATCATCAAGATGTAACTCTTCAATATCGTTTACAGGCTTTTTAAGACCTTTGATTTTTCGTCCTGTCTTTTGGCTGTAATCCCAAAGAGCAGCATGAATAGCCTCCTCTGCAAGACAAGAGCAATGTACTTTTATAGGTGGCAGTCCGTCTAGGGCTTCCATTACAGCCTTGTTTGTAATGTCCATTGCCTCATCAACATTTTTGCCTTTTATAAGTTCTGTTGCCATGCTGCTTGTAGCTACTGCGGCTCCGCATCCAAAAGTTTTGAATTTGGCGTCTTTTATAATGTCGTTTTCTATTTTAAGATCCATTTTCATAATATCTCCGCATTTTACGTTTCCTACCGTACCTGTGCCGTCGGCATCAGGTATTTCGCCTGTATTTCTCGGATTTGTGAAATGGTCCATTACTTTATCTGAGTATTCCATATAAATTACCTCCTGTAATAAGTATTTATTGTTTGTTCTTTTTGAGAAAATCCTCGTAAAGCGGTGACATAGCTCTAAGTTTTTCTACAATCGGCGGAAGTGTTTCAATAACGTAGTCAATATCTTCTTCAGTGTTTTCTCTGCCTATAGTAAAACGCAGTGAGCCGTGTGCCTTTTCATGAGGAAGCCCGATTGCTAAAAGTACATGTGACGGGTCCAGCGAGCTTGAAGTACAGGCGCTGCCGCTTGAAGCACAAATGCCTTTCATGTCCAGCATTAGAAGCATTGATTCACCCTCAATAAAATCAAAAGACATGTTTACATTTCCCGGAAGTCTTTTTGAAGGATGTCCATTAAGTGAACAATACGGTATTTTTTCAAGTAAACCGTTTATAAGCTTGTCACGAAGCTTTGTTATTCTGGCATTTGTCTCGTCCATTTCTTTTACTGCAAGTTCCGCTGCCTTTCCAAGACCAACTATAGCAGGTATGTTTTCAGTACCGGCTCTTTGCTGCTGTTCCTGAGCTCCGCCGTGTATAAGCTGCGATATCTTTATTCCGTTTCTCTTGTAAAGTACGCCAATGCCTTTCTGCGCACCGAGCTTATGTCCGGATATTGAAAGCATGTCTATATTCATTTTATTAACATCTATCTTAACATGTCCCATTGCCTGAACAGCGTCTGTGTGGAAAAGTATTCCTCTCTCGTGAGCAATTTTTCCTATTTCCGCTATAGGTTCTATAGTGCCTATTTCGTTGTTGGCAAACATTACTGAAATAAGAATAGTGTCATCTCTTATAGCCTTTTTAAGCTCTTCAATATTGATAAATCCATATTTGTCAACATCAAGATATGTCACCTCAAAACCATGTTTCTCAAGAAATTCGGCAGTATGAAGAATTGCATGATGCTCAATTTTGGTTGTAATAATATGTTTTCCCTTTTTTGAAAGAGCGTCTGCCGTGCCTTTAAGAGCCCAGTTGTCGCTTTCCGAGCCGCAGCCTGTGAAGAATATTTCTTCAGGTTTTGCGCCTATTGCGTCGGCAACTTGCTTTCTTGCCTTGTCCATTGCTTTTTTGCTATCTTTTGCTATTGAGTAAATACTTGAGGCATTTCCGAAATGCTCTGTGAAATACGGCTTCATTTCCTCAAATACTTCAGGTCTTACAGGAGTTGTTGCTGCATTATCAAGATATATCATTTATATCATCCTTTCAAATTATTATTACCCTGTATTCATATAGGATTACTATAGTTATATACTACTATCATGGTAGGAGTTTGTCAACATTTTCATAAAAGTTTTTCATATTATTTTTATAGGAATAGTAATTTGAAAAAAAATAGGTGTTTTTAGATTGTCAAAAAGTTATTTTTGTATAACAGAAATGTTTAAGAAACGAATAGATTCTTAAACTTATATTGCATATAAGGAATTCATTTAAGAAAAACAGTGAGTTTCAATTAATTTTGCCACCGGAACTCATCTGTTTCATACAGTATTTGTCAAAAGCTGTCGGTTTTAATGACAGCATCTTTACATTAAATCTCTTAAAGTAACCGAGTCAACATATTTATCAATTGTGTTTTGCAATCCTTTCCAAAATCCAAGTGTCTGGCATGTATCACATCGTGAGCATTCGTTAATTTCATCAGCCAGACATGCAACCGGAGCAAGAGCGCCTTCCATTACCCTTAAAATGTCGCCGACTACATATTCTTCCGGTTTTTTTGTAAGGCGGTATCCTCCGCCGTTTCCTCTAAGACTTTTAAGATATCCTGCTCTGTGCAGAGACGGTATTATCTGCTCCATATATTTTATGCTGATACCCTCTCTTTCGGAAATATCTCTTAATGAAATATATCCTCCATCGTCATTTTCGGCAATATCAAGCATTATTCTGAGAGCGTACCTTCCTTTTGTAGAAATTTTCATAGTAAATCACCTCAAATATAATATTACCATATTCCTATCGGATTACAAGGTTTTTATAATAAAAAAATTTTACATTTGTGCTATACCGCATCTGTTTCATACATTCTTGTCAAAATCAGATTTAAAAGGCTGCCGACTTTATCGACAGCCTCGTCTTAAAACGAAACAACGGTCATTTTAATTAATCCTGTGAATATGTTGAGAGAAAATCTCCTATTTTTCTACATGCCTCAACAAGCACTTCTTTTTCTGGAAGATATACAATACGGAAATGATCCGGTTTTTCCCAATGGAAACCTTTTCCGTGGGTAATTAGAATGCGTTTTTCCTTAAGAAGGTCATAGGCAAACTTTTCATCATCATAAATGTGTATCTTTTCAGTATCTATCTTAGGGAATATATAAAATGCAGCCTTAGGCTTAACAACACTTATTCCGTCTATATTTGAAAGAGCATTGTATACAACTTCTCTTTGCTCATATATTCTTCCTCCCGGCAAAAGAAGCTCATCTGCGCTCTGAATACCGCCGAGAGCTGTCTGAATTATACTCTGGGAAGGAACATTTGAACAAAGGCGCATTGATGAAAGCAGGTTAAGGCCTTCTATATACCCTTTTGCTCTGCTCTTGTCACCGCTCAGACACATCCATCCGCACCTGAAACCGGCTACTCTGTGAGATTTTGAAAGGCCGTTTATGTTTACAACCATAAGGTCCGGAGCAAGAGAGCCCAAAGCAACATGCTGAAGACCGTCCATTACAAGCCTGTCATATATTTCATCCGCAAAAAGAATAAGGTCATGTTCCCTTGCGACCTGAACAATATCAAGAAGTACTTCTTTCGGATAAAGTGCGCCAGTTGGGTTATTCGGGTTAATTACCACAATGCCTTTTGTTCTTGATGTGACTTTGCTTCTTAAGTCGTCAATGTCAGGATACCATTCGGCCTGCTCGTCACAAATATAGTGAACAGCCGTTCCTCCTGCAAGAGTAACGGAAGCCGTCCAAAGAGGATAATCCGGAGACGGAACCAGTATTTCATCGCCCGGATTTAAAAGGCCCTGCATACACATTGTTATAAGCTCGCTTGCGCCGTTTCCCGTATATATATCATTTATGTCCACATTAGGTATTCTTTTAAGCTGGCAGTACTGCATTATGGCTTTTCTGGCCGAAAATATGCCTTTTGAATCAGAATATCCCTCGCTGTCGCGGAGATTAACTATCATATCAGATATTATTTCGTCAGGAGCCGTAAATTTAAACTTAGCAGGGTTTCCTATATTAAGTTTTAATATATTTATGCCTTGCTCAGTCATACGGTTAGCCTCGTCCATTACCGGGCCTCTTATATCGTAGCATACGTTATCAAGTTTGTGAGATTTTTCAAAATACATTGTCTTTTCCTCCATTTATATATAAAAATTAAGTTGTTTTCGGTATGTGTCTGACCTTTGGCATAAAAAAACGCCCTAAACGTATTATACGCTTAGGGCGAACATATATGTCCGTGTTACCACCTAAATTCAGATTGCTCTGCTCTTTGCCGATACTAACATACCGCTTTCATATAACGGTGAAACGCCGTCGAAGTCTACTAAGAAAAATTTCCGTTGGGTTCGAAGCTCGGGGACTGCTTTCCAAAAAGCCACACGAAGATTTACACCATACATCTTCTCTCTGGAGTGTGAGCAAGAAGGTACTCCTTCCCGTCAAAGCCTTTATAAAATGATTTTACACCATAAAATAAATAAGTCAAGCACTTAATTTAAGACAATTAAAAAAACTATTTACAAATTATGAAACATGTAGTAATTTTTATATAATACTTTGGGGGGAATATAATGACAAAAGATATAAGAGGACATATAACAGCTTTATTTACGGTTTTTGTTTGGGGAACAACTTTTACCGTAACAAAGATACTGCTTAAGTATTTTTCGCCGTATCAAATACTATTTATAAGATTTTTTATAGCGTTTTTACTATTGACAGTAATCGACCATAAAAGAATAAAATACATATGCTTTAAAGATGAACTGCTATTCATATTCGCGGCATTAACAGGAGTAGTGTTTTATTTTCTTTTTGAAAATACAGCTTTAGTATATACAACAGCGGCAAATGTCGGTATACTTGTGGCCGTATCACCGTTTATTACAGCTTTGCTCAGCCGTCTATTTCTTAAAGAGGAACTTAAAAAATGCTTTTTTATAGGCTTTATAGTATCAATGATAGGAATTACAGTTATAACATTTAACGGTAAATTTGTGCTCGAGCTTAATCCGAAAGGCGACACTCTGGCACTTTTGGCTGCTATTGTTTGGGCGGCATATTCCACAGCGTCAAAGAAACTTACACTTAAAGGCTATCCTGCTTTGGGAGCCACAAAACATACATTTATGTATGCCTTATTAATTATGATACCGGTTATTTTATTTTCCAAAAACAAAATACCATTTGATTATATAACAGAAAAAAATGTGCTGCTAAGCTTTCTTTTTCTTGGCTGTATAGGCTCCGGTATATGTTACGTCACATGGAACGGTGCCATAAAAATACTCGGTGCAACAAAAACCAGCTCATACATATATCTTTCGCCTGTTATAGCAACTGTTTTTTCATTTATAGTGCTCAATGAAAAAATAACGTATCTTGAAATATGCGGTATTATACTTATAATAATTGGTCTTGTAATTTCCGACGGAAAATTCATAAGGCTAAAACAGACCACTAATATTAAAAATAAAATTTAAAATAGGCTGTGTCTAAATTGACACAGCTCAAGATTGCCGAAAAAGGTTTGGGAAACAATTGTTTCCCAACTTTAATCCGCAGACGGAATTCATTTCCGTCGAGGAAAACAGTGAGTTTCAAGGAGTGCCGCCGGAACTCATCTGTTTTTACATACAGTACTTGTCAAAATCCTGATTTTGACAAAAGGCTGTGCCTAAACTGGCACAGCCTTAGATATTACATGTCTTTACAAACTTGAAATATATAAAACTTTAAATAATATGATTCATCGGCAGCCCAAAGTATTGGGTGATCCGGAGCCTGAGTTCTGTATTCCACCTGTCTTAACCTTCTGTGCACGTCTTTTGCCGCCTGTCCTATAGTCCGCGAAAAAAGCTCATAAGACATAAAATGTGAGCACGAACATGTTGCTAAAAAACCGCCGTCTTTTATAAGCTTCATTGCTCTTAAATTTATTTCTCTATAACCTTTTACTGCATTTTTTACTGAGTTTCGTGATTTTGTGAAAGCCGGAGGGTCAAGTATAACCACATCAAACTTTTTTCCCTCTTTCTCAAGTTTTGGCAGCAGTTCAAACACATCCTCACACTCAAATTTCACAATTTCCGTAAGTCCGTTTAAATCTGCATTTTCCGTAGCTTGGTCAACGGCAAGCTGACTTGCGTCAATGCCTATGACATTTTTGGCACCGGCAATTCCCGCATTTAAGGCAAATGAGCCTGTATGTGTAAAACAGTCAAGTACGTCTTTTCCTTTGCAAATCTTTTGTATGGCAAGACGGTTATATTTTTGGTCGAGAAAAAATCCTGTTTTTTGTCCGTCTTCAACATCAACAATATATTTTACACCGTTTTCAACTATTTTGACTTTAGTGTCAAAAGGCTCTCCAATAAAACCCTTTACCCGCTCCATGCCTTCGTGAAGCCTAACTTTGGCGTCGCTTCTTTCATATACACCGCGAATTTTTATTCCGTCCTCAAAAAGACTTTCTTTCAAGAAATCTATTATCTTAATTTTAAACCTGTCAATCCCAAGCGCAAGACTTTCTACAACCAAAACATCTGAATATTTGTCGATTACAATACCTGGCAGAAAATCAGCTTCGCCAAAAATTACACGGCAGGATGACGTATCTGTAACATTTTTACGGTATTCCCATGCATTTTTTACCCTCTGCTTTAAAAAAGCATCGTCTATTTCCTGATTTGGATTTCTGGTCATCATACGTATCGTGATTTTTGAGTTTCTGTTTATAAACCCCTTTCCCATGGGATACCCGTCAAAATCCACAATATCTATTATGTCGCCGTCTTCAAAATCACCTTCCGTATAATCTATTTCATTATCATATACCCAAGGTCCTCCAGACTTTATTGTACGGCCTTCACCTTTTTTAAGAATTGCTTTAGCGTATTTCATAAATTGCCGCTCCTTGTATTTTTTACTTTATTTTAGTTTAAATATGTTTTACAATCAAGGTAGTAAAGGAGGTTTTTTATGAATATTTGTATTTACGGTGCAGCAAGCAATAATATCAATAAAGAATACATAGCAGCCACCGAAGATTTGGGTCGCACAATTGCTCAAAGAGGACATGCTCTTATTTTCGGCGGCGGAAATAACGGACTTATGGGTGCTGCTGCAAGAGGTGCATTTGAAAAAAACGGCAAAATAATCGGCATTTCACCAAAATACTTTAATTATGACGGTGAAATATTCGGAAACTGCACAAAAATAATTTTTACCGATAACCTTAAAGAACGTAAAAGGCTTCTTGAGGATAATGCCGACGCTTTTATTATTCTTCCGGGCGGTATAGGTACAATGGACGAGTTTTTCGAGACTCTTGCCCAAAAAGCCGCCGGAGAACACAAAAAGCCAATGGCACTTTTTAATATCTCGGGATATTTTAATAAAATTCAGGATTTCATATTGTTTTCAAAAAAAGAGGGTTTTATAAGAAGAAATGATGATAAACTTTACGGAATATATGATAAGGCAGATGAAATATTAAAGTATATAGAATCCGAAAAATAACATTTTTATTCATAAGTGCCGAAGACTTGCTATTAATCTTCGGCACTTATTTGTATATTCAAAAAATTCCGCTTATTTTACCCAAACAAATCTCGTAATTACCTTTTAAAAATCTTACAAAGATATTTAAGTTCATTTATGCGTTCTTCAGTCAAGTCACCTTTCTTGTACCGCCACTGCCAGTTACCGCTTTCAGTTCCCGGAGTATTCATTCGAGCTTCACTTCCAAGTTCCAGCACATCCTGCAAAGGAAAAATTGCAGTATCGGCAGCCGACGACATAGCAAGCCTTATAAGGTCCCAAGACGGTCTGTTTGCGGGAGTGTTCATGTATCTTCTTAAGAAGTCTTTTTCAAATTCCGTTGCTTTTCTGTACCAGCCTATAGATGTATCATTGTCGTGAGTTCCTGTGTATACAACTGAATTTTTTGTATAGTTATGAGGAAGATATGGATTATTCTTGCTTTTATCAAAAGCAAACTGCAATACGCGCATTCCGGGCAGATTAAATTCATCTCTTAAATCTTCAACTTCTTTAGTTATTATGCCTAAATCTTCAGCAATAAACGGCAGTCCTATTTTTTCTTCTATCACTTTGAACAACTTACTTTGCGGACCTTTTTTCCATTTTCCTACTGTTGCGTCTTTGCTTCCAAAAGGTATACAGTAATTGCTTTCAAAACCCCTAAAATGGTCTATTCGTATTTTGTCAGTCAGCAAAAGTGTATTTTTTATACGTTCGCACCACCATAAATAGCCGTTTTTTTCATGTTCTTCCCATCTGTAAACGGGATTTCCCCAAAGTTGTCCTGTTTTGCTGAAATAATCAGGCGGTACACCGGCCACCTCCGTAGGAAAACCATTTGAGTCCAGCTTAAAAAGATTTTGATTTGACCATGTGTCGGCACTGTCCCAAGCCACAAATATAGGCATGTCCCCTATTATCTCAATGCCGTTTGAATTGGCATATTTCTTGAGTTTACTCCACTGTGAAAAAAACTCAAATTGTAAAAATTTGTAAAATGTAATTTTTTCCTCTAACAAATATGACATTTTCCTCAAAGCTAAAGGATTTCTGTTTATCAGCTCTTCATCCCAAGATGCCCAAACACCGCCGTAATAATAGTCTTTCTGAGTATTTTCATTAAGAACAGAGGCTGTAATTTTACAAAAATCATCCTGTTTTTCGGATTTGAATTCATTTTTGCGTTTTTGAATATAATAATCTTTAATAGAGACAAAAAGAGCATAATTATTTAGCCAAAATTCATTGTCTTGGCAAAATTTTATAAACTGAATATCCGTTTTTGCCATATTCTTAAAATTTTTAAATGCTTTTTTAAAAATTCCCATTTTATATGGTATTACTTTTCCATATTCAACTTTTTCATCTAAAAAGTTAATATTTTCTATGTCCTCCGGGCTTATAAGTTTTTCATTTATTAAAATATCCGGGCTTATAAGATAAAAATTTCCGGCAAAAGCAGAAAAACTCTGATATGGCGAATCCTTGAATCCCGTGGGATTTAAAGGCAGAATCTGCCAGTATTTCATACCGCTTTCTTTAAGAAAATCAATAAAATCATACGCTGATTTTCCCAAATCTCCGATACCGTAATTTGACGGAAATGAAGTCGGGCTAAGCAGTATACCGCTTTTACGTATATGTTCCATGTAATCCTCCAAATTTGTAAATTGTAAATAATTGAATATGTACCATATTTATCACTGCATATTATGATATATTTTACAAAAAATAATACGGCAATACAATATAAATTTGATACGGAGGTAATTATGATGAAGTCAAGGGTTTATGTATTAGCGGCAACGATGATATGCGCTTGTATGTTTATGTCTGGCTGTGCCGGAACAGGAACACAGAGCAACCTCGGAAGAGCACTTAATGATGACTACAGCTCATGGGACGGCGGCTATGGCACATATTACAATGACACATGGGACGGAACCTATGGCAATGGCAATAACAATAACAACGGAACCATACCGAACACAAACAATTTAAATAATGTAAACGGTGACGGAACAAGCAGCAATGCCACAAATATGTATGGCACCACAAATTATGGTGCAGGCTTTGGTACTACAACACGTAGCGGATACTACACAAACAGCAAAGACACCAACAGCTATCTTAAAAACGGTTTTAATGACGGCATAACCGGAACAAGATATGGTGACGACAGCGGCTTTCAGGGATATTATGACAAATAATCTGTCTATTTAAAACACATTAAAAGGACGAATTTTCAATTACAGAAAATTCGCCCCTTTTACTTATAATTTATTTTTTCGTAAATTGAATCTGAAAGATATGCAAACTGCTCAACACTTAGTTCTTCTCCGCGTACTCGGCTGTCAAGGTCCATATTTTTAAGAATTAATGCAAGTTCATCTTTGCTCAAGCCAAAACCGCCCTGATTATACAAACTGTTCAAAAGTGTTTTTCGTCTTTGTCCAAAAGCACACTTTATTATTTTAAACATAAATTCCTGATTTTTAACACTTATAGGCTTATCTTTAATCGTTAATGTAATAACGGCACTGTCAACTTTCGGTCTTGGCATAAAACAGTTTGGTTTAACAATAAAATCCAATTTAGCGTCACAGTAGAATTGCACAGCAGCTGTAAGGGCACCGTAATCTTTGCTTTTAGGTTTTGCCAGCATACGTAACGCAACTTCTTTCTGAACCATTACAGTCATACTTTTTATGTCAGCATGTTTTTCCAAAATCTCCATAATAATAGGCGTCGTTATATAATACGGCAGATTTGCCACAAGCTTTGCTTTTTTGCCGTTCCCATTTTCGGCAATAAGAGCATTAATATCAAGTTTTAATACATCCTCATTTATTACCTCAAAATTATCATAGCCATTCATCGTCTCAGACAATATTGGAATAAGATTTTTGTCAATTTCTATAGCTGTTACATATCCGGCACTTTCAGCAAGGTATTGGGTTAAACTTCCTATTCCCGGGCCTATTTCAAGCACAAAATCGTCTTTTTGTATTTCAGCAGCAGACACTATGTTTGATAATACATTTGAGTCAATAAGAAAGTTTTGTCCAAAGTTTTTCTTAAAGTAAAAGCCATATTTTTCTATTAATTCTTTTGTCTTTAAAGGTGTCGAAATTTTATCCGTCATAATTTTATCCTATTCCTATCATATTTAATAGTCCAAATGAAAATATTGATACTATAACTCCGGCTGCAAATACTCCGGCTGCTATTGTAAGCATTGATTTTTTGAAATCAAGTCCAAGAAGATTAGCCACAAGTGCTCCTGTCCAAGCCCCTGTTCCGGGAAGAGGTATTGCAACAAATAAAAAAAGTCCCCAGTACCCATATTTTTGTACCTGTCCACTTTTTTTCATAGCCTTGTTTTCAAAAAAGTCTACAATTTTTCTATACCGCGTTTTTTTGAGAAAACGGAATATATGGTGTATAAGCAGTAATATTATAGGTATTGGTAAAAGGTTACCTATGTAAGCAATTATAAACGACCTGAAAAGAGATAAATTTAGAGCATAGCCTGTAATTATGCCGCCTCTCAGTTCAACAATAGGGAAAAGTGAAACGATAAAAACAATCATGTCTTTTGAAACTTTTCCGGAAAGAACAGAAAGAAAAAAATCAATTATACTCTGCATCAATTATTCCTCCGATATTATTAAAAATATGTTTTTATTATATGCAAAATATATAAACAAAACATAAATAAAGTTTAATTTATTAATTATATAAGTAATAAAAATATTTGTCAATCAGCATAAGAGTTCTTTCACAAACATATAATTTTCTAACCGGAAAGGAATGGTCATATGGAAAAGATAGAAAATAATAAAAATATGATAGTGTTAAGGCCTGTAGGAAATATTAAAAGCTTCGGATATACGGCTGTATTTATGGATTTAACGCAGCCTAAAAGCCGAATAAACATAATAGGGAACAGGCAAAACAGTTCACTGTCGCTATTTATCACTTCAAAAACACAAACAGGAACAAAATACACCAGATTAGGACAGGCAGATAAAAAATCTTATATTTTTGACAAAAGCAAGATAGCCGGCACAATAACAGGTGCCGTAATAGGACGTGCCGATTCAAAAGGCGCTCTATCAATCCGTTATCTTGAGGGCAGTATAAAAAGTACGGAAGCTCCTAAAAATATATATGTAAAAGGCATGTCAAATGACACAGCTCCTAAAAATACCATGGATAAAAATCAACAAAGCGTAAGTGAAAAAACAGAAAAACCCGAAACCGTAAATCCGGATACCGCTAAACTGGATACTGCAAAACCGAATACTGCAAAAAAAGAAGAAACAAAAGACACGAAAAACGTAAAAGAAAAAATACCTGAAAACGTTGCAAAAAATAAAAATATACAAAAAACGGATAATGAAAAAAGTGATGATAAAAAAGCAGAAATATCACAAAAGAGTGTAAAATCAGAAGTATCATCAAGCCAAAAAACTAATTATAAGCCTGATGAAGACGAGGTGAAAACTGAAGATACATTTAAAAAAATTATAAATGATTTTTCAAGTCAGATGAAAAAACTTGAGTCTCTCGGGGTAATAAACAGTAATGAGGCCGCAGAAATTGAAAACGGCAAACCAAGCGGAGAAAAAAGCAGTGTACTTAACATGAATGAAAAAATATATCCTTTTGACAACAGTTCTTTTAATTGGGTAAAAGGTACAGTAGACGATCTTTGGATATTGGGATGTGATGCCGAAAAATTATATCGTCCTCTTGTATTGTGCAGCGAATGTAAAAATGGATACATAATAATAGGCTGCCCTTCGGACAAAAGCTGTGTTGTCGTGGGTGTTCCATGCAATTATTGTGAAAAAGACTCAAAAGAAGCACGTGATGAAGGATTTGTTGATTTTTGGAAAAGCAACGCCGACGCAAAACACAAAACTTCAGAAAATTTTGGATACTGGATAATGAATATGTAAAATCATGCTTGTTAAAAAAGCTCGTGGGTAGTATTATAAATGTGAAACTTAATCAATAAAGGAGAAAAACAAAAATGAGAGTCAGAAAAAAAGCATGGACTGTTGCCGAGTATGAAAACAACATCCATATATGCCACGAGTCTGAAAAGTACAAGGGAAAATGGAATGAGCTTTTTGGAAACGGTAACCCCATATATGTTGAAATAGGCTGCGGCAAGGGAAGATTTATATCTCAAATGGCTGCACAAAACTCGGATATAAATTTTATAGGCATTGAAAGACAGTCTACTATTGTCGCAACAGCGGCACGCAATTTGGGAAATAACGCAAAAAATGTTTATCTTATACATGGAGATGTGGAAAACCTCGCTGATTTTTTTGAAGTCGGAGAAATTAAAAGGCTTTATATAAATTTCTGTGATCCGTGGCCTAAGAAAAAATGGATAAAACGCAGACTCACACATAGAAACTTTCTTGAAAAGTACAAAGCTGTTTTCGGAGACAAAGCCGAGATATTTTTTAAAACCGACAACAGGATACTTTTTGAGTTTTCGCTTAATGAATTTTGTGCTGATGACTGGAAACTTTCAAATATATCGCTTGACCTCCATAACAGTGATTATGAGGGTAATATAATGACTGAATATGAAGAAAAATTTTCAGAGAAAGGATTTCCTATTTATAGACTTGAAGCCAGATGGGAAAAAAATTAATATACAGGTTTTTTAAACCGATTCATAAAATAAAAAATGAATCGGTCTTTTTAATATTGGGCAAATAAAAAAATTTAAAAGATGTATTATACTTAAAAAAATGATTATAATATGTCATAGGGTTACGGAGGTCGAAACAGTTCCTTACTCACTCGAAAGAGTACCGAAATAAGGATATACCGACCACTTGTTAATCCTAACTATATGGGCCTCTGAAATTTCAGAGGCCTTCTCATTTTAATAATATTTTTATAATTTTTTATGCACTTATAAACTGTCACAAAAGTCGTCAAGTTTTATATATACAGGAGTTCCTTCTTTATACTCCACATTAATTTCACCTTCTACAAGTGGCAGAAGATATTTAAGCCCTTCTTCAGAAACACCGTTTTTTTCTCTGTTCATAAAGTTTTCAGGTACCGTTTTTTCAAGATTTGCTATAAGCTCAATATTTTCATATCCAAGCTCCTGACTGTATATGTCTCCGGAAGTACGCTTTCCTGTAATCATAACGCCGGTTTTGCCCTCGGCAGCAACTTCAACTGCTTTCTTTCCAATTAAAACACTTTCATCTATATCTGTTTTTGAAAGGCAGTGAGCGGCACATCTTTGTAGAACGTTTATCTCAACTGCTCTCACTTTTACGCCAAGCTTTAATTTTATGTATTCAGCAACGGTTTTTGCAGCTCCGCCAAGCTGTCCGTGGCCAAAAACATCTTTTTTGCCTGATTGCGCAACAAGGGTTCCGTCGCTGTATCTTATGCCTTCTGAAACCGTTATAACGATTTGTTTCTTATTTTTCTGTATTTTTTTGATATCGTCAATAAGCTTTCCAAAATCAAATGGATTTTCAGGAATATATATAAGGTCGCTTACGCATCTTCCTTTTGTGTCACGGGCAAGCCCTGCAGAAAGAGCAAGCCAGCCTGCGTTTCTGCCCATTACCTCTGCCACAAGTATGCTGTTCATGTCGTATACAGCCGTGTCCCAAGCAATTTCTTTTATCGTTGTGGCAATATATTTTGCCGCACTGCCAAACCCCGGTGTATGGTCAACACAACGCAAATCATTATCAATTGTTTTCGGCACACCAACAAGCATTACCTTTTCATCATCGGAAAATTTTGACTGATACGCATTAAGTTTTAAAATTGTGTCCATTGAGTCATTTCCGCCTATGTACAAAAAATATTTTATATTCAGCCTTTTAAACAGTTCAAATATCTTTTTGTAGTCATCCGGTGCAATATCCGGATATTTAAGTTTATACCTGCATGAGCCGAGAAACGAAGAAGGTGTGGTTCTAAGTCTCTTTATATTCTCATCTTTTAGTATATTTTTAAGGTCAACTGTCTTGCCGTGAATTATGCCCCCAATACCGTAAAGCCCTCCAAAAATACCGTCAATAGCATCATTTTTAAGTGCCGCTTCATAAATGCCTGCCAAAGTCGCATTTATGGCCGCCGTAGGACCACCGGATTGTGCTACAAGGCAATTAGCTTTTTTCATTTTTAAAACAACTCCTTATTTTTTAAGCATGTCGAACTTTGTCGCACAAATAATATATCATATATTTGTTCATTTGTCACAAAATCATTCTTAAAAAATACAGACAAAAAAAGGCCAAACCTCAAAAGATTTGGTCTTATGGGAATTACAGGGCTCGAACCTGTGACATCCTGCTTGTAAGGCAGGCGCTCTCCCAGCTGAGCTAAACTCCCAAAAATATTAAATTTACAAACGACTCAGGTGGGGATCGAACCCATGACCTCCGGCGTGACAGGCCGGCGCTCTAACCAGCTGAGCTACTGAGCCAAACTACCTTTCTCTTAACTGACGAAGATTATAATACCACAGCACTAAACAATTGTCAATAATATTTTTACTTTTTTCACCAAAATAAGGGCTAAACCGCCGCCTTAAAAATCACTTTTTATTCAAAGTTTCGTCGTCAAAATAATACACATTTCTTTCTGCAGTCACAGTTTCTGCAATGTCACATATTACAGGCATTGAGGATACTATAAACAAAAACGCTGAAACGGCAGAAACAATTTTACGCTTTTTATATCTTACCGAAGCACCAAAAAGCGCAGACAATGCCGCAAAGCTTATTGCAATTAAAACTTTATCTCTGCTGTCGAAATTACTCACTATGTTTTTTATTTTTCTGCAATTTCTACTTTTCATTTATTACACCTCTCTTTTAACTTATAATATCATATATATCAAAAATATCAACGTATATATTTCGTTTTTCATAAATTTATCAAGTTTTACTCATTGTATGTTTGTAGTATATGTTTTTTTATTACGCATTTATCTACAGTCAAAAAAATCCCAAAACATAAAGTTTCGGGATTTTTGTATGCTTATGTGTTTATATTCGCAGGAATTTTTTGATTTTAAATGCAAGCCGCAGATTAAAGCACTGATTGTTGCT
Source organism: Clostridia bacterium (assembly GCA_022651385.1). Taxonomy (GTDB): domain Bacteria; phylum Bacillota; class Clostridia; order Lachnospirales; family Anaerotignaceae; genus JALCQR01. Next base: position 49,378 of record JALCQR010000009.1, on the reverse strand, counting down.
GGCTATGTCTAAATTTAGTATTTCCTGTATTCTTTTTACACGATACTTAATAGTGTTGCGGTGAACATTCATTGTTTCAGAAGTCAAACTTATATTACAATTGCAGTTTAAAAAAACTTCCAGGGTTTTTGTAAGTTCAGCGTCGTTTTTTTTATCATATTCCAGTAAATCGCCTAATACGCTGTGATAAATGTTTTCCAATTCGGAAGAATCATTGTATTCAAAAAACAGACGATAAATTCCGGTATCCTCAAATATCCGAATTTCATGACGTTTATGACACTGTCTTATCATATACAGTGCTTTTTTAGCCTGCTCCAAGCTCAGCGCCGCGTCTTTAATATCATGAAAAACAGAACCTACTCCTATGCTAAGGCTCCATTTATAATATTTAGAATGCCAGTCTTTTTCCAGCAATGTCATATATTTGCTGATTTCCTGCTTTAGGTTACCACTGTTACGCCAAGCAACAATAAACATCAGACATCCGTTTTCCTCAGACCAGAAAATATCTTTGTAATCAAGCCTGCCGAATACAGCAAAAAAAGAAAGCAGCAGTTTGTCTTTTACGCCATCTTGCGTTGCCAGCAAATGATCGTCTTCTTCAACAATAATCCCATAGTAGGCTTCTCTGGATTTATATCCGTAATAAAAAGCCTTTTCCATAAGCTCATTTGTGACAGTTTGAGTCCTAAGCTCATCCATGACTTTGCGCATTCCCTGATAATAATTTGTCTGCATGGAAAGAATTTTTGCCATTGCATAAGTAACATTACTGACTTTTATATCATATGGCAATGCAAGTACCGGAAATGCATTCTCATCTGCAAATTTTTGAATTTCATCCGGAACATCATGAATAAACGGTCCTATTTCCAACACAATTCCGGCAGCACCTTTTTTTATGACATAACGGATAATATTTAATAATTCCTGTTTATAATTTGTCAATCCAATGCCTGAAACAAAGACCAGTTTATCCTCATAGCTTTCTTCTTTGTAACTTACGATTTCCGCAATGGAATACCAGCATATAATACGATATAAGCCGGCCTTGCCTCCGGCAATTTCCGCTCTGTTTAATTCTTTCATGCTCAATAACTGTTTATAAGTGATAAACATAGATGTCATCTCCACTACTTTTGGTTATTGCAGCATTTTTATAAACCCCACAAGCATATTTAATCAACTATCGTATCTACATAGTCCAATACTTCATCCATTATTTTCATAGCTTCTCGCAATTCTTCTTCTTTAATAATCAGCGGAGGCGCTACTAAAATATTATTCTCATGACCATAGCAATAGAAACCTTTTTCTTTTAATTTTCCTATAATATTAGGCATAATCTTCTCAGGATCTTTGCCGTAAGGAACAATAGGTTCTTTTGTTTTTCTGTTTTTAACAAGCTCGATTGCCGAAAACAGACCTATATATCTTACATCGCCTATGCATTTGTGTTTTGCTTTTAAATCTTCCAAAATTTCACCAAGCACCTTGCCGACTTCCTGAACGTGTTCCATAACGTGGTCTTGTTCATATATATCCAGCATAGCATTTCCCGCAGCACAGCCAACTGAATGTGAAGCATAAGTTAAACCGCAGCTTAATACATGAGTGTTAAAGTACTCTGCAATCTTCTTGTTTACAATAACACCGCCCAAAGGAACATATCCGCATGTAATTCCCTTTGCAAAAGTAATGATATCCGGTTCTATGCCAAAGTTTTGGAAAGCAAAATACTTGCCTGTTCTTCCAAACCCAGCCATAACCTCGTCGCAAATCATTAATATACCCAATTCGTCGCAGACCTGACGCACACCTTTTAAATATCCTTTAGGAGGAATAATTACGCCATTGCTTCCGGTAATGGTTTCACACATTACGGCTGCTACGCTTTCCACGCCTTCATATATTATTTGTTCTTTCAGTTTGCTCACGTAATAAGCACTTGCGGCTTCTTCGCTTTCAAAAGGTATTGTTTCATGATATATATATGGGTCAAAAAACTTGATGTATCCAAAACTCCCAGCAATTTCGTTTGCAAACCTTCTCGGTTCACCGGTCAGATTTCCAGCACCGCTTGTTGAACCGTGATAAGAACGGTAGCGTGTAAAAATTTTTGGTTTTCTTGTATACATTCTTGCTATTTTAATGGCATTTTCATTGGCATCCGCTCCGGCCAAAGTGAAAAACACCTTTCCCATTTTATCCGATACAAGACCTAATATTCTTTTTGCAAGCAGAGAACGTGTTTCGGTTGCAAATGACGGTCCGAGTGCCGGAAGGTTATCCATTTCGGCTTTAATTGCTGCTATAAGCTTTTTATTTCCGTGGCCGATATTAACGTTTACCGCCTGTGATGTCATGTCATAATATTTCTTCCCTGTGGAATCATAAAGATATATTCCTTCTGCTTTTTCTATTACAGTACGAGGCTTATTGCTCTGAACTCCCCATGTATGAAGCAGATATTTATTATCGTATTCCTGAATTTGCTCTGTAGTTAATTTTCCCATATTCATGTCCTCCTCTAAAACTAAAATAGTTCATTATGCATTACAAGTTTTTTCCCTCCGTGGCAAAATTTAAGATTAATTATATTGCTGCGGTTTATAAATGTGTCATGCTTCCAGCTTGGCTCTGAGTCTAAAATTGCCCAACCCCTAACTGTCCTAACATTATATTCATACACTTTTATATCATTCCCATTATTTATAACTTTCGCAGTATTTTTGCAAAAGCTTAATTTCATGCAATGCAATCGCTTCCGCCATAGATGCGGCAGTAGTATGCCCATTTTTTTAGTTCAAACCAATCATCTATCGCCATGCCATTTCAACTGCTTTCGTTTTGATATTAATATCTTAACACTTCATAGGTTTTTGGCTATGTCTATATCTGACAATATAATCCTCTTTTTTTGTCCATTCAGGTAACAACAGCCGTTCCCTGAGCCTTTAGGTATTTCTTTATTTTAAGCGCAAACTGCACAGTAAAACTTGCATTGCAGTCATCAAAATCAATCATAAGTATTTCTTTAATTTTCTTTAAGCGATATTTAAGAGTATTTCTGTGTATAAACAGTACATCGGCAGTCCGGCTTAGATTACAGTTACATGTAAAGTATGTCTCTAAAGTATCTAACATCTGACTGTTGTATTCCTTATCCTGTCTTTCCAATTCACCTAATATACGCTTATAAAGCTCAATTAGTTTCTCGTCATTGTGATACTGAAAAAATATACGGTATACACCCATGTCCTCGTAAAGCCGCACCTCGTTTGAACGTTTGCACAAACTAAGCGAAGACAAAGCGTATTTTGCCTGGTATACGCTGGCTCTTATCCCCTTTATATCATAAATAATATTGCCTATGCCAATGCTTACGGTTATTCCGCCTTCAGTATTTGTTATATTATTTTTTATATTTTTCATGTGGTCAATAATAGTTTTTTTTGCACAGTCCCTTTGAGGAAGCTTTACAAGATAAATATAAATTCCGTTTTCGTTAAAATGCCACAGCTTGCTTTCGTCTGTTAGAAATTCTGAGCTTACCAATGACAAAAACCGGTCTTTTATATGTGTCCAAAAATGTTCGCTTTTGGCTTTTATAGAATCAACGGATTCCAAATTAGGTTCAATTGCTGCCACCGCATAAGGCTCATTTTCATCATAACCTAAATTTATTAGTTCCTTTCTGCGTTCTTCGATATACGGCAGATAAACAATCTCCTTTAAAATTTCAGAGCGGTTTTTCATTTGAGAATCTTTAAAGCAAAGCTGTCCTATCGCATATGTAAGGCTTTCCATATCAAGTTTACGGCAAACTTCTATTACCAAAATCCCGAGTTCATCTGCCTTCCGGATTACTTTTTTGGAAATCACATTTATGTACTTGCCTTTTTCAACAATTATGCCTGCTGCTTTTACCTGATTAAGCTGTTCAATTATGCTTATTAAATCCCGTTCAGCATATCGGAATCCGGCTCCGTTTACAATCAAAAGATTGCCTTTGCTAATCCATGAGCTTATATCCACGTCAAAAACAATATGCACCCAGCTGATAGGCGTATTCATGCCCTGCTTTCCCGCAATAACTTTTGCGTCCTTTAATTCTTCCAATGCAAGTATCTGTTCAAATGTCGTCATACGCAATCACTCCTTTGAAAACAGAATTCTTTTTTTAAAAAAAACAGCGCAAAGAAGTTTGTGCTTCCTTGCGCTGTTTTTCATATAACATTACATAATATTATCAACTTATCACACTTTTTCTCCTTAGTCAAGTGCTCCAGAGTACCCAATTTATTATTCGGCATCTGCCTTTAACACTGCGTTTAATAAAACCGATGCGCCTTCGGTGCAGTGTTCAGGAGAAGAATACTCAGGCTCACAATGTGATAATCCGTTTTTAGACTGTACAAATATCATTGTTGTAGGAAGCATGTATGATGCAAACTGCGCATCATGTCCGGCCCCTGAATGAATATACTGGTGTTTTACGCCTAATTCCTCAGCAGCTTCTTTTACGTAGCTTACCAGATTTTTATCCCAATATACTGTGTCACGGTTCCAGGCTTTTTCAACTTTGCATGTACATCCGCACCATTCTTTGTCAGCACAGCTTTTTACAATAGAAAGCACTTTATCCAATACTTTAGGATCCTCATGTCTTGAGTCAAATGAGAAATCGAAATAATCAGGCACACATGTATGTACACATGGGTGGCAAACCACTTCACCTGTTGTGTATACCAGTTCCGGATATCCTAACTTATCAATCTCTTCATGCAGATAACATAATGCCTTGGCTGCCGCAAAAAATGCGTCTTTTCTTTTAGGCATAGGAAATGTTCCCGCATGCGTTGTCTGCCCGTAAAATTTCAAACGGTAGTTAAACATTCCAAGCACACAGTCAACAACGCCTATGTCATTTCCGGCATCCTCCAGAATAGGTCCCTGCTCAATATGTGTTTCAAACATGTATTTATATTTTTCCGGATTTAAGCGGTATTTTTTGTCTCCCTTGAATCCTGATTTTTCCAATGCTTCACCAAAATTCTTGGTAGGGTCCAAAATGCTCTTTGAAGCCATCATGTCCTCATATTTAAACTTCTGCCTTATGTCTTCCGGCAGGTAATCATAGCATACAATACCTGAACACATCATTGCAGGCGGATATAACGAGCCCTCCTCATTTGTCCAAACCATGGCCGTTAAAGGATGCTTATGAGGAATTTTTAAATCCGCAACAGTCTCCAATACTTCCATTGCTGACATAACACCTAAAATGCCGTCATAGTTTCCGCCGTTTTTAACAGAATCACTATGTGATGCCATAACAATACGCTTTGCACCAGGCTCACTGCCCGGCAGTGTCGCATACATGTCTGCCACATCATCAATTTCTATTTTTGCCCCTATGGCTTCCATTCTCTTTATAAACTCATTACGTGCCATGATATCCTCGGGAGATAAAGCGTATCTTGTTACGCCGCCGTGTCCGGCATCTCCAAACTTACTCATTGTTTTAATTTTGTCTTTCATTCTTTCAATACTGCATGTATACATAATAAGCACTTCCCTTTCTATATAATTTACATTTTACGTCCCACACGAGGACCGGCGGATATTGCGCCTGCCGGGCATACGGCAAGACATAAGTGACATCCTACACATTTTTCAGCATTAATGCGCGGTTTTTTATCAACCATTGCAAGTGCCTGATGTCCTCCGTCAAAGCATGATATATAGCATCGTCCGCAGCCCACGCATTTATCTAAGCTGAATTTCGGATAACATATACTTCTGCGTTCCAGTTCATCTGTTTGAATAATATTCGGCAAAGCCGCGCCAACAATTTCCGTTATGCTGTCAAAACCGTTTTCATAAAGAAACCGTTTCATGCCGTCTATCATATCTTCAATTATTCTGTAACCATACTGCATTACGGAAGTCGTCACCTGTATATTTGTACATCCAAGTGCAATAAATTCCATTGCATCTTTCCATGTTTCGATACCGCCCATTCCTGTTAAAGGGACACCTTTAAGCTCTTTTGAAGTTGCCATATCGTAAATAAAGCGGCAGGCTATAGGCTTAACTGCCTTTCCTGAATAGCCGCCTACTGCGCTTTTTTGGCATATTTCAGGTTCTGACACAAAAGATTCCGGATGAATATTCATAATACTTTTTATGGTATTTATTGCCGCCAAGGCATCAGCTCCCGCTTTTACTGCCGCAACTGCCGAAGGCACCATATTCCCAGTATTTGGAGTCGTTTTAGCAATAACAGGAATATTTGTCGCCTTTTTTACAGCTTTTACATATTCTGCCACAACCTCTGGATTTTCGCCTACATCAGAGCCCATTCCGCCGTGTGCCATATGCGGACACGAAAAATTAAGCTCAAGCGCATCCACACCGGCTTCTGTTGAAAGTTTGGCAAGATAACTCCAATCTTCCTCGTTTTGCCCCATAATAGACGCTATAACGATTTTATCCGGATAGTCATTTTTCAAGCGTTTTAAAGTATCAATATCTTCTTTTAATGGTTTTTCCGATGTCTGCTCTAAATTTTTAAATCCAATAAACGGATTAGCCTCTTTTTTTAACGCGGCAAAACGCGGAGAAACCTCATCATGAGTAAAACTTGTTATCGTTTTATATACCACACCTGACCAGCCCATTTCAAATGCCTTTGCAATCATCTCATAGCCGCTTCCAACTACGGAAGAAGACAAGAAAAATGGATTTTCACAATGAAGCCCGCAAAAATCTATTGACAAGTCAGCTTCTGCTTTTTCAGTTGTTTTTGTCAAAGAACATAACTTCATGATTTCATCAATCGCAACAGACTTATTTATTTTGCTTTTTATGCAGGCCGTTTTGCATGGTTTGCCCTCACATGTATCACAAGGCAGATATTTCGGCAGTTTTGCCGCAGCGCCTGATATATTTTCAAAACGAATGCTTCGTATTACCTCATCGGTTTTAATACCATATGGGCAAGCCTCTGCACAGGCTCCTTTTTCACAAAGAAGACACTGGCCGCATTCTTCCGTTAGCACCTGTTCTTTGTATTTCGCATCAGCCATAGTATGCCCCCTTCATTTTCTCGGTTCTCTCTTAATAAATTGTCCGTATCCCGGCTCACCCACAAAATTACCGTTGTCAAATACAAGTTTTCCACGTACATATGTCTGTACCGGATAGCCGTGTACAGTCTTGCCTTCCCATATTGTATGGTCATAATCGGAGTGCATATTTTTTACTGAAATCGTAAAGTCCTTTGTAGGATCATAAATTACTATATCGGCGTCTTTTCCGATAGCAAGAGAGCCCTTTTTTGTACATCCGAATATCTTAGCCGGGTTTGTGGAACATAATTCCACAACACGGTTATATGTAATTTTTCCGTCTGTTGCTGCCGAAAGCATGTAAGGATACAGGTTTTCAACTCCGGCACAGCCGTTTGGAATTTTTGTAAAATCATCTTTGCCCCAATCCTTCTCATAACTTTGGAAAGGACAATGGTCTGTAGCTACAGTGTCAATTGCACCAGTTTTTATAGCTTTCCACAATGCGTCTTGGCTTTCCTTGCCTTTCATAGGCGGTGAACATACGAAATTGCGTCCGTCTTCTCTCTTATATACATCACATGTAAATTCAAGGTACTGCGGGCAAGTTTCGATATAGATTTCAGCTCCGTCCTCTTTTGCGGCAATTGCGGCTTCCAAGCCTTCTTTGTCCGCCATATGTACAATATATACAGGTGCATTTACCGATTTGGCCCAATGAACAGCTCTTTTGTCAGCTTCAGCTTCCACAAATTCCGGTCTGCTCAAATAGTGATACCAAGCCGATGTCTTTCCTTCTTTTAAAAACTTTTCTGTGTTCATATCAATAAGGTCCGGATTTTCGGCATGAACATTTGTCATCGCACCTACTTCTTTTGCCCTTAAAAGAATTTTAACAAATGTTCCGTCGTCTACCATCATTCCTTCTTTTTTATATACAAAAAAACATTTAAAACTCGTTATACCGTTTGCAACAGCGTCTTTAAATTCATCTAATATTGCGCCTCCGTTTAAGTCTGTAATACAGCAATGGAAAGCATAATCAACACATGCTTCTTTTTCGCATATTTCTTTTTTTCCGTTAATTGTCTCCATTATTCCGCTGCCTTTTCTCTGCACAGGATAATCAAAAACAGTAGTTACACCGCCGCATGCCGCAGCTCTTGTGCCGGCAAGGTAGCTGTCTGCCGATACAGTTCCTCCAAAAGGCATATTAAGATGTGTATGAGCGTCAATTGCTCCAGGAAGCACCAGTTTTCCTGTTGCATCTATAACTTTGGCCCCGTCATCAGTAAGATTTATGCCGATATTTACTATTTTCCCGTCTTTTACCGCAATATCTGCAATATAGCTTTCTTTTGCCGTAACTATTGTTCCGTTTTTAATAATTAAATCCATACTTTTGAGCCTCCTTAATACAGTACGCAGGCGCCGCAAGCGCCTGCATGAAAGTTATAACTTTATTGATTTATTTTGTAAACCATCTGCAGTCCTGAGCGCTGGTAAATCTGTGCAACCTCAAGCAGTCCCATACCGCTGGCATCTGCGGAGATTAATGTTGCTGGCCATGTAGTTCCAAAATCAGCCTGGCCTGTATATACAGCCGTTGTCTCACCGATATCGCCGCCGCCAGGTGTAATTGTTACATTTAAGCCGAGATCTTTATAGTATCCTTTATCCAAAGCTACATAATATCCCATAAACTGTGCCTGCGGTAGCCATTTTAACTGTATAGTAACGTCTGATTTCTCAGGTGTACCGAAATCGCCTGATGTTGCTCCCTCCCAGTATGAATTATCTCTGAAATCATCAAGAGCCATTTTCTGAAGGGCATCATTTGCAGAAGAATCGTCCAATTTTACATATTTTCTGAATATATCCAATGTCTGCTGCATTGCATCATCATTTATATATCCCAATTTATCATCAGAAACTGCGTTTCCGTTTATGTCTGTTTCTACAAGTTTCTTAACCTCTTTTGCCATGTAAGACTGATGCTGCGAAGATACAGAAGAGCCGTATTTATACACGGTTTCGGCTGCTGCCTCAGGGTCTGCGCAGGCATCTTTCCAGCCTTTAAGGGATGCTGAAATAAAAGCCTTTACTGTATTTGGATTTGCCTTTGCAAAATCCTTTGTGCAGAATATGTTGTCTTCCAACATTCCTACGCCTTCTTGGTTAAAGTCAATTGTCTTAACCTTATCACCATAGCCGTAGCCGCCAGGGTAACTGTTTTTAACAAGCCCTTTTTCATTGTAGGTCATAACCGATGCCAATAAAATTGAGTCGTCATCAAATCCATCCATGTCATAGCCTTGGCTTAAAAATGAAGTTTTAAGGCCATATTTTGAAAGTAAAGCCAACAATTCATATTCGTTTCCGCCTCCCCAGTTTCCAATTTTGCCTTCTTCGCTTGCTTTTGTAAGAACTTCTTTTACAGTTGCGTCTTTATCAAAATATTTTCCGCTTGATGACGTTGATTCTGTAGCTGAAGAAGATTTTGCAGATGATGCCGTTTCACTGCCTGATGTACTGCCTGTGGCAGAAGAAGTAGCTGTGCTTCCGCATCCTGAAACTGTAAAGCATACCATCATAACTGCTGTTAAAAGTGCACCAAACTCTTTAAACCGTTTTCTCATACATATTCCTCCCATTCTAAAAAATAATGAAATATTTAATTTTGCAGGACATCTTAAAGAGTCCTGATCATACCGTAAAATAGGTCTAACTTTTTCTTCCCTTTAATAAAACGTTTTCAGCAATAAGCAAAATAATATACATAATAATTCCCATAATACATGCAACAGTAATGTATGCCCACGCTGTAGCATACTGTGCAGTTACTATATTTTCACGTATCTGACGTCCGACTCCAATAACATATTCCGCAAAATATTCACAAACAACGCCGCTTATAATACATCCCGGAACTGTAACTCTTAAAGCTATAAAAATATATGGTATACTGTTAGGCAGTCTCAGCTTTTTAAATATTGTAAAATTGCCTGCCGCATAAGATTTGAGCAAGTCTACTGAAAACGGAGGAAGTTCGTTTAGTCCTCTGTAAGCGTTGATACTCATTGACGCCATGCAAAACACAGTTACTACAAGTGTTTTTGCAATCATGCTTCTGAAACTGGCATCTGAGCTTATTCCTTTTGTAAGGTTATTAAATATAGGCGCAATAACAACAATGGGAATCGCATTAAACGCCGCCGCAACAGAAAGTCCGCCTGCTCCGCCTTTTGGAAAAACTGTTGCGATTATTGCAAGCAGATATCCTAACAATGACCCAATTATCAATCCCCCTACCGATACAATTAAAGTGGCTTTCACATTCACCATAATTTTAGGAATGTTTTCACTTATAATTTCTATGATTCGGCTTGGAAGAGGCAGTGTAAACACATCTGTGCCTAAAATCTTATGCATTATTTGTGTCTGGCACAAAATTAAAATAATTGCTCCGAATATAACAGGGTATAAAATGTTTGTTACCATATTTTTGTTTATTTTTTTTGTCTTCATTTTAATCGCACCCCCTTAAAGTTTGGCTTTTCTCTGAGGCGACAATATTTTTTCAATCACTCCCATAAGGCAGAAGCTTAATATACCGACAATCGCACTTAAAAACGCAATCTGCCAGAATACGTATATTGACATTGCATGTTTAAGTGACTGTGACAACATACATCCAAGACCGCCGCCGCCCTGCAAAGTATCTACAAGAATTGATGCCGTTATTGCCATAGGAGCCGCAATTTTAAGTCCGGTAAAAAAGTAAGGCATGCTTGCCGGAACCATCAGTTTCATATATACGTCTTTTCTCTTAGCGGCAAGTGAAAACATCAAATCAAGCTTTTCCTGCTGCACTGATTTAAAACCGGCCAGTACATTTGTTGATACAGGATAGAATGTAAGAATTGCCGCAATTATTATTCGGCTTGCGTCAATGTCCTTTGTAATGGCCAAAATAATTGGCGCAATACCGAGAATAGGTATCATCTGAATAATCATGAGATATGGAAATGCTACTTTTTCAACTGTCTTAAATAAACTCATAAGCAGTGCCAGAATATATCCCACCGCCATGCCTATTAAAAAGCCAACTGCCGCCCGCCATAATGTCATGCCGGCATTGGAAATAACAATCTGCGTAATGGTCTTAGTGGGGCCTGCCATAGTATTGCTGAAAACAGATGCAATAACCTGATATATATGCGGCAGCACATTTTCCGGCGAACGCTTTGTTACGGCAACTATGCTTGCTATAACTTCCCAAACCGCAATCAGTCCCAGTACCCAGTAGAGGATTATCATTTTTTTGGACAGCAACAATTTCTTTGCTTTGTTCATATGTCATACCCCCTCAAAGCTGTTTCTGATTTTAATTACATAATCATTAAATTCCGGTGTATTTTTTAAACTCAGCGCTCTTGGACGAGGTAATTTAATATCAACAACACTTGATACGCGTCCCGGACGAGGTGATAAAACCACTACTCTGTCCGACAAAAACACAGCTTCCTGAATATTATGGGTAACAAAAATAATTGTTTTGTTAGTTTTTCTCCATATGCGAAGCAAATCAACATGTAATTTTTCCTTAGTAAACTCATCCAATGCGGAAAACGGTTCATCCATCAAAAGAAGCTCCGGGTTAATTGCCAGCGCTCTGGCAATTCCAACTCTTTGCTGCATGCCGCCGCTTAACTCGTGAGGATATTTGTGTCCAAATTCCATAAGCCCTACAAGCTCCAAAGTTTTTGTAACCATTGCCGTTCTTTCTTTTTTAGGCAGTCCCAACAATTCCATTGGCATACATACGTTTCTTCTTACTGTTCTCCACTCATAAAGCACTGGACTTTGAAATACTATTCCGAATTTTTTCTGGAGACGTATATCTCTTGGCGACTGGCCGTCAATTGTGATTTTTCCGCTTGTTGGATGCAGCAAATCTGCTATACATCTTAATAATGTAGTTTTTCCGCATCCTGACGGTCCGAGCAATGATATAAACTCGCCTTCCTTTATAGCAAGATTTACATCCTTGAGGGCAATTACAGGTTCTATTCCATTTTTATCTTGAAACTTTACGCCTACATTTTCGATTTTAATTTTTATCTTTGTGCTTGCTGGTTCGGAGAAATCTTTTTCCACAAATTCAAAGTCTTGTTGTTTAATCATCTTCTCAGTCATAATTCTTTCCCCCTTAAAATAAAAATGGCGCAGAACTCAAATTGTCCTGCGCCATTGCATTATCTGTTTTATTTATAGTATGAAACTTCTTTTAATATGTTTTTTTATTATTATAAAAACTCTGTCACTTATTAAATATGTATTTATAATAACACGAATCAAAAAACGCACGTATACAAAAATGCAGGCCGATAATTGTTTTTAATGGACATATAAACAATAATTTTTTAATGCTAAAATTTAACTAAGAAGCAGAGTTATAGAAAGCGAGGAATGCTATATGGAAAAAGAAATTAATAAAAGCTTAATTGAAAGCAAAATTTCTATGTATAAAGACGGTATGATAGACTTCGCAATACGTCTGATACAAACAAAGAGCATAAGCGGGCATGAAAAAAATGTCGCAAACCTATATATAAAGGAAATGAATAAGCTTAAATATGATGAGGTTTTCAGAGATGATATCGGAAATGTAATCGGCATCATTTACGGCGATGAGACCGGCCCGACAATTATGTATAATTCACATCTGGATCATGTTGATGAAGGTGAGCTTTCAAATTGGGAAGGCTATGACCCTTACGGTGCTTTAATTGATGTATGTGAAGTTGATAATCAGGAGAAAACCCAAAAAGAAATGTCTAAGTGTATACATGGCCGTGCCGCTTCAGACGTAAAAGGCGGTGCCGCCGTTCAGATTTATTCAGGCGCAATTATAGCTTCTCTTAAAAAAGAAGGCTATACCCTAAAAGGTACATTCATGTTTACCGGTGTTGTTTTGGAAGAAACAGGTGAAAATTTAGGTATGAGATATCTTATAAGCAAAACCCTTCCTGCTCATAGTCTGGATTACGACTGCATTGTATCCTCAGAAGCTACTTCTCTAAAACTTTACTTGGGGCACCGCGGACGCACCGAGTATCTTGTTACCACTTATGGTCAAACATCTCATGGAAGCGCGCCATGGCTTGGAATTAACGCTGTCTACAAAGCGCTTCCGTACATAGAGGAAATGAAAGATGTTCTTTATCCGTCACTGCCGTCTGACCATGATTTAGGACAGTCGTCCATTTCATTAAACATTATAGAATGTTCCCCGGGAGCACTGTCCATTGTGCCTGATAAATGTATGCTTTCAATTGACCGCAGAACTATACCAGGAGAGAAATCAGAAGACGTCAAACAGCAGTTTCAGAATATAATAGATAAACTATCCGAAAAAGACTCCGAGTTTAAAGCCACAGTTGAAATAAAGCAGGGAACCGAGACTTCATATACCGGACTTAAATTAACTTTGCCAAAAGACGGATTGCCGTGGAAAATTGAAAAGGAGCATCCGTTTGTAAAGGCTGCCGCAGAAGGGCTTAAGGCAGTCGGTCAGGAAGTTAAGTATGATTATTGGATTTTCGGTACAGATATGAGTGTCACGGCAGGTATTTATAATAAACCCTGCATAGGCTATTCCCCAATGCAGGAACAATACGCACATACTCCCTATGACAAAGTACGTATAGATTATATGAAAACAGCTCTTGAGGGAAATATATCAATATTCTTTTCCTGTGCCAATACCGGCAAAATCATCGGTACTTCAATCTGATAAAAATAAAGAAAATTTTTGATAAATTGCACGTCTGTTTTTTCTGTCATTAAAAACACATAATGTTTTCAAGTTTATTGCAACCGTAAGCACAGCAAGCGGCAACCTGTAGTTTACAAATTGCAAAACAAAGTTGGTTGAGTTATACATTTTTTAGCAATATAATTATTATTAGCAGAATGTATAAAAATTCCAAAAACACATTTAGAAATTAAAGAGTTATTTCATAATAGAAGCTGAAATCAGAAAAATAACTACTTAATGACAAAATTAATAAGAGGTGCAGATATGAACTTTGGAGAAAATCTACAGAAATTAAGAAAAGAAAAAGGATTATCACAAGAAAAGTTGGCTGAAATTCTTGAAGTATCCAGACAGGCTATATCAAAATGGGAATCAAATGCCGCTTATCCTGAAATAGAAAAATTGATTTCTTTAAGCAATCTATTTAATGTTAGCATTGATTACTTAGTCAAAGGCAGAGAATCAAAAAATGAAGTTGACTGCAAAAACAGTTCAGACGTTTTGAAAAGAGTCAAAAAAATACATAATGAGCATATTGTTTCAAAGCATCAATATAACCATATGCGTACCGCCTTGGCAATTATGCTATACGTCATTAGTCCATTCTGGTTTGACTTGCTCGGTGAATTGCCCGGCGGCAGCGGCAAAGGTGTTTTTTTAATGTTTTTATCAATTGCTATTGCTACCGGACTGCTTTTGTATAATCATCTCATTAAGCGCCATGAAGGTGAAAAATAAAACGTACTTTTATATAGTTTACTTGTTGTTTTATTGAGGAGATTATACGTAATGCCCATAAAAGAAAAAAATTGTTCTACAATTCATTGTGGAAAGATAATAACTATTCTGCATATCATAGTTGCATTTGCAATTTGGATAGTTTCACAACTTCCCGCCATTTTAATAATGCAGATACCTCAGCAGGAAATCGCAATAATACTGAACATTGTGGTACAAATTTCATTAGTTGCATGCCTTATTTCTTTATATGGAAATAAAGTAGCACATGTAACAATGACTGAGTGTCGTGTGACAAAATTCACTTGGAAACCGATTTGGCTCACCTGCGCTTTTATACTTCCGTTTGCAGTGACAATCTGTTTAATGATTTTTATTCCGGGAAAAATCATTATTCACGAATATAGTTTTAGTGAACTTATCGGTATACTGGTAAACGGCATTGTAGGTTCATGCATTGGCGCAGCATTTACAGAAGAAATTATTTTCCGCGGATTTGCAATGCGAGTTGTAGAGAAACGTTTTGGAATAATTGCAGGAATGATAGCTCCTTCCATAATTTTTGCCACGGCACATGTCGTAATGTGTGATAATATGGGGATACAAGACTTTGCTTTGCTACTTATAGCAGGTACAAGCGCAGGTATAATGTTTTCTATTATTACGTATCATAGTAACTCAATCTGGCCCAGCGTGATTATTCACGGATTATGGAATTTACGCTGTACCTTTATTGGTTTTGGAGATAAACCAGCCAATAACCAACTATTAACCTATGTTTTTTCTTCTAATAATTCAAAAATTATGACTGGAGGAAATTTCGGAGTAGAATCATCCTTAATTGCAATTATTTTTTATTGGATTGTAATTTTATTGGCTGCCTATATGATTAAAAAACATCATTGATAAGCTTAATTCATTTAATTATAAACGGTAAGTACAAAAAATAAAAAGCCCTGAAATATCAAGGCTTTATTTTTTATTATTCACTTACCTCTAAATAACTGCTTAAAATCTTTGCTACTTCTGCTCTTGTTGCAATTCCTTTAGGGTCAAGATTTTTATTTCCCTTACCACTAATAATTCCTTCTTCATATGCCCATGCCAATGCTGATTTTGCATATTCTGATATATCAATGTAATCGTTGAACTGTTTTAAAGTATTACAATTTTCGGTTTCCGGTGAGCCGGCGTATCTCCAGAGTATTGACACTATCTGTTCTCTTGTAATATTGTCGTTAGGTCCAAACATGCCGTTATCATATCCGCTTATAAACCCATTTTTTTCTGCCCATCCTATTGCATTATAGTAATACTTATCACTTGCTACATACGAAAAACTACTGCCTGTTTTCTCTGTTGATTCTGAAAGACGATATAATATAACTGCTATCATTCCTCGTGTTGTAGGAAGGCTTGGGCCAAACTCATTGTCAGTAATTCCCGACATTATGCCTTTATCATAAATGTTCAACACATCATTATAGAACCAGTCGGTTTCACTGATATCTTTAAATGTATTCTCTAACGATTCATCTGTGTTTTTGTTACCTGTATTATCATTGTTTGTATCTTCACCTGTGTTTTCATTACCTGTATTATCTTTGCTTGTGTCCTCATTTGGTGTGTCTGATTTTTCAAATTCAGCCTTTATTGTATGGTCTTCATTAACATTTTCAAATGAATAGCTTTCTACAGCTCCCATACTGTCTCCGTCTACTGTTACGTTTTCAATTCTGTATCCGCCTTTAGGTGTAATTGTATATGTTTTGTATTCACCTTCCTCTACAGAAACGCTGCCGATTGGTGATATACTTCCGCCGTCTCCCGCACTTGCTGTAATTGTATAATAATATGAACTGCTTTCGCCTGATGTGCTTTTATTTTCAGCCGTAGTTACTATTTCCTTATCAGATAATGACCTAAAGGAACTCTTGGTTGCCTTCTTTCGTACATATATTGTATATTCTGTTCCGCTTTCTAAGCCTGTAAACGTTCCATTGTCTTGCCAATTTTTTCCGTCTATTGAAAATTCGCAGCCGCTATCATCACATGTAACCACAATACTGTTTGTGTTTAAGTCTATATAAACGTTATCAATTGTCGGTCTTGAAGGAATAGATAAAGATTGTGCCGTACTGTCTGTCGTGGTTGTGCCGTTTCCTTTTTTTACTATTGAAAGGCTATCGCAGAACCAATCATCATCAATATCTATTGATACTGAATCCGACGTTGTCGTTGTGCCGTTTATTGAATATGCGGCTCCTGAAGTAAATCCTGTCAGTTCTTCATTTTCAAAATCTATCTGGATATTCGGCGTTTCTTCCGGTTCGCTGTCATCCGTTCCTATTGCGACAGTTTCTATTGACGACGCAAAACTGTCTGTTGTTGCTTTAACACGTAAATAATATGTTCCGTTTGATAATCCCGTTATTTCCGTTCCTGATACAGATGTCCAATTTGTTTGGTCCGTACTGTATTCCATTGTACTGTCTAAGCCTGTTATCTCACCATCGTTTGCCCCGGAATACGTCTCATTTACTACCACTGCATTCGGTGCGCTTGGCTTTGACGGTACTGTCAAGCTCTGTGCGCTGCTGTCTGTTATGGTTGTACCGTCGCCCTTCTTTACAATTGAAATGTTTGCGCCGAACCAATCTTCATTTATGTCTATTGATACTGAATCTGGAGTTGTCGTTATACTATTAATTGTATATGTATCTCCCGAAACAAAGCCTGTCAGTTTTTCATTTTCATAATCTATCTGGATATTTGGCGTTTCTTCCTGAAGTTTTCCAATAATATTAAATGTATCCGTTACATTTCCATATGCGCTTACCTTCAAATAATACTTAGTACCCTCTGTTAAGTTTACTGATATTGAAAAAGCAAAACCATTCTCGTCGTCTCCCGCTGCAATTGCAGTCACTGTATCATCGCTGCTATACAGCCATGCACAAGAATCAAAATCAGAATTATTTGAATAAATTGTATAGGCAGCCGACTCTGCTGGAATAAAATAAAAATACCTACTATGCACAGTGCTAGAAATTGTATAACTACTGCCGGAATTAGTTGCCTGTACAGCTGTTGCAAAACTAGTTCCGCCATCCGCCATTGCTGTCATAGGGTATATTAAAATCATGCTAAATGCCATGATAAACGATATAAACAATGACAATATTTTTCTAAAACTTTTCATATTAACACCTCCTCTTATACATATTACAATAAACCTAAATATAAATAAATATTTTTTTTTAAAAGTTGGTTTTTTTATAATATAATTGTGCATTTGAAACTGTGTTTCAAAGAATCTAAATTTATACTCTTAATATGTATCAAAAACATTGTAAAAATTTGATATTTGTTACTTGTAGACAGATTTTTGAGATGTTTAAGGCAATTTTCACAATAAAAAAAATCCCCGAAAACATTGAATTTTCGAGGATTTTGCTTTTATAATGATTATCTCTTGCTGAACTGCGGAGCACGTCTTGCAGCTTTGAGACCATATTTCTTTCTTTCCTTCATTCTCGGATCACGAGTAAGGAATCCAGCTTTCTTGAGAGTCGGTCTGTAATCAGCGTCTGCTTCAAGCAAAGCTCTTGAAATACCATGTCTTATAGCGCCTGCCTGGCCTGTAAGCCCGCCGCCGCATACATTAACAAGTACATCAAACTTTGCGATTGTATCTGTAAGTTCAAGAGGCTGACGAACAATAAGCTTAAGTGTTTCAAGACCAAAATAATCGTCGATATCTCTCTTGTTTATTTTAATACTGCCGTTTCCAGGAACTAAATATACTCTAGCTACAGATGATTTTCTTCTGCCTGTGCCGTAATATCTTGCTACTGCCATTTTGCTTCCTCCTTATTATACTAATCAAGCTTTGATTTCAAGAACTTCAGGTTTCTGTGCTGCATGCGGATGTTCAGGACCAGCATAAACGTGAAGTTTTTTCATCATGTCTCTGCCAAGTGTATTTTTCGGAAGCATACCTTTTACAGCATGTTCTATAACTTCCTGTGGCTTTTTCTCAAGCAAATGCTTTAAAGTTATCTGTTTAAGACCGCCAATATAACCTGTATGGTGTGTATAAACCTTTTTGTTTAATTTCTTACCTGTAACAGCAATCTTTTCTGCGTTAATAACTATAACATAATCACCTGCGTCAACAAATGATGTATAAATCGGTTTATTTTTTCCGCTTAAAACTTTTGCTATTTCTGATGCGAGACGTCCTAAAGTTTTGCCACTGGCATCCACAACATACCATTTTCTATCAACACTATCTGCGTTAGGCATATATGTTGTTCTCATAGTAAAATGACCTCCTTAAAGTCTTTGTCCGAAACCGTAAATCTGCGGGAAATTCAGAATGACAGCCGAACCAAATAAGTTTCTTTTATATAAAAACCCGGGGCTAACGAGTTTATAAGTGGCTATACACAATGCTTAAATTATATTATATTCCAACAAGCATTGTCAAGGTTTTTTTATTGATTTTAGTATTTAATTTCAATAAGCGTAAGACCTTCCGGACCGGCTGTTTTGCCTGCAAGAGCACGGTTTCTTTTCTCTATTATCCCGGTTGTTTTTATCCTGTCAATTTTGCCAATGCCTGCCGACATAAGTGTTCCGGAAATAATTCTTACCATGTTATATAAAAAACCGTCGCCTATAACCTTAATAATTACAAAATCACCTTCGCGTCTAACATTTATATCAAAAATGGTCCTTATTGTGGTTTTGGAGCTATTGCCGGAAGCAGCGAAAGCCGCAAAATCATGAGTGCCTAAAAACGCCTTTGCGGCATCATCCATTTTTCTTTCGTCAAGCGGTATATGACAATATTCCGAATATTTTCTATAAATGGGATTTCTGTATTTAGCGTTATATATTCTATATTCGTAAGTTTTCATAACACAGTCGTAACGCGGGTTAAATTCGTCATTTACATCTTTGGCGTCAACTACCGAAATATCATCAGGCATAAAAGAATGAAGTGCCAATGGGAGCCTGTCTGTAGGCACTGTAGTATCAATATCTATTACAGCCCTTTGTCCAAAAGCATGCACGCCTCTGTCGGTTCGGCTTGCGCCTATACAAGTCACTTCCGTTTTAAAAAAATTGCTTAATGCTTCTTCAAAGCATCCCTGTACGGTTCTTATATTTTTGCCTGATTGTTTCTGCCATCCGAAAAAGTCGGACCCGTCATACGCTATAGTAAACAGTATTCTTCTCATACTCATATTAAAGCACCAACATCATTATTATTGTTATTGCTACAAACAAAACAAGCACAATCATACATCTGTAGTCATTTTTTCCAAATTCCATATTTTTCATTCTTGTTCTGCCGTCGCCACCGCGGTAGCACCTTGCCTCCATAGCAGTCGCCAGTTCGTCCGCACGTCTGAAAGCAGAAATAAAAAGCGGCACAAGCACAGGTATAAGACTCTTAGCCTTTTCTTTTAATCCTCCTGTATCAAAATCCGCACATCTTGCCTGCTGTGCCTTGATTATTTTATCCGTTTCATCAAGCAGAGTCGGTATAAATCTGAGGGCAATGCTCATCATCATGGCTATTTCCCCAGCCGGCACGCCAAACCTTCTGAAAGGCTTAAGCAGGTATTCTATTCCGTCAGTAAGCTCTATAGGCGTTGTGGTAAGAGTCAGAAGCGATGAACATATTATAAGTATAATAAGCCTTACAACCATTTTAGCGGCCATAACAGCACCTTCAAGAGTCATTTTAAGTATTCCGAATTGCCACAAAATATGTGTGCCTCTTGTTGTAAATAAATTAAGTATTCCTGTAAGTATAATTATAAAAAGAATACTCTTTATGCCTCTCATTATAAACTTCAGAGGTACTTTTGAAAGTATTATGGCAGCTGCAAGGACGGCAATCGAAAACGCATAAGTGTAAATATCGTTTATTATAAACAAAACCACAACATATACCATGGTCGCAATTAATTTTGTTCTTGGGTCAAGTTTGTGTATACAGGAATCAGCCCTGTAATACTGGCCTATAGTAATGTCTCTTATCATCTTGAATCACCTTTAAGCATTTTATATATTGCATCTACCGCTTCTTCAACTGTAAAAATATCGCTGGGAACATCAAATTTTTTACTTATTCCCCTCATAATGTAGCTAACTTCCGGCGCTGCAAGACCGATTTTTTCAAGCTCATCAACTTTAGAAAATATTTCCTTTGGAGTACCTTCCATAGCCAGTTTTCCCTTGTCCATAACAAGTATGCGATTGGCGTATTTTGCCACGTCTTCCATGCTGTGACTTACCATAATTACAGTTATGCCTGTTTCGTCGTGCATTTTTTTAATTGCCTCAAGTATTTCGTTTCTGCCTCTCGGGTCAACACCTGCGGCCGGTTCGTCAAGTACAAGTATTTTTGGCTTCATTGCAAGTATGCCTGCAATTGCTACACGTCGTTTTTCTCCGCCGCTTAGTTCAAACGGCGACTTTTCATAATAGCTCTCATCAATTCCGACAAGCGTAAGAGCTTCTTTAGCCGCTTTGTTTATCTCGCCTTCCGAAAGACCGAGATTTGTCGGCCCGTAACATACATCTTTAAGTACAGTCATTTCAAAAAGCTGATATTCCGGATATTGAAAAACAAGTCCTACTCTGCGTCTTACACTTTTCAGCTTGCTTTTGTCGGCATTTATGTCCTCGCCGTCCAAATAAATCTTGCCTGACGTAGGCTTTATGAGAGCGTTAAAATGCTGAATAAGCGTTGATTTTCCCGAACCGGTATGTCCAATGAGACCTATAAATTCACCGTCTTGTATTTCAAAACTGACATCATTCACGGCTTTTTGAGCCATAGATGTACCGGGATTATATTCATGTGTTAAATGGTCTACTTTAATCGGCATATTGCACCTACCATTTCCTCTGCTGTCATAATATCAGCCGGTATATCAATACCTTTTTTTCTTAGCTCATATGCAATTTCAGTTGCCTGCGGAACATCAAGTCCGTATCCTTTTACCTTGTCAACCTGAACAAAAACCTCTCGCGGCGTTCCGTCCATCACAATGCGCCCGTCATCTATAATTATCACCCTGTCTGCCTGCACTGCCTCATTCATGTAATGTGTAATTAAAATGCATGTTATGTTTTCTTCTTTGTTCAGCTTTTTTATTGTTTCCATTACATCTTTTCTGCCTTCAGGGTCAAGCATGGCTGTAGGTTCGTCAAAAACTATACAGTCAGGCTTCATTGCCAGCACTCCTGCAATTGCTACACGCTGCTTTTGTCCGCCGCTTAGCCTTGCCGGTTCATTTTTCCTATATTTTTCCATGCTTACACATTTGAGAGCGGCATCTACTCTTTTTATAATTTCATCTCTCGGTATTCCAAGGTTTTCGGGCCCGAAAGCCACATCTTCCTCAACAATTGTAGCTACAATCTGGTTATCCGGATTTTGAAAAACCATACCTGCCGTTTGTCTTATGTCCCACAGTTTTGATTCATCTTTGCTGTCCATGCCTTTAACCCATATTGTACCTGAAGTCGGTTTTACAAGAGCGTTTATATGCTTTGCCAATGTGGATTTACCGGAACCGTTATGTCCAAGCACCGCCACAAAGCTGCCCTTTTTTATAGAAATATTAATATCGTCGAGTGCGGTTATTTCTTTAGTTATAGTTTTTCCTTTTTCCTCATAGGTGGTTTTATATTTATATTTGAGGTCTTTGGTTTTTATCATTTCCTCCAAAATACACACCTCTTTTAAATAGTTTATCATAGTGAAAATACCATAAAACAAATAATCTTACAATATTTTCACTGTAATAAAAGTAAATTGTATGGATACAATATCAAATAATTAAAACTTTTTGATTGGTGCCAAAGGCATTAAAAGTTTACTTTTTAAAATCCGCCTGCGGCGTCCGTGCATCTTCGCGGTACTTAAAAGTGCGGCCGTAAACTTTAATAAGTCTTCGGCACCAATTTGGACTGTTATACTCAAAAAAAGAGGACTAAGAAAAAGCCTTAATCCCCTTTTTATTTTCAGTTAACCAAGAAATCTTGAGATTTCGAAATCAAACAAGTTCAAGGATTACCATTTCAGCTGCATCGCCTTTACGAGGTCCGATTTTAATCATACGAGTATAACCGCCTTTACGCTCAGCATACTTTGGTGCAATATCATCAAAGAGTTTTGCAACCATATCAATATCCTTTGAAAGTTTTCTTACTTTCTTGCCGTCTTTTGGAACTTCTGTAACAGTATAAAGCTCTGCAAGCATTTTTCTTCTTGCATTAAGTCTTGAAGGATTGTCTTTCTTAACTGTTTTCTTAACTTCATCGTATACAGTTACTCTTTTGCCATTAACTGTCTCTTTTACTCTTTTACCGTCGGCATCTTTTTTAGCAACTTTTGCTGTTATTTCAACCTCAGTAAAGTTGTCTTTTTCTTTAACTGCAAGAGTTATAAGCTTTTCTGCAAGTCTTCTTACTTCTTTAGCTCTCGTTACAGTAGTTGTAATTTTGCCATGGTAAAGTAAATTTGTAACTTGATTTCTTAAAAGCGCCTTTCTCTGTGATGATGTTCTTCCAAGTTTTCTATAACCTGATCCTGTCATTTTAAAATCCTCCGCTTTCTGCGAAATTTACCCCAGTAAAACTGCACTTCCGGTCTTATGCTTTACTGTAATTTCGCGCATATAAACAACTATTTTATTCTTCGCTTGGCTTTAAGCTAAGGCCAAGTTCTGCCATCTTGTTAAGAACTTCCTCAAGGGATTTTCTGCCAAGATTACGCACTTTCATCATTTCGTCTTCCGTCTTGCTTGCCAAGTCTTCAACAGTATTAATACCTGCACGTTTCAGGCAGTTGTAAGAACGTACAGAAAGGTCAAGCTCTTCAATACTCATTTCAAGAACTTTTTCTTTCTTTCCTTCTTCTTTTTCAACCATAATCTCAGCATTTTTAGCATTTTCCGAAAGATCTACAAATAAGTTAAGATGCTCATTAAGAATCTTTGCACCGTAACTTACAGCATCATCAGGAGTAATTGTTCCGTTAGTCCACACTTCAAGTGTAAGCTTATCATAATCAGTTATCTGGCCTACACGAGTGTTTTCAACAAGGAAATTTACCCTTCTGACTGGAGTATAAATAGAATCAACAGGAAGCATGCCTATCGGCTGATCATCTTTTTTATTTTTGTCAGCTCCAACATAGCCACGGCCTCTTGTGATTGTTATTTCCATATAAAGCTTACTGTTAGGGCCTCCGCTCAACGTTGCAATGTGATGATCGGGATTCATTATCTCGATATCGCTGTCTACCTTGATGTCTGAAGCCTTAACTTCGCCTTCACCTTCAACATCGATATAAGCTAATTTTGGTTCAAATCCGTCACTTGTATTTTTAATTGCAAGACCTTTGAGGTTTAATATAATTTCTGAAACATCTTCCTTTACGCCAGGAATAACACTGAATTCGTGAAGTACACGGTCAATTTTAATATTACTTACGGCAGCTCCAGGCAGTGAAGAAAGAAGAATCCTTCTAAGGGAATTGCCAAGGGTTGTTCCATAACCTCTTTCAAGAGGTTCAACCACAAATTTTCCGTATGTTCCATCCGGTGCCATTTCAGCAATCTCAATACGAGGTTTTTCAAACTCTAACACAATTTAAACCTCCTCTGTGGATAAATATTCGATAACAGCTTTTTATAAGTTTTACAAGCAGTGGAACAAAAAATGTCCCACTGCTTTGTAATTTCGCCGCAATTATTTTGAATAGAGTTCGACGATAAGTGTATCCTCTACAGGAACATCGATCTGTGCTCTTGTAGGTCTTGCCACTACTGTACCGCTAAGTTTTTCATGATCAGCGGTAAGCCATTCCGGCACAATTCTTGAACCTGTTACCTCAAGAATGTCTTTATATCTCTGAGCTGTAGCAAATTTATCCTTAACAGCGACAACATCGCCAACTTTTAACTGATAGGATGGTATATCTACTGGTTTACCATTAACTGTAATATGTTTATGACGTACAATTTGTCTTGCTTCTTTTCTTGTTCTGCCGTATCCAAGTCTGAATAAAGCGTTATCAAGTCTGAGTTCAAGAAGCATAAGAAGGTTTTCACCAGGAATACCCTCTTTTTTAGACATCTTAACAGCCTTTGCATAATATCCTCTAAACTGTCTTTCAAGTACACCGTAGATGAATTTTGCTTTTTGTTTTTCCCTCATCTGAAGGCCATATTCACTTATTTTTCTTCTGCTGTTAGCAGGCTGTTTTTTTGATTTTTTAGCAATTCCTAAGAACACAGGATCAAGGTCGAGTGATCTGCATCTCTTAAGAACAGGAACCATATCTCTTGCCATTTATATTTGCACCCCCTGTTATACTCTTCTGCGTTTTGGTGGCCTGCATCCGTTATGAGGAACAGGTGTTACGTCTTTAATCATCGTCACACTCAGTCCTGCTGCCTGAAGGGCACGGATTGCAGCTTCACGTCCTGAACCAGGACCTTTTACAAATACTTCAACTGTCTTAAGACCAAAATTCTCAGCAGTTGATGCCGCTGTTTCTGCAGCCATCTGTGCAGCGTAAGGAGTTGACTTCCTTGAGCCTCTGAAGCCTAACTGACCAGCACTTGCCCATGATAAAGCATTGCCTGCAGCATCTGTAATTGTAACTATTGTATTATTAAATGTAGACTGGATATGTGCCTGACCACGTTCTACATGCTTTTTGTCACGACGTCTACGAGTTGTCGTTTTTTTAACAGCTTTCTTTGCCATTTGACCTAAACCTCCCTACTTATTTCTTCTTATTTGCAACAGTTTTTCTTGGACCTTTTCTTGTTCTTGCGTTTGTCTTAGTTTTCTGACCTCTTACAGGAAGTCCTCTTTTATGACGGATACCTCTGTAGCATCCTATTTCTGTAAGACGTTTGATGTTAAGAGCTTTCTCTCTTCTTAAGTCACCTTCAACTATTGTCATTGTTGCATCTATAGCATCACGGATTTTGGATACTTCATCGTCTGTAAGATCTCTTACTCTTGTGTCAGGGCTAACGCCTGCCTGAGAAAGAATCTTGTTAGATTTTGCGCGTCCGATACCGTATACATAAGTAAGGCCTATTTCAATACGTTTCTCTCTTGGTAAATCTACACCAGCGATACGTGCCATGTGTACTTTGCACCTCCATTAATAAACAAATATTTAAAATTCTGACTGTTCTTTTGGATGCTTCCAGAAATATATCGCCAGCCGCTTTCTGAAAAAGCAATCCAAAATCAAAATGACGGATTTAATTTAAGTCTGCTCTAAAGGTTCGATGCACCTAATTTGAGCCATAATTATAACCACAATTTTTTAAGTTTAAGCTAATGAAAAAATTCGCATATCAGCCTTGTCTTTGTTTATGCTTTGGATTTTCACATATAACCATTACGTGGCCTTTTCTCTTTATAACCCTGCATTTTTCACACATAGGCTTAACTGATGGTCTGACTTTCATTGTGATTTCTCCTTTCTAAATCCTTTAAAATTTATTTTGCCCTCCAAATAATCCTGCCTTTTGTAAGATCATATGGTGACATTTCTATTGATACTTTATCTCCAGGTAAAATTCTTATGAAATTCATACGAAGCTTTCCGGAGATATGAGCTAAAATTCTGTGTCCATTTTCAAGTTCTACCTGAAACATGGCATTTGGTAATTTCTCAACAACGGTACCTTCCAATTCGATTACGTCGTCCTTTGACATAACTGAACCCCCTTTACTATCTCCTGTAATACTCTTTTAACGCTTTGGATATATCCGCGTCAAGCAGATAACTTCCATCCTCAAGCTTTTTCTTTATGTTTTCAACTACAATGTTGGTTATCTGAACATGCTTAATTTTTTTACGTTTAGGGTGTTCAAGCTTGCGTAGTCTTCCATCAGCTAAAATCACATAACCTTCCTGCACATCCACTATTATAAATGCCAGGCCCTTATCGTGTCCGCTTTTAGAATATACTACCTGACCTTTGGTTAATTCCATGTCTTTCACCTCAAACTGCACTGAAATCCAGCCTGTTCATAATTATAAAGTAAGTATTTCAGGCTCACCGTCAGTTATACACACAGTGTTCTCATAATGTGCAGCATTACGACCGTCTAAAGTAACCGCTGTCCAGCCATCCTTCAGTACCTTTAATTCATATGTTCCGGCCGTTATCATAGGCTCTACAGCAAGACACATACCCTTTACAAGCTTTGGACCTCTGTTTTTCTGTTTATAGTTTGGAATTGCAGGATCCTCGTGCATATGTCTGCCTATACCGTGGCCAACATAATCTCTTACAACGCCAAAGCCATAGCTTTCGGCATATTTCTGAACGGCCGCCGATATATCATGTAGATGATATCCGGCTTTTGCGTACTTTATACCTTCAAAAAAGCTCTGTTTTGTAACTTCAATAAGCTTTTTGTCTTCTTCTGATATCTCGCCAACGCCATAGGTTCTTGCACAGTCGCCGTTAAATCCTTCAAAAATCGAACCCATGTCTATGCTTATAATATCACCTGATTTAAGTCTACGTTTTGAAGGTATACCGTGGACTATTTCTTCATTTACAGATGTACATATTGAGCCCGGATAACCGCCGTAGCCTTTAAATGAAGGTACAGCATTGCGGCTTCTGACAAAGTCATCTGCAATTTTATCAAGTTCGAGAGTTGTTACACCCGGTTTTATTTTATCTCTTAAAATCTCATCAAGATCTTTAAGTATATTTCCGGCGTCTCTCATTTTTTCTATTTGTTCTTCAGTTTTTATTGTTATAGCCATTATAAATCATTCTCCCAGTCTAGCAAAAATAGCTTTTGTAATATTGTCAAGTCCCATAAGACCATCAACCTCAAAAAGCTTTCCCTGCGCTTTATAGTAAGCAACAAGCGGCTCACTCTGCTGGTGGAATGTGGCAAGACGTGCTTTTCCTGCCTCAATTGTATCATCCTTACGCTGTACAAGTTTTGTGCCGCATACATCACATATTCCTGCTACCTTTGAAGGTACTGAAATCTTGTTGTAAGTAGCACCACACTTCGGGCATGTTTGGCGAGCTGTAATTCTCTTAAGCAAAACATCGTCCGGGCATTTTATATAAATGGTTGTATCTACACTTCCAATAAGTTCATCAAGCTTTTCAGCCTGAACTACCGTACGTGGAAATCCATCAAGAATGAATCCGTTTTTGCAGTCATCTGCTTTAATACGTTCTTTTACGATGGCGATGATCAAGTCATCTGAAACAAGACTGCCTGATGCCATAATACTTTTAACTTTAAGTCCAAGCTCAGTGCCCTTGGCAACTTCTTCTCTAAGCATATCGCCTGTTGATATATACGCAAGGTGATATTTTTCGATAAGTTTTCTGGCCTGAGTCCCTTTTCCTGCTGCCGGAGCACCAATAAGTACTAATTTCATTATATTCCCTCTTTCCTAATCATCAGCCACATGGGAAATGCTTTCTGCATTTCCCACAAGACCGGTATTAATCATTTAAAAATCCTTTGTAGTGACGCATAAGGAGCTGTGATTCCATAGCTTTAACTATGTCAAGAGCTACGCCGACAACGATTATGAGCGTTGTGCCGCCGAAGCCTACATTAAGTCCAAATACCCACTGCAGTACAAGAGGAACAAGGGCTATAAGAACAAATGAAATAGCTCCGATAAATGTTACTCTGTTAACTACTCTGTCAATATAAGCGCTTGTCGGCTGTCCAGGTCTTATACCAGGGATAAAACCGCCGCTTTTCTTCATGTTTTCCGCCATCTCATTAGGATTGATAATAATTGATGTGTAGAAATACGAGAAGAAGAAGATAAGCACTATATATATCAAAGTTCCGATAGGATTTGTTATTCTTAATACATCAATTACTTTCTGGAATACACTACCAACATGAACAAACTGTCCTATTGTTTCCGGGAATTGAAGGATTGAAATTGCGAAGATGATAGCAAGTACGCCAGATGTGCTGATTTTTATAGGCATAAACGTGCTTTGGCCACCAAATGATCTTCTGCCCATCATTTTACTTGAGTATTGTACAGGTATTCTTCTTTCGCCCTCATTAATAAAGACAATAAATAAAATATCAGCCAATAAAAGTACAAGTATAATTATAACTTTTATGACTCCGGAGTAATCTCCGCCTGCTCCATATAAAGTAAGAGATCTTACACCGCTTGGAAGATTAGAAACGATATTCACAAAGATTATCATAGATGAACCGTTTGTAATGCCTCTGTCGGTAATCTGTTCTGCAAGCCACATTATAAATGTCGCACCGCAGACAAGACATATTACGGAAATAGTAAATATAACTATAGAATTTGCACTGAATACCGATCTATAGCTGTACGTAACACCTATTGCCTGTATCAAAGCAAGGGCAACCGTAAGATAACGTGTATAATTTTCTATCTTTTTTCTGCCTTCTTCGCCCTCTTTATTAAGCTGTTCAATTTTAGGAATTGCAACTGTCAAAAGCTGCATAATGATTGCTGCATTGATATATGGTCCGATACCTAATGAAAATATTGACCATCTGGAATTTGCTCCACCTGCTATTATGTTGTATAAAGTGCCTGTGCTTGCAGAGCTTTCAGTAGCAAGTATAGACTGAACGTCAATACCTGGAAGCGCCACGTGGACACCTAATCTTATTATAGCAAGTATCAGGAAAGTGTAAAGTATTTTATTTCTCACTTCTTTTGCTTTCCATGCATTCACAAACAACTTAATCAATTAGATCACCTCAGCTTTTCCGCCTGCTGCCTCTATTTTTTCTTTAGCTGTATTGCTGAACTGATTAACTTTAACTGTGAGTTTCTTTTCAAGCTCGCCTACACCAAGAATTTTGATACCGTCTCTTGGGTTTTTAACGATACCTGCCTCTTTAAGTGCAGTTAAATCTACAACTGCGTCATTGTCAAATATGTTTAATGCACATACATTAATTCCTACTATTTCTTTTTTATTAATACAGGTAAAACCTCTTTTAGGAAGTCGTCTGTAAAGAGGCATCTGGCCACCCTCAAATCCTGCCTTTCCGCCTGATCCTGAACGAGCGCCTTGACCTTTATGGCCTCTGCCTGCTGTTTTACCGTTGCCTGAAGCGTGACCCCTGCCTCTTCTCCACGCCTTAGCGTTTGAGCCTTCAGCTGGTCTTAATTCACCTAAGTTCATTTTGGCACCTCCTTAATCTTTAATTATATTTCTTCTACCTTTACAAGGTGGCTAACTTGGTTAACCATACCTCTTATGGCAACGTTATCCTGCTGGATAACTGAAGAATTCAATTTTCCAAGGCCTAAAGCCTGAACTGTTTTTTTATGCTTCGGAATTGCACCGATAGTCGATTTCACTAATGTGATTTTGATTTCAGCCACTTTAAATTCCTCCTCAGCCTAAGATCTCAGCAACTGATTTTCCGCGTAATTTTGCTACTTTCTCAGGTGTTGTTACATTTGCAAGACCTTCAATTGTTGCGCTTACTACGTTTCGTTTGTTGTTTGATCCTAAAGATTTTGTTCTGATGTTTCTGATACCCGCAAGTTCAAGAACTGAACGGGCAGGGCCGCCTGCGATAACACCAGTACCTTCAGCAGCAGGCATAAGTTTTACACTTGCACTGCCAAAAATGCCTGTTGTTTCATGATAAAGACTGTCAACGTCGTTTCTTTCAACAAAAATTATGTTCTTCATGGCGTCTTCTTTGCCTTTGCGGATAGCATCAGGAATTTCTGCTGCTTTACCAATACCGCAGCCAACGTGACCATTTCCATCGCCCACTACTACGAGTGCTGCGAATCTGAATGTACGTCCGCCTTTAACAACTTTAGTAACACGGTTTATTGTTACTACGTTATCTTTAAGATCGAGTGTACTTGGATCGATTCTCTTCAACGTCTATTCCTCCTCGCTTAGAACTGTAAACCAGCTTCGCGGGCTGCTTCAGCCAAGGCCTGAACTCTGCCGTGGTAAATGTAACCGCCTCTGTCGAATACTGCTTCTGTTATACCTTTTGCGTTTGCTTTTTTAGCGATAGCCTCGCCTACAGCCTTTGCAGCTTCAACATTTGAAGTTGCTTCAAGCTTGCTTGCAATTTCACTTTCCATTGTAGATGCAGCGGCAAGTGTTGTGCCGTTAACATCATCTATAAGTTGTGCATACATGTGTTTATTTGAACGGAAAACGGCAAGTCTTGGAATATTTGCCGTGCCGCTTATTTTATTACGTATTCTGTAATGACGCTTAATACGGGCTGTTGCACGTGATGGCTTTTTAATCATGTGAAATTCACACCTTTCTATAAATTAGTCACTTTCCGATATAAGTAAGAAAAGTTTAAGCCGCCTTTAATTACTTCTTACCGGTCTTACCAACTTTACGTCTGATATGTTCGTAGTCATATTTAATGCCCTTGCCTTTATAAGGCTCTGGAGGACGTTTTGTTCTGATTTCAGCTGCGAACTGTCCAACTTTTTCTTTGCTGATGCCTTTAACAATAATCTTGTTCTGGCCTTCAACAACTGTTTCAATCCCTTCCGGATCCATGATATCTACAAGATGAGAGTATCCAAGAGTAAGAACAAGTTTCTTGCCCTGCTTTGCTGCTCTATATCCAACACCGTTTATCTCAAGAGTTTTTTCAAAACCTTTTGTAACACCTTCAACCATGTTGTGAATAAGTGTTCTTGTTAAACCGTGCAATTCTCTGAATTTCTTAAGGTCATTTGGTCTTGACACTGTTATCTGACCATTTTCCATTGCGATATTCATGTCAGCTGAGAGTTTACGCTGTAAAGTACCCTTAGGTCCTTTTACAGTAATAAGGTTACCGTCTTCAATTTTAACTTCTACACCGGCAGGTATAGTGATTGGTAACTTGCCAATTCTTGACATGTTCTGCACCTCCGTTAATTATTTCTATCAATTACCATACAAAGGCAACAACTTCGCCGCCGATGCCGTTTTTTCTTGCCTCTTTATCAGTCATAAGACCTTGGCTTGTTGAAATAATTGCAATTCCCAGGCCGCCAAGTACTTTTGGTAAATCTGCCTTGCCTGCAAAAACTCTAAGACCAGGTTTTGAAATTCTCTTAATACCTGATATAACTTTTTCGTTTTTGTCTTTTCCATATTTAAGGCTTAATCTCATTGAGCTTTTTACACCGTCTTCGATGATTTCGTAGCCGTTGATGTAGCCTTCGTTTGTTAATATATCAGCAATTGCTTTTTTCATTATAGAAACAGGAACATCTACTGTGTCGTGCTTTGCCGTGTTAGCGTTTCTGATTCTTGTAAGCATATCTGCGATTGGGTCGCTCATTGACATAGTGAAAATCCTCCTTTCCGATTACCAGCTGGCTTTCTTTACTCCAGGAATCTGGCCCTTATACGCTAATTCGCGGAAGCATATACGACAAATTCCAAATTTTTTCAATACAGAATGTGGTCTTCCGCATATTCTGCAACGTGTATAAGCTCTCGTCGAAAACTTAGGTTTTCTTTCCTGCTTAAGTACCATTGATTTTTTAGCCATTTAATTTTCCTCCTTATTTCTCGAATGGCATACCAAATAATCTAAGTAACTCTCTGCCTTCTTCATCTGTTTTTGCAGTTGTTACAAAAATTATGTCCATACCTCTGATTTTGTCAACTTTATCATATTCGATTTCAGGGAAAATAAGCTGTTCCTTTATGCCCAGTGTATAGTTGCCTCTTCCGTCGAAGGAGTTTGTCTTTACTCCTCTGAAGTCACGTACACGAGGAAGAGAAATGTTGATTAATCTGTCAGCAAAATCATACATTCTTTCACCTCTGAGAGTAACTTTGCAGCCAATTGGCATTCCCTGACGGAGTTTGAATGCAGCAACAGATTTTTTAGCCTTTGTGATAATTGGTTTTTGGCCCGAAATTATTGTAAGGTCTTTAACTGCGCTGTCAAGAACCTTTGAGTTTTCCTTAGCTTCGCCTACTCCCATGTTTATAACGATTTTTGAAAGCTTTGGAACTGCCATTTTATTTTTATAAGAAAATTTCTTACTTAATCCCTCTACAATTTCCGTATCGTAGAACTCTTTTAATCTGCTCACTTAATTACCTCCTTTCAAAAATCAGTCGATTACTTCGCCTGTTGACTTAGCAATTCTAAACTTTTTGCCGTCTTCTATCTTAGCACCAATTCTTGTTGCCTTGCCGTTATGAAGATACATAACGTTAGAAGCATCAATATAATTTTCTTTTTTTACTATGCCGCCCTGCTGATTTTGTGCATTTGGTTTCTGATGTTTTGAAACCATGTTAACACCCTCAACAAGAACTCTGCCTTTTTTTCTATCAACAATAAGAATTTTGCCCTGTTTTCCTTTATTTTTACCAGTAATAACTACTACGTTATCGCCGGTTTTTAATTTTGTGCTTGCCATTTTTCTTTCCTCCCTTATAATACTTCAGGAGCAAGAGACAAGATCTTCATAAACTGTTTTTCTCTGAGCTCTCTTGCAACCGGTCCAAATATACGGGTACCTCTTGGAGTTTTGTCATCCTTGATAATAACAGCAGCATTTTCATCAAATCTGATGTATGAGCCGTCCGGTCTACCGACAGGCTTTACTGTTCTTACTACTACTGCTCTAACAACTTCACCTTTCTTAACAACGCCGCCAGGTGTTGCTTCTTTAACGCTGGCAACAATTATATCTCCAACTCCTGCATATCTTCTGGTGGATCCACCTAAAACTCTAATGCAGAGAAGTTCTTTAGCGCCTGAATTATCTGCTACTTTTAATCTGGTTTCCTGCTGAACCATAACATTGCCTCCTCTCGCAACAGAATTTATTTAGCTTTATCTATAATCTTAATGAGTCTCCATCTCTTATCTTTTGACAAAGGTCTTGTTTCCATTACTTTTACCTTATCGCCGATACGGCACTCATTGTTTTCATCATGTGCTTTAAGCTTGTAAGTTCTATCTATGATTTTTCCGTAAAGTGGATGTTTAACTCTGTCTGCAACAGCTACAACGATAGTTTTATCCATCTTGTCGCTTACAACCATACCTACTCTAGTTTTACGAAGGTTTCTTTCTTCCACTATTATTGCCTCCTTTCAAGATTATTGTGCTGCTCTCTGGTTCAGTGTAATAATTGTCTGAATCCTAGCTATATTTTTACGTACCTCGCTAATTCTTGATGTGTTGTCAAGCTGGTTTGTAGCATTCTGGAATCTGAGATTAAATAATTCCTTCTTTGCAGCAACGAGATCCTGATTTAATTCTTCAACAGTTTTATTTCTTAAACCGTCTAAATAAGATTTAGTTTTCATTGCTTTCACCTACCATTTCTGCCTCTTGATCAGCACGAGAAACGATTTTACACTTGATAGGAAGTTTGTGTATAGCAAGACGAAGAGCCTCTTTTGCTATTTCTTCACTTACACCGCCAAGCTCAAACATAACTCTGCCTGGTTTAACCACTGCAACCCAATATTCTGGTGAGCCCTTGCCTGAACCCATTCGAGTTTCAGCAGGTTTAGCTGTTACAGGTTTGTCTGGAAATATTTTTATCCAAACCTGACCACCACGTTTTACAAATCTTGTCATGGCAATACGGGCTGCCTCAATCTGATTTGATGTAATCCAGCTCGGTTCAAGAGCTACGATTCCATAATCACCGTAAGTAACTTTATTTCCTCTAAGAGCTTTGCCCTTTAATCTGCCTCTGAACTGTTTACGTCTTTTTACTCTTTTAGGCATTAACATTACTTAGCGCCTCCTTCCTTTTTTGTTGACTTTACAGGAAGAACCTCTCCTTTATAAATCCATACTTTTACGCCGACTTTGCCATAAGTTGTGTTTGCTTCAGCAAAACCATAATCAATATCGGCACGAAGTGTCTGAAGAGGGATTGTTCCATCATGATATGTTTCTCTTCTTGCCATATCTGCTCCGCCAAGACGGCCGCTGCATGAAGTCTTTATGCCTTTAGCTCCGGATTTCATTGTTCTTCCCATTGACTGTTTCATAGCACGACGGAATGTAACACGGTTTTCAAGCTGCTGAGCGATATTTTCGGCTACAAGCTGACTGTCAAGCTCAGGTCTCTTAATTTCTTCTATGTTAATGTTTACTTTAGCACTTGTCATTTTCTGAACTTCATTTTTAAGTTCTTCAATTGAAGAGCCGTTTCTTCCGATTACGATGCCAGGTTTTGCAGTATAAATTGAAATTTTAATTCTTTCAGTTGTTCTTTCAATTAAAATTTTTGAAACGCCTGAAGCGTATAATTTCTTTTTAATAAACTTTCTTATCTTTACATCTTCAACTAAATTATCGGCATAATTTTTTTCTGAGTACCATTTAGTATCCCAGTCTTTGATAATGCCAACTCTTAATCCATGCGGATTTACTTTCTGTCCCATTGTTAACCTCCTTATCTCTCATTGAGAATGATGGATATATGGCATGATCTCTTAAGGATCTTGTAAGCTCTGCCCTGTGCTCTTGGACGGATACGTTTTAAAGTCGGACCCTGACCTGCTATTACCTCTTCAACAAATAATTTGCTAACATCCATGCCCAAATTGTTCTCTGCATTAGCTACTGCTGAATTAAGAACCTTTCCTATGATTTCGGCTGCGATTCTTGGGTTATATTTAAGTAAAGCGGCTGCTGTTTTTACATCTTTGCCCTGAATTTGGTCTAAAACGATCTTAGCTTTGGAAGCAGGGATTCCAACGTATTTTGCAGTTGCTTGTGGTCTTTTGTCTGCGGTATCTGTATTTCTCTGTTTTTTAATCTGGCTTCTATGTCCCTTTGCCATGACAACCAAACCTCCTTCCTAACTGATTAAACTAATTTTGTCTTCTTTTCTGCGTCTCTTCCGTGTCCTCTGTATGTCCTTGTTAAGGCAAATTCGCCAAGTTTATGGCCTACCATATCTTCCGTGATATATACAGGCACATGTTTTCTGCCGTCATGAACTGCTATTGTGTGGCCAATCATTGAAGGGAAAATGGTTGAGCGGCGTGACCATGTTTTAATAACAGTCTTTTCGCCTGCTACGTTGAGCGCGTCTATCTTCTTAGCAAGATGCTCATCTATGAAAGGACCCTTTTTAAGTGATCTGCTCATGTATACTTCCTCCTTTTTTTGTTTCTATCGGTTATGCTGATTTAAAATCAACCTCTATGGTGAATGATATATTTGTTTGAAGCTTTGTGTTTCTTTCTTGTCTTGTAACCGAGTGTCGGTTTGCCCCAAGGTGTCATAGGTGACGGACGTCCTACTGGTGCTCTACCTTCACCACCGCCGTGTGGATGGTCGTTAGGGTTCATAACAGAACCTCTTACTGTAGGTCTTACACCCATATTTCTTGTTCTGCCGGCCTTGCCGATTTTAACAAGCTCATGGTCAAGATTTCCAATCTGTCCGATTGTTGCGCGGCAGTCTATAGGAAGAAGTCTCATCTCGCCTGAAGGAAGCTTAACTGTTGCATATTTTTCATCCTTAGCCATAAGCTGAGCAACCATACCTGCTGCACGAGCAAGCTGTCCGCCTTTTCCCGGATACATTTCAACGTTGTGGATATTTGCACCTACAGGGATGTTTTTCATAGGAAGTGAATTTCCTATACGCACCTCGGCTTTGTCTCCGTTCATCAGTGAGTCGCCGACTTTAAGTCCGTCAGGAGCAAGTATATAACTCTTTGTGCCGTCGGCATAAACAATAAGTGCTATATTTGCTGTTCTGTTAGGATCATACTCAATAGCTGTTACCTTTGCAGGCACATTGTCTTTGTTCCTTTTAAAATCAATTAATCTGTATTTTATCTTAGCTCCGCCGCCTTTGTGACGAACTGTAAGTTTACCCTGATTGTTTCTTCCTGAGTTTTTCTTTACATGAACAACTAAGGATTTTTCAGGAGTTGATTTTGTGATTTCTTCAAATGTTGACACAGTCATGTGTCTTCTTGAAGGTGTATAAGGCTTATATCTTTTAATGCCCATCTTTTACACTCCTTTCGATAAGCTGAGTCTTTAACAATTTATATTAAATATTCTTGTTATCTGATTTATCAAACTCCGTGGAATATCTCGATGTCTTTGCTGTCTTTAGTAAGCTGAACAATAGCTTTCTTTCTTTTAGCGGTCTTGCCGTAAATCATTCCACGTCTTTTTGTTTTGCCGTCATAGTTCATTGTGTGAACTGAAGCAACGGTTATTCCGTCAAACATTTTTTCAACAGCTTCTTTAATCTGAATCTTTGTTGCTTCCGGATGTACTAAGAAAGTGTATTTTTTGTTTTCATAGCCAGCCATGCTTGATTCTGTTATAACCGGTTTAAGTATAACGTCATAATATTTTAAATCTGCCATTATGCGTACACCTCCTGAATCTTAGCTACGGCATCCTTTGTAAGTACAAGCGTATTGTATTTAAGGATGTCATATACATTTATAGTGTTTACTGCAGCAGTCTTGACTTCAGGAATATTTCTTGCTGAAAGGATTACATTTGTGTTTGAGCCATCCATAACCACAAGTGCTTTGCCTGCATTTATATTTGCGAGAACATTTGCCATTTCCTTTGTCTTAACTTCTGAAAGAGTAAGCTCATCAAGTACAATTATTTTTTCTTCAGCTACTTTAGTTGAAAGAGCCGACTTAAGAGCAAGTCTCTTTAATTTTTTGTTGAGTCTCATTGTATAGTCTCTTGGCTTTGGTGCGAATACCACTCCGCCGCCTTTCCACTGTGGAGAACGAATTGAGCCCTGTCTTGCACGGCCTGTGCCTTTTTGTCTCCAAGGTTTTCTTCCGCCACCGCTAACTTCAGCACGTGTTTTTGTGCTTTGTGTACCCTGTCTTTGATTTGCAAGGTAACTAATTACAGCCATGTGCATTGCGTGTTCGTTTGCTTCTATACCAAAAATGTCGTCGTTAAGGCTTATTGTGCCAACCTCAGCTCCGCTCATATTTAAAACTTTAACGTCTGCCATCTACTTTTCCTCCTTTCGTAAAGTAATCAAGCTTTAACGCTTTCTTTAACAACAAGAATTGAGCCTTTAGGTCCAGGAACTGCACCTTTAATAAGAAGAAGGTTCTTTTCTGCGTCTGCGCTAACGATTTCAAGATTCTGAACTGTTACGTTTACAGCACCCATGTGGCCTGCCATATGTTTGTTCTTTTTAACCTTACTTGGTGTAGCTGATGTACCCATAGAACCTACAACTCTGTGAGATTTAGAACCGTGAGTAACAGGACCTCTGTGTTGGCCGTATCTCTTAATCGCGCCCTGATATCCTTTACCTTTGGAAACACCGCTTACATCGACTTTGTCGCCTGTAGCGAAGATGTTTGCCTTGATTTCTGCTCCAAGCTCATAGCTGTCTGCGTCGTCAAGTTTAAATTCCTTTAAATACTTCTTAACAGCAACTCCTGCCTTTTCAAAGTGACCTTTTTCAGGCTTTGTTACTTTATTGGTCTTTTCATCTATAAAACCAATCTGGATTGCTGAATAACCGTCATTTTCAACTGTCTTTTTCTGAACTACTGCACAAGGTCCAGCTTCAAGAACAGTAACAGGAATAAGATTGCCTGTTTCATTGAAAATCTGAGTCATTCCGATTTTCTTAGCCATAATAGCTTTTTTCATTTCCTGCACCTCCTGTTTTTCTACAGCGGATTGCCGCTTTTGCGGTAATCATACTAGTTTAATATAAGTTTGCAGCTTATATAAACCGTTCTTGGACTAAAATTACATGATTTTTAATGTGATATCTACGCCTGCCGGTAAATCAAGTCTGCTGAGAGCGTCAACAGTCTTTGGTGTAGGCATAAGGATATCAATCAGTCTTTTATGAGTTCTCATTTCAAACTGCTCTCTTGAGTCTTTGTACTTGTGAACAGCTCTGAGGATTGTAACTACTTCCTTTTTGGTAGGAAGCGGGATAGGTCCGCTTATCTGAGCTCCTGTTTTCTTAGCAGTTTCGATAATCTGAACTGCTGATTGATCGATCAGCTTGTGATCATATGCTTTAAGACTGATTCTTATTTTTTGGTTTGCCATAAAAAAAGTCCCCTCCTTTTCGTACTTTAACTTTCAGCACGACAAGTGGTGACTGCACACTTATCCGGATGCGCAAAAAAGCGCACAGAATCTTTCATAAAGATTCTTACTCCCAATATTCAGTACAGTGACCTTGTCGCCCGGTTTCGTGAACTGGACATCGCTCCGCGGAAAACCCACATTACTGCGGCAACCTCCGTTTCATTGCTCTATGTCACAACAGTGACCATTATACCTTATACTTTAACTTTTTGCAAGAAAAATTTTCGTATTTTTTCATTAAATCCCAACGAAATTTTAAAGTTTTTGCCAGTATTATATGTTCAAACTGCACAAGCTCAATGTGTTTATATAAATTTAAAATAACGTTATATCCAAACTTTGGTATTAAATTTTAGTAGATTTGCATTCTTTGGCAGTTGCCCTTCTGAAAATGAGCTTTCCAGCCAAATAAATGTATAAAGCCGTAGCAGATGAAACATATAAAAACAGCAGGCTTTCCGCAACTGGACCATATTTTGCCGAAATGTCGTCAAACAATATGATAGGAGCCGGCCCCGGCCCCACAAAAAAAAGATTCATCGTATTTTTAGATATGTCCATAAAAATATAGTTTAGAAAATAAGCCAGCGCCCCTAAGAGTAAATATAGTATTTCGGCATATTCAAAATTTAAAATATTTTTATGCGAAGTCCAAAGATGAAGCCCCATAAAAATCAATACAAAATGCCACGCAATTGAATGAACCGTCATTGTAATATAGCTGTAAAAAGAGCATGTTGGGTCAAAAACTGCAGCAAATCCTCCCATTAATGTAAATGTGGCAAGAAAAGTTGTAATTGTCTGCTTTGCTTTTCCTTTTAAAAAAGGATACATCACACCAAAGTACATAGGCATTGAGCAAAGCTGAAGCGGAAAATCATTCCAGCTGTATCCCGTCTGCCAAACGGTTGCCAAAAACATTTCTTTGTACACTTCCGAAATCATGAGTACAATGCCTATTATAAAAAACATTTTGTCGGTTCTTTTGTCATCAAATTTTCTGCACCTATATAATAAGTAGAAACACATACTAAAACCAAAAATGA
This sequence comes from Clostridia bacterium, assembly GCA_022651385.1. Classification (GTDB taxonomy): domain Bacteria; phylum Bacillota; class Clostridia; order Lachnospirales; family Anaerotignaceae; genus JALCQR01. Next base: position 9,510 of record JALCQR010000009.1, on the reverse strand, counting down.
GTATCAGAATATGGCCCGTTCCATAGGCTTTTAAAACAGGCATCTGCCATGCCGTTTTTTCCATTATTTTTTTAATCACGATAATCATTCCCGTTTTCTTTCCATTTTAACACAAAAAAGGAACCACACAACAAAAATGTGGTCCCAATTATCAAAATAATGTTATCAAGTTTAGAATACTTAATTAATAACAAATCAGTGTCTAAAATGCCTTTTGCCTGTAAAAATCATAGCAATTCCATACTTGTCGCAGGCATCAATTGAAAGCTGGTCACGTATAGAGCCTCCCGGAGTTACAATAGCAGATATACCCGCTTTTGCCGCTTCCTCAACACAATCCGGAAATGGAAAGTATGCGTCTGAAGCAAGGCATGCACCTTTTACATAGTCGGCACCAAGCTGTTCAACTCCGTGCTCAATAGCTTGCTTGCAGGCCCAAATTCTATTTACCTGTCCCGGACCTACGCCGACGGACTGTTTGTTTTTGGCAATGGCAATTCCGTTTGATTTTGCATGCTTAACAAGCTTCATTGCAAATTTAAGGTCTTCCATTTCTTTTGCAGTAGGGGCTTTTTTGGTTACTACCTTTATATCTGCGTCGTCATAAAGTATGCTGTCTAACTCCTGAACAAGAAGTCCGCCTGAAACTTTCTTTATATCAATTGCATCTGCCGGCTGTTTTTCAAGAATATTTTTAAGCTCCATTATACGGATATTTTTCTTTTTCGACAAAATATCAAAAGCTTCTTTTGTAAATGAAGGAGCAACCACTATTTCAACAAAAATCTTGCTTATTTCACTTGCCGTGTCAGCGTCAATTTCTCTGTTTGAAACAATTATTCCGCCGAAAACCGAAACAGGGTCAGAAGTATAAGCCTTTATATAAGCCTCGTGTATTGTAGAAGCACTCCCGACGCCGCATGGATTTGCGTGTTTACATGCAACAATTGTAGGCTCATCGGTGAATTCTTTTAAAAGCTCAAGAGCTCCGTTTGTGTCATTTATATTGTTAAATGATAATTCTTTTCCGTGAAGCTGAACTGCATTTGTAAGAAGGCCTTTATAATTTCCTATTTCCTTATAAAAAGCTGCTTTCTGGTGAGGATTTTCGCCGTATCTCATGTCCTGTGCTTTTTCATAAGTAAGTGTAAGAGTGTCTGTAAATCCTTTAATATTGGCTTCTTTTTTCATATATGAAGCAATAAGACTGTCATAATGAGCCGTATGCATAAAGACTTTTGCGCAGAGATATAATTTTGTGTCATAGCTTACTTCTCCGTTTGATTTAAGCTCGTCTATAATCTTTGCGTAATCTTTAGGGTCAACAATAACTGCAACATCCTGATAATTTTTGGCTGCCGCACGAATCATTGTAGGTCCGCCTATATCAATGTTTTCAATAGCCGTTTCTCTTGTAACGTTCTCTTTTAAAATAGTCTGCTTAAAAGGATAGAGATTTACAACTACCATGTCTATTGTGTCAATACCAAGTTCTTTTAGCTGTCTCATATGTTCAGGATTGCTTCTCATTGCAAGTATTCCTGCATGTATTGCAGGATGAAGTGTTTTTACTCGTCCGTCAAGACATTCCGGAAATCCGGTTACATCTGAAACACTTGTTACTTTAATGCCGGCATTTTCAAGAGTTTTATGAGTTCCGCCTGTTGATATTATTTCCCAGCCAAGGTCTGTAAGCTGTTTTGCAAAATCCACAATGCCTGTTTTGTCCGAAACGCTTAAAAGTGCTCTTTTCATATGTTTAACCTCCTAAAAATATAAAAAACCGCTCTGAACAACTCAAGAGCTGCCCAGGCGGTCGGCTGTTAAAACATCTGCACTCCCTGTGGTTTACTCCACTTTCCGCCAGTTGTGCAGGCTTTATATTCAATATTTACGCATACATTGTATAGTATAAAACAAGTTTCGTCAAGAAAAAATTGCAATTCCATATACTTGATAAAAATCACCATATTCTTTTTAAATAATATTTTCATAAAATTTGGATTACCTGAATACATAATAGAACGCACTATATTTTTATAACGTGAATAAAATAAGTAAAGCAAAAACATTCATAAGGAGGTTGCTATGATTTGGAAAAAAACGGTAAAAAGACCAATAATAAGAATATTGCAAAATAATTTTTCCGACGACAAACATACCACATTGCTGATTTATAGAAGCGGTGATGAATATATTACATCTATGGCATTGGCGGTTAAAGAAGCAGCCAAACACGCCGGATATGACCTGAAAATTCTTGATTCCAAAAACAGTGCCGGAGTTCAGCTTAATCAGGTAAAAGCAGCATCAGAAAATGGCGGAAACTCAATTATCGTAAATTTAGTTGATCCATATGATGCCCCTAATATTTTAGAAGCAGCTGGAGACATGAAAGTAATATTTATAAATCGTATTCCTTCCGATATGAGTCTACTAAATGAAAATGCAATTTACGTGGGTTCCGACAATAATGTTGCAGGCAGAATGCAGGGAGAATGGCTTGTTGACTACTTTAATTTTAAACGCAAAAATGATATTAAGTATATTTTGCTTGAGGGTACCCCGGGACTTCCAACTACAATTCAGCGTACTTCCTCTGCTTTGCAGGCATTATCAGACGGAGGCATTAATGCAACTGAGGCAGCTTTGCCTATAATTGCAAATTTCAGCCGAGATGAAGCCCTGTATAAAATTTTCCCTATTCTTATTTCCGATATAAAATTTGACACTATTATTTCCAACAACGACGAAATGGCATTGGGTGCCATTGATGCTCTTGAAGCACTTGATATGGACCCTGCAGAGACACCTATTGTGGGCGTTGACGCAATTTATGCAGCATTAAAAGCTATTAAAGAGGGTACCTTGGCAATGACGGTATTTCAGAATGCAAAAGCTCAGGGCGAAACTTCCATAACCGCTCTTACCAACATGCTTAACGGTGACCCAATTGACAGAGGTACAGGATATAATGTTTCACCGGATAATCCATATGCCATATATATTCCGTTTGAGCCTGTAACAATCAATCATATTCCGCAAGATATAGAATATGTCGGTCCAATAACATGATAGTTCATTTCGTTTGTAAATTCTTCTTTAGTAAATTTACTTTGCAGAAGCTGGCGGTGCTTTTTGCTTCGTCAGTTTTTGCCAAGTTTATTGCACACATATACAGATTTTATTTGGAAATATATTGACATTAATTAGTTATATATATATACTTTATATTAGTATCAATTATATTAGTGTAGGATGGGATTCGATGTCAACTATTGATTTAATGCTGCTTGGTGTTTTAATGCAAAAACCGATGAATGCTTATGAAATGAAAAAAGAAATGGAGGAAAGGAGTATACAAAACTGGATTAAAATAAGTTCTCCTTCTATTTATAAAAATTTTCTGAAACTAAATAAACTGGGATATGTGGACGGCAAAACCATCAAAGAAGGTGAAATGCCCGAAAAAACTATATATACTATTAATGAAAAAGGCAAAAAATATTTTATGCGCCTTATGGAGCAGTATTCTGAAAATCCAGGTAAAATATATATAGATTTCTGTGCTTTTATATCAAACCTATATAATGTAGATTTTAAAACTGGGCTAAAAATGATAGAACGCCTTGAGGAAAATCTTTCAGTAAAACGCGACAGTGTAAATGACCATCTTTCATCCCCTGCATATAAAGAATCTTTTTATGCAAAATCAGTTATAGAGCTTTACTCCCAAATGTTTGAGTTATTCTGTAACTGGACTGAAAAATTTAAAGAGGAATACATTAAAAACTATAATACCGGCTAATATTTTTTTGCCATAGTAGTATAAATTATATCAGTATAGTATATAGTATAAGGAGGTATTATTTATGTCTGAAAAACAAATAAGTAAATCAAAAATTATTTTTCTTCTTATAGGCCTTATGTTTAGCCTGCTTTTGTCGGCGCTTGACTCAACAGTTGTAAGCACGGCAATGAAAAGCATAGTAGAAAACTTCGGTGGAATGAAGTATTATTCGTGGCCTTTTACAATTTACATGCTGTTTTCAATGCTTGCAATACCTGTATGCGGCGGTCTTACAGATATTTACGGTCACAAACCGATTTTTATAATCGGTATCGTTGAGTTTCTCGCTGGTTCAATATTATGCGGGCTGGCACAAAGCATGATACAGTTAATTATTTTTAGAGGAATTCAAGGCATAGGCGGAGGAATGATTGTATCAAGTGTTTTTACTGCTGTAGCCGATATTTTTGAGCCGGCTGACAGAGGAAAGTACACTGGAATTGTAACCTCTATGTATGGCCTTGCCAGTATTATCGGGCCTCTTGCAGGAGGTTTTATAACGGATAATTTAGGCTGGCGCTGGATTTTCTTTATGAATCTGCCTTTGGGTACAGCAGCAGCTATAATAATTATTTTTACAATGCCGCGCTATAAAAGCAGAGAAACAAAAAAATCTATTGATTATGCAGGTATTGCTTCTTTGGTGCTTGCACTTGTTCCATTAATCTTAGCTTTAAGCTTATCCGGTAAAATCTTTTTCCTGCGCGTCTGTCTTTTTATTTTCTCAGCCGTAATGACAATAATGTTCATTATAATTGAAAGAAAATCGCGTAATCCTATGCTTCCGCTTTCTTTTTTTAATGACCGTGCCATATCAATATCATTTTTAATTGCGTTTTTTTCACAGGCAATTATGTTTTCTGCAATTATGTATCTTCCGTATTTTATTCAGGGAGTAATAAGCTCCACAGCCACAACTTCCGGAGCTGTTATAACGCCTATGATGCTTGGGCTTCTTATTGCAAGCAATATAACCGGTCAGCTGATATCGAGAGCAGGAAAAGCAAGAATGCTGTCTGTGCTTGCGTTTCTGGTAATGGGTATTGGGGAATATCTTCTTTCAACAATGGGCATTAAAACCACATACCTCAGCGCAATTGTTTTTATGGCTATACTTGGTTTCGGAGTTGGCATGAGTATGCCGATAACAAATGTAAACACTCAAACCGCAGCACCAAGGCAGCAAATCGGTTCTGCGACATCAGCTGTTATGTTTTTCCGAAGGCTCGGAAGCACTGTAGGCTCAGCCATTTACGGAGTAATAATGACTGGCACTATAAATTCTGGATTTAACAAACTGAATATGAGTAAATTGCCTGAAAATATACAGCAGGAACTCAGAAACACACAGGTTATAACAAACGCAAAAACAGTTGCCGATATTCGCTTAAAAGTGCCCAGTATTTACTTGAATTATTTTGATGATGTGTACATCAAAACAAAAGGTGTTCTTGCAAACTCAATTCATTATGTTTTTCTGTTTTGCATTTTCTTTGCCATTATAGGCTTTATTGGAGCATTTTTCTTACGCGAAGCACCTGTAACAATAAAAAGGACAAAGTGTATATCAAGAGAAAAATTCCAGAATAAATAAATTAAACATTTATATAAGTATCCTTTTTTTATTTTGAAAATTAAATAATTCCCCGAATACTGCCCCTCCTATAATCAGCAAAACTCCTATAATTTGTATCATACTCATGCTTTCATTAAGAAAAAGTGCTGAAAAAATAACAGCTGACAGTGGTTCAATATACCCGCATATTGATACTGTCTGAACACGTAAGCTTCCAATTGAGGAAAAGTATAAATAGCAACCTATGCCGGTATTAAAAATGCCGAGAACCATTATTGGAATCCAGCTTAAAGGCGTATGTATAACAAAACCCTGCTTAATACATACAAATACCGCCACCGTAACAAAACTTGCAATAAGCTGCCACATGGAATTTTCAATGCCGGTGATGCCTTCGGCTTTCTTATTAAATATTATCATAAAAGCATACATGACGGCAGACATAATTCCGCAAAACAGACCCCAAGTTGTTTTAGCCTCATTCAGTGAATTAATATTAACACAAAACATTCCTGTAATTACTGCCAAGAAACCTAAAACTTTTGGCCACGTCAGCTTTTCTTTAAACAATAAAGGAGAAAGTGCAATAACTATAACAGGACCGCAGTAGTAAGCTAAAGACGCAACACTTACGCCTATTCTTTTGTATGCTTCATACAAAAACATCCAACTTATGCCCATGGAAATGCCGGAAAAAATCAAACATAGCGCATGTCTTTTATTTTTAAACATATTTACGTGTTTCCGCTTAAGAGCAAAAATCAAAATCAGAAACAGGCATCCTATAAGTGTTCTTGAAAATACAATTTCATAACTGCTTAGAGCAATATAACTTGCCACAATTCCGTTAGTGCCAAACATAAAAAGTGATACAAAATACTTGAAATAAGATTTTTTTACATTCATCTTTTCATCCCCTCTTGAATTTCAAACAACAGTAATATATCATGTATTTATCCATAATAATAGCGAATGTTTGTTATGGATTACATGACAAAATATTATAGGTGATATATATGAATGTCCAAAAATATATGGCCTTTGTGAAAGCTGTTGAATACGGAAGTTTTACAAAAGCCGCAGAAGCCTTAAATTACACCCAGTCTGGCATTAGCCGCATGATTAATGATATCGAGACAGAATGGGGAGTAGTCCTTTTGGAACGCGGAAAATCCGGCGTAACGCTTACATCCGACGGATTAAAATTGTTCCCGCAAATTAAGCGTATCTGCAATGAACAGAAGCTTCTTTCATCACAGATAGATGAGCTGCATGATTGTCAATCCGGAATTGTAAGGATAGGCACATTTTCAAGTGTTGCAACTCATTGGCTACCCAACATGATTAAACAATTTCAGATAGATTATCCAAAAATTGACTTTGAAATGCTTTTGGGAGATTATAAAGAGATTGAATCATGGATACATGAAGGGCGTGTTGACTTTGGTTTTTTAAGACTTCCAACCAATACGCAGTTAGATACTATTTCTGTAGAATTGGACAGACTGCTTGTTGTGCTGCCTAAAGATAATCCGTTTGCCGGCTGCAACAAATTTCCTATGAAAGAGCTGGAAAACTATCCGTTTATGCTCTTGGAAAAGGGAGACAATTCTGAAATTCCAGCCATTTTTGAACACAATCACTTACACCCTCATGTGCAATTCACAACATGGGATGATTACGCAATAATGTCTATGGTTGAAAATGGCCTTGGCATAAGTATTTTGCCGGAGCTTATTTTACAACGTGTTCCTTATAATATTGTTATAAAAGAATTGGAAATTCCGGCTTATCGAAATATAGGTATTGCTATGAGCAGCAAAAAATCCCTATCGTTGGCGGCACAACGATTCCTTAAATATTTACCATACAGAAAAAATCATCCTAAGTTTAACTGACGGTGTGTTTATTAAATATACTTAATTTAAGTGCTAAAAAAAAAGCTACCAAATTTATATGGCAGCTCCATAATTTTAACTTATTTTATTAATACTACAGGCTTAATTAAATCCTTTGGCTTGTCTTTCATTAACATGAGAGCTTCCTCAACCTTGTCAAGGCCGTCAAAACGATGAGTAACAAGCTTGCTTGTGTCAAGCCGCCCGTTTACAATAAGTGAAGCAAGTTTCTCCATTCTAAGTCTGCCTCCCGGCATAAGGCCGCCCACAATAGTTTTGTGTCCCATGCCGCATCCCCATTCAACACGAGGAATCTTAATATAATCACCTTCGCCGAGATAATTTACATTGCCAATTCTTCCTCCCGGTTTAAGCATGCTTACCGCCTGAGCAAATGTATCCACGTTTCCGCCGGCAATGACAATACGGTCAACGCCTTTGCCATTTGTTTTTCCCATAATTTGATCTACAATATCTCCCTCATGGTAATTAATGATATCCGTTGCACCATATTCTTTTGCTGCTTTTACACAATTTGGACGTGAACCAACTGCAAAAAGGCGTCCTGCACCTCTAAGCGAAGCTCCAGCAACAGCCATAAGCCCAACCGGCCCTATGCCTACTACCACAACTGTATCGCCAAACTGAATATCAGCAAGCTCAACACCATGAAATCCTGTAGGAACCATGTCTGAGAGCATACAAGCCGCTGCCGGATCCATGCCTTCAGGAAGAATAGCAAGGTTTCCGTCTGCATCGTTTACATGGAAATATTCAGCAAATACACCGTCTTTGAAGTTGGAAAATTTCCATCCGGCCAACATTCCGCCGGAGTGCATTTGATAACCGGCCTGAGCTTCCAATGAGTTCCAGTCAGGAGTAATTGCAGGAACAATTACCTTGTCTCCCGGTTTAAAGTCTTTGACCATGTTTCCTACTTCAACAACTTCTCCTACCGCTTCATGTCCCAAAACCATATCATGACGCTCACCTATTGCCCCTTCCCATACAGTGTGAACATCAGATGTACAAGGCGCAAGGGCAATTGGACGGCAGATAGCATCCATAGGTCCGCATTTAGGCTTTTCTTTCTCAATCCAGCCCGTTTTCCCGATTCCTAACATTGCAAATGCCTTCATATATAATTCGACTCCTTCATTTGAATAGTTATATATATTGTTTGTTAAATAACTAACACTCAGTAACATGTTACTGATATAATAGTACATTTTTCCAGCAAAGTCAATAAAAAACATAAATTCTGCCATAATATGACAGATTAAAATAATAAAGTATTGTCAAAATTTTAAATAATATAATTTATATAAAAGTATTTGCAGAAATAATGAACATAATTCCAACAGTTTATTAAAAAATAATGACAGTTACAATAATGCTCTTTTTTTGTTGGCAATCTATCGACGCCAGCATAATATATTTTTAAGGAGGTGTTTATAATTATGGCGCAGTTTGGAGCAAATCAATTACAAAATTTACTAAGACGAATACCTGATGCCAGAGCTATTGTAAACGGCAGTCAGGATTATCCTGACATACAAGGCGAGGTTTCATTTTATCAAACCGATAGCGGAACAATAGTTATGACAGAAATTGAAGGTCTTCCTGATGAAAATCAGCTCTGTTCTTTTAATATTTACGGATTTCATATTCACAGAGGAGGTTCGTGTACCGGAAATATCAATGATCCATTTGCCGATGTAGGTGAGCATTACAATCCTAACGGTTGTCCACATCCTGCACATGCCGGTGATCTTCCTCCGCTATTCGGCAATGAAGGCTATGCTTTTATGATTTTTTTAACTGACAGATTTACTGTTAATGAAGTAATAGGACGTTCCGTAATAATTCATATAGCTCCTGATAACTTTACAGATCAGACAACAGGAGGCGCACGGGCTAAAATAGCTTGCGGTGAGATTCAGCCATTAGCCACTATGTTTCGATAGTATTTTTTGTTTTGTATCATTGCTATTAAAAAATATACATGAGCATCCGCCAAGTACGGTATTAATGTTGTCTTTTAGATTTATAAATCATGACTACCGGCTTAGCCGGTAGTTTGATTTTGCCCTATAAGGGCCTTTTACCAGCAGCACCTAATGGTGCATTGAATATCCGCCAAGTGCACCTATGCCCCAACTTGCCGCTTTTTAAGCGGCTTTTTT
>JALCQR010000008.1 GCA_022651385.1 Clostridia bacterium | reverse complement strand
GGAAGACGTCCTTCATACATAATGCTGAGTTCACCATAAACTTGTCCCCAATTCCGAATTGTCATTGTCCATTTCTTTGTAGCCTCAAACGTTGATAGATACAGTGCCTTGAGAAGGGCTGTATCGCTTGGAAATATGCTTCTTTGACGGTTTAGTTTTCTATAAGTGGAATTCAGACTCTCTATAGCATTTGTAGTGTAAATGACCTTTCGCACTTCTGCAGAAAACTTAAAAATTGGTGAAATAGCATCCCAGTTTTCGCTCCAGCGTTTCATGGAATTCGGATACTTTTGAGTCCATTTTTCGGTCACTTTTTCAAGAGCTTCCAGCGCTTTTTTTTCATCGGCTGCATGATAAATAGTTTTAAGATCTGCTGCAAACGCTTTACGGTCTTTGTCCGGCACATATTTTAGAGTGTTTCTTACCTGATGAACGATGCAGCGCTGATATTCTGTTTTGGGATAAGCTGCAGCTATTGCCTCTTTAATGCCGCTTAATCCGTCCGCACAGATGATAAGTATGTCCTTTACTCCGCGGTTTTTCAATTCATTCAGTACAGAAAGCCAGTATTTTGCGCTTTCATTGTCACCTACATTGATAGACAGAACTTCCTTTTTGCCCTCTGTGCTGATTCCCAGAATGACATATGCAGCCAGTTTTCGAATTACACCATTGTCGCGAACAGAATAGTGGATAGCATCAATGTAGAGAATCGGATACACCTCATCTAAAGGCCTGTTCTGCCAATCTTCAACTTGTGGCAGGATTTTGTCTGTAACATCAGAAATAAAGCCTTCCGAGGTTTCGAATCCATAGATATCCTCAATTGTTTCAGAAATTTGCCTGGTAGTCATTCCTTTTGCATACATTGAGATAATCTTCTGGTCGATATCAGAAATATCCTTCTGGCGTTTTTTTACTACTTGTGGCTTAAAAGAAGATTTTCTATCCTGCGGAACTTCTATTTCCATTGAACCATAACTACTGTTAACTTTCTTTGGTTTATACCCATTCCTGTAGTCACCACTGTCAGAACGCTCTGATTTTCCGTATCCAAGATGATTATCCATTTCAGCTTCCATCATCTCTTTGATTGTTCCCCCAAGAAGATCTTTGAGCGCATCTTGAATATCTTCAGCTGTCTGGATATCATACTCCTCGAGGAGCTGGCGGATAATGTTTCTTTTTCCTTCTGTCATTTGTACTCTGTGTACAGGTTTCTTTTCTCTTGCCATAATAAAGGGCCTCCTATGATTTTATTTTATCATAGAAGACCTGCTATTTCTCTATTTACAGAAAAACTTTCACATGCTCTGTATTTTTGTATGCCATAATGTTTCTTTGATAACATTGATATTGACAAGAAAACAATAAACTCGTTGTGGTTATTTCCGTCTAGCCATTTTTAAATATAGTAGGCAACTTAGCCAAAAAAAGAAAGCCCTAGAGTGCCTGCTCCAGGGCTTTCGCTTTGTCCGCATATGCGTGAACAAATCATTTCTTTTTCGCCTATAGGCATTATAACATATGCTATAGACATAATCAAGTATGACCTATTTTTTAAATTTTAATCAATAAAAAACTACATGTTCATAGCTTTGAGCGGTTAAACAGGTAGTTTTGCTATGCCGGAGTTACTACCTTTGTGGCGGTTTCCTACTTAGTTGTATTATAGGTTTTATAAAGGAAAGTTTGAGACAGTGAATTTGTTAGATGTAGTGCATACATTAATGCCAGACAGCTAAAGATTAATTTTTTATTTTTCTATATTAATAAATTTCAACAGAGATTTTTTATGTATTCTCCAAAGTTTCTTTCCAAGTCTTACAGCAGGTATTTCGCCGTCTTTAATCAGCTCATACAGCGTATTTTTTGATATTCCTAAAATCTCCATCACCTCTTTTGAATTTAAAATATCAGGATATTCATCAAGCATAATAAAACCTCCTTTAGATTTTCTTTGTTTTTTTATACCCTTGTTTGGTAATTACCGGTAAATTTGAACTTTATAAAAATATATTATTGCTATAGAAAAAGAGCATTCGTCACTGAAACATTGGATTTAGTGATGGGTGATCTTTTTTATTTTGCCGAGAAAGCATTTTGCTTTATTTTATGTTTTCTCTGATTATTTATATTTTTTCTAAATTTTATTAAAGAAGGTGATTTTATTTTGAATGAAAAAAATTGGTTTAAATCATTACTTATTGCCATCAAAGCAGTGCTTATTAAAGTAATAGACTTTTTAAAGGACAGTCTGTGCTGTGCTTAAATGAGTAGTAATAAGCCTATATGGTTTAGAGAGGAGAATTTAAAATACGAAAATGAACAAGGATTTTTTAAACAAGTTTGCGGGAGGTTTAATCATAATTACCGCAGGGTTACTGTGTGCTGTCATTGATTATATTTTAAAGGAGAATTAGATGTTTAAAAACAAGAGATATGTAACAAGAGGAGCTTCTTCGATTCCATTTTGGATTCAGATGATTTTATGGTTGATGATTGATTCTCTTGACATTGAAAAGGACTGGCTTCAGGTATTTAACATAACTACCCAAGAAGAGAAAATACATATAATTCATACTCAGGAACAGCCTCCGTACAAAAGAGAATCAATAGTACCACTTAACGGAGAAAGTGAAATTACGGCAAAGATTTTTGTTATTGACGACGGAGAGCATTCCACAATGCTTTTGGCAGAGGAATACTAAGGAGGTTTTATAATGGGAGAAAATATGACGGAGGAAAGAGAAGTTTTTACATGTGCACACTGCGGTGAAGAATATGATATTTGCGACGGCTACGAAATGGAAGGCGATCTTTACTGCTATAATTGTATTGACGAGCTTACTGTTATATGCCGGGACTGTGGAAGAAGGATTTGGAATGAGGATAACGTAGGAGACGAATATCCTATTTGCAGGGAATGTTTTGACAGCAATTATACCACATGCAGCGAGTGCGGAAGAGTCATACATTTGGATGACGCTTATTATGATGACGATGAACCCCTTTGCTATGATTGTTATTCTTATAGTGACGCAAGATTTTTACATGATTACAGCTATAAGCCCGAGCCTATATTTTATGGAGAAGGAAACAGATACGTGGGTGTGGAACTTGAAATAGACAAAGGCGGAAAAAGCTGTGAAAACGCACATGAGATATGTGATGTTGCAAACAGCGAAAGAGAACTGATTTACATAAAAACAGACGGCAGCCTTGATGATGGAATGGAGATTGTAACTCACCCAATGACACTTAAATACCACATGGAAAAAGCACACTGGAAAGAGATTATTGCTAAAGCACTTGAGCTTGGGTATAAGTCTCATCAAACAAGCACATGCGGCCTTCACTGCCATGTAAACAGAACAAGTCTTGGAAAAACAACCGAGGAACAGGAAGTTACGATAGGAAAAATACTATTTTTTGTAGAGAGGTTTTGGGACGAACTTCTTAGGTTTTCAAGGCGTACGGAGTATCAGATTAACCGCTGGGCGGCAAGATACGGATTAAAGGAAAAGCCGAAAGAAGTTCTTGACAATGCCAAAAAGTCAGGACTTGGACGATACACATGTGTTAATATAACCAATTATGAAACTATCGAGTTTCGTATTTTCAGAGGCACATTAAAATATAACACCATTATAGCCACACTGCAGCTCGTCGATGAGATTTGCAGTGCGGCTTTTTTAATGTCCGAAGAAGAACTGTCCGTTATGAGCTGGCATGGTTTTTTGGAAAGGCTTACAGAGCCTGAATTAATTCAGTATTTAAAAGAAAGAAGACTTTATGTAAACGAACCTGTAGAGACAGAGGAGGATGACTGATATGTGCTGTTTGTTTGGAATAATTGATTATAAGAACTACTTTAACAAAAGACAGAAAAACAGAATACTAAGGGTTTTGGCAAAAGAATCTGAGGCAAGAGGGACGGATGCCACTGGCATAGCCTATAACACTAAAAACACAATGAAAATAGTAAAAGCGCCTCTTCCCTCACATAAAATAAAATTTAATATACCCGATGTGCCTGTAATTATGGGACATACCCGAATGACAACTCAAGGCAGTGAAAAGAAAAACAGAAACAATCATCCGTTTTTGGGATATGTAAAAGGAGATAAGTTTGCCCTTGCACATAACGGAGTGATTAATAATGAAGTAATACTTAGAAGGACTCAAAACCTTCCAAATACAAATATTCAGACAGACAGTTATGTGGCAGTGCAGCTTTTACAAAAACAAAATGCCCTTGACTTTGACAGCCTTAAATATATGGCAGAAAAAGTTGAGGGCTCTTTTTGTTTTACACTTCTGGACAGCCTTAATAACATTTATGTCGTTAAAGGAAGCAATCCTTTTTGCCTCTATCACTTTGAAAAGGAGGGATTTTATCTGTATGCCTCTACAGAAAGTATATTGAATAAGGCAATTTCAAAGCTTAGAGTGTATGTTCCTAAAAGATATGAAAGAATTGATATTAGTTCCGGAGACATAATTAAAATAACATGTGAAGGAAATATAGTAACGGGAAAGTTTAATTATTGCGAAGATATGTGGATGTGGGAAGGGTGCTCGTTTTATTTCAAAGATGACAGTGCTTTTGCTAAAACAGAGCATAGAAGGCTTGAAGAGATAAAGTGGATGGCATCATGTTTCGGTTATGAGCCTGAGGAAGTAGAGGCTTTATATAATGACGGATATACATTAGATGAGGTGGAAGAGTTCTTGTACCAATAGGGTATAGCCTAAAGAAACAATAAAAATAAGTGTCAGTAGGGTTGGTTTTTGTATTTTGAAACGTTTCAAAAATCAAAGGGACTCTATTGACACTTTTTGTTTAAAGAAAGAATGACATGCAAGGTAGGTTTGGAAAATGAAAATTGGTTACATACGTGTAAGTACTGAAGAGCAGAACACTATAAGACAAGAGGTCTTAATGAAGGAATTAGGCGTAAATGAAATATTTATTGATAAAGCAAGCGGAAAAAGTACCGATAGGCCGGAGCTTAAAAGAATGCTTGAGTTTGTGAGAAATGGTGACACGGTAATATGTGAGTCAATTAGCCGTTTTGCAAGGAATACAAAAGATTTGCTTGAGCTTATTGAAAAGCTAAATAAAAAAGGCGTTATTTTTATAAGCAAAAAGGAAGCGATAGACACTGATACACCTACAGGAAAGTTTATGCTTACTGTTTTCGGCGCTGTTGCTGAACTGGAAAGAGAATATATTCTTCAAAGGCAAAAAGAGGGTATTGATGCTGCAAAAAAACAGGGTAAATATAAAGGAAGAAAAAAGATTGAATCACCTGATTTTAAAAAGGTATATGAAAAATGGAAGAAAGGTGAAATCACATCAAAAAAAGCAATGGAGCTTTTAGATATGAAGAAAAATACTTTTTATAGAAGAGTTAAAGAAACTCTATAGAATAATATAGAAATATCTTTAGATATATGATATCATATCTAAAGATATGACTAAACATCACTATGGAAAACAAAAAAAGAAAGGATAAAGGATATGGCAATCGTATTTGTGATAATCAGTTTTATTATAAGCGCTGTTATAGTAAATTTATTGGCCAGCCTGTTTATAACTTTAATAGGTGCTGACGCTATGTTTTTCAGCGGAAAAGGACGTTTTGTAACTATTTTGATTGTTACTTGGTTTGTTTTCGGTGTACTTTTTGGAAGGTAAAAGGGGGAGTTTAAATGGAATGTAAGTATTGTGATACTGAGTGTGAGAAAGTAGTTGACGGCAATGAGTACATATTTAAGAGAATTGAGGATGTTTCAGATTATGTGGGCAAAAATCGTTCGTATTTTTCAAAGCAGTTTACAAACGCGGAATACGGATATCCTCTAAAGTTTAACTGGGCGGCTTTTTTCTTTAATATTTATTACTGCCTGTACAGAAAACAGTATGGTATCTTGTGGAGATATTTTGGAATACCTTTAATTGCACTGGCAGCTGTTTTTGGTGGAGGAAGCCTTTGTGTATTAAGTGAACTAAAAAATATGGACACGGGTTTAATAAATACAGCAATGGCAATGGGTGCGTTGTCTTTCATAATTATGATTTGGTATTTTATTTCATCAATATTGATGGCTAAAAATTTTAATAAGCTTTATTATGAGAATCTTAAAAGAAATTTGACCAATAGAAAAGACACAAAGAAGTTTACTGGAACGTCTGTTGGAAATGTATTTATATGGATGATTTTGACATGTGCATTCTGCTGTGTGTTTGGAACTGTTGTATCGGGAGCAGCAATTAAGTATTCGAATGAATATGCAGGACAGAATTACAGTGTTAGTACATATGAAAATAATAATGATATAAATGAGGAAAATGATGATGTTGTTTATGGTTATAATTCTTATATAGACGGCGGAATATCAACAATGCTTGATTGCGTTTACGGGTACTATGATATAGGCGATGGAGTGTTTTTATCAATAGATAAAGATTTGAATTTAAAATTGTATTCTGATGGTGAATGCTGCGATTTTGCCCATATGTATGTCGCTAATTCGGATGAAGATTCAGTAACATTGGGAGGCACAATAAACCAGAAATACTGTGATCTTTTGGATATAGAAACAATTAATGGAGTCGAGTTTCAATTTAAATTTATGATACAAAATGGAATGGTAACCAATATATATACTTCTGATACATACACTAATACTACAGATGAAATACCGTTTAACAGATTGTCAGAACAGGAGTTTCATGAAGAAACAGGTTATTGAAATATAAGATGGAAAACAGAGCAGTTCTTATCTAAAAGGTAAGAACTGCTTTATTCATGTAAACTTTTTAAAAACTTGGTTAAAAGCTCTGTTTGTTCCGGAGTAAGACGGAATATTTCCTGCTGTAATTCATTTTTTTGTAAGTTTGATTTAAAAGAATCATCAAAAAAGTCTTTTAATGATATATCTAAAGCATTGCATACCAACGACAATGTTTCTATTGTGGGCTTTTTGTTGCCAAGCTCAATTTCTCTTAAAAAGCTTTGGGATATGCCGGCTAAATTTGCTAATTTGTTTACGGTTAGGCCTTTTTGATTTCGTAAAAATGTAATTCTATCGTTAACTTCCAAAGAAATCCTCTCCAATCTTAAAGATAACAATTAAATGGTAGCAGATTTGGTACGTAATGATTACATCTATAGAGATGAACGAGTATTATTTTAGAATAAACTTAAAACTGTTAGTATACAGACTTAAAGTTGATATAAACTTTTTGCCTTAAACAAATAAATTTATTTCTACACAACTTGCTAAAGATTTTGTGTAATCCAAGATTTAATTTATCTATTTATGATTCTTTTTCCTACGAATTATAATATGTGTTTTTTAAAAAGTATAATAACTTGATTTTATAGGTTGATTAATATAATATTTTATTAATTGTAAAAATAAAATATTTATTCTATGGAGTGATTTTATGAAAACAGTAATGCTTGTTTTTGGTACAAGACCTGAAGCTATTAAAATGTGTCCTCTTGTAAACGAACTTAAAACTAGGAAGAAAATTAAAACAGTTGTCTGTGTAACAGGGCAACACAGACAGATGTTAGACCAAGTTCTTGATGCATTTAAAGTTATACCTGATTATGATCTTTCAATTATGAAAGAAAAGCAGACTCTTTTTGATGTGACTGTTAGCATCTTGAAAAAAATAAAGGATGTTTTGGAAGAAATTAAACCAGATGTTGTGCTTGTACATGGAGATACAACAACTACATTTACAACAGCGCTTGCATGCTTTTATATGCAGGTACCAGTGGGGCATGTTGAAGCAGGACTAAGAACGTATAATATATATTCACCTTATCCTGAGGAATTTAACAGACAGGCTGTGGGAATAGTGTCGAAGTTTAATTTTGCGCCAACAGAGATTTCAAAAAATAATTTACTTAAGGAAGGTAAATTGCCTGAAACTATTTTTGTAACAGGAAACACAGCTATAGATGCACTTAAAACAACCGTTCGGGAGAACTATTCAAATGAGCATCTTGAATGGGCTAAGAATAGTCGTCTTATAATGCTTACAGCACATAGAAGGGAAAATCTTGGACAGCCTATGCATAATATGTTTAGGGCAATAAAAAGAATAGTTGATGAGACTCCTGATATTAAAGTGATTTATCCAATTCATATGAATCCTATTGTACGTGCGGCGGCAGATGAAATTCTTGGAAATGATGAAAGAATTAGAATAATTGAGCCACTTGATGTGCTGGATTTTCATAACTTTCTTTCAAAGAGCTATTTGATACTTACAGACAGTGGCGGAATACAGGAAGAGGCACCTTCGCTTGGAAAACCTGTACTTGTAATGCGTGACACAACAGAACGTCCTGAGGGCATAGCAGCTGGCACATTGAAGTTAGTTGGAACAAATGAAGATATAATTTATAGACAATTTAGACTTCTTCTTGATAATAAAGAGGAATACGAAAAAATGAGTAGGGCATCAAACCCATATGGTGATGGGTTTGCATGTAAGAGAATAGCAGATATACTGGAAAAGAGTCTGTGATATACTATGAAAAAGCTAATTTATTCTTTTTATAAAAAGCATGAAAAAAATATAATTATTTTAAATATTATACAGTTTGTGTATAACCGTATATTGCCAAGGTTTAAACATAAAAGTAAAACAAAAGTACTGTACCATAAAAATAAACATTTGTTAAATGTAAAAATTGCGTTTATATGCGACGACATGACTTACGCGGATTTTTGCTGTGAATGTAATTCGGTTTTTATAACACCTTATAATTGGAAAGAAGTTTTAAAAAAATTTAAACCGGATATTTTATTTTGTGAATCAGCATGGTCTGGTATTACTCAATATAAGAATTGCTGGAGAGGAAGAATATATAAAAATCATAGTGTTAAATTTGAAACACGACGAGAATTACTTAAAATACTTGAATATTGCAAAAAAAATAATATAAAAACAGCTTTTTGGAATAAAGAGGACCCTACTTATTTTGGAAACGAGCAATACGATTTTGTGGATACAGCACTTAAATTTGAATATATATTCACAACGGCAGAGGAGTGTGTAGAAAAATATAAAGCTTTTGGGCATAAAAATGTATATGTTCTTATGTTTGGGTTTTCCCCATATATTTTTAATCCACTTAATAGTCGACCAAATGAAAATAAAGCCGTTTTTGCCGGTAGTTGGTATAATGACCAATTAAAACGCTGCAAAGAAATTGCTGAAATATTTAGTATGCTTGAAAAAAATAAAATAGATTTTGATATAATTGATAGGCAAAGTAATTCAAAAAATCCTATTCATGAGTTTCCTAAGGAATATAAAAATCATATATATAGAGCAATTCCATTTCAAAAATTAGGACAAAAGATGAAAAAATACCGTTTTGCAATAAACATAAATACGGTCACAAATTCGAAAACCATGTTTGCAAGACGAGTTTTTGAGATGATGGCTGAAAATAAAGTGATAATAAGCAATTTTTCGGTTGGAATGAAACAGTTGTTTAATAAAAACGTTTGGTTTATTGGCGAGGAATTCGATTTTTCAAGGATGCAAGAAATTAGTGCTGAAAATCTTCATGATGTATTCTTAAATCACACATGTAGGCATAGATTGGAGGAAATTCTTAAAATATGTGGATTATCATATGAAAGAAAATGCAAAGATTTACTTGTTGTGTTGAATAACCAATGTGACAAGATTTTGTGGGATGATAATATTAAAATAGTTTTAAAAAAGGAAGATAAGTTTTATGATGCTCAAACCAATGAAATAATTGCTAATAATGATATAAATAATTACAAATATTTTATGTTTGCAAAAAGAGGTTTTCATATAAGTAAAGAAAAATTGGACTTTTTGATTAGTCAGTTTTTTTATCTGGATATAGATTGTGGTATTATTTATTCTGAAAACAAAGATAATAAGTTTATTTACAAAGTAATTAAAAATACCCAAAATTATAATGTAATGTTTGATATTTCAAAATTCCAAATGATAAATCAAAATATTGAAAGCAATGTAAATAAGATTTATGTTATATAAGGGTTATTTTTGTTGAATTCAGGCATTTTGGGTGATATACTATGTAATATATTTTAAGATTTATGTGATTTATGTTGTATAAATGTTATTTTTGCTAAATTCAAGTATTTTGAATGGCATACTTTTAAAATAAAGGAAGGTAAAATATGAATACAAAAGTTTGTGTTGTAGGTCTTGGATATATAGGACTTCCAACATCAATAATGATGGCGTCACATGGTGTTAATGTAGTGGGTGTTGATTATAATAAAGCACTTGTAGACAAGCTTAACAGTGGACATATGACGTTTAAGGAAAAAGGTATTGACGATATTTTCTTTGATGCCATTTCAAAGGGAATTAAATTTTCGCATGAGGGTGTTAGTGCAGATATTTATATTGTTGCTGTTCCGACTCCGTACAATAAATTATCAAAAAAAATTGATCCGTCTTATGTTATAAATGCGGTTAAAGATGTTATGAGTGTATGTTCTAAAGGTGCAATAATAGTAATTGAATCAACAATTTCACCAAGCACAATGGATAAATATATTAGACCTGTAATAGAAAAAAATGGGTTTGTGATAGGAAAAGACATTCATATCGCTCATGCACCTGAAAGAATTATTCCTGGAAATATGGTATATGAATTACAGCATAATTCAAGAACAATTGGTGTTGATGAACCTTATATAGGTGAAAAGATAAAAGAAATTTATTCTTCTTTTTGTCAGAATGAGATTGTAATAACAGATATTAAAACAGCTGAGATGACAAAAGTTGTTGAAAATACATTTAGAGATATAAATATTGCTTTTGCTAATGAACTTGCAAAAATATGTCGCCAAGATAATATGAATGTGTACGAAATTATTAAAATAGCAAACAAACATCCACGTGTTAACATATTACAGCCAGGACCAGGAGTAGGTGGTCATTGTATTTCTGTGGATCCTTGGTTTTTGGTAGGTGATTATCCAAATCTAGCACTGCTTACACATGAAGCAAGAAAAATAAATGATTCAATGCCAGAATTTGTGCTTGAACGTATTTCTTGCATAATGGAAGAAAGAGGAATAACTGATGTTTCAAGAGTAGGGCTTTATGGACTTACTTATAAAGAGGATGTTGATGACGTAAGGGAAAGCCCTACTCTTCAGTTGCTTGAAAATATGAAAAAGCATCTTGCTTCAGGGGTAAAGGTTTTTGACCCTATGGTTGCAAATAAAAATATAGTTCCAAATATGATTTATGATTTTGATGAATTTTTAGATAGTATTGATATTTTGGTTGTAATGGTTGCACATAGTCACTTAAAGAAAAATATTAATAAAATTAAAGATAAAATTATTTTTGATACAAGAAATGTTTTTGAATTAAATAAAAATGTATATAAATTATAAAATAAGTGATTAAGACAAAAAATAATATCTTTTTTGAAACATTATACATATAAAATTTGATTTTATATGCAAGATGAAAGGTTTTTAATTATGCTTAATAATGTTAAAACAGTTTTAAAGGAAAATTATGATAACAGATATAGATTAATTAGACTTGCAAACTATGAGCTTAAAGCACAAAACAATGGGACAATGTTTGGATTCCTATGGAATTTTTTTAATCCTATATTACAAATATTAGTTTATTGGTTTGTTTTTGCAATAGGACTTAAGAGTGCAGCGCCTCAGGGCAAATATCCATATATAATATGGATGATAGTGGGGATTATGCCGTGGTTTTACATGAGCACGGCTCTTACAACTACAGGCAATTCAATATATGCATATAGTGGTGTTTTAAAAAGAATGTATATACCATTATCGATTGTCCCTATAAAGTCTGTGTTATCGGCGCTTATAGCACATTTTTGGTCGATGCTTGTGGTAATAGGTATAATTTTTGCTTCTGGATATAGCATAAGTTTATATTATTTTCAGACACTTTACTTTACGTTTGCGAGTTTTATATTACTTTGTGCATATGCACTTTTTGCGTCTGCGGTAGTTGTAGTATTCAGAGATTTTCAAAAAATTATGCTTTCTGTTATACGTCTTTTGTTTTATATAACACCAATTGTTTGGGTTCAGGATAATCTTCCAGCAGAACTCAAGTTTATATTAAAGCTTAATCCATTTGCTTATTTGATAGATGGATATAGGGATAGCATTCTTTATGAAAGAAATCTTATGTTTCACTGGAAACAAGGTGTCTTTTTCTGGGCGTTTACAATAATATTTTTTATTATTGGATGTAATATTCATATGAAATTTAGAAAACAATTTATAGATTTAATTTAAGAAATGGTGATTTTATGGACAAGAACTTAGCTATTAAATGTAGTGGACTTTATAAAAAATACCCGCTTTATTCAAGTGATGTTGAAAGACTAAAGGGCCTTTTTTTACCATTTTATAAACCACAGCAATTTACAGCTCTTGAAAATATAAATTTGGAATTTAAAAAGGGAGAAATCGTTGGACTTATTGGTCTTAACGGTTCAGGAAAATCAACTCTTGCAAGCATAATAACAGGTATCACATATGCAACCGAAGGAACGGTTGAAGTAGATGGAGATGTAAATATGCTTGCGGCCAATGCGGGTATGGATCTTCAGCTTACAGGCGTAGAAAATATAGATTATAAATGTCTTCTTTTAGGTATGAGTAAGAAAGAGACGGCAGAAATAAGAAATGAAATAATTGATTTTGCAGATATAGGAATATACATAAATCAGCCAATGAGAACTTATTCAAGTGGTATGAGATCACGTCTTGGGTTTGCAATATCGGTTCATATGAATCCGGATATACTTATAATAGATGAAGCCCTTGCTGTAGGTGATAATAGCTTTACAGATAAATGTATGGTAAAAATGAGTGAATTTAAAGAAAATGGAAAAACAATACTTTTTGTGAGTCACTCTGTAGCACAAATGAACGATTTTTGTGATAGAGTTATATGGCTTAACAAGGGGAAAATAGTAGGAGAGGAAGTCCCTAGTAAAATAATTATGCCATATTGTGGTTTTGCAAGAGAATTCAATTCCATGACACATGAAGAACGAGCAGCTTGCAATCCTGTGCTGACTAAATATCAAGAGAAGTATTTATAACGAGAGGTGCTATCATGGCAAACAATGACAGAGTGTATGAGTCATATATTGGTAGTTTAGGTGAGGATTCAAAAGTAAAGACTGAAAAAAGGATAAAGTGGATTATCAAAAATTTAGGAACAGATAAAAGAGTTCTTGATATAGGCTGTTCGCAGGGGATAGTATCAATTTTTGCAGCTAAAAGTGGGAATAAAGTAGTAGGAATTGATATTCAACCAGAGGCAATTGATTTTGCGCAAAAACTTATTAATGAAAAGTATGCTTACTTAAAAGACAGTATTGAATTTTTGTGCCTTGATTTTCTTGAATATACCGCTGAAAAAAAATTTGACGCAATTATTATGACTGAGGTTTTAGAACATCTTGAACATCCGAGTGAATTTTTAAAGCATTCAAAAGAATTATTAAATGATAATGGAATTTTAATTTGTTCAGTGCCTTTTGGAGTAATGGATCATCCTGATCATAAATCTACATTTTATCTTACAGGAATAGTCGATATTATTGAGAAATCTTTTAGTATAGAACGAATAGACTATATGAATAAATGGATAGGATTTATTGCAAAGAATTCATCCAATATAGATAAAATCATATATGACCATGATGTGGTATTAAATCTTGAAAATAATTTCTTTAAAATTGATAGAGATATTAATAATAGACTTAAAGAACTGTATTTAAAAAATACAGAATTTGCTCAAAAGTATAGAGAATCAGTTAAAAATTATGAAGCTCTTAAGCAAAAAAATGAGTTGTCACAAAAAAATTGTACAGTTACGAAAGAGAAACTGTTAAATGAGAATGAAAAAGTAAAAAAACTAACTACAGACAAAGAGAAACTTATTGCAGATAAAGAAAAGCTAACTACAGACAAAGAGAAACTTATTGCAGATAAAGAAAAGCTAACTACAGACAAAGAAAAGCTAACTATAGACAAAGAAAAACTTACAGATATGCTTATAGATATATATCAGGAGATAAATAAGGGAATTCAGATTTTTAATGAAAATAAGGCTGTAATCAGAAAGCTTGAAAGTCAAAATAACTATCTTAAACATGAAAATGCTGAGTATAAACGTAAGTTATCAATGATAACAGATACTCTTATAGGAAAAATTGGGGTAAAAGGATATAGAGTACTAAAAAAAATAAAAGCAAAGTTAGGGTAAGGGGGTTTATAGTTGATTGATTTTGGATATTTGAATAAATATATAGATGTTCTTGTTGCAAAAAAAGAAAAAATAGAAAATTTATTTGAAGAGCTAAAAATAGACTATAAAATTATAGAAGAAAATCAAAATATACACAAATTTACATTAGATATTGAAAATCTTCACGATCTAAGAGTTGCATGTGTAATGGATACATTTACAGAGGAAAGCTATTCACCGGAATGTAAGCTTATGCAAGTTACTCCTAAAGATTGGAAAAACGAAATAGATGAGTTTAAACCTCATCTTCTTTTCATTGAGTCAGCTTGGCAGGGCAAAGATAAATTGTGGTACAGGAAGATTGCAAATGGAAGCAAAGAGTACTTTGAGATGACAAGCTACTGTCAAGAAAAAAATATTCCTATTGTATTTTGGAATAAGGAAGACCCTGTTTATACAGATACTTTTATGATGGCTGCTAAAATGGCTGATTATGTTTTTACAACAGATATTGATTGTATAAAGAAATACAAACAAAATTTACACCACGATAACGTATTTCTTCTGCATTTTGCGGCTCAGCCTAAAATTCATAACCCAATTGAAAAATATAACAGAAAAAATAAGTACTGTTTTGCAGGCGCTTATTATCATAGGTATGTAAATAGATGCAGAGTGTTTGATGATTTTGCAAAATTTTTTATAAATACTAAAGGCTTTGACATTTATGACAGAAACTATAAAAACGCTTTGCCTGAACATGCATTTCCTAAAATTTATGATAAATATATTTTAGGAAATCTTAAGTCAACTGAGATTGATATTGCATACAAAGGTTATGATTTTGGTATAAATATGAACTCAATTGATCAATCGCAAACGATGTTTGCTCGTAGGGTTTTTGAAATGTTGGCTTCAAATACAGTAACGATAGGTAATTACTCAAGAGGTGTAAAGAATTATTTCGGTGATTTAACAATTTCAACAAATGATGCCGAAACGCTTAAACAATGTATAGATAAATGGTGTAACGATGAAGAAAGTATGAGAAAATATAGGCTTCTTGGTTTAAGAAAGGTTCTAAGCGAGAATCTTTATGAGGACAGGCTTTCGTATATAGTTGAAAGGGTTTTTGATAAAAACATTAAAAGAAAACTTCCTGAAGTTACAGTACTTTCATATGTTGAAAATTCAGATGAGGCAGAAAATGTTTTATATGCTTTTAAAAATCAAAAATACGTAAATAAAAAGTTAATTCTTATAACTGATATGGATGGTTTGTCATGTCCAGAAAACGCTGAAATTATATCAACTGAAAATGCTAACGGTACCAAACTTAATACTGATTCTTGGGTAACAGTTTTTGATCCTCAAAACCATTATGGTAAGAATTATTTAATGGACATTATGCTTACAAACAGGTATGCTGATTTTGAAGGTATAGGAAAATATGATTATTATAAGAACGATAATGATAATATAAGTATTATTGATAGAAGCCATACATATAAATCTGTAAATGAGCTAAAAACAGACAGATCGGTATTTAAAACTACTTTATTTTTGAACTTTACACTGCAAAAAATAATTAATACTAAAAGTATTAAAAACGAAAATTTCTTTTGTGTTGATGAGTTTAATTTTTGTGAGGGGCTTAATGGGGATAATTGTGACAAAGCTGATGATGTTTATATTGCTGATGATGGAATTGGAATTTCAAAGCTAAACAATATTGCGGAAAATATAAAAAACGACGGATTAATTAATAGTGGAAATATTTTAAATTATTTGGATATATTTAATTCAATTAAGGAAATATCAAATTCTGATGTAATTGTTGAAAAAAAAATAAATAAAACTGTTATAAAAAGCAGTATGGATATTGATAAAGTTTTTTATATAAATATCGAGAAACTATTTAATGTTAATGACTTTATTGATGATAAGCATATTAATTTGAAATTTGAAGGTCAGGGTTCTCTTGATATTTTAGGAACATGTATATTTTATAATAAAAACCGAGAAAAAATATCTCCTTTGTTTACTAAGCCGAATAGACTTTATGAAGCAAAGATTCCTGATGGAGCTGAATTTTTTAAATTATGTTACAGAATACGAGGAAATGGAACATTTGATATAAACAATATTAGTATTGGCAGTGAAATGGTTCTTAAAGGAAAGGCTTGTTTTATATCTCGTTCCAATGTGCTTATACTTACAAATCAATATCCTTCACAGGAGGCTCTTTACAGAAATATGTTTGTGCATAAACGCTTAATGGCATATAAAGCAGAGGGCCTTTTGTGTGATGTAATGCGAATGAATATATACGCCAAAAGCGAATATAGGGAATTTGAGGGGATAAATATTGTTGAAGGCCATGGTGAAGAACTTGCAAATATACTTGAAACCGGTAACATAGACACAGTATGTGTTCATTTCCTCGACAGACAGATGTGGGAGGTATTAAAGGGGTTTAAGGATAAAGTACGAATAATTGTATGGGTTCATGGAGCTGAGATACAGCCTTGGTGGAGAAGAAAATACAACTATAGTACCGAAGAAGAACTTGAAAAGGCTAAGGTACTTTCAGAAGAAAGAATGAAGTTTTGGGCAGAAGTATTTAATAATATTGATAAATATAATATACATTTTGTATTTGTATCACAATATTTTGCAGATGAAATATTTAAGGATAATAAGATAACTATTTCCAAAAAAAATTATAGTATAATTCATAATTGTATTGATACAAATATGTTTAATTATGTCAAAAAGGATATCGAGCAGAGAAAAAAACTCCTTTCAATTAGACCATATGCTTCAAACAAATATGCTAATGATTTGACTGTTAAAGCAATACTTGAGCTTTCAAAAAGAAAGTGTTTTTCAGATATGCAGTTTACTTTAATCGGAAATGGTGAGCTTTTTGATGAAACATTGAAGCCACTTAAAAAATATAAGAATATAAACATTAAAAAGACTTTTCTAAGACAGAGTGAAATTTCAAGGCTCCATAAAGAAAACGGGATATTTATTACGCCTACGAGAATGGATGCCCAGGGAGTATCAAGAGATGAGGCAATGTCTAGTGGACTTGTACCGGTTACCAATGCAGTAACAGCAATACCAGAATTTGTTGATGAAAATTGTGGCGTGCTTGCACCAGGCGAAGACTTTATGGCTATGGCTGATGGAATCGAAAGGCTTTATGATGAACCTGAATACTTCCTAAGACTTTCTGAAAATGCGGCTAAACGTGTTAGAAGTCAGACCTCAAAAGAATATACTATAGACAGAGAAATAAAACTTATTAAATATAAGATAAAGGAATAGTTTATAGGAGAGTTTTAATGGAATTAGATGAAAAATCATTTGATATTTTATTGAATGTTGAAAAAAACAAGCTTAAATGCAAAATCAAACTGAAAGAAAAAATTGATGATAATGTTGATTATGCATTTTATCTTCTGCTTAACAATAAAAGGATAGGAACAAAATATTATACGGTCTCAGATAGTACGGAATTTAATCTTAGCTGTGACGGGAAATATAAAGTTGTGGGTTTTGTACGTTGTAAAGAGGCAAAGGGCATTAAGACAAGTAACGAAATTGATTTTATTTTTGATAAGAATTATATTATTGAAAATTGTGAAACTGAAAAAAATCCAGTGCCTGTAAGCATTTTTGGGAGCTGTGTTTCAAGAGATATTCTTGAATTTGATGATGAAAAAAAATTATCGTTAGAAACATATGTAGCAAGACAGTCAATAGTTTCTGCACTGGCTAATCCAATAGATGTAAAATATGATGATTTTTTAATAAAGTCAAAATTCAAAAAAAATGCTGTATACAATGATTTTATAAAAAACACTTTTAATCTTTTTATAAATGACAATAGTAAATATTTGATTGTAGATTTTATTGACGAAAGATTTAAACTTGCAAAATATAAAGGTAGTGTTGTGACTTTATCAAATGAACTAAAAGAAGCAGATATTTTCAACAGAAATGAGAGTGACTATAAAATAAACGCAGTTTCAAAAATTAAAAATTGGAAGATATTTAAACTCAAAAACAAGCTATTTGGTTTCAGTTATATATATGATGGCATACTTTTGGAAGAATATTTAAAAAAATTTTGCGATAAAATTCTTGAAATATACAATGGCGAAAATATAATTCTTCATAGAGCAGTTATGCTTGATAATTATAAAGATAAAAATGGAAAAATAAAGAAGTTTCCCAGAAATTACACAGTTAACAATAAAAAAGTTAATGACAAATTAAATTACATGTATGATTTCCTAAGGGAAAACATCAATGGAATAAAAATTCTTGATTTTTGTAAAGATTTTTATGCAGATGAAAACCATAAATGGGGTCTTGCACCAATGCACTATGAAGAAGATTATTACAGAAAAATGATAAGCGAAATAATAAAGCTTATACAAAGTAGGTGATATATGTGTTTAAAGTTAAAAAATTTTTGCTGATAGTAATTGCAGTGGCAATTGTTTTTACACTTCATTTTATTAACAAAGGAAGAATTAATAAAGTAACTCCTGCTGTGAATAAAAAGCAGCAGTTAGTTGAAGTAATTCAACCAAAGATTAAAAATGAAGTTAGAGCGGAAAATTTTTCGGCTTATTTTGACGGGAATAATATGAAAATAGTAAACAATTCCAATAACAAAAACATATCAAAGTATGCGTGGTATATTACAAATGCAAAAACTCGTAATGTTTATAAAGAAGATTACAGCAGCAAAAATGAATTTGAATATAAGTTAGATGGGAAAAGTAACTATTATTTAACTGGGTATGAAATATATAATGATGGTACCCGTGATAGCAGCGATTTTGCTGTAGCAGCACTGAAAAATGGTAAATATGAGTGTGAATATAAAAAAGATGAGAATATTTTTGATTCAACATCATTTAAAATAACGAATGTTGATGACTCATCATTTAAATTTGCAAATAACTTTAAAACAGATGATGACATTTCATATGCTTGGTATATAATTGATGCAGATACGAAAACAACAATTGACAAAATAACATACTCAAAGCACAATGAACTTGATTATACATTTAAGTCAGGAAAAAATTATATTGTGAGAGGATACATAAAAGGAGAAAAGACAGAAGCTACGGGTGTTGATTTTGTAAAGATAAACAAAAAATAAATCATATAATTTTTACTGATGGGGGTTTAAGATGCAATGAAAAAAAGGGTGAAGTTGCTTTTAATTTTACTTACCGTTTTTATTCTTATGTCAGTTTTGCCTGGGTGCGAAACGTCAAAAGCTTTAAACAAATATTCTGCTGCTAAAAACTTTGCTGCCGAAAGCTCACAGGATACAGTTCAAAATGGTGATTTCGGTATAACTTTGGATGAGTTTAACTGTGAGTTTAAGTTGCCGTCAGATAAAAAAGTTATATCAATTGCGGATGGCTTGGTTGGTAATAAATTAACAGTATACTATGATATGGAATCAATGCCATATGAGTTTGAAAAACTTGACTGGAATGTGGTATATTCAAATTCACCTTCCACGTTTCAGTTGTATCTTCAGTGTCTTGAACCTGTAGTTTATCTTACAAAGGCATATGAATTAACTAAAAAAGAGACATACATAAATAGGGCTAAAGATTTTTTGCTAAGTTGGAACCAATACAGACAAAATGATAAACTGACAAAAAATAACAGCATGGTTTGGTATGACCATGGAACAGCGCTAAGAGCGGAAAATATTATATACTATGCACTTGTTGCCGATAAATACGGCAAATTAGATTGTGATACTAAAAATATTGTTACAGACCTTTTAGAACTACATGGAGAATGGCTGTCAGATTCAAGACATTATACAAAAAACCATAATCATGGAATTTTTCAAGATACTTCTTTAATATATATAGCATATTTTCTTAATGATAAGAACAAGCAAAATTGGGTTTCATTGGCAAAAGAAAGATTAAATGAGCAGATGAAATATGCTTTTACTTCTGAAATGGTACATGTCGAAAATTCACCTGGGTACCAAATTGGAGTTGAGGATTTATTTAGAATTATAGCTGACTTTTTATTACAGTTTAATGATGAGTACGGCAAAGAGTTATATGATAATGTTAAAAAATCGACGGAATTTATGGCATATATAACAAAGCCTAATGGGAGTACTGCTTCTATAGGTGATACAAATGACATTGAAAACGGGAGTACAATTTCAAATGCGAATTCTGAGGTATTTGGAAACAATGATTATATATATGCTTCAACATTAGGTCAAAAAGGGACAATACCTGCAAACACATCTGCCATTTACCCTAAATCGGGGTATTATATCAGCCACAACAGTTGGCAAAAGGAAAACTATACAGACAGTACGTGGATGATGTTTAAATCAGGATATAGTTCTAAAACACACAAGCATGCTGATGATAATTCATTTATGCTTTATTCAAAAGGACAAGATATATTTGTTGACCCGGGATGGTATAATTATTCCTCAGGAAATAAATACAGGGACTTTTTTGTATCCTCTCTTGCGCATAATACAGTCATAGTGGATGGACAAACATATTCTCCTACAGCTGAAAACAGCTATAAGACAGGCATTTTTGATTATGGCACAGGAAATGGGTATGAATATGTGGCAGGATTTAACGATATGTATAACGGCGTCAATATGGACAGATACTTTTATAATCTTGGTGATGCGATATTAATATATGATAATATTATAAGCAGTGATAATCATACATATTCTCAGCTTTTCCATCTGGCGGAAAATATAAAGATAATAAGCAAAAATGACTCTGAGATACTTTTAGGGCTAGGAGATACGGGTTATAATGTCAGAATAAAACAACTCTTGAAAAATACATCAGCGCAGGTTATAAACGGTGATTTCAGCAACAAGGCATATGGATATATTTCAAGGAAAATGAATTCTGTTGAAGCTGCAAATACTGCGAAATTCGACGTTTTTGGTTCAAATGTCGATTTGGTTACATTAATTACAATTGAGGATAAAAACGGCAATGTGCAAGATATAAATAAACTCAATTTTGATAAAAACGATATGACACTTGATGTATCGGCAGCAAGTAATTATAAAATTAGTTTAAAACCAAGAAAAAGAATATCTGTTGATAATATAGATATAACACAAAACAATAATAAATTTAATTTTGAAAATACATGTATTGATGATAAGTTTTCATATGCTTGGTATGTAATTAATAAAGAGACAAATGAAGCAGTTGAAAAGACAGATTATACTAAAGACAATAAATTTGATTTTGAATTTAATAAAAAAGGAACTTATATTGTAAGGGCATACATTAAAGACAGCTCTGGACAAAAAACATTTGGCATAGTTGCTGTAATAGGATATAATGACAAAACTCATCAATTTGAAAATATATCAAAATATTATCCATATATGAACCTTGTGTATAAAGGACAATCATATAAAAATATATCAGGAAACAAATATCAATTTAATGTCGACTATGATTACTCAATGGACTCAAGTATAAAATGGTATATTTATAGAAATGGATCCTACTTTGAAACGATTAAATCTGATAACAATAGTACTCTTAATTATGAGTTTACATTGCCGGGTGAGTATACAGTTATGTATTATCTTACGACAAATCAAGGTAATAATGAATTTTGGAATTTTCCAATTATAACAGTTAGTTAATTATTGAGGTGAATTTAGTGAATGTAATATATTTGGTAATACCTTGTTATAATGAAGAAGAAGTATTGAATGAAACATCAAGTAGACTTAAGGAATTGATGAAATCATTTATTCAAAAAGGAATGATTGATAATGAAAGTCGAATAGTATTTGTTAATGATGGTTCAAAAGATAAAACATGGGAAATTATATCAAGTTTACATAATCAAGATGAAATTTTTTCAGGTATAAATTTATCAAGAAACAGAGGTCACCAAAATGCACTTTTAGCAGGACTTTTGACTGTGAGAGATTATTGTGATGCGGCAATCAGTCTTGATGCTGATTTACAGGATGATGTTAATGTAATAGAAAAGTTTATTGAAAAATATATATATGAAGGCTATGACATTGTATATGGTGTGAGAAATTCAAGGATGAAGGATACATTTTTCAAAAGAACAACTGCACAGGGATTTTATAAATTTATGAAGATAATGGGTGTTGAAATTATAAATGACCATGCAGATTATAGGCTGTTAAGTAAAAGAGCTCTTGAGGGACTTTCAAAGTTTAACGAAGTCAATCTTTTTTTGCGAGGAATTGTACCTATGATAGGCTATAATTCAACAACAGTTGAATATGAAAGACAAGAACGCTTTGCAGGTGAATCTAAGTATCCTTTAAAAAAAATGATATCTTTTGCCATTGAGGGGATAACATCATTAAGTATTAAACCTATTAGATTTATAACAATGGTTGGTTTTTTAGTTTCTGCTGTCAGCTTTATAGTTCTTATTTATTCTTTTTTGATGAGATTTAGCGGTAATGTTGTAAAGGGATGGACAAGTATTATAGTATCAATATGGTTTTTAGGGGGAATTCAGCTTCTTTCAATTGGTGTCATAGGAGAATACATAGGGAAAATATATTTGGAAACAAAAGCAAGACCAAGGTTTATAATAAAGGATTTTATTAATAAATAGAAATAAAATTAATTTAAAAAGAGGGTTATTATGGATAAGAGTATTTATAAGTTTGTAGGTGTAGGTATTATAAATACTATTGTAGGAACGATAGTAATGTTTGGCTCCTACAATATAATTGGCTTAAGTTACTGGATTTCATCAGCATTAAATTACATAATTGGAAGTATTTTTAGCTATTTTCTTAATAAACACTATACATTTAAAAACAAAGATAGAGATTCAAAAAGTATCCCAAGATTTATTATAAATATTATCACCTGTTATGTGATTGCATATGGATTTGCAAAACCGGCAGTAAGATTACTTTTTATTAAGGTTTCGAATAAAGCAGGCGAAAACATAGCTTTATTTTTCGGTTTGGTATTGTTTACAGGATTAAATTATTTTGGTCAACGTTTTTTTGTTTTTAAAAAGTAATAGTGAGGAGGATTTAATTGAGTTTAGAAAAAAAAATACAATATTTTATTTTTGGTTTAAGTATGCTTATGTGTATATTCTTTTGTATATTAGGATTTAGTATATCTATTACTAGAGGGCAAAAATTAGTGTTTTTAATTATTACACCAACTATTATGGCAATAATCTGTGCAGGTATATATCAACTAAATATAACAAAAAGTAGAAATATTGATATAATTTTTATTTTTTTGACGGCGTTTTTAATAAGGTATTTTTTAGCAGTACACACATGGGCAAATCCAACAAATGATTTTGATTTTTATTATAGAACTGCTTTAGATTTAGCAAATGGTAGCGTAGAGATGATTCGTGGAAAAACATACACAGTTAGCTATCCATATCTACAGGCATTTGTGGTATTTGAAAGCTTCTTAATAAAAATATTTGGTAGTGATATATCTGTATTAAGAGTTATTTATAGTTTTATAAATGCTATGACATGTGTCGTTATTTATTTAATCGGCGAAAGATATGACAGAAAAATAGGATTATTTGCTGGAGTTTTAATGGCTCTTTATATTTCCAATATTGTATTTACATCTGTATTAACATGCCAACATATAAGCACATTTTTATATTATTTATCGTTTTATATTTTTACTATGGAAACAAAATCAGAAAAAAAGACTTTTTTAAAATTTTTGACTACAGGAATATTAATAGGGTTAGCTAATCTTATGAGAGCAATTGCACCTCCGATTTTACTTGCGATATTAATTTTTGTTTGTATTAAAGTATTTTTTGATATAAAAAATGGAGTTTATAGTACAAACAGAAAAATAAAAAATAAACAGAAAAACAAAAAATACAAAAATAATATAGATGAAAACATAAAGAACATTATAATAAAAAAAGCATTTCCATTTTTTATGGTAATAGTTCTTTTATTAGGATACAAAGCTACTCTTAAGGGGTTTGATTACTATGCTTATTTAAAAGGTTATAGAGATCAGATTTCGATACCAACTGATATAAGATTTAAGTTTATGGTGGGACTTAATTATGAGGGTTCTGGATATTCAAATTCTGAAGTAAGATGTATGTTTTCTGAAGCGGATGAAAATGAAAAAAAACAACTATTAAATGATTTTATTATGACTCAAGTTAAAAATCCTGATATATTTTTTAAAAAGATATTTTTAAGAAAACTTGGAACACAATGGAGTGGAATTGATGCATCTTATAGATGGCTTTATGGAGATGACTTAAATAATATAAAGAAAAAAAAGATATCAGGAGAAGCTTCGGACTCGTTGAAGGCTATATATGAAAATTGTTATATGATGCAACATTATTATAATTACATAGACTTTTCTTATCAAATTTTTATTATGTTTCTTGCATCAATAGGATTTTGGGTGAGCCGTAAGTCTAGGTATAATAGTACTCTTTCGCTATACACGTGGATAATACTTGGCTATGTTGCAGTTCATGTATTTATTGAATCACAACAAAGATACCGATATTTTGGGATGCCAATATTTTTTATATTTGCTTCTATTGGAATAGTGCAAATAATGAATATTTTTAATAAAAAATTGGAATGATATGTATTTTACTTGTCTTTTATTATATTTAATTAGAGAATGTTAATATAGGTTTTTGTGACATAAGTATAAACTAAAAATATTATTGTTTAGTTGTTTAAATTATTAAGATTTTGCCAGTATTATACGAATAATTGTATTGAAAATTCACCTAACATCTATTATTCACTTAATGGTATGTGCGCAAAGTCATTAAACAATTATAGGTCATACCAGTTCCATGATAAGCTAATTCATTTTATGATTAGCAATTGAAATGGTATTTAGAAAACGAAATATGGATAAATAATATTACTTCAGGAAGTTATACAAAGTACTACAGTGAGATGTATAAGTAATTTTACAGGAGAACATATGATTTCGGTAATTCTTCCCATTTATAACGGAGAAAAAACAGTAGAAAAAGCCATATATTCTGTGCTTAATCAATCTTATAAAGATATTGAAATAATAGCCATTGATGATTGTTCAAAGGATAGGACATATATAATTTTGTGTGAACTTTCTAAAAAAGATAGCCGTGTACATGTTTTCAAAAATAAAAAAAATTTGGGTGTGGCTAAAACAAGAAACAAAGGCATAGAGCAGGCAAGTGGTGAATACATAGCTTTTATCGACGGGGATGACTGCTGGAGTAGTAATAAAATAGAAAAGCAGATATCTGTTTTAAAGAATAAGAATGCTGATTTATGCTATACCGCAAGCAAAATTATTGATGAAAACAATAATGTACTGAACTTTCATAAGCATGTACCCACTGGAATTAGTTACAAAGGACTGCTAAAGGAAAATGTAATAGTTTGCTCAAGCATTGTTTTAAAGAGAGAAGTGTTACCAAAAAATCCTTTTGATGGCAAGTATTTTCATGAGGATTTTGTTCTGTGGCTTAGACTTTTGAAAAACGGATACAAGGCTATTGGTATTGATGATGCTTTGGTTACATACCGTCTTGGAGGACGTTCCGCTGACAAGAAAAATGCTATTAAGTACCGATGGAAAATATATCGTCAGGATCAAAATCTTGGTTTTTTTACATCTTTATGGTACTTTTTATTTTATATTTTTACTGGAATAAGAAATATTTTAAGGTTGAGAAATAAGAATTGAAAAGTCTATAAAATGAAGAATTTTAATTGTCTATTTAATGGTTAAATCAGAGTGTTCATATTCAGAGTTTAGATTTATTTGACCCCATTTTTTACCCCAAAAGGATTAGTATACGGTGAAATTATTATAACGGAATATGAAATTTTATAAAAAATGGCATAATAAAGCGGGAGTTTTACCACGATATGAATATTTTCAATGAAATGAACATATCTTATAATTCTCATAACCCGAAGGTCACAGGTTCAAATCCTGTTTTCACAATTTGAAAAATCCTTGAAAATATTAAATTTTCAAGGATTTTTTTATTGTGTAAATATATTTTGACCCCAAAGGTGGTTAAAATAGTTAATACTATTTTTTTGTTTTATAAATATAGACTCCAACATTTGTTTTTGAAATATGTAAGAATTTAGATATTTTTTTTATGGAATATTTATATGTAAATTTTAATACTAATTCTCTTACATAATCATTAGAAAGCATTTTGACTGCCTCTTTAATTTTACTAATTTCTATATTCAATTACAAATCATTAATAGGCACTAACTTATTCATGGAATTTTCATTTAATAATATAACGGATATGTAGATAAGTGTCGACTTAGAAGCAAAAAAAGCTATGCCTTTATATGATATAACAATTATAGAAGCAACCAAATATAAAAAATGTAGCCAGCTGTAGATTTAATCACTTTAATGATATGATTAGAGATATATTGACAATTTTTCAATTAACGACATACAATTGCGATAATATACTAACATGTAAAACTAGTTTGCAATTTATAAAATCAATATTCAATTAAAAAATATTTATTAAAAACCAATAATATGACATGCTTTGATATATTTTATTTGATTTCAACGTGTGAATATATGTATTCAGCTGATAAGACCAGCCCAGTTCTGAATGATAAATCCAGTTCATGATAGAGACTAATGCGATAATAACAGAACTCTTCACGTAAAGCATCAAGTAAATATCAATAAATGTATAAATAGTCTAGAAAAAAACACTCAAAGTACCGTTTAAAATGATACTTTGAGTGTTTATAAAGTAGAGATAAAAAGATATAGCTACTATTAAATCTTTTTCATTTACTCTTGTTTTACAATCAATTTATTTTCTTTTTCTGACGTTTCCAAAATACTAATGACAATACAAATGCGATAAAAGAAAACACCAAGCCAAACATCCAAAATACCAAATGAGTTTCAACTCCTGTTTTTGGGAGCATGTCATTTATTGCACCTGACTCTGCCATCTGATTTGCGTCAGAAGTACTAATAGTTGCAGATTCTACTCCATCTTTTGATTTCGAAACTTCTGTAGTTGCAGATTCTACTTCATCTTTTGATTTCGAGATATCTGTTGTTGCAGGATCCATTCTTCCTCCGAGCCAGAAGCCTCTGAATCATTTATATTCGTATTCATATTTTTATCAGCATTATTGGATTTATCTGATTTTGTTTGCTGCTGTTATTTGACTCAGACTGTTGATTTAAATTGCCTGAATTATTTAAATTGCCGTCTGTACTTGGTGGAGTATATGTCGGTTCTTCATCATCTTCATCGGATATCTTATTATCTTTTACAGTAATTGTCTCTGACGTGTTTTGATGAACATAAACCTCTATAAAATTTTTTGAAAGAAGGTAATTACGAGGAGCAGCTGTTTCTTTAACATAGTAGGTACCTGCTGCAAGATTTGAAAATGTACAAATACCGTTCTCATCTGTTACCTGCTCGTCTACAAGCGTTATCTTATCCTGTTTATACAAAGCAAATCTGGCACCTTCAAGACACTTTGAGTCTTCTTTGTCTGTCTTTCTAACCTGGAGGGACGCTTTTTCGTTCCAACCTTTTGCATAATTTTCAAGCATTTTTGTAACCGCCACTTTATTTTTACCAGTCTCAATTGTAAAAACGCTTGTTGTAGGTATATACCCAGTAGGAGCAGCTATTTCCTTCAAATAATATGTCTTATATGGGAAAAGCCCTGTAAAGCTTACCGTTCCGTAGCTGTCGCTAGTCTTGCCGCTTACCAGAGTAGTACATTCTGCATCCTTATAAAGTCCGAATTGGGCCCCTTTCAGATTAATGCTTGAGTCAACGGCATCAACCTTTGTAACATTAAGTGTAACATCAGCCTTTTCGTCCGGAATTGAAACAATATCCGAATCACTTATTGCCTTTTTTGCAGTAACGGCATAAATTTTTTCCGTAGTCAGATACCCGTCAGGGGCAGTTAATTCCTTAACATAATATGTCTGGCTAGGATAAAGACCAGTAAAGTAAACTAATCCGTATGAATCACTTGTGCCTGTTACATTTATACCGCCGTTTTTTACTGGTACTGCACATTCCTTGTCACTATAAAGTCCAAACTCCGCACCTGAAAGCAAAACGGATGTATCATCTTCATCAACCTTTTTGATTTCTATTTGTCCATTATCTGCATCAGTAGTAGCAACATTCACAACTTCAATTACTTCATCCGGCTCATAGTTTGCTGTATCTAATTCATGCCACTCAGTACTTAATGCATAACCTGTCGGCGCTTTAATCTCTTTCCAGTAAAGAGTGCTTATGCTTCCGATAGAGCTTATTGGAACCGCAAGTGTGCAAATTCCTGTTGAATCGTCACAAGTTGCGCTTACCAGTAAATCCGAGTCCGATTTTCCACTATAAAGACCAAATTCCGCACCTGAAAGCAGTTTTTCGCTTTCATCTACCTTCTCAATCTGCAAAGTAATAAACTTTGAAGAAGGCAAAGATATTTTAGCGCTTCCGGAAGCCGAAACTTTAACAACACTTGAAGCCTCATCTTTTGACCCTGAGGAAGAAATTACAGTTCCTACAAGCTGAATATTGTTTGTAAGGTCAACCCCCATACGAACAATATAAGCGTCATAAGTAAGTATATACTGAGCTGTAGCATCAGGAATATCAACTTCAAGAGTACGTGTTGCAGAATCAAAGGAAATTGAAGTAGAAACCTCATCACCTTTAGTCATTGATAACGTATATACATTTGATGAAGGTGATACCTCTTCCACCGTTGCCTTTAGTGACTTTTATTCAAATATTATCCTTATGTGTAAAAAAAATACGCATTGAACATATTAGTAAAAACATAAGGAGGAATAAAAATACAATAACAGAATGTTCAAAAAAACCATAGAGACAAAAGAAAATATATTACTTTCATTGAAAAAATCTACATGGATAGACATAAAAGGCAGTTTATGGGATGATTCGTATACCGACGATGGCAGCTCATCTGTAAAGCTACGATTTTGCCGACGATATGTATGTTGATGATTCGGATGAAAACTCAGTAACATTGGAAGGCACCGAAAAGTAGAACTCTGTATTGACATAGAAACCTAAAAATGATATTCTATTACATAGCGAACAACCGAACAAACCGATAGGTAAGCAAAAAACAGTACAAGAAAAAAATAAGGGGGCTGTATTACTATGTCAGATGAAAAAAAGGTTCATAATGGGTCATTGGGGTTAGGTGAGCTCTGGGCATTGGGAATCGGACAGGTTATTGGTGCCGGTATCATAACTACCATTGGACCGGCAATTGGGCTGACAGGATACTCTGTGTGGCTTGCGTATTTTGTTGCCATTCTTTTGGGTTTGGTTATAAATCTTCCAGAGATCATTTTCTCTTCTGTTACTAAATTTTCAGGTG
Organism: Clostridia bacterium; assembly: GCA_022651385.1. Taxonomy (GTDB): domain Bacteria; phylum Bacillota; class Clostridia; order Lachnospirales; family Anaerotignaceae; genus JALCQR01. The sequence goes on along the minus strand of JALCQR010000008.1, from coordinate 132,022 downwards.
GTGACTATTCCATTATAAGAAGCCTGGGCGGTGAAAAGATTGGTGGAATGTTTATCATCAGTTTTTTCCTACAGATGCTAACGATGTCTCTATATGGGACTGCGTTGGGTATTTACATTCATTCTATGTTTCCTGGTGTCGGCCAGATCGTCTCCTCAATTGTCGGAATTTTCCTGTTTTATGTCATTAATCTTATGGGAACCAAAAATATGGCAACTCTGCAAAAAGTAATGTCAGCGATTTTGGTAGTTGCTTTATTTGGATTTACTGTTGTTGGTTGTGTAAAAGGCGACGTATCTGTTCCCCTTCAATTCAGCAATAAAGATTTTCTTGCTGGGGGAGGGACGGGATTTATCTCTGCAGTGATGATACTCATCTATTCATGCCAAGGCTATAAACTGACTGTTAACTACGGAGGAATGGCAAAAAATCCAACCCGAGACCTTCCGCGTGCAATGCTGGCCGTTATTCCGGTGTTGTTTGTTCTGTATTGCGGTGCTGCACTTGCAGATGTCGCCATTCTTCCGCTGGACAAGGTTGCCGGTCAGCCTTTAACGTTGGCGGCCAGAGCAATGTTTTCAACTCCTGTATTTTACGCTTTTATGATTGGTGCTCCGATTATGGCTTTGGCAACTTCTATGAATTCCACTTACGGCATGGCCGTAGGCCCTTATATGCAGGCCACAAAGGATGGCTGGCTTCCGGAAGTCTTCGGCAAAACCAACCGCCATGGCGCTCCGGTTCTGGTCCTGACTATTCAGCTGGTGGTTGCAATTATTCCAATTTTGATGGGATTTTCTGTCAGCACCATTGTCAGCAATATCATGGTTGTTACTTCGGTTTTCCAATTTCTGCTGTTTTATGCTATTTTTAAACTTCCTACAAAAATGCCAAAAAAATGGGCAAAGTCTTCCATGCATATGAGCAGTGGCATGCTTTATTTGGTTCTTATAATTGCGTGCATAGCTCAGGCGGTTATTATGTTTTATTCTCTCAAAAGCCTGACCTTGTCACTTGCCATTTTCAACATTGTAGCTATTATTGTCTGCTTTGTGTATGCAATTGTGCGTCACAGTTCCGGAAAGACTCATATTAAAACAGAAAACATACTTGATTAATAACAAAATAAACTATTACGAAAGGAACAATATTTATTATGAAAATTACAAAAATTGATGTTTTTCACGTAAAGGATAAAGAAAATCCATCTATCCATCCTATCCTCTGCCGCGTTTACACCGACGAGGGAATTTACGGTGACGGAGAGGCCGCCATGGCATATGGTGTTGGCTCAACAGCTGCTTTCGGCATGGTTCAGGACTTGGCAAATATAGTAATAGGTATGAATCCGCTTGAAAATGAAAAAATTTGGGACAAGATGTACCGTACCACCTTTTGGGGGCAGAATGGCGGCGGTGTTTTCACTGCTGGTATGAGCGCCATCGACATTGCTCTGTGGGATATTAAAGGCAAATATTTCAATGTGCCAATCTATACACTTCTGGGTGGCAAGCTTAATGATAATCTGCGTACCTATGCTTCACAGCTGCAGTTCGGTTGGAAAAACACAATGAGCGGTATGTTTACTATTGAAGATTATGTCGGCGCGGCAAAGCGTGCAATAAATCAGGGATATGACGCAATCAAAGTTGATTTCTTCACATTTAAAGAAAACCCAAGTGAGGGCGGCTTTACAGACAAAGACAGGACAACTTTGCTTACGCCTAAAAATCTGAAAATAGTTGTTGACAGAGTAGCTGCCGTGCGCAAGGCTGTTGGCCCGAATGTGGATATAATTATGGAAAACCACAGCTTTCTTGATGTTAACTCTGCTATTCAGTTGGCGGAAGCAGTTAAACCGTACAATATTTTCTATTTTGAGGAACCGAATACGCCGGACCCACATACCGCAGAACGCTTGGCTCAGAAAATTCAGATGCCTATTGCAAGTGGCGAGCGAATCTATACCCGCTGGCAGTATGCAAAATACTTTGAGACAAACAGCCTGCAGATTGCACAGCCAGATATGGGTACATGTGGTGGCTTTACTGAGGTAAAAAAGGTTTGCGATATGGCATATACTTACGATGTTGCCATTCAAATTCATGCTTGCGGTTCCCCAATCAGCACCGCAGCAAGCCTGCAGATGGAAGCAGCCATTCCAAATTTCATTATCCACGAACATCATCAGTGCAATTTGGTTCACAGCCATATTAAACTCTGCAAATATGATTATCAGCCTATTGACGGACGCTTTAAAGTTCCCGATAAGCCGGGATTAGGACAAGAACTTTCAGATTTTGTCCTAAACGACAGGGAATCAGTTGAAAAAGTTACGATCGACGGCAGTACAAAGTCATGGACAATGGCCTGAAATTTTAATCGAGATATACGAATTTAGTCAAAATCCTTTTATAAGGTCAAAATCTGTATTTTATCAACTTTTATCATATTTTTATATTTTAAAAATGTGCGAATTGAATTTATGTCTGCTTTAAGGTATAATTAAATTAATTTTAGGAAATGGAGCAGATGGATAGGAATGCAGGAAAATCAAAACTCTCAAAAAATTGAACGCATCTCCGTTGTAGATCAAATCGGAGATGCGCTGAAACAGCAAATTTTAAATGGTAACTGGAAAGCAGGAGATAAGCTTCCCTCTGAAACGGAGATTGCCAAAATGTATGGGGTAAATCGCCTGAGCGTACGTATGGCACTCCAAAAACTTAGTACTTTGGGAGTGATTGATACACGTGTCGGAGAGGGGTCATTTGTCCGTAATTTTTCAATTTACCCAGTGTTAAATGAAATAGTTGATTTTTATGCCAGTGAAGACAGGATTGATGACATACGGGAAATGCGCCGTATCATTGAAAAAGAAAGTGCTGTAAAAGCTGCCTCACTGGCAACCAGTGAAGAACTGAATGTACTAAAACAATACCTTGATAACTATCGTCAAATGTTCGACAAATCAAACCTTGATGACACCGATGAGAATTTTTGCCAGCTGGTTAATGCGGATTTTGATTTTCATTCCCAGATTGTTCATATATCACACAACCGTCTTTTTGAAGAAATCTATTTTATGATTCAGAAACTGGTTACAAAACATATCGTATCCCTTATTAACCGAAGACGGTATTTTGAAAAAAACTCCAACATCGATTATGAAAAAATGCATGAAAGACTTTATACCAGTATTTGTATGCATGATGAAGAAGCTGTTCGCCGTACCATAGATGTGCTTCTATATATGTGATATAGAAATTCCTGAAGCATGTATATGTCTCAAATATTTGGTATGGGGGAAGAATTACAGAGGTTTACACGTTGACACAGTACCTTCAAAAGATGAAAATTAAGCAATAAAGAGCATCCATCACTTAAACATTAGGTTAGTGATAAATGCTCTTTTTATATGCCGAGAAATTACATAGCTCCATTAAATAGTCTTTATTATCATAGCCAAGACAAAATACTATAAAAACTTTAATTTATGAATAGGTTTTCGCCTAAACTCTGTATGTAATATAAACTTATATCTACCTATTATATCTCCGGCAAAGTATAATACAATAATTGTTTAAATTCATATTTTTCATATAAAACAACATTATACTAAAAAAATTCATAACTTAATAAAAACACTGATAAATTACTAAAAAATATATTTTATGCTTTTACTTCCACATTTGCAAGACGTTCAAAGTACTTAACTATTGCTGCGTGGTCTTCATCCATAAGTCCTTGAACTTTTAATGCCTGGAAAATTTCAAATAACTGGCTAGTAATAGGAACTGGTACATCAAGGGCATGTGCCGCATCAATAACGTTTTTAATATCTTTGTGGTTTATAGCAATTTTTCCTCCTGGAACGAAATTTCTTTCAGCTATCATAGGTACCTTTGCGTCAAGAACAGTGCTTCCAGCAAGACCGCCTTTTATAGCTTCATAAACCTTAAGTGGTTTTGCACCTGCTTTTGCGGCCAGTACAAAGGCTTCTGAAATAGCAGCTATTGTATTGTTAACGATTATCTGATTAGCCAGTTTTGTAACACAACCGCTACCTGACCCGCCAACAAGTACTGTTGATGCGCCTATCATAAGAAGAAGAGGCTTAACTTTTTCAAATGCATCTTTTTCTCCGCCGCACATAACTGCAAGCGTACCGTCAATTGCTTTTGGTTCTCCGCCGCTTACAGGTGAATCTATATATTCGGCACCAAACTGTTTTATATCTTTAGATATTTTTTGGGCTTCTGTTGGCAAAATAGAGCTTGTATCAACAATTATTGCACCTTTTTTAATTTTTGAAGTCAGACCGTTGTCTCCAAAAATCACACTTGAAACTATTTTTCCATTTGGAAGTGACAAAAAAATCACATCACATATTTCACCTATTTCAGCAGTGCTTGCTGTTTTTGCTCCTTCTGAAACCATAATGTCCGTACTTTTACTGTCTCTGTCAAAAACCGTAACATCTTGTCCGGCTTTTAAAAGATTTCTTACCATTGGTTTTCCCATTATTCCCAGTCCAATAAATCCGATTTTTTTCATAAAATCATCTCTTCTTTCTAATATTTAGTATCTGCCTTGCGTCATCAGGTGTGGCCGGTTCTTTATCCATATCATTTACAAGCGAAACAACTGCCTGCAAAATCTGAAGGTTATTTTCGGCCTTTGTATTTTCATTTAGATATACACTGTCTTCAAATCCTATTCTTACCACGGAAGCTCCCATGCCAATAGCTGCTGCAATAATATCAAAAGTCTTCCTGTTAGCGTGTGTTATACCCCAAAGGGTATTTTTATTTTTTGGCAGATATCCGACCATAGCAGAAAGTGCTTCTGGTGTTGCGGGAGCCGCTCCCTCATGGCCAAGTACAACAGAGTAAAGCAGGGGATTTTTAAACGAAAATTCTTTGCGAAGAAGTTCTGTTGTATTTATCATTCCAAGCTCAAAAACCTCAACTTCAGGTGTGATTTTATTTTCAATGATTTTTCCGACGCAGTATTTTACATCATCAATAGGATTGCAATATACTGATTTTCCTAAATTAACCGAACCAACATTAAGTGACGTTGCCTCTATTGTATCCATATAAAGAGGTGCACATCTTTGCTCAATTGTGAGATTTGATACTCCGCCTGTTGATATCTGTATTATTATGTCACTTTCTTTTTTTATTAAATCTACAGTTTCTTTTACAACAGAAAGATTACTTGTCAAGTTTCCTTCATAGTCCCTAACATGAAGATGAACCATTGCAGCCCCGGCTTTCGAACATGCAATAACATCATCCGCAATTTTTTTTGGATTTATATTTTTATCTGTTGGGGAAACTGCTGCTACAGATAATATTACTTTATTTTTCATTTTTTACTACCTCCGAAACAACAACATCATACGTAGGACGATGTTATTCAAAAAGAACTTGTGCTATAAGAACCAAAGTTTCATCTCCATAGCAAGCTATCTCGTGTGTATCGCCGGGCATGGCAGCAATAATATCTCCTGGTTCAAGAATCTGTTTTTCACCATTTATTATATGTAAAGCATGCCCTGATATAATAACCATTGATTCCATTTCATTTTCATGTTTATGTTTGCCTATACTAACGCCTTTTGTAAGTGTATGGCGAACATAAGCTCTTCCTTTTCCAAGCATTTCTTCTGGGGCATCCAATAGTTTTTCCATCATAACTATGCCGTTTCCGCCAAAAACATTCGATAACTGCACAGGAGTAATATCTTTTTTTCTTCTAATCATTTATAGACTCCCATCTAGTTTTCATTACGCCAAAACATGTAATGATTTTTAACCGTTTCTTCAATTTTATTTTTATTACGATTTTTAAGAACTTCAAACATTTGTTTATGAAGCTGCAAAAATACTTGACGTTTTCCTGTTGCAAATATGTGCTCTGTTGCCTTAATACGTGAAGGAATTGTAAGCCTTATAATGTAATCGTACATTGTGGATAGCAGTTGATTATTTGTACAATCAATTATGCTTTTATGAAATGAAAGATCTGTATCCAAAATTTCTTTAATAGTTGCGTTTTTATTTGCTAATATTTTTTCCATCTCATCTAAACTTTCCTCAATCTTAGCAATCTTAGCATCATTAATTTTTTCTATAGCATCGTAGAGTATTCCTATATCGAAAACATGCCTTAGTTCAATTATTTCGCAATTAGAGTCTTTTTGAAGTATAATTCCATAAAGCATATAGTCAAGCATTTTTCTGTTAAAACTACTGCTTACAAAAGTTCCTTCTGCTCGCTTTATGTATACAACTCCAAATGTCTCTAATACTTTAATAGCCTCCCTAACAGAATTTCTTCCAACATGCAATGACTCGCAGATTTCTACTTCTGTTGGTATTTTATCTCCTGGTTTTAAGTCACCGGATATTATCGCTTGTGTAATTTGGTCTACTATTCTGTCAACAACAGATTTATTTGAAATAGGTGAATCAAAAATATTTTTTTCCAATATAAATTACTCCTCTTTTTTATTTTCTTTTTTGTAAATTATATCATTTAGCAATTATAAAATACAATGTAAGTGTAAAATTTAAAGCTATAAAATTTTTATGTCGAAATATTTGCAAAAGTTTTTTATTCAATAAAATAGTTTATTTTATAAAAAATGTTGAAAATGCAGGTATATAAGTTACTACAAAGAGTGCCAATATAGACATAATAAGAAGAGGCACTATCTTGTGGCATATTTCCTCGAATTTCACTTTACCAATATCTGCAGCAACATAAAGATTTGGCCCGACAGGAGGAGTAACCTGTCCTATAGAAAGATTAAGAACAATTACAACACCAAGGTGAACCATATTAATTCCTAAAGCCTGAGCAATAGGCATAATTATTGGCACAAGAATATACATTGCACTTGTATTGTCCATTACACATCCAGCTGCAAGGAATACAATATTGATTACGATAAGCATTATGTATTTATTTGATGTAAGTCCAATTGCAAGTTCTGTAAGCTGTGCGGCGATACCCTGCTGAGTAAGAACCCAAGAAAATACACCTGCATTCATTATTATCAGAAGAATAATGCCCGTAGTTTTTGCTGTTGAAAACAAAGCTGCTCTTACTTTTTCAAAATTAAGCTCTTTATAAACAAAAGTGCTTATTATAAAACTGTAAACAACAGCAACCGATGCTGCCTCTGTTGGTGTAAATATACCAGCATATATGCCTCCAAGAACAATTATAGGACTTATGAACCCCCAGAGTGCATCAACAAAACATTTTAAAATATCCTTTTTGCTTGCTCTTTTTTCATTACTTTTCCATCCATACTTTTTAGCCTGAATAAAAACTGTAATACAAAGTATAGCAGCAAAGATACAGCCTGGAATTATGCCGGCAAGGAAAAGATCTCCGATTGATTCTCCGGTTATCATGCCGTATATAATAAATGTTATGCTTGGGGGAATTACAGTTCCAAGCGATCCAGAAATAGCGGAAAGCGCACTGGAGAAACCTGCGTCATATCCTTGTTTCGTCATTGCGGGAATAAGTATTGAACCCATAGCAGCAACGGTGGCCGTGCCTGAACCTGAAATTGCGGCAAAAAACATAGCAGCAATAACAGAAACATAGCCAAGTCCGCCATAAACAGGACCAATCAAGCTGTTTGCAAGATTTATAAGTCTTTTTGAAATACCACCCTTATCCATAATAGCACCGGCAAGAACAAAAAGCGGAATTGTAAGAAGTGAAAACTTCTGAACCGTAGCCTGTAATATTGATGGAACAGATGAAAGAGGGAATCCCGCATATAGTAAAGTTACTGCGCTTGATAAACCAAGAGCAACAGCAATAGGTATGTTTAAAATAATAAGTACCGCAAGGGTTATAAAAAGAACTGCTGCTACCATTATTTGCCCCTCCTTGAAAATTCATACTGACATAATCTTATTATAGAAAGCACCCCAGAAATAGGAACTGCCATGCCGATTATCCATCCCGGCATTTGAAGAACTGCTGTAAGAACGCCTGTATGATACTGTCCTATAACCATTTTTGTGCCATATATAATCCAGATACAGTATGTGAAAATTATAATTAAAACTCTTAAAATTTTATGCACAAACTTTGCCTTGCCGTTAAGTTTACCTGTAAGATAAGCAAATCCCATATGTGAATTTGTTCTGAAAGCTGAAGAAGCCGCAAGGCAACAAACCCAAACGAACATCGTTGTTACAATTTCCTGAGTAAAAGCCAAATTTAAACTTTGAATTTTTCTTGAAAACACATTGATAAATGTAACAATAGTCATTATTATAAGAGCTACTGAACATACATAATCTTCAAAATGATTCCAAAAATAAGCTGCTTTTGACTTGTTTTTATTCATGTTTTTCTTCCTTTCAATTTTTAATGGCATGAAAAAATCCAACTTTTCATACACCATATATTTCTTTTGAAAAGCAATTTTATTTTCTAAAAAGGTCAATTACATCCTGACCGATTTCATCTGAATATTTATCGTAAAGTCCTTCTGATGCAGTTTTAAAGGCTTCTTTTTGTTCATCTGTCAGTCTTGTGAATACTGTTCCGCTGTCTTCAAGCTGACTAATAATTTGTTCTTCATTATTTGCCAAATAATCATTGCCCCACTTAAGAGCTTCGTTTGCAGAGTCCTTAATAATAGTCTGATTTTCAGGGCTAAGACTCTCAAGTTTATCTTTGTTTATAATCCAAATTGTGGTATCTCTTACTGCGTCCCATAAAGTAACGTATTTTTGAACTTCATTAAGTTTTGATGATTCAAATACGCTTATAGGGTTTTCCTGACCGTCAATTGTTCCCTGCTGAAGTGATGTATACACTTCTGAGAAATCCATAGCAATTGGATTAGCACCATAATAATCTTTGTAAAGGTCAATAAATATATTTGCACCAGGTACACGTATATTCATACCTTTAAGATCTTCAGGAGTTTTGATTTCTTTTTTGTTGTTAGAGATTTGACGAGAACCTGCATTGTTAATTCCAAGCATCGTTATGTTCATAGGGCTAAGCCAGCTGTTAATTGCTTCCTGAACTTCAGGTTCTGAAGTTTTTTCTATAAGCTCGTCTGTTGAATCAAAAAGATATGGTAACCAGAAAACAAAAAATCTCTTATCGAAGTTAGCAATATTGGCAGGAGCACAGGAATGTATATCTATATCACCTGTCTGAACCATTTCAACCGCTTTTGTAAGATCTCCGCCTGAAAGGCCGCAATTAGTATAGATTTCTACGTCAATCTTACCGTTGCTTTTTTCTTCAACTAATTTCTTAAATTCTTTTGCTGTTTTGTCACTTACAGAGTTTGGTGCTTGTGTATGACTCATTCTTATTGTAATTGGTTTATCAGACGATTTGCCTGCTGAATTTCCAGATGATGAGCCGCAGGCCGTAAGTGATAACGCCATTGTAGACATAACCGCAACTGCAACTGCTCTTTTAATATTTTTAATCATATCAAAACCCCTCCCTTATTTTTTATATTAACCCTTTAAATTTAAGTGCAGCTTTAAGTGCTTTAGCACCATATCTTGGACTTGATAGTACAGTTTTATTATAAGCTTTTGCAATAACATCTTCACAATACGCCATAGAACCTTGTGCAAAAAGTATTACATCCACTTTGTCAGCAACTTTTCCGGCTTCCTCAAGCATTCTTTTCTTAAATTCGTCTTGAGAAAGTCCAAATGCTCCGTCAACAAGTACATCAACAAGATTAACATTTTTACCTATTTCTCTTGCAACTCTTTTTATTGTGTTTTTTGTTGGTTCCAGTGTTGATTGAAGTGTTGCCATTACAGCAATGTTAGTTCCTTTTCTTGCGGCATCTCTGCACATTTCTTCATCAACCCTAACAATCGGAACACCTATGTATTTTGCAATATTTTGTGCTGCGTCTGCAACCTCGCCTACTGATGAGCAAAGGTTAATTATTGCATCACAACCTGCGTTTATTGCTTCGGTATACATTGCAATAAGCCTTGCGGCAGCAGTTTTGGTAACATAGCCGTTATCTATTGCTTCCTGCAAAATAGACGGGTCCTTCCACGAAACCATTTCAACATTTTCACCAAGTTCATTTTTAATTTCTCTTTCCACCAGCTCAATCAGTTCCGGTGTGGTGCTTGTGTAAATAAGACCTACTTTCATTTAATATTTCCTCCTTAATTATTACACCATACGTATAACGTAGGATGTTAGTCTATGTTTTTATTATATCATCTTAAAATTATTTGTATATGTATCATTTAAACAAAAATACCTCACATATTTTTATGAATTATTTTAATATATAGATATTATTTTAACAGTTATGATAATTTTGTTAATATTAATACAATGATTTTGTATAAAAAGTCAAAAATACATTTATTAAAAATATTAATAATTTTTTATTAAATTCATCTTTTGCTTAAATTATATTCAAATAATTATAAATATATATATTTTTGTTGTATATTTTTTATAAATTAAACAAATCTATTTTATAAGGTTTTAAGAAGGGGTTTTGCAAAAAGTTTCACCGCTATTGTCGGTTTTAGTAATTTACATATATAACCATTATAAAAAATGTTAACAGCAAAATTAAATTAATACAAGTATTGTTTAATATAGTGATTAATTAATATCAAATTTAACATTTCATGACATGATGAAGAAATACAGTCATTGAAATGGCTTTTTTTTAAGATTAAGTTTTCATCTTCAATATGAGCGTTACGTTTTTGTTTTGCAGTAATATAAATATTATAGTAATATCTATTTGTTATTAATAAATTACTTAGTTAAAAGACAACAAAGAATTAAGAAGAAAAAAATACATATTTAACTAACTATACCGTATATTTATCGCCAAATGTTGTAAAAATATTTAAAACGACGGCATTAAAAATTGTTTATGCCTAATATAGGAGGAAATAAATATGATTGCAAAAATTGATAAAAGCGGATGTATTTCATGTGGGCTTTGCGTTTCTGTATGTCCGGATGTATTTCGTATGGGGGAGGACGGAGCAGCAGAGGTTTACGTTGACACAATACCTTCAAAAGATGAAACTAAAGCAACTGAAGCACAAAAAAGTTGTCCGGTTTCTGTTATAACTATAGAACAGTAATATTAAGTATAAAAATATTGCCTCATCTTTTTATCTGATGAGGCAATTATTTTTGTCTGCCAGTATATGATAAAAATGTTTATATAACAAATATGTTTTCAGGATTATGGGAATTTGAAGATTGGAGAAATATGTTATAATATAAACAATAAAAAAATATTATTATATTGAAAATGTTTTAGGATGTGTAGAGCTTTTGGCGGGAAAGAATTTGCTAAATGGGTTATATTATGATAAGCCAAAATGCGGGGAATGAGTATGTTTTTTAATTTTTTTGGCACTAAAAAAAGTTTTGAGAAGCCTGGTATTGAGTTTTCTTTAATTGATACTCCGTTTTGTGATTTATATTCACAGATGTACAATTCTGAAAAAACAGTAAACACAATTGCTGTATTTGAACGACACGAATTGGCTTGTAATGCAGAGGTTGAAAATATATTTGTGGAAATAATGAAATTTTTGTCCCAAGGCTTCAAAACTATAAACGAAATAACCAACATGTGCGAAAACAATATGGATTTATTAAAATACTATGACGATTTAAAGAATTTATTTGAAAATTTATATATAGGTAACAGTAATAAAACGATATATGCTGTTAAAGACGGGATATTTGCCGATTCAAAATGGCTAAGCATTATAGATGAAAATTGTATTGATGAAGCGGTGTGCTATTTATTTAAAGAAATAAATAGAGATATTACTTCGTTTAATGATATTGGCAACATTATAACGAAGGTGCCTTGTGACATGCATTTTATTATGGATATTCTTAGAGGAGCATTAACTATAAGTTATAGTAATAAAATTGATACTGATATTATTTTGGAACAAATAAAGAAAGTGTGCGAAAAATATAAAAAACCTCTTTTTGACGAACGCGAAATTTATAGATAGTGTGATAAGTGCCTTATTACATATGTGGGGAAAAGAGTATTTTTTTAAAAAAAAGCCAAAATTAACGATTTCAAAAGAATGGGATTGCTTGTCTAAGATTTGATATAAACCAACATAACTTCAATTGTAACTCATCTATTAGTTTTTTAAGTATATGATTAATATTTTTTTGTATTGGAATTCTTTTTCTGTGTTCTTCCAAAGCGTGTATATTATGCATATTTCAGCTTGTTTCTTCTGTCAGCAACAAGAGCTGCCAAACATTGACATATCATAGTTTCCGCGGTATATTAATTTTAATAATAGGTACAGTTCTTTTTATGTACAATCTTTTTATTGGACTTCTCCAATCAATCATTATATTTTCAAAAAAACAAACTAAAAAAACCTATATTTCTGTATTAATGAACTTTTTCTTTCGGATAGTTATCATTTTAAATGATGTTTATACTGTCACTATTTTTAAGTGTAATATAAGGGGATTAATAGATGGGTATAACTGGTGATAATAAAAAGAAAACAACATTATTAGTAATGGTTATTGTTTGTATTGCAGTGATTTTTTCGTTTTTTTTAAAAGTTTATGTAGATTTTAGCAGTGAGGATGTTGTTATAAATAAAGGGGTTTTGAGTTTTGACAATAGAATGTTAAAAGATGATGAAGTTGTATCTTTATCAGGTGAGTGGGAATTTTATTGGAAACAATTTCTGACACATGATGATTTTATAAATGGGTTGCAGCAAAACTGTATTTTTGCTCAAGTACCCAAAGTATGGAATAAATATACTATTAACAGTAAGCATCTGTCAGGATTTGGATACGGAACTTATCGTTTGCATGTTTATGCAGATACTGACAGCGAATTGGCAATCAGGATGCCTACCGTATCTACGGCATATAATTTGTATGTTGATGATACACTTTTAAGCTCCAACGGGAAAATAAGCAAAGACAAAAATGGATTTGAACCGGGGTATCAACCTAATGTCGTAACATTTAAGCCGAAAAGTAAAGAATTTGATATCATTGTACAAGTAGCAAATTATTCTTATGCAAGAGGCGGAATGTGGTATCAGTTATATTTCGGAACTTCAAAAAGCATTTTAAACTTTGATCAAATAATTCAAATTAAAGATTTAATGCTTATAGGTTCTTTTCTAATGTTTGCGGTTTATCATATGCTCATGTTTATTTTAAGGAGAAATGAGAAAAGCAATCTTATATTAGTGTTTTTTTCTCTTTGCGCAGCTATAAGGGTAATGATTTATGGTGACTATTCAATTAACTATTTATTTCCGCAAGTTGGTTATTATGGGATTGTAAAATTAGATTATATTACAGTGGCATTATTGCCATTTTTAGGCGTATTATTTGTAGATAACGTATTTAAAGGGCTTAATATAATTAAATTCAAAAAATATGTATTAAAGTTTTCTTTGTTTTTAGCAGCATTGATTTTAGTGCTCCCTATTCCTGTTTTTACACATTTAACTTTATTATATCAGTGTTCAACTTTTTTAATTGGATTTTATGCTGTTTCATTTATTATCAAAAATTTTAAGCATTATGAAATTGAAAAAACATTGTTTTTTTTAGGATTATTAATAGTTATACTGAGTGCTTTGTATGATACTCTGTTTCAGGATAATATAATTAAATCTGACTTAGGAGAATTGTCACCAATCGGCATAATGATATTTTTAATTATTCAGTCACTTATATTAGCTATTAAGAACTACAAGGCTTATGATGAATTAAGTTCTGCCAAATTAAAATTAGAACAGCTTGACGTACTCAAGGATGAGTTTTTAGCAAATACGGCACATGAACTGAGAACACCCTTAAATGCCATAATAAATATTTGTGAAGGACTATATAGAGATACAGAAAAACGTTTTTCAAAATATCAGCGGGAAAGCTTATACATAGTTATTAACAGCGGAAAACGTTTATCTTCAATTGTAAATGAAATTTTGGATTATTCAAAGTTAAAGAATTCAAATATTGCTTTGAATTTAGAGGGAATGCCAACAAATAAAATTGTAATACGGATTGTTAATGAATTAAAACGTGTAAATTCAAATGAAAACGTTCAATTAATTACTGATATCCCTAAGGATATTCCAAATATTTTGGCGGATAAAAACAGATTAATACAAATTTTTTATAATTTAATAGGAAATGCCATAAAAAATACAGAAAAAGGATACATAAAAGTAAAAGCACTGTCTCAAGGCGAGTTTGTAAAAATAATTATTGTTGATACAGGGAAAGGCATTTCTGAAGATAAACTCAGCGTTATTTTTGAACCGTATTTTCAGGTTGAGTCAAATCAGTACAGTAATTTAAACGGCACAGGGCTTGGCCTTGCTATAACCAAAAAACTTGTGGAAGCACAGGGCGGACAAATTAATATGAAATCAAAAGAAGGAGAAGGAACAAGCGTTAGCTTTACTATTCCGATTTATAAAGGCGAAGATATAAAAGAAACGGAACAGCCGGATGAAATTACGGTACAAGTTAATGATGAATACAAAGATGTTTTTCAATTTCCTTATGCTTATTTGGGAAAAGGACCGACGGTTGCTATTGTTGATGACAATCAAGTCAATTTGATTTCCATGATAGGAATTTTGAAGGCAAATGATTATAGTATTCTTGCTTTTGACAGTGTTGATGATTTTTATTCAGAATTTAATAAAAATAAAAACAGTGACCTTATAATTTTGGATGTAATGCTTCCGGGTTTATCAGGATATGAAATTTGCGAAAGCATAAGAAAAAATTACTCTATATCGGAATTGCCGGTTCTTATGCTTACAGCTAAAACAGCAACAAAAGATATTGTACAAGGTCTAAAATCGGGAGCTAACGATTATTTGGCAAAGCCTTTTGATGCAGACGAATTTCTTGCAAGAGTGCGGACATTAATTCAAATGAAATTATCGGTTGAAAAAATGAGAGCTTCTGAGCTTTCGTTTTTACGGGCACAAATTAAACCTCATTTTCTGTTTAATGCAATTAACACTTTTATTACTATTGCACGATATGATGTAGAAAAAGCTGTATCGCTTATGATAAGTTTTAGCCAGTATCTTCGCATGAGCTTTGATTTTAAGGATGCAAGCCAAACCACTTCTTTAAAAGATGAATTGGAACTTCTTAAAGCATATTTGAAAATTGAACGTGCAAGGTTTGAAGAAAGACTTGAAATTGAGCTTGACTTAACAGACAAATTGGATATTCAAGTTCCGATACTTATTTTGCAGCCAATTGTAGAAAATGCAATTATTCATGGAGTTTTACCTAAGATCGAAGGCGGAAAAGTAACTGTATCAATAAAAGTAGAAGGCGATGAAGCTTTATTTAATATTAAAGACAACGGTGTTGGAATGGACTTAAATAAAACTGAAATTGACAAATATGTTCAAAACAAAACAAGTGTAGGACTTAAAAATATTGATTCCAGACTGAAAAAACTTTATGGAAAAGGTTTAATAATTAAAAGCGAGCGGAATATCGGAACAAGTGTTTCATGGAGTATACCTATATTTAAAGGAGAAGGCTTATGTTAAAAGCAGTATTGATTGATGATGAAAGACTTGCATTAAAGGGTTTGGAGCATATGCTGAAAAAATATGAAATAATTCAAATTGCAGGAATGTATACAAACCCGATTCAGGCAATTAAAGAAATCGGAGTCATTAAGCCGGATGTTGTTTTTTTAGATATTGAAATGCCTCAGCTTCGCGGTATTGATGCCGCATCTGCAATTCTTGAAGCTTATAGTGATTTGGATATTGTATTTGTGACGGCATATAATCAATACGCAATTGAGGCATTTGAAATAAATGCTTTGGATTATTTACTGAAACCTGTTTCTGATGAACGCTTGGAAAAAAGCATCAAAAGGATTTTGGCACGAAAAAATATTAAATACAAAATAAATGAAAAGCAATTACATATTCGTTTTTTCGGCGGATTTCAAATGTTTTGGGAAGATCATGACTGTATTAAGTGGAGAGCAGAAAAAACTAAGGAACTATTTTTATATCTTGTTCAAAACCGCAGCAGAAGCATTTCAAAGTACGAACTTCTGGATCAATTATGGCCGGATGATGATCCGTCAAAATCTGTGAAACAATTATATAACGGAATTTACTATATTAGAAAGAATCTTAAAAGTTATGGAATTGAACGAAAGCATGTAAGCATTGACAGTAAGTATAAATTGACATTGGGGGACGTAATATTTGACATTGAGCAGTTTGATGCACTTAGAGAAAAAATTGATAATCTTGACATAAATAATACAAAAAAACTGATTGAATGTATGACAGGTGAATATTTGAATGGTTATTATTATTCATGGATTGAATTGGAACGAATTAAGTATAATAGACTTCTTGAGTTTGCAGCATTAGGCCTGTCTAAAAAATTTATAAGGGATAATGAATTAAAAGAAGCCGAAGAAATACTATTAAAATATTTTGAAAAGAATAAGAGTAATGAGGAAATAGTTAGCACTTTAATACAGCTCTATAAAAAACAAAATCTTTTCTCAAATGCGCAAAGGATATATAACCTTTATAAAAAAAGTATGATGGAAGACTTCACACTTGAGCCGAGCAAAGAAATTGAAAGATTAATAAGAAAGTAATTGTGAAATCCTGCTGAAAAGCAGGATTTTTTTATGTTTTTATGACGATTTGATGAAATTTTGATGAAAAGCGTTTGGTAAAATATGCATATGTATGAAGGGTGGGCTTCTTTGCTTAAGAAAGGGGGGAGTTATGTGCGTGTATGTTTGCTTGAAGGAAGTAGGTCTATGGACAAAAATGTTTTGCTTTGGTTAGCCGAACGAAAGGAGATTGACCAAGTTTTATATTTAAAGAGTGAGTTAAATCTAATGACCTATGTTAAAAGTGACATGCCGGATATTGTGATGATTCACTTAGGAACCAATAAAAACAATGGCCTTTTGCTTGGAGAAAAAATAAAGGGCTTTTGTGAAACTATTAAGGTGATTTTTATTTCAGATGATACAGGACAAGCCCTTAATGCATTTGACGTTGGTGCTTCGGGATATCTTATTGATCCGTTGGATAAAAGTAAGTTTGAACGGTGCATAAACAAACTGGTACACAACTTTTAAATATAAAGCCTATAAGACTATGATTTTAAAAGTTAGAAATCACAATTGGAGGTGTAATTAAATTGATTTTTAGGAAGAAATTAAAAATCACAAAATGTTTTTCAATAGCATTAAGTATTTTGCTGCTGTCAAGCTCAATTAATCTTAATGTGGTATATGCAGCATCAACAATAACCGGTGTTACCGGGACAAGCGTTGATTTTAATGAAATGAGTCCAACACCGGTATTGGCTTTGCCGAACTTGAGATTATCATCAACCTCAAGCTTTGGCAGCAAAAGTTATGTTGAGTTTTCTGTTGACAGCGCAGATGCTTATGATCAGCTGGGATTACAGGAAGTTTCTGATAAAGCTTCGATTTCTACAGAAAACGGAAAAGTTTCAGTTTGTGACGGCATTGTGTATTTGGGAAACGGCTCAGCATATGATGCCATCGGAGCCGTCGACTCTGCAGAAAACGGAGAAGACGGAAATAAATTAAAAATCGTTTTTAAAAGAACACTGCCTAATGCAAACTTCTTAGACGGCCAGACAGGTACAATTTTTTCTGATGGAAACACTCTTGAAGGATGGACAATCAAAAACGGTGTATACGATTTATACGGAAACCATTTAAATCTTCGTTCAAACGGAACAAAGTATACCAGTATGGGTGAAAGCACAAAGCCTCATGAAATTACAGGAACGGATAAAAACGGAGATCCATATACATATACTTCTGACTGGTATATCCCACCATTATCTAATAGTGCATGGGAATATGAATCAGTTGAGAGACCTGACCCATCATCAACATGGGGGCCATTTACCACTACGGTTTCAATTGATGATACTGCCGGAGGCTCAGGAGGAAGGTCATTAAAATTAACATCAAAAGGCAATGTAATAATTGATAATACAGGAGCAGGAGACCCTAACGGAGGCGTTGCATACGGGAGCGGAATTGAAAAATTCGGTTCTGCATTCGGACCTGTTGTTACAAGTGATTCTTTTACAGCAAAAGCCGGTGAAAAGATATCTATAGACTGGAAGGCAGTACGTCAAATGGATGACTATGAAGTTTATGGATATGTTAGAAATGTTACTACAAATGTATATACGTTGGTTTTCTATGGAAGAGGAGCTTCACAGCCTTGGACAACTTCAGAAGGTACAATTCCTGATGACGGAACATATCAGTTTGTTTTCATAAACGGTACATATGACCAGACAGGCGGTTATGCAGTAGGATCATATCTGTGGATTGACAACATTCAGGTTTATGGTTCAGCATACAGTGCAGATGTGGCTCAGCAGATTGCATTGTTGGTAAATTATAAATGCACATCTGAAGACCCAGAAAGCACAAGAAATCTGAATGTTAAATTTGTAGACGAAGACGGAGAATCAGGTGCCGCAACAGCAGCAAGCACAATAAATATTGTTAATCAGTTCAGTCATCCGCCTGAATTTACCGCAACGGCAAAAAATCCTGCATATAATAATGGTTCGGATGGAAAAGATATTCTGTTTTCTAACGCAGATGCAACAACTATAGAGAATACAGAAAGCTTTAGCGAGCTTGATTTGACTGCAACTGGCATTAAAGACTCAGATAATGAATTTTTAACAGCAGACGGTACAGATATAGCATTTAAGGACGGAACAAGCGGAAAAACAGCCGACAATTCAATTGATTATACTGTAACAACTACCGGCAGCAGCGTATCCATCAATTTTACCAATATGGGACTTCATGATTCTGACATGAATACTTTTATAGACAATCTCAAATATAAAAATACGCTTACAAAATTAACACCGGGTGACCGTGTATTTGAATTGGTAAAAGCAATAGACAGCGGTGCCAATACGGGAAAAAGCGAAAACGAAACTGCGTTGGCAATAACATCTACTGTAACTGCAAGCAATGTTATTACGGATTTAGCAAGTACCAGTCGTACAGGTACAGAGGTTAATTTAACATGGAGCAAAGCAACAAATGCTACAAGTTTAAAAATTCAGCAGTCAACAGACGGTGGCAAAACATGGTCTGATTCAACAACAAGCAATACATTGACAGGCGATTCCACTATAGCTGGTGTTACCGGCCTTTCTCCAAATAAGACATATAAATTCAAATTAATTGTAACCGGAGGAGATAACGCAGGAACAAGCAATATTGCAAGTGTCGGTAAATCAGATATTATTAGTACGCTGTTAACTTCAGATACTTACACTGTTTCAAACGGAGAAACGTCCGGTGAAACAATTAAGGATGTTCCGTATCACACAAGCAAAGCTGATTTATTAGCAAATTTAACAAAAAATGTGTCAGGTCAGACTATTGACAGCAGCAATGTTCATGACCCTATTGAGACAGGAGATAAAATAGTTGTAACAGCTGCTGACGGTTCAACTAAAACAACATATACAATTACAGTTAAACCTAAACCGGCAGCAGAAGAAACACCAAATATACAGATAGATTATGAAAATGCAGAACTTAAAGGATTTACAACAGGCGCTGCATATTCAATAAGCTCAACAACAGGTGATGCATATACAATAACACCTGATTCAGAGTCAGCAGATATTGCTGATGGCTTATTCGGCACAGATGTCTCAATTGTAAAAAAAGGAGACAACATAACTTCGTCAGACAGCGATGAGCAAGTCTTGACAATACCGTCAAGACCAAGCACTCCGACAGCAACGGGAGTAAACGAAACATATTCCGGAGGCAAAGACGGAAAAATAACAGGTGTCGACGGCACTATGGAATACAGCACAGACCAAAAGAACTGGACTTCTATTACGGAATCGGAATTAACGGGATTGCCGAACGGAACGTATTATGTACGTGTTAAGGCAGTGACAAATGGTGAGAATAAATCATTTGCATCTAAGATAGAAACCGTTACAGTAGGTTCAGACGACAGTGTGCAGCAGGAAACGCCTAATATCCAGTTTGATTTTAAAAATGGACAGATTACAGGTTTTACAACAGGCGCCGCATATACAATAAACGGCAAAACAACAACTATGGATTCTGTATCACTTAAAATAGATGATGACTGGTTCGGAACAGGCATTTCAATTGTAAAGAACGGAAACGGCACAACCAAAACTGACAGTACGGCGCTGAACTTGTCTGTTCCTGCAAAACCGGCACAGCCAAGTGCAGAAATTAAGATTAGCAAAAGCACAAACAGCATTGCGGTTATAAATACAGATGATTTTGATGACTGTGAGTATTCAATAGACGGGAAAACATGGAAAACCACAGGTGCTTTTACGGGGTTGGAAAGCGGTGCGGATTATACATTATATGTCCGTAAAAAAGCAACAGACGGTACATTTAGTTCAGTTCCTGCTAAGGTAACAATTACTACAGGTGAAAGTGATGAAAACACAAGAACACTGTCAGGAACAGTAACCGACGAAGATTCTAACAAATTAAGCGGTGTAACTGTTAAACTTACTAAATACGGCACAGACAGTAGTGCGGTTGCACAGACAACTACAGATGAAAACGGTAAGTATGCGATAAGCGGTCTAAGTGATGGTGTTTATAGTCTTGTGGCAACAAAAGACGGAAAAACCATTACAAAAACAATGGTAATTAAGAATGCAAACGCAGTAGAGGATATTACACTTCCTATAGGACGAAAAGATACATTATTGCAGGTTATCGGAGATACTCCTTCAGTTGCGGCAGATAACTTAGACAACATGTTTACTGATGAAGACCAAGAGACAGCCAAAACAAATTCTGTAAAAATAAAGTTAATAGTTGAAAAAGAAAATGGAGACAACATTTCTTCTGATGAAAAAGAAAAAATAGAGAAAAAATTGTCATCAGAGGGAAAAGTCGGTATATATCTTGACCTTAAATTACAAAAAATTATAAATGACGGAGAACCTGAAAGTATACAGCCTCCTGAAGGTCAAAAGATAAAAATTACAATTGCAATACCTTTAGAATTACAAAACAAAGCACCATATTCAATAATAAGAATGCATGACGGTACAGCTGATATTATTACGCCAGTATATGACAGCGAGCTTCAGACACTTACATTTGAGGCAGATAAGTTCTCAACATATACAATAGCATATACGGAAAAGGCAAGCAGTCCATCAGGCGGCGGAAGCAGCACTTCTTATTATACAATTACAGCAAGCGCAGGAGACGGCGGAAGTATTTCACCAAGCGGCAGCGTTGCTGTATCAAAAGGTGAATATAAGGAATTTACAATTACACCTGATGATGGATATAGCATTGACGATGTAATAGTAGACGGAGAAAGTGTCGGTGCTGTAGAAAACTATTCATTTAATGATATAGATGAAGCACATACAATAAAGGCTGTGTTTGAGGAATCTGATACAGAGAACACGAACAAGGACATTAAAGAGAACACAAATAAAGATTCTAATGTGTTTAAAGACATAAGTAAAAAAGACTGGTTCTATAATGATGTGCTTAAAATTTATGATAAAGGCATAATGCAGGGTATATCAGATGATGAATTTGGACCGTACATTTCTACAACCAGAGGAATGATAGCAACTATTGTATATCGTATTGATAAATCAGACGAAAAGATAGACAGTACGTTTACAGATGTGGCTAAAGATAAATATTATTATACTCCTATTGGCTGGGCAGAAAAGTATAAGGTAGTAGAAGGATACGGCAATGGAAAGTACGGGCCGGAGGACAAAGTTACAAGAGAACAGCTTGTAGCAATTTTATGGAGATATGCCGGATTCCCGGAGACAGAAAATTATAATGAATTAATGCAGTTTACAGATTATAATGAAATTTCCGATTATGCAAAACCTGCTTTGGAATGGGCAAGTGAAAACAAAATAATTACCGGCAAAGGTAATAAAATTCTTGATCCAAAGGGACTTGCAACAAGAGGAGAACTGGCAAGAATATTAAATGGTTATTTGGAAATAAGTGAGAAATAAAAAATCCGACTAATTTTTATGCCTTAACAGGTACTTTTTAGCCGCTTAACAGACACTCAAAGTTAACCTTTTTAAGGTGCTTTGAGTGTTTTTTTGCTTAAAATTTAAATTTTTTTTGATATAAACATTGTGGACTGTCATAGTGTGAGATACAATTGATAGAGAGTGAAATTCAAATTAATGAGCGTTATTGGGAGTCAGATTAATTTAAATAAGAGACTTAATAATTTTATAGGTAGGTGTATTTATGTCATATATTTTAACACAAATTACAATTAGAACAAACAATACTGCCGAAGGTATAAAGAAAACGGAAGAAGTATGGAATGATATTATAAGCGGAAAGCTGCCGATTCTTTATGACAGCCAACATAATTTTAAGAAAGGAATTTCTCCTGTTTCCAGATACGATAATTATCAAAGTGATGAAAACGGAGATTATGACCTTAGTATAATTGGCGTAACATCGGATTTTTTTAAGAAAATGGAAATTCAAATAAGCAATGGTGTCTATAAAAAATACGATGAAAGTGATGAAACAGGAGATATAGGCGCATGCACTAAAAAGGCATGGCAAAAAGTTTGGAGTGAACAAAAAGCAGGAGAAATAAAAAGAGCATTTACTGCAGACTATGAAAGCAGTGTTCCTGCAGATTATACAAAAGACGGCAAGGCGCATTGCTATTTATATATAGCTGTTAATTAATTTCAAAGAAATAAAAAGATTTGTCACTTCAAATTTTTGTAATAATGTAAAGGTTATTGATAATTCGGCAGAAAGCAAAGGAACTTCTATATATGCAAATCGTGTAGAGGACAAATAAAAAGCCATTGAAAAAGAGTCCGGGTATTAAAAACATCCGGGCTCTTTTGGCTGCCAGAAAATGTATATGGCGCCTGAAACATGGCTTGATTTTAGCTTAAACTGGTTTATTGGATGGCTTTTTCCTTGCTTTTTTTATTTTATATTTCATTCTCATTAATTTGCGGTAATGTTTTCGTTTATTTTTATATAACAATAAAAATCCAGCAGGTGTAACAAGCATTGTAAGAACAGACGAAACAAGCATTCCAAAAACTATTGATGCCGCAAGAGGTGCCCATAAATCTCCGCCTCTTAGCATAAGAGGAAGCATAGAAATAACTGTTGTAACCATTCCTACCATTATAGGACGCAGCCTTGTTTTGCATGCTTCAACAACTGCATCAATAACATTTTCCTGCTTTTTAACCTGTATATTCATATAATCCAAAAGCACAATACCGTTATTTACAACAACTCCCATAAGGCTTATCCCGCCTAAAAGTGCCATGAAACCTATAGGATATCCCATAAGCTTTAAACCACTGAAAACACCGATAAATGAAAGGGGTATTGTTCCGAGAATTATAAGAGGCTGTGATAAATCGCCAAACTGAAACGCAAGTATAAGGTAAATAAGAATAACGGCAATAATTGAAGGAAGCTTTAAAGAGGAGAAAGCATCATTGCTGTTTTCGTTATCGCCGCCATATTCCATTTTATATCCGTCTGGTAGACTGTAATCTGAAAGAGTTTTCTTCACAGATGATAAAACGGTATTCGTATTATATCCATTTTTAGTATTAATTCCAACGGTAATTGTACGCACTCCGTTTCGGCGTATAATTTCATTCTGTGATGATTCGGTTTTGATATTTGCAACCTGTGTAAGGGGAACATTTGCACCTGTAACTGATGATGTAACATATATCGAATCAAGCACATCACGGGTTGTTTTATCTTTATCGGCAATTTTTGCCACAATAGGTAATGAATCATCATCAATGTTTTTCTGATGATACTGGGATATTTCGGTTCCGTTTACCGCCATACGCACAATGGATGCTATTTGGTAATTTGTAAGGCCTACAAGACTGGCTTTTTCATCATTTACGTTAACTTTCAGTTTATAGTCTGAATTTCCATAATCGTTTTCAACATTGCATACGCCTTCAGTATCTTGCAGTTTATCGGATACTTGTTCGGCAAGGAGCCTTAAAGTATCTGTATCGTTTCCGGAAATACGAATTAAAATAGGATAGTCACTCGGGAGATTTATTTCAAGGTATTTAATTGTTGTCTTAGCGTCCGGCACTGCTTCCTGTACAGCGGTTTCAACTTCAGGGGCCTTAACTCTTGTGCCGTCAATCAAAAACTGCGCTTTGTTTGCCACCTGCGTATTAGGGTAGAAGGTCACATAGTATTTCAAGTATCCTTTTCCTACCGAGCATGAGTATTTTGTTACAGAGTCTTGTTTTGCGAGCACTTTTGAAACTTTTTCTGCAATATCCGCCGTTTCCTTAACTGTTGAACCGTCAGGAGCCGTAATATTTAAAATATACTGGTCACGGTCTACAGGCGGAAAAAGCTGAACTTTCATTGAAGGCACGATGCTTATTACAAGTACAAAAAGCAGTGTAAATATAATTAAAAGCCGTTTTGGACGTTTAAGTGAAAAGAGCAGCAGCCTATCGTATAAATTATTTATTGAGCCGAAAATCTTGTCTATACGAAGCTTTTTAGCAATTTTTGACTTTAAGTTTTGTTTGTTTTCTGTCTGTTTGATTTTTTTGTTTTTAGGGCGCAGTATTATGTAAGCCATTGCGGGGACAACTGTAAGCGATGCTACAAAAGAAGCAATTAACGCTACCGAAACAAGTATAGGCATTGATTTTACAAATTTTCCGGCTGAGCCCTGCATCATTGCCAGAGGCAGAAATGATGCTATGGTTGTAAGTGTAGAAGTCAAAATAGGAATTTTAACTTCGTTTACACCGTCTATGCATGCTTTTTGTATTTTTTCGCCTTTGGAAAGGTAAACATTTATATTATCGTTTGATACAATCCCGTTTGCAACAAGGAGACTTAAACATATAATAAGCGAAGCTATAGACATTTGGTGAAGCGGAATTCCTGTTAAATACATATATGAAAGCACAACAAATATAACAAGCGGTATTTGTATTGACACAATTACTGCCGAACGTATACCGAGAACAAGCATTATTACAATAAGCATAAGTATTATTGCGGAAACGAGATTTTTTGTAAAGTCCGATATGGAGTTATGTATATATGTTGACTCGTCATACATTATGTCCATGGCCATATCTGCATAAAGTCCGTTTTCTCTGTAATTGTCAAGAAGTGCTGAGAGCCTTTTTTCTGCTTTCGGCTGATTTATTCCGTCGCGGTATTTTACACCTACAAAAACACCTTTTACACCGTTTATATAAACAAGCTGGTCTGCATCTTCGTCGCTTTTTTGTACAGAGGCAAGATTTTTTAAATATACGGGAGTTCCCTTATCTGATGCTCCAACAACAGTGTTTTTAATTTCATCAATACTTTTATACTCGCCTGAAATCTGAACCGGTATTTTTGTACCGTCAAGTTTAAGGTTTCCGCCCGGTATATTTGTGTTTCTTGCTGCAATTATTGAAGCAACATTTGAAGGGGAGATACCGTACTGCTGAAGCTTGGTCATATCGAGGTCTATTTCAATTTGCTGATTTACATTGCCCTTAATATCTACGGCTTTAACATCTTTATCATCTTTTAATAAGTCTTTTACTTCTTTTGCGGCTTTGTATATAGTTTCGTTATTATATTCGTATGAAGAAAGGCCGATTATAAGTCCGTAAGAGCTTGTAAAATCTGTTTCGATTTTTGGCTCTTCGGCGGAATCAGGAAGGTCCGGCTTAGCTTTATCGACTTTGTCTTTCAAGTCCTCCCATTTTTTATTTATGTCGCTGTCGGACATGTCCTCAAGTTTAACTTTAATGATACCTACAGAATCCATTGAGTACGACTCAAGAGTTTTAATATTGCTCATTTCATTTATTTTGTCTTCAAGCGGCTTTACTACCTGTTTTTCAATGTCTTCCGGACTTGCACCGGGATATACACATGTCACGGATGCTGCCGGGCTGGAGAAAGTGGGGTTTTCCTGTCTTTCCATAACGGCAAAAGCATATGTGCCTATTAAAACGAAAACCAAGCATAAAAGAGCAAGTATACCGCGGTGGGTAACACTCCATTTTGTCATTCTTTTTCAGCCTCCTTAAGAGATACGCTTTCGCCGTCTTTAAGTTGGTACTGCCCGGAAGTGACAAGCTTATCGCCTGTTGAAATACCGGATAATATCTGTATTTTATCTCCTGTAATTTCGCCTAAAACGACTTTGCGTAAAGAGACTTTAGACTTTCTTTGTTGAGTCATCATATATAAATACAATAGGACCTGATGCTTTTTGAATTACGCTGTCAAGCGGAACAAGTACAGCCTTACCTGAATTTAATTTAATTTCTGATTTTGCAATCATACCGGGGCGAAGATTATGGTTTTTATTGCTTACACGTATTTTCACTGTAAATGTTCGTGTTGTACTGTCGGCAACAGAACCTATTTCTTCAACAATGCCGTCATAAACTTTATCTTGTCCGTATACAGATATTTTTGCTGGCTCACCTTTTGATATAAAACCTATTTTTGTGTCAGGAACGCCTATTTCTATGTATACATTATCAATGGAACCTAAAGCTACAACAGGGGTTCCGGCTGATGTGACTTCATCGGTATTCATAATTTTGCTTAAAACAACACCGTTTATTGGGCTTGTAAGTTTTGTATCATTCAAATCGTTTTCGGCTTTTTGTGTTGCTGCATCAGTCTTTTGAAGCTGAGCCTCATCTGCTGAAACTTGTGCTGAATATGCGTCAATACTTTTTTTGGATGCTTCCAGCTTAGCCTTTGTTGTTTCAACGGCATCAAGTGCCTGATTATAGGTTTCGCTGTCGGATTTGAGTTTTGCGCTTATTTCATCAAGCTGGCTTTTTGATACTATTCCTTTATCATATAAAGTTTTTGTTCTATTATATGTAGTCTGTGTTAAATCAAGCTGAGCTTTTGCCTGAGCAATTTTTGACGGAAGCTCTTTATCAAGCTGAAGTTTTGCCGCGTCGTAATTTGCCTGAGCCGCCTGCTGCTGATCCTGAGAAGCCGAAATCTGAGCCGATGCCATTAAGCTTGCGGATTTGGCTGAATTTAATGCAAGAGAGTAATCACTTACGTCCAGGGTTGCTACCGGGTCTCCTTTGTTAACTATGTCACCCTCATTTAGAGGCAAGTTTTCAATAATGCCGGAAAGCTTAAATGAAAGCTTTACTGTTTCGGTCGGCGTAACATTTCCGCTTACAGTAAGTACATTTGAATCTGTGCTTTGAGAAACGGATTGAATGGAAACATAGCGTGTTGCACTTACAGAACTTGGACTGCTGTTGCCGCAGCCTGTAAGCACTGCACTTAATAAAAAGCAAATAATAGCAATTTGTTTGCTGTAGTATTTCATATTGCACACTCCTTAAAATCATTTCAAATTATTGGACATATGTCTAATATATTTACTTTTATACCAAAACAATATATACTTATAAATATCAAAATACAATCAACAATAATTTTTAAGTGTGGTTTTTATAGACAAAAGGAGAGAATGTGTATTAAATATGGACAAAATAATGGATTTGCGTACAAGGACTACAATAAGATTGCTTACGGATGCACTTTTTGAATTAATGCAGCAGAAAAGTTTTGAGGAAATATCAGTAAAGGAAATTTGTAATGTGGCGCAGGTTAATAGGTCTACGTTTTATAATCGTTTTGAGGACAAACAGCAGTTGCTTATGCAGCTTCTGAAAGAACTTAAAATAAAATTCACCCAGCATTTTCCGGGAAACGAAAATAACAAGCCTTCCAAGGAATATTTTATATATATGTTTGAGCAGGTGCTGAAAGATATAAAGGAACACAGGGCCTTTTATGAAAAAAACCTCATTTCAGGTGGAGACTATATAAGACATGTTTTTAATGAAAGTATTTCTAAGTATATATGTGATGAACTTAAGAGTATAAATAATGCTAAAGGAAGAACTGATTTTAAACTGCCTATTGTTGTTATTGCGGAATTTTATACAGGAGCAGCTGTTTCACTTGCAGTATGGTGGTTTAGAACAGGAATGTCAGTGTCTATACAAGAAATGACTAAATATTTCGATACTTTGCTTTCCCACTAAAATTAAATAATTAATATATTAAGCTTTTGATAAATTAAAAAGAGAACTCTCAATGCAGCTTTATTGTCATTGAGAGCTTTTTTAAATAATAAATAGTTTTGATATTACCGAATCTCTTGGCTGTTGCAGTAAAAAATAATCTTGTGTTTTTCATTGTTGTCAATGAACTTAGCCTTAATTTTACTGACAGTTTACCTCCAAGCGGTGGTGAATTTAACATTCTGTTGGTATCATCAAAGTATATAAAAATTAAAAGGAGGATAAAAGAAAAACAGCTGTTAATAAGTGTCAAAAACCATATAGGTATAGCAATAATGCAGGGGCTTTCCGGCAGCTTTGGCGTTGTGCTGTGTGTGCCTGCAACTGTTATAATAGCATCGTGGATATTTACCAGAAAGCAAGTGAAGTAATTGTTTTCAAAAAAAAGCCGCAAACACATTTAGTTTTGCGGCTTAAAATATATATGCTTTAGTTTAGTATTAAATTAATTATTAGCTATGTCTACCCCTTTTTCACTTTTTTTCATATGGCTTATAAATAATAAGAGGAAAATGATAGTAATAACAGCTCCTATAGGATAAGCAATAGTAGACGGCAATTTCAATCCCTCAGGTGCTTCCAAAATGTAAACAGATGTTACGGCAGACATATATATAGCTGGGATAATTGCAATCCAAAAGTTGCGTTTGTTAACAACTAAAAATCCGGCTGCTGCCCACAGTACAACCATAGCCAATGTTTGGTTTGACCATGCGAAATAACGCCAAAGAACACTGAAATCTATACGAGTCAAAATAAATCCGATAACAAATAACGGAATAGATATTATAAAACGATTTTTAATTGGTTCTTGGTTAAAATGCAGTGCGTCTGCAATGGTTAAACGTGCAGAACGGAATGAAGTATCTCCTGATGTTATAGGACAGGCAACAACGCCTAAAATTGCCAATATACCGCCGATTTTACCAAGCAGAGTATTTGAAATAACGTTTACCACATAAGCAGCTCCACCGTGTGCGTTCATTGCGTCACTTAATGCTGACGTTGAGCCGAAAAATGACATAGCAGCTGCTGCCCAAATTAAAGCGACAACACCTTCAGCAACCATTGCACCGTAAAATACACGGCGGCCCTGTTTTTCAGATGTTATACACCGGGCCATCAACGGAGACTGGGTTGAATGAAAGCCTGAAATAGCGCCGCAGGCGATTGTAATACATAAGAAAGGCCAAATAGGAAGCCCGTCAGGACGCATGTTTGCTAATTTCATCTCAGGAATAGTATATCCGCCGAACAAAATTCCGCCTATAACGCCAATTGCCATAATCAACAAAACAATTCCGAAAATAGGATAAATTTTACCTATTAATTTATCAATAGGCACCATTGTTGCAACAATATAATAAGCAAATATTACATAAAGCCAAATTGACTGGCTTATTGGTGTAATGCCCTGAAGCAGTCCTGCCGGACCTGCAACAAAAACAACGCCTACCAGCACTAATACTACAACACTGAAGAAACGCATGAAAACTTTTAAAGCCGGACCTAAGTATTTGCCCACAACTTCCGGAATACTTGCGCCGTCACTTCTTGTGGACAACATTCCTGAAAAATAGTCATGTACACCGCCTGCAAAAATTGTACCAAGTACAATCCATATAAATGCAACCGGTCCCCATAAAGCACCTGCAATGGCTCCGAAAATAGGACCTAAACCGGCAATGTTTAAAAACTGAATTAAGAAAATACGCCATGTCGGCAATGGTACATAATCAACTCCGTCTTCCAATCTAATTGCCGGTGTCTTTATGGAATCATCCGCTCCAAAAGTTTTTTCCACGAATTTTGAATAGAAGACATATCCTAAGATGAGAGCAATTAAACATACAAAAAATGTAATCATGACTTTCTACCTCTTTTCTTCCTGAAATTTTTTTTACTCTCTTTTTGCTCTCTTAATTATAATATATCATTGCCTTTTAAATGTATTTTATTACATCAGTTACAATAATTCATACATGAGTTACAATTATATGTGCATGAAGTTTTTAAATGCAGACATATAATGTCTGCTAACGGGTATTTTCTCATTGCTTCCGGCAAGTTTTAAAAGATAAGTATTGTTAAACCAACTGTCAATTTCAACAATTTTATCCGTATTAACAATAAATCTTCTGTGACATCTGACAAATAATTCTGGCAGTTTTTCCTGTATTTTGGATATTTTTTCATTCATTGTATATTTTTTTTCTTCAGTATAAATATTTACGTCTCTTTGATTTGCTTCTATGTAAACAATATTGCATACATCAATAACTATAATTTTGTCCTCATAATAAATACTTAATTTAGTTATTTTGTTTTTATGTTTATCCCTTAAACGATTAAATGTTGCTACAACTCTTTCTTTGGAATAAGGTTTTACTAAATAATCAAAAGCGTTTAAATCAAAAGCATCGGCACCGTATTCTCTGTATGCGGTAACAAACACAACTTTTGTATCTTTTAATAATCCGGCAAGTTCCAGTCCGTTTAATTTCGGCATGTTTATATCCAAAAAAACAACATCAACTTGATTTTTTGTCAGATATTCCAAAGCTGATAAACTGCTGTTGTATATCCCCATGATTTCAATATTGCTGTACTTATTTATAAAATATTTTAGTTCTTCACAAGCTGGAATTTCATCATCAACAATAATACAATTCATAATTTTACCTCCCTGACTTTAAAACTAATCTTTGTACCCGGATTCAATAATTTAAACTTCAGCCCCTCGCCATACAATAATTCTAATCGATTATTGACATTTTTTAAACCGACATGGTTATTGTTAATGCTGCTTAAATTATCAATTACTTCTTTTTTGATGCCGACTCCGTTGTCCGTTATTGAAATAAACAGTTCTTTTCCTTTTTGATGTGCCGTAATTTTTACCAAACCATTTTTGTCGCTTGGTAAAATTCCATGCCTAATAGAGTTTTCAACTATAGGCTGAATAATAAGTGACGGAATTAAAATATCAATATTATAATCAATATCATACTCAATTTTTAATCTTGAACCAAAACGCGCTTTCTCTATTTCTACATAAGCCATAACCTGACTCATTTCTTTATAAATAGAAACTAAATTGTTATTAGATTTTAAATTGTAGCGCAGATAACTGCTTAAATTTACAATTAAATCTCTTGCTCTGTCTGGATCTGTTCTTACAAAAGAGGCTATTGTATTTAATGCATTAAATAAAAAATGAGGATTAATTTGAGCCTGCAAAGCTTTTATTTCGCTTATTCGTGCTTTTTCCTCTAATTCTGTTATTTTTGTAAGTTCCATTTGAGAAAAAATAAATTTCGAGATGCCGACTGCCAATGATTTTATGCGTTCATTAATACGGTTTTCCGTTGCGTAATATATTTTAAGAGTTCCTATTGTATCGTTTCCTATTTTTAAAGGTACAATTATTCCGGATTTTAACGGACAGTTTTTAACACTGCAGTTGATATCATCAGCGTTTCTTAAAACAATCGGCTTATTGGTTCTTAGACATTCCTTGGTAGCTTTTGTTTGAATTTTTTGGCCTTTAAAATGATGGTCGGCTCCTATTCCAACATGGGCGAGAATAGTAGTGGTATTTGTAATTGCTACAGCGTCCGATTTTATGTTTTTATTTATAATCTGACATATTTTCTCATAAGAATCACTGTCGTTTACCTTAAAATAGGGTAATGTCTCATTTGCTATTTCTAATGCTAATTTTGCCTGAGAAGCTGCGATTTTGTCTTTTTGGTCAATAGTGTCTTCAATTAACAAAATTAAAATGGCAACACCAATTCCGTTTGCACATGTCATAGGGATAAAGATTGACTTGGAAATATTTAAAGCTGTTTCAAAAGGCTTTGAAATGCATAAAATCAAAATTATTTCAAATATGCCCATTAAAACTACAAGAATAAAACCGGTAAATGCTTTTTTGCGTTTATATTTTACTTTTGTATATAAAAGACCGCTGAAAAATCCGGAAATGATTGTAGCAATTGCACACGGAATACTTGTAATGCCAAAAGGGATTAATAACAGTCGGTGCAGACCTGCAATAATACCGGAAGCTATTCCCACTGTAGGACCGCAAAGAAGTCCTCCTGCAATCACAGCCATGACACGTGTATTGGCAATGGCTCCGTCAATATTTGTTCCGTTATAGGTTCCGTAAATTCCCAAAACACCGAATAACAATGACAAAATTATAATATCTTTTTTTGTATATTTTTCTTTCTGCATTAATTTACTGAAGCTCGGTATTTGATTTAAAACCACAACTATTAAAGCAATAAAACCCAAATTTTTCATCAGGCTTGTCAATAAAAAAAGTATTTGCATCATAATAATCCCTTCTATTATTATAAATTTGGGCCTTAATCAAATGACAATTAAAATATACAGTTTATTATATCATCTATTCGGCAATTATCGCCTATGGATTTATCAAATACCTATTTTAATTATACATTTAAATTTTCAAGTTTTAAATCTTCGGTTGGATGAAGCTTAGCCAGTCCGCCGGAGAAGAGAATTGCTCCAATAATTATAACTATTTAATTGGTCTTCACTATGGGTTTTCTTTGCTATGAAATTGTTTTTCTTTTTTTATAAGATTTGTATTTCATTGTCAAATTATTATATAGTAGCTAAAAAATATTGACAATATTTTTTAGCTACTATATAATGTACTTGGTGATGAAAATGATTTGTAATAAAATTTTAGAAAAAATTGTATGTCTTTCAAATAAAATTAATCAAAATAATAAAAAACCAAATACTTATGGAACTAATCATATACTCTACACATCTGAAATTCATATGATAGAAGCCGTTAGCACTCACAAAAATGTTAATGCTAGTGAACTTGCCGCTATTATGGGAATTACAAATGGAGCTATTAATCAAGTAGCTAATAAACTTATTAAAAAAGGGTTGTTAGAACAGTATCGAACAAATGATAATAAAAAAGATGTTTATTATAGCCTGACCACTCAAGGACAAATTGCTAATATAGCACATAACAATTATCATAAAGAGCAATATAGTTGTATGGAAGAATATATAAATAAACTCTCTCTTGAAGAAATAAATACTATAAATAACTTTCTTGATGAATTAATCAATTCTTGGCCTTCTAATTAATGAAGGCTTTAAATAAGAAAAATATTTTAGCTGCTAAAAAATTTTGATTTTATGGAGGTATTAAAATTGAAAAAAGAATTTGATTTCACAAAAATCACAACACCTATATTATTAGAACTTTTGCAGGAAGAAATGCCTTCACCAGAATGTTTTTTGCAAGAGTGTAAATCATCTCTTCCAACCTTTCAAAGCACCATTGATAAAAATTTTCCACCTGACTTAATAAATTTTATTTCAATGCCATTATGGGTGTACATAAATTTAAAAGATAAGTTAGGTGAAAAGAAAGCATTTGAAATAATGCGAATAGCACTACTTACAGGTGGACTTGCAAAACAAAGCATTTTATTTGATTCTGTCAATAAACCACGAACTTTTGAAAATTTCATTAAACAAGAATTGCAAATTAATAAAACAGGAACAACTAAATGGAATGACTTAGAAGTAGTTTGTAAGAATGAAAATAAATTTGAGATAAAAATAACTAAATGCCTTTATCATGAATTAACAACTTATTTACAAATCCCTGAAGCAACAAAATTAATCTGTCAAGTGGATAATGCAGTATTTAATTCTTACTTACCAGAAGAAATTATATTTCATCGTAATGGTATAAATCAACGTATCGCAGATGGATGCAATGAATGTCATTTTGTTTGGGAATATAAAAATAAAATTAACCGTAAATAGTTTTATGATAAATCTTAAAATGGGTAAAATTTCAATTTTTATCCATTTCCTATTTTAGACATTCTTATAAATCAATCCTCACACCCCATATCAATAACTATATTAAAAAACAGGCTTTGATAAACTAACATTACAAAGCCTGTTTTACTATATAACTAAATTTGTGTTTAAGATACATTTTAATTTTTTTTGCCATATAGGTCCAAACCTACAAGGACACAATTGTTGATATAAGGCATATTTTTTTCCTTTAGATAATTTTCAAGCTCGTCGCTTTCTGCTCCTGGCTGAATTACAATACAGTCAAAATCTTTTTTGCATTCTTTAATTAATTTAAGTCCTTTTGCCGGGTTAATGCATAAATCAATTATATCTATTTTTTCCTGAACATCATTTATGGATTTCAGCTCTTTTCCAACTGCGTGTACATTGTAGCCGTGCTCCAAAAGGCCGCTCTTAATTTTATAAGCAAATTTTTCGGGGTTTAGAGTATCTCCTACAACTACAAAGTTTTTCTTTTCCATAACGTTTTTTAAATCCATGCAAATCGCCTCCTAATATAAGAATATATAAAACATTATATTTTTTCTGTGACTGAATTACAATACTCCTATTATTTTTTGCAAATATATTTAAATTATTGCAAAATGATTTTTTTAAACTGCTTAAACGAAAATAAAATAAATATTTTCGCTTTATTTTATTTATTTTTGTAACATATTTTCTGTAAACATATAATAATTTGTATTTCTTTTTTATTGTTGCAATATAAAGTTATGGTATATAATTATATTTAATAGTAATTTTTAACATTGAAAAGCTGTAATATATTTGCCTATGTCTGGGAGGTGTTTTTGCTTGGATAATGAAAAAGAACTTTATATGTTTAATAAGTGTCTTGATTATTATTATGGAAATATACTTATTTCGGACAATGTCGGAAAAATTCTTTATGTAAATGAAACACTTTTAAAAATGTATGGCCTTACAAGAGAAAGGGCACTTTCGATGAGTGTTTATGATTTTATAAAAGAAGGGATATTGGATAAATCCGCTGTTATTGAGGCTTTAAAAACAGGCAAGTCGGCATTTATAAAGCTTTGTGTAAACTCCGGAGTTATGATTGACTGTGTTGCAAAGCCTGTATACGGCAGTGACGGCGAAGTGGAGTATATAATAGCAATTAGTTATGACGAAACATTCATGAGGGAAATGCAAAGGCAGCTGAGCATAGAAAAAGCAAGAACGGAAGAATTTAAGGACAAGCTGCTTTTTATACAGCAGGCAAACAATAAATACCGTTCCATAATAACTGCCGATAAACAGATGAAAAATATATTCAGGAGCCTTAAATATCTTGCCGCAAGCGACAGCTCAATAATACTTTACGGCGAATCAGGTGTCGGCAAGGACGTTTTGGCAAACTATATACATAATAACAGTATCAGAAAAGATGAAATATTCATGCCTGTAAACTGCGGCGCAATACCTTCTGAGCTTATGGAAGCCGAATTTTTCGGATATGAGAAAGGTGCTTTTACAGGTGCCGACAGAAGAGGCAAAAAAGGCATTTTTGAAATGGGAAAAGGCGGAACAGTATTTTTAGATGAGATAGGCGATTTGCCGCTTTTTATGCAGGCAAAACTATTAAGATTTCTGGATTCGGGAGAAATTAAAAGAATAGGAAGCACAAAAATAATATATTCCGATGTACGTATACTTGCTGCAACAAACAAGGATTTAAAACAGCTTGTTAAAGAAGGTAAATTCAGAGAAGAATTATATTACAGATTAAATATTATCCCTATATTTATACCGCCGCTTAGGGAGCGTCCTGATGATATAAAGGCAATTTCAGAATATTATTTAAAGGAATTTAATCAGAAATACAATAGAAACATAGGTTTTAGCAAAGAGCAAAAAGAAAGACTTAACAGTTATTCATGGCCGGGAAATATCAGAGAATTGAGAAATGAGATAGAGCGCTACGTAATAATTAACGGTGATAAAAATATTCTTTCAGACAGGATTATTAATAAAGAGTGTTTAAGCGATAATACTAAAAAATCAAAATGTACAAAAGACCTCAGAAGCGCAAAAGAGGAATTTGAAAAAGAATATATAAAATCTGTGCTTATTGACTGCGGATGGAAAATACAAAAAACAGCCGATAAACTTGGCATTCATCGTTCGGTTTTATATTCAAAAATTGAAAAATATAAACTTAGGCAAAATAATAAATAGTAGTAGGTCTTGATTTTGCGACGTATGTCTTAAAAACAAGACCTATTTTGTCTTAAAAGCAAGACAAGAACATTTAATTTTATAAGGAAACAAGGCTTTTTAAATTTGGCATGGTTTATGCTGCATTTTTATATGAACAGTAGTTTTTATAAAGCGAGGAGGAATATTATGCTTAATCTTTTTTCACTTGAAGGAAAAAAAGCGCTTATTATTGGAGGAAGCAAAGGCATAGGAAAGGGGATTGCGGAAGGTATATCAAAAGCAGGAGCTGATATTGTTGTAACAAGCAGAAATATAAAAGACTGCGAAAACGCTGCGTTAGAGATTAACGAAAAAGTTGGAAAAGAAAAGGTTTACCCAATAGCCTCGGATATTTCCACAAAAGCCGGAGTTGAAAAACTGGTTGCAGAAGCAATCGAAAAACTTGGGCAGATTGATATTCTTGTAAACAGTGCCGGAATCAATATAAGAAAGCCAGCTTTGGAGTATACGGAGCATGACTGGGATGCCGTTCAAAACGTTCAGCTTAAAGGTGTTTTTCTTGCCTGTCAGGCAGTCGGAAAACATATGGTTGAAAAAGGCATACGGGGAAAAATAATAAATCTTTCATCAATAAATGCAAGAATTGTTGCCGCTCAGAATATAGTTTCATATATTGCGGCAAAGGGCGCCGTAATGCAGATGACAAAAGCTCTTGCAGTTGAATGGGCACAGTATGGAATTAATGTTAATGCAATTGCTCCGGGGTTTGTTGAGACTGCAATGACAAAAGTTCTTTTTGAGGACCCTGTAAAAAAAGCAAATATGCTTGCACATATTCCTCTTAAACGTTTTGGTCAGCCTTTTGAGGATATTGCTGGAATTGCGGTATACTTTGCCTCTCAGGCGTCAAATTACACAACGGGCCAGATAATTTATATAGACGGAGGCTGGACTTCCGTCTAAGTTTTAAATAATAATTAGTTTTAGTTAAAAGAGAGGATGAATAATATGAAATTATTGCATACCAAACTGCCTGAGTTTATTAAGAAAATGCAGGTTGCAGCAGCAGAAAAAGGCAAGAAGCCTAAGGAAATTAAAATAATGGGCCTTGAAAATCTCAGATCTGCCAAAATGCAGAGCCTAAGAACGGGGCGAATAGAGCACGCTGTAGGCGAATTGGCTGCTCTTGATAATGTTGAAAATTTGGAGCTTATAGTTATTCCTCGTGTGCCTGAAACAATGCAGACGGTTATAGTAAAAGGCATGAATAAGGACGGAAAATGCGATAAAGCCGTACTTGAAATTGTAAATATACTTCATCCTACAGAAGAAGCATATTTACTTGACTGTGATCCTGAAAACATAGATGACAGAAGGCCTATAATCGGAAACCACTGATTTGTTTAAATTATTAGGAGGAATTATTATGGCTAAGTTAAAATACAGAATGATACCTGAGGGAATGCTTAACGGAAAGCTTATTCCTCTCAACATTGTTTTGATTGACTATAAAGATGTAAAAGACTGTGGTCTTGAGCCTAAAGCTGCTTTTGAAGCAATTGCGAAAACAATTGATGCGCCTGCCGGGCTCAATATAATAGACCTTGATGCCGTTACAACAACAAGCGACGGAATAGTTGTAGAAGGTGCTATCATAAGAATGGCAGCTTCAGACAGAGGCAGAATAAATAAAGATTTCGGCTACCTTGAAATGATTCCGCTTAATTATACGGATGAAGATATAAAAAGAGAGCCGCATCTTAAAGTATGGAAGGATAAGTATCCTAAGCGTACGCTTTATATGGGACCGGACTACAGGAAAAAGAAAATACCTGTACATAATGTTGTGATTACGGGACGTGCGGCAAACAATAATTCAGCTACTGAGATGATGAACATTGTAACAATGGAGGAAATTCTTCTGCCTATACTTGGACAGCTTGAAATTATGAAAGACGGAAAAGTCCTTTTGGGAAATACCGGAGAGATTATTTCTGTCGGCATAGGAATGGTAGTGCCTGAGGAATACGGACGTATTGTGCCTAAAAGACAGTATATGTGCGGAGATACAGCCCATGGTTCTGGAGAGTATGCAAAAACACTTAAAAAACATATTCCTATTATTTGCGTTGAAAAACCTGTTCTTGCAAGATATATAATTCAGGCTCTTGAATGCGGAATGGTTCCAGGGCGTACAATAGGCGGTTCACCGGCTGTACTTACAGTTGCAAAATATCTCCATAAAAAAATAGACTTTGATAATATTACTAAAAAAGCATATGAAGAACTTGCAAGCGTAGGCTTTACAAAAGAATATCTTCACAAAGATTTTCCGCTTCTGACAGCAGAGGAAATTATTAAAAGAGCCGATGAGCTCATACCGGGCTGTGAGGACTATAAGATTTATGATTCAAAAGATATTGTTAAAATTAAATATGCCGAGTGCTGAGGGGGTAATTTTATGTATCATGTGAAAAGTGATTTTACATATCCTAAAATGTACAGAATTCGCCAGCACTTAAATCAGGAAAAACTAATGGATTTAAGAAAGACTGTGTTTGATGAGCTTGACTCTATAGGCATAGACAAGAAAATAAAAAAAGACGGAGAAATTGCAGTGTGCGCCGGTTCAAGAGGCATTAATAATATTGACAAAATAGTAAAGGCGGCAGTGGACTATGTTTTTGAGCATGGGGGAAAGCCGTTTATTGTTCCGGCAATGGGAAGCCACGGCGGAGCTACTGCTGAAGGCCAAATTCATGTTCTTGAAAAATTCGGTATAAGCGAAAAAATAATGGGATGTGAGATACGTTCGGATATGGAGCCGGTGTATATCGGCAAAGCAGAAAATGGAGCGCCGGTATATTTTGACAAAAATGCCTATGGTTCCGCCGGGATAATAGTTGTAAACAGAGTAAAGCCGCACACGGATTTTCTTGCCAAAAACGAAAGCGGCGTTGTAAAAATGTGTGCTGTGGGGCTTGGAAAGCAAAAGGGCGCAACGGCAATGCATGGATACGGTCTTGGAGAGACAATTCCGCTTTCTTTCAAAGTATCACTTAAAAAAGCACCATATCTTGCAGGGCTTGCAATAATAGAAAACTCTGTTGATGAGACATATATCATAAAGGCGCTTAAGCCTGAAAATTTTCTCGAAGAAGAAGCAAAGCTTTTGGAAATTGCAAAGCAGCAGGTTCCTCACCTGCCTGTAGACAAGCTGGATATTTTAATAGTAAAAGAGATGGGAAAAATGTTCAGCGGCACAGGTGTTGACACAAAAGTAGTAGGAAGAATAAAAGTAAGAGGAGTGCCTGAACCATCATCCCCGGATATAAATAAGCTTGCCATACTTAGGCTTTCGCCGGATTCTTACGGCAATGCAGTTGGAATCGGACTTGCGGATTTAACTACGCAAAAATTGGTGGATATGATTGATTATGAGGCAATGTATATAAATCTTATGCCTACGACATATCTTGAAAGAGGAAAAGTTCCGGCGCATTTTGCTACTGAAAAAGAAACTATTGCCGCTGCTTTTAAGACTCTCGGAATAATTAAACCGGAAGAAGCAAAGGTAATTGTTTGCGAAAACACATTAAATATAAGCAGACTTTTGGTTTCGGAAGCTGTCTATAAAGAAATTAAAG
The DNA here is from genome assembly GCA_022651385.1 of Clostridia bacterium. GTDB lineage: Bacteria > Bacillota > Clostridia > Lachnospirales > Anaerotignaceae > JALCQR01. The sequence goes on along the minus strand of JALCQR010000008.1, from coordinate 92,003 downwards.
ACAATGTTGATTTGCTTGATGAAGATGTTAAATGGACATTTGATGAAAATGAAGATGTTACTATGATGTGCTAAACGTATTTAAACTAATTGTGGTTATATAAAACAAACCCTTGAATCTTAAGTATGGGGTTTGTTTTTTTATGTTATAATTATATATTAAAGGCATACTTTTGTACTTGTACTGTATTTTTCTTAATAATCACATATATAGAATTATTTAATTATAATAGATGTAAAATTTTGCACAAAAATGTTGAATTAAGATTATAATAATATTATTATAGAAAATTGAATAAGCACAAAAAATATACTACAGCAGAAAAATATAAAACGGAGAAATTTTATGAATATAAAAATTAACAGGGGATTATTTGCGTATGTATCACTATGTTTATTGCTTTTATTAAATGATTACATAGAATACATAACAAAAATCGACTACAGAGCTTCACTTGTTTTTTCAGGGATAATTTTATTAGTTGTTTGGAAAAAGTTTTTAATAAAACATGTTGATATTTATAAAATAAAAATAAGTAAATTTGATGTTTTTGCCATAGGCATTTTAATTTTATTATTTGTTTTAAAAATGACTATTCCGGATTTTTCATGGGATACTTTAAATTATCATATATATTTTCAGCAGTTTCTGGGAAGAGATTTTGTAAATCATGATTTTTTTCCTAACAGAGTAATGAATGAAGTCAGCTTGTATTTTGCGGACAGAATGTTTTATTTTTTCAGGTATTTCCTCGGATATAGAATGGGTACCGTATTAAATACCATTGTTGCAATACTGTTTTTTACACAGCTTACGGATTTTATAAGAAAAATTTTTGCCGATATGACACTTGATTTTAAAGTTAAGGATTATGCTGTAGCATTGATTGCGCTGTCAGGAGTATTAATAGAAAATATAGTATTGGACTTTAATATTTATTATGTTGATTTATTGGCATTGCCGCTTATATTGGAATGTCTTAGAATTGTAATTTTTGATGAAGATAACAGCATTTATAAAATGTGTTTTTTGGCGTTTATTGCAGGTGTTTCAGTGTCATTAAAAATGTCAAATACCTTTTTTTTAATTCCCTTGGCATTTATATATATTATAAAGTTTAGAAAAAGCATTACATTAAAAAGTATTGTTTTTTCTGTTTTGGCAGCTTTGTTTACAGTAGCATTGTACTTAGTTTTAAGTTTTAAACTTACAGGAAACCCATTGTTTCCGTATTTAAACAGCTTGTTTAAGTCGCCTTATTTTGCAACTGATGTATCGCCTAATACGCTGTCAGACTTTTATGATTGGTTTGGGCCTAAAAATGTACTGCAATATATATTTTGGCCAATATATATAATAATAAGACCAGAACTTTGTGCAAATAGTGGATTTTATATTGGTTATATTTTACAATGTTTTATTATTATTTTTATTGCTTTTTTTTCAAAGAAAAAATACGGCAAAAAAATTTTGTATGTTGACATTATTTGGATAGTTTTTTATTTGTTTTATTTAATTGCCATTAACGGGTACAACAGATACTCAATAATAGTGGACAGTTTATCTGCCGTTATTATAGGTATATACTGTTATGTGTGGATTAGGGAAAAAAAAAGCAAATTAATTAAATTTGTTTCAGTTGTTATGATTTTAAGCATTGCGGTAAGTGTGGGAATTGTAGTGAGAAATACTTATATATACAATATAAACAGAGCAGGAAGCAAATCAATTTTAACGGATTCCGATATATATAAGAAAAATGCAAAGCTGCTTTTCAAAGATTACGAAAACGGTGTTGATAAAAAAATTATAAATGACGTTGATTATTGGTATATTATAGAAAACAACAGCGGGTATGCAAGCCTTATAAAACCGGTTCCTATGGTAACATCTTTTTATGGCATTACAAACGAAACCACTCAAAAAATTTACGATAAATATTTGGAAAACATGAAGAACAAAAATGTCTATACGATTTCAAACAAAGCTGATATCAGAAATGTAATAGAAAAAATAAGAAACGGCAATTTTAAAATTAAAGACATATACACGTCAAACTGCAACTATTCCGATAAACCTTTAACGTTTTTTAAATTGGAGTATAACGAAGATTTGGATAAAGGTGAAAGGGTATATACTTTAAAAGACACGGCTGACTATGATATTGATTTGGATGACTATAAGAGAACGGGGTATAAGTCGGAATTTTTCATAGGCAGATATATTGCCGCTTCAGGTATGGGAAACAGCGGTTTTATAGTTAATGCAGAATTAATATCGGACAAAGGCTGCAAAGAATTATTTAATGCTAAGTGGCTGCCGGGCAGTTCATATGTTAAAGAAAATGTAAATATACCCGAAAATGAAATAGGCAGAGATGCGAAAATAAGGTTTACAATATATAATTCTAATAATTTTGATGAGCAAAGCTTTAAGCCATACTGGGTAAATATAATAGAACAGAGAAGCAACGATTAAAGGAAGTGACGAAAATTAATACTAAAAGGATAAAGGAATTTATAAAATTTGCAATTAACGGCGGAATAAGTTTTGCTGTTGATTTTGGAATTTTATATGTCCTTACAGAATTTTGCGGTGTTTACTATTTAATATCTGCGGCTGCAAGTTTCACTGCCTCTGTAGTTGTAAACTATATAATTTGTGTGTTATGGGTATTTGAAGGAGCAAAAAATACTGACAGCAAGGCAAAATTTATTTTTATTGTGTCAAGCGTTATTGGCCTTGGGTTTAATCAGATACTTATGTGGCTGTTTGTAAGCAAATTTGGAATTTACTATATGACTGCAAAAATAATTGCAACTATAATTGTTATGTTTTGGAATTACATAGCTAAACGAAAAGCAATAGTAAATAATTGAAAATAAATTAAATGGAGAAAAATATGAATAAGGTTGCGGTTTTAATTCCTTGTTATAATGAGAGCAAAACTATAGAAAAAGTAATTGGAGATTTAAAAAAAGTACTTCCTAATGCCGATATATACGTATATGATAATAACTCAACAGACGACACAGATAAAATTGCCAGAAACGCAGGAGCTATTGTTCGTTATGAGCATAGGCAGGGAAAGGGCAATGTAATAAGAACTATGTTTAGAGAAATAAATGCCGACTGCTATATTATGATAGACGGCGACGATACATATCCTGCCGAATGTGCAAAAGAAATGGTTTCTCTTGTGTTAAATGACGGGGTTGATATGGTAATCGGTGACAGATTATCGTCTACATATTTTACTGAAAACAAAAGACTTTTTCATAACAGCGGAAATGTAATTGTTAGAAACCTTGTAAACAAATTTTTCGGCGGAAACATTACCGATATTATGACAGGCTACAGAGCATTCAGCCCAATATTTGTTAAATCATTTCCTGTTTTGTCAAAGGGCTTTGAAATTGAAACTGAAATGAGTATACATGCTTTAGATAAAAACTTGTCGTTGAAATCAATACCGGTTGCATACAGAGACCGGCCTGACGGAAGCGAGTCGAAGTTAAGCACATATAAAGACGGAATGAAGGTTATTTTAACAATATTCAGACTTTACAAAGACTATAAGCCATTTTATTTTTTTGGTATTTTATCGGCGATAGTGGCTTTTTTCTCAATGGTGCTTTTTATTTCGATTTTATTGGAATTTAGCAAGACAGGTCTTGTCCCGAGATTCCCTACGCTTATAGTATCAGGTATTATGGCACTTGTTGCAATTCAGTTATTTACGTGCGGCTTGATTTTGGATACGGAAACTAAAAAAGCACGTCAGAATTTTGAAATTCAGCTAAATATTATACACATGTTAAGAGATAAATTTAAAAAATAAATACTAAACTATAATGATATAAAACAACCCTCCAGAAATAATCTTTGGAGGGTTGTTTTATTTTTTATTTATAACATTTTACATACTGGAATCTGTAATATCCTAAAGGCGACTGTACAAAGTCTTTTACTTTATCGGAATAAGCGATAGGGAATGTACCCCAGTAAATAGGTATTGCAACTGCGTCTTTATAAAATGTTTCCTGCATTTGTTTAAAGTATTCGGCGCGTTTATTATCATCGAGCTCATGTTTTGCAAGCTCGTTTAATTTTGTAAGCTGGTCGTTTTTGTATCCCGACATATATGCATCCGACTGGTCGTATATAAACCAATAATCGGCGATTGATGTAGGATCGTTTGACTGTATTGTCCACTGGCCTACGTAAAAGTCGAGACCGTTGTTTGCATATTTGTCTCTGAAGGCCGCGTTTTCATATACTACTATGTTTGCCGTAATGCCTACTTCTGCCAGCTGCTGTTTTACTATTGTTGCTATCTGCTCCTGTACGGAATCGCCTGAAACTATACAGTACTCAAATGAGAAACCATTAGGGTATCCGGCTTCTTTAAGCAGTTCTTTTGCTTTTTCTACATCTCGCTTTGGATAAGGCACTGAGTCGTCCCAGTACATACATGCATTAGGAATAAATGTGTTTGCCTCTTGCCCCTGACCAGCAAGAACAACATTTATTATCTGCGGTATATCTACGGCGTCTCTTATGGCTTCTCTTACTTTTTCGTTGTCAAAAGGTTTATGCCTGTGATTTATTATGAAATACCTTTCCTGACCGGCAGGAAGACCGAGAGCTGTTATGCCGTCTTGTGAATTAAGGTCATTTATATTGTTGAAAGGCACTTCTGTTATAAGGTCAACTTCGCCAGACTGAAGCATAAGTTCTCTGGTCTGTGCATCCGAAACAACCTTAAGCATTATTTCATTCATGTTTACAGTGTCACGATAATATGGGTTTTTGGCAAGAAGAAGATACTCTCCTTTTTTCCAGTCTTTGATATAATAAGGACCGGTGGCAACAGGACCGTTTATGTAGTTATCTTCTCCTACTTTATCGTAATAAGCCTTGCTCTGTACTACCATGTTGCACATACAGAGATTTGTAAGTATAGAAGGGTCCACATATTTTAGGTGTAAAACAAAAGTTGTATCATCAGGCGCCTCAACAGAATCTATTGATTTGCAGTATGTATAGAAAATACTTTCGTCATGCTTCATTGCTCTTTCAAATGAGAATACCCAGTCGGCTCCGGTAACAGGAGTGCCGTCTGAAAACTTTATGTCGGGCAGAAGATGGAAAGTCCATGTAAGACCGTCTTCACTTTTATCCCAGCTTTTTGCAAGGCAAGGCTCCACTGTAGAACCGTCATCGCCTATTTTTACAAGGCCTTCGCATATGGAAGCCAGTACCCATATGTCGTATTTATACTGATTTGTTACAGGGTCAAGGTTATCGGAGTCTATAGGCCTTGCCATTGTAAATCTGTCTTTCAGTGTTCCTGACGCATCAGCTGATGATGAACCTGATGATGCAGCTTCGGAACCTTTTGCAGAACTATTTGATGAAGAAGCAGAACTTCCACACCCTGTAAGAGCACATATCAAAATAGCTATGCTTAAAAATCCCGTTAAAAATCTTTTGAATTTTTTCATACACATTCCTCCTATAAGTTAAAAATAATTTGATGTACACATATTTTGTGTAATTTACAGTTTAAAACATGCTGCTTTATGCCCCGGACGGATTTCCTTTAAATCAGGCTCTTTTTCATGACATATATCCATTGCGTATTTACAGCGTTTGCAGAATCGGCATCCTTTCGGAAGGTCTATCGGGCTTGGCGGCTCTCCTTCTATAAGGCTTTTTTTCTCGCGTTTTCTTGGGTCTAAGTTTGGATTTGACTCAAGCAGTATTTTTGTATACGGATGCAGAGGATTACGATACAGCTTTTCAGTATCTGCGGTTTCTATAATTTTTCCGAGATACATAACAACCACTCTTGTTGTAACATACCGTACTACTCTAAGATCATGGGATATAAAAATAAACGTTATTCCAAGACGTTCCTGCAAATCTTTTATAAGGTTTATAATCTGAGCTTGTATTGAAACATCAAGTGCCGAAACAGGCTCGTCGGCAATTATTAGCTTTGGGTTAAGCGCAAGCGCTCTTGCTATGCCTATTCGCTGCTGTTGGCCGCCTGAAAATTCTCCGGGGAATCTGTCAAGCTGGTCAATATTAAGGCCTACCATATCTATAAGGTTAGCTATTTTGGTATTTACTTTGCTTTTTTCTACTATTTTATGTACAGTAAGAGCTTCGCTTAAAACGTCACGTACTGACATTCTGGGATTAAGAGATGAAAAAGGGTCCTGAAATATCATTTGAAAATTTCTGCACAATTTTCTGAGTTCTCTCCTTGATACTTTAGTAATGTCTATGCCTTCAAAAAACACTTCACCTGAATTTGGTTTGTAAAGCTGTATTGCAGACTTTGCAAATGTGGTTTTGCCGCAGCCGCTTTCACCGACTATACCCAAGTTTTCTCCTTTATATATATCAATTGACACATCGTCTACGGCGGTAAGCTTTTTCTTTTCTTTTTTCTGTATTATGTCGAATATGGTTTGCTTTATGGGAAATTCTTTTCTCAGGTGTTTTACGCTTAAAAGCACTTCCGAATTGTTATTTTTTAAAGTATATTCAGACATTTAAAACACCTCCTTATAATTCAATAAGACCTTTGCTGTTTATAAGTAAATCTGTATGAAAACATTTTGAATAGTGATTTTCGCCGACTTCCTTTAAAGGCGGCATCTGGTTTATGCATATTTCAGTTGCATATTTGCATCTTTCGGCAAAAGAACAGCCTTTCGGAAGATTATTTAAGTTTGGCGGAGCGCCTTCTATAGACTCAAGTCTGTCTTTTGAACCGTCATCTTTCGGCATTGAACGAATGAGGCCTTCCGTATACGGATGCCGAGGTTTGCTGAAAATAGTAAGAGTGTCGCCGGTTTCCACAATGCTTCCGGCATACATAACTGCTATACTGTCGCACATTTGGCTTACAACACCAAGATCATGAGTTACAAGTATTATGCTCATGCCGAGAGTTTCTTTAAGACTGTTTATAAGCTTTATAATCTGGTCCTGTATGGTAACGTCAAGGGCTGTGGTGGGCTCATCTGCAAGGAGCATTGAAGGCTGTGCGGCAAGAGCAATGGCTATCATTATTCTTTGGCGCATACCGCCTGAAAACTGGTGTACATATTCCTCAAGTCTCTGTTCCGGAGAAGGTATGCCCACAAGTTTAAGAAGATTAACTGCCTTGGCATATTTTTCCTGTTTTGTCATTTTAAGGCCTATAAACTGTTCATATATCTGTTCTTTAACTTTTGTTACCGGATTAAGGGCCGTCATAAGCTCCTGAAAACTCATGCTTATTTCACGTCCTCTTATTTTCTGGAGTTCTTTGTTGCTTAAACCTATAAGCTCTTTTCCTTTGTATTTTATTGAGCCTCCCATAAATTTAGCGTTTGGCGGAAGAAGCTGCAAAAGCGTTTTGCATACAGAGCTTTTACCGCAGCCGCTCTCACCGACAAGGCCGAATGTCTCGCCCTTTTTTACTGAAAAACTTATATCATTTATTGCCTTTACTGTTTCGTATTTAGAAACGTAATGCATTTTTAAATTTTTAACTTCAAGAATATTATTTTCCATGGCAAAAATTCCTTTCTGTTTATCTTCCTCTTGTTCTTAATAGGTCTGACATGCCGTCGCCTATAAGACTGAAGCCAAATCCTGAGAGTATAAGAAATATGCCCGGGAAGAAACTCTGCCACCAGCTTTTTGAAAGACTGGTTTTGCCAAGTGCTATAAGAGCGCCCCATTCAGGGGTTGGCGGCTGTACGCCTATGCCGAGAAAACTAAGTCCGGCGCTTGCCATCATGCAGACAACTATATCGCTTGCGGCATATACAAGTGCGCTGCTAAGTACATTGGGAAGAATATGTCTTAAAAGTATCCTTTTGTCACTGAATCCCATAACTTTTGCCGCCTGTATGAAGTCAGAGTTTTTCACTATCATTACTTCGCTTCGTATAAGCCTTGCATAGTTTTTCCAGTCAACAAGCCACATGGCTATAAGAAGGCTTTTTATACCTGCGCCTATTATTGCGACTATCATTATACAAAGCACCATATATGGAAAACTCATAAGTATATCAACTATTCTCATTATTAATGCGTCTACTTTTCCGCCGTAATAGCCGGATATAAGTCCAAGAGATGTGCCTATGGCAAAAGGAACAAACATTGCTGAAACACCTATAAAAAGGTCAAGCCTTGTTGCATATATAACACGTGAAAACAAATCGCGCCCGTACATATCCGTTCCAAACCAATGGGTGGTACACGGTGAAAGCATAATTGCATTTCCGTCTATGTAATTTGGGTCAAACTTTGTAAAAACGGAAGGAAACAAAGCAAGCACAAGCATAATGCCTATTATTATGAGTCCTATAACGAGAGCTTTGCTTTTAAGTATTAAAATAAAAGTATCTATTAAAATATTTTGCTTTTTCTTTTCTATAAAACTTTTTGCAGATGTATCGGCAACTGCGGAACACCGAATATCCATAGAAATTCTCCTTTCTTTTTAATTCAACGTTACCCTCGGGTCAAGCATAGAGTAGATTATATCTGTTATAAGGTTTATAATGAGCACCGTAATTACAAAAATAAGCACTCCTCCCTGTATAACGGAATAATCTCTCGAAAGTACGCTGTTTATCATAAGAGCGCCGAGCCCCGGAAGATTAAATACAGTTTCTATAATTATGCAGCCTCCGAGAAGTGAAGCTATCCAAAGGGAAAGTATTGTGGTTGTAGGCAAAAGAGCGTTTCTGAAAATATACCTTAAATCTATTCTTCCTTCTGAAAGACCTTTGCTTCTCGCAAATGTTACATAACTGGTGCCGCTTATATCAACAACATTGTTTCTTAAATTTCTTATTATTACAGCCATTATGCCGAGAGCCTGCGTAATTCCGGGAAGTATTAAAGCCATTATATGCTCTGGCAGTGTGTCTCCCCAGTTGCTTACGGGAAACAGCTTTATTTTTACACCAAACATAAGAAGAAGCATAAGACCTACCCAAAACTGTGGTGCCGAAAGACCGAAAAGAGAATAAATTCTAATAATATAATCCGGAAGTTTATTCCGTTTTTTGCCTGCCATAAATCCAAGAGGAAAACCTATTACTACAGTAAAAAATACAACTGATACTGTAAGGCCTATTGTAACCGGAAGTCTTTCTAAAATAAGGTTTATAACAGGCTCACTGTACCTTAAAGATGATCCGAGGTCAAAATGAAGCAAATCCTTTAAGAAAATAAAATACTGAAGCCATAAGGGGTCATAATAGCCTATTTTTTGCCTGTATGCTTCAATCATTTCATGTGTTGCCCTATCTCCGAGCATTGTAAGGGCCGGATCTCCGGGAATACATCTAATAAGTACAAAAACCAGTACCGTAACTATAAAGAATACCGGTATCATCTGTATAAGCCGTCGGATGATATAACTTAATCTGTTCATAGCTTTTCTCTCCTTTCAAATAAAAAACAAAATAAATAAACAAAAAAACGGCATATATGGAATATACGCCGTTGTCTATTTCTGTTGTTACAGCTCTATTTAGTTTAAAACCTATTTTTTAAACACACTATCTATGTTAATAATATTATATCCGTCGCGAATGTTTATCAATGTACATCTGAACAGGTATTTTTATGCCTTTGCACAGGTATTTTAAAATGCCGCAATTAAAAAGCATATAAATCAAGTATTTTTAAAGCAATTGAAAATCGTGCTTTTCCTTCTACTGAAAATGGGTCTATGCCTGTTATCTTTTCTATTTTTTTTAGCTGATTGTTTACGGTATTTCGATGTACAAAATGCTTTTCGGCCACAGCCTGTACGTTTCCGTCAAGCAGTATATAGCTTTTTATAAACTGATAAAGGTCGGTAAGCTTTTCACCGTCATACCTGATTATAAGGCCTATTGTTTCGTCATAATATTCTTTGAGTACATTCAAATCATTTACTTCCGCAAGAATTTTATAAATACCTGCCGAATCATAAAATAAAACTTTTGTATCGTTTTTTATTGCAACTTTGATTAAGGGCAATATCCTTTTGAAATTTACAGACAGGCTGTATATATCATTTTTGTTTGAGCCTATGCACATATAAATTTTGTGTCTTAAAAATTTTAAAGGCAGGTTTTTGTAAAATGATGTGATAAAATTTTCCACAAGCTCTTTTGTATAATCCACAAATATAAGCGTTATCAGTCGGTTATATACAAAAGATATACACTTATGTGTACTTGTGCTTCCTGTTATTTCCTCGCAATATATGCCAAGGTGTTTTGTAAGGGCGTCATAGTCGTCTTTTCCCTCAACCTGTATTTTAAGTATTGCGGGGCAGTAGATACTGTCTTTTGAATATCCATAGCGCTCAAGCTGTTTTATCTGTGATTCTATGTTTTCTGTCTTAAATATTATATTTTGTACCAACTCCGAAATATTGGACTGAGTCGTTTCCTCATAAATTATAAAGTGGCATATATCTCTAACTACGTCAACCATAAGTATTTCCCACGGCATAATAAAAAGCGGAAGACTTACTTCATTGCAAAAATCTATTAGATTTTTGGGTATCTCTTTTATATACGGACCGATATTAATTATCAAAGCACAGGCATTTGCCTGATTAAGTTTTTGAGCAAATTTCAATAAATAATCTTCGTGGGAATTTCTGAGCCCCGATGTAAGTATAATTTCGTTTGTGTTTCTGAATTTCTTTTCATCGTCATCCTCAACTACACTTACCCAGTGGACAGGCTGGCTATTTATGCCGTTTTTTCCGGCTATACATTTAAGGCGGTAAGACGGAGATAAGTTTTCAAAAATATTTGACACAGTTGCAGACATATATAACGCCTCCTGTATTTTCATACTATATATTGGTCAAATGATATATCCTCAAGTGATTTAATTATAATTTTTAATTTATTCTGACATAAAAACAATGATAAATCAATACAAATATTGAATTTTAATGTATAAGTTATTTTCCATATTGTGCAATTGCACAACAAATTAAGAACAGATAGTTATTAAAAAATGAATATTTCGGTAGTAACATAAGAACATGATTTTATATATCAATAAAGGAGGAAATCTGAAACGTTAAAGCTTATTAATCTTTTTTAAAAATGCAGTAACAATAAAAAGACGGGAGAGATGCTTAATGAGGATAAAGTCACATCCTATTATTGACGATTTTAAAAAGGGCAGACTGGTAAAATTTACCTACAACGGAAAAGAAATGACAGGCTATGAAGGGGAACCTATAGCAGCAGCGTTAAAAGCTGCCGGAGTTATGATACACAGATACACCAAAAAGAAAAAAGAACCGAGAGGCATATTCTGTGCCATAGGAAGATGCACCGACTGTGTAATGGTTGTAAACGGCAAACCAAACACAAGAACATGTGTAACTGCTCTTGAAGAGGGAATGACTGTTGAAACACAGTATGGTGTATCGGCGAAAAAGGAGGGGTAAGCAATGAAAAGATATAATTTGGCTGTAATAGGAGCCGGACCTGCCGGGCTGTCAGCGGCTATAGAAGCAAAAAAGCACGGCATGAAAAATGTAGCCGTATTTGATGAAAACTCACGTCCCGGAGGTCAGCTTTTTAAACAGATACATAAATTTTTCGGCTCAAAAGAACACAAAGCAAAAGAGAGAGGCTTTCGCATAGGTGAGGAACTTCTTACAGAGGCACGGGAACTTGGAGTTGATGTACACCTTAAAGCTGTTGTTGAAGGTATTTATTACCCTATGAAAAGACTGGGTGTAGTTGAAAATGATTCACTTACCAATTATTCTGCAGACAATGTAATTATTGCAACTGGTGCAAATGAAAACTTTATCCCGTTTGACGGCTGGACGCTTCCCGGCGTAATGGGTGCCGGTGCCGCTCAGACAATGATGAATTTAAACGGCGTTATGCCCGGAAACAGAATACTTATGGTTGGCAGCGGAAACGTCGGCCTTGTAGTAAGCTTTCAGCTTCTTCAGGCAGGGTGCGACGTTGTAGCAGTAATTGATGCCGCTCAGAGAATAGGCGGATATGGAGTTCATGCTTCAAAACTTTCAAGAGCGGGAGTTCCGTTTCTTGTTTCACACACGGTTGTGAAAGCCGAAGGCAGCGACCATGTAACGGGAGCCACAATAGCAAAGGTTGATGAACACTTTAAGGTAATAAAGGGAACAGAGAAACATTTGGATGTTGATACTATATGTATGGCGGTAGGCCTTTCGCCTATGAGCAAACTGGCTGCTATGACTGGCTGCGAAATGGTTGACAAAGGAGGGGCCGTTCCTAAAACAGATAAATACGGCGCTACTTCCATAGAAGGGCTTTATGCCGCCGGCGATGTTGCAGGCATTGAGGAAGCAAGTTCAGCTATGATAACAGGCAGAATATCGGCTTTGGCTGCTGCCAAGAAAGACGGATATGTAACTGAAGAAGAATTTAAAAACGAATATGATGAGCTTAATAACTCAATAAATAAACTCAGAAAGGGAATGTTCAGCCATGAAAACAAAGGCAGAACAGACCTTACAAAAACCGATGAAGGATATGAGCTTTCACAGACACTTTTATCAAAGGGTTATGTTGCAGATAACGAAATAAATAGTTTCCCTGGTGTTGATGACGATATAAAGGGAGTTCATCCTGTTATAGAATGTACGCAGAATATACCGTGCAATCCTTGTCAGGACGCCTGCAAATTCGGCTGCATAATGGTAGGGGACGATATTACAAGCCTTCCGGAAGTAAATAAAAAAAGCAAATGTACAAACTGCGGAATGTGTGTTGCATCATGTTCAGGACAGGCGATATTTCTTGTAAACAATGATTATGAGCCGGGATTTGCATCCGTAACGCTTCCGTATGAATTTTTGCCTGTGCCGGCTGTGGGTGATGTTGGAGTTGGTCTTGACAGAAGCGGGCATAAAGTATGCAAAGCAGAAGTGGTTGAGGTCAGAAAAAATCCGGCATTTGACCATACAACGCTTTTAACTATAAAAGTACCGAGAGATATGTCAATGAAAGCCCGTTTTTATAAAGGAATGGAGGCGACTTTATAATGAGCAGCGAATATAAAGACCGTTCCGCCGATATAGGCGAGTTTATACCTCAGCCTGATGACGGACTTATAATATGCAGATGTGAGGAAATAACAAAGGGCGATATAAGAAAAGCAGTACATCAGGGAATGTGGACGATGACCGAAGTAAAGCGTTTTATACGTCCGGGAATGGGCCTTTGTCAGGGGCAGACATGCTCAAAACATGTAAAGGCAATAATTGCAAAGGAACTTAATGTGCCGGTATCATCTCTTGATGATATAACGCCGAGGCCGCCTGTACGTCCGGCAGAAATGCAGGTTTTAGGAAATGAGGTGGAAAGCAATGAGTAAAAATATTGCTGATGTTATTATAGTAGGCGCAGGTATTGCCGGGAATTCGGCTGCTTACTACTGCGCAAAAAAAGGCCTTAAAGTAATAGTTTTGGAAGAAGAAATGATAGGCAACGGCGGTTCAAGCAGAAACGGCGGAGGCGCCAGAGTTTCAGGCCGTGACCTGAGAGAAATGCCTCTTGCCATATATGCCACACAGAAAATCTGGCCTAATCTTAAAGATGAACTGGGAATTGACCCTGAATACAGACGCAAGGGATACCTTGTATGCGGCTACAACGATACCCACAAAGAAGGAATTAAAAAAAGAATTAAAGACGCCGCAAAATCAGGGATAGAAATGTTTCTTATAGAAGGCGATGACCTTAAGAAAATAAATCCGTATCTTTCTGAGCATGTAACATGTGCCGGCTGGACACCTACAGACGGTGTTGCAAATCCTCTTACGGCAACTCTCGGTTTTTATAAAAGAGCAAGAGAGATGGGCGTGCGGTTTATAACAGGAGAAAAAGCAGTAAAGATAAACCTTTATAAAGGAGAAGCAAGACAGGTTGTAACTGAAAGAGGAAATATATATGAAGGCGGCAAGATAATTGTTTCTGCAGGATACGGCGGAAGAAGTCTTATAAATACGGTTGGCCTTGACCTTCCTCTTTTTAAGCGTCTTATTGAAGTAATAGTAACGGAGCCTATGCCTGTAATGTTTCACCATATGATAGGCGGCATGAGTGGGTTTTACGGACATCAGACGGACCACGGTTCATTTGTATTTGGCGACAGCACGGGACGTGAAAACTGTATGGCTGATGTTGGCGGAATTTTATCAACATCTTATAATCCTTCCAATATATGCTCTCACATAGGCGAAGACATACCTGCTTTAAAGACTGCAAAAATAATACGTTCATGGTCCGGATGGGTTGATATGTCAAATGACGGAGTACCTATTATAGGAAATGTGCCGGAAGTTCCTAATCTTGTACTGGATATAGGCGCTACTGGACACGGCTTCTGCCCGGGACCGGCAGTTGGATATACGCTTGCCCAGCTTGCAAATAATGAAAAACCCGATGTTGATATTTCAAAACTTGCTTATGAAAGATTTGATTACGCAAAAAAACAGCCAAAATATTATTTTAATTAAAGGGGGAGATAAAAATGCTGCTTGAAGAAATGACATATGAAGAAGTAAAAAAATATTTTGAGGACGGAAACGATATGGTAATTCTGCCATGCGGCTCAACGGAACAGCATGGGTGTCATATGGTGCTTGGAACGGATTTTCATATAGCAAAAGAATTTGCAAAGAGGATATCTGAAAGAACGGGCATACTTGTTGCCCCTACTGTAAACTACGGCTATACGGAATATCACAAAAACAGTTTTCCGGGAACAATAGGTTTTGACCAGGATTTGCTTTACGATGTATACTATTCAGTATCAAAACAGCTTGTAAATCTTGGAGCAAAAAAAATAATATTTATGAACGGCCACGGCGGAAACAGCTATGTGCTTAAAAGAGTATCTATGAACCTCAGAATAGAATTCGGCGTTATGGGGCTTATACTGGATTGGTGGAACATTGCAGGACAGATTAAACCTGAATGGGAAGAACTCGGCCATGCCGGAAAACCTGAAACAGCAGCAATGATGTATCTTTTCCCTCAGTATGTACATAAAGACAAGATTAGATTTGAAGGTTTTAAAACTCTTGCAGACGGTGTTGAAACAAGGGGCAGTGCTACATTTGGATATAAGGGCATAAACTACGGTATTTGGCTTAACACTATTGATGTTACCGGAACATGCGGAAACTATGGCGAGGACCCTAAGCTTGCAACACTAAAGATGGGGCATGACAGTGTAGAGGCAGTTATAGATAACATTGTCGACTTCATTAAAAATGGTTTTTCAAAAATGAAAATTGACTGACAGTATCAAAACGGAGGCAGTATATGGATGACAGAGAAAAAGTAATCAAATATATAGAAAATAACAAAGATGAGATAGTTAGGATAGCCTCTGGTCTTATAAGCATACCTTCAATTTCCGGACGTGAGGACTCAAATGAAAACTATGAAAAAGAAGCCAATTATCTCGTAACGGAGTTTAAAAAGTTTGGCATAACGGCTTACAAACACGCTCTTTCTCCGGGCGGATGCAATCTTGTTGCGCAGATACCCGGAACCGGAAACGGCAAAACACTTGCCATGGGAGGCCATTACGATGTAGTAGCTGCGGATGAGGACGACTGGAAAACGGACGGAGGCTTCATTCCCACAGTTAAAGACGGTATGCTCATAGGCAGAGGAGCCGCAGATATGAAAGGCGGTCTTGCAGCTTGCTTTATGGCGCTTAAAGCAATAAAGGAATGCGGAATAAAGCCGAAAGGGAACATACAGTTTGTTGCTACAGTTGACGAGGAGATAGGCGGACCCTACGGAATGGACTTCCTTGTTAATGCGGGCATTGTGTCACCTGATTTCTTTATAAATGCGGAGCAAACCGAAATGAAAATAATAATAGCTTACAAAGGCTGTGCGTGGATGGAAGTAAAAGTTAAAGGCGTTACAGCTCATGGAAGCAGGCCGAGTCTTGGGGTAAACGCAATTGTGAATGCCGCAAAGCTTATAACAAGACTTGATGAAAGAGGCGTAAAGTTTACACCTGATAAACTGCTTGGAGACGGCTCTTTAAATATAGGCATGATAAACGGCGGAACGGCTATAAATGTTGTTCCGGACGAGTGTACATTTAAAATAGACGGAAGATTTGTTCCGGGCCAAACTTATGACGGCGTTATAGAAGAAATACGGGATATAATTGATGAGCTTTCCAAAGAAGACAAAAACTTTAAGGCTGAAATTGACTTCTGCAGTAGATGCACAAACGCAGTTGTAATACCTGATGACAGTGACCTTGTAAAATCGCTTATTTCAAATTCGGAAGAAGTGTACAAAAAGGCTTCCGAACTCGGCGGTTTTATTGCCGCAGGAGATAACTGCCTTTTCCATAAAAAAGGTGTTCCGGCACTTATGTACGGCCCGGGCACTTTGGACTGTATACATAAATCCAACGAATGGGTATGTATAGACGAACTTGCTGAGGCTGCAAAAATTTATGCTTTAACTGCACTTGACTTATGTATGTAAAGAGGGCCTGAGTTTGATGAGGCTTGGAAAAAATGGATACCGGCAGGCTGTGAGCCGGTGGAATTTACTATAATAGCAGTTATGCCGTAAAGGTTAAATTATTTGAATGGATTTCTGTTTTTGGCATCCCCTTCGCTCATAAACAGATTATTCATAGAATCAGGGGAACGGAAAAAGTCAGCATTTCCGTTCTCACATATAAAATAGTAAAGAGGTGACGGCAGTGAAAGAAATAAGCTATAAAAGTGAAATATATTATTTTGATACTTTTAATGAATTTGTTGAGGCGTTTAATATAAATAATGATGATGTTATATTTACAAGGAAGGCTTTCATGCCTTTTTTTAATCAGTTGAAAACAAAGCCGATATTTGTATTTAATGACGATTTTGGAAAAAGCGAACCAACAGACAGTATAATAGATGAAATATTGGAATATCTGAAAAACTTAAATTTTAAGCGTGTTATTGCCATGGGCGGAGGTTCGATTGTTGATATTGCAAAAATACTTGTGCTTAAAGATGTCACAAGCACAGAAGCACTTTTTAAAAAAGAGATACCTATAGTAAAAGAAAAAGAACTTGTAATAATTCCGACTACATGCGGCACTGGAAGCGAAGTGTCAAATGTATCTGTTGCGGAAATAAGGTCGCTTCATACAAAAATGGGGCTTGCGAATGATGCCATGTTTGCGGACCAAGCCGTATTGATACCGGAAATACTTCAAAGTCTGCCGCTTAAAGTAATTATAAACAGCTCGCTTGACGCTCTTGCGCATGCTGTTGAGTCATATCTTTCGCCGAGAGCAACGACTATGTCTGAAATGTATTCTGCCGAGGCCATAAAAACAATACTTTCTGTTTATAAAAAAATGGCTGAAAACGGAGGAGACGAGGCTTATAAAAACTTAAAAGAACTGCTTTTTGCAAGCTGTTACGGAGGCATTTCGTTTGGACATGCCGGTACTGCTACGGCTCATGCTATGGCATATCCTCTTGGTTCTGTTTATCATGTGCCGCATGGGGAAGCTGTAAATCAATTTATGATGGATTGTCTTAAATACTACGAAAAAGCCAAACCGAACGGCAAAATTAAAAACCTTATTAAATTGTTTTCAGATACGCTGGACATAGAAAGCAGCAAGGATGTATTTTATGAATTTGAAAATTTATTTGAAAAAATAGTACCTCAAAAACAGCTCAGAGATTATGGCATGAGCAAGACGGAATGTATTTTATTTGCCGAAAACGTAATACAAAACCAACAGCGTCTTCTTAAAAACAGTTATGTTCCAATGACAAAGGATGTAATAGAATATATATATGACATAAGATATTAAAAGTTGAAATAAAGCACCATGGCTGACTTAGTAAGTTTGCCTTGGTGTTTTTATTATGCAGACATTTAAAATAAAGAATATATATTCATTTTCTTACATTTCATATTAATTAACGATTCTGATTCTCAAGCATGTCATGTGTTTAATAAATAAACTTGAAATATTTTTAAAATATATCATTGACATATTGCCGACTCGGCCTTATAATAAATGCAAATAATTTGCATTTGCATTTATGAGAAAAGGTGGATAAATATGAAAGTTAAAAATGTAATTTGTTCTATGTTGGGAGTAATGCTTGTTTGTTGTTTGATGTTGTTCACTGGCTGTGACAGTCAAAAAACTACATCAAGCAAAACAGTTGATTCATCAAGTGGAGCCAGCGCATCAAGTAGTGCATCAAATGCATCAAGCGCAGCAGCAAGTACATCAGCTGAACCAAAAGAAAAACCGATTATTGCTGTTACAATTGTTCCGGAAGAAACATTTGTAAAAGCAGTCTGCGGGGATTTGGATGATGTAATTACTATGGTTCCTCCGGGAAACAGTCCTGAAAATTATGAACCTACACCGGAACAGATGGAAAAATTCAGCAAAGCATCATTATATTTTTCTATTGGCGTTCCGACCGAAGAGGCAAACATACTGCCTAATGTGGGAGATGTTAAGGTAGTTTCGCTTCAGGGTAAAGTTGCCGATGTATATCCAGAAAGAAAATTTGAGTCCGGCGAAAGAGATCCTCATATTTGGCTTTCTCCGAAAAGAGCCGAGGTAATGGTTGCTACAATTGCTCAGGAACTTGGAAAAATAGATGAGGCAAATAAAGATACATACGAAAAAAATGCAGAAGCATACATAAACAAACTCGAAGATCTTGATAAGGAAATAAAATCTTCACTTGAAGGGGTTAAGAGCAAAAAGTTTATAGTATATCATCCTGCTTTCGGATATCTTGCAGATGATTACGGATTAAAAATGTATGCTTTGGAAGATGAGGGAAAAGAAGCAACGCCGCAGCATTTACAGGAAATGGTTGATCTTGCAAAGAAAGAAAATATCAAGGTAATCTTTTATCAGGAAGAAATTGACAGCAGTCAGTCCCAATCATTTGCCGAGGAAATCGGCGGAAAAACTATACAGCTTGAACCGTTAGCGGCCGATTATATTGATAATCTTAAAAGAATGGCTCAAACTATGGCGGAGGCTATGCAATGAGTGAAACGGCAGTTCATATTGAAAACCTGTCGGTAAATTACGGACGGACATCTGCGCTTACAGATGTCTGTCTTGATGTATCTGACGGAGAATATCTTGGAATTATAGGACCTAACGGCGGCGGAAAATCCACATTGCTTAAAACGATTCTTGGTCTTGTTTCTCCTTCATCCGGAATTGTTGAGATTTATGGTAAAAAGCCGGGAAGCGGAAAAGCGTTGGTTGGTTATGTTCCTCAGTTTTCGTCTGTTGACAAAAAATTCCCAATTACGTTATTTGAAGTTGTGCTTACAGGGCATTTAAAACGCGGTTTATCTCCTTTTTTCCGGTTTTCTTCAAAAAATAAAATATCGGCATATAAACTTCTTGAACGTGTTGGAATTGCTGATCTTGCAGACCGTCAGATATCGGAGCTTTCCGGAGGAGAATTTCAGAAAATGCTTATTGCAAGAGCACTTGCTGTTAATCCAAAGCTTTTGCTTTTGGATGAACCAACCGCAAGCGTGGATGCGGTTTCACGTGAACAGATATATTCACTTCTTTCTGAGCTTAATAAAAGTATGACTATTATTTTGGTTACACATGATTTATTTGCTGTTTCTTCACAGGTTCATAGAATTGCATGTCTGAACGGACATCTCGTTTATCATGGAGAGCCGGAGCTTACAGAAAATATTGTAAACAGTCTGTATGGATGTCCGGTTGACTTAATTGCTCATGGTGTGCCTCATAGGGTGCTAAGAAAACATGAGGAGGGAAAAGACAATGATTAAGGCACTTTTTGAATATCAGTTTTTGCAGAATGCTCTGTTTTCAGGTATACTTGCAAGCATTGTTTGCGGCATGATTGGTGTTATCATTGTTGAAAAAAAACTGGTAATGATGAGCGGAGGAATTGCACATACGTCATACGGCGGTGTAGGTTTAGGCTATTTATTGGGTTTTGAACCTATTATAGGTGCTTTTATATTTTCTATATGCGCGGCACTGGGAATAGGATATATTAAAAGAAAAGGCGGGGTACATTCTGATGTGATAATAGGACTGTTTTGGTCTCTTGGAATGGCTTTGGGTATTCTTTTTATTGCACTTATGCCGGGATATCCTCCGGATTTAAGCTCATATCTTTTCGGAAACATATTATCTGTGACAAAAGCTAATCTTTATTTAATAATTATATTGACTTTTATTGTAACAATTATTATTATTTCCTTGTATAATGATTGGAAAGCCTATCTTTTTGACGAGGAATTTGCCTCAATTATAGGTATAAAAACAGTTTTTCTTGATTATCTGCTTTTAATTTTAATAGCAATGACGGTAGTTGTTCTTATTAGAGTAGTTGGAATTATTCTTGTAATTGCACTGCTTACGGCTCCGGCGGCAATGGCAGGACTTTTAACTGACGACCTAAAAAAGCGTATGATTTATGCTATTTTGCTCGGTATTGTTTTTAGTATTGCCGGACTGTGGATTTCATATGAAATTAATATAGCTTCAGGTGCTGCTATCGTTATTTTATCAGTTGTTTCTTATTTTGTATCATATATGGTAAAATTAATAAGTAGGAGATTAGGAAGGAAAAAAACAGAAACAAAAGAAGAAACAAAAACAGCAGAAACTACAAAATGTATTCCATAATAGAGGCTTGATAATATGAAAACTAACAAGGATTATAGTGAAAACCTAAAACAAAGCGGTTTGAAGATTACAAAGCAGCGTGTTGCCATATTGGATATTCTTGATAAAAGCAAACAGCCGATTGCTGCGGAAGAAGTCTATGAAAATTTAAAGTCAAACAATATTTCCATCAATTTATCAACTGTTTACAGAACTCTTGAGCTATTGACGAGTAAAAATTTGGTTTTAAAGGTAAGTATTGACGGTAACAGCAAGTCTCTTTTTGAAACTAACAATATGATGCATAAGCATTATTTAATCTGTACCGAATGTAAGAAAATCCTTGATATATATTATTGCCCTCTTGAAAATTATGAGAAAGAACTTGAACAGGAAACACATTTTAAAATTTCAGGCCATAGGCTTGACATATATGGTTTATGTCCTCAGTGTCAGAAAAAAATAAATGGGGGAAAAAATAACATTTAAGTATGTATGTATAAAAGAGCACTATGTGCTCTTTTTTTATTTTTAAATTTATTTATATAGTTATTGACATATGCTCATAATGGAGTTATTATAATTATGGGCATAAGCTAATAACTATATTTTTTTTAAAGGAGATGATACCCATGGCTGCTCAGGTTAATAAAGAAAAATGTATAGGCTGCGGGAAATGTGAAGATGCATGTCCGGTAGGAGCAATTAAAATTGTAGACGGAAAAGCTGTTGTAAGCGATGATTGTATTGAATGCGGTGCATGTACAGATGTATGTCAGAATAAGGCAATAAGCGTATAAAATTGTGCTTTAAAAAGATAAAAAAGTAAGCACTGTTAAAAATATACGTGATATTAAAACAGTTTAAAAGAAATGTTTGCAAGAAAAACGTATTTTTTAAATCAAAGTTATAAGCTTATAATTTACATTAGGTTAATGATTTAAAAGGTGGTGAGATTTATGCCAAGAGGAGACGGTACAGGGCCTATGGGAATGGGGCCGATAACAGGCCGAGGGGCAGGTTGCATAGGCTTTAATAAACCCGGATTTATGAACACCATTTTTGGGCACAGATGGCGGTTTAGAAAAATGTTTAGGTTTCTGGGACTGATGGCCGGATGTGGATACATCGCTTGCCGCTGGTTAAATCACAGAACACAAAATTAAATTATTATAAATTTGAAAGGAGATAAACTATGCCGAGAAGAAACGGTACAGGACCTATGGAAATGGGCCCTATGACAGGTAGAAAAGCAGGTTATTGTGCAGGCTTTGCAGAGCAGGGATACGATAATCATGAAAGAATAGGATGTGGTTTTGGCAGAGGTCACGGATATAGAAGAATGTATTATTTAACCGGATTGCCGAGATGGGCACGTTCTGGATATGATGAAACGTATGAGCCTTCTATTGATGAAAAGAAGCTTTTAAATCAGCAGGAAGAATTTTTGGTAGGTCAGCTTGAAAAAGTCAAAAAGCGTATTTCCGATTTGAGTAAAGATGCGGAATAAGTTGTTAACTTATGTAAAAGGGCAGGGTATTCCTGCCTTTTTTTTAAATCCATGCTTGTAGCAAATTAAGGCGCTGATTTTTTGTAAACTTTATATTTTAATAAAAATTGAATAAAATAAAGTGTATTTATTAAATTAACCGTAAGCATAAAAATAAGGGGATGAAGAAAAATGATTGTATACGGACCTGTACCTTCAAGACGTTTGGGTCAGAGTATTGGCATAAATAATATACCGCCTAAGACATGTTCATATTCTTGTATTTACTGCCAGCTTGGAAAAACTGATAAAATGCAGATTAAAAGACAGGAGTTTTATAAACCGGAAGTTATTTTTAATGAGGCAAAATTAAAAATGGAACAATTAAAAAATCAAAATAAACACGCTGATTATTTTTCATTTGTTCCGGATGGAGAGCCTACTCTTGATATAAACCTCGGGTACGAAATTGACATGCTTAAACAATTCGGCATTAAAATTGCCGTAATAACAAATGCTTCTCTATTATGGATGGAAAGCGTAAAAAATGATTTGATGAAAGCGGACTGGGTGTCGGTAAGCATTGACGCCACGGACAATGATACTTGGCACAAAATAGATAGACCTCATGGAGCTCTGAATAATAAGGATATTTTAAACGGTATAATTGAGTTTTCAAAAATGTATAAAGGAACACTTGTGACAGAGACAATGCTTGTAGACGGAATTAATGACGATGAAGACTGTATAAAATATATATCAAAACAGCTGTCGCTTATAAATCCAAGCAAAGCATATTTATTGGTACCAACACGTCCGCCTGCTGAAAATAATGTACAGAGAGCAGCAAAAGATAGGGTTTTAAGTGCTTACAAAATTATTAAAGATATGTCCGGAACAGATGTTGAGTGTATTACGGGAGATGAAAAAGAAGAAGGCTTTTTCTTTACTGAAGCTGTAGCAGATGATTTGCTGAGCATTGCGTCCGTTCATCCTGTAAGAGAAGAAATTGTTGATGAGCTGCTCAAAAAAAGAAACGCAGACAAAGCTGTAATAAACCAGCTGGTAAAAGAAGGAAAACTGCTTGAGTTTTCGTATGAAGGCAAAAAGTTTTATAGAAAAAATATAAAAAATATATAATGATGATTGCGTTGACATATGCCCATAATTAAGATACCATAAAATAAATACTGCATCTTGTGTTTAGAAAAGAGGGATTAAAATGTATACTTGTGCCATGTGTGCTCATTCATGCGAATCAGGAGACTTTGATAAAATGCCGCTTAATTGTCCATGTAAAGAAGAAAATGAGCTGGATGAAATAAAAAAGTTATATTCCGACGAGGAAAATAAAAAACTTGCGTATAATTCTGCACTTACGGAAGCGGAAGGCTACTGCAGGAAAACAAGACTTGAGGAAATTATGGACTTTGCTCATAAGTGCGGCTATAAAAAACTTGGGCTGGCCTTTTGTACGGGGCTTGGCAAAGAAGCCAATATATTATGCAAAATTCTTATAAATAATGGCTTTGAAGTAAATTCTATTGCATGTAAAAACGGGAGCATACAAAAAGAATTTATAGGGATTAAAGAAGAACAAAAGGTACATCCCGGTAAATATGAACCTATGTGCAACCCTATCGGGCAGGCTGTTTTTCTTAATAAGTCTGAAACACAATTAAATATTATTTTGGGATTATGTGTAGGACATGACTCGCTTTTTATAAAATATTCAAATGCACCTATTACGGTTTTTGCTGTAAAAGACAGAGTTTTGGCGCATAATCCGTTAGGCGCACTTTATTTATCTGACGGATACTATAAAGATAAATTATATAATAAAAAATAATACATATGAAAGAGGAAATACAATGGAAATATTTCTTGATTGTCTGCCATGCGTTTTAAGGCAAACATTGGAGGCTTCGCGCTTGGCTACAGATGACTTGGATTTACAAAGAAAAATAATGGAAGACTCAATAGAGATTATATCTCATTATAAAGACTATGAGTGTTCTCCGGATTTGTGCAGGACAATACATAAAATGGTAAAAAGCCGCACAGAAAATAAGGACCCTTATGCACATATTAAAAGCAGAGATATAAAATCGGCAAAACAATTACTGCCATACTTAAAAGACTTTTTGAAAGAAAAAGAAAACAGCCTTTACTGGGCGCTTAAAATTGCGGCTACAGGGAATATTATTGACTCGGCGGTAAATAACAACGCAAACATGACGGAATATGTTTCAGGTGAGCTTAAAAAAGAATTTTTGGTCTGTGATGTCAAACTTTTAGAAAATAAGCTTAGAACAGCTAAAAATATATTGATTATCGCTGATAATGCCGGGGAGACTGTGTTTGACCAAATATTGGCAGAACGTCTTTTACCAAGAAACATTACATATGCTGTAAGAAGCAATCCCATACTTAATGACGCAACTGTTAAAGACGCGTATGATTCAGGATTAGATGATTATGCAAAAATAATTTCTACAGGGTGTGACGCACCGGGAACAATTCTTAAAGACTGTACCGATGAGTTTTTAAACATATTTAAAAATGCGGATATTGTTATAAGTAAAGGTCAGGGAAATTTTGAAACTCTGTCGGAATGCGGAAGACCGATATTCTTCCTTCTAAAGGCAAAATGCCCATTGATTTCCAAAAGACTTGAAGTTTCTTTAAATGAATATGTTTTTATGTACAAATAAAAAAATCTGATGAAACGGAGCTGATGGTTGTGGCAAGACCTACTAAATGGAGAAAAATTGAAAACATACCTACTATTCCATACTTTGTTCCGTCGGATAAATGTGTGGACGAAATTCCGGAGAATATATTAAAGCTTGAGGAGCTGGAAGCTATAAGACTTAAAGACCTTGAAGGGCTTGAACAAAGCGAGTGTGCTGAAAAAATGCAGGTGTCACGCCCAACATTTCAGCGCATACTTTTATCTGCAAGGGAGAAAGTCGCCGACAGTTTGGTAAACGGAAAAACTATTCACATAGAGGGCGGAAATTTTACAAGGCACATATGTCCTGTGAAATGTATGGACTGCGGCAAGGAATGGATGGAAAGTTACGAAAATCTGGAATCTATAAAAAACGGAGATTACTCATGTCCGGAGTGCGGCTCTACAAAAATTGCCTGTGAGCAGACATGCAAGGGGAAGTTCTGCAGAAGAAACTGCTGGCGGCACGGCAGAAACAGTGAACAATAATAATTATTCTGAGTGCGCTATAATTATTTCGGCTTAAATCTTCTCAGTTTCGGGGTGTTTTTTAAAATTGGAAAGCATCCCGTATTTTCGTGTGATTTTGCTAATATTTTTTCTCTGAAAATTCGATTTATTTTTACCTTATTTTTTTATCCCTATTTTCAATATCAATATTGACATATGCTCATAACTGTACTAAAATAACTGTTGTGAACATAAGTTCACAATCGTACCATTATAAATAAACATACATGTCTATAATGGTAATTGTTTTCTTGCGGTGTATGATTTGTAAATACAGACCGGCATGTGTCAGATTAAATTTGTAAGTACATATGACAGTGCAAGAAATTATTACAAAAGATTATGCCTTTGCACTGTAAATATGTTACTGTATTACGGCTTTTATATATATGTACTCCGCTGTGCATTGGCATTACTAAAAGGAGATTGGAAAATGGTTCATACTTACTCTCTTAACGGATATAATATTGCAGTAGACGGAAACAGCGGAACAATTCATCTGCTTGATGATATCACGTTTGAAATGCTGAAAAATGAAGATAAAATGCCGTCGTTAATTAACGCGCAAAAAAAGCTTGGCGGGAAGTATAATTCAGAGGAAATTAATGAAGCTTATGAAGAAATCAAAACATTAAATGAACAAGACATGCTTTTTTCTTCAGAGGAAGAACTTGAAAAAGCCGCATGCTCAAAAAAATTAAACAGTGACCTTAAAGCGCTTTGTCTTCATGTATCACATGACTGTAATTTAAGATGTGAATACTGCTTTGCATCAAGCGGGGATTATAACAGCGGGCGTAAATTGATGAGCAAAGACGTTGCACTTAAATCTGTGGATTATCTTGTACAAAATTCAAAAGGCAGACACAACATAGAAATTGACTTTTTCGGCGGCGAGCCGCTTATGAATTTTGATGTTGTTAAAGAAACTGTTGCCTACGGAAGAAAAATTGAAAAGGAAACAGGAAAGCATTTTTATTTTACCATTACAACAAACGGTACGCTGCTTAATGAGGAAAGAATTAATTACCTTAATGAAAATATGGATAACGTTGTAATAAGCATTGACGGACGCAAAGAAGTACATGATACTGTACGTCATGACTGTGCAGGCAACGGAAGCTACGAAAAAATAATGCCTCTTGCTCAAAAGCTTGTTTCAGGAAGAAACGGAAAAAGATATTTTATTAGGGGTACCTTTACAGCTAAGAACAAGGACTTTTCCAAAGATGTTATGCACTTGGCGGATAAAGGATTTAAAGAGATTTCAGTTGAGCCGGTTGTGGGTTCCGGAAGTGACTTGTATTTTACTGATTCGGATGTTCCGGATATTTTAAAAGAATATGAAAATTTGGCATGCCAATATATTGAGCGGCTGAAAGATGATAAAAAAAGATTCCGTTTTTATCATTTTAATATCGACATATATAACGGACCTTGCTTATTTAAAAGAGTAACGGCCTGCGGAGCCGGGCACGAATATTTGGCTGTGTCTCCCGACGGTGATTTATATCCATGCCACCAATTTGTTGGTCAGGATGAGTTTATTGTGGGAAACATATATAACGGAATAAGCAACAATGATTTGTGTGATAAATTTATGAAAAACAATATACTTACAAAAGAAAAATGCAGGGATTGCTGGGCAAAACTGTTTTGTTCCGGCGGATGCCATGCAAATGCGTATTTTACAAACGGCGATATTTCAGAGCCAAATGAGCTTTCATGTACTCTTCAAAAGAAAAGAATTGAATGTGCTGTTATGATTCAGGCATTTAAAGCAGAAAACGAAATTGTTTGAAATAAAATAAAAGTATAAGTACATAAATTTTTTAATAAGCTTAATTTATTAAGAAAACAATAAAAGCGAAGGAGTTGTAGTTTGATGTCGGAAGAAAACAGAGCCTGTTCAGATAGCGAATGCAGCAGAGAATCCTGTGAAGGGTGTGAAAAGAACCCAAAAAGTTTTATTGAGGAAACAAATAAATTAAAT
The DNA here is from genome assembly GCA_022651385.1 of Clostridia bacterium. Lineage (GTDB taxonomy): Bacteria > Bacillota > Clostridia > Lachnospirales > Anaerotignaceae > JALCQR01. Next base: position 64,535 of record JALCQR010000008.1, on the reverse strand, counting down.
TCAATAAAAAAAGTAATAGGAGTAGTAAGCGGCAAAGGCGGGGTTGGAAAATCGTTTGTTACAGCAATGCTTGCCGTCTTGATGAACAGAAAAGATTATAAAACAGGAATTCTTGACGCTGATATTACCGGACCTTCAATACCAAAAATGTTTGGTATTAACGAAAGGGCAACTATGAATAAAGATGGTATTTTACCAGCTAAAACGAGAAATGATATAAGCATTATGTCTATAAACTTGCTGCTTGAACAGGCTGATGCGCCGGTTATATGGAGGGGACCTTTGCTTGGAGGAGTGGTTAAACAATTTTGGACAGATGTAATATGGGGAGATTTGGACGTTTTGTTTATTGATATGCCGCCGGGAACCGGAGATGTTCCGCTTACTGTATTTCAGTCTATTCCTTTGGACGGAATTGTAATTGTAACTTCGCCTCAGGAACTTGTTTCAATGATTGTTAAAAAAGCATATAACATGGCAAAGCAAATGAATATTCCTGTATTAGGTGTCGTAGAAAATATGAGCTATATAAAATGTCCTGACTGCGGAAAAGTTATTAAACTCTTTGGTGAAAGCAATCTGACGGAAACAGCAAAAGACTTGAGCCTTAATGTGCTTGGAAGAGTGCCTATTGACCCCGTTATGGCAAAGCTTGCCGATAAAGGTGAATTTGAAAGGTTCAGCAATGATTGTTTAAAATATGCGTCTGAAGAAATTGAGGCGTTATTAAATAAAAACTAAGTAAATAAAACACTGCTGTATAATCCAAAATACAGAACAATAAAAAACTATAGGAGGAAAGCAATATGAAATTAATATTACCTGTGGAAAAGAAATCTCTTGATACTGCTGTATGCCCTTCATTCGGACGAACTCCTTTTTTTGCTTTATATGACACAGAAAGCGAAGAACATAAGTTTATTGATAACTCGGCTATTGCCAGTCAGGGCGGGGCAGGAATTAAAGCAGCTCAAATGCTCGTAGACAGCCATGCCGATGCTGTTATAACATATAGATGCGGCCAGAATGCAGCCGATGTGTTAAATGCAGCCGATATTAAAATGTATAAAGCACAGGACGGTTCGGTTAATGAAAATATTGAAAAATTTAAAGCCGGAAAACTTCCTTTATTGACTCAGATTCATGCTGGTTTTCACAACCATGGGGGTGAAAAATAATGAAAATTGCCGTGCTCAGCGGAAAAGGGGGAACCGGAAAAACTTTTGTATCTGTCAATCTTGCCTGTGCCGCTGATAAGTCGGTATATGTGGATTGTGATGTTGAGGAACCAAACGGATATTTGTTTTTAAAACCCGAAAATACAAAAAAGCTACCTGTTGCGGTATCTGTACCTGAAGTTGATATGAGTAAATGCACAGGATGCAGAAAATGTGTTGAATTTTGCAGATATAATGCACTTGCTCTGATTAAAAAGAAATTTTTAATTTTTTATGAGGTATGCCATTCATGCGGCGGATGTTCAGTCATTTGTCCAGAAAAAGCAATTTCCGAAAAAGACAGAGAAATCGGCACAATTGAAAATGGTACATCTGAAAATGTAACTATTCTAACAGGATGTTTAAATACTGGAGAGGTTTCAGGAGTGCCTATTATAAAAGGGCTTATGGAGAAAATGCCAAATCAGGGAACGACGGTAATTGACTGCCCTCCGGGAAGTGCCTGTATTGTAATGGAGAGCATTAGAAAAGCAGATTTTTGTATTTTGGTTGCGGAGCCGACACTTTTTGGAGTGCATAATCTGGAAATGGTTTATAATTTGGTTAAACTGTTTAAAAAACCGTTTGGAGTTGTGCTTAACAAATGTTTGCCTGAAGAAAATCCTGCTGAAAAATTTTGCATTGATAAAAAAATCAATATTCTTGCCAAAGTTCCTTTTAATCAGGATTTAGGCAAATTAAATTCCAAAGGTCTTATAGCCGTACGTGAAACAAAGCAGTATAAAGAGCTTTTTCAAAAACTGCTTAAAGACGTTGAAAAGGAGGCAGAGCAATGAAACAGCTTCTTGTATTAAGCGGCAAAGGCGGCACTGGCAAAACTACAGTGTCAAGTGCATTTATAGAGCTTAGTAAATGCCGTGCTTTTGCAGACTGTGATGTAGATGCGCCTAATCTTCATTTAATTGTTTCACAAAAAATGCCTGAACCAGTAAAGACGGATTTTTATGGCTTAGGCAAAGCGGTTATTGACAGTTCAAAGTGTATTCAATGCGGTTTATGTGAAAAAAGCTGCCGTTTTGATGCAATAAAAGACTATACGGTTGGAATTTATGAATGTGAAGGCTGCGGATTATGTGCGGAAATTTGTCCCGTACATGCAATTAAGATGACTGAATATTCATCGGGAAGCCTTAAACTATATAAGTATGACGATAAGGTATTTTCTTCGGCACAGCTTAAAATGGGCAGCGGTACATCCGGAAAACTCGTAGCGGCGGTAAAAAATCAGCTTGTAAACGAAGCGACGGATGCGGAGCTTGCCATAATAGACGGCTCACCGGGAATAGGGTGTCCGGTTATTGCATCAATAAGCGGCGTTGATATAGTTTTGATTGTTGCAGAGCCTACAATATCAGGCATGCATGATATGAAAAGAATTATAGATACGGCGAGAAATTTCGGTACAATGTGTGCCGTATGTATAAATAAATTTGATGTAAATACTGAAAATGCAATTGAAATAGAAAAATATTGTAAAGATATTAATGTTCCTGTGATAGGCAAAATACCGTTTGACGAAACAGTTGTAAAAGCTGTAAACAGCTGCAAAAGCATTGCCTGTTATCCAGACAGTCCTGCCGGAAAAGCTATTAAATCAATATGGAATAACATTTATGAAAACTTTTTTTGCGAAAGCGCAAATTAAGAAATAAAAGCATTAAAACAATTTAATTTAAAACAGTCATAATTAAGTGAATAATGAAAGGAGAAATTATATTATGAAAATTGCAGTTGCAAGTGAGGGTAAAATGGTAACACAGCATTTTGGTCATTGTGAGGGCTTTGCAATATTTGAGGCTGAAAACAACCAGATTAAGAACAAGGAATTTGTACCGAATCCGGGACATAAACCTGGATTTTTACCGGTTTTTCTGAATGACAAGGGAGTAAATGTTATCATTTCAGGCGGTATGGGCGGCGGTGCCGTTGACATTTTCAATGAAAAAGGTATTGAAGTTATAACCGGAGCATCAGGAGACGCAGAAACAGCAGTAAATAATTATTTACAGGGCAAATTAAAATCAACCGGTTCTGTTTGCCATGAACATCAGCATGCTGACGAGTGCGGAAGATAAAAATATTTATAAAGCCTGCCTAATTAAATTAAATGCGCACAAGAGACTATAATTATAATATCTAATTATACAAAAATGGCGCCGGTTATTAACGGTGCCATTTTTGTCTTTTCTCGTTATTATAGCTGTGCCATTATATTTGGCTTATATTTAAACAGTATTATTAATTAAACTAAAAAACCGACAGATACTAATCTTTAAAAAGATAACTATCTGTCGGATATCCCCTAATTTTAACCTCGGAAAGTATTTTATTTCAATGCGAACAAACGCCATATCGGCCAATGAAATTAAATCAAACCGATAATTTTTATATATATAATTATATTACGTCTTTACTATATTAATATATCTATAAAATTAAAATTTAAAAGGCAGATCGTGCATTATCTTTGTCTGCCTCAGAAAAATGCCTGTTAAATCAGCTTAAGCTTTCTCCTTGCTCCTTAAAGAATTCTCTGTCGGAATCTGTTGGTCCTTTATATGTAGCTTTTGATACAAAGTAAAGAAGAAGAACGGATACCGGTATGGCAAATATAGCACTTGCTATACCATGAATTGGCTTTCCGGAAAATTCGTTAACAAGAGTAATTAACGTTCCTGAAACGATAGAACTGACTGCGCCTTGTTTTGTAACTTTTTTCCAAAGAAGTGCTGCAAAAAGTGCAGGTGTGATAGCCGAGCTGTAAAGAGCGTAAACATAAGTCTGAATTGAAAGCACATCCGGGAAGAAACGACACATTACAAATGCAACTACCGCAAATACTACAAGACATGCTCTTATGTACCATACTTTTCTTTTTTCTGTAGCTTTTTTATCTACAAATACACACCATAAATCCATTACACCGCTTGTTGTTGCTGAAAGCAGATAAGAGTTTGCAGTTGTAAGTATAAGAGCAGCGCCGCAGGCAAGCATCATAGCTCCGATGACAGGAGCGGCATCAGCGGCATATGTAAAGAATATAAGACTTGAATTAACATCAGGATATTTAGTACGAAGTACCCAGCCCAATGTTGATGAACATATTTGAACAGCAAGAATAAGTACAACGAATATTACTATTGCTCTTTTAAGTGTCTTGTCATTTTTGCCGGCTGACATTCTCTGTATAAAGTTCTGGTCACCAATGATATTCATTGTACCTCCGAATGTAAGAGCGAGCCAGTCTAAAACGAGCATATTTCCAAATGGGAATTTTGTTGTGCCTTCGGCAGCACGGGCAGCAATGCCTGAAAAACCGCCGTTTGATCCTGTAAGAGTTACAAGAGTTACAATCATAGCAAAGCATATGAATATAGCACCTATACAGTCTGTTATTGCTACGCTTCGCATACCACCCATCATGGCAATAGATGTAATTATTATAACACCAACAACCATAGCAACATCAATATTAATTCCTGTGCATACATATATAGCGTTGCCGAAAGCTTTAAACTGGTATGAAGCTGTTCCAACATAGGCAATTACTATTACTATAGCACTGAAATATTTGGCAAAATCACCATAACGGTCATGAAAAATAGCTCCTACCGTCATTGCTCCACGACGATTAACCTTTGACGCAATAACGTACAAAAGTAATGGGGCACAGCAAGAGAAAAGCGTGTAGCCAAGAGCTGGAAAAACACCGTAATTTGCACCGACAGCCAAACTGCCGCCGGTAATGGTGCCGCCGCCAACCCAAGTAGCTGCCATTGTACCTCCAAGGACCAATGGACCAAGCTGTTTGCCTGCAAGAGCCATATCTTTTGTGTCTTTTGCAGGGTGTCTCCTACTGGATATTGCGCCTACGCCTACAACAATACATATGTAGACAATAACTGAACCTAACAACAACCAATTGATACTCATAAATTCTCCCTTTCTTTCTTAATAAAAATTTTTATATTAATGCTTTATTTAATGCTCAACAGCGTTCGCTACTGTTAAGTTTAAATACAATATAAAATTTTATTATATTAGTTTTTCGGAAACGGAGCAGCCTTGTAATATTCATTTGTTTTGAATAATTATACAGGGACTTGCGTTAAAATAACGTACTACATGTACTAACATAATATAATACTAATATATTATTAAAGGTAAATAAAAAATCAATCCACCTTCGATTGAATTTACTGATAAACGCATTTGTTAAAGGTTGTCTTGGTAAATCTCTTTATATTATACGTATCTGAAAATATAATATGAATTTTTACAAAAATTCAATATGAATACATCATATATTTTAATATATCAGCATGAATAAATAAAAAGACAATTACACTAATTAATTGCCATTATTATACGACCAATTATATGAAATTGTCAACAGTATATTAAAATTATTAGAATAATTTAAAACTCTATAGTAATATACTGCACACAAATATGACGAAAACAATATATAATTTTGTAATATGTTATAATTTGACTATTTCTTTTGAATTGCGAATCATATACAGGTGATTTTCATATATATAATGTGCAACAGATGCAGGTACAAAATTGTCTATAGGAAGTCCCTTTCGTATATTTTCACGTATAACGGTTGAGGATATATCTGGAACTTTGTCTTCTATTATCTGAACAGATGTGCCGTATTTTTTTTCAATATACTGAGCAACACCGTTTTCACTGTTGTTTTTGCATCTTCTGATACACACTATACTTACATAAGAGAAAATTTTTCCGCTTTCGTACCAATATGGCATACTTTCAAGCGTGTCACCTCCAACAATGTAAAAGAGTTTTGCATTTGTGTATTTTTTGCGTATCGCATCCAATGATTTAACTGCATAGCTTTTGCCCTGTATCCCAAACTCTATATCACATATAGAGATTTTGGGATAATCGGCGGCTGCAAGCTGTGCCATACGCATTCGGTCTGATGCTTTAACGGATTCCTTCAGATTTTTATGCGGAGGATTATTTGCCACAAGCAGCAGCACTTTATCAAGGTTTGCATTTTTTATAGCTGACTGTGCCATAGCTATATGGGCGTTGTGGATAGGGTTAAATGTACCGCCGAGTATTCCTATACGTTTGTTTAAAGACTTCATAACAGTACGCTCCTTTATGAATAATTATGAGCAGATTTTACTGCCAGATACTATATTTGTCAAACATATCTGATTTAAAAAAAATTAATATTCTAATATTCAAAAAACATATTGATTTTTTAAAAAACGAGTGATATATTAGTATTGTAATAAATCAATGTAACAATTATTATTAAAAATTGTTTATATTAAACAAGGGGGAAACATTACCATGAAATTAATGCACACAAAACTACCGGATTTCTGTAAAAAAGTTGCAGCAGCCGGCAAAAAACTCCGTCCGGAGACGGAAGTAGTTCTTCGTGGTCTTGAAAGCATGAAGAGTGCAAAACTTGCTTCTCTTCGTGTTGGACGAATCGAGGAAGAAATTATTGAAATTACTCAAGATCCAAACGTTGCAAAAGTAGAAGTTACTGTTCTTCCGCAAATTCCTGAAACCATTCACACTGTAGTAATAAAAGGTGTCCAGAAGGATGGAAAGAGCAAAAAAACTATCCTTGAGAGTATGTTTATCACAACTCCTGCTCCTGAATGTTATTATCATGATTCAGAAGAAGTTGACGACCGCAGAGTTTCATACGACTAAAAAGACAATAAATTATATTACAGTTAATGTAAAAGAAAGGAATTTTAGATATGTCTAAGTTAAAATATAAACTTATTCCAAAGGGTGCTGCTGAAGGAAGAGTGCCTATTAATCTTATTTTTATTGACAAAAAAGATGTTTTGGCAGCAGGTCTTACATATCGTGAGGCATGCAATGTAATGGCAAAGAATTTTAAGGAGCCGGCTGCCATTGACGTTATGGATATGGATGCCATAACTGTAACAAGTGACGGCATAGTAGTTGATTATGCAGTTGTTGCATTTGCCTCAATAGACTATGGCATGATTAACCGTGACTTCGGGTATCTTGGTATTTCCGAAAGACCGTATTCCGAAAAACTTCTTCAGGAAGAGCCGCATATGAAACAGTGGAATGCAATACCGGCTTACAGAGGAAAACAGCTTTTCAGGGGACCTAACTTTGAAGACAGACTTCCTCGTGTTGCTCATAATGAGACACAGACAATTACAGGACGTATTGCAAACAATAATACAGGTTCGGAATTTATGAACGTAGTAGATATGACTGAAATACTTGTACCTGCATACGGCGCTCTTGAGATAATGCACGACGGTGAGGTTCTTATTGGCCCTGCCGGTCCTGAAATTTCTGTTGGTATCGGCATGGTTGTATTTGAAACATACGGACGTATTTTCAACCGTTCATATGGCGCCGGTTTAACTGCTCATAACTCAGGTGTATATGCAAAGACAGTTAAGAGTGACTATCCTGCAATTGCCGGGCGAAAACAGACTCTTGCAGAATATACACTCCGTGCTCTTGAAATAGGACTTGTTCCTGGACGTGACCTTGGATGTTCGCCTGCAGTTCTTTCAATAGCTAAAGCATTTGGTTCTCCTATTGCATTTGACAATATTGAAGACAGAGCATGGGTTGAACTTGAAAGCGTAGGAATTAAACGCAGCTGGCTTGAAGCTCCTTCAAAGAAACTTTCACGTGAAGAAGTTATCGCTAATGCCGATGAAATTGTACCAGGTATAAGCGAAGGAAAGCTTTTCAAAGTATCAGATATATGTAATATTTGCTATGCTGAGGTTTAAGATAATTAGAAAATAAATTTGTCACACCCTTGTTCTGTATGGAATAAGGGTGTGTGTATATAATAGTCAGAGGTAAAATATATGGAACATGAATATATTATCGCACATGCTGATAAATCGGTTCTTAAAATATCCGGATTAGAGGTAAATGGTCTTAATACAAAACAGCTTGAGCAGATACTTGCTGATAAGCTTCATACATTTGTACGTGTAATCGGTGTTACAGGAGACAATATTGAAATGGATGTTTATAATATTGAACCTGACCAAGTGCGCAAAAATGAAGAAGGAATTGTCAAAAGCATTGTGCTTACTGAAGGCATAACTGTAACTGACCTTACAAAAATATCGTGCAGTGACAAAATTGTTGAAGTGGATTATGACTCTATTCCTGATGAACCTATTTCTAAATGTGCCAGAGAAAGATGGATGAAACGATAATGAAATCAGCTTATATCCTTCCTACCGGTGACGAGATAAAAAGCGGAATAGTGCTTGATATTGATGCGCCGGAAATAATAAGACAAATTGTACGTGCTTTTCCTCAAGCTGAGGTAACCCGCCTTTGTCCTCTGCTTGATGTGGAAGATACTATTTTTCAAAAAATAAGTGAGGTTGTACAAAAACAGCCTGACTTGGTTGTGCTCATAGGCGGAAGCGGGGGAGGCCACCGTTTCAGCAAATCCCTCGGCAAGGATTTTACTCATTCGGCCCTTGAAAAGTATCTTGATGAATATGCCTCACATGAAATATACGGCAAAAACGGGCACATGTGGTCTAAACTTGTGTGCGGCAAAAAAGGAGCTACGACAATAATTAATGTTCCGGGACCGTTTGATGAGGCAAAAGCCGCATGCGAAGCGTATCTTAAAGCTGTAAGCAAAGGCAAAAACATTGAGGAAATTAGCCTTGATATGGCAAATGCGGTGCTGGCGCAGTACCCTGTAGGTGCCGCAGAAACTATTTGACAAATATATTCTCAACTCTATATGAATAGGAGTTTTTAATATGTCTGGTATAACTAAACTTATAAACAATATAAATCTGCCTCGTTTTGTAAAAGTACATCAAATATTTGAGCATAATGAATTGACTCAGGAGCAGATTTTAAAAATACTGAAAGACGGTTTTGAAAAGCAAGGAATAAAGGGCAAGATTAAACCGGGGCAGCGCATTTGTATAACATGTGGCAGCCGCGGTGTGTCAAACATGAACTTTATTACAAAAACGCTTGTTAATTACATAAGAGAACAACATGCCGAACCTTTCCTGATACCTACTATGGGCAGTCATGGCGGTGCCACGGGCGAAGGCCAGAAAAAAATACTGGAAAGCCTTGGCATTACTGAAGAAAGTATGGGATGTCCTATTCTTTCATCTATGGAAACGGTAAAAATAAGCCATGTGGAAGATTTTGATGTATGTATAGATAAAAATGCTTACGAGGCAGACGGCATAATTGTGCTTAACCGTGTAAAAGCACACACGAGTTTTCAGGGGCCTTATGAAAGTGGCCTTATGAAAATGATGACAATTGGGCTTGGAAAACAGTACGGAGCACATATATGCCACTCAAAAGGCGACGACAGTATGTCACATAGAATAGGTCTTAACGGAAGAGAAGTTATAAAACACACAAATGTTATAATGGGTGTTGCGCTTCTTGAAAACTCTTTCGATAAGACATTTGACGTGAAGGTACTTACTGATAAGGAAATACCTGAGGAAGAACCAAAACTGCTTGAAAGAGCAAAAAAAGCTATGGGACGAATATGGCTTGATTCATGTGATACGCTTATTGTACGCTCAATAGGCAAAAATTACACAGGAGCGGGTATGGACCCAAACATAGTTGGAAGATGTGTAAATCCGAAACTTAAAATGGGTATAACTTCAAAACGAATAGGCATACTTGATTTAAGCGATGAATCTCACGGAAATGCAACGGGCATGGGACGTGCTGATTTTGCTCCTATGAGATTTTATAAAAAATTAAGTTTTGATGATACATATCCAAACGCAATTACAAGCTATGACACTACGGCATACCGCATACCCGTAATAGTCGACAGCGATGAGGAAGTGTTAAAGGCATGTGTTGCAAGCTCATTGGGAATAGATTATGAAAATCCTCGCATTATTATAATAAACAACTCTTTGGAAATAGAAGATATTCTTATTTCAGAGTCAATGATTAAAGAAGCTGAAAACATTAAACAGCTTTCTATACAAAGTGAACCGTTTTCACTTGAATTTGATTTAAAAGGTAATTTAATTACTCAGTTTTAAAAATTTTGATATTTTTTATCCCCTTCAAAAATATCAAGGTACCATATTCCGAACAAGAAACTGCTGTTAATTGATTTCAGACTGCCGAATATATTAAAAAGCTATTAATTATTATGATATAATCGGCCGCATTAAAGCTTGCCGTAAACTAATTCATAATTCAATTATGCAATAAAATATACAGCTTTATGAATTTAATGCGATTCTGAAATCACTTTTATGGCAGTTTCTTTTTTTATATTTTTTTATATTAAAAAAGAAAAAGTCATCATTCCAATATAGGTTGAAGGCTTATTATATAGCATCTATGTTTTCAAAATATTCTCTGTGTTCGCTAACGGTTTTTGTAAGATACTTTTTCATATGGAAGTCTTGATGTTTTTTTATAAGAGCCTTAAGTTCATCCAGCTTTCCTTCTTCAATATATTTTACCATGTCTTTATGTTCTTGATATGTTGTCTCAAAGTCTTTTCTTGATGAACGCCATCCTATAACGCACCATCTTGTATTGTGCATAAGTATTCTTTCTATTACTTCCCATATTTCACTGTGTCCTGCAGCTACAAATAAAATTTTGTGAAAAGCATAATCGTTTTTTATGTATTCTACTACATCATCTACTTTAAGAGCATATTCCTGAAGCATAAGAGTTTTCTCAACTTTTTCGTGAATACGAGGTTTGGTTTTTGCAAACTCGGTAAGTATCTCAACCTCAACTATTGTTCTAAGATAAAGCATTTCGCTTACACGTTTCAAATCAACTTTTGAAACATAAGTGCCTTTTTGTGGATAAATACTTATTAAGTTTTCTCTTGCAAGTAAAATAAGAGCTTCTCTTATTGGTGTCCTGCTAACACCAAGCTCATCGGCCAGCTGTTTTTCATTTATCATTTCACCTGGCTTCATTTGCAGATACTGTATTCTGTCCATGATTTCATCAAAGACTCTTTGTTTGCTTGTATTTTCTCTAATTCGTATTGACATTTTCTTTGCACCCTGCCTATTCATATTTTTATATTAACATATTAATATACTATTTTATTTTACCATAAACATTATAAGTTTAAAACAAAATATTTATATATTATATCACAAAAATAGTTAATGCTCACCATAGATATATATAAATATTTTAAAATATAAGAATATAAGTATTAAATTTAAAATATCTGCGGCATTGACTATATAAATTTACATTAATCATAATTTTTTAAGAATAATTTATATAATGTGTCCCAAAATTGACACTTGTATATGTATTATATCACACAAAAGTTATATTAAAAATCATTTTTTATAAAGTCAGTAATATATTACTATAATTAAAATATGATAGGTATTGTTTGAAATTAAAAAAATAAGATGCCGCAGTTATAAGCTGCGGCATCTTCCCCTTCTTTTCCATACATTTAAAACTTTTTATTTTACGAAATTGTATCCTGCTTCAAGTGCTTTTATGTTGGCGTCTACAAGAGCAGGCTTCATTTTTATTTTGAGTACTTCTTTGGCATCATCAAGCGTTATAATGTCAAGAGATTTTACAACGGCGCCGAGAGCAACCATGTTTGCTGATTTTGCAGTGGCAACCTTAGTTGCGATTTCTGTAAAAGGAATTTCAACTACTTTAATGTCTTTTCTTGTTGCCTTTGTGCTTATCATAGAACTGTTTATTACAAGCGTGCCGCCTGATTTTACTTTTCCCTCGTAGTCTTTAAGCGATTTTTCGTCCATGACGAGAACAGTGTCGGCTTCAGAAATGATAGGTGATCCTATTTCTTCCGATATAACTACTTGGCAGCTTGCGCGTCCGCCTCTTTTTTCCTGACCGTATGCAGGTGAAAGAGTTACATTATAGCCTTTTTTTGAAGCAGCAGTGCAGGCCATTTTTCCCATGAGAATAGTGCCTTGACCGCCTATTCCTGAAAATATAAGTTCACTTTTCATAATTACTTTTCCTCCTGTCCACAGTCTTTAAATACGCCCAGAGGGTATTGCTTTGTAACTACGTCGTCAATCCATTTAAGAGCCTGCAAAGGTTTAACTTTCCAGCCTGTAGGGCATGGTGAAAGCACTTCAACGAAGCTGAGGCCTTTGCCCTCCATCTGATATTTAAATGCCTTTTTGATTGCAGCTTTTGTTTTTCTTATGTTTGCAGGAGAATTTACTGTAACACGTTCACTGTAATAACATCCGTTAAGGCCGGAAATTATTTCAGCCATGTTTACAGGATGACCTGTGTTTTCGTCTTTTCTTCCGTAAGGTGTTGTGGTTGTAACCTGATCCATAAGTGTTGTAGGAGCCATTTGGCCGCCTGTCATGCCGTATATAGAGTTGTTTACAAATACAACTGTAAATTTCTCGCCTCTTATGCCGGCGTGCATAATTTCAGCCATACCTTCTGAAACCATATCGCCGTCACCCTGATATACAACTACAAGGTCTTCAGGACAGGATCTTTTAACACCTGTTCCCACAGCAGGAGCACGTCCGTGAAGGGCGCAGATAGAATCTGTTTTAAAATATTTATCGGCATATACTGAACATCCTATAGGCCAGATAAGGACTGCCTTGTCTACAAGATTTTCCTCTTCCATTATTTCGCCGATAAGTCTGTTTATAATTCCGTGGCCGCAGCCGCCGCAATATTTTTTATATTCGTCTGTAAATACTTCAGGTCTCTTATATACTATACTCATTTTTAGTTCACCTCCCAATTATTTATAAAGCTCGCATAATTTTTTGTAGAGTTCTACCGGAGTAGGTGTGATACCGCCTAATCTGCCGTAAAATTCTACTTTTTTATTATCGTTTACAGCAAGCTTTACATCATTTACCATTTGTCCTGCATTAAGCTCTGTTACAAAATACTTAACGTCTTTGTCTGCAAATTTTTCAAATGCCTTTACCGGGAACGGCCATAATGTAATAGGTCTTATAATGCCGACCTTAATTCCATTTTCTCTTGCTATTCTCATAGCTGTAAGGCAAACTCTTGAAAGTGAACCAAAAGCTACTATTAATATATCTGCGTCGTCGGTTTGAATTTCTTCCCATCTCTGCTCGTTTTCTCTGATTTTAGTATATTTTGACTGAAGATTAAGGTTGTATTTTTCCCATTGTTCAGGACCGTCGCCGCAGGTTGTAATATCGTTATAATGGTCTCTGCCGTTTATTCCGTCGCAAGCCCAGTCACTTCTTCCTTTAGGAGCGATTTTTTCAGGAAACTCAACGTTTTCCATCATTTTTGCAATTGTACCGTCGCTTGCAACTACTACAGGGTTTCTGTATTTTTCAGCAAGATCAAAAGCCAAAGGAGCAAAGTCTGCATATTCCTGTACTGAATAAGGAGCAAGAACTATAGTGTTGTAATCTCCGTGTCCTCCGCCTTTTGTAAGCTGATTGTAGTCGCCCTGTGAACCAAGAATTTCACCATCGGCAGGGCCCGGACGCATACAGTCTACTATAACTGAAGGAAGTCCTGCTGCCGACATATAGCTCATAGCCTCGCATCCAAGCGAGAAGCCAGGGCCTGATGTTGCTGTCATGCCTCTTTTGCCTGTTGCTGCAACGCCTGCCACCATATTAAATGCTGAAACTTCTGTTTCTGCCTGTATAAATGTAAGTCCCTCTGAAGGAGCTTTTTTTGCGTAATATTCCGGAATTTCACTTGATGGTGTAATAGGATAACCAAAGAAAAATTTACATCCGGAACGGATTGCTGCTTCTGCGAAGGCCTCATTGCCCTGCATAAATACTTTATCTCCCATTGATTAACCCTCCTTATATGTTCTTTTCCACAGTGATAGCACCTTCAGGACATACCGATGCGCATATTCCGCATGCGATACAGTCTGTCATGTCAACTGCTTCAGCCGGATAATATCCCATTTTATTTACTGTTGTGCTTTTTTTAAGTATTGTGCCTTTTGGGCAGAAATGTAAGCAATATTCACATTCTTTGCACATTTCCCGATCTACTGTAACTCGGTTCATAGAAAAGCTCCTCTCTTTCTAAAATTAACTATGAATAAAGCGGCTTTCTAATGGTTGTATAAGGTTGAGGTTTAATGTGTTCTAAATATTAGAAAGCCTTTCTGTTTCTACACACATATTATAGTAAAGCTAACACGGTGTGTCAATGATATTTAATATTAAAAATCAGCTTAAATTTTGCTCAAATTTCTTTACAAATTTGGTAAGAATCTATATAATAAATATGTTATTCTATTATTCAGAACAACAAATGTGCGCATAGCCGATTAAAAATGTGCTAATAGAGTAGGAAATATTAAAAAATATCAGGGGGATTTTAATTATGAATAATTTTAAGCATGTGCCTAAATATCCTGTGCAGACTCTTTCAAAGGCTTTGGATATACTTACATATATAAGAGACAACCCGTCAAGCGAGGGTGTAACACTTACAGAAGTAAGTTCCGCTTTGGGTATTGGCAAAAGCGGAGTGCACAGACTTCTTGATACTCTCATGGCGTATGATTTTATTGAAAAAATAAACGGAGTGTCTCCGGCGTATCGTCTCGGCTGGGGGCTTTTCAATGCCGGAAATGCTGTACCTAAACAGCATACTTTAAACGGAGCCAACTATATGCCTTTAATTGAAAAGCTATGCAATACTTTTCTTGAGACCGTAAATCTGGGTATATTAAACAATTATGAAACAATAATAATTTGCAAAATGGAGCCTGCCGTAATGCTTAGAACAAATACGCGTGTAGGCGAAAGAGAGCCGGCATATGCAACTGCTTTGGGAAAACTTTTTATGACTAATTTTTCTGAAGAGGAGATTGAGAACTACTTTAATAAGACAGAAATGCAAAAACTTGCCGTAAATACTATCACTGACAGAGAAAAAATGAGACAAGCACTTGAAATAATACAAAAACAGGATTATGCTATCGACAATGAGGAATATGTTGACGGTATGATTTGTGTTGCAATGCCTATAAGAGACTTTTCCGGAAATATTGCGGCAGGCATAAGTGTAAGCGGGCCTTCAAAGAGAATGACAAATGAAAAGGTAAGTAAAATTAAGCCTTTGCTTAAAGACGCATGCAGCGAAATTTCCGAATTTCTCGGTTTTACAAAAGATTGACAGGGGATACAAATGAATATTTTAAGTATAAGTTATAAAACAGCACCTATTGAAATTAGGAAAAAAGTTTCATTTAGCGATGAGGAAAGACCTGAATTTTTAAAAGCCGCTGTAAAAACCAAAGGGGTAACCCAATGTGTGCTTGTTTCCACGTGCAACAGATGCGAAATATATTTTGACGGTGAGAATATAAAGGGTGTAGAAAACCTTCTTGCCGATTTTAAAGGCATTGATAAAGACAAGGCAAAAAAATATTATAATGTATATACATCTGAAAACGCTGTGCTGCATCTTTTAAAGGTTACATGCGGTATGGACAGCATGGTTTTGGGAGAAGATGAAATACTTGGTCAGGTAAAAGACGCTTTTTCGCTTGCTCTTGAAAGCGGGACTACAGGCTTTGAATTGAATACTGTATTTAAAATGGTTATTACATCTGTGAAAAAAATAAAAACAAACACAATGATTTCAAAAACACCGGTGTCATACGGCACGCTTGCAGCTAATATTGTGTTTTCTGTTCCGCAGGAATTTAAAAAGGTACTTATAATTGGTGTAACGGGAAAAATAGGAACTATAACGGCTAAAAATATATTGGCAAAACCAAATATAAAGATAATGGGTACAGGCAGACGCCATAATGCCGAAAATGAATTTGTAACAACAAACAAGAATGTGGAAATAGTGCCTTTTGCAAAACGCTATGAATACATAAACGAAGCGGATGTAATAATTTCAGCTACGTCAAGTCCGCATTATACGATAACAAAAGATGAGTTTTTAAAATATACATCTGAAAAAAACAGAATTTTTATTGACTTGGCTGTTCCTCCGGACATTGATGAGGAAATTGCTGATTTAAAGGACTGCACACTTTACGGCATTGATTATTTTAAAACGGTTTCAGACAAAAACAGTATTTTAAAAATCAAGGAAGCAGAAAACATAAAACAGCTGCTTGAAGAAGAAAAAGACGAGATAATAAAAGAGCTTGTGTTTCACGACCTTGTGGGAAACCTTTCAAAACTAAATAAACTTGTGGAAGAAAAAGGCTTTGAGCATATGTTTTATTCCCTTAGAAAGAACACCGACAGACACCAGCTGGAAGCTGTCTCGAGCTGGATGAAGGCCTATATAAAAAGTGAGGAAAAATAATGTATTTTCCGTTTTATATTGATATTAAAGACAAGGAATGCGTAGTAATAGGCGGAGGCAATACGGCTTTTAGAAAAGCAAAAGCGCTTTTGGAATTCGGAGCCAAAATAAAGGTAGTAGCGCCTATAATAAAACCTGAATTTTCGAATTTAAAAAGTACCGAGCTTTTTTTAAAAAAATTTGAAATTTCAGATTTGGATACGGCTTTTATGGCAATAGGAGCCACTGATGACAGAAACGTAAATATATTTGTTTCAAAAACGGCGCGCGAAAAAAATATTCCTGTAAATATTGTGGATGACCCAAAACTTTGTACATTCTTTTTTCCGGCTATAGTTAAAGATAAAGACGTTGTGGCATCCGTATCAAGCGGAGGAAAAAGCCCTCTTGTAACACAGAAAATAAAAAAAATATTAATTGATAACTGGCCTGAAAACATAGGCGATATAAATGATAAAATGGGCATGTTAAGAGTTTATGCCAAAGAACATATTGAAAACTCACAGAGAAAAGAATTCCTGAAAAAAGGACTTTCATTAATGCTTGAAGGAAAAACAGTATCACTTTTTGAGATTATAAAGGAGGGCGGATATGAAAACAATAAGAATAGGGACAAGAGAAAGCCTCCTTGCAATGAAACAGACCAAAATGACTGCTGAAGCAATAAAAAAAGCATATCCATATATTTATATCGAAATAGTTGAAATGACAACAAAAGGCGATAAAATACTTGATAAACCGCTTCTTGATATAGGAGGGAAGGGCCTTTTTATAACTGAATTTGAAAAAGCCATGAGAGATGGCTTAATTGATATTGCCGTACACAGCGGAAAAGACATTCCCAATACATGTGAGAAAGACTTTGGAATATGTGCCGTTTTAAAAAGAGGCAACCCTAAAGACTGTATAGTTTCAAGAAAAGATACCGGTATTCCAGATAATTCTGTTATTGGAACAGGGAGTCTCAGAAGAAAAACACTTATAAAAAGACTTTATCCGAAATGTGAGGTAAAAAACTTACGCGGAAATGTCCCAACGAGGATTAAAAAACTCAAAGACGGCGAATATGATGCAATTATACTTGCGTGTGCCGGACTCGAACGGCTTGAAATAAAAGATGAATGCTTAAATATAATGCCTTTTGATGAGATAGATTTTGTGCCGGCGGCATCTCAGGGAATAATTGCCGTAGAGGCATTAAAAGGCAGTGAGGTTTTTGAAATATTAAAAAAAATAGACGATGAAAAAACCCATTTTGAGTTTGATACGGAAAGGCTGCTTATGTCTTATCTTGGGGCCGACTGCCATGAATCGGCCGGGGCATTTGCAAAAACTAAAGGGGATTATGCTGATATTACCTGTTTTTATAAGAATTCGGATATTATAACCAAAAGGTTTTTAAAAATAAAAATGAAAGAAGAAATAAGAAAGATTGCAGAGGGACTTTTATGAGCAAACCATTTGTGTATATTGCCGGAGCAGGGCCGGGAGATAAGGAGCTTATTACAGTTAAAGCCTATGAGCTTATAAAAAAAAGTGATGTAATAATATATGACAGGCTGCTTGACAGTAGCCTTCTTTCTTTATGCGGCAAAAATGCTGAAAAAATATACGTAGGCAAAAAAGCAGGAAGACATTACATGAAACAAGACGAAATAAACAGTATTATTGCCGATAAAGCAATGGAGGGAAAGACCATTTTAAGATTAAAAGGCGGAGACCCTTTTGTTTTCGGCAGAGGCGGGGAAGAAGCAGAGTATCTTAAAAAACTAAATATACCATATGAAGTTATACCTGCTGTTTCAAGCTGTATTTCAGTGCCTGAAAAAGCCGGCATACCTGTCACACACAGAGGGTTAAGCCGTTCGTTTACGGTTGTAACGGGCCACAGCGCCGACGGAAAATGCGAGGACTGCGAAAACTATGAGGCTCTTGCAAAACTTAACGGAACTCTTGTTTTTCTTATGGGGCTTAACAATATAGAAAAAATTACGTCCAGTCTTATAAAATTCGGAAAGTCGCCGGATACGCCTGCTGCAGTAATTTCAGGCGGCACTACAGAAAAAGAATATATTGTAAAAGACAGTCTTAAAGATATAGCGAATACAGTTGAAAACAATAAGAAAGTTATGTCTCCTGCTATAATAGTTGTAGGAAAAACAGCGGCTTTTGATATGAGAAGTAATATAAAGCCACCGCTTTACGGAATAAAAGTTGGGGTGAGCGGCACTACAAGGCTGTGCCTTAAAATATCGAAAATGCTCGAAGAGAAAGGAGCTTATGTCCGCACATTTGATTATGTTGATATAAAACCTATAAAAAATACTCTTTCAGAAGAAGTAAAAAATATAAAAAATTACAGCTATATTGTCTTTACATCGGCAAATGCCATAAGGCTGTTTTTTGATATGATTAAAAGCAACGGCTTTGATATTCGCATGTTTTCGCATCTGAAATTTGCCGTTATAGGAGAAGGCACAAAAAAAGAGCTGGCTAAATACTATATAAACGCTGATTTTATTCCTCAAAATTATACATCAAAGGACCTTGCCAAACTGCTTATAAAGTGTACCAAAAGAACAGACAGACTGCTTATACCGAGAGCTGAAAAAGGAACGGATGAGCTTACGGACATATTGTCTGAAAACAATATAGATTTTAAAGAAATTAAAATTTATGATACGGTTTTGGAAAATAAAAATCTGCCTGCAACAGGCGACCTTGATTATTTTACTTTTGCAAGCATGTCGTCCGTTGAGGGATTTATAAAAAACGGCCTTAATTTAAGCCATGCAAAGGCTGTAGCAATAGGCGAAATAACGGCCAAGACACTTGAAAAATATGGTATAATGCCTTTAATAAGCAAAATTGCCACAGCAGAAGGCATTGTAAATACAATTATAGATGAGGTGTGCATAAATGAACAGATTCAGGAGACTGAGAAGCAGTGATACATTGAGGAGTCTTGTTAGAGAAACATCTGTTTCTTCCAAGGATTTGATATATCCTATGTTTGTTATAGAAGGCGAGAACATTAAACAAAGTATTGACTCTATGCCGGGGATATACCGCTACAGTATAGATATGATAGATGAGGAACTCAAAAAAGTGGATGAAAGCGGCATTTCCGGAATACTTCTTTTTGGTGTACCTAAGCATAAAGACGAAGTGGGCTCGGAAGCTTACAATCCAAACGGCATAGTGCAGAAAGCCATAAGATATATAAAAGAAAAATATCCCCAAATGCTTGTAATTGCAGATATATGTCTTTGCGAATATACAAGCCACGGCCACTGCGGGCTTGTAAAGGGCACTGAAATACTTAATGATGAAACGCTTCCTCTCCTTGCAAAAATGGCTTTGACATGTGTTCAGGCAGGGGCTGACATGGTGGCTCCTTCCGATATGATGGACGGAGATGTTGAGGCTATAAGGAATGTACTTGATGAAAACGGATACAAGAACACTCCCATTATGGGCTACAGCGCAAAATATGCCTCGGCTTATTATTCTCCTTTCAGGGACGCAGCCGGTTCATGCCCGGGTTTTGGAGACAGAAAATCATACCAAATGGACCCTGCAAATGTTAAAGAAGGGGTAAGAGAGATAGAAAACGATATTGAAATGGGTGCTGATATTGTAATGGTAAAACCGGCACTTGCATATCTTGATGTTGTAAGAGCGGTATCGGAAATGTTTGATTATCCTATTGCTGTTTATAATGTAAGCGGCGAGTATTCTATGGTAAAAGCTGCCGCATTAAACGGCTGGATTGACGAAAGAAGAATAGTTACTGAAAATCTTACTGCCATGAAGCGTGCGGGAGCAAAGATTATTATAACATATCATGCTCTTGACATGGCGAAATGGCTTAAAGAGGTGGAATAAAATGAAAACGGAAATCTCCGAAAAATATTTTGAGGAAGCAAAAACTCTTATGCCGGGAGGCGTAAATTCTCCGGTGCGTGCTTTTAACGCCGTAGGCAGAACGCCGCTTTTTATTAAAAAGGCAAAAGGCTCAAAAATATATGATGAGGACGGAAATGAGTTTATAGATTATGTATGCAGCTGGGGCCCGGGAATACTGGGACATGCCAGAGATGAAGTTATAGAAGCTGTAAAAGAGGCCTGTAACTATGGTTTAAGCTATGGGGCGCCTACCAAAAAAGAATCAGTTCTCGCAAAAATGATTAGGGAATGTATTCCGCATATGGAAATGATGAGAATGGTGTCAAGCGGAACCGAGGCCACAATGAGCGCAATAAGAGCGGCAAGAGGTTTTACAGGCAGAGATATGATAATAAAATTTGCTGGGTGTTATCACGGACATTCAGACGGACTGCTTGTTAAATCAGGCTCGGGACTTTTGTCAAATGCAGCACCGGACAGTGCCGGAGTACCAAAAGGATATTCAGAAACAACACTTGTGGCATTTTATAACGATGAGGAATCTGTAAAAAAACTTTTTGAAAAATATTCTGATAAAATAGCCTGCGTTATAGTTGAACCTGTAGCTGCAAATATGGGGGTAGTGCTTCCTAAAAAAGGATTTTTGAATTTCCTCAGAGACATTACTAAAAAATACGGCGCTTTGCTTATATTTGACGAAGTTATAACTGGTTTTAGACTTAGTCTTGGAGGCGCTTCGCAGTATTTCGGCGTAACACCTGATATGACAACTTTAGGCAAAATTGTAGGCGGGGGTATGCCTGTTGGAGTATACGGCGGAAGAAAAGAGATTATGGAGTGTATATCGCCTTTGGGCAAAGTATATCAGGCTGGCACTCTTTCCGGAAACCCAATTGCCATGACTGCGGGGATAAAAACTCTGGAGCTTCTCATGAATGACAGCGGAATTTATGACAGAATAGACAAGAAAGCCGCTGAAATAGAAAAGGCGTTTTTAAAGACGAGACTTGTAAAAGTAAACAGAGCCGGTTCGCTTATGAGTGCGTTTTTCTCTGAAAAAGACGTAACGGATTATAATTCTTCAATAAATTCCGATACAAAGAAATATGCCGATTATTTTTCACATATGCTTGAAAACGGCATTTATGTAGCACCGTCACAGTTTGAAGCTATGTTTGTGTCAGATGCACATACTGATGAAGATATTAAAAAAACATGCGATGTTATATTGTCATACAAAGGATAGTATAAAATTGGTGAATTTAGGTCAAGCCTTTAAGTAGAGCATATTATGCAAAATATCCCCCATAGGGGCTTGTGCGGCGGTCTGATGACCTGTAAAATAAAACTGTTGATATATTAGTGTAATATTTCTGATAATTTGAAAATTATTGTGATATTATAATTAAAGAAGCATACTTGAAAGTATGTTTGTATCGGTATTGAAATACTGAGAAATTCTGCTAAGCGTTTTTATATGTTAAAAGTTAATAAATAAATTTTTATGCCACGAAGGTGTTTGCTGCTCAGAAGAGCGGCAGATGTTTTTGTGGCATTTTTTTATAGAAATAAAGGAGGAAAATAATATGAAGTTAAAAAAAATAATGTCAATAGCCTTAGCATTTTTAATGCTGACATTTACATTAAGCGGATGCGGAAATTCCGGTAATGCAAAGAGCAGCGGCACTGAAAGTACGGTCAGTCAGGCTTCTGCTTCAGCAAGCAGTCAGCCTACTGAAAAGGGCACGAGAACTATTACTGACGCTCTTGGGCGTAATGTGGAGATTCCTGCGGACGTAGAAAGAATTGTACCTCTGGGAAATACCCCTCGTATGATTGCATATCTTGGACTTGCCGACAAGGTAGTTGGAATAAGCGGGTTTGATGCTAAAACTGTCACACCTCTTCAGGCTTACGCTTACGCAAACAAAGACTTATGGTCAAGCCTGCCTGTAGTGGGAACAGATTCATACGGCAATACAGATTATTATCCTGAAACCATAATAAGTGTTAAACCTGATGTGGTTTTGTGTACATATACAAAAGATGTAGCAGACAATATTCAAAAACAGACCGGTATTCCGGTTGTTGCTGTTGCTCCGGGGACTTTGTTTGGAGAAGATTATGAACAGTCGCTTCGTATTTTAGGCGATGTCTGCGGTGCAAAGGACAGGGCGGAAGAAGTTATATCTTATATAAATAATAGCTTAGACGACCTTAAATCAAGAACATCTAATATTGCTGATGATGAAAAACCTGCCGTATTATCTGCTGCCGCAACGTTTAAAGGAACACACGGCATAGAAGGTGTACGTATAGATGATCCTGTTATGACGGCGGTCGACGCAAATAATATTGCCGCAAGCAGCTCAAAAACCGGCGGCAGCACTGTAATAGTGGATAAAGAACAGATTATATCATGGGATCCGGCATATATTTTCTTGGACAGCGGCGGTGTATCTCTTGTTAAAGAGGACTATAAGTCAAATCCTGATTATTACGCAAAACTTACGGCATTCAAAGGCGGACATATATATCAGTATCCAAGCTCAACATGCTATTTTTCAAATGTTGAAATTCCTTTGGCAAACAGCTATTATGTCGGCAAACTGCTTTATCCGGATAAATTTTCCGATATTGATGTTAGTAAAAAAGCTAATGAGATTTTTAAGTTTTTCCTTGGCGTTGACAATTATATGGATGTGCTTGACAATTATGGTTCGGGATACGAACAAGTTAATTTAGGTGATGATTAATGACACAAGATAGCGACACACAAATCCGATCTTATGATACTTTTGTACGAAAGAAGCAGTTTGTATTTATTTTGGCTGTTATTGCTACTATAGTTGTGGCTGTATTTGCCGTAAGCTACGGCTCAATTAATATTTCAGTCATTGAGGTTGTAAAAACAATTTTCGGCAAAGGCAGTGATATGTCTAAAACAGTTATTTTGGGAATAAGACTTCCTCGTGTTACGGCGGCTATATTGGTAGGGGCGGCACTGGCAGTGTCAGGAGCTGTTATGCAGTGTGTGCTCCATAACCCGTTGGCTTCCGCATCAACACTGGGTGTTTCTCAGGGTGCCGCTTTCGGTGCGGCATTGGGCATTATAGTGTTTGGCGGCGGAGTGGTTAATTCCGGCTCCACAAATGTGGCAATTGCTATAAACAATCCTTACATAGTTACATTGTGTGCTTTTATATTTGGTTCATTATCCACAATTGTAATTCTTCTCCTGTCTCAATTTAAGAAAAATTTGGGTCCGGGAGGGCTTATATTGGCCGGTGTTGCTTTAAGCTCTCTTTTTAACGGCGGAAGTACACTGCTTCAGTATTTTGCAGATGATACGAAAATAAGCGCCGTCGTATTCTGGACATTCGGAAATTTGGGAGGAATAAACTGGACCGAACTTTTAATACTTGCGGTAATAAGTGCTGCCGGAATGTTATATTTTTTGTTCAACAGGTGGAACTACAATGCTATGGAAAGCGGAGCCGATACTGCAAAAAGCCTTGGCGTCAATACAAGGAACGTAATGCTTATAAGCATGGGAATTTGTTCTTTGACGGCGGCAGTTGCTGTTTCTTTTGTAGGCATTATAAGTTTTGTGGGACTTGTTGCACCGCATATGATGCGTAAGTTTGTGGGCGACGACTACCGATATCTGATACCGTGTTCTGCCGTATCAGGAGCACTTCTTCTTATACTTGCCGACACATTCGGCAGATTTATAGTTGCGCCTGTTGTACTTCCGGTCGGAGCAATTACATCATTTTTAGGTGCTCCTATGTTTCTGTTTCTTCTGCTTAAAGGAGGTAAAAACTATGGTTGATATAAAAAATATAAGTTTTAAATACAACCGAACCTCAGAAAATATTTTAAAAGAAGTAAGCTTTGCAATACAAAACAATCAGTGTATAGCTATATTGGGAAATAACGGAGCCGGCAAAAGCACACTGTTAAAATGTATCGACCGCATTTATACTGCTAAAGAAGGCACAGTTATTGTGGACAGCCAAGATGCTTTTGCAATGCCTAAAAAAGCAATGGCGCAAAGCATCGCATATGTTCCTCAAAATAATGATTCTATTAATATGACTGTGTTTGATTTTATTCTGCTTGGCCGCAAGCCATATATAAAGTGGGATACAACTTTAAAAGACAGGCAAATAGTACAGGATATAATGCAGAAAATGAATCTTAGTGATTTTGCTTTAAGAAATGTGTCTGAACTTTCAGGCGGCGAGGCCCAAAAAATAATGCTTGCAAGAGCACTGGCGCAGGAACCGAAATTTTTGCTTCTTGATGAGCCTACAAGCAATTTGGACCCTCGAAATCAGCATGAGGTGCTTAGAACTGTAAAAAGAATCGCGCTTGAACACCATATATGTGTGGGAATTATTCTTCATGACCTTAATCTTGCTGTAAGGTATTGTGATAGGTTTCTGTTTTTAAAGGATTCGCATGTATTTGCGTTTGGCGGATTGGAAGTTATGACACCGGAAAATATTGAAAAAGTATATCAGATGAAAGTAAGTATTATTGAATATATGGGTATTCCTGTTATAATTCCTTTTCCTAATGAAAATAATGAACATACTGTTGTGGAAAAGATAAACAGTGCCGAACTAATTAAAAAAGGAAATAAATTCATACAAAATGAAAAAAAATATAAAATCAGCGACTTTTAAGGAGGTAATAAAAAACATGGATGAAAAGAATATATGGGAAAAATGTGTTGCATTCCACGGACATGAATGCGGGGGACTTACAATTGGATATAAAGCAGCACTTTATGCAATCAAGCTTTTAGGGCTTAAGTTTTCAAAAGATGAAGAGGTAGTGTGTGTTTCGGAAAATGATGCCTGCGGAGTAGACGCAGTACAGGTAATACTTGGATGCAGTATAGGAAGAGGAAATCTTTTGTTCCATATGACGGGGAAACAGGCTTTTTCGTTTTATAACCGCAAAACCGGAAAATCCGTACGTCTTGTATTAAAGAAAAAATCTAAAGATATGACACGTGAAGAATCATTTGCGTATTATCAGGGCTGTAAACCGGAAGACATGTTTGACGTAAAAGAAGCTATTGTAAAATTACCTGAGCATGCGAGACTTTTTAGTTCTGTTGATTGTGAGTGCTGCGGAGAAACAGTATCTGAAAATTACATAAGGATGCAAAACGGTAAGCATGTATGTTTGGACTGCTTTTCAAAATATAATCGCTTTTCTGTGTAATAAAAACTTAATTTCTTATTTAAAAGTGCTGTGGGAATAAAACGCGGCACTTTTTTATATTTTTAATTTGAGAACATATCTGTTTTGGTATATAATATAAATGTAGTAATTTTTTAAAGCAAAGATAAAAACACAGTTCGGTCGGTAGTCCGGACGCAGAAATTTTCTGTAAGTAACCTGCCTCCTTGGTTGTCCGTTCTTTGCGTTATTTTTTAAGGAGGAATGGCTATGGATAAAGCTTTAGCAAAGCTTACTGTATGTTTTGAAGAGCCTTTTTGGGTTGGAATATACGAATGTGAAACAAGTGAAAGTTATGAGGTGTGTAAAATTACATTCGGAGCCGAGCCTAAAGACTACGAGGTTTATTACTTTTTGCTTAATAAATCATGGCACCTTAATTTTTCAAAATCACTTGAATTAGAAAAAGAACCCGAAAAACGTATTAATCCAAAACGGTTGCAGCGTGAAATTGAAAAGCAACTGCATAATACGGGAATGGGAACAAAAGCACAGCAGGCTTTAAAGCTACAGCATGAAGCAGGCAAACAGAAACGAAAAGCACATTCACGAAAACTTCGCGAAGAAGAACAGAAACGCCAGTTTGAACTTCATCAGTCAAAAAGAAAAGAAAAACATAAAGGACATTAAAGCAGTTTTAAAAAGTATATCCTCAATACAAAAATATTAAGGATATACTTTTATTTTTGTACAGAAAATAAGGTTTGGGGAAGCTTATATATATTTCTAAATAAAAAATATATGCAAAAATTTCGGCGTCTGTATTGTCTGAAATAAAAAAATATGATATAAAGATATATATCCATACTTTAAAGAGGTGATATGTATGTTTACAAAAAGAGAATATAAGGGAAAAAGTCCCAAAATAGCTGAAAGCACCTTTATTTTTGAAAACGTTTCTATATACGGCGACGTGACAATAGGCGAAAACTGTGTTATAATGCCCGGATGCGTAATCAGGGGCGAGGGGTTCCCTGTTGTTATAGGCGACAATACAAATATTCAGGATTTATGCTGCATACATACGGATTCTGCTGACGGCGGGATATATATCGGAAAAAATGTAACAATAGGGCATGGAGCAATTATACATGCCTGTACTATTGACGATTCGGCTATGGTCGGTATGGGAAGCATTGTGCAAAACAGAGCACATATAGGAAGCTTTTGCCTTATAGGAGCAGGAGCTGTTGTACCTGCCGGATGTGAAATACAAAGTGGATATATGGCTCTTGGAGTTCCGGCAAAGGAAAAAAGACCTGTCAGCGAAGCTGAACGAAAAGACATTTTTGATACTATAAAGGAATACAAAAACCTTGCAGAAGAATATTTAAAATAAGATAGGAGATATTAAAAAAATGGCTTATAGTTTTAAACCAAGCGGTGTCTGTGCAAGACAAATAAATTTTGATGTTAAAGACGGAAAAGTAAAAGATGTTGCATTTATGGGCGGATGTCCGGGAAGTCACATAGGTATTGAAAGCCTTGTTGACGGAATGAATGTTGACGACGTTATAGAAAAATTAAAGGGCATTAAATGTGGTCACAAATCCACTTCTTGCCCGGACCAGCTTGTTGTTGCACTTGAAGAATATAAAAAAGCGCATTAATAGAATTTTTGTTATATATTTACATATATTGGCGGTAAATATGTATTGACAAATTTATTTGACTTATGCTAAACTAAGCTATGATTGGCGTAAGTCTTTTTTTTATGCGAAATTTTGTTTTATCTGAGATGGAGGTGTAACTGATGAGAACCAAAATAACTTTAGCATGCACAGAGTGCAAGCAGAGAAATTATGAAACAACGAAGGACAAAAAAACTATGCCTGACAGAATGGAAATAAAAAAATATTGTAAGTTCTGCAAGACACATACTTTACACAAAGAAACAAAATAAGTTTTGTGTTAAGGCAGCCTGAAAGGGATTGGGAAGAAAACATGGAACAGAAAAACGAAAACACTGCGAACGACAAAAACGAGAAAAATGAATCAAAGAAAGTTAAAGCCGCTCCAAAGAAAAATAAGCCAAGCTTTTCAGATGTAGTAGCTGACCACAAGGCCGAGTTCAAGAAAATTGTTTGGCCTAAACCTGTTGAAGTTGGTAAGAAAACAGTTATGGTCATCGTGACATCTTTGTTTACTGGTGGTGTCATTTTCTGTATGGATACTGTTTTCACAGAATTACAATCTTTGGTTATACATTTATTAAGCTGATCACATTAAAAAGGATGAGATTATGTCTGATGAAAATATGAATGCTGAAAACGGCCTGCCAGAAGAAACTTCAAATGAGCCAAAATGGTATGTTGTTCATACGTATTCCGGCTATGAGAACAAAGTAAAGGCCAATATTGAAAAAGCTGTTGAAAACAGAGGCATGCAAGAGCTAATATGCGAGATTGATGTGCCTATGCAAGATGAAATCGAAGAGAAAAACGGACAGAGACGTACTGTAAAGCATAAGACATATGCAGGATATGTATTTATCAAAATGATAATGAACGACGAAACATGGTACGTTGTAAGAAATACAAGAGGCGTAACAAGCTTTGTAGGTCCCGGCAGCAAACCTGTGCCGCTTACCGATGAGGAAGTAATGGCTATGGGTATAGAGGAAAACACTGTTAAATTCGATTTTGAGCTTGGAGAAAGCGTAAAGGTATCAAGCGGTCCGTTCAAAAATTCGACAGGTATTATAAAAGAGATAAACGAAAGCAAGCATACAGTTATTGTAAGTCTTTCTATCTTCGGCAGAGAAACACCTGTTGAGCTTGACTATACGCAGCTTGAGAAAATGGAGTAAGATTTTTTGAAAGTTATCAGCTGCACACTAAAGAAGTGTGCGTGGGAGGGAAAATCCCGTTAATTACCACATTATAGGAGGTGCCGATATGGCAAAGAAAGTAACAGGTTATATTAAATTACAAATCGCAGCAGGTAAGGCAACACCAGCTCCGCCGGTAGGTCCTGCACTTGGCCAGCATGGTCTTAATATCATGGGCTTCTGCAAGGAATTCAACGAAAAGACAGCAAAAGAGGCCGGTCTTATAATTCCTGTAGTTATAACAGTATACGCAGACAGAAGCTTCACATTTGTGACAAAAACTCCGCCTGCAGCAATTCTTCTTAAGAAGGCATGCAAAATCGAATCAGGCTCAGGAGTACCTAACAAGACAAAGGTAGCAAAGATACCTAAGGCAGAAGTAATGAAAATTGCTGAGTTTAAAATGCCGGATCTCAATGCCGCATCAGTTGATACCGCATACAAAATGATTTGCGGAACAGCAAGAAGCATGGGTATTGTTGTAGAAGAGTAATTTGTTTGGATAGGCTTTGAGCTTATCATCAGTGGGAGGGACTTTCTCCCGATATTACCACATAAGGAGGACACGAAAGTGAAAAGAGGAAAGAAATATTTAGAAAAAGCTAAGCTTGTAGACAGCGCAACATATTATGACGCAGCAGACGCCATCGATCTCGTAGAAAAGACATCAAACGCAAAATTTGATGAGACAATAGAGGCTCATATCCGTTTAGGCGTAGACAACAGACACGCAGACCAGCAGGTTCGTGGTGCAGTTGTACTTCCAAACGGCACAGGTAAAAAAGTTCGTGTTTTGGTTTTCGCAAAAGGTGCAAAAGCTGACGAAGCTTTGGCAGCAGGCGCAGATTTCGTAGGCGGACAGGAACTTGTTCCTAAAATCCAGAACGAAAACTGGTTTGAATATGACGTTGTAGTAGCTACACCTGATATGATGGGTATAGTAGGGCGTTTAGGCCGTATACTTGGACCTAAAGGCTTAATGCCAAACCCTAAGGCAGGAACAGTTACTATGGATGTCACAAAAGCAATTAAAGAAATTAAAGCCGGCAAAATTGAATACCGTCTTGACAAAACAAATATCATCCATGTCCCAATCGGCAAGGCATCATTTGGTTCAGAAAAATTATCAGCAAACTTCCAGACTCTTATGAGTGCAATTATAAAAGCAAGACCTCAGACAGCTAAGGGCCAGTATCTTAGGAGTGTTGTATTAACATCCACAATGGGCCCTGGCATAAAAGTCAACACAGCTAAACTTTCAGAGTAATTATTTACGGCTGTGTCAGATAAAAAAATAGTTGACATGGTAAAAGAAATGTGTTAACTTAATATAAGTGTTTGATACTGCCGTAGACAGTAGGCGCGAAAGCGTAAAATCGTAAGATTGCCTGCCGAGGATTAGTGATTGATTTTATCAGCTTCTCTGTCTATTGGCAGAGAAGCTTTTTTAATTTTACATGAGGAGGTGTAACAATGGCAAATACTGAAAAGAAACAAGCTGTAGTAAATGAAATTAAAGAAAGACTTCAGAAAGCGGCATCTGTAGTAATTGTTGACGGAAGAGGTCTAACAGTTGATGAAGATACTAAGCTTAGAAAGTCATTAAGAGATGCGGGCGTTGATTATAAAGTATACAAGAATACAATGTTTGCACTTGCTGTTAAAGGTACAAAATTTGAAGGACTTACACAGTATCTTGAAGGACCGAGTACTTTTGCATTCAGCTATGACGAGGCTACAGCAGCGGCATCTATACTTAATCAGGCTACAAAGACACTTGAAAACCTTCGGTTTAAGGCAAGCATTATAGAAGATACAGTATATGACGCAGCAAGCACGAAGGCAATTGCAGGTATTCCGTCAAGAGAAGTTCTTCTTTCAAAACTTCTTGGAAGCTTCAAGAGCCCAATGTCATCTTTCGCACGTGTTATCAAACAGATTGCAGAAAAGGATGCTCAGGCAGCAGAATAATAAAATATATATGAAATCAAAAACCTATAATATTCGGAGGTGCTTATAATGGCAAAGTTATCAATTGAAGAAATTATCGCAGCTGTTAAAGAACTTACAGTTGTTGAACTTAACGATTTAGTAAAAGCAGCAGAAGAGGAATTCGGCGTATCAGCAGCAGCAGGTGTTGCAGTAGCAGCAGCAGGCGCAGCTCCAGCAGCAGAAGAAAAGACAGAGTTTGACGTAGAACTTACAGAAATCGGTGCTCAGAAGATTAAAGTTATCAAGGCTGTAAGAGAAATCACAGGTCTTGGACTTAAAGACGCTAAAGATACAGTAGATGCTGCTCCAAAGGTAATCAAAGAAGCAGTTGCTAAAGCAGACGCAGAAGCAATGAAAGCTAAACTTGAAGAAGTTGGCGCAAAAGTAACACTTAAGTAATTGCAGAATGTCAAGAAAGGCCCCAAAACCGTTGGTTCTGGGGCTTGTTTTTATTTATGCGTACTTAATTTTAGTAAATAATAAATAACTTTATAGCGGCTCTAATGTTGAAATATGGATATTCATGTGATAGTATCTCTATTATGGAAACCGAAACAGGTGGTTAGCTCCCAATTTACTAAGGATTGGGGGTAGTGCTTATAACTATATATGAAGCATTAATGTTAACTTTTACATTTGCTCTGATGTTAATAGCACTGCTCTCTTACATAGATAAGAGAAAATAAAAAAACTACCTGTTATTGACTTTGGACGGTTAAACAGGTAGTTTAGCTATACTGGAGTTACCACCTTTGTGGCAGTTTCCTACTTAGTTACATTATAGCATGTGATTTTATAATGTGCAAGATACGTATTTTACATATGGCACATATTATGCACACCATACACCAAGTGTTAATTAATAGACATACTCATTTCGTACTGTTTTTGTTTAAGAATTTGTTACTCTTACATATATATTATATGTCTCGTCGTTGTATGAAGCATTTATAAGTGCTAATCCTTTGGCTATGCCTGTTATTTCACCGCTGTCCGATACAGTAACTTTGGAGTCGTCGTTAGAACTCCATGTTATGTTTTTGTAGTCGTCATTGAGGTACAGCTTTTTTGTCTGGTTTAGGCCAAGACTTACGGCAAGCCTTGTTTCGTCTGCTGTTCCCTCAACCACAACTACAGGTATGTACTCTTTAAAATTATCATCTGTGTTCTCGGCATATATGTTTGCTTTTCCTGTGTTTACGGCTGTTACTACTCCGTTTTCATCTACTGTTGCAACAGTTTCGTCCGATGATGTCCAAGTATATTTAGAGTTGTCGGAAGGGGTACTTGTTACACTTAGCTTTACGGATTCACCTTGGTTTAGAAGGACAGAAAGCTTGTTGTCGTTTGTGCCATCATTAGGAGCATCTACAACAAGGGACTCAACTGTAGTTTTAGAATTACTATTATTTCCACCAATAACATATATTTTATTTCCAGCTAATGTTATATCACGATTAAGTCGTGGTTCGTTTAAATTTGGACCTTGTGTCCATGTATTTGTTGTTACATCATAAATTATTGTTTTGTTAGAACCTCCTACAGTTTTATAATCTTCATATGGTGTAACATATATTTTATTACCTACTGCAACGCAATTTGTGTAATGGACGGAATTAAGCAATGTACCTGTTGTGGACCAAGAATCAGTTGTCGTGTCATAAATATATATTGGTTTTTGCTTCCCATCATTTTGGCTAGTCCTTGCAACAACATAAATTTTGTCACCTATAGCTGCAGCTCGAGGTTGATATAAATATTCTGGTAAATTAACACCATAGCTCCACGTATCATTTTCAATATCATATATTTGTACATTTGAATTGTGTGTATTATCAGGATTTAATACATATATTTTATCTCCTACCAAAATACAGTCCATTAAAGATTCAAAATATAACATACTCTTTTCTTGAGACCAAGTATCTGTATTAATGTCGTAAATTTCTACTGTTGTAGTGATTCCATTTTTTGCTTGCCCACCCATGATATAGATTTTATTATTATAAACAGCTGATACATGACCTCCCCTTGCTGTTTTAAAAGGTGTGCCAAATGACCATCTTTTTGTATTTGTATCATAGATTCTGACTTCATTGGTAATAACATAATCAGAACCAATGCGTTTTGTACCACCTGTATAATATATTTTATTTCCTACAGATACAGCACTTCCTCCGGATATCATGGAATCGTTGCTTATAGGTGTTTCATATTCCCAAGCACTTTCTGTAGTTTCGGAAGTTTCCGTTTCATCAGAACTTTCCATATTATCTATGGTTTCCGAGTTGTCTGTATTGCTTGTACTTTCCGTACCATTTGTACTTTCGGTACTGTCCGCCGCTAAAACCATAGTGTTGGAACTAATTAAAAATACAGAAAAAACACTTAAAACTAATAACATTGATAAAAATCGTTTCATAAAAAATCCTCCCTTTGATGTTAATATTATGTTTCATAAAATATTCTACCATATTTTACAAAATGTGATTTTACAAAATGTGTCATTGCTTTAAAAATCAAAAACTTAAATTTACACACAAAAAACAGCTCTGTTTGTGCACATTAAAGTTGACAAACAGGACTGTTTTTAATAAATAAGTGTATAACTAACTGTTTAAGTTAAGCACTTCGGTTGACACCGATGTACCGTTGTTTAATGTAATATTTATTTCAATCATTTGTCCGGCAGGGACTTTGCCGCCTTTTTTTATCTGGAACTTATAAACTTCAAGGCCGTCGGTATATGTTTTGCCGCCTACAACTGGAAAAGTATTTGTGCTTGACGATATTTTAAGTTTTCCGTTATCAACTTTAAACGACGTATCCATTCCGTAATCTGCGCTTGTAAAAGAATTAATAACGCCGTCGGCGTCGGTATTAAATGATGAGGCATATCTGAGCTCGTTTTCTATAGAAAAAATAAGAGTTGAACATAATGTATTTGACTCCGAATAGCTTATTGACTCGTCATATGTTTTCATTGCCGCGTTTGTACCGCTTCTCACAAGCAGTATCAAAAACCCTAAAATCAGCATTGCCGCAAGCATTTCAATAAATGTAAAGCCGTTTTGTTTTTTCATTTTTTATCCTCCGCTTTGTATGACGTAAAGCCATATTGGGAAGATACAGCACACGTGATTTTTTCAAGCTGTATGCCGTTTTCATCTTTAATAAATACGTCGGAATCTTTTGTTTTGGATACGGCTTCACATTCCGCCATGGCTTTATAAAACGCGGTATCGGCGTTTTTTTGCGATATATTTATTTTTTGCGACGCCATAACCATCCCTGTAAAAAGCAGGGTAGCAAACGATATTATAACAACGGCCGTGAGAGTCTCCACGAAAGTTTCGCCTTTTTGATTTTTAATTGTTTTTTTATGTACTTTCATTTCAACACCTCTTTATCCGTTTTTATAATTTACATTTATCCAGTTTAAAGTGTATACGGTATCGGTTTGCTTTATAGTATCGTCTCCGTCGGTATATTCAGTAACGGTTTCGCTTGACGTGATTTTAGCTGTCATGGACATGTTCATTATATAATCGTAGTCATTTGTTTTACTGCCTTTAAGCCTTAGTACAGAGTTCAAATGATATCCGTCTTTTTCCGAAACTGTAATATCGGCGCTGACATCGTCAAGCCCGTCTTTGCTTATTGTTATATTAAAAGTGCCGCCGGTGCCTGTGCCGCTCATTAAGCCGTAAACAGAGTCATATATTTTGTGGTTTAAAGATGCGTCAAAACTTTTGTATTTTTTGCTCCAGCTTTCATCTGTTGATGTGCTTCCGTCGGAATATGTGGTTTCGGTAACGGTGTGTACAGCAATCGGCTCTCCGGGTTTGGTTAATGTATCGGCAATAAGCATTGCGGCGGAACGTACTGTAAGATAGGCCTGTTCCGTTTTTTTCTGCAGCACAAGACGGCTGGAATTGGCTTTTGCCGCGGCAAGTATGCTTGCTCCTACTGAGGCACATATAAGGAAAAATACCAAAGCGATAATAATTGATGCACCGTTTTCATTTTTAAGTTTGTTTTTCATATTATCCCTCTTTGTGACTGTTGGCAAGAAGATTGTGTATGTAAACTAATAAGTAAATTTCTATTTTGCAAAAACCGGAGTTAATGTTTTAGTATCATATTTCCAATGTAAATTTAAAGTTTGTTCTATATCGGAGTCTTTAAGATTTCCTGTGCTTTGGTTCCATGAAGGCATATATATAATGCCGGTTTCTGATACAGTGTCATTATAACAGTAACAGTTTTTAAATAATGCCGAATTATTTATACCATAAAATCCTAAGCCGGAATCGGGTTCCCAGCCGTAGCAGCTGTTTAAAGCAGAGGAACATATACCGGCAAACTGACCGCAGTTATATATTGCTGAAAAAACATTCCCTATTGAATAGCACGCGCTTATTTTACCGTAATTTGCGCCTGCAAACCCTCCGGCAGCACAAAGTTTGCCTTCTTTAATATATGCGTTTTCGCATACTGAGCCTGTAGAATAATTAGCAGACATATAATTTCCATTGTAGCCTACAAATCCGCCTATGTACAATGAATTTCCCTGACCATTGTTCATTTTTATATTGCTGTTATATGCTACTTTGCCAAAAGAGGCGTTTCCAAAACAACTGCCGTCACTTGTGTTTTTGCCTATAAGCCCGCCAATGCATGTCATGCCGAGACCGGAATGGTTGCTTTTGTTTTCCAAAGAAATATTCATATCCACCTTGCAGCAGATTACATTTCCGCTGTTTCCGTATGAATCACTTTCATTTAAGCCTGTAATTCCGCCTATCAGCAAATCGTACGGACTGTTTTCATATGAACAAACCATTGAGCCTGAGACATCCATGTTTTTCAAAGTGCCGTGGTTTATGCCGAATATTCCGGAACATATTGTTTTGGATATTTTATATACGTCAAATGTGAGAGGCGATGTAAAAGTGATTTTATAGCTTTCGTCGGGAATGCTTATATTTTCTCGTATTCCGTCGTCACGTCTGCCTTTCCCGTCATATGTTCCGTTGAAGTCCGGTATTATATATGGTGTGTCATATGTTTTTGATGTGGTGATATTTATTGTCTGTTCAAAGTTTATTTTATTGTATCTGTAAGAGTTTATATTTTCAAACTCGGATATGGTCCTTATTTGATATGAATCAAATTGGTTGGCGTAATAATTATTAAGTGTTCCTAAACGAATAGACGAGGCAAAATTCGGATTGTAAAATGCGGACACTGACGTATTTGGCAAAGTTGTTTTTACTATGCCGTCGGTATTCTGCGAAGCCGATATTTTATAAAAACTGTATCCGTTTACTGTCGGAGCCGAAGCCTTTTCAAGTCCGGATACATCAGCATTTCCCTGAGCTGCCAACAGGTATCCGTTTTCCGTAACAATAGGGCCGTTTTCATATTTAAGAGTATTTACAAACCATGTACCGGCTGTTTCTGCGCTGTTCGGGTCTCCTCCTGAATATTTTTCGGTATCAATGCCGTAAATATAAAGTCCTGTTGAACCGTCGCCGTATTTTTCATAATAGCAAAGACCTATATTATTATTTTTGTGCAGCGGCCAGTTTCCGTAATGCACATAATTCCCGTCGTTTTCAACTGCTGCCGGAAACGGATAGGCACGGCCGCTTAAATTGTCTGAATATGGATAAGACTCTGAAGGGGGCAGAGGTATGGTGCTAAATAAATTTGGTGATATATCTGAGTTACTTATATTGTAAACTGCGTTTTTAATACCTGAATTTAAAACTTCCGAATAATCTGGGATATCTGACATTTTGTCATAATATATGCCGGCTTTTAATGAGTTTTCCATATTAAAATCAAAATCGGCTGGGTTATCTTTTCCTAAATTTACAGACTCATTTAAGAAATAGCAGTTTGCTATGTTTTCCGAAACATTATTGCAACTGTTTTTGTAATCATCAAGAGATGTATTTTTGTCTGTTGTATATGCAATTCCGTATATATTTCCGGAAGGCACAAAACTGTTTGCAGAGCCGCTTTTTTGTATGCTGCAAAATGAATAACTGTCTGCAATCAGGGTGCCTTTATATGTTCCGACAGAGTTTGAGTATGTTTCACCGTATTCGTTTCCAGTACAGCAGTTTGTACCGGCAACACCGCCTATATAAAAGTCATTCTTAGCTGTTTCTATTCCGTAAGAAGCCGAATTGTCGCTGTCTATTTGAAGAGTTCCTCCGGCATAACAGCCGTCAATCACGCCTTGGTTTGAGCCTGCAAGTCCGCCTACGTTCTTTTCCTGTCCGTAAAAATTATTGTCGGTGTAAGGATGAGCATATATAAACTTTACAAGTTTGTTTTCTGATGTACAGTTTAAAACATAATCACCGTTCAGTCCTACAAGTCCGCCTACATAAAAATCAGAAGAATTTGGAAATTTATTTATTTCAACAGTTTCGCCGGACGAGTTTACACATATTTTTTCGCTGCTCATCTGTCCTAAAATTGTATATCCGCTTACGGAGCAGTTCTGTATTAAGCTGTTGTCGGACACGTTTCCCACCAGAGCACCAAGGATGTAGTTATTGTTTTGATTGTGGTCCGTGTTTCCAGGAAGTGCTTTTAATTTTCCATAAGTAAATGTAGCTTTTATATATCCGCTTCCGTACTCGGAATAATCGTTAAATTCTTTTGCAATTTTGTCATCGACGCACATGTTTATGTTTTTAATTGTTCCGGATATTTCACCGAAAAGGCCTACATAGTGCAGACTTTCGGTATCTATTTTAAAATTAATTATTTTTTTGTTTTGGCCGTTGTAATTATTTTGAAAACTGTAAGGCATATCGTTTTTGTTTCCGCCAATAGGCATATTTTGATAGTTGCCTTTCGGCGACATATTATAATTTACACCGCAGTAGGCTTTTGTATATGTACTGAAATTCAAGTCAAGTTCCTGAATAAATGTACAGAAGTTTCCGTTTATGCTGTTCCAATAGCAGCAGTAGCGTCCCAAAGCGTTAAGCTGTCTTGGAGAACGTACATATACTTTTGATATAGTTTCGGGCATAACGGCGGAAGTTCTGCCTATATACGGATTTATTGCCGTCTTTGAAAAATGACAGCAGTAGTAAAACGTATAATTATCCGATACCTGCCGTTTGCCGTGTGGCCAATTCGGATTATTTTCGCTTGCATATGCTGAAATATCTTTTAGATTTCCGCTTTCGTCGTATTTTTTGTCTGATGTGTAGCTTATATCAAACTTGTCATAAAATTCCGTTGACTTGTCTTTGTCTGTTTCCTGAAAAAAGAAAGGAAGTTTATAAACATTTGCATACATTGTAAGTGTTTCAGAGTTCGTGTTTGCAAACTCAAGTTTTGTGCCGGATATTATTTTTCCGGCTTCATTTTTAGTGGCATCACCGTCTGTAACACATATCGTACCGTTTGCGCTGTCAAAAACATAGTTAAATTGACCTATGTCATATGAAGAAATAAGTGCATACCCGTCTTCGGTAAGATAAAAACCTGAAGAGGACAAATCTTTTTGGCTCATAAGTGTATCGAGAGTCCATTCCGGCTGGCCTGCTCCCATTGTTGCTGTAGCGTAAAATCCGTATTTTGTATCAGACCCGTTTGTATATTTTTCATAGTAGCATAAAGCTGTTTCTATATATCTTTTTTGCGGCCAGTTGCCGTAGTAATCCAACACAGAATTATCAGACGCTTTTATAAGCTCAAACGGAAAAGCTGTATTTTTAAGCTCGCTGATATAAGGATGAGTTTTTCTTTTTTGCTGTAAAGCCGAAAGAGAAGCAGGAGGCATATAAGCATTACCTGACGAATCATTTTCATATAGAGAAGGAAGTATATTTATTTTATTGCTGTAATCTGAATAATCATAGCCGTAGCCGCTTATTTTTGATGAAACTGGGTTGCTGTCATTATAACCGTTCATTGAAAGATATCGGCAGTTGGTTTTCATATCAAACGAACTTTTATTTAATGCTGAGCTTTCTATGCGTCCAACAAAACCGCCCGAGCAGGCTCCGGATAAAGTCAGGTTTGAGCTGTTTTGGCATACCTCGTTGTTTTTCCAAGTTACGGTACCATAGCTTAGGCAATTGCTTACGCTTACTGAAGATGTGTACATGTTTTCGGAAATGTCAATCCAGCCGAAAGCACCGCCGGAATAATGTTCGCCGTTTACATCGCATGTTGTAAGGCAGTTATCAAGTTTTATCCATCCGCCGCCTATTTTTCCGGCTATGCCTCCGGTGTTTCCGTCTGATAAAGATAGAGCTTTTACATCACATGATGAATAACAGTTGTTTATTTGCAGTTTGTCATCGGATAAACCTATAATACCGCCTGCATTTGAATATGCGTACACATTTACGGCCGAAAACGAGTCAGTTATTTGTGCAACTCCGTACTCAAGAAAACCAACAATTCCGCCGGCATTACCGTTAGTTGATTTTACGGCATAATCAGGATTTGAGCTTATATCTTTTTTATAGTATTTATCGGAATTATCATCATCGAGATATGAGCCGCATTTTTTAATGTATAAGCCGTCTGTTATATCTGAATTATCCGAGCCTTTGTTACCGAGCAAAGATATACATCCTGCCGCCATACCTGTGTTTGCTATTTCTGATGTAACGGTACAGTCTATAAATTTAACGTTTTCTATTGTACCGGCAGTACTTTTATCTATTGTACCGTTTTTGTTTTTAGAGTTTAATGTCGTTGACACAAAGCCGCAAAGAGCAGCAACGCCGGTTTTATAAGAAGTGTCTGAAAAATCGTTTTTCACATATGCGTTTGACAATGTGAAATCCTTTATTGTGCCTACATTATACATAAAAGCAAAAAGCCCTGAGGCTGCGCGGTTTTCAATTTCGTTTTTATTGTTGTATAGGTTATCGCTTTTTGTAATGGCATCCGTAAGCGTTTTTGTTTCGGCAACATTCAGATTCTTAATCTCATGTAATTTGCCGTCAAAAGAAGTTATGCCGGTGTTCATTCCATATGTAATAGGGTTTGATGTATCGGCATATATATTGCTTATCGGATAAAAACTGTTTAAAGGTTCGGTACTTGTCCATTTTGTGTTTATGCCGTTATAATCCGACCAGTCGATGTCATTGTTTAAAACCGCAGATTTTATAGTATAAGGTGTAATATTTCCGTCAGATGTACGGCCGAGGTTTGATATTTCATAAGCCATATTTTGAAGATGCCGTCCGTTTGCTATTTGAACTGTGTTTCCCTTGGTATTTGGACTTCCGTCGGAATTTTGGCGCAATCCATCAAAAAGGCTGTTTGCCTCGCCATGTTTCGGTTCTTTTTGGGCATACATTCCCTTTGAGCCTATATACATTGCGTTTACGGTAACTTTTATGTCGTCGCCGGCTTTTATTTTTGGATATAAATTTGCAAAATGCTTATTGCCCTCAAGGCTGTCAAGCACTATGTCAAAGGAAAAATCCGTTATATCAGCTGTAACATTGGGATAAGCCGTAGACATGTCTGTTAAATTATTGCCGCCGCCGGCATAGGCGGCACCGTTTTTATATTCAATTTGGTATGTATATTTATTTTGATTTGACGTATCTGTGGCAGAGGATATTTCAATATTGTATTCGGTATTCATGCCGACAGAAAGCTCGTCGGGAGTTATTGAAACAGAAAGCCTGTCCTCATTTTTAATCAAAAGAGAATAGTCAAATGTTTTTATATCCGAGCTGAAACTTCCGTTTGAGCCATAGTAGCCTACAAATATTTTCATACGGTTTGACTTATTTTCTCTGAGAGAATACTCATTTCCGTTCTTATCGGTATAAACATTATAGTCTTTCGGATATTCAAAAGAGCCTTTGCCATAAGGACCGGAATTAAAATCCCAGTAAAAAACACTGTATACGTCTCCTGTCAAACGATTTAATTCTATTATATATTCTCCGTCGGTGTCTTTAGGAGCGTAAGATGTATCGTCAAGCCAATGAAAATTTTCGTCATATGAGGCACAGTAAACATAAGCGTCAGACGA
Organism: Clostridia bacterium; assembly: GCA_022651385.1. Classification (GTDB taxonomy): domain Bacteria; phylum Bacillota; class Clostridia; order Lachnospirales; family Anaerotignaceae; genus JALCQR01. The sequence continues at coordinate 23,911 of JALCQR010000008.1, read as the reverse complement.
ATTTCCGGTGTTTGTCCATTCAAGGCCGGTTTCAGAAAAATCAGTGGGTTCGTCTTTTCCCATGGTTTTGCCCTCCGGCATATCAAGCCCGCAGCTTTTTAAGCCAGATAGCTTATTTTGAGCTGTAATAAAAATTTCTCTTGCCGTATTGTCGAGTGTTGTTTGATGCATTTTATTTCTAATATATATTGCTGACGGAATAGCTATGGCCGCAATTATCGACAATATAGCAACCACTATCAAAATTTCACCAAGAGTGAATCCGGATTTATTTGCAATATGTTTTTTAACAGAGGCAAGCATAATTTTTCACCTCGAAATATTTGTAAAATGATTTCAAATATAATAATTGTATTTTATCAGATGTAAAAATCAAAGTAAACTGAAAGAAATAAAAAGGAACGCAAAACAGAGAAAAAAGAAATAAAACGGAGCATTTATAACCTGCAGTTGTGTTATTTGTTCAAAATTTCACTTCAGTTTCAATTATTATTTTACAATATGTCTTTTTGCGAAACGTTGAAACGGCATGAGAAAAGTGTTAATATTAAAATTGTATAAAATATAGTATATTTTGCAATTTTTGTATGGGAGGTTTATATGCGATATAAACGTCTTGGCGACCTTCTTATGTCGGTTGGTCTTATAACTGAAAAACAGCTTCAGGAAGCTTTGGAACAGCAGAAAATAACAAAAAAACGTCTTGGCGACCAGCTTATAACATCCGGATATATAACTCAAAATCAGTTAATAAAAGCACTTCAAATGCAGCTGGGAATTGAATTTATAGATTTGTCAAATAAACAAATACCGCCTGAACTTTCACAGGTGGTACCTAAAAATATAGCAAAAAAATACAGTGTCGTTCCCGTAAAATTAGAAAAAGGCACACTTTTCTTAGCGATGGCTGATCCTATGAACTTTATGGCTTTGGAAGAGGTCAAAACGGCTACAAGAAAACATGTAGTGCCTATGATTGGCTACAGTGACGCCATAGATCGTGCAATAATGGATCTTTACGGCAATGAGGGTGCTGTCCGGGCCATTGAGGAAATGAAACGTGAAATAAACGTTTTGGATGAATCTTCCGGATTAACTGTAAATTCACTTGACGAAAACGGCGCAAAATCAGCTCCTACAATATGTCTTGTAAACTCAATAATAGAAAGAGCAATTACTGTAAATGCGTCGGACATACATATTGAGCCGCATAAAGACAGCCTTAATGTAAGAATGAGAATAGACGGACTTTTGCACCATATTATGGAAATACCTCATAATTTGCAGGACGCTGTGATAACACGCCTTAAGGTTATGGGCGGCATGGATATATCCGAACACAGAGTGCCTCTTGACGGCAGAAGCAACGTATTAATAAAAAATAGGGACATTGACCTTCGTATGTCCACACTTCCTACAATATACGGCGAAAAAGTCGTAATTCGTCTCTTGGATAAGTCTTCTCAGATACTTACTAAGGAAAAAATCGGACTTTCAGGGCATGACCTTAAAAAATATGTAAAACTTATATCTTTTCCTTCAGGTGTTGTGCTTATGGTGGGGCCTACAGGCTCAGGAAAATCCTCGACAATGTATACTATTATAGACGAACTTAACAAAGAAACGGTAAACCTTGTAACGCTTGAAGATCCTGTTGAGTATAATATTGACGGCATAAATCAGGTACAGATAAATGAAAAAGCCGGAATGACATTTGCCGGAGGATTACGGTCAATACTTCGTCAGGACCCGGATATAATAGCTGTTGGTGAAATCCGTGACGGTGAAACGGCACAGATAGCAATGAGAGCGGCGCTTACGGGGCATCTTGTACTTTCAACTATACATACAAACGACGCTGCTTCGACAATAGACAGACTTGAAAATATGGGTGTGGAGCCATACCTTGTATCGGCGGCGTTAAGAGGCATAATTTCCCAAAGACTTGTAAGGAAGGTATGTCCTTACTGCCGTGAAGAATATACTCCTGATGATGATGAACTGGGGTTTATGGGAATTGAGAAAAAAGACGGCATTAAGTTTTACAGAGCAAAGGGATGTCCGCAGTGCTTTAATACAGGATACAAAGGACGTATAGGAGTGTTTGAAATAATAACATTCAACAGAAAAATACGTCAGGCCGTTTTAAATCATCTTGACAGAGAATCTGTTTTGGATGTAGTTGCGGACAGTGAAGATTTTGTGTCTCTTTCTGAAAACTGCCGCAGGTTGGTGCTTGAAGGCACAACAACTGTTGAAGAAGCTAAAAAATGTATGAATACAGATGATTGAATTTTTGGAGGAATGACATATGCCTTTTGCTTTGCAGGATATTATACGGGCAGCCGAAAAAAACGGCGCTTCCGATATTCATTTGGTATACGGTTTGCCTCCGAGATGCCGTATCGACGGGGAAATAACGGATATGTGTGAAGAAAGACTCACGTCTGCGGACTGTGAAAATTATGCAAAGGAAATTGTTGGAAAAGATTACAGTGATATAGAAAATATTGGAGAATGGGACGGAGCAAAAACTTATGGAAATGTTAGGTGCCGTATAAACGTATTCCGCCAGCAGGGCAGTGTTTCAGCTGCAATACGTATTCTTCATAGTCATATACCGAGTCTTGATGAACTTGCTTTGCCTAAAGCTGTAGGCACACTTCCGGCATTACAAAGCGGAATAGTGCTTGTAACGGGAGTTACCGGTTCAGGAAAATCAACTACACTTGCGGCCTTGCTTGACACAATAAACCATACAAAACACGCACATATTATCACACTTGAGGACCCTATAGAATATGTTTATAAGCCGGATTTATGTGTTATAAACCAAAGAGAAATAGGACGGGACACTAAAACATATTCCGACGGACTAAGAGCTATATTGAGAGAGGACCCGGATGTAATTCTTATAGGAGAAATGAGAGACCTTGACACAATAAGAACAGCACTCACGGCGGCAGAGACAGGACACCTTGTCTTTACCACACTGCATACAGGTACGGCAGCGGAAGCTATTGACCGTATGGTGGAGGTTTTTCCGGAAGGAGAGCAAAGGCAGATAAGAATGCAGGTATCAACTACACTGCAGGCTGTGCTTTCACAGAAACTTCTGCCTAAAAAAACAGGCGGCGGACGTATAGCGGCTTGCGAGATAATGATTGTAACCGCGGCAGTACGAAATCTTATAAGAGAGGGAAAAACACCTCAGATTGCCAACGTATTGGCTACATCGGCCTCTGTGGGAAGCATAACTCTGGATAACAGCATTATAAAGCTTTACAGAGAACGCAAAATATCAAAAGATACGGCACAGCTTGCTGCAAGAGACAAAGAATATGTAAAACGAAATACAGGTATGTAGCTCGTCTGATGAGGTGATATAAATGAGTACCTATCAGTATAAGGCGGTGTCAAAAGACGGAGCCAAAGTTTCAGGTGTAATTGAGGCCTATGACGAATATGACGCTGTTGTAAAGGTTAAGGAAAACTGCGCTTATGTAACCAATATCTCACAGGTAAAGGAAAAAAGCGGGATACTGACAATGGAAATTGGCTCCGGAAAAGTTAAACAGAAATCTTTAAGCATAATGTGTTCTCAGTTTTCTGTGTTAATTCGTTCAGGGCTTAGCATTACAAGAACGGTTAAAATGATAACTGACCAAACAAAGGATAAAAAACTAAAAAAAATACTTGAACAAGTATCACAGGATGTGTCTGCGGGACATTCTCTTGCTTCAAGTTTTGAAAGCAAAGGACCAAAACTTCCTGCCACAATGATTGAGACAATACGTGCGGGAGAAGAATCGGGAGCGCTTGACAAATCGTTTGACAAGCTGGCCGTATACTTTGAGAAGAGCTATAAAATAAAGGCCAAGGTTGGAAATGCTCTTACATATCCTATTTTTGTACTTATTGTTGCGGCAGTAGTAATGATGATAATGATGGTAAAAGTTATTCCGACACTTCTTTCTATTTTTGACCAGCTTGATACCAAAATTCCTATCAGTACCAAAATGCTTATAGCGTCGTCAAAGTTTTTCCAAAAATGGTGGCTTCTTATGGTTTTTGTGATTGCGGCCGCAATTATTGCTTATAAATCATATGAACGTACTGAAAAGGGCCGAGAAAAGCTTTCAAAACTTTCTTTAAAAATGCCTATAATAGGAAAAATAGTGCTTATGAACGGTGCAAGCCAGTTTGCCAACACTATGTCGACACTGCTTTCAGCCGGAATAAGCGTAAGCCGTGCAATTGATGTTACGTCAAGGGTTTTGGATAACTATTACTTGGGGCTTTGCACAAACAAAATGGTAGGCGGTATAGAAATGGGAAAACGCCTTGGCGCCTGTATGACACAGGAAGGATGTTTCCCGGACCTTTTAAGTGAAATGACTTCCGTAGGCGAGGAAACAGGCGCTCTTGAGGAAACACTTTCAAAAACAGCGCTTTATTTTGATAATGAAGTTGAAACTTCGGCTACAAGGGCAATTAGTATGCTTGAGCCGGCTTTGCTTATAGCAACAGCCCTTATTGCCGGATTTATAGTAATATCGCTTTACCTGCCGATGTTTTCGATGTATTCGGCAATGTAAACAGTGATTTGCCGGAATCAACCCGCCGGTTTATATACATAAAAATGAGATATGAGGTGAGTTAATATGAAAAAATTGTTCGACAGAAAAAACAACAAAAAAGGTTTTACATTGGCTGAGCTTCTTATAGTTGTTGCAATAATAGCAGTTCTTGTTGCTATATCAATTCCTGTATTTACATCAAAGCTTGAAAAGGCAAGAGAGGCAACGGATGTTGCAAATATGCGTGCTGCAAAGGCAGTAGCTGTTGCAAAGTACCTTGATAGTGGTACTGATACTGATAGTGATACTGGTACTACTACTATTAAAACAACAGGAACATTTTATTATGATGCTGCAAAAGGTGAACTTGTTGATGCTGATACTGCTAAGAAGCTTACAGCTTATGGCAAGGGAACATCGACAAGCCCAAGTATAACTTATGGAGCTGAAAACGTTGATAAATATACTGGTGATGCAGATGGCAAAATTATTGAGGTTTTCATTAGTGATGGTACTACTCAAAATTTCCACGGAAAAACTACTGATGAAGGTGTAATTTCTGAAAAATGGGTAAAGCCTTAAGATATTTCATAATTTAACATATTCCAGTTTTAAATTTATTAAGAAATCTATTTATGTATTAGGTACTTTTTAAGTGCATTTTTTTACAGGTTGGCCAATGGGTTGAGGTCTCCTGAAAATAAATTTTATTTAATAAAAATGGGCAGAGATTTTATATCTCTGCTCAATGTATATAAGGGATTATGTAAATTTAGTTTGTTTCGTTTTTAATTAATATGATGTATAATTATTGGAGATTGCATTGAAAAAACACAGTAAAATTTTATCGGAATCAGGATTTTCAGTAATAGAAGTGTTTTCCGTTTCGGTCATTATATGTATTGTTATAGGAATAATAATTTTTGCCGTGTCTGAATACCAAAAAAAGGCGGCTGTTGGCACGGATAAGCTTAATTTGATAACTGCAAAAAATTTAGCCGAAGTTAACATAAATGAGACTGGAAGTATATTCGGAAATGATAATTTAACATATGTCGGCTATTATGACGACAAGTCAAACCAAATTGTAGCCGATATACCAAAGGGGTACAATAAATATTCAGTTATGATTGTTGATAAGGTAATGTATACCGGTGCTCCGGGCACCATGGTTATAAGAATAACTTATGACGGCAAAAATATTAAATACGACTGGGTGGAGGATCATTGATATGCTTTACATTTCGCCGTTTTTTACGGCTTATTTTCTTATTAAAGCCGCTGTTTTAGGCAGCGCTTTAGGCAGCTTTATATGCTGTTTTGCCTATAGATATATAAATAATGAAAGCGTGCTTAAAGGCAGAAGCAAGTGTGATAAATGCGGCCATGTACTTGGGATTATAGACCTTATACCTATAATAGGATACATCGTGCTTAGAGGAAAATGCCGCTACTGCAAAGAAAAAATAAGCCCTGCAAGTTTTTTGTCTGAAATAATACTCGCTGTTGCTTTTATGCTGCTTGTACTAAGGTTTAACATAAGCGAGGAACTTTTGCGGGCGCTTATATTTACTTGCCTTCTTATGGCTATAGCTTTAATAGATTTGGAAAGCTTTATAATACCTGACAAACTTATTATATCCGGCATTATAATTTGGATTGCGACATTGCCGTTAATGCCAGACCCTTTGAAAAATGCCGGGTATGGAATAATAGGCGGATTGTCTGTAGCTTTCGGACTGTTTACACTCAGCATTATTTTTGATAAAATTAAAGGACAGGAAACCCTTGGAGGCGGAGATATAAAACTGTTTTTTGTAACGGGCTTGTATCTTGGTCCTATGCAGAATCTGCTTAATTTAATAATAGCCTGCATAGTAGGAATATTTTTTACATTTGTTTTCGGCAATTCCATACATAAAAAAGCTATGGGAAATACAGAAAATTATGAAAAAAGCGGCAAATTTTCAAAGCCTGTGCCTTTTGGACCATCTATAGCTTTTGCAACATTGGTTACAATGCTTGCCGGAAAATATATAATTTCTTGGTACCTGGGCTTGTTTTATTAAAGGAGGATTTTTTAGTGGCAAATGGATGTATTGGTATTGATATAGGCTCAAGCAGCCTTAAAATTGCTGAATATTCCAAAAACAAAATACATTTGTTTTCAGAATCCATGCCTGATAATATGGTAAGCGAAGGGCAGGTATTGTCTTTGGAGGCAATGAGCCAGTTTATTAAAGAAACGCTTAAAAAGAATCATATTTCGGAGAAAAAATGTTCTGTAATACTTCCGGATACTTTGGTTTTTACAAGAAGGATAAATATGCCTTTTATGAATTCCGAACAGCTGAGGGTAAACATTCCCTACGAATTTCATGATTTTATAAATGATGACAAAGATAAATACGTTTATGACTATGCCATGCTTGATTTGAACGAAAGTAATGAAGGGCATAAAGAAATAGATCTTTTGGCGGCAGCGGCACTAAAATCCACAATAGATAATTACAGGGGAATGTTTAAACGTGCCGGGCTTAAAATGTCTATTGCCATACCTTCGGTTATGGCATATACTAATTTGATATATCTGTTGGAAGGAAAAAAGAAGAATTTTGAACAAAGCGAAACCGGCGAAAAAAAAGATGAATATTGTTTTATAGATTTGGGACATACAAAATGCCGAATACATATTTTTGACGGGCATAAGCTTTCAGCTTCGAGGACACTTGATTATGGTTTAAATATGATTGACTTGGCAATTGCGGAAGAAAAAAATGTTGATGTGCATATTGCAAAAAGATATAAAGAAGCCCAAAGCGGAGGAATACTTGAAAGCGAAGGGTGTATGAATATTTATAATTCAATTGCCGTTGAGGTTATGAGGGCAATTAATTTTTATCGTTTTAATAATCAGGAAAGCAATTTGTCAAGTGCTTTTATTTGCGGCGGCGGAGGCATGATAGAGCCGCTTATTAAGGCCTTAGCCGAAAGCACTGCGCTTGAGCTTAAAAGCGCAAATGATATTCTTTCATATGCCGGAAATTTTGACACAAACGGAGAGATTTTTGTATGTGCTGTAGGTGCGGCTATACAGTAGGGGCGTGAGTAATGAAAAAAATTAAAAATACTTCTTTAAAGAGAACGCTTAATCTTGCTGTAAAAGAAAAAAATAAGGGGAATGACCCTAAAGTATTATTGCCTGCAGCAATAATAACTGCTGTACTTATTGCTGCTTTTTGTAAGTTTGCAGTAATTGACAGGCTTAACGCTGCAAACGATGTTTATTCGGAGATTAATTATTTAAACCAGCAGGCTGAAATGCTTCATAAAGAAAATGAACAATATGATAATGTTAAGGATAATTATGAACATTACACATATTCGTTTTATAATGATGACGAGCTTGCACTTGTAGATATTGATGATTTGTTTACCACTATAGACAGAGAAATAATGCCAAAGGCACAGATAAAAAGTTTTGTGTTTGAGTCAAACGTATTAAATACAGTTATTGATAACCTTACACTTAAGGATGTGTCTTTGATAGTATCGGATTTATATAAAAGTCCTATAGTGGATACGGTTACCGTTTCTACGGCTACAACAAACAATGGTCAGAAACTTTCTCAGGGACAAAATGTCACGGCTACGATTACCGTTACCCTTAAGTCAAAGTACAGCGGGGGTGATAAACAATGATGTCGCGTCCTTTTACATTCAGGGAAAAACTGCTTTTAATAATTATGACGATTTTGATAATTGCGGTATTGTATTTTAAATTTGTCTATCTTGATGTAAACAGCACAATTGCCGATGCACCTCAGAATATGAGCAATGCCCAAAACGGGCTGACTTTCGAGCAGACTAAAAATCAAAGCCTTAAAAATATGCAGATGGAGCTTTCAGGAGACAAACAGGAAGGCAGGCAAATGAGCTTGGTGCCCGATTATGATAACTCACAAAAACTTATGTCTGAGTTAAACGGCATACTTATTAAAGCTGAGAATTATACTGTATCCTTTATGCCGCTTTCGCAGCAGGATAATATTGTTCGGCGTGAAATGCAGCTCAGTTTTACCTGCGGAGGATATAAAACTGCAGAAGATATTGTTGAAAGTATAAGGTCAAGCAGATACAGAAATATAATAACGTCGCTTTCAATGACTTCCAAAAACGAAAACATAAACAGCGGAAATGTTTCTGTAAATATGAGTGTTACATATTTTGAACTGGGTAAAGCTGTAAAAGATGACTCTAAAACCAAGGACGATACAAGTGCTTTAAATTGATTTTGTTGCATGTGCAGACAGTAAGTTTGTGCGTTTTACATTTTAAATACATGTGAATAAAAGTATTTTGTATTTAAAATGGCAATGGCTTGTTTTTTTAATTATGTTTGGAAGAAAACGTGCATATATATAAGTTGAACAAAAAAACATCGGTCGTGGTAATTTTGAAAAATTATATAGAGGAAAGAGCAGTTGAAGTAGCAAAATTTATTGTAAGCTCAAATTCAACTGTAAGAGAGACTGCTAAAAAATTTGGTATAAGCAAGTCAACTGTACATACGGTTGTAACAAAAAAGAACTAAAGAACTTTAATAAAAAGATAAAAATTACCGTGCTTTCAATATGTTTGAGAGTACGGTTAATTTGTTTATTTATTGCTGAAAGAATAATTTTGGTTTTCAGTATTTATTGGACTTTGTATCTCTGAACATGAAAAATGACGTATCGGTTTCCAGTCAACTTTCATAACAAGTGCCGCAAGAGCTATAGGGATATATGTAGCAATAAAAAGCGGGAATATCGGAAGATATATAAGCTTTTGTACCGATGTTGCATGTATTCGGTCCCATTCGGAGACAACTGTCAAAAATCCCACTATAAGCAATCCTATGTATGCGGATAAAAATGTAAGGAAAACAAATGACATTGTCCTGTCAATTACAATTTTGGCTATTAACGGAGGTGCTGTTACAAATGTGGCGGCTACAGCTATATTAAACACGGCAAAGAAAATTGAAAACAGCATTATAGGAGCTACAGTCATAAGAATATCATAACATGTCATTTTTCTGCCTTTGGCTGTAAGAGCACACTTTGAAAGCGGCGCCATATATTTTGTATCTACCTGATAAAAACCTTTTGCCCAACGCATACGCTGTGTCCATGACTGAGTAAAAGTGGTCGGCTGTTCATCGTATACCATTGCTTTGTCACAGTAGCCGATTTTACATCCTGTTATGGCGCAGTTTACTGAAAACTGTATATCTTCTGTCATAAGATGAAAAGGCCATCCCTTGTTTTCTTCTATGATTTTTGAGGATACCAAAAAGCCGGTTCCTGATACTGCACATCCGTTTCCCAAAACCATACGCGGATAATTAATAAACCGAGCCTCATGCAAAAACCAAAGAGAATATCCATATGTAATCCAATTATAAGCAAAGTTCTTTGAGTTTCGGTAGCTTGTAACCACATTATAACCTTTGGAATAAGTTTTGTTCATTTCTGCTACAAAGTTTTCATCAACTATATTGTCTGCATCAAATATAAAATATCCGTCATAATATTTTATGCCTCTGTTCATATCTATTTTTTTAAATAAATAGTCGAGGGCATAACCTTTGCCGACCTGCTGCTTATTCCAGCGCTTATAAACAAACGCGCCGGCACGCTCAGCTTTTTTGGCCGTATTATCGGTACAGTTATCGGCAAGCACATATATATCAAGAAATTCCGAAGGATACCTTTGCTTTTTTAAACTTTTTATAATCTCACTTATGACCGCCGATTCATTGCGCGCACAAATAAGAGCTGCAAATCTATGCGGCTCGGCATCCTCGTGCATTGGCACTTTATTTTTATATACCAATCCTATTACTGTGTAAATTAACTGATAAAAATATGCCGCGGTCATTATAATGATTACAATAATATTTAAGTTAGTAAGTACATGTAGCATTTTGCATTGTCTCTTTTCTATGTATAATTGTAATTATATACTTTTATAAATTTTACGCTCAACGACTATATTATCACTATGTACAATAAAATCAAGCGTTTTTTGTATAAAAATTATACCAAATCAGCTTTTTTTGATTTTTACAGCCTAAATTGACAAAAAATTACTATATACAATATATCATGAGAAATTTTTTTTACAATCAATATTTAAAAATATATATAATTATAGGTAAATATTTATTAAACATGAAGGTGAGATATTATTAAAAATTCAATTAAAAAATATAATTTGCTTAGTTTATTGCATTTGTGCCGCTGGAACTCATAATTTTAACATACAGTACTTGTCAAAATCTTGATTTTGATAAAAGGCTGTCGATTTTATCGACAGCCTTGATATATCAATTTTAAATAGATATTTGTTAAACATAAAAAATCAGCAGTTTCCGGGATAAACGTGCTTAAGATATCTTTTTGCTGTGTCACAGAGACTGTATATTTTTTCAACCGGGGTTGCAGCTGTATTTCTCAGTTTATATCTTGGAAAAAAACGCGTTATATGCAAAGGTATTTCAGTATTAAGCGATGCTATCCACTGTGCTTCAGAGTTCATATCACATTCGGAATCATTTTTACCGGGTATAATCAGCGTTGTAATTTCCACATGGCAATGTTTAACTGAAGCAGCTATAGTATTCTTTACAGTTTCAAAATCACCGTCAATCCAGCTGTAAAAGCTTTGCGAAAAACCTTTTAAGTCTATATTCATTGCGTCAACATATGGCAATAGGTTTAACAGAGGTTTTTCTAATATCATACCGTTTGTCACAAGTACTGTTTTAAGCCCTTTATCATGCGCAAGCGTACAGCAGTCGAGAACATACTCATAGCTTATAAGCGGTTCATTATAAGTAAAAGCTATACCTATATTGTTGTGCGTGTCTATAAGACTCTCAGCTGTATCAATTAACTTTTCTGGTGACACATAGGCTGTCTCGGCTTTTGCCATTGAAATTGAATAGTTCTGACAGAACGGACAGCGAAGATTACATCCGTAGCTACCAACAGAAAGTATGTTTTTGCCGGGATAAAAATGTAAAAGCGGCTTTTTCTCAATAGGGTCAAGAGCAATTGATGTAAGGCGACCGTAATTTGTACATTTTATACTGCCGTCCACATTTGTTCTTGCGTTGCAAAAACCGGTTTGTCCGCTCTCAAGCTCACATTCATGCGGGCAAAGACGGCATACGGTTTTCATTTGTGTCTCACCACCTCAAAACGCCACATTTTTATGTCTTCTTCTGGTGATATACCGGCTTTCTGACATGCAATTTCTATTTGCTTTTTAGGTGTATCAACTCCGGCAAGATCTGGAAGAAGAAGTCCGCGTCGGTTGCCGTTTTCCACAATTACGCCGTAACGCTTTACATCAAGCTGTTTTGAGGATTCAATAGGTTCGGGTGTGCTAAGCACATCAACGCTGTATACAAGCTTATCAAGCTCATCAGGTGTTATGGGTGCAAAACGCGGGTCATGAACGGCTGCCGACACAGCATTGTGAAGTATCTCTTCGGCAAGGTTTGAATGTACAGGCAAAATAGTGCCTATGCATCCTCTGAGCCTTCCGTCTTTTTTAAGCGACACAAATGCTCCGGCACGTACGGATGTAAGCTCATTTGGAAGATTTTCTGGGATTTCCGCATACATGCCTTCCCTTACATAGGTTTCAAGGCTGTACCTTGCAAGACGTACAAATGAATCCTCGGCATTTTTCTTTTCTTCAAGCTGGGTTTTCTCATCTTTTATATACTGTTTTGAAAAATCACGGGTTTCATCTGTTCCGGTAACAATAAAAGATGATACCGAATATCCGACTCCAAACGGTCCTTCATATGAAATAAGAGAGCTTTCAACGCTTTTTTTGTCAAGAGTTCCGGCCATTATCCAGAAAGACCTTAAGCCGCATTCCGCAGCCGACTCACATAAATCCGAATCCATTTCAAGCAGGCTTAAAAAATCGCCTCGTCCGAGTATATCGGTAACTTTACTGTCAAATACGGGGCCTTCGGGAGCAAATCCATAAGGGCCTTCAGGTTTCAGCTTATGAGAAAGGTCTCCGCTTGCAATTACAACCACCTTCCGGTTAAGCTCGTCGGCAGTCTTGGAAATATACTGCCCCAGACGGTAGTGCATAATAGGATTAAGGCCCGACAGACCTATGCGCACAAGCTTAAAGTCTGAATAATTTTCCTGAAGAAACCGAATAGGTATCATTGTTCCGTGGTCAAGATGACGGTTTCGTTCTCCCATTGTTCCTGCCGGAATGTTGTTTTGGCCACAGAGATTTGAAAGCACTGAAACAAACTCGGTATCATATGTTGCCTCAATTTTGACTTTCGGTGCTCCAAACTGACTGAAACTTCCCTCGGCATGTGTTCCGGGTGAAATATGAAAATAATCTGCGTACATTACAGAATGGGGACTTGTAACAACGACAGTGTCCGGCCTAAACTGTGCGGCGCTGCGCATTGCGAAACGGTATGCGTCAATTGTTTTTTGAATTTTTTTTTCTTCGCCGTGTCCAACTTCCGGCATTATAATTGGAGGATGAGGAACGGCATATGCTGCTAAAATAGACATAATAATCCCTCCGTTTCAATAAAAAATTAATAATTTTAAATTAAGAAAGCCAATAAAGTAATGTGTATAAGTTAATGTATTGATTTCTTTATATGCAGACTCAATGCATAAAGCAGTACTTTTACATTTTCTGTTTTAATTATATCACATATACTTAAATTTAATTATTTAAAAACTAAAAAAACACACTGTTTAGCGACGGTTTTTAAAACAGTGTGTTTTTTAAGATTGTATTTAAGGAACCTTTTTGGCTTTTGAGTTCAGACGGTGAATAGAGCCTTAAATATATTTCAACCTCACCGTTATCATTTACAAGTATTTTTTCTATTATTCGTTTAAGCATATGGTTGTCCAGTATTTCAGGCAAAAGAGTCTCGATATTTTTACAGTAACTTTTTATAAGCTTTTCCTGCTTTTTTGATTCAACTTCGTTGTCAGTGTTTTTAAGTAAAGCATTATATTTCTTAATTTCCATATTTAATTCCGATGTGCGTTCCTTAAGCTCGTCAAGAGTAATTATTTCGGCCTCATACATTTTTGTCTGACGTGACTTTGCTCTTTTTAACTCCGAAAGCCTTTTTTTAATGGAGCTTGTGTCTGAAGGATAAGAGGACTTGATTTTCTTTTCAAGCTCGTCACATATGTCTTTAATAAAACTGTCTTTATCTGAAACTATACCGCATAAATAGCCGCATATGGATTCAATAAGTTCTTTTTCATCTACATTTGTTGTGTTATTACAAAAATCTTTTCCATATGTATTCCTCCCGCAGCAAGACCATTTTATATATTCTCCGTATTTATACCGGCGATATATGCGCCTGAAGCTATATCCGCATGATGCGCATTTAATAAGAGTTGAAAGCGGGTATTTGCAGCTTTCGCGTTTTTTTTCAATCTTAAATGATGTTTTTCTTTGTTTAAGAAGATTTTGGGATTTCTTAAATGTTTCTTTTGAGATTATTGCAAGGCTGCTGTTTTCGGTTATGTGCCATTTTTCTTTGGGATTTTTGGTTCTGACTCCTGTAAGGAAATCTTTTACTTCTTCTTTGCCGTTTATTATTGTTCCTGTATATATGGGATTTGAAAGTATACGTGATACGGCATTTGATGTCCAGTGACAGCCTCGCTTGGTTTTTATTCCTTCGCTGTTTAAAATTTGCGCTGCTTTGTTTGTACCTATGCCCGTATTTATATACATGTTATATATACGACGTATTATTGATGCTTCATATTCATTTATTTTAAGATTAAAAAGCTCTCCGGGTGTTTTGTCATATCCATATACAATATTAGGTACTTTTCCAAGTGCTGCGTTTTTTGATTTTCCAAATTTAACTCTTTTAGACATGTTTGCACTTTCTTCCTGTGCAACAAGAGCAAGTATTCCGAGAGCAAATTCACCGTCATTTGTTGATAGATTTGAGTTTACAAAATAACATTTTATGCCAAGAGAGTTAAGCTCACGTATACTTGTAAGAAAATCAACGGCATTTCTGGCAAAACGTGAAATATCCTTTACAAATACCATTTCAAATTTGCCAAGTCTTGCGTCAGCCAGCATTCGGTTAAAGGCTTTTCGCTTTTTTAATTTTGTTCCGCTTATGCCTTCATCGGTATACAGCTTAACAAGGTCATAGTTATGAATGCGTGCGTATTCCTCAAAAAAAGTTTTTTGGTTTTCAAGGCTTGCAATCTGGTCATCTTTGTCTGTTGAAACACGGCAGTATGCGGCTACTTTGATTTTTTCACATTGGTCCAAAGTTTGGCCCCCTTATGCCGTGCGATTTAGATTATCAAGCGTAGCTGACTTTTCTTTAATAAGCATTTCCAAATTTATAATAATTTGTGTTTTTAATATCTTTTCAGAAACGTCAGGCGAATTTGGGTTAATAAACTTTATAGTCATGCTTGTATCACCTCTATATTGATATAAATTTTTGCTATTACAAAGATATGCTTATGTACAAGCTATAATGCCGAAATTGTGATAATAAAATTTCCATTGTTTTACAACTGTACACAAAGATATAACAGACAGGGTTTTGCACATAAATCCACAGCTTGCCAAAGAAGTGCGGCGTGTGCTCGAAATTAACAAAGCCGAACGGCATATAAGAGGCGGCATGGCAACAAGGGAAAAATATCTGCATATGAAAAATAATGTAAAGTAATTAAATTAAAAATACCTCCGACTTATTGCCGGAGGGTATTTTTATGTTCTTAATAAAATTTTCAAGTAATGGAATTAATTAAAATCATGAGAACTGGTATTGTAAAAAGACTGCATACATCTGTTAAAAATACAACTTCTGCCGCAAAAATATCATCTGTTCCGTATTCATTTGCAAATATAACTGCCGCTCCTCCTGTAGGCATTGCAAACAGAACTGTAAGCACAAGAGAAGGCATAAAACTGCATCTTAAAAAATATGTAATTGCGAACATAATTACAGGAATGACTATAAGCTTGGCCGCTGTTACGTAATACATTCTTTTTTCATAAAGCATTTTTTTAAACTTTACCGCACCTATCTGTGCTCCTATAACAAACATTGTAACTGCAAGACTTGCTTCCGATAAATGATTGAAAACGTTGTTTAATATGTCGGGAAGACGTATTCCCGTAACAAACAATATTAGTCCGCATACTATTCCGAATGTTCCCGGGCTTATTAGTGCTCTGATGTTAAAATTTACTTTTTTGTTTTCCGATGAACTTTGCATTAATAATATTCCGCCGGTAAAAATCAAAATATCTACGGCGATTTCTACTGAGGAAGCATAAAATACAGCCTCATTTCCGAAAAGCATTTTCATAACAGGTATTCCTATTCCGCCTGTATTGGCAAAGAACAGCATAAATGCCACAAGACCTGTATTTTTTGTGCCTATGCTTGCAGATTTTGAAAAAACAACTGAAAAACCTAATACAACAAAAAACATGATAAATACAGCAAGAAAAATTTTTGCGCCCGATATAAGAATTTCTTTTGAGAAATTAATCTGCATTGACTGGATGATTATTGCGGGGAGTATAATATTCATCATAAAACTGCTCATTGTTTTTAGCTGATGTTCATCGGCTAAGCCAAGTTTTCTAAAAACAAATCCGGGCACAGCAAGTGTAAATATTACTACCATTGAATTAATAACTGTAAGTGAATACATTTTTTAGCCTCCAATTCTTTAAAATGATGGAGGTTTTTATATATTCTATAAATATAAGCGTTATTAGATATTTAAAACTGTTTTAATGCAGTAAAATAAATCCTATATGTAAGCTTATATATCATTTGAAATGGGGGAACAGATGATATTATATAATCACACAATTTATGATGAGTATATATGAATAAAATCTTGTAAAATATTTTTTCTAATATTTCAGTCTGAATTTTAATGTAAAATAGATTGATTTTTTTATAATTATATTATATCTTATTAAAAAGGGAGACATCAATTTATTATAATATGCCATTGTATTTTTAATGTCAATATAATAAATAAAAACATATAGCTTTTAATTTAAATATAAGCATTGTTTTTGTTTGGAGGGGAACTTGATATGAAGAAAATTTTATCATTATCCGTGGTTTTTTTGCTGTCAGCAACAATACTCACCGGCTGTGGCTCATCTGGCATGGAGACAAATAAACCATCGCCTGATATTTCAAAAGAGCCTGATGACACAATTACTATCGCCACAAATCTTGGCGCAACTACGCCTGACCCTACGATTGTAGAGGATACGGACACTATTTGGAAACTTGAAATTGCCCTTGAAGGCCTCGTAAGAACAAGCGATGACGGAACTAAAATAGTGCCATGCCTTGCGGATTCATGGGATATAAGCAATGACGGCCTTAAATATACATTTCATCTTAAAAAGGGAATAAGATTTGCAGACGGCAATTATGTAACACCGGATGACTGGATTTGGTCTTTTGAAAGGGCTATGAATGCAACGGAAGGCTATTGGATATTTGCATGCTCAAATATTGACAAAGTTACATCTCCGGATGATTCAACGCTTGTTCTTACGCTTAAAACGCCGGATGCGGCAACTCTTTCAAAACTTACTTGCTTTAACATGACTGTTCAGGAAAAGGCTTTTTATATAGCTAAAGGAAGCTATGACAACAATTTTCCAATAGGCACCGGTTCATACTATGTTAAAGAATGGGTTCGTGATGACCACATACTATACGCTGCGAATCCTTATTACCACGGAAATGCCCCAAAAACATCAACAATTAAATTTACTGTCGTAACAGATGATGATTCAAGGGTTGAACAGCTTAAGAAAGGAAATGTTGATATAATAACGGAAGTTCCATACAGTTCAATGCCTGTGCTTGACAAAATGGACGATATTTCGGTAGATGGCTTTAAATCAACGGCAAGCAAATATCTTGTTCTTAATACCACCGACCCAATTCTTTTAAATCTAAAAGTCCGTCAGGCACTCCTTATGGGTACAAATAAGCAGGAGATTGTAGACAGGTGCCTTTTTGGATACGGAGAGCCTGCAGTATCGTATATGCCTAAAAACGGACTTTTTTGGGATAACGAAATTAAACCAGTTGAATATAATCCGGAAAAGGCAAAGGTCCTTCTTGAGGATGCCGGATATCCAAACGGCATAAAACTTGAATTTCTTGTAAGAAGCGGGAATTCACTTTATGAACAAATTGCCGAAATAATCAGTGAGCAGTGGTCTAAAATAGGCGTTGACGTAACTATAAAAACGCTTGAAACAAGTGAGCTTCTTGAAAGAGAAACATCTATGAAACATCAGGTCTGCATAGGCTCATGGTCCGACGACATTGCCGACCCGTCACAGCTTAGCGACTATCTTTGGAGATATGATAATTCACAGTGTTTCTTTACAGGCTACAATAATCCTGACGCCACAGCTATATATAATGCTGCTACTACAGAGCTTGACGATGCAAAAAGAGAGGAATATTATAAAAAACTTCAGGAAATATCATATAATTCAGCTCATCTTATAACGCTTTTTCATTCCGAATACGCTGTTGCTATGAAAGATAACATTTCAGGTTTTTACAAAACACCTCTCGGAAGCTACCGTTTGGATAACCTTGTTAAGAATTAATTTTATTTTACTTTTCAAATTGTTTTCTAAAACACGCCTAAAAGTGAAAATAGGTGTGTTTTTGTATATTCATAAAACTCTATACTAACTATAGAGTTTTAATAGTTCACTTTATTATTTTTCAATTAATTAAATTAAAAATATCAAATGAATTTTAATTTATTGATTTTTAATTTTAATTTTAGCTTTCGTTTTTATTCCCAATCTCTTTATAAAATTATATTGTGAAAAAATAAGTAAATTCAATTTTTTGCGCAAAAGCAGTTTTGTAAATATTATACATATATAGCAAAAGCAAAAAGTAAAAATATCTAAAAAATTCAACAATTTTAATTATATATGTATTAAAAATGTGTAATAAATTAACATTAAAATAATTAAAAATGCTATATTTGTTTGACACTTTACCAAAAGTAATGTTTAAAATAAAGCTATACTTATTTGCCGGGCATGAACCGGCTAATTTAGGAGTTGCTTTTATATATTTTATTTTTAATCATTTTAAGGGGGAATTAAAAATGAAAGAAAGTATTACTTTTGGCGGCATTACTGTTGAACCCGGAGCAAAAAAGAGCGGTTTAGCAAAAGTGCTTGATACGGATTATTCTTTTCCTATTACCGTTATAAACGGCGCAAAAGAAGGAAAAACCCTTTTGCTTACTGCAGGCATACACGGAGGAGAGTACCCATGTATAGAAACTGCATTTGAGCTTGCTGAGGAGCTTAATCCGGCGGAACTCAGCGGACAGGTTGTTATAATTCATCCTGTAAACATTGAAGCATATTTTGCAAGAATTTCATACATACTTCCTTCAGACCAAAAAAACATAAACAGGCTTTTTCCTGGAGACAAAAACGGAAGTATAGGAGACAAAATTGCGTATGTCATTACATATGAATATCAGATGAAGTCCGATTTTTATATTGACATGCACGGCGGAGATATACATGAGACTCTTCCGCCATACGTATATAATCCCGGAATAGGCGACAATAAGGAATGTCTTGCTTATGCCGAGGAAGCTGCAAAACATGTGCTTTCCGCAAAATACAGAGTACGCAGTGTTGCAACAACAGGTGCGTATAACTCATGCGCAATACTTGGAGTGCCTTCTCTTCTTCTTGAGCAGGGCGGAAGAGGCCTTTGGTCAAAGAAAGAAGTAAATGTTTACAAAGCAGACATAATTAATATTATGAAATTCCTCAAAATTTATCCCGGTGAGGCAAAACTGCCTGAAAAACCTGCAAAGCTTATTACTAAAGCAGAATACCTTGACTCAACATGTTCAGGCCGCTGGTATCCTATGGCAGGTCTTGAGGAGAAGGTTAAAGCAGGACAGGTAATAGGAATTATAAAAGATATTTTCGGAAAAACACTTTGTGAAGTAAAGGCTAAATATGATTCAATAATACTTTTTGAGACAGTATCTCTTGCCATAAATGAAGGAGATCCAATAATTACATACGGCATCTAAGATTAGATTAAGGGGAGAATTTTTATGATTACGACTGGAGTTGGTTTTTTTACATTTTTGCTTCTTGTAATGGCTATAGTATTTACTATTACAAACAGGTATAAAAAAGCTAAAATTTTTAATATAATACCTGGCCTTGTCTGGCTTATGCTTATAATTGCTGCATGTGCTACGTTTGGTGTGTTTGACCTAAATTCTGACGGCGTTGTTAATGCACAGAATTTGATGTATTCAACATTCCTTCCTATGATGCTTATAATGTTCATGCTTACATGTGATATAAGACATATTATTAAACTTGGACCTAAAATGATACTTGGGTTCTTTATTGCAACATTTTCCATACTGATTGGTCTTACGGTTGGTTTCTTAGTTATGAAAAACCATATGCCTGCCAGTGCTTGGGGCTCATTTGCATCGGTATCGGGTTCATGGATGGGAGAAACTGTAAACATGGTTGCAGTTGCATCAGTATTTGGCGTTCAGGGAACCGACTATGTATATGCGGTTCTTCTTGATACAGTTGGTTTCACAATAGTTTCATCAGTAGCTTTTGCACTTGTTCCTCATTCAAAAAAATGGAATGAAAAAATGCATGCTACAACAGACGGTCTTGATGAAATTGCAAAAACTATTGAAAATGCCGAATCAAAGAGAGATAATTCTGCACCGCAGATGTACGATTATGTAATTTTATTTGCAATTGCTCTTGTAGGCACATGTGCAATAAACTGGCTTATACCGCATCTTCCGGATGTAACTTTCCTTTCTAACACAGGCTGGAGAGTTGTTCTTTCATCAGTTCTCGGTATATTGCTTGGATTAACAAAACTTCATTGGTTAAAAGGTGCCGGTCAGGTTGCAAATGTATTCCTTTATCTGAGTCTTTGTGTAACAATGTCTTACTCAGATCTTAGCACATGTACACAGGCTCCTGCTTTTGCAGTGGCTGCTATTATAGCAGTTGTTGTAGCTCTTATTATATGGGTTATAATTAACCGTATTTTCCACATAGATCTTTTTACAGCAGAGGTTGGGCTTATGGCAAACTACGGTGGTACATCATCAGCACCTATTATGGCTGCAACGTTTAACCCAAACTGGATTTCTTTTGGTATTCTTCTTGGATTTTTCGGAGACCTTGTAGGTACAGGACTTGCAATAGCCTTTGGTAATTTCCTTCATTATCTTTCACTGATTTAATTACAAGTTCATTAATTTTAATATTATAATTCTCCAAAAAACATCCGATGAAGTCAGCAACACCGGATGTTTTTTCACTTATATGTCACATTTTATCAATTCTTTTAACTTTTAATACAATTATGTGTTTTTTGCGAACTTTACATTTATTTTATTGAATAATATAATTAAAACTGAAAATGTATGCTGCTAATGTTTGGGGGAATTGAGGTTGAGTGAGAAAATATTGATAATAGAAGATGAAGCCAGCCTTGCGAGATTTATTGAACTAGAACTTACATTTGAAGGCTATAGTGTAACTATATGCAATGACGGCAGGGAAGGATATGAACGTTTTAACAAAGAAGAGTTTGATCTTGTACTTTTGGATTTAATGCTTCCAAGTCTTAACGGAATGGAAATCTGCCGGCGTATAAGGCGTGTTTCTAACGTGCCGATTATAATGCTTACAGCTAAAGATGAAATAATGGACAAAGTTGCAGGTCTTGACAGCGGCGCAAACGACTATATGACAAAACCTTTTGCAATAGAAGAGCTTCTTGCGAGAATGAGAGTTGCTTTCAGAAAAGTTAAAAAAACAAATTCAAAAGAAAACGATATTGTAAGCTTTATGGATATTTCCATAGATACAAGAAAAATGCTTGCAAAGGTTGGTAAAACACCTGTTGACCTTACAAAAAAAGAGTACGAGCTTTTGCTTTATCTTGCCAAAAACAAAAATACTGTTCTTACAAGAGAGCAGATATTTAACGGCGTATGGGGATATGATTACCTTGGCGGAAGCAATATTGTTGATGTTTACGTAAGATACTTAAGAACTAAAATAGATGAGAAATTCGGGAAAAAATACATATATACCGCAAGGGGAACGGGGTATTTTGTAAAAGATGAAGAATAATAAAACAGTATTTGAAAAAGTAGGAAATATTAGCTTTGAAAGCAGGGTCGTAATTTCATTTATTTTTATTTTCGGCGTGCTTTCAACAATAATGAGTATTCTGATATTTGTTTCCATTTCAGATTTGTATTTGGATAATGCAGTAAATGGGGTAGTTTCTGATTTTGAAAGAATAGAGTCATATCTTTCAAAACTTCCGAATGAAGAAGAAATAGATGTACATTTGCTTTTGCAGTATCTTGATAATAAGGAAACGGATTTTAAAATAACAGACTATACATTAGGGGCTTCTGTGGGCAATTTTGAAAATACTGCTTTTTTTTCAACCAACAAAAGAATATATATAACCAAAACAATACACACGTCAAGATATGTTGTAAATACTGTTATATGCGGCAATAAAACATATGCGGTTATGCAGGGAAAAAGAGACATAAACGGCAGAAAATATCTTATTGAATCTGTAAGAGGCATAAAATTTCAAAATGCAAGATATCGTCTTACGGTATTGCGCATGATAGTGCTTAATCTGTCAGCTGTTATACTTGTTATGTATCTTAGCAGGCAGTTTAGCAAGCTGATATTTGCGCCTGTTGAAAAGGTAAGAGTTACAGCTGAAAAAATAACTGCACTTGACCTCAGCAAAAGAATATCGGTAGGCAAAAGCGACGGAAAAATGCAGGAACTTATAGAAACTTTTAATTCAATGATTGAGCGGCTTGAGGTATCGTTTAAAAATCAAAGCCAGTTTATTTCCGATGTTTCACATGAACTTAAAACTCCGCTTTCAGTAATAGACGGCTACATTAATCTTATGCGCAGATGGGGGGACAAGCATCCTGAAATTATGGATGAAGGCATTGACAATATAAGCCGCGAAAGTGAACACATGTCGCATATGATTAAAAATCTTCTTTTTATAGCAAGAAGCGAACAGGGAAAAATACAGGCGGAAATGTGTGCTGTAAGTCCAAGCTCAGCTGTGTCCGACGTTATAAATGAGATGAAAATAATTTATCCCGATGTGGAAATAAATTTCAAATGCAACAGCGATGCAGAGATATATGCCGACTATAATATGATAAAACAGCTGCTTTGGATATATGCCGACAATGCCGTTAAGTATACGAAATATAAAGGTATAATAACGTTTAAAACTGAAGAAAAAGACGACAAATATTATATAAGCATAGAAGATAACGGCAAAGGAATAAAAGCTGAGGATATTCCGTTTATATTTAAAAGGTCTTTCCGTTCCGACAAGCCTGAAAACAGCGGAATAGAGGGAACAGGACTTGGACTTTCTATAGCAAAGGAAATAGTGGAAAGTTTTGGCGGAAATGTATATGCCGAAAGTAATCCAATGGTAAAAACCGTTTTTGTAAATTCATTTCCTATTTATAAAAGCAAAAGAAAAGCATAGATTTTTATTTTGTGAGAATGTCATAATAAAAGTTTGAATTACGGATGTTTTTTAATAAATTTGTGCGAAGATTTGGGACAGGTTAGAAGTTTATTAGGAAATGATTAGAAATATTGACTCTCTACCTACAATAATGTTTACAATATAAATATCAAAGAAATAGAATTAAATGCAAAGTAAGTATACAAAGTAGGCTATAAAAAGAAGAGGAGGAATCTTAAATGTTACATGAATTTGATCCGAAATTCGCATTTGAAACAAACATACTTGAAGCAGGCGCATACTTCAACCATCCTGCTGCAAACCCTGAAGCACTCCCTATACATATGTCAACAGCACATAACGTAGAGGACGTTGCAGACCTTCTTGACAGATATAAAAACGGAGACTTTTGTTATAACAGAAACCGTAACCCGAACAGATCTGCTCTTATTGACCTTATAAGCTATGTTGAAGGCGGAGATGATTCCATAGGCTGCTCATCAGGTATGGCTGCAATCTCAACAGCAATCATTGCCAACACAAAAGCAGGCGACCATGTACTTTCAGACAAGACACTTTACGGCGAAACAATTGAAATCTTTACGGATATTCTTTC
>JALCQR010000007.1 GCA_022651385.1 Clostridia bacterium | reverse complement strand
TACTTGGGCGATGAATTCTACCCTCCAATTATTGATGAAGAGACCTTTGAAAAAGCCAGAGTAGAAAAACGAAAACGAGCAGAAAAGCTCGGAAGGATATGGGAGCCTAAAGATGAACCGGAAAGGGATTACCCTGTAAAGTTCAAAGCAAAACCTCTGGTGCAAAAATATGAAGATCCATATAAGCAGGCAGAATATGCCTACAGTTTGATAGAAAGTGAGGTCTAACAAGTGGCGGTAAGTAGGAATGTAACAGTGATTCCGGCAATTAAACGGGTTGGAAATAATAAAAATAGTGAAAGCAAATCAAAAATACGAGTGGCTGCTTACTGTCGTGTTTCAACGGATAGTGAGGAGCAAGCTTCAAGCTATGACATTCAGATTGAACATTATACAAATTATATTAAGAAGAACAAGGAATGGGAATTGGCAGGAATTTTTGCGGATGACGGTATCACAGGTACAAATACCAAAAAGCGTGATGAATTCAACCGCATGATTGAAGAGTGTATGGCGGGCAATATTGATATGATTATCACAAAATCCATCAGCCGATTCGCTAGAAACACGTTGGACTGCCTTAAATACATCCGTCAATTAAAGGATAAAAACGTTGCTGTGTTCTTCGAGAAAGAGAATATCAACACCATGGATTCCAAGGGGGAAATCTTGCTGACCATTATGGCATCCCTTGCCCAACAAGAAAGCCAATCCTTAAGCCAGAACGTTAAGCTAGGTATTCAGTATCGCTATCAACAAGGTGAAGTACAGGTCAACCACAAGCGTTTCCTTGGATACACCAAGGATGAAAATAAGCAGCTAGTGATTGAACCAAAGGGTGCTGAGGTTGTTAAACGGATTTACAGAGAGTACCTTGAGGGAGCAAGCCTTTTACAGATAGCAAGAGGGCTGGAAACAGACGGTATTCTTACAGCGGCAGGCAAAGCCAAATGGAGACCAGAAACACTGAAAAAGATATTGCAGAATGAAAAGTACATCGGTGATGCCCTTCTACAAAAAACATATACGGTTGATTTCCTTTCTAAAAAACGAGTCAAGAATAACGGCATTGTTCCCCAGTATTATGTGGAAAACAGCCATGAGCCTATCATTCCACGTGAGCTTTTTATGCAGGTTCAAGAAGAGATGGTTCGGAGAGCGAATCTTCGTGGCGGGAAAGGCGGTAAAAAGAGAGTTTATAGCAGCAAGTATGCTTTATCGAGTATTGTTTATTGCGGTCATTGCGGCGATATTTACCGACGGGTACATTGGAATAACCGAGGCTATAAGTCTATTGTCTGGAGATGCGTTAGCCGATTGGAGGAAAAAGGGTCTGAATGCACTGCCCCTACCATAAACGAGGAAACATTACAGACAGCAGTGGTCAGGGCTATTAACGAACTTTTGGCTAACAAAGAACCTTTCCTTTCAACATTACAGAAAAATATCGACACTATATTTAATGAAGAAAGTGATAATGATACGGATGAGCTTGATAGCAAGTTGGAAGAATTGCAGATAGAGCTTCTTAAACAGGCAAAGTCAAAAAATGACTACGATAATGTTGCTGATGAGATATACCGCCTTCGGGAGATGAAGCAAAATTCACTTGTAGAAAATGCCGAGCGTGAAGGAAAAAGGCAACGAATCGCTGAAATGACTGCTTTCTTAAATGAACAGTCTCACGAGTTAGAGGAGTATGATGAGCAGTTGGTAAGGCGGCTTATTGAAAAAGTTACGATCCGCGATGACAGGAGTGAGGTGGAGTTTAAGTCAGGTGTGAAGATTGAAGAAATGATATAGATTATTGAGTCAACCGCAATTAAGGAAACTATCGCCTTTGGCGGTATTTCCTTCCTTTATATTTTTTGTGTTGAATATAGAACCTTATTGTGATAAAATATACGCTGATACAAATAAGAATTCAGGAGGAACCGAAACTATGACAGCCTCAATGCGTTTAAGATAAGCTGGCAATAAAAAAGGCAGAATCTATCCCCGATGATAGGCTTTTTTGTTGTGCTTATTTATACGATATTGAGCATTCATTAGTTGCGGTCAGAATATAGGTTATTTAACTATACCTTTATTCAACTGTGTCTTTAATATGAATGTTTCCAAATTGTATGTATGCAGACCAAAAGCCACATTGTGGATTTAGGCCTGCATTTTTTATTGCCTAGAATGCTATTCAAAATAGAAATTCAAGCAAAATAATTATGCAGGAGAAAATATAAATGGAAAAATACAACAATTGGAAACTTAAGTTTATTACAATATGGGCAGGGCAGGCAGTTTCTTTAATCACTAGTGCTATCCTGCAAATGGCGATTATTTTTTACCTTACAGAAAAAACAGGATCTGCGATGGTCTTGTCTATGGCTTCACTAGTAGGTTTTTTACCCTATGCGGTCTTTGGACCTGCCATAGGTGTATTAGTGGATCGTCATGATAGGAAGAAGATAATGATTGGTGCTGATTTAATTATCGCAGCAGCTGGGGCAGTGCTGGCTATTGTTGCTTTGTATATGGAGTTACCTGTCTGGATGGTTATGGTAGTATTGTTTATCCGCAGCGTTGGAACAGCTTTTCATACCCCAGCACTCAATGCAGTTACGCCACTTTTAGTACCAGAAGAGCAGCTTACGAAATGCGCAGGCTATAGTCAGTCTTTGCAGTCTATAAGCTATATTGTTAGTCCGGCGGTTGCAGCATTGTTATATTCTGTTTGGGAATTAAATGCTATTATTGCCATCGATGTATTAGGTGCTGTGATTGCGTCTATTACGGTGGCAATTGTACGGATTCCTAAGCTGGGCGATCAAGTGCAAAGCTTGAAACCAAATTTCATAAGAGAAATGAAAGAAGGAATTGTCGTACTGAGACAAAACAAAGGATTATTTGCCTTATTACTCTTAGGAACAATATATACTTTTGTTTATATGCCAATTAATGCACTATTTCCTTTAATAAGCATGGAATACTTTAATGGAACACCTGTGCATATTTCTATTACCGAAATCGCTTTTGCATCTGGAATGCTAGTAGGAGGCTTACTATTGGGGAGATTAGGAAGTTTCAAAAAGCGTGTACTACTAATAACAGGTTCGTTTTTTATAATGGGGGCCAGTTTAGCCGTTTCAGGAATACTTCCTCCAAGTGGATTTGTTATATTTGTAGTTTGCTGTGCAATAATGGGGCTTTCGGTGCCGTTTTATAGCGGTGTGCAAACAGCTCTTTTTCAGGAGAAAATTAAGCCTGAATATTTAGGACGTGTATTTTCTTTGACCGGAAGTATCATGTCACTTGCAATGCCAATTGGGTTAATTCTTTCTGGGTTCTTTGCTGATAGGATCGGTGTAAATCATTGGTTTTTACTATCAGGTATTTTAATTATTGGCATTGCTATAGTTTGCCCCATGATAACTGAGGTTAGAAAATTAGATTTAAAATAAACAATATTGGAGGGATATTTATGTATCTTATTTTCATGTAATTCTTCCTGCTTAAATCGCAGGGTTTTCCCTGCGTACAAGCAAATGAAAACATGCGATTATAGACAGGAGGATAATGTTATGGAATTGATATTAAAAGCAAAAGACATTCGTGTGGAATTCAAAGGACGCGATGTTTTAGATATAGATGAATTAGAAGTATATGATTATGACCGTATTGGTTTAGTGGGAGCAAATGGTGCAGGGAAAAGCACTCTACTCAAGGTACTTTTAGGAGAATTAACTCCCCCAGGATGTAAATTAAATCGTCTGGGTGAACTTGCCTATATCCCTCAGTTGGACGAAGTAACTTTGCAGAAAGAAAAAGATTTTGCACTTGTAGGAAAGCTTGGTGTTGAACAATTAGATATACAGACCATGAGCGGTGGTGAAGAAACAAGGCTTAAAATAGCACAGGCTTTATCAGCACAGGTTCATGGTATTTTAGCGGATGAACCTACGAGTCATTTAGACCGTGAAGGAATTGATTTTCTAATTGGACAGTTAAAATATTTTACAGGTGCACTGTTAGTTATTAGCCATGACCGTTATTTTCTTGATGAGGTAGTAGATAAAATATGGGAACTGAAAGATGGCAAAATCACTGAGTATTGGGGAAACTATTCTGATTATCTTCGCCAGAAAGAAGAAGAACGCAAGAGCCAAGCTGCAGAATACGAACAATTTGTTGCGGAACGTGCCCGATTGGAAAGGGCTGCAGAGGAAAAGCGAAAACAGGCTCGTAAAATAGGACAGAAGGCAAAAGGTGCTTCAAAGAAAAAAAGTACTGAAGGCGGAGGGCGTTTAGCTCATCAAAAATCAATAGGAAGTAAGGAAAAAAAGATGCATAATGCCGCTAAATCCCTAGAACATAGGATTGCGGCCTTAGGAAGTGTAGAAGCTCCAGAAGATATTCGTAGGATTCGTTTCAGGCAAAGTAAAGCATTGGAGCTCCACAATCCATATCCTATTGTCGGTAAGGAAATTAATAAAATATTTGGAGATAAAGTATTGTTTGAAAATGTATCTTTTCAAATTCCGCTTGGCGCAAAAGTGGCATTAACTGGTGGTAATGGAACAGGAAAAACAACTTTAATCAAAATGATCTTAAACCATGAAGATGGAATTTCTATTTCACCTAAGGCAAAAATAGGCTACTTTGCACAAAATGGTTACAAGTACGACAGTAATAAGAAAGTATTGGAGTTTATGCAGGAAGATAGTGATTACAATGTTTCAGAAATTCGTTCAGTGCTAGCATCGATGGGGTTTAAACAAAACGATATTGGGAAAAGTTTATCTGTTTTAAGCGGCGGAGAAATTATAAAATTGTTGCTAGCTAAAATGCTTATGGGCAGATATAACATCCTACTAATGGATGAACCAAGCAACTTCCTTGACATACCAAGCTTAGAGGCTTTGGAAATTTTAATGAAGGAGTATGCTGGAACTATAGTGTTTATCACCCATGACAAACGGTTGCTTGATAATGTGGCTGATGTGATTTATGAAATTAGTGATAAGAAAATAAATCTGAAACATTAAACTTAAGGTAGTCGCTGGTCAGAATAGTCTTCTCTGGCTGGCGGCTTCGCTGTTAAAGTAAAAAGACTTTTTTTCTTTGGCAAACATTACATTAATGAATATTAAAATAATTTAAATAAGGGAGGTTGGTTATAGGTGGTTGATAATAACACAGTCATGAAATCTGGGAGATGTATAGAATGTGGAGCTAAAGAGACCGATGGTTTTTCATGCCATGAGCTATTCGGGTTCCCTCTTGTATGGGAGCATAATGATCCAAAGCTATATGAGTTACATTTTTGGCTTGTTTCGTGCTATATGATCCAGCATCCTTCGAATTTTACTGAAGAAGGATATACAAATTTAGTAAATCTTTTTATTAACGCTTTTGATAATGATTGGGATACACCATATATTCTTAAGAAAAATCGAGAAATAGTAAAGTCATTAAGCAAAATAACAAACCCTTTACCAAGCAACGCAAGAAAGCGTGAACTAAGACTTTGGCCTATGACAATTGAAGATATATATTTAGGTCGGGAGCAAAATGCAATCGTTAATATTAATAAATGGAAAGAGCAAATAAGAAACGAATTAAGGTAATGAAGTAATTAAAGATTAAAGGAGCTAATATTTTATGATAGGACCAGATAAGAAAAAACTTTATCCAAATGAAAATATAAAGACGGTTTGTTTTATAAGCAATCTACCTAAAAGACCCAATGTGGAGATTGGGGAATATACCTATTATAGCGATAATAAAAAAACACCGGAGAAATTTTATGATAATATAGAGCACCATTACGAATTTCTAGGGGATAAACTTATAATAGGAAAGTTCTGTGCAATTGCAGAGGGTGTTAAGTTTATTATGAATGGTGCAAATCATAGAATGGATGGAATTACAACCTATCCCTTTAATATCTTTGGCCATGGATGGGAAAAGGTGACTCCTACAATTGAACACCTTCCTTTTAAGGGAGATACAGTGATTGGCAATGATGTATGGATAGGTCAAAATGTTACCATTATGCCGGGTATTAAAATTGGTGATGGTGCGATTATTGCCGCTAATTCAACAGTAGTGAAAAGTGTTGAGCCATATACAATATATGGTGGGAATCCAGCTAAGTTTATCAAAAAACGCTTTAGTGACGAAAAGATTGAATTCTTGCTAAAGCTACAATGGTGGAACTGGAGCGAAGAGGAAATATTTAATAATCTTGAAATGTTAACATCCAAAGCAGG
The DNA here is from genome assembly GCA_022651385.1 of Clostridia bacterium. Lineage (GTDB taxonomy): Bacteria > Bacillota > Clostridia > Lachnospirales > Anaerotignaceae > JALCQR01. The sequence goes on along the minus strand of JALCQR010000007.1, from coordinate 169,711 downwards.
GTTAGAGCAATTCATGAAAAATTCCTAGACTTGGGGCCTTTCTACCACGGCACAAAAGGGAACTTAAATCTAGGGGGTGCTGGAATCTCGATTTAGCTCTAATTATTGCGAGCTAAAGAAGGCAAGCTTCATCTTTAGCTTTGATTGGAACAATAGACATTATATTATTAGGAGAAATAGCTTTGAGATTTATCACTTATAGATTTAATTTGAACGGAGGGATTACATGGTAAGTAAAACTGATGCCATTGAGATAATAACATATGCTGAAGAAAATGATATTAACATTTGGATAGATGGTGGTTGGGGAGTAGATGCTCTATTAGAAGAAGAAACAAGAGTACACAACGATATTGATTTATTTGTGGAAGAAAGTAATGGTAAAAAGTTTATTGAAATATTAAAAGAAAATGGCTTTACTGAAGTTATCGAAGCATATACCACCACATCTCATAAGGTTTATAAGGATAGTAAAGGTAGGATAATTGATCTTCATATATTTAAATTCAACGAACAAGGATACATTGTTTTTGAGGGAGAAGCATATCCTCCAGAAGTCTTTAGCGGCATTGGGAAAATAGGCGATAAAACGGTAAGATGTATCGATGCTGAAAATCAAGTGTTATTTCATCTGGGCTATGAGCATGATGAAAATGATATGCATGATGTAAAACTATTGTGCGAGAGATTTAATATTCCTGTACCGAGTGAATACAAGTAACTGACAAATTCCGATTTAATTAGAATTTAGAGGAGGAAAAGATACGGCACGTTCTATTAAAGATTCCCTTTCTGGATTTGGAAGTGAACTGTTGGAACGAATAAGAGAAGATAGCAATGCAAGGCTAGATGAAGCTGACTTTGAAGAAAGAGTCATTGGGATTTATGCCTTAGCGAAGCAAAGGAATTTTTGCAGCAAGAAAGATACACTGAAGAAAAGTAAAGGATTCCTGTTGTAAACATCCCAAAGATAAATTTAGTTTAACGATACTAATTACATGTAAGGGAATCGACAATACTGTGCACAGATTGTCGGATGGATAAATGCATCCTCTGATAATATTGATGATGAAAGGAGGTTGTTTGATGGATTCTTTAAGAAGTATGAATAATGCATTGGAGTATATTGAAGAGCACTTAACAGAGGAAATTGATTATATTGAAGTATCTAAAATCGCATATTGTTCAGAGTATCATTTCAAGCGGATGTTTTCTTTTTTAGCAGGCATAAGTTTATCAGAATATATTCGGAGAAGAAGACTGACGTTGGCTGCACTTGATTTGAAAGATAGGGATTTGAGAATAATTGATGTAGCCGTCAAATATGGCTATAATTCGGCTGATTCATTTTCCCGTGCTTTTCATTCTCTGCATGGCATTCTCCCTTCTGAGGCAAGGAGTGAGAATACACAATTAAAAGCTTATCCTCGAATGACCTTTCAATTATCAATTAAAGGAGGATGCGAAATGAACTATCGTATTGTTGAGAAAGGACCTTTTAAGTTAGTAGGATTTAAGAAGAGAGTTCCAATTATTTTTGAAGGTGTCAATCCAGAGATTGCAAAAATGACTGAACTTTTAACCATGGATGTTATTAATCAATTAAAAGCAATTTCAAATGTAGAACCTACAGGTATTATTAGTGCTTCCACTAATTTTTCAGAAGGTAGAATGGAAGAGAAAGGAGAATTAGATCATTACATCGGGGTAGCAACATCAAGTAATGAAACTGCAGATTTTGATGTATTAAAAATTGATGCTAGTACCTGGGCTGTATTTGAATCGATTGGACCATTTCCGGAAACACTTCAAAATGTGTGGGGTAGGATATACTCAGAGTGGTTTCCATCTTCAGGATACGAGGCGGTTGAAGGTCCTGAAATTTTATGGAATGAGAGTCCAGACACTGGAAATCCAAAGTATCGAAGCGAAATCTGGATTCCAGTAAAGAAAAAAGACTATTGATTACATTAATGTTTATTATTGAGGGCGCTCCTAGTAAGAGTGCCCTTTTCGTAAACGGTACGATTGGTGGATATGTTCCCGTCTACCGATAGTGCCAAAAACGCAGTGGATATGTTTCCGAGAACAGGCATACTCAAATGACATTCATTCTATCCTCTCGAGCCATGTGGAGACGGTAGTCTTGATGTCAAGACAAGATAAATAAGTGCCAGAAAGCGGCGTATTTCTGGGCTTTTCTGAGGTTTAGATTTGAAGTCAGACTTGTGGAAAAGCTCGGTTTTCTTATATGGAAACATATCTACGGCAAAATGTGTGTCGGGTTGTAACCTCGGATTAGATGTCGCGATTTGAGACAGTGGATTAGATGTCACGGATTTTGGAATGAATTTTGGAAAACGGAAAGGGCTGACAACCAATCAGGCAACTCGACCATTTTGGGTTGTTGTAGGCAATGGAATAGATGTGAGGAAAAAATTCGGCAAATCTTGCTAATGTTTGTCAAGCGGATTTTTGAAGATTTCGAGAACCTTGAGAACAAAAAAGAGAGTAACCTTAATAAGACCTGCTGTTGCAGGCCGGCAGTTAACGGCTATAATGAAAGTGGACAGATTTACTTGTACAACTCCATTGCACGAGCGTAGTAGATCCGCAGAAACTTATTGACGGCAGCCATTTTGGCTACGTTGTATGGTTTCCCTTCCTGTTCCTTTTTGAGCAGAAAAAGGTAAACAGGATCGTCCTGAGGTTTTGTCAGTTTGAGAGCCTGCATTACCTCAAAACAAGCTTTTCTGAGAGCCGGGTTGCCACGTTTGGAGATGTGACGATTCCGGCTCTCGAACTGTCCGGACTGATATGGCGGAGCATCATTGCCGGCATAAGCATTGAGTGCTTTGCCACTGTGAAAATGGCGAATATCACCGATTTCTCCAAGAATGATCGGTCCCAGTCGGTCCCCCACGCCAGCCATAGAGCGAAGCACTTTGTACTCCGGTATGGTATCTGCAATGATCCGCATTTGAAGATTGATCTCATCGGCAGCTTTCTGAGCTGTGGATACGAGATCAACGCATTGATCCTGAGTCATTGCGGATAACGGATTCTCTCCACGGGTGGTAATACTGTTAAGGACCAGCTCATAGATAGCCAGTCCCTTAGAACCGGCAAAACGATCCTTGGTCTTTTTGACTAGGACTTGATAGCTGTCCAGGAAGCGTGTCTTGCCCATCTTACGGATTACATCGAAAGACTTGAAACGCTTAATGAAACGCAGAAGCACACAGTTGTCGGGATCCCTGCTTTTAAGAGGGAGAATGGTCGTAATGCCGGGCATTGTTTCATCCAGAAGGCTGAGCAGCTGAACTTTGGCAACAGTTAGGGTTGATATCCTCTGACTGTATTGCCTGGACAGAAAACGGAGATCTTCATACTTCTGGTCCTGAGGAGTGTAAGGAATCAGCGAATAGGACTTCTCAAGGGCATACTGAGCGATTCGCAGAGAATCACGTTTGTCCGTTTTCGCCTTTCTGAGTTCGGTATCGCCATACTTCTTCATCTGGTATGGATTGATCAGACAGACTGGGAGTTCCGCTTCCTGAAAGGCTTTCAGAAGTGGATAATGATAGTGGCTGGTAGGCTCCATAAGAATGGTTGGAGGTTCGGAAGTCCTCTTGATGTAATCTACCAATGCCTGCAGCTCATCAGCGACATGGTGGACATCAAAAGGTTTGGCACGTATGCTGCCATCCCCATTGAGAATGGCGACTGTACTCTTGGATTTTGATACATCAATACCAACAGCAATCATGAGAAAGACGCTCCTTTCGTAAGTGGTTTATGATTGGATCCAGCTCTTCAAGGTTCACTCATATTCTTTCGTTAAACGGGAGAAGCATTCTTTCCCAACTTGCTGAATCGAATGTAGAACGATGAAGGCGGGCTGACACATTTAACTTCGGGCGTGGTGTCCCAATCGGAAATTACGTCAGACCAATCACCTTCATCATAAAGAAAGAGCAGAGACTATGAAAGCCTCTACTCATATATTAAGAATCGGAATTTGTATCGACGTAAGAAGGAGAATAATATCATGTTCAGAACAATTCGTAAAAAGAAAAATGAAATCAGCATCGACACGGCAAAGGCTCTTTTGCAGTCCAGCCGACGTGGCGTTCTTGCCGTAAATGGAGATGACGGATATCCCTATGCAATTCCTATCAACTATATCTACGATGACGATGCGCAGAAACTTTATTTTCATGGAGCACGTGCAGGCTATAAAGTAGATGCACTGCGTGCCTGTGACAAAGTATGCTTCACGGTATATGGAAATGAAACCATCAAAGAAGAAGATTGGGCACCGTTTGTGCAGAGCGTTGTGGTATTCGGCAGATGTCACCTCGTAGAATCTGGTGCAAGAGCAACAACTCTGTTAAAACGATTTGCAATGAAATACTATCCCAGTGAACAGTTAGTTGATGAGGAAATTGCCCACGCAGGAAAGGCTGTGCAAATTTTTGAAATAGAAGTGGAGTATCTTAGCGGCAAGGAAATACAGGAACGATAAACTGGAATTTGCAGGTGTGATTGATGAGAATTGTAGAAGTTACAGAAAACAAAAAACAATATCTTGATTTGCTCCTATTGGCGGATGAGCAGGAAGATATGGTTGACCGTTATCTCTATAAAGGTAAAATGTATGTTCTTGATGATGACGGAGTGAAATGCGAGTGTGTCGTAACGGATGAAGGGACTGGAATACTTGAAATTAAGAATATCGCTACAGTTCCCCCATTTCAGCGAAAAGGCTATGCCAAAGCACTCATTGAATTTCTTGTTGAAAAATACCGTGGACAATTTTCGATACTGCAAGTGGGAACCGGCGACAGCCTATTGACGATACCCTTTTATGAAAAATGTGGCTTTGTACGCTCGTATATCGTGCCAAATTTCTTTGCGGATCATTATGATCACCCGATATATGAGTGTGGTGTACACCTTGTAGATATGGTGTATTTGCAAAGGCCTCTATAAAACCAATTCCCGTTTTTGAAACTGGAAAATCAGAAGCTGAGGAGATAGACTATTGAGAATATATGAGAATAAAGACGAACTTAAAAACGAGATAAATAAAAGCTTTGCAAAGTATATATCAGAGTTTAATGATATTCCGGAACCTTTAAAAGATAAGAGAATTGATGAGGTTGATCGAACTCCTGCAGAAAATCTTGCTTATCAGATTGGATGGACAACGCTCATTCTTAAATGGGAATCAGACGAAAGAAAGGGTCTTCAGGTCAAAACTCCCTCCGATAACTTTAAGTGGAATCAGCTTGGTGAATTATATCAGTGGTTCACAGATACATATGCACACCTGTCCCTGCAAGAGTTGAAAGACATGTTGAATGAGAATATTAATTCTATTTATGCAATGATCGATTCGCTAAGTGAGGAAGAATTATTTAAACCACATATGAGAAAATGGGCTGACGAAGCAACTAAAACAGCTGTCTGGGAAGTATACAAATTCATACATGTTAATACAGTTGCTCCATTCGGAACCTTTAGAACCAAGATTAGAAAATGGAAAAAGATAACACTATAACTCCCAGTTTGTGGATATAGAAAATACCCTCCCGGCCATCATGGCCGAGAGGGTTTCGTGCGTCTACGGGATTATTCTTCAATCTCAATTTTCAGTCCGGACTTAAGCTCCACAGTGAAATGGTCCTCCCAGACGACGATCCGTTCAAGCCAGCGCTTTACCAGGGCCTCGTCGAAGGCTCCCAGGTGTGCGGGCTGTTGCTTGATAAAATCCTGCAGCTCGTTGATGCGGGCAATCTGTGCGTCCCTGGCGGCGGTATCAACTGTGCATTTTTCTCGCTGCTCCCGGAGTTTGAAAATCTCATCGGCAATCTCATCATAGGCCTCTTTGTTATTGGCCTTTTTAAGAAGCTCTTTTTGGAGCACCTGCAGTCTCTCGTAGATCCCATCAGCGGTATTTTGCTGAGCGCTTCGGATCACCTTTGCGATGTTCTGCTGGAGCTGTGCCTGATAGGTGGACTTATCGCCAAGAAGCGTGTTGATGGCCTGAACTACCACATTCTCTAATATCGTCTCATTGACGGTTCTTGCGTGGCATTCCTGCCCGGTTGGCTCCAGTCTACTGATGCAGCGCCAAACGATGGATTTGCAGCCGCGATTGTTCCAGTGAATTCTGCGGAACATTTCACCGCATTCGCCGCAAACAACAATCTGCGCAAAGCAGTGGTTGCAGCTGTAGGAGCGCTTTTTGCCATTAGCACTGGTTTTGACCACTCGCCTGCGTACCAGTTCTTCCTGTACTTGCAAGAAAATGTCCTTCGGAATAATTGCTTCGTGGTTGCCTTCTACATAGTATTGTGGAACAATGCCATTGTTCTTCACTCTGGTCTTGTTCAGGAAGTCTGTGGTATAAGTTTTCTGAAGCAGGGCATCGCCGATGTATTTCTCGTTTCGGAGGATTTTGTTGATGGTGCTGGTCCACCATTTTGTTTTGCCAGCGCCGGTGAGGATGCCGTCTGCTTCCAGACCTTTTGCAATCCGGTCCATCGAGTAGCCCTCCAGGTATTCTCGGTAGATGCGTTTTACCACCTCTGCCTGTTCTGGATCGATGATGAGATTTCCATCTGCATCCTTGGTGTAGCCGAGGAAGTGATTGTGATTTACCTGTACCTGACCATTTTGGTAGCGAAACTGGAGTCCCAGCTTTACATTCTGGCTGAGGGATTGTGATTCCTGCTGCGCCAAGGAAGCCATAATCGTAATCAGGACCTCACCCTTGGCATCCATTGTGTTGATGGCTTCCTTTTCAAAGAAGACGGGAATGTTCTTATCTTTCAGCTGGCGGATGTATTTCAGGCAGTCCAGCGTGTTTCTGGCAAATCGGCTGATGGACTTGGTGATGATCATATCGATGTTTCCGGCTTCGCAGTCGTCAATCATACGGTTGAAGTCCTCACGCTTTTTTGTGTTGGTGCCGGAAATACCATCATCGGCGTAGATACCGGCAAATTCCCATTCGGGGTTTTTCTGTATAAACTCTGTGTAATGCTCGACCTGAGCATCGTAGCTTGTAGCCTGCTCATCGCTGTCAGTACTGACTCTGCAATACGCCGCGACTCTAAGCTTTGGCTTTGCATCCTGCTGCCTGGCAGTGTTTCCGACCTGCCGTTTTGCAGGGATGACCATAACATTTCCCATTATTTGACCTCGCTTTCTATCAGGCTGTATAGGTATTCTGCCTGCCTGACCGGATTTTCATAATTCTCTGTAATGTCACCAAGTCGAAAGGCGGTAGGTGGCCTTTTTATGATTGGCGCAATATAGCGGTCATTCCGTCCGAGCTTTGTGGAGCGTTTGGTAAGCTCCGCACTGACGGCATCGAAGGATGCCGGATCAATGATGGCCGGGTAGAAGTCATCTCCGAGGTAATGCCTGTTTAGCATCATGCGCTTGGCACCTGCATGGAGAAGGTCAAGCCCGGATTCTTTCGCAGCATTGGTGAGGGATAGACCGTTTAAATAATTCTTGTAAAGGTTTCGAACCTGAGCGGCAGCAGCTTCGTCTATCACTGCCTTGCCATTCTCGATCCGGTAACCGAAGGGTGTGTGTCCCATTAAATCATCTCCTTCAAAATAAGACCACAATGAAGTGCAAAGCCGATTTTCTGGCGGCTGTAAACCTCAATGTGATCCACGAATAGTTCAAATAATTCTTCACTGTATTCCAGCTGCATTTCTTCACGTTCGCAGAAGTGTAGCAGGCGCTCCGTCTCATATACCTTTGTGGCATCCAGTGATTGGGAGCGATTTAGGAGCTCTATTTTGTTCCTATATTCGCCAGCCTGGGAGAGAAGGGCATTATTTTCCTGGGTATAAAGAATCTGGTCAATGTAGCCCTGTCCCATCAGCTTATGCAGGGTTTCTCGCTGTTCGGTGTTCTGCTCCAGCAATATTTCTAATTGTTGGATATTCAGAAGCGATGCATCGCCGGTGTTTTCCTGCAACGCTTTCAAATAAGGCTTCAAGACCAGTTTGTGGCAGTAGACCAACTTATTGATCATCGTGGTAAATGCCAGCTTCAAATCATCATCACGGATATAAAGCATAGAGCACCTGCTGGTGTCCTCCAGGTGAGTGTTGCACACCCAGGCTGCGTATTTCCCGTAGGTACTGGAATGGATTCTCCTACGGAAGGTATTCCCGCATTCGCCGCAGATAATCTTGCTGGAAAAGGCATAGCGCTGTTGATACTTAGCATTTCCCTTCTTGATGCCTTTCTCACTTGCCCGCTGTTCAATCAAGGCTGCTGCAGCTTCAAAATCCTCATGGCTTATAATTGCTTCGTGGTGATCTGGCACATAGTACTGATCGAGGTGGCCGTCATTCTTGTGGCGATTAAAATTGCTGTCGGTATAGGTCTTCTGGAAAATGCAGTCACCGGTGTATTTTTCATTCCTGATGATGTCGCGAATGCTGGTAGAGGTCCAGCGACCGCCTTTCTTGGTTGAAACCTGTTCCTGGTTCAGCTCCTTGGCGATAGCCTCTGTGCCTTTCCCGGAAAGAAGCTCTCGAAAGATGCGTTTTACAATTTCAGCCTGCGCAGGATCTACCAGGATTTCTCCATCCTTCCAGCAGTAGCCGTAAGGGACATATCCAAGCTTATAGGTTCCATCCAGGAAGCGTTTCTTAATGCTCCACTTGTTATTTTCGGAAATCGAAGCGGATTCACCTTCGGCCATAGAGCTTAGGATGGAAAGAAACAGCTCACTTTCCATCGAGCCGGTGTTGATATTTTCCTTTTCAAAATAGATCGGAATATCCAGTGACAGAAGCGTTCTTACTATCTCCAGGCAGTCTGTAGTATTTCGGGAGAGGCGGCTGATGGACTTGGTGATTACAAAGTCGATTTTCTTTGCTTTACAATCTTCGATTAGTCGCAGGAGCATTGGCCTTTTATCAGCCTTGGTGCCGGTGATACCTTCGTCGAAGTAGAGCCCTGCAAAGGTCCAGTCATCACGGGAGGTGATGTAGTTTTTATAGTGCTCTTTCTGTGCATCCAGACTTTCGAGCTGTGCATCAGAATCCGTGGAAACGCGGCAGTAAGCAGCCACGCGAAGCTTTTTCTTCGAAGTCTGTGAAGGTTGGATTTTATCAATTTTGGTTACCTTCTTCATGGTGATTCACCTCCTTTGTCAGTGTATATACATCACTCTAAAGGCCACATATATCAAGTGATTCTGGGCATAATCTCGACGAACATCGGGGAGAATGTATCGCGGTTTAGCTGCGTCAATTTGTTGAATTCCACCAAGGAAATAAGTCCAGCGGAGAGTAGCGCTTCGCTGGTTCTCTGGGCTATGAAGTAGTCGTAATCCTGTTGAGTTTCGATGGATGTTATCGGTACGGCCTTTAGATGAGAAGCAATATCCGTTGCCTGTAATACTGCTTTTGTTTCTTTTTGCATGAAAAGTACCTCCAGTTTCAGTTCTTCACTTTCCACTGGAGATGGGGAGGCAATTTGAGCGGATAAAAATGACAAAGTGCATCAAGGTCTATGTATAAACTTCTCTATAGGCTATAAAAATAGGTCTATAGAAAAGTTAGGAAAGTACCATTGATACACCTTGCAGACAAAAAGAAAAAGGGCCTATAAGGACGCAAATCCTCATAGACCCTGATGGTTATCCCAGTAATTCATTTACTTTTGCCTGCACAGCCGCATAATCATATCCGGCAGAAGTAAGGCGTTTTTTTCTGTCAGCGCCATTACCCCAGTCGCCAAGGATGACCTCACGCGCGATTTCATCAATGGATTTGAGCGTTGAAACAGAGGCACCTGATTCTGTTGTGATGAAGGCATCAAAGCCAGCGGCCTTGAGCTTTGCCATCATGTTGTCAGCATTGGCCTTGTTCTTATAAGCTCCGACCTGTACACGATAAATGGTTCCCTTGGTTGGGGAAGTTCTTCCACCAAGATTTGCGGTAACCTTTGCGGCCAGATCACCGAGACGGGCATAGAGCCAGTCGCCGGGGCAGGATTTGTTGGCAAACCACCTGTGGACAGTGATCACCATCTCATCGGACTTTGGTGCATAATTCAAAGTCTTGTTCTTATCTCCAAACCATAAAAGCTTCTTCTTGCCATTACGCTTGCAGATGTCGGTGCAGAGTGAGATAAGAGAAGCGTAGACCTTATCATTCATCGCATAAGGTTCCGACATGTCAGAGGCACATTCGATGGTGATGGCTCTTTGGTCATTGGCATTAGAAGAGGAGCACCAGCTACGATTTTTCTCTTCAACACATAAGGAGATGCGTCCGTCAGTGCCGATGCCATAGTTGCAGGAGGCCTGACGAGAAGGGCTGGTAAAGCATCCGCAGATGCTCTCAGCAGATAACTGACCGACCACGCAGTGTGGCGTGATGCGGTCGATGGAATGGGTTCTCTGTCCGGAATGATTCGGACTGAGCTTGGTATAGGATACCAAGAAGCTGTTTGTATAAGCCATTTTATTTTTCCTCACTTTCTGCCCTGTCATGGAGCTGTTCTAAAACGGTTTTGATTTTCTCCGGTACCGGAAGTCCGAGATGCGCTGCATTTTCAAGAAGGCTTACACCCTCATTGGAAATGTAGAAAAAGATCACAGCGGTACGAAGCACACTGCCGGTACCGATGATCTGCACATCTAGGACGTTTGCGATTCCGACCAGCAGGAAGATGAGCACCTTTCGGCAGATGCCCTTAAAGCCGACCTCACTAGAGAGGTTTTTGTCTGCAATCGCACACATGACGCCCGTGATGTAATCGATCACCACAAAGGCGAGGAGTGCGTAAAGCAGACCATCACAGCCGCCAAGGAAGTAGCCAAGCCACCCTCCGATCGCTGCAAATGCAAGTTGAATCGTGTTCCAGAATTCCTTCATAATGTTTGTCCTCCTTTGAATTTTGAGTATGAAAAAAGCACCTCGTTATGAGATGCTTGCTTCCGAAGTGATACAGAGTCATTCCTCTGTAATGGTGTATGTGATTTTCATGGTCTTATCTGCGGTCTTGATGACCGGAGTGCCCAGGTTATTGATGGTGGCAAGGTAGGGAGTAATCAAGAACAGCTCCCGGTACAGATTGTAGACATTCGACCGAAAAATCCATTCGCGAAGTGCATATGTTTTATACCGTGCCATCTGATTTCTTCCCCAGGATGCGTAGCTTGCATCTGGCGTATCTCGTACATAGAGCTTTGGCTCTCCGTTCAGAAAATACCAGCCGTTGATCACGATGTCATCATCTACGATATAGGTCCACATGGTTGACGAGACATAGGTGATATTCGGTACCAGCTCAATGTTTGCCACATTGGTGGTATCAATGCGATACACCTGATTGCCCGTATAGCACATGAGCCATTTTCCGCTCATCCCCAAGCTGTAGAATTCACTGATGCCACTTGGAGCGACGATTTTCTGCGTGGTGCATTTATTGCCGTCAATACAATCCATGTACCACTCGTAATCCAGGTGAGTGTAGTAATCCCTGCCGCTGCTGGTGTAACTATATTTACGGTTTTCTCGCCTGACTAATCCATACCATTTTCCATCTGCAGCATGATACAGGTAGTTCCAGATTTCAGAATTATCGTTATATGGTTCCTCCGTTCCATCCTTCTGTCCTCCAATGTAGTGGCAGTAGGAAGGGTAATGGTTCAGCTCAATCGTGGTTTCCTCATCGGCCTCTGTGGTCATTCTTGTCAGAGGCCGATCAACGAGCACTGCATGAAGATAATCATCATGAATCTTTCGAAGCGTGGCCTGCGTAGAGTTATTGTAAGTGGTCATTTCCAGGCGATAGCCCTCACCGATATAAACGCGCTTGTTTCCGCGCATGCAGTAAGGCTTATATTTATCCTGAACATTTGCTGACCAGATACCAATTCTGACCATGTAGTTGCCAGCATACTGAGTTCCTTTTCCTGCCAGCGTGTTGGAAAGGCAGATAGCAGAAATCGTTCCATTTGCCTGTGAAGTAGCAAAGTCCCAGACAAACCGGTACCCGCCATCCACTTCCTTACTCTCGGTGAGGTTTCGACTGCCTCGCCGGATATCCTCTGTGTTATTGGCGTCATCCGATGCATAGCCAATCAGCGGATTATTCAGCGGAGCGTAGATATTGTCTACACGCTCCTCAAGTGCATTCTGATATAAAAGGATGCCGCCCATGATGTTTTTCTTCAGCGGCAGCATCCAATCATCTCCAGTGGAATCATTAAATGTGGTGTTGTTATAAAGCATTCCTTTAATGTTGCAGTTTAGAACATCCATCGTAGCTTCCGTCACCAGGTTTGTGTCTTCGTAGTGCTCCTTTTTGCCGGTATGAACATCTGTAAGTTCAATTACAGTTTTTCCTTTTAGCATAATCATTCCTCCGTATTCAGATAGTCGGTTGTGATGGACTTGAGATATCCGTCTGCGCCGCTGATGATAAATCGATATTTTAGCTGTCCGGTAGTTGCTTTCTCCGCCCAGGAATCCACACTGATGGCTTCGAGAGCAATCTTCGACATTCCGGATTTTTCCTCAGACAGCTTTGCCCACACTGCATTGATGCAGCTCCACCAGCTTGCCCCATCATCAAAGGAGACAGCAAACAGCACCTCGTCCGAACAGTCAGCAGTTACCTTTTCAATGCCAAGAATCGTGGAATCTGACATATCGATGTTTTCGGAATAAAGCACCTGTGGAATTGGTACTCCCGTGTAGCTTACCTTCATGTCTGGGAATAGATTCTCGGAATCATGCCAGTAAAGGATGTTTGGATCATGCAGCGTGATGAGAAGCTTCCCATCCGGGATATCCTGCACACCACGCGTCTCAAAAAGCTCTGCTGTGAGGTTGGTTTCCTCCAGTTTAATAAGAGCATTTTCTCCTACGGTATACAGTGCACCATCGGCATCCGAAATGAGATACCTTCGATTGTATGGATCAAGAAAAACAGGCGCATGATCCACGTATTCAAAGCCATTTCCGGATTCGTCCTTTGGTTTAAAAGAGATGGTCTTTCCGGTAAGGGCCGTAAAGGGAATCGTGCCATCACTGGTAACCAAACTGGAATCTGCCAGGTAACTGCTGTTGGTTGGGATGGTGTCAAAGGAGACACAGATTTCTCCTGTATCGAAAAGAATTGCATCCCAGATCATCCGAGTGGCATCGATTCGATTGCCGTGTACGGAGTAGCCTTCCCAGCGGATACGAAGGAACTTGTAGATTCCCCAGATCGTTCCCTCTTCTCTTCGAAGTGTCATAAGATCGGTATCCCTGCGGACGATTTTCAGCTGCTCCGTATTCTCACCAAAGCCGATCCAGGAGTTGCCGCTGACGTAAAGAGTAGAGGCTGTTTTTCCTTTGTATTGAAACCAGTCAACACCTTTCACGGTATCAGTGCCATCATCCTGCAGAGAATTGTTTCGAAGGATCTCCATGTGTTCGGTGCTCTTTAAAAGATCCTCGATAGTTCCATAATCAAACATTACTTACCTCCAGTTCTGTTATTTCGGTCATATTCTGAAGCCCAAGTGAAAATGCAACAAGCCGTCCTCGGTCAATCTCCTGGTCCTGACCAGAAATACGAGTGCTGAAAGATTTCTTCAGCTTTACGGCACCATCGGTAATCTCAGTAAAGCTATTCAGCGGAAGGTCAGCAGCATACAAAACCTTCATATTGATAAAGGGAAGCGTATCAAAAGGCAGAATTGCAAGATCAGTCAGACTATCAAAGTTTCCTGTCGGAATCACAAGCTTCAGCATCCGACCACGATCAAGGCGGACATTGCTATTTCCAGAGAAAACATACTCTTTACGAAGTTTGAAGACGTCATCATCAAGGACATATTCCTTTTGGTAATGCATCTTCTTTTTATCAGCGGTTTCTACCACATCATGTACAATCGGTGCAAAGAGGCGAAGCGAGTCCTTCATGGACCGCATCGGCATTCCCATTAAGGAGATAGATGCCACGTGGTCGTTTAATCCTGTCTTTTTCGGAGCAAGGAAATGTACCGTAACCGTGTCATGCAGCGTATGTGTTGGCATAGAGGAAAGAAGAATCTTCTTCAGAGTATCGTCTGCTGTGATTCGTCCATCCCAGCGTTCCTGCACACCAAGTCCCTGTCCGATGATTGTTGCCATGATATTTTGTGCCTCGATATGCCCGATTCCATTTTGCATGGAGATCAGCACCTCAAAGGTATGGAGCTGATTTGCCGTAAGGCCGATGATCGGGTAATAGAGTGTCAGGAGATGCTTTCCGCTGAGCCAGGATTCTTTCGGGTGGAATTCCTCAACCTCATGACCATCCAGCACATAGAAAACGGAGAGTGCAGTTTTCCCGTCCTCGTTCCAGGAGAGTGGAAAGGAAATTACCTTCTTGTTTTCAACTTCGTTTCCCTCGTCATCTGTGGTTGTTCCGAGGTCAATGGTCGTTTCCGCAGTAAGCATCCGGGTATCAGGATTGCTTTCCACATCTATGATCGCCTGGGCATGAAATTCCGCATTGGTCTCATCACCGGATGCAAACTCCATGTTGATGATGGACAGCTTTTCTTCTCCGGCATCCAGTGCCAGGGCATTGGTGAAGGTGTAGATGCTGAGCTTCGTTTCACCAATGGAGCTGATCAGTCCACTGATGTTTTTGTCGTTCTTACTTTTTGCTGCAGCAAGCCTTGGATTTTTGCCGACGCATTTCACAGTTTGCTTTCCATTGATTTTTGTATAGATGGAAGTGATTGCAGACTGTTTCGTTTCATCTGCATGACCGCCGGTAAAGCGGAGCACATCTCCCAGGTCCAGCACAGGATTGCCGATGGTTTCTGAATCAAAGGGTACATATTCTAAAGTCGAAACAACATCGAGAATCGTGTTAATGATTCGTTTCCTCGTTTCTTCCAAGCCAAACTGCAGAAGCGGATTTACACCAAGATTCATCGTCAGCCCATCATCCGGATTCTTCGCATAGTATTCCGCTGTTTCCGTCTTTTTGTTGGTGGAGCTGACTGCTGTGTAGCGAGTAACGAAATCGGAAAAGCTGCTGCTGAACCGATGACGAATATCAATTGCCATGACTGGCGTGTTCCCGTAAGAGGTCAGAGAAAGCTTTCCATAACGATCAATGACTGCAAAGCATCCGAGTGTCTGTGCAAGGTAATAGAGAAAATCACGCCATGATTCGATGTCATTATCCTGATAGATACCAAGTAGCTCGGTGCCATTCGGCAGGGCCTCGATTTCTTCCTTTGTTTGCGCAAGCTCCACATGGCAGGCTTTCGATAACAGAAAAAGAAATTCATAGGGAGCTGCACTGGAAAGACCTTTATTGAAGGCTTTATCCAGGTTTAGCATTCCATCATAGGCTTTCAGCTCCAGTGTTTTGATACGCCGATTGGCTTCGGCAACATAGAACACACCCATCGGAATGCTCTCCGTACTGCCATCGTCAAGCAGCAGATGGAACCAGAGCTTGATTTCAGCTTCATCTAAGGTGTATCGGTCGATATCACAGAACAGGCTGATGCCAAGCTCTGCGGCATACACTGAGCCAAGCTCAATCTCAGAGTTTCCGCAGCACTGCCTGGAAATATATCCGCTGCCTTTTACGATATCCTCATTGCCGAATTCATAGATTTTCTCATCACTGGTGGTGATCGTGCCGGTCCAGTAATATTTTCTTGTGTTACTTTTGACTGCCTGCATAAAGGCATCCGATACTGGATACACAGCACCACCTCCATTAAAATTCGTTCAGGGTAAAGCTCACTGCCCACAGTCCCTTGTAGGATGTATCCTTTTTGAGCTTTGCCTTAAATCCACTGATATACATTTCTGTTTCTTTTTGGGATAAATTCTCGGTATCAAAATATTGAACCGTCAGCTTTGGCAACTTGGAAAAGGCCGTCAACTGCTTCAGCCATTTTGGGGATACAGAGAAAGAGACGGATATCTTCACGACACCCGTCCTTACGACATCCCGCTGCGT
This sequence comes from Clostridia bacterium, assembly GCA_022651385.1. Classification (GTDB taxonomy): domain Bacteria; phylum Bacillota; class Clostridia; order Lachnospirales; family Anaerotignaceae; genus JALCQR01. The sequence continues at coordinate 153,685 of JALCQR010000007.1, read as the reverse complement.
AGTGCCTGCTTCCGTTTCACCGCTGGAATCCGCCTCTACATCGGAAAGATCGAGGTCATAGGAATCCGGCAATGGGAGGGCAGTACCATTGAAATTCAAATATTGCATAAATGCCATCGTTACCGACCTCCGCTTCTAAGATTTGCCCGCTGCTGGGCATTGACAATGACTTCATCTAACATCGTGCCGCCAAGGTATACCGGAATTACGATGTCTCCGGTCTGACCAGTTACACCAGCGAGGCCTTCACGAATTGCTGCAGTAATACCAGAGAGGGTATCGGCTGTTCCAGCAGATGTAGTGGCTGTAGCAGTTTCCATTCTTCCAATTTGCGGATTGATCACCATGTTCGCGGCTACTCCATCCATTGCCTTTGCCACAAGGCTCTTACTCTGTTCGATGCCTTTTGCAAGTCCAGCCATGAAGTCTGGCATCCAGGATTCATAATCCGTGAGTGGTCCTTCATCTGGTACGGAGAAGTGCAGTACGGAGCGAATCTTGTTTGCCACACCATTTACCGCATCGGTAACTGCGCCAACAGCTGACTTGATACCATTCACGATACCCATGATGAGGTCGCGTCCCCAGCTGAATGCTTGAGAAGCAAGCCCCTTTACATAGCCGACTGCTCGCTCGAAGCCAGAATGGATCACGTTATAAATCTGACCGATGATGCTGCCGACAGCCGACTTTACGTTATTCCAGATAGAAGAAACCGTGTTCTTAATGGTATTCATCACACCAGAGATATAGCCGCTGATGCTGTTCCAAATACTCGTCACAACACCCTTGATGGCATTCAGCACGGACGTTACAACCGATTTGATAGCATTCCAGACTGTCGTAAAGATGGACTGGAGTGTGGTCAACACCGTAGTTACCACAGTCTGAATGGCCGTCCAGATTGTCTGGAAAAAGCTCTGCAATGCAGTGAGAAGCGGAGTCAGGAAGGCAACGATGGCATTCCAGATCTCCTGAATTTTTGTGCTGATTGCATCCATCGCCATGCCGATCAAGATTTGAATAGCCTGAAAGATGGTTTCAAACAGATACCGAAAGGCTTCGAGCAGCGGGCCGAAAACCGACACAAATCCGTTCCAGATATTCGTGATTGTAACGACGATACCCTGCACAATGCCACCGACGGTCGTGCTGATTGCAGTCCAGATGGAAGAAGCAGTCGTAGCAATGCTCGTCCAAATACCGGAAAGAAACGTAGCAATTCCTGAGACAATGCTTCCAATCGTATCGGAGATTGCTTGCCACACCGTACCGGCAAGTGTTTTGATGTTCTCCCACAGACCAGAGAGGAAGGTTCCGATTTCCGTCCAGTGTTCTTTGACCACTATGACAAGGTTTGCCACTGCAAAGACAATCGCAGCCACCACACCTGCGACCAGTGCCGGAGCACCAAGAATGACCGCTCCAACCGCAGCAAGGGCGATGCCAACGCCCATTAGGATATCCTTTACTACGGAGAATCCGTTCTGGAACATATCAATGAAGTTTTTTACAGCGGTGATAGCACCACCAATCACAAGGCCAATGCCGGAGAACACCTTCAGCACGGCACTGATTCCGGAGGTCGCGACACCGATGCCCTTGATGGCTCCCGTGACCGTATTCACGGCACCTGCAATCTTCGGTGCCATCGTCATGATAGAGCCGACTGCACTCATGATCTTTCCAACAAAAATAAGGACCGGTCCAAGAGCAGCCACGAGAAGTGCCACCACGAGGATAATCTGCTTCACTGGCTCCGGCAGTTTATTGAGAAAATCCACCAAGCCCTGCAAAGCCGATACCAGAGAACGGATTGCAGGCATCATAAGATCCGCAAAGGAAATGGCGAGCTCCTGAAGCTGCGATTTCAGAATCGTAAGCTGACCACTTAAGTTGTCCTGCATGGTTTCTGCCATCTTCTCAGATGTGCCATCACAGTTCTTGATCGCGCCTTCGAGCTTTGAAATGTCCCCAGGTGCGGAGTTCATAAGAGCAAGGAAGCCGGACATGGCATTCTTTCCGACCAGTGCTTCTGCATTGGAGGCCTTTTCAGAATCGGAGAGCTGCCCGAAGGCGGACCGGCAGTCTGCAAGGATTGCCGTGAGACTTCGCATCGATCCATCGGCATTGGTGGTTGCAATCGTCACATCTCCGATGGACTTGCCAGAGAGCTTCACCTCGCCAGTAAGGTTGTTCATGATGGTACGAAGAGAGGTACCGGCCTGTGTAGATTTGATGCCAGCATTCGCCATAAGGCCGATGGCCTCTGCGGTATCCTCTGCAGAAAATCCAAGCGCACCCGCAATCGGAGCACAGTATTTGAAGGTTTCGCCCATCATACTGACGTTCGTATTTGCGTTAGAGCTTGCCGCTGCAAGGATGTCCGCGAAATGCCCGGAGTCCTTGGCGGTGAGTCCAAATGCAGTCAGTGCATCGGTTACGATATCCGATGTGGTGGCAAGGTCCTCACCAGATGCCGCAGCAAGATTCATGATGCCTTCGATACCATCCAGCATGTCGGAGGTTTTCCATCCGGCCATCGCCATATAGTTCATGGCATCTGCAGCCTCGGATGCTGAGAACTTTGTTTTCGCACCCATCTCACGGGCCTTTGCACGGAGCTTGTCGAAATCCTCTCCGGTTGCACCGGACACGGCGGCTACCTGGCTCATAGAAGAATCGAAATCGGAGGCTGTTTTTACAGCAGCAACGCCAAGAGCTGTAACTGCAGCAGAGGCAGGAAGGAGCTTTTCACCAGCGGAGGAAACCTTATCGCCTGCAGATTTCAGGCTTTCACCAGCATTAGCAATCTTCTGCACAGCAGTGGCAGACTGATTTGCCTGTGTCTCCAGCTTTTTGAGATTTTGCTCGGTTTCGATAATTTCCCTCTGCAGAGCATCATACTGTTCTTTGGAAATGTCACCATTCGCAAGCGCCTGATTTGCCTGCTCTGCAGCAGTCTTGAGAGTAGCGAGCTTTTCCTTCGTTTCGCTGACCGCGCTGGAGAGGAGCTTCTGCTTCTGCGCAAGCAGCTCGGTGTTGCCCGGATCCAGTTTTAAGAGCTTTTCGACATCCTTTAACTGCGCCTGGGTGTTCTTCACTTCTGAATTCACCTTCTTTAACGCAGTCTGAAGTTTCGTGGTATCACCGCCGATCTCGACGGTAATACCTTTAATACGGCTTCCTGCCATGAGGGCCTCCTTTCCTTAAAAATGGGTATAAAAAATGCCCGGCATTACTGCCAAGCATAGGAAACTCACCATTCAAATAAATCTGAACGATGCCACACATTATAATTTTAGCCAATCACAGTAGTACAGCCAGGATTACCGTAATGACTTGTATTATTACAATAATAGCTTATTTGGTATCCCGCTCCCTCAATAAATCGAACGGCAAAATACCCGTCCTGAAGATCGATGTGATCACCGTTTAAATAAGAAGAAGTGGGGTGTGATGGCTACCGAATCTTCCTTTGATATGGTTAAAATAAATCAAAATCTTCCTGTGTCGCAAGCTGCTGATAACCCTTGTAGTCATCATTGCTGCTTTCTGCGTACATATCGTTCACCATCCCGATTGTGAGTAAATCAAGATCCCGGATGGAGATGCCGAGCTGTACGCAGCGAAGCAGAAACAATGGCGTGGTCATCGGCCGGTCAGTTGCGTGAAGTTTTTTTTAGACTCTACATCCGTCTGGACATTTAAGCCCCAGAGCTCGATGATTTTCGGAAGCACCTGGTAGATGGAGAAGGTGCTGAACTCATCAAGCCATTCCTCCGGGCTGTCCGGGATGGTGGGATCTGCATGCTTTGCCATGATGTAGGCGATGTTCTCGAACATCTCAAGAGAAAACATATCGAGATGGGAAGAACCCTCATCCCCGTTTCCGACAGCCTTTCCAAGCGCATCGAGATCCTTATAGATATCTCGGTGGAACTTGATACGATAAATACGCGGAATGGCAGCAGATGCCTTGAAGGGCACCTGCTTTCCGTCAATCTCAATCTTCTGAATCATACTCATACGATCACTCCTTTACTGACTTTGCAGGCTTTGCTGCAGACTGCGTTGCGGCATCGCTCTCTGCCACAGGCACATAGACCGCCTTGTACCAATCAGCATAGGTGGCAGCATCCGTGGTATTTCCGGTCTTTGCTTTCACCATACCATTTGCAAGCGGCACCGCCTTCAGGGACAGCTTCTCCGTCTGTACTTCCTTGGAATCCTCATTCGTCTTTCCTTCGATGCCGGGACGGGAAGCGGAGCAGTTATACAAAACATGACGGATGTGCTTCTGGTCGCCGTCAAACTCGAACAGGAGCGCAAATGCTGCAAGCTCCACCTCGGAGTTTTCAATCAGCACTCCCTTGGAATCCAATGTTTCCTTCAGTACGTCCGTGCGGAAGGACTCCGGAATCAATGCAAGCTCCAGATCTCCGTCATAGCCACAGTTATTATTGATCACGTAATACACACCGCCATCCGCGTAAAAGTTCTCCGGCTCACCATTTGCATCCAGTGAGATCGATACGGAGCCCGGCATCGGGACCGGGGTTCCGAAGGTGGGCGTACCATCCTCGCCAATGGTAAGGAGCGCATAGTGCGTATTCTTCAGGTTGAATTTCACCTTATTTGTTTTTTCAGCCATCGTTAATTTACCTCCATTTCAAATGAATACAGGACTTCGTAAAGCTTCTCTGATTCGATCCAAGTCTCGGATTTTTCATAAAAAATGCCATGCTGATCGAGCACGGCTTCTATACGCTGTTCTGCCGACAAGTCCTTACAGTCGGTATACAGTTCGATATGAATTTCATTGATCTTATAGTAGACATGTCCGTCTGCCGCGAAGTTGTCACTGTTCGGTGTAAGATAACAAATAAACGGCGGATCTGGGCTTTCTCCCTCTGTAAAGTGGTCGTAGGCAAAGGGAAGGCCTATTTTATTCATGATTTCGATTAACTTCCCCATGTGTTATCCTTTCAGGGCCTTTTCAATTTCACGCTCCAGTGTATCAATCGCCTTTTCTTCCGCTGGTGCGATATGAGGCCTGGCGGCGACACGACCACCGCCTCGCTTTGCATGACCAAATTCCAGAAGGTGGGCCAGTTGATAGCGGTTTTTAGAATGCACCACAAGCTCCAGAGAATTGGAGGTTTCCTTTTGCGTTTTCACAGCCCAGCTCTTTGCGTATTTCCCGGTGTCCTTGGGAGCAGTTGCAGCAATCTCATCCTTGACGGTTTTACCAGCCTTGCGGACCGATGCTTTTAGGTCATCCGTTGCAAGGCTGGCATATTCCTCAAGCCCCTCCATAATCGCATCCGCCATCTGGCCAATGCTTACCCGATCAGTTGCCATTGTTAACGCCTCACTTTCTGACAGGAGAGTTTGATGCATTTTTTCTTGTAATTCATGTGGTCGATGGCTGTGATGTCATAAAGCGTATCGTTAAACTCCACACGATAATGCGTGGAATCTAAGACGGCAGCCTTCTTGCACCACCGGATAGTAAAATCGACCTTCGTATTGTCTACAATCATTCCAGCATCCGTATCTTCCTTGCCTGCCTCAGCACTTACCGTTGCATAGCAGCTGTAGTAGGGTACCCAGCTTGTTTTATGGTTTCCGATGGCATCTACAGTTACTTCATTTTTGGTAATGAAGATGCGGACATTTAAAAGTTCAATGTTCATCAGAAGACCTCCTTTCTGGCACCGAATAGCAGAGAGCGCAGTGTAAGCGTCAGTGCGTGATGATCTGCTTCCTCTCGGTGCTCGTACAGGTATGCAGCGGTATAAAAAATGGCAGCCTTGGCATTCTCACAAGCAGACAGCTCGTCAAGATTCTCTGTGCGAAGGATATCCATGCAGATTCTTGTTGCAGCAGTGATTAGAGTTTCGATGAGAGCATCGTCATCATCAAAATCCACTCGCAGATAGTTCTTCATTTCTTCCAGTGTAATGAGCATTTCTCATCGCCTCCATTCTTTAGGATATGGTAAGGGTAGCGCCATTCATCACAAATGACGCCACCTTTCATTCAGACTACCTTAGGCCTTGGCAGCTTTTGCACTACCGGTGATGGTAAGAATCTGCACAGCCTCCGGAAGGATGAGCTTTCCATCCACACGTTCCTTGGCCACATAGCCGATCATGCCATTTCCAGCAAAGAGCTCTGTGAGCTGCTTGAAGGAACGAGTACCACGATCTCCGATGTTGTAGTAGCTGTAATCACCGAAGGCAATCTTACCAGCAGGGCAGAACGGAGAAGTGTAGACATCATAGCCCAGGAGCTTATCCGGCTCCCCAGCCACAAGAGAAGGCTGCCACATATAGGCACCATTGTTGTCCTTGAGCTGGCGGATAGAAGCGATGGTCTGATCGTTCATGATAAACTTTGCATTCTTACGGTAAGGACGCTTCAATGCGTACACAAGCTTAATCACATCATCGGCGGTAAGAGAAGCTGTGGAAATGGCTGCAGTGCCACCACCGGTCGCAGCAAAAAGACCCAGAGGCTGACCAACACCGGAACCATTCAGGAAGGCCTCCTCCTCAGCATTAGCAAGAGCTTTACCGAACATGTCAATGATGTAGCTTTCCAGGTTAAAGGCATTGTCGTAAAGAAGCTCCTCGGTTACCTTGATGGCAACATGCAGCTTGTGGGCATCCAGCAAAATCTGGTCGAAGGTTGCATCACCGAAGCTGAGTGCGCCACCCTCCTCGATCCAAGCAGCTGCAGGCTTAGTTGCTGCAATGTTGATCTTGTGTTCACCGGATGTAGTAATCTTGTGACCAAGCTTACGCAGGATGTTCTCCTCAGTAAGGACATCAACCAGGCGATGGTCGTACTCATCCGGTACCAGATAACCACCATCTGCGTCCACACCTTCCTGCAGTACGTTCGAGATCTGCTTGAAGTTAGAACGAAGGGCAGTGAGCATTCCGGCCTTATAGGCATCGGATGCGCGGCCTGTTTTCATATCTGGCTGAGTCACAATGGAAGGCTTAGAAGTAAGTGGAGTATTTACCGGCTTGGAAAGCTCGGCATCCAGTGCCTCCTGGCGCTCCAGACGAGCGATTTCCTTGCCAAGGTCTGCGATATCCTGTTCCATCCTGGTATAGGTTGCATCGTCCTCGGCAGTGAGGGTACCCTTCTCGGTACGATGAGAATCCAGAAATGCCTTAGCAGCATTCCATGCGTTGTTACGTTTTTCGCGAAGTTCATTAATCGTCATAGTAGTATTACCTCCATTAAATGTGTTGTTTGATAAGATTTAAGCGCTCCATGAGACTGTCTACAGAGCGCTCCGAAATAGCAGGCTCAGCAGGCTTAGCCGGAATATGACATTTGGCTGCCAGCTTCTCGATGAGTGAATTGGTGAAAGCTGTGCGAGAGAAGGAAGCAGAAGTAGCAGGCTGTGCAATGTCAGCTTCATCCTGCGTATCTCGTTTCATAATTTCATCTGCAAAGCCAAGCTCAATGGCCATATTGGCATTCATCCAGGTTTCGGCATCCATCAGATGAGAAATCTTTGCTCGACTTAGACCGGTCTTAATCTCATAGGCATTGATGATGGATTCCTTGACTTCCTCCAGCATGGCGATGGCCTTTTGCATCTCTGCTGAATCACCGAAGGCCATCGTGGCCGGGTTATGGATCATCAGCATGGATACAGGGGACACCATTATCTTGGTACCGGCCATTGCAATGACCGATGCAGCAGAAGCGGCAATACCATCAATCTTGACGGTAACGTTGCCTTTATAATCCATCAGCATGTTGTAGATCTGGGCAGCTGCAACACAGTCACCACCTGGTGAATTGATCCAGACAGTAATATCGCCAGAGCCACTTAAGAGCTCCTCCTTAAAAAGGGCCGGTGTGATATCGTCATCAAACCAGCTTTCCTCGGCGATGGTTCCGTTCAGGAACAGTGTTCTTGTTGTCACTGTTTCCTGCGTCTCCTGATTCGTCTGTGTCTGATTTTTCCAGTTCCAGAATTTCTTCATTGGAATCGTCCTCCTTTCCAGCAGCAGAAGAGGCTGCAAATATTCCTGCATCTTCGAGCTTGGTCATGTTGCCATTGATGAGATATAAGTCACCACCAAGCTCCGCTGGGATGCGGTCCAGGTTTTCAAGCTCACGGATATCATTTGCAGACATCCAGCCATTTTGACGAGCTGTAGCGTAGCCGTTCATGCGACTTTGATAATCGCCGCGAAGCAGGCCATCTACATTGAACTTGACAAAATAAGCAGCCTTCTCGGAATCTGATAGAAGGGCGCGGTTTAGCGCCTGTTCCCATCGAACAATCCAGGGCTCCAGGGTGTACTTCACATATTCCAGCGATTGCTGCTCAATATTAGAAAAGCTCGACTTCTCCAGGTCTCCTACCATATGAGGAGGAACTCTGAAGATTCGAGCGATTTCATCAATTTGAAATTTACGTGTTTCAAGAAACTGCGCTTCATTCGGGCTGATAGAGATTGGCGTGTAGTGCATGCCTTCCTCTAAAATTGCAATCTTATGAGAATTGCTGCCGGAGAAGCCCTTGTTCCAGCTTTCGCGGATGGCATCCGGATTCTTGACGGTTCCGGGAAATTCCAGCAGACCTCCAGGAGTGGCTCCATTTGCAAAAAACTTAGCGCCGTATTCCTCTGTGGCGATGGAAAGGCCGATGGCATTCTTAGCCATGGCAATCGGCGAGTAACCAACCAGTCCATCAAATCCGAGGCCTGGTACATGAAGTACATCGGATGGCCTGAGCGTCACAGTTCCAGCTTTCATGGTTTGGGCATCCGACTCCTGCATCTGATATTGATAATAGAGGTGCCCGTGCTCATCCCGATCCACGGTCATGCGGTTAGGCATCAGCGGATAGAGCCCGATGACCTGACCTTTACCGTTGCGAATAATCTGCGCATAGGCATTGCCATACAGTAACAGGTGTGTCATCAGCGTTTCTCGAAAGACAAAGGAGGTCATTTCCGGGTTGGGCTCATCATGCAGGATTTTATACAGTGGATGAGAGAGGGCCTTTTCCTTGCTGCCGGATTCCTTATATTGATAAAGATGTACCGGTAAGCATGCGATGGATTCCGATAGAATTCTTACGCAGGCATACACAGCAGTCATCTGCATGGCTGATCGCTCGTTGACGGCCTTGCCGGAGGTGGTGCCACCAAAGAAAAAGCGATAGCCGGAGCCATTTAGGCTGTTGGTCGGCTTATCTCTTGAGTGAAACAGTCCTGATAAAAATCCCATAAATATTCCTTTCTGCCGCAAAGGGCGTATAAAATTCAAAGTTTCGTCATAAAATAATCTATGCAAATGCTTGCAATCGCAAGCAAAAGCGAATATAATAAAGAAAAAGGAGGCGATACTATGGCAAATACATCCGCTGTTTATGCAAGAATAGATACCAATCTCAAGGACAATGCTGAGAGTATTCTTTCTCAGCTTGGCATTTCTCCATCCAGTGCAATTCAGATGCTTTATAGTCAAATTGTACTGAAGAAGGGTATGCCGTTTGAACTGAAACTTCCTTCTTCTAAGCCATTAGCTGTTGGTGCAATGACCAGAGAACAGCTTGATGCAGAACTCCAGAAGGGTGTTGATTCCATCAAAGCAGGAAAGGTATATTCTGCGGATGAAGTCGATGCGGCACTTGCAAAGGAGTTTGGCATATGACAGATAGCTATAAAGTCGGCTATTCTGTAGATGCACTTGATGACTTACGTGAAATCTATTCGTACATTGCGAATGAACTCCTTGTTCCGGAGACTGCTTCTGCTCAGCTGAGCCGTATCCGAAAAGAGGTTCATTCATTGGATTTCATGCCAGCTCGCTATGCGTTAGTTGACTGGGAGCCTTGGCATTCGATGAAAATGCATCAGCTTCCGGTAGACAACTTTATTGTGTATTATCTGGTTGATGACGAGAAAAGGACAGTTACAGTAGCACGCATATTCTACGGTGGTCGAGATATCGAAGGAATCATAAATTCAAATAAATAAACAGTAATGGAGCTTTTTGTGTAAAAACAAGAGCTCCATTTTTATATGAATAAGATTCCTCTGCCATCGTAGACAGAAGCACCGGTGTCATTGCCGCAGCGAATCGCGCGGTCTAGTCCCATGATAGTGGCAATCGCACCATCAATCTTTTCTGTGGATTTTTCTTTGTCGGCCTTAATATTTCCGGCGGGGTCTGTACGGATGTAGATGTTATCCATCATCCAGCGAAGCACCGGATGGCCGCCATGCGCCAGACGTTCCTCCAGAGTTAGCTTCATGAGTTCCTTGGTAGGAGGGCTCATATCCTTAAAGCCCTGGCCGAAGGGAACCACGGTAAAGCCCATGCCCTCCAGGTTTTGTACCATTTGGACGGCTCCCCAGCGGTCGAAGGCAATCTCACGGATGTTGTATTTCTCACCCAGGCGCTCGATGAATTTTTCGATGTAGCCGTAGTGGACGACGTTACCCTCCGTGGTTTGCAGGAAGCCCTGTCTCTCCCAGACATCGTATGGCACGTGATCACGACGAACTCGCAGCTCCAGCGTATCCTCTGGTACCCAGAAGTATGGGAGAATGGCGTATTTGTCATCCTCATCCTGGGGCGGAAATACCAGCACAAAGGCGGTGATATCCGTAGTGGAAGAGAGGTCCAGACCGCCATAGCAGACACGTCCTTCCAGCTCATCCGGATTGACTGCAAAGGAGCAGGCATCCCATTTCTCCATCGGCATCCAGCGGACCGCCTGCTTTACCCATTGATTTAAACGAAGCTGTCGGAAGGAGTTCTCTTCTCCAGGATTTTGCTTGGCTGACTCACAGGCGGCCTTCACCTTATCAATGCCGACTGTAATGCCCAGAGAGGGATTTGCTTTCTTCCAGACCTTCGGATCCGTCCAATCATCAGATTCGTCTGCACCATAAATCACCGGATAGAAGGTAGGATCAATCTTCCTGCCTTCCAGGATGTCCTTGGCTTTCTGATGGGTTTCATAACAGATGCTGTTGGTGTCTGTTCCAGCAGTGGTGATGAGAAAATACAGTGGCTGCATTCTGGCATCTCCGGAGCCCTTGGTCATAACATCAAAGAGCTTTCGGTTGGGCTGAGTGTGGAGCTCATCAAAGACAACACCATGGATGTTAAAGCCGTGCTTGGAGTAGGCTTCTGCAGATAGTACCTGATAGAAGCTGTTGGTTGGTGTGTAGATGATACGCTTCTGAGAAGCAAGAATCTTCACACGCTTGTTGAGCGCCGGACACATACGTACCATATCTGCGGCAACATCAAAAACAATGGTTGCCTGCTGACGGTCAGCTGCACAGCCGTAAACCTCAGCGCGCTCCTCACCATCACCGCAGGTAAGAAGCAGGGCCACGGCAGCTGCAAGCTCAGATTTCCCCATCTTTTTAGGAATTTCCACATAGGCAGTATTGAACTGGCGGTATCCATTTGGTTTCAGCGTACCGAAGAGATCACGGATGATCTGCTCCTGCCAGTCAATCAGCTCGAAGGGCTTACCGGCCCAGGTGCCCTTGGTGTGGCAGAGGCATTCGATGAAGCTCACCGCATAATCCGCAGCATCCACATCATAATGAGAATCCTTTGCTTTGAATTTGGTCGGTTTGTATTTCTTTAATTTACGCACATGCTTCACCTCCGGGCATAAAAATAAGTCGTTACCGTATTGGCACGACCATCATCAATAAATATCGTATAACGAGGAACACACCCTTGCGGGCGGTCCTTCGGGAATGTTCTTAGTTGTATTCCTTCATCAGAATGGCAAGTGCCATCTCGGTTTCTTCGTCGACCGGCTCGATGTCCAGGCCTCTGTCGTAGTTGTAGGCGATCTCACCGTTTCTCTTCAGCATGAGCTTTGAAATCTTACCGCCGTCAATGCCGTAGTCCTCGCTCGGCTCTTCATAATGCTTTACCCAATAATGGAAAATGCTGTTTTCAATCTTGATGCTTCCTTCTGCCCACATGGTTTTGCCCTCCTTAGTTCAGCTTGAAAAGGTATCCGTGTGCCTTTTCATACTCATCGCTCATGAAGGCTTTGTGCTGGCTGTTGATCTCAATCAGGCCAGCCAAGGTGCATCCGGCTTTCTGGAAAAGCCATGCGGTTTCAACTGCGCTGCTCCAGGTGGAAGAGAAGGTGAAGGCTTCAATGCCGTATTCCTTCATGCAGGCTACCAGGCCTTCGACTGCGTCATCGCGGATGGTGTCGTTCAGGTCGATGTATTCGTTGCCGCAGTCCTTGGCGGTTTCATAAGCGATCCAGATGCGCTGCTCTGTGCTACTTAAGGCATCAAGCTTTGCGGTTGCCTGCTTGTAAATGGCTCTTGCTGCATCCTGCTCAGCCGTGTTAGTTGCTGTGGCGTAAGCCCTTTTTGCTTCATGGATTCCTCTGTAAGCTTCTTCAAAAATGTTCATCATGGTGTGTGCCTCCTTGTTTTCTTTTGGTAGTACATATATCACTCTGAAAGCACATAATAGCAAGCTGATTACGGACAATATATGTACCAAAGATCGGCTGCTATATGGTGGAGAAAACTGTGTATATTACAGCTTCTTCACACGATCCACACCGTAGATTACATTGAGTCCAGAACCATTATCCCAGTCCACCAGGAGGCTACCGGTATCATCCACACCGGTTACCGTTCCCTGGGTACCGATGGGCGGTGCCTGAGCATCGTCCATCTCTACAAGCTCCACTCTGGTTCCGATGGGATAGCGGAGGCGCAGGTGCTCAACCTGCGCTCTGTTAGCGAATAACATGGCCTTCACCTCCTGCGTAGGAGCTGTTGCCGCAAAGGTATCGGCAGAGGATCCTTCGGCTTTGCTTGTATTCGTCTCCGATAAAGCCGAGGCGAAGAAGAAAGCATCGGAAGGCGTATTTTTCGTTATCTATATATGGCTTTGCCTTTGCAGTGATACGCTTCTGTTCCTTACTCATCCTGCAAAGGGCAGAAAGGAATGTAGTGTAGGCAGTGATGGCATCGAAGTCCGGCATGCTAGGCCACCAAGGGAAGCTGACCTGATCATCGTGTTCCTCAATCGGGAAGGCTTCAACCTCCAGGGCTTTCTTGATGAGGTCTGATTTGCTCTCCAGAAGCTTTCGCAGGTTTTCCAGGTTGACCTTGTCAGCAGGGAATGAAATCACCAGGCCGGTGTCCTTTGTAGCCGCCGAAATGTCTGCTTCTGCAGTGACGGGTGTTTCTGATGTTTCAGTGGCCAGTGCCTCATCTAACTCTGCGGGAAAACCTGCAGCGGCAGTCTGTTCAAGGATTGCCTTGATGGTGCTTTCCTCTGTTCGCTCGTCGTAGCTTACGGTGCCATCCTTGCTGATGATAATGTCTGCAACCTCGTAGGCGGCACTTGGCATTCCCTTATACAATTGCTTGCATCCGGTTACCTGTGAAATAATTCCTACCAGCTCTTTTCTGGCGCTTCCTGTTACGTTAAATCTGATCTCCATAGTGGAATCCTCCTTTGTTTTGGTAGTACATATATCACTCTGAAGGCACATATTATCAAGCAATTCAGAGCAAATATATGTACCAAAGATCCGCCGGAAAATTGCAGCAAATCGTGTGTATTATGCCTGCATGGATTCTTCGGAGATAGCGACTTCATCGTATTGGTAAGTCAGACCATCACGGATAACCGAAACGCCATCGGAAGTACCTACCTGTTCGATGTAGCGCTTCACGATGACGTCCGCGTATTTCTCGTCTAATTCAACTGTGTGGCAGATGCGATCGGTCTGTTCGCAGGCAATCAGCGTGCTGCCAGAGCCTCCGAAGGGATCAAGCACGATGCAGTTTGTAAGACTTGAATTCATGATCGGGTAGGCAATCAATGCCACCGGCTTCATGGTTGGGTGATCTGCATTTTTCTTGGGCTTTTCAAATTCCCAAATCGTGGTTTCCTTGCGACCGGAGTACCATTGATGCTTGCCATTTTTCTTCCAGCCAAAGAGGCAAGGCTCATGCTGCCATTGATATGGTGAACGGCCCAGCACTAGGGAGGGCTTCTTCCAGATACAACAGCCGGAAAGATAGAAGCCTGCATCAGAGAAAGCTTTTCTAAAATTCAGGCCTTCTGTATCTGCATGGAACACATAGATGGATGCGTCATCGGCCATGACTGCTTCCATATTGGTGAAGGCATCCAGCAAGAACTGATAGAAGGAGTCATTATCCATGTTGTCATTCTGAATCTTACCAGCGGAGCCTTCATAGTTCACATTGTAAGGTGGATCCGTGACCACCAGGTTTGCCTTCTTGCCAGCCATCAAAAGCTCATAGCTTTCAGGCTTTGTGCTGTCGCCACAGAGAAGTCGATGCGGGCCAAGGCACCAGAGGTCACCGGCCTTCGTCATGGTAGGCTTGTCAAGCTCGGCATTGACATCAAAATCATCTTCCTTGATGCCATCCTTCACATCCTCCTTAAACAGGTCGTCCAGCTCGGCAGGCTCAAAACCAGTGAGAGAGACATCGAAGTCAGCGCCTTGCAGGTCGGCGATTAACAGTGCTAATTTGTCGTTATCCCATTCACCACTGATTTTGTTGAGTGCAACATTCAGTGCCTTTTCGTGTTCCGCATCAAGCTCAACAACGACGCAGTCAACTTCCGTCATGCCCATGTCCTGGAGAACCTTTAAGCGCTGATGCCCGCCAACCACGCGACCAGTAGTGGCATTCCAGATGACAGGCTCCACATATCCGAACTGCTCGATGGAGCGTTTCAGCTTTTCATATTCGGGATCGCCGGGACTTAAATCCTTACGGGGATTGTAATCAGCAGGAAGTAGCTCAGCGACATTTTTCTTTTCAATTAGCATGGTGCATTCCTCCTGAGTAATTTCTGTAGGCCCTTGTAGGCGGCATCAATATCACCAGCCTTAGCTTGACCACGAAGTGTGCTGAACTGCTGAAAGCTCAGATGCTTTCGATAGCTTTTCAGTAGATTCATAAATTCACGATAGTCCATATCAGTTTCCTTTCCTTGCACGGAGCAGGCGTTCCATCGCATCATCCATAGGCGTTTCGCCCTTGTACTCCGTCGCACAATTTTCTTTTACGATTTGATAGATTTCCATCCAAAGCCGGTTTGTCTGGCTCATAAAATTCTGGCTCATGGCTACATAGGGGGATTGCATGGCGTTTCCCGTTGTAGGATGTTTGGCGAGGAAACCGTAGTCTGTGATTGCTTCCTCACACTGAATCCACCTGGCAACACTCATGGCATAGCGTTCCAGAAGCTGGGGCGAAACAAGCGACGCACACCTGCGCTCTGCCAGCCATTCCCAGGTTGCCTTATATACTTCTTCAGCCACCAGTGGTTTACCGTCTTTCTGTGTAGCGGATAAGAGCTTGGATGGCTTGGGCATCTGCTGACCTTCTAAATCTGCAGCTTGATCTTCAAACTCGATGACAGTCAGCTTTCGCTTGCCCGGATTACCCTCAGTGATTTTGTCAGCTAAGGGCTTTTTCTTGGCTCCGGCACCGATACGAGCGCCGCCACGGTTGGTTCCGTCCTTAGCCAAAATGATTCACCTCCTTGTCCGGGGCCTATTACCCCGTTTGAAAACGCGTTTTTGTGCGTGAGACCCCACGCCCGTTCCACGGCAGCTGCGCCGTAGAGATTCAGACCGCCCCTGGGGGCTGATGCACAAAGAAAATGCATCTGCTTTATGTGTTGTGCCAGCGGTCACCGCGTTCTGCATGAATGCGTGCATGGCAGGCCTTGCACAAGGCTTTCAGGTTCTCGCGGTCATGGGTTCCGCCCTGAGATAGCGGAAGCATGTGATGAATCTCCTCGGTTGGTGTATAAACACCCTTCGCAAGGCACTCTTCACAAAGCGGATGGGTAGCGGCATAGCTGTCACGAATTCGCTTCCAGGCACGACCGTAGCGACGCTTGGTGGCGGGATCTCTATCATAATGTTCGTAGCGCCTGGCTTCGTCCTTGGCATGCTCCTCACAGAAGCGACCGTCCGTGAGATTAGGACAGCCTGGATAAGAACAGGGACGCTTCGGTTTTCTCGGCATCGGTTTCACCTCCTTGTGGCATAAGAAAAGCCCTGCAGGAAGTAGATCCTACAAGGCTTCTGTGATTTTCTTTTTTGCTAGTCTAATACTATCAGAAGTTGATGGTGTCATTCTATGTCTTTTCGTGCCCATCTTCGGTTGGTTCAGGAATTTTTACTTCCTGCAGAGCACGGCTGTGGAGTTTGTGGATGTAGCGAAGCTCATAGTTCATATCCACGGCGATCTTTTCCCAGGCTTCACAGCAGATGTAGCGCTTCGCCAGAAGATCCTGATATTCTGGATTAGAAACAGACTGAATCACATGGGTGATTTCTTTCTTCAAATTCACCAGCTTTTCCATATCTTCTGTAATCTGTTCTTCCAGGTCGATGATCTTCATGACACATTCCTCCAGACGGGAGTTACCACGATTTGGGCTTTTAGGCATATCTGAATAAGTAGCGGTGCAGCGGGTAGCCAGATCGTTTAAGGAGTCAATCATCTGGGTTTTTGTGATAATGCGCTGATCCAGGTTACGGGCCTGGGATAAATATTCTTTTGCATTCATAGCGTACCTCCGAATAATGAAATTCCCTCGGATTGACCTATGTTGTCGTAGATTGTCATAGATTTGCTTTTACCGCATCAATTAATGCGTTTTGTGTAACCTCCTTCAAGGACAGCGCCTTTAAGATACGTTCATCAATGGTGCCCTTGGTAATGATGTGCTCAATGACGACAGTGCCGGAGGTCTGGCCTTGCCGCCAGAGACGAGCGTTGGTCTGCTGATATAACTCCAAAGACCAGGTCAGCCCGAACCAGATAAGTGTTGATCCACCAGCCTGAAGATTCAGTCCATGACCGGCAGAGGCAGGATGGATGACAGCAACAGGAATATCGCCATTGTTCCAATCAGTGATATCCTTGCTGGATTTTATCTCACGGACATTAAAGCGCTTCTTGATTCGCTGCAGGTCGTGCTTGAACCAGTAAGTTACCAGGAGCGGTTTGCCATTGGCGGCTTCGATAAGATCCTCTAAGGCATCCAGCTTCCGATCATGGAACTCGATGATATCGCCGTCATCATCATAAATGGCACCATTGGCCAGCTGAGAGAGTTTACCGGTAAGAGAAGCCGCGTTGGCAGCAGTGATCTCTCCTTCCGGGAGCTCCAATATAAAGTCTGCCTTGAGTTCCTCGTATCGCTGAGTTTCTTCCTCAGACAGCTGCACTTCGTATTGCGATGTGATTAACTCCGGCATCTGCAGGTGATCGGTAGATTTCATGGAAATCGTAATATCCGATATTCTCCGGTAGATGGCATCCTCCGCATAAGCCATGGGCTTGTAAGAGTAGATGATCTCACCGTTTCGCTTGTCCGGTATAAAGTAGTTGTTACGGTAGTGGGTGATGAAGCGTCCTAAACGTTCTCCAAAATCCAGAAGCTTGAATTCAGCCCACAGATCCATAAGACCATTGGAGGAAGGTGTGCCGGTAAGACCGATGATTCGTTTCACTTTAGGTCTGATCTTCATCAGAGATTGAAATCGCTTCGACTTGTGATTTTTGAAGGAGGATAGCTCATCAATGACGACCATATCGTAATCAAAATCAAAGCCACTGGAATCTATCAGCCAGCCAAGGTTCTCACGGTTAATGATGGTGATGTCGGCTCCGGACATAAGTGCAGCGCGTCGTTCCTTCGGTGTCCCCACGCAGACTGCGAAGGTCAGATGCTGCAGGTGTTCCCATTTTGCAATTTCCGCAGGCCAGGTATCACGGGCCACCCTTAAAGGCGCGACCACTAGGATGCGGTGTGCCTCGAAGCTGTCAAACAGCAGGTCTGCGATGGCAGTCAGGGAAATGACCGTTTTGCCAAGACCCATATCGAGGAGAACTGCAGCGATAGGATGCGTTTCGATATAGTTGATAGCATAGGACTGATAATTATGGGGTGAGAAGTTCATGAAGCATTCCTCCAATCTGTTCTACGCCATCAATCACATAGACCTGAAAGCCAAGTGAACGTAGCAGCTTGTGCCTTGCTATTTGAAGCGGGCGAGGCTTTTTGCCAGGAGCCTTCAGCTCTACGAAAGCGATGATCCCATCAGGTAATAAGACGAGACGGTCCGGCATTCCCGCAAAGCTCGGAGACACGAATTTTACAGCGATGCCGTCATGCTGCCTTACCATCCGGGTTAACTTGTTTTCTATCTGTTTTTCTAACATTGTCATTCTCCAATCAGTGGTTATTTTTCTGATGTGCAAGGTGTATCAATGGTATTTACATAACTTTTCTATATATGATTTTTTATAGCCTATAGAAAAGTTTATACAGAGACATTGATACACCTTGTCATTCGGTTCGATCAGTCTAAAAATTCCTCATCAAAATCGTCCTCAGTGCGCAGGCGAAGTCCTTTAAAATAGCGCTTTCGGCTCAAAGTGACACGCTCGTATCCGGCATTTTCCATAGCAAAGTAGAAGTCCGCTGTGGAGCGTACATACTCATTACAATCGATGCAGTGATTGCGGTAGGCCTGATATAGGTTAGAGGAGTTTTCTTTATACTCATCACCTATGATGCACTTATCCTCTAAGAAATGTCCGAACCAGTCATTCTGGCTACGGTAATCATCGATGGCATTCTGTACGCAGGCCGGAACCGGGATGTGGTAGTCAGCATCAATAACTTTCTTGCTACCTTCGATGATCCAGGAGAGGATCGCGCCGCCAGCATTGTCATAGAGATACTCACTGTAATTCTTGATGTCGCTGCTACCGGTGATCTTGGCATTAAACGGAATGACGATCAGTCTCCTCCAGATACCATCATCGGATGCACTGACACGAGGCAGATGGTTGGTATACAGCACGAGCGTGTGGCAGGGCTTGAAGGAAAATGGATCCTTGTACTTCTTCTCTGCAAAGACATCATCGGTAGAGCAGAGCTGCTTGACGGTAGAGTCATTGAGTCTTGCACCTTCCTGCATCTCTGCAGCAATGAGAAGTCGCTTACCCTTGACCTCCGCCATTTCTGGTTTGATGTTTCTGCGACAACCTACGGTCAGGGTATCCGCAGAAATGTTCCCGGAGTAAAGGCCCAGCACGCGGGAGATTGCATTCCAGAAGGTAGACTTACCGTTGCGGCCATCACCATAGGCGATGATCAGCGCTTCTACATAAACCTTGCCGATGGCAGCAAGCCCGCAGATCATCTGGACGTAATCGATGAGCTCCTGATTGTGCTGGAAGATGAGATTCAAGCTGTCCAGCCAGATCTGCATGCCTTTCTGGTTTGGTGAAACGCTGGTAATTTTGGTAATAAAGTCCTCCGGCGAATGCTCTCTGGCTCCGGCCATACCCTGACGGAGATCAAAGGTTGCCTCCGGGGTACAGAGCGCAAAGCAGTCTGCGTCCAGGTCACGAGGTGAAATCTCCAGCATCGGATGGGATTCCTTCAAGGTAGAAGTCACATTCTTAGAATCACGGCGCTTAATGGCAAATGCCTGATAAGCCTTGGCTGCTAAGAGCTCACGATAGACCTCCAGCTGTTGATCGTTCATAAGCTGTTCTGCCTTGGCCTTTGATGTGCTGTCGAGGATATTTTGGGCACCGCAATTCTTCATCTTATTCAGTGCTTCCATGAGATCTCGATTTGCTTCCTTCAGCTGTCTGCGGGTAAGCTCATGAGCCACGGCCTGAGCACCTGGCTCTGATTCCTGCCAGTAGTGGTCAGAGTAGCGGATAAAGTGGGTGGCAGGAGAATAGCGAAGCTCGTTTGAGAAGTACTTCGCCAATATTTCGGCCTGCCCTACATCGGAGTAATCCTCTGGTTTATAACAGGAAGGATCGTTGTAGAGCTCCGGTGCAACATAGCCCTCCTGCTGCTGGACACGAGCGTAAAAGCGCTGGGCACTGTGCCAGATGGTAGCAAGCTCAGCAGCATCCAGAGGCGGATCACATTTATCTGCTTCTTCCAGAAATGCCTGATAGGCCGTGTCACCGTCGCCATATTTCTTGATGACCTTTCCGGCAAAACGAGACATGGTTGCATTACGGCTGCCTTCGGGAATCGTTGCGCCATCATATTGACCTTCCGGCATATCCTCATCGAAAATGTCCTCATTAAGATATTCCGTCAGATTCATACGTCCTGGATATAAAGCAACATCTGCAGCAGTAGTGCCAAAGAAGAAGCGGGCAGCATCCAGGGCCTTCGTATCGAAATAGGGAAAGATGGAATTGACCAGCTTTTTCATGTTGCTGTAAAAGGCAGCATCCGTCACATAATCAATCGGGAACAGGACATGGAACTTCGGTCTTGCAGGTTTGCCGTTTTTCACTCTGTTATTGAAGCGGCTGTAATGGACTGCGAAGGTCACACCCGGAAAGGCCTGCAAGACATCTTCCGGAGTGATCCAGTCATCCGGATTCTCGGAGTGATCATTATCACAGTCAACTGGAAGGCAGTCACTGCCGATGAAGTTGTCGCCGTTGCGATAGCTGTTCTTATATTCTGCGCACACGTAATCATGACAAACAGCCGACTTCAGGCTATCTTCATCCAGGATGATGTGTTTATGAGGGTAGGAGCAGTTACCGGGATTGCCGGTAACGTCCGCACTGTAAATGGTAAACATCAGTCGTACACCTCCTGAGCTTCTTCCTCCAGAACCTTTGTGATGAATTTGAGCTCACGGATCATGGTCTCCAGCTCACAGTCACCACCGAGGCAGACTTCAAAACCGTTACTGCCGCAGCGAGTGGTATAGTTATGAATTTCCATGTCCGTGCAGGCTGCATCCTGAATACGGAAATAGGTGCGGCCACCATGACCGGTGTCACCACCACAATAGCCAGTGGTACCTGCCTCGACCTCTAAAATGTTGCAGCTGACGACGTCTCTGCTATAGGTCGTGATTTCGGTTCCGTCTTTTAATATTCTTGAATTTTCTTTTACTTCGTACATGTGTTAAACCTCCTCAAGATTCTCAGTGAAAAAGCGCAGGCGGTAATTCTTCCACTTGGCTCGTTTGATTTCTGCTTCCATACCGGATGAGATGCGGCTGCCGAATACCCAGACCTCGGCGCACTTGCTCATGATGGCGTTCCCGAAAAACAATCCCAGTTCACGTTCTACAGGATCGTTATCATCAAGGAACTGCGGAAACAGCAGGTGCGGTGCGATAGGGATATATCCCTCGTCCACGGCAAAGCGGCTGTAGCGTCTGGCGTTTGCCACGTTCGTCTCAACATCTCCGGAAAACGGAGAGCAGATGTAGACGATAGGCCTAAAAGCGCGTAGGGACTGCTTTTCGTTTGTGGCAATCCGGGAGAGCGCTTCACCGGCAGTCGGGTCAGGATAGCCCTCGCTGTTGTGATAATCGTTACTCAAACCAGAGTCCTCCTTTCCGGGCAGATTTAAAGGCGTCCACCTCCAATTTCCACTGGAGATGAACGCCTGATTTGAGCGGACGATTTTTAATCTTTTTTGTAGAAGGGTGTGATGTAACCGTCGGCGCGGAGCTTCAGGCCTTTTGCCCACGGTGGAGTCCTGCCCATCTGCTCACAGATGGCGTCAAGGGACATGCGCGGATCGGCCTCAATGACCAGCTCGTCGTGGATATGCATGACGATGGAGCAGCAGCGCAGCGTCTTCATGGCATAGCAGAGAATGTCGCGGGAGGTCGCCTGCACGATGTTTTCCACAAATTTCGGGCCGTACGAGTCGAGCCGCTCCCATTTCTTTGTGCTGCCGATGCCCTCATAAGTGATACACTCGCCGCCGAACTTATTTGTACCGACCTTCGGCTTCACATAGGCAAGGTTACGTCCGGAGGGCAGCGTGATAAAGAGCATCCCGGAGCGGCAGGAGAAGGTAAGCCCGTAGCTGCTGGTCGTATGCTTATACTTCACAGCTTCCATGACAGCGCGGTCGACATCCCACCAAAATTTCACGATGTTCGGGTTCGTTTGCCGCCATGCATCGACCAGCGGAGGAAGCTCATCTTCAGATAAGCCCATCTCGATGGCTCCCATTGCCTTTAAGGCTCCGACCGAGCCGCCGTAGCCGAGCGCGAGTTCAGCGATTTTGCCTTTCTGCCGGAGGTGGCCGTTTACGCCATGCTTCTCGACCGGGACATGGAACATATGCGATGCGCTGGCGCAATAAATATCGCCGCCATTCTCGAATACCTTCTGCCGCCACATCTCACCTGCATACCAAGCGATGACTCTGGCTTCGATGGCGCTGAAGTCGGAAACATAGAACTGCATGCCGTCCTTCGGGATGAATGCCGTGCGGATCAGCTGCGAGAGCGTGTCCGGCACATCTTCATACAGGAGCTTTACGGCATCGAAGTCACCGGATTTTACAAGAGCACGGGCATCGGCCAGATCTGGCAGGTGGTTTTGCGGGAGGTTTTGTAATTGGATCAGTCTGCCTGCCCAGCGGCCTGTGCGGTTGGCTCCGTAGAACATGAACATGCCGCGAGCCCTGCCGTCGTCACAGACCGCACGTTCCATCGTCTGATATTTCTTGACCGACGACTTGGCAAGCTGCTGGCGGAGCTCCAGTACGTTCTGCAATTCCGGAGGAGCGGTTTTGATAAGCTCTGCCACGACCTTTTTACCAAGGCTGTCGGTTTCGAGGCCGTTGTCGGAGAGCCACTGTTTCATTTGCTGGACGCTGTTCGGGTTATCAAGGTCGGTGATTTCCTTCATGGCGGCAGTCAGCTCTTTGCGGGAGCGGGTATCCATCTCGATGGCTTCCTTTACCAGATCTATATCGAGCCGGACGCCACGGTCGTTGATGTCCTGATCGATGTGATATTCTTCCCAGACCGAATCCGGTACTGGGTAATTGGTAAGCCGCTGCTGGATCGCCATTTCGACCTCCACGTCACGTTTGTTATATGCCTTAAAGACAGACCACTTTTCAGGATCGTCGGAGGGCATATTACGGGTGCGGCCACCATTGGATTTTGTAGGAGCGCAAGGCACGGAGAAATATTTGATGAGCGCCTTGCCCTCGTCCATCTTCTGATCGTCGAGTTTTAAAACTGCACCGACACCTTTTAAGGAAAGTGGCAGTCCCAGCGTAGCCGCCCAGATCATAGAGCAGCGCCAGCTTTCCGGATTTAGGAACCGGGCGCACTCCTGCGAGAGTGGGTGGTTATCATGGAAGGGATCAAGGCTGATGCCACGGTCTGAAAGGTAGCGGGACAGGCAGACACGTTCAAACGCGACATTAAATCCCCACTTGATGACAGAATCGTCTGTCAAGGCAGACAGGACATCTTCCGGTAGCTGCTCTCCCTGAGCCAGATCCACAACATGGACTTCGCCGCCATCAACTGCATAACCGAACAGCAGAATCGCGAAATTCGGAGACTCCGCGTACTTATATAAGCCACACTTGGCAAGGTCGACATCGCTGAACGTTTCAAGATCGATTGAGAGCTTTTGTATTTTCTCTTGATTCATAGTATTTTCACCTCAATTCAAACAAGCGGCAGAGAATGTATCCCTGCCGCCTGCCGTTTCTGATTTACTCCAAGGACTTCATGCGCTTCTCGTGGTACTCGCGTTCATGGTCGGCCTGTTCCTTCTCACGCTGCATGCGCTCCTCATGGTACTTGAGGTCGCGGGTGGCTGATTCCTCCTCGCGAATCTCACGCTTGTGGTCATTGATGAGGTTCTGGATGGACGAGATCAGGAACACGATGCTGAATACCAGCCATATGGCAATCAGTGCGGTCAGAAGGATTGTCTGTAAGGTAGTCACTGTCATGATCGCACCTCCTTAGTCCAGAAAATCATCATCGTCGTCAGTGGCAAAGTCGGACTCAGCACTTGCCTTTCCGCCGAGAGGTTCACCGTCACGGATTTTCTGCAGGTTGTTGAGCCCGCAGGCGATTCCCTTGTTGCCGGAAGAGTTGAAGGCGTAGAACGTGATGCTGGCTCTGCCATACACACCGGAGTAAACCTCGGAGCGAGTAAGAATCGGATTGCGATCTGCATCCACGATGCCAGGAGCAGAGGTTGCATTGGCATTTACGAAATAAGCATTGGCGTAGGCCGGATCGTCCGGACGTTCCATGTCACCATCACGAAGCGGAGTCTTGATGACAGAGAGGGCAGGTACAGACTTGCCATTGCCCTTGAGCTTGGACTCACCCTCCTTGTAAGCGGCCTCGATGGCGGCCTTGATCTTGGCGATGGTCTTGGTGTCAGACTTCGGGATGATAAGGCTCACGCTGTACTTCGGTGTACCTCCATTGATGGATTTCGGCTCCCAGACGTTAGCATAAGACCAACGAGTGTCAGGACCAGTGATTACCTTCATAGGATTGTTGATTTTTACATTTTTGTTCATTTAATTTTCCTCCATAAAATCAGTTTTTGCATTGTTCATTGCCGGACGTTTATCGCTCTCCGGCACAAGCGTCGGTTTGCCCTGCGGCTTTTCGATATAGGCCGTCAGGAGTTCATCAAAGCAGGACTTGCCGAGGAGCTTCTGCATGGCGGTGATGCCCAGCAGCTTCTTCTCATACGGGTCAAAGCCCGCTTTCTCGACCGCGTCAATGACAGCGGCCTCGTTGCTGTATCTACGATTGCTGCGGCCTTCGACGAGCTTGAATCCTGCCCATTCCTTACCGGAGAGAGCCTGCTGCAGGGCATATTCCTTGATGTCGAAAGCCCAGCTGATCAGCTCGTCTACCTTGCCGAGGATGACCTCGATCTCAGTGTCCGTAAGCAGTGGCGGGAGCTTGAAATCATGCTTCGCGTGCTTCAGGTTTGCTTCTGCTCTGGCACGGCACTCATTCTTAGCCTTGCAGAAGCCGCACCATTCTCCGCACAGGAAGTTTCCGTCTCCGGCAAAGGCCAGCTCTGCGGTGGGCTTCAAAACTTCATCCGCCCAGCGGTACAGGTCGTCCTTGCTGATCTCATAGGTGCTGACGTTTTGGCGTCGCGGCTGGTAGATCGTCATGGAGACCGTGTCGATGTCATAAATGTCATCGAAAAGCTCCAAGCTGCCCAAGGCGTAGCATTTCATTTGCGGATTCTCGTCTGCGGATACCAGCACTCCAAGACCGTGCTTGTAGTCGATCACCCGGAGCGTGCCGTCCGCGATGATGATGCAATCGGCGGTTCCGAAGCCCTGTTCTACCCAGCGGGAGAAGTCCACACGCTGCTCGATAAGGACGATCGGATCAGCGCAGGTTTCCTTGGCGGCCTTGACCTGCTCCAGCACATATTCCGCATAGCCGCTGGTGCAGTCGTCCATCTCCTCGGAATACCATGTGAGGCTTTCGGTCGGATCTTCTGCAGGCAGTCCCAGCGCGGCCTTGAGCTTGTACTCGCCAAGGGTGTGGGCGTCGGTGCCTTCTGCAGCGTAGTCCGATCCTTTATCCTCGTAGGTTTCGCAGAGCCTTGCCGATGGCGGGCAGTGCAGCCACCTATCGGAGCTGGATGCAGAGAGGATCGCGTGTGTTTTAGCTGCCATTGCCAATTACCTCCGCGTCCTTCAACATGGCTTCATAATTTGCCGGGTCTATGGCTGAGAGCTTTGCGGCACCATACTTCTTAAGCAGGGCACGCACCTCTGAGGTATGACCAGAGCGGGAGAGGTTAGCGAGAACCGGTCTCACATCCTCAAGCTTCAGTTCCGGCTTTTCTTCCTTTTTAGCAGCACTATTTGAAATCTGCTGCTTATATTCATCCTGACCGGAAAACTGCTTTGCCAGCCAGTCGGCTGCGTCGTTAATAGCAGCAGCGGCTCTGTGCAGGTCTTCTATGGTCTGTGCCATATCTGCCATCTTTGACATTTGTTTTTCCTCCTTCCTCGGATTTGCTGGTTGCGGCAAGAATTGAGAGGTTTCTTGCCAGTCGGGCGGATACGTAGCTGATGGAGTTCAGAAGCTTGATCTCCTCGTTGGCGTTGCCGTCGGTGTCTGCGTAACTGCGGTACATGCTGTTCACCTCGCTTTCTGAAGGCGTTTCTCTCTGTCCTTCAAGTTCCACTGGAGATGAGCTGCCGATTTGAGCGAAGGATTTTATAAAAAAATTTCCGACCACCATCCGAGAGAGGGACAGTGACCGGAAAGGGCGGTGGTTCGTGGTATGTGATATTACTTCCCGTCTCTGATTCTTCTTAAATCAGTACGGTACTTTTTCATCTGATCCGCGAAGGTCTTCTGTGGACGACCGAGTTCTCTTGCGATGGCTCTGTCGGAGATGCCTTCCGGGTGATCCTGCCAAAGCTGGATAATGATATCTGCTTCCGGATCAAGTTCACGGAGACGAGCGAAGAGCTGCTCGAGGAGCTGGCGGTCAGCAATTACATCTTCCATAGAAGGATTCTCGTCCGGAATGTAATCGTACATGCTGCCGTTGCCGTCCGGGTTAGGTACATCCAGAGAAAGGGTGTCACCTGCCGCGTGATACTCGCAGCCGACGCAATTCCCATCACACGTCCAGATGAAGCGGTAAGGGCACATACACCTGCCGTGGTTCTGCTCCTTGTCACGGATGCGGGACGCTTCTCTATAGAAGGAATCGTGCTGCTCCTTTGTGACCGGAACCTTTTCAGCGGTGCTGCGGATGTAGATGAAATAGGTCTTTGCTTTACTATCGTTTTCTTTGTTTTTCATGGCGAAACCTCCAAGTTTCGAGTGGTTCCCGAACCGGAGGTCTCGCTGAAAAGAGCGTAGTTGACCTGTCGGAACGGGAAATTAATCCGTTTTGATGGCCAACCACGCTCGTAGGTTGGTTTATTTACTTGTGACCGTTACTTCTGCTCGAGCCACTCTGCATGCCGGGTGAACGTCCGTAGCGGTGAGCCTTTTTACGCCTTGCTCAGGGCAATGTGACCTTTATCTGAGATCCGCCTCGATGGCGTATAATTCGCTGAATACGTCCGGCAGATCACTCGGATTCAGGTCTTCGACGCAGTGAGCGCCGAATCGCTGGAATACTCCGTCAACTACAGCCGATCCGACTTGGGAGCTGATAATAGACGCTGATTCTTCGATGCTCGTGATATAGCTGTCTTTTTCAATGGTTGTCATACTTTGCCTCCTTCCTCGCAGCTCCCTTTCCAGTAGGTGCTGGTGGTCATTTCAGGCTTCACTGGAAAATCCGTGGCCAGCGGATTTATCAGCCTACTTAGATTTTAGGAAAAACGGACTTGTATCTACATGGAGCCAACTTGTAGAAAACTTGTACTTGACTTGGAAGGCAGATAATAAAAATCCCACCTTTGACTTCTCCAAGTTCAACTGTGGAAAACTCAAAGGCAGGGTGGAAAAATTCATATTTCTGTGATATACTTAAATATAGTTTGACTATTTAGGCGTACATTTTTGTCTGAAAGTGTGTTCTCAGGAGGAGTAAACATGAGCTACAGCTACAACAAGCTATGGAAACTATTAATAGACAAGGGCATGCTCAAAAAGGATCTTATGGCAAAAACAAAGATCACCTCTTCCACAATTGCAAAAATGGGAAGAGGCGAATCGGTAAGCATGGATGTCCTTGGGAGAATATGTGCTGAGATGGATTGCAACATTGGAGATATTGTCGATTACGTAAAAGATGAACAATAACTGCGAAGGGAGGCGCTTGTCTGTGACGTTATGTTTTGCAGCGTTTATCAAAATTTTGAAATTCTGCTCAAAGCCGAAAGTCTATAACAAGACCCTCTGCGGAGCAGTAGCAAAAACAATTGATGAGTACTATGGGAACATATTAGAGGCGGATGACGGTACGGTCAGCCATCTGCTTTCTTGTGATTATAATCTTTCACCAGAAAACATAGTGGAACCGGCTAAGCTGATTTCTCTTGCCAAGGTGTCTAAAGGAATGATGAAATACGTGCTTCCGTTGCTTGATGCCGATAAGCTTCCGCTTGGAGTCCTTGCTTTGCGGAGTATTGCTTTGTCATGTGTAACTGAACCGGACGCTGAAATTGGGAAAATGAGTCGTGCAGCTTTGGCGTCGGCGGCCTGTTTTGATCCTTCAGATTTTCTTGCTAACATTTTTCTCTATACGGTCATATCTGTAGAGAACAAGGATGGCAAGGCTACTATTGACCTTATAGACAAAGCCTTTGTAGAAGGTTTTGAGGCAGAGCGGGAATCAATAAGGCTGGAAGCAGATAGCATCATTGAACCCGTTGAACTTGATCGGACATTAAAGGACAGTGGATTTGATGCCGTTTTTCGCAAAGTTCAAAGTGACGATGATCTGGATTTGAAAAATAAGAGCGGCCTGAATCTCTACTATTTAGATATTTCAGACTCTGCATTTGATTATATGGCGCTGAATGAGTACCTCTTTGATAGCGTCGGAATGTATGTCTATTCTCGGACTCAGATGAAAGAGTTTGAAGATAAGAAAAAAGTCAGGAGCATGGGTGCAAAGGCTCTGCGTTTGATGAAAAGCAATGGCAAGCCTGACGAGAAAGGCACCGGAAATGAACTCGGTGAGATGCTGCTGTTTACTTTTCTCGAAGAAGGATTGCATGCACCTAAACTACTCAGCAAGGTAGAAATAAGCACTGCAGCCAGCCAATTCAGCAGTAAAAGCGACTGTGTTCATCTCCTCAAAAGGAAGATCAATGGCGAGATTAGCTATCAATTGGTTTTTGGTACTTCGCGTATAAGCGGGAAGATTACAAAGGCGATTGATAGTGCTTTTGAGATTATTGCAGCAATAAAAAACAGGCGTGTGCGAGAACGGCAGATGGTTGACAGCACTTTGTTTAATCATACCTATGATGCTGATACTACCGAGCGCCTACGCCAGATTCTGGTTCCGAGCAAAACAAGACCGGCAGCACCGGATATGGCATTCGGTGTTTTTATCGGCTATTCGATAGATGTTGAAGCGGAGGACAATGATGCCTTCCGTGCTGAATGTATGCAAAAAATGGAAGCAGATATTAAGGCTGCTATTCCTTATATAGAGAAGAAGGTCTCCGACCTCAAACTCGGCATGCATTCTTATTATTTCTACTTCCTGCCATTTAATAATGCAGAGGTAGACAAAAAACAAATAATGGACGAGTTGCTGCTGGGAGGTGTGGATTAAATGAACGACGTCACCAGCACTCTTGGACATGCTATATTTGACGGCATTGAAAAGAATGAATACCTAAATGAGATTTATGATGCACTGTTACATAACGATTTCCTTCGCTTATTCAAAATAGATGATATCGAACCGAAGGACGTACCGATAGAGGATGCTTTGAGATTTGCAGATTTGCTCTCGAAGTCCGTGAACACAGAGCAGTCGGAGCAGCATCGCTCTTTGGCACAGGAAATCATAACGCTTTTAGACTTATTGAATCCGGGGAATGAAGACATTCAATATGTGATGGGTTCCGTTCTGTCAAGCGCGAGCAATTACCTCGGCTTACAGCATAGTGTTCCTGGCTTTAAAGAAGGTAATATTTTTGATCGCTTGTCTGATGAAATTAACAGAGATTATCTGCGGATACCATCGGAGGATAATAGCTATTTCCTAAAATCTCAAAAGACTGTATACGACCATATGACCAAGGATAGCTATTTCAGCTATTCTGGCCCGACTTCTATGGGTAAGTCCTTCGTGATGAGGACATTCATTAGAGAGCGTATCAAGAAGAGTCCGGATTGCAATTTTGCAATCCTTGTGCCTACAAAGGCGTTGATAAATGAGGTTTCCAAGGAGATGGCAGATAATCTTGGTGACCTTCTCCGAGAGAATGATTACAGAATAATCACTTCTGCTGGTGCAACTATTCTTCAGGAAAAGAATGAACATAAATATGTATTTGTAATGACTCCTGAACGAATGCTGTATCAGCTGATCGGTTTTAAGGATATTCCAATTCAGTATTTATTTGTTGATGAGGCGCAGAATATTTCAGATAAAGAAGGCCGCAGTGCTTTCTATTATCAGGTTGTTGGTATTTTGAATCGGTCAGAGCTCCGTCCACATGTTATATTTGCATCTCCTCATATCCCTAATCCGGATATTTATCTAGAGCTGATTCCAAGTGGAATTCAGGGAGAGAGGTCGGAGATGACATCCTTGTTCACGCCGGTCAGTCAGGAAAAGTTCCTGATTGATTTACAGGAACAAAAACTTGGGTACTACAACGGCCTTACACAGGAGCTTCATTCAATACATTCATTTGGACATGATCGGGATTTCCGGTCGTTCATTTCTGAATTGGGTGAAGGAAAGAAAAATCTGGTTTATTGTAATGCAAAGGCCAAAGTCGTGAGCTTCGCTCGGAAATACGCTGATACTCTGCAACCGCTGAAAGACAAGGACTTAATTGCTCTGGCGGCAGAGATCCGAGAGCAGGTACACGAGGATTATTTCCTTGCTGACACAGTTGAAAAAGGTGTCGCTTACCATGTTGGGTATCTGCCTACAAGTATTAGGCTCCGAATAGAAGAACTGTTCAGGAAACGTGACGGTGGTATTCATACAATCTTTTGTACGAGTACATTGCTGGAGGGCGTGAATCTTCCGGCTGACAATCTGTTTATTACCGACCATAAAAACGGTTCTTATCCAATGTCAGCAGTTGAGTTCCGGAACCTGATTGGACGTGTGGGAAGAATCCAATATACCCTGTACGGGAATGTA
Organism: Clostridia bacterium; assembly: GCA_022651385.1. Taxonomy (GTDB): domain Bacteria; phylum Bacillota; class Clostridia; order Lachnospirales; family Anaerotignaceae; genus JALCQR01. The sequence continues at coordinate 122,972 of JALCQR010000007.1, read as the reverse complement.
TTTCTTGTTTGCTTGGCAGATGATGACAAGACAAAGCCAGAAAACTACGTGACATTGTTGAAAAAGGACGTGGAGCCGCAGACACTATCCATTGTTTCTATCAGCGATAAAGAAAAGGAATATGTTCTCGAGTGTTTACGAAAAGGGAAAACAAAGCTCGAGAAGCTCAGTGATCAAACAATAGAACAGTTTTCTCTGATGCGGAAGGCCGCCAATATTCTGCTTCGTGAAATTATGCTTGATCGTCGAGGTAGGGTGCGCCGGGAATTTGAATCAAAGATGACTGCTAATGACCCAGTTCTGATAAAGGAAATGTTCACCGGTAGGAAAAATGAGCCGGATGACGACATCAATGTGTCTGTGGATCAGGTGGACAGAGTCGTTGCAGCTATCGAAGCCGGACTTGATTACCCGAAAGTCAATATATATGGCTATGTTGGGTTTCAGCCTACGCTTCAATTCCTCGAAGGACTTTGTGATGCGTTCGACTGGGAGACCTACGAGAGCAGTACGTTGGGACGCGTTAATAAAGACGGGAAGCATTCTAATCTTAGATTTTACGCGACCTTGCTGACTCAGTGGCTTACCGGGAATGGAATCAAGTATATGATCGACCAGGCTATTTCGTATAAGCAAGGGAAGAACATATACATAGATGGAGAATCAAAGCCGTTTGACGACGGGGATGAACACAGAAATAAGGTGATCGAGGATACGCTCAACAATGTAAATGATATTATCCTTTTCCGGCTGTCGAACTATTTCATGAGGTTTTCGACAGAGCTCAAAAAATACCATCATCGGGATTATTTACCTAATGACTGGTATGAGTATGTGGAATACGGAACCACAAATAAAATATGCATTTTGCTACAGAAGAATGGTTTCTCACCAGAATCTGCGACGTATATACAGAAGCATGAGGATTTGTACATTGTCAGAACAGACGAAGGTGTGAAAGTATTACCAACGTTGCTGCAGTGCGAGCGAGCATCTGTTCGTGATGAAGCAAAGACAGTACACAATAATATGCCTGAACTATTCGACGAATAATGTCCGGTTTTAGGGACAGGCAATTTGATACGATTATAAAAATGACAAAGTGAGGCAAAAAGAAATGGCAGCTAATACAGTAATCGACGCGATGTGGGATGATTCTCCGGTCGATGTTTCAACAGAAGTAAACTTTATCTGGTCTATTGCCAACAAGCTGAGAGGCACATACCAGAGCGATAAATATAAGGATGTCATCATTCCTATGACGATCATCCGCAGGTTTGAGTGCGCTTTGGCTCCGACAAAGGATAAGGTCGTGGCGCAGTTTAAGGCAAATCCGAGCTTTCCGGCAAAGGCTATGTACCGTGTGTCAGGGTTCCAGTTCTACAACACCAGCGAATATACGCTGGAGGAGCTGTGCAATGACTCTGATCACCTTGCCGCCAATTTCAAGTCTTATATTCAGGGCTTTTCCTCGAACGTGCAGGAGATTCTCCTGTCTGCAGAGAAGGGTTTGGATTTCAGTAAGCAGATCGACAAGATGGACAAGAATAATCGCCTCCTGTCTGTCGTGAAGGCATTCTCGGAGCTCGACCTGAATCCGCGTACCATTGACAATGTGAAGATGGGATACATCTTTGAGGAGCTGATCAGGAAGTTCTCTGAAAATGCTGAGGCCGGTGATCACTACACCGGACGTGACATTATCAAGACGATGGTCAATATCCTGCTGGCCGAGGGCTGCGATGATATTTTTGACGACGGGAAGGTCATTACAATTTTGGATGGGGCTTGCGGTACCGGCGGTATGCTAACGGTTGCACAGAACAGGCTTTTAGAGCTTGCAAAGAAGCATGGAAAAGAGGTAGCTATTCATCTGTTTGATCAGGAAATCAATCCGGAGACATATGACAAGGTAAGGAGGCACTTCATTTGGCAAAGAAAAAAGATGAAATAACCATCCGTTCCAGCGCAGCAGAATACTTAACCTATGTTGCCTCTGTAGGTGATCAGCAGGACAGCATAGAGATGCGCTACGAGGATGAAAATATATGGCTGACACAGAAAATGATGGCCACCTTGTACGATGTGGATGTTCGTACAATCAATGAGCATATCAAGAAGATTTATTCTGATTCAGAGCTTGAGGAAGATTCAACTATCCGGAATTTCCGGATAGTTCAAACGGAAGGGTCTCGCCAGGTGACACGTGATACCAAACACTATAACCTTCAAATGATCATTGCTGTAGGTTTTAAGGTCAATTCCGAGCGTGCCGTACAGTTTCGTAAATGGGTAAACCAGATCGCCAAGGACTACACCATCAAAGGCTGGGTCATGGATGATGAACGGCTGAAGCGCGGAACGTATCTGACAGAGAAGTATTTCGACGAGCAGTTAGAGCGCATCCGAGAGATCCGTGCCAGCGAAAGAAAGTTCTATCAGAAGATCACTGACCTGTATGCGACAGCCATTGACTATGACAAAAATTCTGCAACGACGAGAAGATTCTATGCGACCGTTCAGAATAAAATGCATTACGCAGTGCATGGGCATACAGCGGCTGAGCTGATCGTGGAAAGAGCCGATCACACAAAAGAGCATATGGGATTAACCACCTGGGCAGATGCACCGGAAGGAAAGATTAAGAAAAGTGATGTTACGGTTGCTAAGAATTATTTGAGTCAGGATGAAATGAAGCAGCTGAATCGTATGGTTACGGCATATTTGGATTTTGCTGAAAACATGACCTTGCGCCATATCCCGCTTACGATGCAGGACTGGGAAAAGAGGCTCAACAGCTTCATTGAAATGTTTGACTATGGTATTTTACAGGATGCGGGTAAGGTGTCCGCAGAAATTGCAAAGCTTCATGCTGAGACAGAATTTGAAAAATACCGTGTCATCCAGGATAGATTGTTCATGTCTGATTTTGATAAGTATATGCTGGAATTAGAAGAAAACACAAAGAAATAAGGATCGGATTCCAGGTCGAGACGGTGAAATCCGGCAACTCAACTCCCTGCGAGTGTATGGCAAATTCGTGCTCAGAGCGGATGAATTGTGTAGAAGTTGAGCGGTTTTCACTGTCTCAACTGTCGAGACAGCGGCAGGGAGCAGCAGTGTAAGATTGCCTTGCATTATATAGGTAGCAAAGGCTTTATACAGACTTGTTCCCATAGACTTCAATGGTCAAGACCTTGATGTGAATGTCAATTTTGTCACAGTTTGCATCTGCTTGCAACTGTGAATGCGCGATATCAGAGGTGTGGACATGTTTCCGTTTTGACAGGATATGTTTCCGTAAACGGGCACAGAACTTGACATCAATCAGAAGGTATCGTGCCACGTTGAGACGGTAGTATTGATAACAATGATAAATAAGTAGAGTATACAAAAAAGTACGATAAGCCGTAACATGAAAATTACTATTCTATCTCTCCGTGAGAACCAGCCATGTAAGCTAATTTAAGTACAAGAGTCAGATTGGATGTCATAATTCGGCAACAAAACAGATTACCAGTTCAACAGAATAATTGGATGTTTTTTTGGTAAGAAAACATAATGCAGGTATAATTCAATATTCTAAGGCAAAAGCTCATGCAGAAATTCCAAATAGACAAGGACTTTGCTAAAACTATTAATATAGAAAAAAATTCAAGTTAAAAACTCCCAGCGATATGCTTGCTTTAGATTTGAATAAGTGCTGCATTAAGCTTAACAATTTATCAATTGAATTGCAGAAAGAGGTAAATATATAATGAAAGAAATTAAAGCCTACACCGATGTGGATGCTGTTGATATATTGCATCAGATATCAAATATTTATATGAATTCTAAAATATCTCATGACTATGGGACAGGTGAAACATATACTGCTGTTGAGGTTCATACATTAAAAAGAATAGCTGATAACTCTGGTACTACAGTTACAGAGCTTGCCAAAGAATATGTAAAGACAAAAGGGGCTATTTCTCAAATCTTAAAAAAGTTAGAATCAAAAGGATTGATTTATAGAGAAGTATCTGAAGATAATGATAACAAATATCACCTATATTTAACTGATAAAGGTAAAGAGCTTGACAGTGTACATAGAGCTTATGATAAAATCCATTTTGGTGAGTCTATGGATAAGGTTCGTGAACAGTTTTCACAAGATGATATAAACCTTACTTTCAGCGTATTGGAAACTTGGCTGAATATTAGAAGAAATATTCAGCTTGAGCGAGATAAGAAAAAGAAAGCATTAAAAAAGGAAATGAAAAAACAAAGCACTTAAAATAACATTAATATTACTAAGAATACCATAATCAAATTTTATTTGTTGCATATTTTCGCAAATAAAATTTGATTTTTTTTTGGCTTTTCATCAATTTGCACAAAAAAAATGAATTCAAAACAGCATAAATATCTCTTGACAAGTTTATGCATGTTGTTTAGAATCTAAATATAAGGTATATCATCTAAACCATATATGTGCTATATAAATTCTTGTGAATTAAGATACTAATATATGGATTATAAGGTATATCGAAACGCTTTTTCAAAATATATGTCGACAATGTATTTCAAAAGCTAAATGAATTAATAATATCAGAATATAGGAGGGAATTATGAATAGTGCTTTTTCTGTAATTGCTACAATTATATTTATTGCGGTAGTTGCAACTCTTGTAATAAAAAAATACAATTCTGTATTTGTATTTATGATTTCAGGTATCCTTGTGTTATTGGGATTCTCTATTTTTACAGGAACATCCGTATTGGGTGAAAATACTACGGGTAATGTAATAGTTGATGTATTTGCTTTTACATCAAATGCGTTTAAATCTAATGTTTCAGGCGTTGGTTTAATACTTATGATGGTTACCGGATATGCTGTTTATATGTCGCATATCGGAGCTTCCACAAAATTAGCTTATTTAGCTACAAAACCTCTATCAAATATTAAAAATCCTTATGTAGTATTAAGCTTTTTATTTGTAATAGGAACTTTACTTAAGTTAGTTATTACAAGCCATGCTGGTCTTGGTATGCTTCTTATGGCTATTGCTTTCCCGATATTAACATCACTGGGAATAAGCAAACTTAGTGCAGCTACGGTTATGATTATGTGTGGCTTTGTTGACTGGGGTCCAAATGATTCCAGTGCGATTTTTGCAGCTGAAAAGGTAGTTGGCATGCCAATTATGAAGTACTTTTTAACCTACCAGGCAAAAACAGCAATTGCACTAATCATAATATGTGCAATATTTCTTCCGATTTATCTGCGTCACATGGATAAAAAGACAGCTAAGGAAGGCGGAGCAATTGAAAAATCAGAAAAGGTTGAAAATGTAAATTGTCCGACAATATATGCTGTTCTTCCGGTTATTCCATTAGTACTTATTACAATCTTTGCGTTTATTCCAAGCATTAATCTTGATGTTGTAACTGCAAATCTTATAGGTATGTGCTTTGTATTTCTCCTTGAGTTAATACGCCGCAAGGACAAAAAAAGTGTTACAAGTGACTTTGTTGTTATTCTTAAAGCCATGGGAGAGTCATTCGCGAATGTAGTAAGTATTTTGATTGGTGCCGCTGTATTTGCTCAGGCAATTAAACTTCTTGGCGGTATTACAATTTTATCAAATGGTCTTGCAACTGTAAAAAGTGCACCTTTTATTACAATGACCTTAATGTCATTAATCACTTTATTTGCCGGTATGCTTTTAGGTTCTGGTAATGCTTCATGGTATGCTTTTGGTCCACTTGTACCTGACGTAACAGCAAGTATGGGTGTTTCTACAGAAACAATAGCTTTGCCAATGCAGCTTTCTTCCGGAATAGGTCGTTGTATGTCACCTGTTGCAGGCGTTGTTATTGCAATTTCAGGTATGGCAGAACTTGAAATTACAGACATCGTTAAAAGGTGTTCTGTACCTGCAGTATTTATGTTTATATGCAATATGATTGTTTCATATATAGTTGTTTAATACAAGGTAACAAAGAAAATTTTTAAAAGAATAGGAGAGTTTAACCATGAGTATACATATTTATGACTTTGATAAAGGTGTTAATAGGAGAGGCACAGATGCAAAGAAGTTTGACCCATCGCTTTGCCCAGAAGATGTACTTCCTTTTTGGATTGCTGATACAGAGTTTCCAAGCCCTGTAGAAGTTAAAGAAGGTGTTATAAAAAGGGCTGAATTAGGACACTTCGGGTACCCATATATCAGCAATGAGTTTGAAAAAAGCATTGCAAGATGGTATAAAGTAAGGCATAATACAGATTTGAACCCTGATTATATAGATTATTCTCCATGTGTTATACCAGCAATTATTTGGTTTGTAAAAGAATTTTCAAGTGTTGGTGATAAGGTTATACTTCAGACTCCAGTATATCCTCCATTCCATGCTTTAGTAAAGAATAACGGACGCCAGCTTGTATATAATGAACTTTCATTAAAAGATGGAAGATATGAAATTGACTTTGAAGACCTTGAAGAAAAGTTAAAAGATTCAAAAGCCAAGATATTATTAATTTGTAATCCTCAAAATCCAACAGGAAGACTTTTCACAAAAGAAGAATTAACAAAAATGGGTAACTTATGCTTAAAGTATAATGTTATGATTGGCGTTGACGAAATTCATGCGGATATAGTTTTTGACGGTCTTGAATTTGTTCCATTCTGCTCTATATCAGAAGAATTTGCAAATCACTCCGTAACATTTATTAACCCAGCTAAGACATTTAACGTTGCTGGTTTTAGAACAGCTGCATGGTTCACACACAGTAAGGAAATTTACCAAAGAATGATGAATCAGCAAACATACAATAAAGGCATGGGAAGAAATATTTTCGGAAATATCGCACTCATGGAATGCTATAATCATGGCGAAGATTATGCTAACCAATGTGTTGCTTACTTAAATGAAACAAAAAATCAGGCTGTAAAATACATAAACGAAAATATTCCTAAAATACACGCTATAGAACCTGAAGCAACATTTATGATTTGGCTTGACTGCAGAGACCTTGGATTTAATACTCAGAAAGAATTGAGCGATTTTATGTTTAAAAAAGCAAAAGTATTATTAAACGATGGTACAACTTTCGGCGAAGAAGCTGGTTTTGGCTTTATGAGATTCAATTTTGCAACCCCAAGAGCTATGGTAATGGAAGGCCTTGAAAGAATTAAAAAGGCTGTCGATAATTTATAATTTCTTAATCTTTTAAAAAATATGGATGATTTTCAGAATGAAATATATTAATTTTATTTAACTGAAAATCATCCATATTGCTATTGTATTCAAGTTGCAAAGCTTCCGAAAATGCTGTCATTGAAATAGAAAAGACAGCTGCTGCGGAATAATAGGAGAGATGAATATGGATTCAAAACTTTTAATTAAAGTAGAATCAAAAGAATTATTGGCTATTTTAACAGACAAAAACAATAATATTGTTTGGAAAAGCAGTAAAAGCCCTGTTTCTGAAATGTATAAGGAGTATTTTCGAGGAAATTTCTCTGAAGATGAGCCGTATATTTTATACACTAACCAAGCAGGAATGGCTGTAGGGATTATTCTTACTAAATTAAACATTGTAGAATGTCATGCAGTAAAGATGTCCGAATGCGGTTTAAAGTTATTTAAAAAAAGCAGTATAAAATTTGATTATAAAGAATTAATACCTCTTGTAAAATCTTCAAAGGATGAAAACAAAGTTTGCCCTATTGAAAAATTTTTATCTGAACATGATAAACAGGAAGAACAATGGAACTTCCTTAAAGAAAGATTTAAAAATAACGACGAACCCCACAATGTTTGTGAATGGAATCCTAATACTACTAATTAACCTGATTGTAATAATTAATAGTTTGTTCTACTAAAGCAATTTGCAGAGATTTTAAAAAGTACATAAAAATTTTGCATAAAACCTTCAAACTGATGCAATATAAATATATCAATTTGAAGGTTATGCTTTTGCCCAAAAGATGGCAGATATTAATTTTGATATTTGCTTATTCCTAAGAGTTCAAGACATATTGACATACAAAAAACTTTCTGTATAATACATATAAGAAAACATTTAAAATGATGTTTTAAGTAACTATTACATAACTTTAAATTTGTTTCGTGTACAATGACTTAATCTGCTGAAGTTATCCAGTTATTTGCTGATGTCGAATAGAATGATTTTACATATTGTTCATGTTTAATAGTGTGCTTATTAAATTTAATGACCTGTACAAAGCACCAGAAAAGAACATATATCACGAGGCAAAAATAAAGGAGATTATGAGATGGAAAAAATATTAACTTTTGATTGTTATGGAACATTGATTGACACATCACCGATTTACAATGCTGTTGAAGTTATTGCAGAAAAACATGGGTTTGACGGAAAAACTGCAAGGAATATTTTTACAAATTATGAAGATAGGCTAATGTCCATTGAAGATTATATTCCATATAATGAGGTAATTTATCAAGCATTGGAATACTGCGATTTGGAGATGGTATGTGATGTATTTCACAAAAACTACGAGCAAATTTTGTCGGTCCATGAAAATATCGAACCATTTCCTGATGTTCTTGAGGCTTTACACACATTAAAAGAAAATGGATATCAACTGGCATTAATGTCAAATTCAGGATATTCTATTATGCAGTATAACTTGAAAGCGCTTGACAATATTTTTGATAAAGTTATTTTGGCCCAAGACACACATGTGTATAAGCCGCAACTTGCATTTTTTGAGTATGCCGAAAAAGAATTGAACTTGAAAGAAAAGGAACATTGCCATATTGCCAAAGGGTATTGGTGGGACATTGTTCCATGTTCTAAAATTGGATGGAAAAAAATATGGTTGAACAGAGACCATAAATCCGGGATGAAAAAGCATATGCCATATCAGGAAATTTATACTCTTGATGAACTGTTGAAAATATTATAAATAAACAAAGCGATTGTCTCATTTAGTGCGCTATAAGTAACGATGATATTATCAAATAATGGTGAAATTATGAAACAATTTGACGGTGAAAGAAAAATGGTTAAATTAAGGGAAAACGGGGGATTAAAAATATAAGAAAGCTTTAAAGAAACTTTAACAAAAGTTAGTAATGAGATGAATACAAAAAAATCAAAGCTAATGGGTATGAATGTATTTTTAAAGCTGGAATTTATAAATAGGATGTTTAACAGCAATAAAAGTTACATGATTGTAAAAAAGAGACTTAAAAATCCTTATATATGCATGACTAATACTGGAATTTTGGATTCAAAAAAACTTGTTTTTGATGGCTCACCTATTATAGATGCATTTATGTGCGGTTCAATAAAATATCGTCCGCATTTTCAAATTGCCCTGAGCAGTTTTAAAAACAAAATGACTTTTAGCAGTAATTTATATGGAAGCAAAAATGACTATAATAAAATTTTAACCTTTTTTCATTTGTTGGACCAAGAACTTCCTCAATAGTTTACTTGCTATGATTTTAATAAATTGTTGTTTTAACATTGATAAAATAATTATATACTTTTGAGGGCTCTTTAATGAAAAAAAATTTATCAGAATTAATTGGAATAATAAACAAAATTGCAGTTATTTGTTTACTTATATTAGCAATTATTAATATAATTTCGCCGCTTTTTATATTTCACTATAGCCGAGATATGAACTTAATGCATTATTTCGAGATGCACCACGCAATAAGAAGATTTCTCGGTTTTATTATTTTGCTTGTTTCATGGAAGTTATATAAAAGGGTCAGTGCCGCATGGTCAATTGTTATGGTAGCACTATCTTTAAGAATATTTCAGTTTTTGATTATCCAGCATGAAAAAATATTTAATCCATTGTTTCTTTTAGAGGTGTTTTGTTATTTTCTTTTGTTATTGTCAAAAAATTATTATTGCAGAAAAATGGACAAGTATTCTCTCAAAAAAGGAGTGCGAATATTTCTTGTTTATGCTGCATTTGTATTTTTTAACGCAGTTTTGGCTCATCTTAAAGAAAGGGGTATGGCTTCATTTTCAGTATGTATTAAAGAAACGGTTGACATAATTTTTGACTTAAATAATCTGACGCCAGTTATATATACATACAATTCTGTTTATCACAGTTTTATTTTTTGGTTTAGCTGGATTTGCATACTGACCGGGTTGATTTTTTTGCTGACTCCATATATAAACAAAAAAACACGTATGAACGGAGAAACTGAAAAAGCACGCAAAATAGTAAAAAAATATGGACAAAATTGGGGTTCTTACTTAGCACTTGAAAAAGATAAAAGTTATTTTTTCAGCAAATCAGTAGAAGGCATGATTGCATATGGCATAATAAAAGACATAGTTGTAGTGTTGGGAGATCCAATTTGCGCCAAAGAGGATTTTATGACATTTTTAACTGAAATTATAGATTACTGCAAAGAAAACGCTTACAGTCTGATATTTATAAATACCACCAGCATGTTTTTAAAACAGTATGAAAAACTTGGCCTTGGATGTGTAAAATGCGGTGAAGAACCAAGACTTTATTTGCCTGAGTATTCCATTGCCGGAGGCAAAGCAGCTAAAGTAAGACTTAACATTAATCATGCTACAAAAGCCGGAATTACTGTTAAAGAATATGATCCTCGCAAAAATAGGAATTTGGCATTGGAAAATGAGATTGAAGAAGTATCACAGGAATGGTTCACAATGAAAAAAAGCGGAGAATTGGTATTTTCTTTAGGCAGTATAGGATTTGAAAATCCAATGGATAAAAGATATTTTTATGCTTTAAATACTGAAAACAAAATCGAAGGCTTTATGGTTTTTGTACCGTTTGCCGGAATGAACGGATACATGGCAGATGTAACAAGACGAAGGCTAAACGCAACAAGAGGAGTAATGGAGAAAATACTTTATGATGCTATGATGAAATTTAAAGAAGAAGGAATTGAATGGGGCAGCTTGGCTGTGGCACCTCTTTCTCGGCTTGAAAAAGAACCTGAAGTTACTGCAAAGCTTTTAAATACCATTTATGAAAAAATGAACAGTGTTTATGGTTTTAAAGCTCTGTATCAAACTAAATTAAAATATAACCCAACTTATTGGGAGCCGAATTACTATGTTTATTATCCGCCTATTTTTAATCCGGCAATGGCTTATGCTATTGTAAGGATACAAAACCCATTGGGCATAAAGGATTACATAAGGGCTTTTGTACATAACAGTAAAAAAGAAAAATAATAATAATATAAATTACAGCTTGTTTCTGTCAGGGAAAACAGTGAGTTTCAGGGCATTTGTGCCGCAGGCACTCATAGTTTTACATACAGTACTTGTCTTTTTAATTAAAAACAGTTTGCCTTAATACTTGATATTAATAAGGTATAAATTAATCAAAAGTATATAAAACTAACTAAGAAAAAATTAGTCTATATGCAAAGAGATGGTTTTTGATAAGGAGGGTGAAACAATGAAAGATTTATTTAATTTTGCTACTATTTATGTCAGAAGATGCAATTGGAAGGACATGGCACTTGTAAAAGTTTGCCTGTGCGCACTGGGTATTTTGCTGGGATTGTCAATACCCAAACACAATAAAAAAAGGTCTTTTATAATTGCAGGCATTGTTTTCGCATTAAGTTATGTATATCTAATGTTAAAGTTTATAAAAATTATTATGCAGGAAAATCAAGAATGTAAAAGTTTTCACTGATATTTATTGACGCAGAAAAAAATCCGGATTATGACTTGAAATATTAAATAGAGGAATACGTTTTTCTTAAAAGGGAATGCATATTCCTTTTTTATTTTGCAGAGAAATAAAAGAAAAATAAATTTGTAGATATATTCGCATAAAATTGTAAAAGCGAGAAAACATAATGTACAGGTATTGTATTATTGGAAAATAAATTTAAATTAGCCATTTTTAACTTATTGGCTTATAAAAATTCCAATTGCCAAAAATAATATTAAAAATATAAATAATATGCATACAAGCATAGGCTGGGAGGGAAAGTATTGGGCAAAAAAATTACTGTTGACGGAAATCAAGCAGCTGCCAATGCTGCTTATCCATTTACGGAAGTTGCAACCATTTATCCTATAACACCGTCATCGCCAATGGCTGAGATTACAGATGAATGGTCATCAAAAGGAAGAAAAAATATTTTTGGACAGGAAGTAAAAGTATTTGAACTGCAGTCCGAAGGCGGGGCCGCCGGTGCAATGCACGGATCATTAGCTGCAGGAGCGCTTACCACAACTTTTACGGCTTCACAGGGATTACTGCTTATGATACCGGATTTGTATAAAATGGTAGGTGAACTGCTTCCCGGAGTGCTGCATGTTTCATCAAGAGCATTGGCAACGCATGCTCTTTCCATTTTCGGAGATCATCAGGATGTAATGGCATGCAGACAGACAGGTGTATCAATGCTGGCTTCGTCAAATGCACAGGAAGCGATGGACTTAGGTGTGATTGCCCATTTAGCGGCAATTTCCTCACGCTTGCCTGTAATTCATTTTTTTGACGGTTTTAGAACGTCTCATGAATACCGAGATATTGAAGAAATTGAAACAAAAGATATTACTGGTTTAGTTGACTGGAAAGCAATAGACGAATTTAGAAAAAAGGCGTTAAATCCGGTACATCCGGTTGCAAGGGGTACAGCACAAAATCCCGATATTTATTTTCAGGGCCGTGAAGTACAGAACCCATTTTTTAACCATGCTCCGGATATTTTTGCGGATTACATGCAAAAACTTGGCAAAATAACAGGGCGTTCATATCGACCATTTGATTTTTACGGACATCCCGAGGCTGAAAACGTAATTATAGCAATAGGCTCGGTTTGCGATACAATAAAAGAGACTATTGACTATCTTTTGAAAAAAGATGAAAAAGTGGGATTAATCCAGGTTCGGCTTTACCGTCCGTTTTCAGAAAAATACTTTTTTAATGTTTTACCGACATCGGTTAAGAAAATTTCTGTTTTGGACAGAACTAAAGAACCCGGAGCTCCGGGAGAGCCTCTTTACCTTGATGTATGTAAAATGTTTTTGGGAATGGAAAAACAGCCTGTGATTGTGGGCGGAAGATATGGCTTAGGTTCAAAAGATACTACTCCGTCACAGATACTTGCTGTATATGAAAATATGCAAAAGCATGAGCCTAAAAACAATTTTACAATAGGTATAACTGACGATGTGACATATACGTCTCTTGAAGAAGACACATCCTATAGTCCAGTTGATGACGGTACAATCAGCTGTCAGTTTTGGGGGCTTGGCTCCGACGGAACAGTAGGCGCAAACAAGTCGGCATGCAAAATTATCGGAGACAATACTGATTTTCATGTACAGGCTTATTTCTCATATGACAGCAAAAAATCCGGCGGTACAACTGTTTCACATCTGCGCTTCGGAAAAAATCCTATTCGTTCCAATTATTTAGTATATAAGGCAGATTACGTTGCCTGTCATAATAAATCATTTCTGAATCACTACGATATAACTAAGGCTCTAAAGCCAGGCGGTATATTTGTATTAAACTGTGATTATCCTTCAGAAACAATAGGGGAATATCTTCCGGCAAAGATTAAAAAGTTTATTGCTTTAAATAAAATTAGGTTTTATATAATTGATGCCGAGAAAATAGCTTCGGATATTGGACTTGGAAATAGAATTAACATGATTATGCAATCGGTATTTTTTAAATTGGCAAAAATTATACCTGAACAGGATGCTATACGTTTATTAAAAGAGTCTATTCATAAATCATATGGCCGTAAAGGAAAAAATATCGAGGAAATGAATTTCAAAGCCGTTGATAGAGGTATGAATGCTTTTTCACAAGTTACAGTGCCTCAGGATTGGACACAGGCAAAAGAAGAAAGTGAACATGAAGAAAACGTACCTGAATTTATAAGTAAAATTCAAAGAGTTATGGCAAGAAATGAAGGGGATAAACTTCCAGTCAGTGCCTTTAGCAAAATGGAAGACGGAGCCTTTCCTTTAGGTACAACTGCTTATGAAAAGCGGGGAATAGCTCCTGCTGTACCACAGTGGCAAATAGATAAATGTATACAATGCGGCCGATGTGCATATGTTTGCCCCCATGCCACAATTCGTATGTTTCTTCTTGATGAAAACGAAAAAAGCAAAGCGCCGGAAAGCTACAAGACCAAAAAAGCAATTGGAAAGGGCTTGGAAAACTATCAATTCCGTGTACAGGTCAGCCCTCTTGATTGTACAGGATGTGGAAACTGTGCCGACATATGTCCGGCAAAAGAAAAAGCTCTTATTATGAAACCGGCGTCACAGGAAATAGAATCTGAAAGCAAAAACTGGGAATTTTCAATAACTTTGTCTGAAAAAAAGAACACAGACAGATTTACGGTAAAAGGCAGTCAGTTTATACGGCCTTTAATGGAATTTAGCGGTGCATGTCCGGGATGCGGCGAAACACCGTATATACGCCTTCTTACACAGCTTTTCGGTGAACGAATGATGATTGCTAATGCGACAGGCTGTTCTTCAATTTGGGGTGCAAGCGCTCCATCTATAGCATATACAACAAACGCAGCCGGACACGGACCGTCTTGGGCAAATTCTTTATATGAGGACAACGCGGAATATGGTTTTGGTATGTATCTTGGATATATGCAAATCAGAGCACGTCTTTTAATGCTTATTAATGACGCTGTTAACGATACCTCTGTCGATGAAAATATTAAAATGGCATTTAATGATTGGCTTGAAAAACGTAATAACAATTTGCTGACTCAAAGTGTTTCGGATAATGTAACTAAATTACTTACAAATTCTGCAATCGGCAATAACAATATTCTAATGCAAATAAGGAGCTTATCTGATTATTTGGAAAAACGTTCTGTCTGGATGGTCGGAGGCGACGGCTGGGCATACGATATAGGATACGGCGGTGTGGACCATGTGCTTGCGTCCGGAGAAGACGTCAATATATTCGTAATGAATACGGAAGTTTATTCAAATACTGGCGGACAGGCTTCAAAAGCAACTCCTACTGGCGCAGTTGCAAAATTTGCATACAGCGGAAAAGAAGTACGCAAAAAAGACCTCGGGCTTATGGCAATTAGCTACGGCAATGTTTATGTAGCCCAAATTGCTATGGGAGCTGATTTAAATCAAACAATACGTGCAATGGTAGAAGCAGAAAGCTATAACGGGCCTTCAATAATAATCGGGTATGCTCCGTGTATTAGCCATGGTATAAAATCCGGAATGTCATCCAGCATACACGAGGAGAAAAAGGCTGTCGACTGTGGGTACTGGAACTTGTATAGATACGACCCAAGACTTGAGGAAAAGGGTGAAACCCCATTCCAGCTTGACTCTAAAGAACCGTCTCAGTCTTATATAGATTTTTTGGACGGCGAAATTCGTTACTCACAGCTTAAAAATTCATCTCCTGACAGGGCGGAAAAGTTGTTTGATGAGTCTCAGAAACACGCAGAGCGTACGTACAAAGTCTATAAGAAACTTTCAAATAATTAATTGAAAAGAGGAAGAATATGGATAATAAAGAGCATAAGCCTGTAGAAAACCATAAAACGGCGGCATGGGCAAATGTTGAAGATATTAAAAATGGTTCCAATGTGGCAAAACCAAGTCAATATCAAACTAAAAACGCAAAAGAATATGTAGATGAAAATGAAAAATAATTACTGGCAAAGTATTTGATTTAACTTAAAGCAATTTATTTATTATTAAGTGAACCTCTTTTATTAGACAAAAAATCTAATGAAAGGGGTTATTTCTATCCAAAAAGAAAAATTAAAAAAATATATGTGAGTGAGGAGCTGATGAACGAAAAAGAAAAGTACAGCTTAAAAAATAAACTTATGGATGAATTTGAACTGACGTATATAAAAAATGTCAGGACTGAGTATAACAACGTGACATATATGGAATTTGAATAAATCCATGGTTTAAGTGCGTTTATAGTATAACTATTCGCAAAAGTTGTGTTTTGCGAATAGTTGTATATAGGTTAAAGGTACCTCCCTATCATGACTATATACACAAAGGAAAGCAGAAATCATAAGTTTTTATAATTATATATATTATATATAAAATACGGAAGTCACTTAAACTTAAAGTGACTTCCGTATTTTTTAATTTCTATTACCATTTATGCCTGCGTCTTGGTTTATATCTATATACAGATCTTGAGTAATAACTATGTCTGCGCCTTTTTAGCAATAATATCAATAATATTATTATGATTATAATAATAATTGCTATTATAACTTTTAGAGATGTCTTCCCGTTGAAAACATGAAGAGCCAGTGTTTTTGCATTATAAAAAATTCTTCCTATAAGGCTTGCTTTTTGTACATCTCTGCTTGCATAGAGCTTAGCACTTGCAAGTACCGTTCCGTCTGATGTCTTATAGTCTACGGTACCAATTTCAGTGTCAGAAGTAATTGGAGCCATAAGCTTTGGAAGTTCATTTTCATCGGTTTCCCTATTTCTGGTAAGCAAACTTTCATTCGTTATTTTAACTTCATGAGTTATTGAATTGACTTCTTTTTTATTCAGGAAAAGAGTTATATCTTTTTTTACAACAAGATCAAGAGTATTTCCATCGGACGACTTATTGTAAACAAGACTTGCTTTTGCTACAGTATCACCGGATTTGTTTAATTTATAAAACTCGTAGTTACTAAAACCATAATTGAAAAGAGATGCAGCATCAAGCCATCTTCCGGGGTCCGGAGAATCAAATATGATCGCAATAAGCCTTACGCCGTCTTTTTTAGCTGTAGCTGTTAAACAATCTCCAGCCTCATCTGTATACCCAGTTTTAAGACCGTCAGCATATTCATATTTATATTGGTTATCCATAATAAGCTTATTATGGCTTACCCAACTGTAATCTTGAGTTTTAAGTTCCGGATGTGAACTTTTAAGATTTCCAAGTCCATTTCCAGAATAACTTTTTTCAGAGCCAATTTCCTTTATTGTATCATTTTTCAAAGCTTCAGCTGCTATAAGTGACATATCAGTTGCACATGTATAGTGGTTCTCATCATGATAACCGTGCGGATTTACAAAATGCGTATTTTTACAGCCAAGTTTTTCAGCTTTTTTGTTCATTAAATCTGCAAATATTTTTTCACAATCTTTTTCGGAAAGAGAATCATTGTTTTCGACTTTTTTTGCAACAGCAGTTGCAGCAACTACAGCAGAATCATTTCCGCTTGGTATCAGAAGTCCTCTTATTAAATTTTGAACTGTAAGCGCTTCGCCTCTAACATGTCCGGCTTTGCTGGAATCAAGACTGACATCATTTATCTCAGAGCCAACAGTAATTATGTCGTCAGGCTTGAAATAATCCAGCAGTACAAGACTTGTCATTAGTTTTGTCATACTGGCCGGATACATTTTTGCGTCTGGGTTTTTGCTATAAAGTACTTTGCCTGTACTTGCCTCAACAAGTATGGCAGATGGCGAAGTTATATTTGGTAATGTAACAGATGATGTATCCGAAGTATCGGCGAAAGCTACACTGCTTAATGAAAGAGAAATAAACAACACAATTGCTAAAAGTGACTTTACTCTATTTTTCATGTCCTCGGCTCCTTTCAAAATTTAATAAGACCTTTATCTACCATGTTTTGAAGACCAATTATTATGCCGATTTTTGCATGGTGCCAGCTCAGTCCTCCCTGCATATATACATTATACGGAGGCTTTATAGGAGCATCTGCGCTTAACTCAATTGACGAGCCCTGAACAAAAGCACCGGCAGCCATTATAACTTTGCAATCGTAGCCAGGCATATCCCAAGGCTCAGGTGTCACAAAACTATCGACAGGAGCACCCTTTTGTATCCCCTGGCAAAAAGCAACAACATTTTTTTCGGTTTTAAGCTGAATTGCCTGTACAATATCGGCTCTTTTTTCATTTGGCGTCGGAGTTACATCAAATCCCAATCCCTCAAATAATTTGGACAGAAAAACTGCGCCTTTTAAGCTGCCGTTTACCACTTGAGGAGCATTAAAAAGTCCTTGAATTAAAAGAGGATTTACTCCCAATGTAGGACCGACTTCTTTTCCGAGTCCGGGAGATGTAAGACGGTATGCGGCATTTTCTATACATTCTTCTTTGCCAACTATATATCCGCCTATAGGAGCAAGTCCGCCACCGGGGTTTTTAATAAGCGATCCGACAGCCATATCGGCGCCAACCTCTGTAGGTTCCTCATAATCAACAAATTCGCAGTAACAGTTGTCTACCATACATATTATATCTGATCTGATTCCTTTTATAAATTTAATCAATTCCGCTGTCTTTTCAATCGAAAGCGACTGACGCCATTCATAGCCTTTTGAACGTTGTATTGTTACAAGTTTTGTTTTTGGCGATATTGCCTTTTTTATTCCATCCCAGTCAAAATTCCAGTCTGGAAGCAAATCAACTTGTTTATAAGTAATTCCATATTCAGCAAGAGAACCTTTTTCAGGTCTGATGCCAATAACACCCTGTAACGTATCATAAGGCATGCCTACAGGGGAAAGTATCTCATCCCCAGGTCTTAAGTTTCCCGAAAGAGCAACAGTAAGAGCATGTGTGCCAGAAATAATCTGAGGTCTTACAAGAGCAGACTCAGCATGAAAAATGTCTGCGTATATTTGCTCTAAAGTATCCCTGCCGAGGTCATTATATCCATACCCTGTTGTAGAAGCAAAATGAGCCTCGCTTAGTCTGTTTTTCTGCATTGCGTGCAGTACTTTAAGCTGATTATATTCTGTAATTTTATCTATTTCACTAAATTTGTCTTCTATTTCTCCAAAACATTTTTCCGAATATTCAAGAACTTTTTTATCTATTTTAAAATTTTCAATTATGAATTCCTCAAGTTTGTTCATTGTATATCTCCCAAAACTATTTGCTTTTCTATTAAAATTTTAAACATTTTTTCTGCTGTGTTTTCCGCTGATTCTTCATCGACGTCTATCCAAATGCCGTCACATTTGTTCTTAAACCATGTAAGCTGTCTTTTGGCAAAGTGGCGCGTATTTAGTTTTATCTTTTCCTCAGCTTCTTCAAGGCTGCATTCACCCTTTAAATATGGAAAAAGCTCTTTATACCCTATTCCCTGCATGCTAACCAGATTTTCACCATATCCCATATCAACAAGCTTTTTAAACTCATCCAAAAGACCGGCTTCAAACATCAAGTTAACCCTCAGGTCAATACGTTCATAAAGTTTTTTTCTGTCCATATTTAAGACAAAAAAAGCAGTATTATATGGTGATTCCTTTTTATGTGCCTCATTGTTTGCAAAAGAAAGCTTTTGGCCTGTCTGCATAAAAAATTCCAGCGCCCTAATTACACGTTTTAAATTATTAGGATGAATTGATGCAGCATATTCAGGATCACACTCTTTTAATTTTTCAAAAATATATATATTACCGAATTCTTTTGCTTCGAATTCAAGTTGTTTTCTTATTGAACTGTCAGTTTCCATAAAATTATTATCGTAAACCAACGCATTTATATAAAACCCAGTACCCCCTACCAAAATAGGGATATGGTTGCGTGAGTATATGTCAGATATATATTTCTTAGCCGTTTTCTGGAATATCATAGCGTTAAACTCTTCATCAGGTTTAATCTCATCAATCATATAATGAGGAATGTTATCCATTTCGTCAGGCATGACTTTTGCAGTGCCTATATCCATATATTTGTAAACCTGCATGGAATCTCCGGAAATGATTTCACCGTTTATCATTTTTGCAAGTATTATTGATGATGCGGTTTTGCCGCACGCTGTTGGTCCGGCAATTACAACCAATGGTTTTTTCATTGTAAAACCTCTCTATTGTATCCTTTTGAATTTTTTCTCAAGCTCATACTTTGTAAGCTCAATTATAGTAGGCCTTCCGTGAGGACAACTAAATGGATTCTCAAGATTAAGAAGTTCATTTATCAGACTTGTGGCTTCCTCAAAACTTAATCTGTCATTTGCCTTAACGGCCGCTTTGCATGCCATTGTGGCAATGTTAAGTATTTTTGTCTGAAGAATATCATCTACCTGCTTAATGTCAAGCATGTCTATAATTGAATTAAAATATGAAACAGATTCAGGATTATTGAAAACAAACGGAACACCTTTTAATGCATAAGAGGAAGGTGTAAGCCTTTCTATTTCAAAACCTGATTTTTCAAGCAATTCAAAATTTTCATCTATAAGATTGCGTTCATGCTCGCTTAAATTTAACATCACAGGCTCAATAAACCGCTGAGATACCACATTGTCATTTTTAAAAGAATTATAAAATTTTTCAAACAAAACTCTTTCATGAGCAGCATGCTGATCAATTAAAAACAAACTAGTGCCCTGCTCAACAAGCCAATATGTATTAAACAGCTGGCCTATTATTTTATAGTTATTGAAAAATTTTTTTACCTGTGGGCTGTCGGAATCTTTATCATCAAGGCATGGGCTTTGATTGCCCTCACGTATCCTTCTTACAGATTTTTGAGGTTCATCTGAAAGCATAGAACTTTGATATAATTTCTTCAGGTCATCAATATCTTTGTCTTCAGTAAATGGCATATTATATTTTTTATTGCTTTTGCTGTCTTCAGATAATTTTTCATTTAGGAGAAAATCAGATTTCTCCGTCTTGTGCGTTTTTTTATTTTCACTTATCTTAGTATTTTCAGTATTGTTTGAAAATACACCGTTTTCTTTTTGAAGCTTTGCGACATCATCTGAATTCTTGCTGTCCCAGCTTCCCTCAGGAATCAATACTTTATCCTTAAAAACATCAAGTACAGACGTATACACAAAATCATAAACAGAGTCGTTGTCTTTAAAACGCACTTCCAGCTTTGCAGGATGTACATTTACATCCAAACAGTCTGGAGGGAGCTGCAAATTAAGTACGAAAACAGGAAATTTTCCTATCATAAGCCGTGTTTTATATGCGTCTTCAACGGCCTGAGACACAGTATCATTTTTAATAAACCGTCCATTTATGAAAAGATTTTCGTACGTTCTGGTTCCCCTCGAAAGCTGCGGTTTTCCTGTAAGACCGTAAATACGCATGCCGCTTTGAGTTAAATCAAAAGCCATCATCTGCGACAAAATTTCTTTGCCGTAAACGTGATATACAGCGGTTTTTAAATCATTGTTGCCGCTTGTATGTAGTATTACATTCCCGTTATTTATATATTTAAGTGAAATTTCAGGATGCCCAAGAGCAATTTTATTTATTATATCCGATACATATCCGCTTTCCGTTGAAGGTTTTTTCAGAAATTTGCGTCTTGCGGGAACATTATAAAATAAATTCTTAACTGATATTACTGTTCCGTTATTGGCGGCATATTCCTCAAATGACAATACATTGCCACCTGCTATTTCAATTTTTGTTCCGGTTTCTTCATCATGTGTTTTTGTAATCATTTCCGTCTGGGATACAGCAACAATGCTTGCAAGAGCTTCTCCTCTGAAGCCGAGAGATATTACATTTTCAAGGTCATCAATTTTTTCTATTTTGCTTGTGGCATGACGCAAAAAAGCACTCTTAACCTCGTCTTTTTCAATACCATTACCATTATCTGAAATTTTAATAAGACTTGTGCCGCCTTCGCGTATTTCAACTGTTACAGAACTTGCACCTGCATCAATTGAGTTTTCCACAAGCTCTTTTACAACTGAGCTTGGACGCTCCACCACTTCACCGGCAGCTATTTTATTTATTGTATTGTTGTCAAGCAAACGGATTTTCATTTTCTCACCAAACCATTATTACATTCCCTTTGTTTTGTTTTGCAGATTATAGAGAGTCTGCAAAGCCTCTATAGGCGTCAGTTTCATAACATCAATTTTATTTATTTCATCTATTATCTGAGTTTCTTTCATTGAAAACATGTCCATCTGTGGTATTGAGTTTGACTCTTCCTCAGACTGTTTAGAGATTTTTTTGGCTTTTTTTGTTATATCGGCCGTGTTTAACTGACGGAGTATTTCATGTGCTCTTGAAATAACTTTTTTTGGAAGACCAGCAAGCTTTCCAACCTGTATGCCATAGCTGTTGTCGGCTCCGCCTCTTACAATTTTTCTTAAAAATACTATATCGTCATCATGTTCCTGAACAGTAATGCAATAGTTTTTTACACCCGACAGTTTGCCTTCAAGCTCGGTTATTTCATGGTAATGCGTTGCAAAAAGTGTTTTTGCACCGATTAATTTTTTGTCGGTTATATACTCAAGCACAGACCACGCAATACTGAGACCATCAAAAGTGCTTGTCCCACGTCCGATTTCATCAAGTATAAGAAGGCTGTTTTTAGTAGCATTATTTAATATATTTGCAACTTCCGTCATTTCTATCATAAATGTACTTTGACCGGACGCCAAATCATCGGACGCCCCTACACGTGTGAAAATTCTGTCAACAACTCCTATTTTAGCAGATGACGCTGGTACAAAACTGCCTATTTGCGCCATAAGAACAATAAGCGCTGTCTGACGCATGAAAGTTGATTTTCCGGCCATATTAGGGCCAGTTATAATCAAAAGCCTGTTTTCATCTTCATCAAGATATGTATCATTTGGAATGAAAGACTCATCAAGCATTTTTTCAACTACAGGATGTCTTCCTTCTTTTATATCTATAATATCGCTGTCGTCAACTTCCGGACAAACGTAATTTTGTGCTGCGGCAACTTCCGAAAATGACTGCAAAACATCAATAATTGCTGTAAGCGAAGCGGTTTTATGTATTCTTTCAACCTGAGCCGAAACCCTGTCTCTTATCTGACAGAAAATCTTATACTCAAGCTCAACACTTTTTTCCTCACTGCCCATAATAAGCTCGGCAAGGTTTGTAAGTTCTTCCGTGGTATATCTTTCTGCGTTTGTAAGAGTTTGTTTTCTTATATATCTTTCAGGAACATCACTTATATTTGATTTAGTTACTTCTATGTAATAGCCGAAAACCTTATTAAACCTAATGCGCAGATTTTTAATGCCTGTGGCTTCTTTTTCTTTTTCCTCAAGGTCATTAAGCCATTTACGGCCTTCGGTTTTTGCTTTCAAAAGCGCATCAAGCTCGTTGTTGTAGCCCTCTTTTATCATTCCGCCTTCTCTTACAGTAAATGGAGCATCCTCGATTATTGAGTTTTCAATAAGGTTTGATACATCTTCGAGTGTGTCAAGATTTTCATATATTTCCTTAAGATACGGACTTTGGGATTTTGAAAGAGTAGCTTTAAGCAAAGGCAGGTTTTCAATTGAACATTTAAGAGCATAAAGGTCTTTGGCGTTCGCACTTTGATACGTTATTTTTCCTGTTATTCGCTCAAAGTCATGCATTGAATTAATTATCTCTTTTATCTGCTCGCGCATAAAAAAATTATCGAGAAGTTCTTTTACGCTTGAGAGACGTTTATTTATTTCGTCTTTGTCAATAAGCGGTTGTTCTATCCATTTTCTTATAAGCCTTGCGCCCATAGCGGTTTTGGTTTTATCAAGAACCCACAATAAAGAACCTTTTTTATTTTTTTCTCTTAATGTTTCAGTTAACTCAAGATTACGTCTTGAAGCCATGTCAAGAAACATAAACTGGCCTGTTGTGTAATATTTTAAGTTAAGTATATTTGACAAATTATTTTTCTGCATATCGTAAAGATATTGCATCAGACATCCGGCACTTGATACAGAAAACATATGGTTTTTAAGCCCCATTCCGTCAAGATTCTGTACTCCGAAATGTCTGCAAAGAGTTTTGTTTGCCGTATTATATTCAAACATCCAGTCGTCACATGTACCTATTTTTAAATTAAATCTCTTTTCTATTTCAGCTGACTGCGGCATTGATTTAAAGCCCTCATTAGCTATAAGCTCCGAAGGCATAAACTTTGCCGTTTCATCTATAATTTTACTTACAGCATTTACACTAACAAAATCCGTTGTCAGAAATTCACCTGTGGTAACATCACATACGGACATTCCAAATCCGCTTTTGTCGGCGTAAATGCACATAATATAATTGTTTTTTTTCTCATCAAGAGCAGTATTGTCAACTATTGTTCCGGGAGTTATTATTCTAATAACTTCTCTTTTGACAAGCCCTTTTGCAAGCTTGGGGTCTTCAACTTGTTCACATATAGCAACCTTATATCCTTTGCTAACAAGTTTTTTTATGTAACTGTCGGCACTGTGAAAAGGGACTCCGCACATGGGAGCCCTTTCTTCTTGACCACAGTTTTTGCCTGTCAGAACTATTTCAAGTTCTTTGCTTGCAATAAGAGCATCATCATAAAACATCTCATAGAAGTCTCCGATCCTGAAAAAAAGCAGACAGTATTTATATCTGTTTTTTATTTCCATGTACTGCTCCATCATCGGCGAAATCTTTGCCATGTTTGACCTCCGTTTAAGCGCGTATTAGTGGCATCCGGCGCAGCTTGAGCAGCAGCCTTCGCATGAATCTGTATTTGCTTCCTGTCCCTGAATAGTAACTGTTATAAGATTGAAAATTGAGTTTACAAAAGCGCCATACTCAGTTTCACATTTCATAAGTTCGCTTGTAACAGGATGCTCTTTAATTTTCTTTTCCATTTCTGAAATTTCTTTGCTCATATCTGTAAGCTGTATTTTATCGCTGTCTTTATCATTCATTACCTGAGTCCATTTTTGTTTGAGAAGAGTATAATCTTCAACTAATTTCTGAGCTTCCTTGCTTGCGTCAAATGCCTCTCTTGCCGCATAGAGTTTTTTAGCCTGTTCACATTCCAGCATTTCTTTTCCTAAAGCTCTTGCCTGATCATAAATACTCATTTTTTCAAATCCTTTCTCCTAATAAATAAAATACTTTATTTTCGGTTATCTTTACCGGAACCGTCTGTCCTATGAGCTCGGCATTTCCCTTAAAATGAACAAGTGTATTGTCTGTGCTTCTGCCTGTAACGATTCCCTCGCCCTGACGGCTTACCTTTTCCACAAGCACGTCAAGTGTTTTGCCAACTTGCGCTTCATGTACTTTTTCAATAGTTTTATTCAGAACTTCAAGAAGCCTGTTAAAACGTTCGTGAGCTGTGGCTTCATCTATCTGGCCGTCCATAACGGCCGCAGGCGTTCCTGTTCTTTTTGAATAAATGAACGTAAACGCTGTGGAAAATCCTACTTTTTTAACAACATCAAGTGTATCTAAAAAATCTTCTTCCGTTTCCTGAGGAAACCCGACAATTATGTCTGTACTTATCATTATATCCGGTATTTCTTTTTTAATTTTGTAAATAAGCGAGAGATATTTTTCCTTTGTGTATCTGCGGTTCATTTTTTCAAGTATCCTGTTGCTGCCGCTTTGAAAAGGAAGGTGCAAGTAATTGCATACCTTTTTACAGTCTCGCATGGCATATATAAGGTCATCCGAAAGATCCTTTGGATGTGATGTCATAAACCTGATTCTTTCAATGCCGTCAATTTTGTCAACTTCTCTTAAAAGCTCAGCAAATGTAACGGGTGTTTCAAGTGTTTTGCCATATGAATTCACATTTTGGCCGAGGAGTGTGATTTCCTTTACGCCGTCATTGGCAAGCATTCTTATCTCGTTAAGTATGTCTTCTTTTTCGCGGCTTCTTTCTCTGCCTCTAACGTATGGTACTATGCAGTATGTGCAGAAATTATTACACCCATACATTACGTTTACAGATGCTTTATACTTAAATTCTCTTTTGTAACTGGTATCCTCAACTATAGGGCCATGTTTATCCCAAATATCTATTACAGGTTTACCTGTTTTTATACGTGTATAAAGAAGCTGCGGAAGTTTATGGAGATTAAATGTACCGAAAATAATGTCTACATGTCTGTATGACTGCTTTAATTTTTGTATAACTGTGTCTTCCTGCATCATACATCCGCATAGGGCAATTATGGTATCCGGCTTTGTTTTTTTAATGTGTTTAAGTGTACCAATTTTACCGAATACTTTTTCTTCAGCATTCTCACGCACACAACAAGTGTTATATATTATGAAGTCCGCTTTTGTTTCATCATTTGTTTCTTTGTATCCCATACGGAGCATCATGCCTGTTATTTTTTCAGAATCATGTGCGTTCATCTGGCAGCCCATAGCAAGAGAATAGAATGTTTTTTCGCATCCGGAATTTGTTACATATTCCCTTACTTTATCTGCATACTGCTTCTGTATTTCCTGTTCCTTATCAGAAACAGTCATCTTAACGTTTTCCAACATTATTAAAAATCTCCTATTTCAAAATGTTTGTAAAATACATACTTTTAAATTATACCATATTAATTTGATAAAAACAAACAGTTTTTAATCATATTATAATGAAACAAGTCTAAATAAAAGCAAAAATAAAATTAAAACAAACATTAAAAAATCGGCATATCTCTTTAGAATATACCGATAAAAACAATCAATCTTTAATCATATGAACATTAAGATGATCATATGTCATTTCAATACCGTTTAAGTCAAATTCTTTCTTTACGTTTTCAAGAAGCCTGAAATAGCCCGTCCAGTAATCAGCATTTCTGCACCATGCTCTTATCACATATTCAATGCTGCTTGACTGATAGCTCATTACATTTATAAATGGTGCAGGATCTTCGCAAAAAACATAACAGTCTTTAACAGCACTAAGCAAGGCGGCTTTAACTTTTTCTATTGGAGCGTCATATGATGCAGTAATATTTATGTCTACTCTTCTTAAAGGCTCAGCAGAATAATTAGTTATTTTTGAAGAAGCAACGTCACTATTCGGAACAAAAATTATTTTGTTGTCGGGAGTAAGCATTTTTGTATATATAAAATTTATCTCGCTTACCGTTCCGCTTATACCGCCGGCTTCTATATAATCGCCTACAGAAAATGGTTTTGTTATAAGCATCATTATACCGCTTGCAAGATTTGACAGTGAGTTTTGAACAGAAAGTGAAACAGCCAAACCTGCTAAAGAAAATACTGCAATTAATGATGTAACGTCAATGCCTAAACTTTCTGCAACAATAAGAAATGATATAAAGTAAAGAATAGCTTTTACTACAGAAACAGTAAATTTGTGGAGTGTTTTTTCAATTGGAAGCTTATTCACAGCCCTGTTTACTATTATCATTATAACTTTTACCGCAATCAAACATATTACAAGTGAAATAGCAGCTGAAAACACATTGCCGAGAGTAAAGTTTCCTATGTGTTTTGATAATATATCTGTCATGTATTTTCCTCCCTGAATTATAATG
This sequence comes from Clostridia bacterium, assembly GCA_022651385.1. Lineage (GTDB taxonomy): Bacteria > Bacillota > Clostridia > Lachnospirales > Anaerotignaceae > JALCQR01. The sequence goes on along the minus strand of JALCQR010000007.1, from coordinate 95,715 downwards.
ATATATTATAATACAAAGAAGTTTAAGACTCAACTAAAATTTGTTTATTTTGTAAAAAATTGTGTCCAATAAAGTGTACCGTTTACAGAAACACAGCCAATACCGGTCTTTGTGAAATCAGGAGTAAGTATGTTTTTTCTGTGTCCTTCGGAATTCATCCAAGCATTTACAACTTCCTGAGCTGATCTTTGGCCGTAAGCAATATTTTCTGCGGCTTTTGTATATGTTGCTCCGTTTTCAGCAAGAGCTGTAAAACAAGTTGTTCCGTTTGGACGTGTGTGTGAAAAACTTTCTGTTATTTCATTTGCTCTTACTTCTGCTGCTTTTTGTACGTTTGAATCTATTGAAAGTGCAGAAAGGCCATTTTTTGCTCTTTCGGAATTTATAAGACTCAAAACTTCGCTTTCGTAATCGCTTAAGCTTTCTGTAGCACTGTCATTTGTATTATCTGCCGGTGTAGTAGTTTCGGTATTAGAATTTGAATTGCTGTCTGAATTGGTATCTGTGTTATTATCATTTGTGACTGTACTGTCTTTTGAGTCGTTTGAAGCAGCATCATTATTATTTTTTGCGTTGTCTGTTGCGGTGTTTTCGGAATTATCGTCACAGTCAGTACATTCATTGTCATTTGATTCATTTTCTGTGTTGTTTTCTGTATTGTTTATGTATTTGTTAAACAAAGATGTTATATTCTCGTTGCCGCTTCCAGACAATATTTCATAAATACAATTGCCTGATGAAAATGTAGTACAGTTTCCGGATAAACAACTTTTAATATTCTCAGGTAAATTACATGTAGAACTGTTAACTGCGTGTACGCATATATTCTTTATAAAAGAATTGTTTGAACAAGTGTTGGCTGACGCATTTGGGCAAGCTGCGTATGCGGACGATGATAAAATCATCGAAGAAATTACAAATACTGCTGATAAAACTGTTTTTTTCATGTATTTTCCTCCTTTTAAAATAGATTAAATAAAACTAAACAAATTGTTACAAAAATGTTTCATATTTATTACGAATTTATATTAGCATCCAAAAGTAGTTAAATCAACAGGTAAATAATGGTAATAAATTTAATTTTTATGTAAAAATTTCGATATATATAATGTAGAAAATTTTTGATGACATTGAAATTAATAGTAATTTTATTTACAAATTTTATAAAAACGAAAAAACGGCCTCTAAAAACAGAAAGCCGTTTTTTTTCTATCTTAAATTATTTATGGTATTCCAAACATCAAAGTTCCCGCTGCCGTTTGGTATCATTCCAAGCCTCCAAAAAGAAATACCGTTTATGCCAAACATTTTTGCAAGCTCACATTTATCTTTTATGCTTTCGGCGTTTTCAAACCAAACTGTTGTATTTTGTCCGTTTTCACTGTATACAAGATAAGGATTTCTGTATTTGTCGGAATATTTGACATTGGCTCCGTTTTGAATCATTTTTTCAATATCTGCATAAGTATATGTAATGCCTTTGGAGTTTGTAATTTTTCCGTTATCTACAGTCCAACCAACATTATTAAAACTCATACCGAGTACTATTTTACTTTTATCCTGTACTCCTGTTTTGCTGTCAGTAACTGCTTTAAGTCCAAAATATACTTCATCAAACGGCGAGACAGGCGTAGTTGTAAATCCACTTTCCATTACATCCTGTGAAATGCTTTTTGGGTTATAGTCATAGGCCATTAAAATTACTTTATCCGCAATGTTTCCTATTTCCTTAAAATCATAACCGTCAAAATATGAGCCGTTTTTCATTGGTGGCTGAACGGCCACATAAAGTGTTTTATCTGAATTCAGTTTTTCTTTAAGTTCCTTTAAAAATGACACAAAATCTGATTTTTGTGAGCTTCTAAGGTTTTCAAAATCAATTGTCACTCCGCTGTAAGGATTGTATCCGAGATTTTTGTATGACACTGTAAGCTCGTCCATTATTGCATCTACGGCAGCGCTCCTTTTTTGAGAATCACTTAAAATATCAGCAGCTGTATCTCCTTCACCGGCTGACATATACACGTTTAAGTTTGTTTTAATATTTTTTTCTTTAAGATATTTGACTATATCCTCATATCCGTCAGGAACGGCCCACTCGTTTCCGTTTGCATATAAAGTGTTCAAAACTACCGCGCCGTTATCTTCTTCAAGCCTGCTCCAGCCAAATGATACAGCGTTCATATCTGCCGCCATATCTTTTTGGCTATATGACGAGAAAGCGTAGAATCCATGCAGAAACTTAATTTTTGACGTATACTTTTCATAACAACGCACCATCATTGCGGCAGCTTCTTCTCTCGTTGCGGTGCCTTTTGGATTAAATTCGGTACTTGATTTTCCGCTTATTATCCCGAAATTATATGCTAAATTAATATAACCCATGTTTTCTGAAACATCAGCAAAAGGTGTAGGTGTACTGTTTTCCTGCAGTGCCAAAGAATCATATCCGAGGGCTCTTATAAGCATAACAGCCATTTCCTCACGTGTTATATTGTCATCAGGCCTGAAACAGCCGTCACCATACTGAGACACTCTGTTTGCAAGAGCAGTTTCAACGTCACTGTAGTACCATTTTTTTGAGCCAACATCACTGTATTTTAAATCAGGTATATTTTCTTTAAAACCAAACATTCTTACAACCATAGACGCAAACTGCGCACGTGTAACATTTTTTCCAAGTCCAAAAGTTCCGTCACCCATTCCGGTAATAAAACCATATTCAGATGCTTTGTTTATTTCACCATATGCCCAATGATTTTCAGACACATCGCTAAACTGTGCCGCAAATGCATCTGAACACATAGATATTGCTATGATTAAAACAATAAATATTTTTTTTAATTTCATCTTAATTTCCCCCGGTTTTATAAAGTTTATTTTTAATTTCGCTTATTTCAATAGAATAAATTAAAATACACTATTAAGACAATACCATAAAAATACAAAAAAAGCACTATCAAATATTGATTTGATTAAGCGTTGACTAAATTTAAAATACATAAGAAGTGTGCATATGGATAAAATACTTGTATAAAAGCAATTTTTATATAGGAAATCGGCTTATTAGTTGGAGAAAAGCATATTTTTGCTGCTTTGTTTTCGCTTTGCCTTCACAGCATAATAAAAAATGGATAGTTTAATTTAAAAGATTTTCATATTGACAAAATTTGATGTGAGGCATATAATAGTCATATCAAAAAAAATTGATGTGAGGTGAAGGACTTGGAAACAGAATACCAAAAAAACGCTAAAGTGTTTAAAGCATTTTGCGACGAAAAACGTCTTGCAATTTTGGAACTTTTGCGCAGCGGCGAAAAATGTGCGTGTGTGTTAATTGACAAGTTAAATATAGGGCAGTCTTCCCTGTCCTACCACATGAAAATTTTATGTGAATCCGGAATTGTTGAAAGCAGGCAGGAAGGCAAATGGACTCATTACCACATAAGTGAATCAGGAAGTAAGTATGCAATTGAGCTTTTGAAAAGAATTACTACTCCCTACGCTGTGCAGCAGCCAAATCAATGCTTAATTAATTAAGCCATCAATAAGATGGCTTTTAATTAGGACAATACATCAATTTTTTTTGATATGAAAATATAATTTGGAGGGAACATATATGAAAACAGTATGGCTCTTTTTTCAAAATCAAGTTCTTGGCATGAAATGGCTCAACAATATAATTGGCATAGGTCTGTCTGCTGTAGGTATGGACACCAGCAGTCGTTTTGGAGGCAGTGTACAGTTTTTTGCTTATGATGTTATAAAAATTACAATTTTGCTATGTTTTTTAATTTTTTTCATATCATATATTCAAAGCTTTTTTCCGCCGGAGAGAAGCAAAAAAATATTGGGAAGGTTTGATGGAATTTGGGCAAATATAATAGGTGCACTTTTGGGTACTGTAACGCCGTTTTGTTCATGTTCGTCAATCCCGCTATTTATCGGCTTTACAAGCGCCGGTCTTCCAATTGGAGTTACGTTTTCGTTTTTGATTTCATCGCCAATGGTTGACCTTGGAAGCTTAATACTTCTTATGAGTATTTTTGGCGCTAAAGTTGCAATAACTTATGTGGTAGTTGGGTTAATTATTGCTGTAATAGGCGGCACAATAATTGAAAAACTTAAAATGGAAAGATATGTTGAGGAATTTATATTAAACGCGAGCAGTGTTGATATTGAATCACCTACTCTAACAAAAAAGGACCGTGTTATTTATGCAAAGGAGCAAATGGCTTCAACATTTAAAAAGGTATTTCCGTATATCTTGATTGGCGTTGGCATAGGTGCAATTATTCACAACTGGATTCCTCAAAACGTAATTGAATCAGTTTTGGGAAGCGGCAATCCGTTTGGTGTAATACTTGCAACTTTGGTAGGCGTGCCTATGTATGCGGATATATTCGGCACTATCCCAATTGCCGAAGCACTGCTTTATAAAGGCGCACAGCTTGGCACCATACTGTCGTTTATGATGGCTGTAACAACGCTGAGCCTGCCTTCTTTAATTATGCTTCGCAAAGCTGTAAAACCAAAACTTTTGGGACTGTTTATTGCAATCTGCACTATAGGTATCATACTTGTAGGATACCTGTTTAACATATTTCAATTTATATTTATTTCATTATAGGAGGTATTTATTATGAGTTTATTTGGAAAGAAAAAGAACACATGCTGCTGCGGTGGCAACTGTGATTCAAAAGCGCCACAACAGGCAGAAACTAAAACAGATGGCCCGTCAGTAAAAGTGCTCGGCTCAGGGTGTGCAAAATGCAATCAGCTGGAAGCTGCAACAAAAGAGGCTCTTGCCGAGCTTGGAATGGATACCAAAATTGACCATGTAACAGATTTTGCAAAAATTTCAGCATACGGCGTAATGAGCACGCCTGCCCTTGTAATTGATAATAAAGTCGTTTCATACGGCAAAGTTCTTAAAAAGGATGATGTAATTCAGATTCTTCACAAAATCAGGGGATAAAATACTAAACATTTACGTTTTGACTGAGTAACACAGGCTAATCTGAGAGAAAGGGATGTTCCGTTTATGAAGCCAAAAGTTGCATTTATATGTGTTCATAATTCCTGCCGCAGCCAGATTGCAGAAGCGCTTGGAAAACATTTTGCCGCTGATGTGTTTGAGTGTTACTCTGCCGGAACTAAAATCAAACCCAAAATAAATCAAGATGCTGTGCGAATAATAAAGCAGCTTTATGATATAAATATGCAGTCGCAGTATTCAAAATTGCTGTGTGATATACCGCCGGTAGATGTTGTAATTACAATGGGCTGCAATGTTGAGTGTCCGTTCCTTCCATGCAAACATAGAGAAGATTGGAACCTTGATGACCCAACCGGGAAAACAGATGATGAATTTATAGAAACTATTGAAGAAATTCGGATTAAAATTTTGGCTCTTAAAGATAAAATTATAAATAAAAATATATAAATACCGGCAAGCTTATTAAGGCTTGCTTCAGACTGTCAAAAAAGTTATCGTAAAAGTAATTCTGCACAATAGTAATTACTTGGGCGGAGCCTATCAAAGTTTAGTTCAAGCCTTTTTAAAGGCTTGCAGGGTTGGCTGGACAGAGTCATGCCGGTTTTTATTACTTTCTTACTTTCAAGCGCATTTTTAGGGGGATGGGGAGCTTTTTGCAAGTAAAAAAGCTCCCCATTTGGTTTTTAATTTACATATCATATTATAATAGTAAATTCCCTTTTGCTATTATGTTAACATTACCAGATACTTTTATTTCTCCTGTTGATTGATTAATAAAAACTTTTAATTTGCTCGGCCTTCCTACAAAACTTCCCTGATTTATGATTATATTTTCCTTACAGATATTCCATTTATTGAGGTAAGCCCCCGTTGGTCCGGTGGCACTTCCGGTTGCAACATCTTCAACAGCACCAAAATTGTCCCATGTACGCCCTTCCATTTTATTAACGTCAAAAACATAAACAAACTTAGCGTTGATTTTTCTTAATTGTTCCTCAAAATTGTTGACACTTATTTTGGCATGTTCCAAGCCGGAAGCAATAGGAACAATTAAATACGGCAAGCCTGTTGAAACAACCTCCATAGGCAAATCAGGGTAAATATTGTTTGGCGTAAGATTTAAATACCGCAGAAAGTCATACTTTAACTTATCATCTACAGTCCAAAGAAATTCAGGCGTTCCCTGATTCATTGAAGATTGAAAATAGCCATTTCTTTTAACTGATTCCGATTGCAGCCTTTTGTTATTTAGCTCAAATGTAACAGAAATGCTGTTTTCATCCGGAAAATAGTTTTTGTGAATTGCCGCTGCCGCTCCTAATATAGGATGACCGGCAAAATCCAATTCTTCTTCAACTGTAAATATTCTTGCACGAAAAAGTTTTTCTTCTGTCCGCCTTAAAAAAACAGTCTCAAATTGCTTAAATTCCTGTGCAATTTTTTGCATATAATGCTTTTCTAAATCTTCATCATGAAAGATTACCGTAAGCCCGTTTCCTGATAAAGCCTTTGAACTGAATACGTCAACATGATAGTAGTACACTTAATTCCTCCTTCTGCCTTACTCTTTCTTATTTTAATTCTATATTTTATTACTTTAACATAAATTCAAATTATTTTATACACATTTAAACATAAAATTTGCAAAAATTATTCAACTAAAATTCACGAAACGGCACATACATATTTCATAAGAATATTTTTAATATCAAAATTAATAATTAAAAAATTTGAACAAAAGTTGAATTGCATTTTTAAAAATTAATTTCATATAAAAATATATGCTCATTTTTTTATGTAAAAGCAAGTTGCACGATATCTTTATCTGTATTTGTGGAAATAGCACAATTTATAGTTAATTAAATATAACTATTTTATTTTGTATAATTGTAGTATATTAGGTATTCTTGTTGATTTATGAATTTTATGGTATAATAAATATTAATTATAAAATATCCATCGTTTTAAGGAGGCGAATAATGTGGATAATACAATTAAAGTAGGTTTAGGTTTCGCAACAGGAAGAAAACATTTTCAAAACGTATTAAAAAGCTACATATACAATTGTAAAGAATCTGGATTGCTTGATAACAACAATATTAGTTTAAATCTGTTTGTTGCATATGATTTGGATTATATGGGAACAAAATATACCGATTATACATCAATACATCCTGAAGTTGCGAGATATCTTGACAACACTAACTTTTTTGATACTCAAAAAATTAAAGAAGTATCAAAAAAATTTATGGAAGAAGGCATTATTAATGCAAAAGAAGCATCAATAATTTTTGAAAAAGGATATGCTTCTTCAAGAAACATTATTCTTTATGAGGCAATAAAAAACAAAATGGACTGTCTGCTTTTTATTGATGATGACGAGTATCCAGTTGCCGTTACAAGAAATAGTGAAACAGCACTCTGGGGCGGTCAGCAGGTTATGAAATCGCATCTTATGAATATAAAAAATGCAGATATAACTTTTGGTTATCATTGCGGCTATATTTCCCCTATTCCAAACATAGAATTTTCTGATATTATGACTGAAGATATTTTTAGAAAATTCATAAAGGCCATAAGCAACGATATTATAAATTGGGAAAACATTAAAAAAATAATGTTAAACGGCGGCGTTACATATGCTGATACTGAAGTGTTAATAGAAAAAAAGGTAATTGAAGTACCTGAAATAAACAATGCAAAATTTATTTCGGGCTCAAATTTATGTATTAATCTTACACAACCAGAAAGAGTCTTTCCGTTCTTTAATCCTCCGGGAGCTCGCGGGGAAGACACTTTTTTAAGCACATGTTTAAGTGAAAGAAAAGTTTTAAGTATACCTTGTTACACTTTCCACGACGGGTTTTCCGCATACAGGCATTTATTATCAGGAGTGCTTCCTATAAAGCTAAAGCCTATAAAAGCAACTTCCGACAGAATTAAGAAACGTTTTTATAACGCATGTATAGGTTGGGTTCGATATAAGCCTTTATTCTTATATATAACTAACAGAGACGGCTATAAAGACGAAATTGAAAATATGAAACATGAACTTGATATCACATTGCCTGCCGTTTGCAAACATTTCGGCACCAGATCTTTTATGAATATTAGAAAAGAACTTGAAAATTACGAAAAAAATGTTGAATCCCATTACGCTGATTTCCTTCAAGCTCCGGATGCATGGTCAAAAATTATATCGAGTTTATAAGTTTTCAGTTGACGCTGCTTTAACAAAGATATTTGTGTTATTAAAAATAATTTTTCTGCTTTAGTAATTTGTATACCATTTAAACTTTTTAAATTTTCAAATGTAGAGTTCTCGTCTTTCAAAAGCCATTAATTATTTCAAAAAAGTAAATTTCTAATATTTAATTATCATCCGAAAATTATAATATTTGTTCGAATGAGTATTAAAGTATACCTTGAAAATAATATTATGTAAACTCATATGTGTTTAAAAGCAATATAATAAACAGCGGCTCAAAAATGGCCGCTGCTTTATATGCTATAAAAAGATTAATTGTTGGTTTATTGCTTTTCTGCAATATTAAGTAATTTGGCTGCGTTTTTAGTATCTTGTGAAAAATCTCCTCTGATTAACTTGAATACTGTTTTTTCATTGTTAATTTCTTCAGCTGTTCTCACACCCATTTTTCTTATAATAGGAAGCGGAGGACACCATCCGAATAATGCATGATTCAGCAGACAAATTCCTATTATTCCAGTCAGTAAAAAACAACAGTATCTTCTTTTGCATAATCCAAGAACAGAGCTTAAAAAAACCACAGTTGCAGCATTTGTTTCCAAAACTCTTTCCGTATCCCATTCATAATTAAGATTATTTAATTTTTCAGATATTGTTAACTCATCGCAATCTTTATATTTGTTAATACAATTAATTGTGTCATCACGTATTTTTTTGTTAAATTTGCTGCATGTATAAAATGCTTCTTTTTTTGTTGTAGGTGGAAATATTTTTTTAATCATGTGAGGCTTCCTCTCTTATTTTGAAAATTAAAACTTATTAATAGAATCCCCACATAAACCTTTAGTATTCTATATTTTTCGACATTTGAAAATCAATAAACAATATAGCTATAACTTGTATAATTTTTATAAAAAAAAGATAAATTAGTTAAGTGCATTAGCATAAAAAATTGATGGAGATGAAATAAAATGGAAGTTATGACAAGCACTATAGGTATGAATCAAAAATGTATAGACGCCTGCAACAAGTGTGCTCAAACATGTAATGAATGTATGGTATTGTGCTTAAATGAGCCGGATGTTCAGGCAAGAAAAAATTGCATAGAGACATTGGTTGCTTGTGCCGACATATGTAAAATGTCTTCATGCTTTATGGGGATGGGAAGCAAGTTTTCAAACGACCTATGTCAGTTATGTGCATCCATTTGCGAACAGTGTGCAACTGAATGTGGAAAATTTAATGATAACCATTGTAAAGAGTGCGCTGATGAATGCAATAAATGTGCGTCGGAATGTAGAAATATGAGATAAACAATATTATATGCCATCTTTTTTGATGGCATATATTTTTTAATAAAGAAATATACAAAATGCATATTTAATTTGTTTTCAAACCAATAAGGCGGTGATTATATGTTAATGACAAAACCAACGGGTAGACTTTCAAAAGAAAAATCCCCTTATTTGCTTCAGCATGCAAACAATCCTGTTGATTGGTTTCCGTGGGGTGAGGAAGCCTTTAAAAAAGCAAAAGCCGAAGATAAACCTATTTTTCTTTCTATAGGGTACTCAACATGCCATTGGTGTCATGTTATGGAGCACGAATCATTTGAAAACACAGAAGTAGCCGGCGTTCTTAATCAATATTTTATCTGTATAAAAGTTGACCGTGAGGAACGGCCTGATATTGATGCGGTATATATGAATATATGCCAGTCGATAACGGGAAATGGCGGCTGGCCGCTTACAATTTTTATGACATCAGACCAAAAGCCGTTTTATGCCGCAACTTATCTGCCAAAAGACAGCAGAGGCGGAATGATAGGGCTTTTGCAACTGCTGCCTGAAATTGCGCATCAGTGGAAAACAAACAGAAAAGACTTAGAATCTGTCGGTAATAAAATAAAAGAAATTCTAATTAAACAACATAATGCTTCTAAATCCTCTTTGCCGACCAAAGATTTGATTTTTCATGCCGTAAAAGACTTTAAAAAATATTTTGACTCAACTTACGGCGGCTTCGGCATTGCTCCAAAATTCCCTGCCCCGCACAATTTGATTTTTTTAATGAATTATTCAGTATTTGAAAAAGATGAAGCATGTATTAAAATCGTCGATAAAACACTTTCTCAAATGTATAAAGGCGGTATTTTTGATCATATTGGCGGAGGATTTTCACGTTATTCCACAGACAGAAAATGGCTTATACCTCATTTTGAGAAAATGCTTTATGACAACGCGTTATTAGCTATTGCGTATGTACAAATTTATAAAATAACTCACAAACCCATTTGGGAACATATAGTCCGCAAAACACTTGATTACGTTCTTTGTGAAATGACTCATGAAAACGGCGGTTTTTATTGTGCCCAAGATGCCGACAGTGACGGTGAGGAAGGAAAATATTATTCTTTTACACCTGAAGAAATCAAAAATTATATTGGAGAAAATGACGGCGAATTTTTCTGTAAGTGGTTTGGAATTACCAATGACGGAAATTTTGAAGGCAAAAGTATACCAAACTTAATTGAAAATCCAAACTGGGAAAATACGGATGAACGTATAGTAAATTCATGCCGTAAATTGTATGCATACCGCTTAAAACGTGCATCACTTCGCAAAGACGATAAAATTTTGACATCATGGAACAGTCTAATGATTGCGGCATTTGCCAAAGCCGGCTATTTGTTAAACGAGCCAAAATACTTACAAGCCGCAGAAAAAGCAAATACGTTTATAACTGAAAATTTGATGAACGGAGAGCGTTTGCGTGCACGCTGGAGAGAGGGTGAAGCCGCATATGATGGTAAACTTGATGATTATGCTTTTTATGCGCTTGCGTTACTGGAGCTATACGAAGCAACATTTAATTCGACATATTTACAAAAAGCAATAGATATCACAGACATAATGCTGGATTTATTCTTTGATTCCGAAAACGGCGGTTTTTACCTTTATAGTTCAGACAGCGAAGAATTAATCGACCGTCCGAAGGAGATTTATGATGGCGCAATGCCGTCGGGTAATTCAGTTGCCGCGTATGTGTTATGCCGTTTGGCAAAACTTACAGGAGAAATAAAATGGCAGAATGCAAGTGATAAGCAATTAAAGTTTCTGTCTGGAAGCATTGAAGATTATCCTATGGGATACAGTTTTGCACTGCTTGCTATTATGCAAATGGTATATCCGTCAGGCGAACTTCTTTGTGTCTCTTCTGATGATGTGCCGCCCTCTCTTTCTGAGTTTTTGTCTTCACAGACGCTAAATATATCTGTTCTTGTTAAAACTCCCAAAAATACAAAAATTGTGGAAAACATAGCACCATTTACCAGAGAATATCCAATACCAAAAAATGGCACAGCATTTTATTTCTGCCAAAACGGTACATGCAAAAAACCAGTATATAACATTAAAGACCTGTATGACTTAATCAGATAGAATTTAATTAAGTTATAAACATAAAAAGCAATCCCTCAGCTAAAATAAATAACTTTGAGATTGCTTTTTATATATTAGATGCAATCTATAATGGCTGTATCTTATAATTATTTAAAACTTGGTGCTTTTGTATCAGGTTTTTCAAATTCCTTACTTTGAGAAGGACTTGAAAGGTTGAAATAAATTTTTGAATCTTTTGTTACTCCGAAGCTCTTGTTTGAACCTGTTTCCTGTACTTTATTAAATGCATCTCTAAATAGTTGATTATGAGCTTCTTCACGGTTAAGCAAAAAGTCAATTGATTCTCTTACGTACTTATCATTTATTTGACGGTAAAGGTATTCATATACTACTTTTGCCCTTTGTTCCGATGCAATATTTGATAATAAATCTGCACAAAGGTCACCTGTAACAGTTACATAATCGGCAGTCCATGAATATCCCGATGCATTTATAAGACCTGGATTTAATCCGTTTAATACATGTGTTTCAATTTCTCCCGCCTGTACTGCTTCATAATCCACATCATGTCCATTAAGCATATTAATTAATGTACCTACCATTTCCATATGCCCAAGTTCCTCAGCTCCTATATCAAGAAACAGGTCTTTAATTTCCTGATTTTTAATACGAAAGCTTTGAGAGATATACTGCATAGCGGCTTTTAACTCGCCGTTTCCGCCGCCAAGCTGTTCTTGCAGCATTACTGCATATTGAGGATTAGGTTTTTCGATTTTAACCGGATTTAGCAATTTCTTTTCATGTTTAAACATATTAGCCCTCCATTATATTAAATTAACTACTATAATAGTGTTTGACAATATAATCTTTTTATGCAATAAAAAACATCTATCAAAAACCCCTTTCATTAGATTTATTTTTGTCTAATAAAAGGGGTTCACTTCTGGGTTCGAGCAACTTGCAATAAAATATCATATTGGTTCCACAAATGGGTGGCTACATCATAAAGACGGATATCAACATAAATTAAGAGAAAATATAGATTATTACAACAATAAACAATCAAGAGCAAACTAAAAGGACTGAGTCCTGTTTCAATACAGGATTCAATCCTTATCAGTTGCATAACTGCTTTAGTTATTACTTTAATCAGTTAAAATGTATTATATTATACTGTTTGTTTCGTAATCCTGACTTGATATCATTGGCTCAACAAACGGCATTCCAAAATATTCAGTTATTGATTCAGCAATAACCCTTGCTATATTTTGAATATTGTCTTTAATCCACTGCTCATCTTCAGGGTTGTCATGATATGCTGTTTCAATTAAAACAGACGGAGCAACAGTTCTTCTGATTTCAGCAAGACTTGTTGTTGGCATTAAATTAACTTTATCTGGATTTGGGTAAATAGTTTTAAAATTATTTTGCAGAATTTCCGCAAATTTTAGGCCGTTAACACTGACCGGATTATAGTATATATCTGTTCCCGAAAGCTTTCCCTTTAAATTTTCACCGGCCGCATTTGAATGTATGGCTACATGTAAGTCAACATCTTCTCTGTTTGAATTGCTGATTGTCTGTGACAAAGTATCATTAGGGTTGTTTCTCACAAATTCAATTCCGGATGCCTCAAGATATGGTTCTATGGCATCTGCAATTAAATTCATGTAGTATTCTTCATTACCACCGTTTGGGTACGGATTATATTCCTGTGCAGACGGACTTAGATATACTTTAGGCATAAATATAACTTATCTCCAATACATTTTCTCTCAATATAATATGCAATAATTTTAAAACCGTACCTTGTATTATTGTTGTAGAGTTTTGGAGATTTCCAATATTTTTTCCTCAGCATCCTTAAATACGTCTGAATTTGAGAACTCATTTACAATACGTTCATAATAACTCTTTGCCTGCTCAAGATTGCCGTTAGTTTCCTCAATTTCGGCAAGGTAATAAAGAGCATTATCAGCATTATTGGATTTCGGATTTAGTTTTACAGAAAGCAAAAAATCGTTCTGAGCATCTTTGGAATCATCTTTTTGCATAGCTTCAACACCCGAGGTATAATATTCATCGGCCGCATACGGATAGCATTCGTTTCTAAGATTTTCTATTTCAGATTTTGTGCTGTCATCAAATTGTGTTTCATCAATTTTTAAAAGTATTTCCGCGGCCTGACTATATTTTTGATTTTCTATATAAGCCTTAGCACTTTCAATGTCCATTTGCTGCTGTTTAATGCTGTATTCTCCCTTATATTTTTCATTTTCTTTCCGTAGATTTTCAACTTCTTCTTCAAGATTTTTATATTTTATCGCAAATGTTGATGTTCCGTTTTTGTTTTCATTCTCAAGTTCCGTAATCCGGCTATTTAAAGAATTAATCTGATTGTTTTTTACATCCACAATATCCGGAAGCGCAAGAGTCGCAAAAACGGCCGCAGAAATAACAGCTCCGGAAATAAACATAAATAATTGGCTTTTAAAAACACTTTTTATACGCTTGCAAAAAGAAATGTCATATTCTTTATCAATTTTTTCGTTGTATCCGTATAATTCACTCTCATTCTCATTCTGTTTAGATTTTGTAATTTCTTCTTTTTTTTCATTATGGTTTGTAATTTCCGCCAAATATTCAAGTGCTCGAGGATTTCTTTTATCAACTTTAAGTGCTCGATAAATATACTTTTTGGCCTTTATCTTGTCGTCACAGCTTATATAATATGCTGAAAGTAAGTTCTGAGCATCTACAAAACTTTGGTTGATATCAGCAGCTTTTTTCAGTGAAATTACAGCCAAATCATTGTTATTTAGTTTAAATTGTTTGATGGCCTTATTGTACATACATATAGCATCGTTATATTTTTCAAGACGCCGGGCGTTTTTTTGCAATGAATCTATATATTTTTGCGCAGGATTTTTTTCTTTTTTAATAGATGTGCTTATAATCCACTCTTTTAATGCGTCCGTAACAAGGCCTATTTGAAAATATGCAATTCCCAAAAGATTACGTGCTACAAAATTATATTTATCAAATAATATACACTCACGCAAAGATTCAATAGCTGCACTGTAATCGCCTTCTTTGGCAAAGGCAACTCCTTTGTTATATTGCCTCAGCGAAGCTGTTTTTGCCTTGGAAAGTAGTACGTTATCGGCGCCGCATGAAGGACAAACATGACCTGATTTTATTTCATATCCGCAGTTATTGCAAATCATCATTGACTTCTGCTCCTTATATTATTTTCTGGTCCGCTTTGTAAAGCAATGTAATTAAGCATGTCCATGATGTCTTTTAAATCAGTTGAATGAATAGCATCTTCAATATCGTCAAGTTCAAGAATTTGTTCATATTTTTTAATTTCCTCATTAAAATTTATCATATTATGCCTCCCTCGGAAGCTCTCGCAAGCTTATACAACTCTCCAATCAAATAAAGAGAACCGGCACATACCACAACATTTTTTTTATCTGTTATGCTTTTTGCAAGAGTATATGCCTTTGATATATCTTTTTCTATGTGTACTTCAACGTCGTATTTTTTAACCAGTCCCTCAACAGCCTCCACATGCCATTTTCTGTTGCTGTGTGGCTCTGTAAACACAACTTTCGACGCCAAAGGTATAATTACCTCAAGCATTTTTTTGTATTCTTTGTCTCCAAGTATGCCAATAAGCAATGTGATTTGTTTATCGGAAAAATATTTTTTAAGTGATTTTGAAAGCATTGTTATGCCGTCTATGTTGTGCGCTCCGTCAAGAAGAACAAAAGGTTCTTTTTCGACAATTTCCATTCTGCCTTTCCATTTTGCGTCTGCAAGACCGTCAAATACGGCTTTTTCGCTTAGTTTGGCACCGTTGTCATTCATTGCTTTGCAGGCAAGGAGTGTTTCCGTAGCGTTCATAAGCTGATATTCTCCAAGCAATGATATTTTTATATTTTTATAGTCCAAATATTCATTTTTAACATCAAAAACTGTACCTGCAATGTCTTGTTTAACTGCTTTTGCGCCGGTTTCAGAAAGATAGTAAAGTTTTGAATTTTTTTGTTTGCATATCTGTTTTATTGTATCATAAACCTCTTTATTTTCTGAAATAAGCACAGTCGGACAGTTTTCTTTAACTATTCCGCCTTTTTCATAAGCTATCTTTGCAAGAGTATCGCCAAGATATTCCATATGGTCCATGCTTATAGATGCAATTACTGATACCTCAGGTTTTTTAATTACATTTGTAGCATCACATCTGCCGCCCATCCCAACTTCAAGTACAATATAATCTACCTGCTTTTCAGCAAAATAATTAAAAGCTGCAGCCGTCACGACCTCAAATACGGTCGGCTGGCTTACACCTTCATTTGCTATTTCGGCACACTTATTTTTAACTAAAGTCATATGTTTTGCAAAATCTTCTTCTGAAATCTGTTTGTTATTTACCGTAATTCTCTCATTATATTTTTCAAGATGCGGAGATGTGTATGTACCGACTTTGTATCCGGAAGCGATAAGTATACTTGTCATCATTGAGCATATGGAACCCTTTCCATTAGTTCCAGCCACGTGTACAATTTTAGCTTTATCCTGCGGATTGCCCATGCTTTTCATAAGTGCCTCAACTCTGCCGAGACCAAGGTCATAGCCGAGCATACCATAAAGTTTATTCAAATATTCAAGAGATTCTGTATAATTCATTTCTTATTTACCTCGTTATATTTATTATGTAAATTTTTATTTTAATAGTACCATAAACACCGTAAAATTCAACCAAGAATGCAGCCTTTTTGATTACGGAATCATGAAGTTAAACAAAGCCGCAAATTATTTATATGCAGTCTGTAACATATTATAGCATATTATACCCAAAAAATCCCCTCTGATAATTACAGAGAGGATTTAAAATAATTTATTTTAATTTTTATTTAATGAAATTTTTTAGTCTTTCATGAATTTCATCATTTATATATGCTTCAATAACAGTTCCTTCTTCAGTATGTTCTTCAGAAATTATTTCACAATTGCCGTAAAGAATGTTAAGCAAGTTTCCCTTGGTATATGGAATTAATATTTTCTCACAATGACGAAATGACTTTAACACCGTTTCTATTGTTTCCAAAAGCTTTTTCAGGTCACCATCATTTTTAGCACAAATATTTATTGATTTGCGGCAGATTTTATCATCAGGCAAAACAACATTCTGTACTTTATCCATTTTATTAAAAACCGTAATTACAGGCTTGCCCTCACAACCAAGGCCGTTTAATGTATCATACACAACCTGCATATGCTCAGCAATCAAAGGTTCAGAGGCATCCACAACATGAACAAGAATATCGGCATACTGAAGCTCCTCAAGAGTTGCTTTAAACGCTTCCACCAAGTGGTGTGACAGCTTTTGAATAAAGCCTACCGTATCAGTAAGAAGTATCTGCGAGCCGTTTGGAAGCTCGGCCATTCTTGTAGTGGTGTCAAGAGTTGCAAAAAGCTTGTCCTCCTCAAGCACACCTGCCTTAGTTATATTGTTAAGTATTGTGGACTTTCCTGCATTGGTATATCCAACAAGCGAAACCACAGGTGTACCCTTCTTTTTGCGCTGTGCTCTTAAAAGGCTTCTGTGTGTTCGTATTTCCTCAAGATTGTTTTTAAGTTCACCAATTCTGTCCTTTATATAACGCCTGTCAACTTCAAGCTTCTTCTCACCTGGACCTCTTGTGCCTATTCCGCCGCCGAGACGTGAAAGTGAAGCACCTAAACCTGTAAGGCGGGTAAGGCGATATTTTAACTGTGCAAGCTCGACTTGTATCTTGCCTTCTCTTGACATTGCACGGGATGCAAAAATATCAAGTATGACCATAGTTCTGTCCATTACTTTACATTCCAGCACTTCTTCCATATTCTTAAGCTGAGCCGGAGACAGCTCATCGTCGCAAACAACTCCCGTGGCAGATGTTTCATTTATAAGTGCTTTAAGCTCATTAAGTTTTCCGGTTCCGATATAAAACCCGGGGTTTATGCGCTCTCGGCGCTGTATAAGCCTTCCGGCTTCTTCTCCTCCGGCAGTTTCCACAAGCTGGCCAAGTTCGTCAAGACATGCGTTTATATCACATTCGTTTTTATTAGTATCAATTCCGACAAGTATAACTTTTTCCTTTATTTCTTCTGTTGAGTGAAGCTGCACATCAGACATATCCATCACTCCTTTATAGTTAAAAAAGCACCTGATAACAGGTGCTATAATAGTTTAAAACTCAAATTCCACGTCTGAAAGCCTGCTGTAAATATCATCCATGACCTTCTTTTCTTCTTCCTCACCAAGAGCAAGGAACGTTACGGACATACGAACATATGGCTCAACATCATCCCATGGCACTGTAGAAATAAGTTTTTCTCTTAAAAGCCACTGGCTGAAATCCTCGGCTGTTTTAAATTTAACTCCGCCCTTTATTCCTTTTGGTATCTTTACGTAAAGATAAAAAGATGCCTTTGGTTTTTTAGCATTGAAGCCAAGTTTTTTAAGTGTTGCAACAAGCATTGTATGTCTTCTTGAATATTTCTCGGCAGTAGCCTTAGTAATTTCCGGATGTTCAAGAGCATATTTTCCGGCAAGCTGAATAGCGTGGAACTGTCCTGAATCATTGTTGTCTTTAACAGCGGCGATTGCTTTTACAACAAGCGGATTGCCTGTAATAAATGCCAGCCTCCAGCCTGTCATGTTAAATGCCTTTGAAAGTGAATGTATTTCAACACCTACATCCTTAGCTCCTTTAACCGAAAGAAAACTAAACGGTTTAGTGCCGTCGAATGTAAGAGCGGCATATGCTGCATCCTGTATTACTATGATTTTATTCTTCTTGGCAAAACTTACAACTTTTTTAAAGAATTTTTCTGTAGCAAAAGCGCCTGTAGGATTATTCGGATAATTTATATAAAGAAGTTTTGCTCTTTTTAGTATATCTTCAGGTATATTATCAAGGTCAGGCAAAAAATTGTTGCTTTCAAGAAGCGGAAGATCATATGTTTCTCCTCCAAGCCATCTTGTCATATTGCCTAAAACGCCATATCCCGGTACAGTTACAAGAGCAATATCGCCGGGATTAATAAATGCCTGCGGAATCATTGCAAGCGCCGGTTTTGAGCCGATTGAATGCAATACCTCAGTAAGCGGGTCAATACCAGGAACGTTATAAACATCTTCCATATATTTTGCAGCAGCACGCTGAAACGGTTCACGCCCATTATCTGTATATCCCCTGTTTTCCCAGTTTGCAGCTTCTTTTGCCAATGTTTCCACTACGCCTTTGTCAGCCATTGCGTCAGGCTCGCCGACACCGAGGTCTATTACCTCAATTTCAGGATGAGCCGCTACAGCTGCCCTCCTTGCCCTTTTAATTTTTTCAAATTTATATAAAACCGTATCTTTTCCAAATTTTACACCGCCGATTCTTTCGGCAATAAGTTTCTGTATATAGCTATCTGCCATTATGGTAGCCCCCTTTAAAATTTATCTAAGCCATTCTCCCTCAAATGAATACCGTGCAGGTCCCGTCATGTATACGTGATTGTTTGATTCTCTCCACTCTATAGTTAGATTGCCGCCGAGAAGCTGTACAGTTGTTGTTCTCTTACATAAGCCCTTTAATACTGAAGCAACGACTGTGGCACAAGTTCCGGTACCGCATGCAAGTGTTTCGCCGGCTCCTCTTTCCCATACACGCATTTTAAGAAAATCATCGGAAACTTTTTCCACAAATTCCGCATTGACTTTGCTTGGAAAATGAGTATCAACCTCCGCCACTTTTCCGTACTTTTCTACATCAAAATCAGAAACATTGTCAACATACGTTACAGCATGAGGGTTTCCCATAGACACACATGTAAACTTGAATGTCTTGTCCAAAATTTGTATTTCTTCGTCAATAACCGGATATTTATCGCTTTTTACCGGTATATCTTCGGCTTTAAGTATAGGCTCCCCCATATCCACTGTTGCTGTATCAACTTTTCCGTCTTGTCCTATGTTAAGATTAAGGTACTTTATTCCGGCAAGTGTAATTATAGATACATTTGTCTTACTTGTAAGTCCCTTGTCATAAACATATTTACCCACGCATCTAATTCCGTTTCCGCACATTTCGGATTCGGAACCGTCAGAATTAAACATTCTCATTCTGAAATCAGCCTCATCTGTTGGGCATATAAGTATGAGACCGTCAGAACCTACGCCAAAGTGCCTTTCGCTCATTTCAACCGCAAGTTTATTCGGATTTTCAACTTTTTCTTCAAAACAATTTATATATACATAATCATTTCCGCATCCCTGCATTTTTGTAAATTTCATAAGTTACCACCTTATTCCTGATTTTTGAAGTTTTAAAAATTATAACATCTTTTTTTTGATAAGGCAAATACTACCGATGAAATTTTAAACTTTTCTGACAATTTTTATTAAAAATAACTTATTATATGTATTTTTAATTGAAAAACAATAAAAATCAAAGAAAATTGATAAAAGTCAAAATATAAAGACTGCAATTTTTAGCCTAAAAATCACAGTCTTTATAAAAAAATTAATTATTATGAAAAATAAAATTTCAGTGGCTTCCCTTAGCATGATGATATACATCAAGTGCCTCAAGACGTCCGTAAATACTTAATGAATAAAGACCGGCAAGTCCTACGAGAGCAAAAATTGTTCTTGCTACAAAATGGGAACCGCCTCCAAAAACTGCTGAAATCAAGTCAAAATTGAAAAAGCCTACAAGACCCCAGTTTAATGCTCCTATTATTACAAGAGTGAGCGCAAACCAGTCTAAAAATTTCATGGCAATACCTCCTTTTTAATAGGAGTATGCTCAAAATAAATATCATTTATTCATGGCTTTACTAATGGCTGAATCTGCCAAATTTTTGATATCAAGTCCGTTAGTGTTCCCGCATGCCGCAATGCTTATCTTTTCATAATCGAATATAAAATTTATTACGTCTTGAATGTCTGAAACAGTTATTGCTTCAGCTTTTTTTATAATCTCGTCTGGACTTTCAGTATATCCGCGCAAAAGCACGGAACCGCCGTTTGAAGTCATTCTGCTTAAAGAACTTTCGTTTCCAATAATAAAACTGCTTATTATCTGGGTTTTCGTCTTTTTTAACAATTCTTCAGAAACTCCAGTTTTTTTAAGCTGCTCACATTCGGCAAAAATCAATTCAAATACTTTTTGCAGCTGCGAAGGATTAAGGCTAAGATATATAGTAAAAACACCTGCATTTTCAAAAGCCGAATTATAACTGAAAATCGAATATGTCAATCCGTTTTCTTCACGTACTTTCTGAAAAAGCAGTGAGCTCATTCCTCCGCCGAAAAGAGCGTTAAAAGCAACAATTGGGTATTTCATTTTGCCGTCACGTTTCTCGCATGGAAAAGCAATATTTATATGAAGCTGCTCTGTATCTTTCTTTTCTGATGTGGACGATTTGGTATAATCCACAGCCGCCGAAGTTTTCTCGATTTTTTTTACTGATTTCCAATTTCCGAATGCCGCCTGTATTTTTTTTAGCATTTCATCATTTTTAAAATTACCTGCAACAGAAATCACAGTGTTATCTGTACGGTAGTTTTCAATAAAATATTGCTTTATTGCAGCTGAATCAAAATTTTTAATTGTTTCGGCATAGCCAAGTATGGGATGACCGAGAGGAGAATTTTTCCATATGGAATCCTGAAGCATATCCGTAACATGTTCTTCAGGTTCATCATCATACATTTTAATTTCCTCGAGTATTATACCAAGCTCTTTTTTCATGTCTTTTTCATCAAATCTTGAATTAAGGAACATGTCGCTCATTACATCAAGAGCTTTATCAAAATGCTTATCAAGAGTTCTCGTATGAAACACAGTATATTCCTTTGTAGTGTACGCGTTTATCTGCCCGCCTATTTCATCCATTTCTTCTGCAATATCTTTGCCGTTTCTTTTTGATGTTCCTTTAAAAAGCATATGTTCTATAAAATGTGATATACCTGCCTTGTCATCGGATTCATCGGCAGAGCCGTTTTTTACCCAAATTCCGAATGATATTGAGCGAACATACGGTATATCTTCAAGTACAACTCTAATACCGTTTGAAAGAGTTTTCAGTTCCGTCAAAATATGCACCTCCGATTTAAGTATTTGATAAAAGGGCCTTTTTATACTTATAATATTAAAAATACCGGAAAGCACAAACTCTCCGGATTTAAAATGCATTAAAATTTAATTGTTATTCTTTTTTTCATCTTTTTTGGCATCTTTTATTGAAAGATTAAGTCTGCCCTGCTGGTCAATTTCAAGAAGTTTTACTTTGACTTCATCGCCTACGGAAAGCACGTCCTCAACTTTGTTTACTCTTTCCTTGGAAATTTTTGAAATATGAACAAGTCCTTCTTTTCCAGGAGCAATTTCCACAAAAGCACCGAAATTCATTAATCTTGTTACTTTGCCGTCGTAAATCATTCCCGGCTCAGGTTCCATTGTTATTGCCTTAATCATATCAACGGCTTTCTGCATGTTTTCAGTATCGTCACCTTTTACAAATACTCTGCCGTCATCTTCTGTATCAATTGCACAGTTTGTAACCTCAATTATTTTCTTTATTGTCTTTCCTCTTGGACCTATAAGTTCAGCAATTTTATCAACGTCAATGTTAATGTTAACAATTTTAGGAGCGTATTTTGAAAGTTCTTTTCTCGGCTCTGCTATACAGTCGTGCATAACTTTAAGTATCTTTTCTCTTGCACGGGCTGTCTGGTCAAGAGCCTGCTCAATCATTTTAAAAGTAAGACCTTTAATTTTCATATCCATTTGGATTGCAGTAATGCCCTCGCTTGTTCCGGCAACTTTAAAGTCCATATCTCCAAAGAAATCTTCAAGCCCCTGAATATCGGTAAGCATTACAAAATCGTCGTCATTATCCCCTGTAACAAGACCTACAGATATTCCGGCAACAGGACGTTTTATAGGTACACCTGCCGACATAAGCGAAAGTGTGGAACCACATATACTTGCTTGGCTTGTTGAGCCATTTGAGCTCATTATATCAGATACAACTCTGATTGCGTATGGGAATTCTTCCTCGTCAGGTATTACCGGAAGAAGCGCTCTTTCAGCTAATGCGCCGTGACCAATTTCTCGTCTTCCCGGACCTCTTGATGTTTTGGCCTCGCCTGTTGTAAATCCAGGCATATTATAATGGTGGATATATCTTTTTGAAACTTCCGAAGTGTCAAGGCCATCAAGTCTCTGTATTTCATCCATTGCCCCAAGAGTTGTAACTGTTAGAGCCTGTGTCTGTCCTCTTGAAAAAAGTGCTGAACCATGTGTTCTCGGCAATATGTCGACTTCGGCGCTCAGAGGTCTTATTTCTTCAATATCACGGCCGTCAGGTCTCTTATGTTCACGAAGAATCATATGACGAACCGTCATTTTCTCAAATTTGTAAATAGCATCATTTACGAGCTGTTCCAAGCCTTCTTCGTCACCTGTTATCTCAATAATTTTATCCCCGATATTTTCTATTACTTCTTCCGTAATAGCATTAATCTTTTCGTCTCTTTCCTGCTTTTTCTGAGCATATACAGCTTCTTCCATACGAGGTGTTGTTATATAATCGCAGATAAACTTATAAGCGTCCTCATTTATAACGTATTCCTCATATTTTTGTTTTTCTACATTTTCTGCCTTAACAATGCCGTCTATAAATTCAACAATTTTTACATTTTCCTCATGAGCAAGCTTAATTGCCTTCATCATTATATCATTCGGCACTTCATATGCTCCGGCTTCTATCATCATTACCTTGTCTTTTTTTGATACAACCGTAAGAGAAAGCTTGCTGACTTCTCTTTGAGCAGAATCCGGGTTTACAACAAGCTGACCGTCAACAAGACCGATATTTACCGAACCAACAGGGTCTGTAAACGGTATATCGGATATGGAAAGAGCAATTGAAGCTCCCCACATAGCTGCTATCTCTGGCTGACAGTCTTGGTCAACGCTTAATACTGTGGCAACTACTGCAACATCATTTCTGTAATCCTTTGGAAAAAGAGGTCTGATTGGCCTATCTATACATCTTGCCGTAAGAATTGCTTTTTCACTTGGGCGGCCTTCCCTTTTTATAAATCCGCCGGGAATTTTGCCGACTGAGTAAAGTCTTTCCTCGTAATCAATGCTGAGAGGAAAAAAGTCTATTCCGTCTCTTGGTTTGTCTGATGCCGTTGCGGTAACCAATACAACTGTATCACCGTAGTATACCAAAGCTGCACCGTTTGCCTGTTCCGCAACTCTGCCAATTTCTACTTTTAAAGTGCGTCCCATAACTTCAGTTGAATAAGTTCTGTACATTATCAACTCTCCTTTTAAATTCGACACCACGAATCTTCAGTTTTAAAAACAATTCAAAACAAACTGCTTGTTTCCAAAACTGGAAATCCGTAGCGTCATTTCATACTCTTTATAAAATAATAGAGAGGAGTAAGCTCCTCTCTATATATTCTGTAATTACTTTCTGAGATTAAGGTCGCTTATAAGCTGACGATATTTTTCAATATCCTTATTCTTAAGATAGTTAAGAAGACCTCTTCTTTGACCTACCATCTTAAGAAGACCTCTTCTTGAATGATGGTCCTTATTATGTGATTTAAGATGCTCTGTAAGAACGTCAATCCTTGCCGAAAGAAGAGCAATCTGAACCTCAGGTGAACCAGTATCAGATGGTGTCCTACCAAATTTTTCGATAATTTCTGCTTTGTTAATCATTTTATGTCCTCCATTTTAAAAATTTTTATTGACCGTAAGCTAAGTATTGGATCGGAGAATCCTGAAACTGAGCCTCGGCACACGACTTAATTATCGTATCACAGATCATTCCATTTTTCAAGCATTAATTTAAAATCTTAAAACCCCTGACAATTTCAATATTGTCAAAGAAATTTTCTTTATTATACCACAAAATCAATTTAAAAATCCATTAATTAAATTGATTTTATTATTTTAAGATATTACAGTTTTCAACATTTTATTAAAAGTTCTTTACACATAGTAACAATTACTCTATAATATGGTTATATTTATAAATTGAGTATGGAGGTGAAGAGATGGAAGTTTCTGAAAATGAAATTGATATAATAATTAAAAGCGAAGATAACTGTCATATAATAGAAAAATCCGAAATACCGGATATTGATTTATATATGGACCAGGTTACAACTTTTATGGAAACAAAACTTTTTGGTTACAAACGTAATCTAAAAGATAAAATAATGACAAAAACAATGATAAATAACTATGCAAAGGCAAGGCTTTTTCCTGCTCCAATTAAGAAAAAATATACCCGCAATCATATTATGCTTCTTATAATAATATATCATCTTAAAAATATGCTTTCAATAAATGATATTGCCCGTTTAATGGTTCCTATAAACGAAGAACTTGAACATAATCCCGGTTCTAAATTAGTTGAGCTCATATATGATAATTTTACTTCAATGCAAAAAAAGGCAATTGAAGTAATAAAAGAAAACGAAGAATACGGGCATGCATTTTTTAAAAATGAAATACAGATTAATACAAAAAATCATGAGGCAATACAAAAAATTCTGTATGTCCTTGGGCTTTCAATATTTTCAAGCCTTGAAAAAAGAATATCGGAAAAAATTATTGATTCCGAACTATAAAAAGACAGGAAAGCTGTTTTGAAAAGAACGTCTTTCCTGCCTTTTTTGTTTTTTTAAAACTGCCTCATTAGTTTAAATGTCTGCAGCAAATCCAGCGTTCCGTATCCCCATTGAGTGTTTGGATATGATACAGACTCATTTCGGTCACAACCTCGTATCAAATACGCTGTTATCTGGTACGTACTAAGCGATACGTCATTTCCTTCCACAACTCCCCATTGCATAAGAAGTGCACATGCTCCGGCCGTTATTGCAGTTGCAACGCTTGTTCCGCTCATTGTGCCGTAGCCTGTAGGATAAAATCCAAGTATATTGACTCCAGGAGCAACCAATGTCGGCGCCATTGCCTGCGAACGTGTAGGGCCCCATGATGATTCAGAATACAGGCTGCCTGTTGTATAATCATATGCACCGCAGCATATAGAGCCAAACATAGTACCGGGAACAGTTATTGTTGTATATGGGTCTGAAGCCAAAAGTACCGTGCCCGGCTGTGAAAATCCGGTAAGCGGAAGCCATGCGTTAAACGCACCGCTTAAAATAATTTCTCCGTATACAACGATGGTCCATATGCCTGGGGTTGCATCAAATACTCTTACTACCGTAAGCTGGTCACCTGATCCTTCAACAGGGAAAAAATATTCAACTCTCACAGTTGAAGGCTCAAGAACAAGTTTTTCTTCAATTGAAAATCCCGGCCTTGCAGGAAATCTGCCTATCACCTCTCCTGTCGGTGATATAACCGAAACAGCCATTTTGTCACCTACGGTGTTCCATATTGATAGATATATGCTCCCGCTTTCACTTCCAATTCTAACGTCAATGTTTCTGCTTTCACCCTGTGCCGGAACAACTCCCTGTGCGTGATGCCTTGCCTGTGCCTCATTTCCGGCGGCAGTACACATACATACACCTCTTAAATTTGAAAGATCGCTTAAATATTCTTCAAATATACTGAATCCGTCATGAGAGCCGAAATTTGTTCCAACTCCTATACACATAATAACAGGACGATTCAGCTCTCTTGCTTTTTCATATACATATTCTACACCGACCATATAATCTGTCGACTCAAAAGCGTTTTCTTGCTCGGGCGGCACAGCATATCGTGCAAGATAAAACGGTCTTGCTTTTCTAACTTTAACAGCTATTATTTCTGAATCGGGAGCAGCTCCGGTAAATTCTTCCACATTCCTTCCGGCGGCAACAGAAGCAAGAAAAGTTCCGTGACCTACCGTATCCCTTGACGGTACTTCTTCAAATGGATTTTCCAATGTCAAAGCATGGTTTATCTGTTCATTCGTGTATTCCGTTCCCTCATAAAATCCCGGCGGAGGCGTAGTATCTATTGTTTGATCATATATATATTGAATTTTGCTTGTGCCGTCTTCATATCTGAAAATCGGAAGTGTATAGTCTATACCGGTATCAACAAATCCTATAAGAACTCCTCTGCCTCTCAGCGCAAGATAAGGCTCATATTGTATTTGTATTATGCCGGAAGCTTCAAGGCTCGGTCTGTCAAGCAATCCCAATACCCTTGCCGCAGAACTGATAAAAGCCGTTCCCAGAGCTTTTTGCATTTTTTCTACATTGCTTGTCTTTGTAAAACAAATTGAATATCTGCCTTGCAATGTCATTGCTATAACTGTATTAGGGTCACTTTCTATTTCACTTACTAATGGCTCGCTTCTTCTTATTGCAAAATCAACTGAATCAGGAGAATTAATAAACGCTATTTTTTCTTCCTCAGTCATATAAATCACACCTTTTATACATTATCATCAATAATATCCATTGAGCTTTTTAAATCAAGCTTGCCATATCCCCACCTGCTGTTTGGGTATTGGATATTTAAGTTGCGTTCCGCACCCCTTGTTAAAAATGCTTTAACCTTCTGTCCATACAAAAAAGGATCGTTTCCCTCAATAATGCCCCATTCCATAATCAATGCAGCTGAACCTGTTACAAACGGTGCAGCCATACTTGTTCCGGTATATGTGTCATATCCTCCTCCAGCCCTTGCTGAGTAAATATTCACTGCCGGAGCAACTAAATCCGGCTTAAATGTCGGTTTGCCGCAGCCTGAAAATTCAGCAAAACTTCCTATAAACGAATTGTATCCGCCTACAGAAATAACATTTAATACTGTAGACGGTATGGTGAAGGTCATATCTGTTGTAGGTCTTAAAAACTGAGTTTCATCTCCAAATTCCTCAACGGTCGGCATCCAAATGTTAATTTCTCCGCTTACAATGTCTCTGCATATTGCTCTAAGCACCCATATTCCCGAACTGAATGTGCTTTCTTCTGTTTCAAATAAAAAAAACACCTGTTGGTTGCTGTTAATGACAGTAGGCAAATCATAAAATGCCGAAACGGTCACTCCTCCTATTTTCATTGACTCCAATCTTTTTCTCTCGGTAATTACACCCGTAGTATCTCCGTTAGGCGCAATAAGTTCAAAATTTACCTCGTCGCTAAAGTTTTTTAATACAGTCATATTAAAACCGTTTATATTTCCCGAAAGCGAAAATTCTATTGATTCCGTTTTGTTTTTTTGGAGTATAGTAAAAAAGTGATGACTGGCACTTCCTTCATTACCTGTGGCAACAGATATTACGGTTTTCCATATATCGCACATTGAATCAATGCAGCTTTCAAAAAGAGACCTTCCGTCATGTAAACCTGTACTTGTACCATAACTTATATTTATTGAAAGCGGCATGTCATACTCTCTTGCTTTATCTATTAAGTATCTGATTCCTTTTAGTATTTCGGTTGTCTTTGAAAATCTTGGATTTTCAGGATTTCCAATTTTTACAACTGCAATTGCTGCCTGAGGCGCAACACCATGCTCTATTCCTCCGCTGCACCTTCCGTTTCCCGCTGCAACACCGGCAACCGCAGTTCCGTGGCTGAATAAATCCACTTCAGGTATAAATTCATAAGGCGTGCCGCTTTCCAAAGCTTCATTTATCTGGCTTTCACTGTATTCGACACCGCTTCTAAATCCTACAGGCGGATTGCCGTCTGTTGCTGTCTGGTCCCAAATTCCAACAATTCTGGTTGTACCGTCCTCATTGCGAAAATCCTCATGTGTATAGTCAATGCCAGAGTCAATTATGCCTACCATTACACCCTTTCCCGAAAGCCCATAGGCCGCTTCACTCTGTACATAAGATATACTTGCGCTGTTTAACTCCAACAGCAGAAGACGGCTGACTCTCTTTGATAGCTCAAAATATTCTATTTCTTTAAATTCAAAAAGCCTGTCTATATTTTCATATGGTATAGTAACAACTGCATAGTTACATGTCAAAATTTCCGCATATCCGCCTAAGGAATCAGCTACACCTGAAATATCGCCGCTAAATTTTACTATAAGTTCAGTTAAATTATTGTTATTATTTACGCCTGTTCCTAAATCCGGCAATATATCTACCCCCTCGGAATAAAAGAATTTTGTTCTACATATATATTACAGAGGTGATGCATTTATGAATGACGCAGATGTCGACACAGGCTATCTTCAAGTTAACATTTTTGGCAATAACAAAGGTATGCCTATAGATAATGCAACTGTAAAAGTAACGGATTATGTTTCCGGAGATACTATAGAGGAACTTCGTACAGATTCTTCAGGCCAAACTCCTGTTATAGAACTTCCGGCTCCTCCTTTAGATAATTCTTTGGAAACCAATCAGCCAAAGCCGTATTCAGAGTATAGTGTATCGGTTGATGCCGACGGATTCGAAACAACGAATATAGAAGGTGTTCAAATACTCCCGACAAGCAAAGCTCTTCAAAATATAGGGCTTACATATAAAACATCCACGGAGGAGGCACCGGAGGATGTGTTTATTGAAGACCATACATTATGGGGCTTATTTCCGGCAAAAATACCAGAAGATGAAGTAAAACCGCTTCCGGAATCATCAGGGCTTGTTGTTTTACCGGCCCCGGTAATACCTGAGTATGTAGTAGTACATCTTGGAGTACCGACTGACATCAGTGCACAAAATGTATGGATACCGTTTAAAGACTATGTAAAAAATGTAGCAAGCTGCGAAATATATTCAACATGGCCGAATCAAACTTTAAGAGCCAATATAACAGCAATTATTTCTTTAACTCTAAATAGAGTTTATACAGAGTGGTATCGAGGAAAAGGTTATAATTTTACTATAACAAACAGTACGGCTTACGATCAGGCTTTTAATTACGGCCGAAATATTTTTGAAGAAATATCGGCTGTAGTTGATGAAATTTTTGCTACATATATAACAAGGCCAAATATACGCCAGCCTCTTTTTGCACAATACTGTGACGGAAGCCGTGTTGTGTGTGAAACAGGATTGCAGCAATGGGGTTCTAAATATCTCGGAGATGTGGGATATTCGGCTATAAACATACTAAGAAATTACTATGGATATGATGTATTTTACCAAACTGCTGATAAAGTTGAAGGAGTACCCGTATCATATAAAGGAGTTGTACTTACCGTAGGCTCTACCGGTCAGGATGTAAGAACAATACAGGAGCAGTTAAATGCAATATCAAACAATTATCCGAAAATACCGAAATTGCGTGTTGACGGCGTTTATGGTGAGCAAACTCAAGAAGCTGTCAGAATATTTCAAAGTATATTTGGCCTGCCTGTTACCGGAAGCGTAGATTATGCCACATGGTATCAAATATCAGATATATATGTTGCTGTCAAAGAATTATCTGAACTGACATGAGAATTTCAAAAAAAACAGTTTTGAGTCTGCTGTATGCCAAAGAAACAGTGGTATACGGCAATTCAAAACTGTTTACTAATGTATGTGTTATTTTATGTATGACTATCTTAATAGAGACATGCTGCCGGTAAGTTTGTTGATTTTTTTCTTTTCACCGCAGATAGCCAATCCAAAATACTGTAAATCTTTTTCAGTTTTATTTTCAATTTTTTCAATATATTCATTGTATGTTTTACATTCTTGTGCCAAATCTGAAAAATCAACTACAGTTAAATCTGTAAAATCCGGATGATATAGTTTTTCACGAATATTTTTAATATTTTCAGGTGTTGCCTTTAAGACAGGAACAGGAAATTTAATAATACCTAAATGCTCATTCCCGTTTTGGTCGGTCACATTTTCACCCACAACTTCCGGCATCTTTTTTCCTAACGTAATGCCCATTATCGCTGCTGTATTGGCAATAATTCCAACAGGTAGATTTTCGTTAATCACCATAACACATTTTTCATTCTGTAAATTCATTTTCATTTCCTCTTTTCTTTATTTTCAAATTGCTCTCAGAAATAAATAATCCAATTATAGTAAGTACCGTACCTAAAAAAGAAAACATTGTTATTTTTTCATTAAGAATTAAAGCCGAAGTAACAACGGTAATCACCGGCACCATATAAATATATACGCTTGTCTTCACAGCTCCTAATATTTTTACAGCAAAATTCCAAGATACAAAACAAAATGCAGAAGCTCCCAATCCAAGAAAAATAATATTAAACAGATAAACGGGATTTGAAAACCTAATTAAATCCAACTTAAAATCAAAAATAAAAAACGTCGGTATCATAAATAAAATGCCATAAAAAATCTCACGTCTGGTTGCAAGTAAAACATTGTATCCATAGCTGCTTATTTTGCGCGTAAGCACTGAATAGCATGCCCAAACAAAAGCCGCGGCAAATGCCAAAATATCTCCAATAATATTAATTTGTAGTTTAAAGCCATTAAAACTGATTAAACAAATTCCAAACATCGCGGTTATAAATCCAGCAAAAAAATTTATGCTAAGTTTTTCTTCACCTTTAAAAAATAAGTGAGTTAAAATTGCAGTAAAAAACGGCACTGTAGATACAATAACTCCCACATTAGACGCCAAAGTATAAGTAAGCGCGATGTTTTCCAGTAAATAATACAAGCATATTCCGCATAAGCCTGCCATGGCAAACGTTATTTCATGCTTTTTATCTGTTAATTTTAAACTATGAGGATTAATGAGTGCCAAAGCAAGAAAGCCCATTATAAACCTGAAAAACAAAATTTCAACAGGTTTAAATGCTGAAAGAAGGATTTTAGTGGAAATAAACGTAGTTCCCCAAATTAAAATTGTAATGCAGGCAGCTAAATGCCCAATTGAATTTTCATTTTTCATTTCTATCACCTTCGGATTCTTTTAAATTAGAATCAAAAAAGATTTCCCTATAAACTCCCGGAGACAACCCAATAAATGTACTAAAAAAATTTGTAAAATGACTTTGATCTGAAAAACCTGTGCGTATAGCCGCTTCAATAGGAGCAACTCCCTGCTCCAACAATTTTTTGGCTTCGTTTATGCGAATAGTTTGCAGATAGCGATAAGGCGTAATACCCTTTGATTTTGTAAAGGCCCTAAGGAGCGTTGATTTGCTAAGCCCGGCACATGTGCATATTTGGTCCATACATATATGTTCTGAGTAGTGTTTTTCAATAAATTTGCAAGCTCTGTCAATTTCATTGCCACACTCGGCAATACAGCTTTCAAATGGGCGGCCATATTTACTTATAAGCAATGAAATCATCAATATAAATTTTTCCTCTTTTTCAAATTCAGCTAATCCGCTCATTACCATTTTGTGAAGTGAACTAAGACAGCATGCCAGCTCATCATCTTGTATTACATTTTCAATAAAACCAGGAAGCGCCTTTTTACCCGTTATTTCATCCGTCAAATTAAGCATAGTTGATTTTGAAATATTAAATCCGCGGTAATCTAATTTTTCATTGCTGCTTTGAACACAGGCATGATTATCTCCTGGATTAAAAACTATAATGTCACCTTTTTTTATTGTGTATTCCTTATTTTTACATGACAGGCATCGTTTGCCCTCCTCAATAAAACCAATCACGTAATGCTCATGGAAATGGTTTGGAAAAGGCTGTTCAATACCTTCAAAGCGATAGGTCTCAATTTGAAGTTCCTCATCATAGCAAACTGTCCGTATTTCTTTTTTCATATATTTCCCCTCCTTAGTCGAATCCTATTTTATCGTCAATTCTCCAAAAGGTCTTGTAAGATATCTTCATTTTAAATTGAATATTTTTATACACTTAAATAGGCACATTTAAAATTATATTGTATTATTGGACTGTAAAATATTACTTATTTAATTGAGTTTTAAGACAATATGTGGTAAAATGTTTGCGATACATAAAATATTATAATGTTTCTGTTTATACTGAAGGAGGAATTTTAAATGGTTAAAAAAATCTTATTGCTCTGCGGAGACTATACAGAAGATTATGAAACAATGGTACCATACCAGGCTCTTTCAATGTTAGGATATCAGGTTGACTGTGTATGCCCTGATAAAAAAGCCGGTGACACAGTTGCAACAGCTGTACATGATTTCCTTGGAAAGCAGACTTACACAGAACTTACAGGACATAATTTTGCCCTTACAGCCGATTTCGACAAAGTCAATACAAAAGACTATGTTGGTCTTTTCTTAACAGGCGGACGTGCTCCTGAGTACATAAGGCTAAATCCTCGCGTAATAGAAATAGTAAAAGAATTTTTTGCCGACAACAAACCTGTTGCAGCTATATGCCATGGTCCTCAGATTCTTACAGCAGCCGGAGTTTTAAAAGGATACAAGGCAACAGCATATCCAGCCGTAGGCCCTGACATTAATCTTGCAGGCGGAGAATACATCGAAGTACCTGTAACAGATACTGTAGTTGACAGAAACCTTGTTACATCACCTGCTTGGCCGGGAGATACTGCTATCTGCCGTGATTTTGTAAAACTTCTCGGAGCTAAAATTGAAATTTAAAAAATAATTTATTATAGAATATAAATAAGTGTGTTTTTGGAAACGGTATTTGTAATAAAATAAGCTCAAATCAGTAATAATTTTATACTTTACTGAATTTGAGCTTATTTTATTTTTTAACGCTATGTCGATTATAAAACTTTCAAGTTACTATTTATAATTTTCATTTTCAAATATAAAAGCTATTTTAACACAGTCTATAGCAACAACCATTGTATATTTTCCTGCTTTAAATATCATAGGTGAGCCATTTTTTTTCACTATAACCGCATCATGTCTTTTTTCATCATCAGTCCAATATCTAAGAAAAGAAAAATCATCATCGTCTTTTATCATCCATTTACATCTGCCAATTGCCTTTACATAAAAATCATCAGTGCAATTAAAATACCTCATAAGTTCTTTTTTTGCATCGATATAAGTTTCAAGACAATCTTTTGACTCTGCATATGACATGATAAGTATCCTCCGTAAATCTCTGTAGTAATCAATTGCTATATAATATGGTACAAATTATTTGGCCTCATGTCAACCGTTGGACAGATATTTTTTTAAATACTTTCCTGTATAAGATTTTTCATTCTCACTTATTTCCTCAGGAGTACCTAATGCGACAATTTCTCCGCCCTCGTCTCCTCCCTCAGGGCCAAGGTCTATAATGTAATCAGACGATTTTATCACGTCAAGGTTATGTTCTATAACTACAATCGTGTTTCCTCCCTCAGCAAGGCGCTGCATAATTTCCGTCAGTTTATGAACATCCGCGCTGTGAAGTCCGGTTGTAGGCTCATCAAGGATATACATTGTTTTTCCTGTACTTCTTCGGCTTAATTCAGTTGCAAGTTTCACTCTTTGTGCCTCTCCTCCCGAAAGTGTTGTGGATGACTGGCCGAGTTTTACATATGAAAGTCCAACATCATAGAGTGTCTGAAGTTTGTTTTTTAATTTCGGCAGGTTTTCAAAAAACTTTAAGGCCTCCTCAACAGTCATATCAAGAACATCCGCAATTGATTTGCCCTTGTATTTAACTTCAAGCGTTTCCCTGTTATATCTTTTGCCGCCGCATACTTCGCAAGGGACGAAAATATCCGGCAGAAAATTCATTTCTATTTTAACTATTCCGTCTCCGGAACAAGCCTCACACCTGCCGCCTTTTATATTAAAACTGAACCTGCCCTTCTTATATCCTCTAAGCTTTGCCTCATTTGTCTGAGCAAAAACATCACGTATAAGGTCAAAAAGCCCTGTATATGTTGCAGGATTGCTTCTTGGAGTACGGCCTATAGGCGACTGGTCGATATTTATTACTTTATCAAGCTTTTCCATGCCTATAATATCATCATGGTTCCCGGGCTTGCATTTGGCTCTGTTAAGAGTTTTTGCAAGATGTTTATATAAAATTTCATTCACGAGAGTGCTTTTGCCCGAACCGCTTACACCTGTTATGCACACTATAAGCCCAAGAGGAATAGAAACATCTATATTCTTTAAATTGTTTTCTCTTGCACCTTTTATTGTAATAAATGCATTCTTTTTAGGTTTGCGCCTCGTTTTGGGAACAGGAATTTTTTTAATTCCGCTTAAATACTGACCGGTAATTGATTTGCTGCATTTTTTTAAGTCTTCAACAGTACCGCTGAACACAATATTTCCGCCGTTTTCCCCTGCTCCCGGGCCTACATCTACAATATAATCGCTTGCAAGCATTGTATCCTCGTCATGCTCAACTACAATAAGAGAATTGCCCATATCTCTTAAGTTTTTCAATGTACCTATAAGTTTGTCGTTGTCTCTTTGATGAAGTCCTATGCTTGGTTCATCAAGTATATACACAACCCCTACAAGGCCGGAGCCTATTTGCGTTGCAAGCCTTATTCTTTGGCTTTCACCGCCTGAAAGTGTACGTGCAGAACGTGAAAGAGTTAGATAATCAAGCCCAACATCAATAAGAAACTGAACACGTGCTTTTATTTCGCGTATTATCTGTCCCGCTATCATCTGTTCTCTTTGTGTAAACTTAAGATTATTAATAAACACTTTTAATTCCTTAATAGGCTTATCGCATAAATCCGAAATGTTTATACCGCCTACTGTTACCGCAAGCACTTCCGGTTTAAGTCTTTTTCCATGGCAGACAGGGCATACAGTGTTTGTCATGTACTCTTCATATTCAGGTCTCATGGCTTCCGATGTCTCATTATAGCGTCTTTGAAGGCTGTTTATTATGCCGTCAAAACTATACTGATATGTGCCTGTTCCATGAGCGTTTTTATATTTAATATTAAGTTTTTCCCCTTTTGTCCCATAAAAAATAACATCTTTTATTTTTCTTGGAAGCTCTTTAAAAGGAGTTTCAAGAGAAAATTCATATTTTTCCGAAAGAGCATTAAAAAGAACACGGCTCATACTGTCTGACGAAGAAATTGAGTTAAACCCCGGAGCGACAATTGCCCCTTTTGCTATACTTAAAGAATCATCAGGCACAATAAGTTCTTCATCAAATTTCATCTGCATTCCTATACCGCCGCAGTTTGGACATGCACCGCTTGGATTATTGAAAGAAAAGCTTCTCGGTTCTATCTCGCTTATACTTATGCCGCAGTCCGGACATGAAAAATTCTGGCTGAATACCGTGTCTTTATCAGTTTCCGGCATATTAAGTATCAGTGTTCCGCCGCTAAGTGCCATTACGTTTTCAATAGATTCCGTCAGACGTTTTTGCATTCCGTCGCGAATTACAAGTCTGTCCACAACAATATCTATATTGTGCTTTTTATTTTTTTCAAGTTTTATTTCGTCACTTAAGTCATAAATAATTCCGTCTATTCTTACACGAATATAACCGGCTTTTCTTGCATCTTCAAGAAGCTTTACATGTTCTCCCTTTCTGCCTTTGACAATGGGAGCAAAAAGCTGTATTTTCGTTCTTTCAGGCATAGCCATAACTTGGTCGACTATTTGGTCTATTGTCTGTTTTTTTATTTCACGGCCGCACTTTGGGCAATGCGGTATACCCACACGCGCATACAAGAGACGCATATAGTCATATATTTCCGTAACAGTGCCAACTGTAGACCTTGGGTTATGGCTTGTGGTTTTCTGGTCAATTGAAATTGCTGGAGAAAGACCCTCAATGCTGTCAACATCAGGCTTGTCCATTTGACCGAGAAACTGTCTGGCATATGATGAAAGCGACTCAACATATCTTCTCTGGCCTTCGGCAAATATTGTATCAAAAGCAAGTGATGATTTGCCTGAGCCGGATACACCTGTAAATACCACAAGTTTGTTTCTCGGTATCTGCACATCAACATTTTTTAAATTATGTTCTCTTGCACCTTTTACAATAATTTTATCTTCAAACATTTTGTTACCTCATTTACTGTTTTAGAAGTTTTTTAAGTTCAAGTATTTTATCTCTTAACTCTGCCGCTCTTTCAAACTGCAATTCGGAAGCTGCAGATTTCATTTCTTTACCAAGTTTTCTGATATTTTCCCTTAACTCATCAACATTCATACTCTCAGGAGCTTTTTTAAATCCGAATTTATCTTTTTCCTCAGCTGGCGTTGTGGCCTGAATAACATCATAAATTTTCTTTTTGATTGTTTTAGGCACTATACCATGCTTTTTGTTGTATTCCTGCTGTATAGTTCTTCTTCTGTTTGTTTCATCTATGGCGTAGCGCATTGAATCGGTAATTACATCAGCATACATTATAACGCGTCCTTCGGCATTTCTTGCAGCTCGTCCTATAGTCTGAACAAGCGATGTAGAAGAACGGAGAAAGCCTTCTTTATCGGCATCAAGTATTGCCACCAATGATACCTCGGGTATATCAAGCCCTTCTCTTAAAAGATTTATACCCACAAGAACATCAAAAACATCCATTCTTAAATCACGTATAATTTTTATTCTTTCTAATGTATCTATATCGGAATGCAAGTATCTTACCCGTACTCCAGACTCACGCAGAAAATCCGTAAGCCGTTCGGCCATCTTTTTGGTAAGCGTTGTAACAAGCACTTTGTGCTGCGAATTCACAGTCATACTTATCTCGTTTAAAAGGTCGTCTATCTGGCCTTCAACGGGTTTAACTGTAATAGGAGGGTCAAGAAGTCCTGTAGGCCTTATAATCTGCTCAGCGCTCTGCTGGGAATGCTCGGCCTCATATTTAGAAGGCGTTGCCGATACAAACAATATCTGGTGTATTTTCTTTTCAAACTCACTAAACTTAAGAGGCCTGTTGTCAAGTGCCGAAGGCAGTCTGAAGCCAAAATTAACAAGCGTTGTTTTTCGTGATTTATCACCTTCATACATTCCTCTAATCTGAGGCAACGTTACATGTGACTCATCTACTATTATAAGAAAATCATCAGGGAAGAAATCAATAAGTGTGCTTGGTGTGCTTCCCGGCGGTCTTAAAGCCAAATGCCTTGAGTAATTTTCTATGCCGGAACAAAATCCCATTTCACGCATCATTTCAATATCGTAATTTGTACGCTGTTCAAGTCTCTGCGCTTCCAAAAGCTTGTCTTGGCTGCGAAGCTCTTTAAGACGTCCGTCAAGTTCTTTTTCGATATTTTTAATAGCAATATTCATTTTTTCAGGCATGGTTATATAGTGGGATGCAGGAAATATAGAGACATGCTTTCTTTCGCCTATTATTTCGCCTGTTGTGACATCTATTTCCGTTATCCTGTCTATTTCATCACCGAAAAACTCAACACGTATTGCACTTTCACTGTTTGCCACAGGAAAAATCTCTACAGTGTCTCCTCTTACTCTGAATGTGCCGCGCTGGAAATCAATATCGTTTCTGTCATACTGAATTGCTATAAGCTTTTTAAGTACCTCATCACGGTCCTTTATCATTCCGGGACGAAGTGAAAGCATAAGCTCTTTATAATCGGACGGGTCGCCCAAACCATAAATACATGAAACACTGGACACAATAAGAACATCTTTACGTTCAATAAGAGAGGCTGTTGCAGAATAACGAAGTTTATCTATCTCATCATTAATTGCAGAGTCTTTTTCAATATAAGTATCAGTGCTGGGCACATAAGCCTCCGGCTGATAATAGTCATAATAGCTTACAAAATACTCAACTGCATTTTCAGGAAAAAACTCTTTAAATTCATCATAAAGCTGTGCCGCAAGAGTTTTATTATGTGCTATTACAAGAGTCGGCTTTTGCAGCCTTTCAACTATGTTTGCCATTGTAAATGTTTTTCCCGACCCCGTTACTCCAACAAGAGTCTGAAACTTCTTGCCGTCAATAAAGCCCTGTGTCAGCTTGTCAATAGCCTGAGGCTGGTCACCTGTAGCTTTATATTTAGAATGTAGTTTAAATTTAGCCATTGATTTTTCACCTCATAGAAACAAGAACTGTTGTTCTACATTTTATCACAGTATTTATTATTTTACCATATAAATATATAAAAAAACAGTATACGCCTAAAAACGTATACTGTAAATGTGTTCCATAAACATATATTTTATTGTTTTTATGTATTTACAGAAGTCCGACTTTTTTCATAAGTGCTCTTAATTTTTTATCCTGTTCATCTGTACATTTTATAAACGGAGTTGTTACATACTCACTTATACCAAGACCTCTTAAATTAAGGGCATGTTTCATTATAGGAATATAAGGTGAACCGATAGTATAAAGCCCCATTAAAACATTAGTGGTTTTCTGGCACTCAACAAAAGTTTCATAATCTTTTTCGTTTGCGGCCTTAACCCATTTTGCAAATAATTCAGGCCAAAGATTTGATAATCCGCCTATAGCACCTGTTCCGCCTGACTCAACAACAAATCCGAATGATTCATCAAAACCGTTATAAACTTCAAAATCAGGGAATTCGGGCAAAAGAGCGTTCATAAGGTCCCTTGTATGTCCAATTAACGGGTTTGTATCTTTGATACCGCGTATGTTATTATGTTTTCTGGCAAGGCTTAAAGCAACCTTAGGCGAAATTTCATGTTTAGTTATAGCAGGATAGTTATATAAGAAAATCTTTCCGTTTATGCCGCTTGCAACAGTGTCGTAATAAAATTCCACACTTTCGTCCGTGAGCGGGAAATAATACGGGCTGATAATCATAACGCCGTCTGCACCCCTTGAAAGAGCGTAATTTCCAAGCTCAATTGTTTCAGAGGCAATCATACGGCTTGTTCCCACATAAAACTCAACTCTGTGATTAATACACTCGGCAGCAATATCTATGTATCTTTTAATTTCATCAATGGTCATGCTGAAAAACTCTCCGGTGCTGCCCATTATAACTATACCGTCCATACCGCCTTTAATGAGGTGTTCAAGTACCTTGCAGTTTCCCTCTTTGTCAATTTTGCCGTTTTCGTCAAATATTGCTACAACCGGCGTAATATATTTTGCTCTCATTATTTTAATCCCTCCAGACATATTTACATCAAAACAGGCCCGTGGATTATCCATGGACCTGTCAATAATTATTTTTCTATTTTTCTATTTTGCTTATAGCAGCTTTGGCAGCTTCCTGTTCGGCTTCCTTTTTGCTGTGCCCCGTACCGCGTCCCAGTATAACTCCGTCATGCAGTACCTCAGCTTCAAATACCTTGCCATGATCAGGCCCGCTTTCACCGACAATAGTATATTTCAAAGGCAGTTTGCTTGTTTTTTGGACTATTTCCTGAAGTCTTGTTTTAAAATCCATAAACATAAAACTGTCTCTTAAAGCATTTATTTCATCCGTCATTAGGCCAAGTACATATTTTTCCGCAGCAGGAATACCGCCGTCAACAAGAACAGAGCCTATTACAGCTTCAAAAGCATCAGCTAAAACTGAATCTCTGTTTCTGCCACCTGTCAGTTCCTCACCTTTTCCAAGGCGCAAAAACTCCCCAAGCCTAATTTCATGTGCTTTTTTAGCAAGAGTTCCCTCGCATACTGCACCTGCACGCAGTTTTGTAAGCCCTCCCTCAGGCATTTGAGGGAATTTTTCAAAAATATATCTACTCACAAAAAACTCAAGTACAGCGTCGCCAAGAAATTCAAGACGCTCATTATATTCATATTTGCCCAAGTTATGTTCATTGGCATAAGAGCTGTGTGTAAGGGCAAGTACCAAAGCATCACGGTCTTTAAATTTATAACCGATTATATCTTCAAACTCTGCCAATTCATTACCACTCATATATTATTCAACTGCTGCTTTGATGTAATTAATTGCATCTCCGACAGTTTTCATCTTTTCAACTTCTTCATTTTCAAATTCAATATTAAATTCTTCTTCCAAAGCGGAAACAATCTGGAATAAATCAAGTGAATCAGCTCCAAGGTCAGCAAATGCTGTCTCCTCTGTAATTTCTGATTCTGAAATACCTAACTGATCAGCGATGATTGAAATTATTTGTGCCTTATCCATAAAAGCTACCTCCAATAAATTTAAAATAAAATTATTACCTATAACATTATAGCTGCTCTTCTATTTTTTTTACAATATCATTTTCAACAAAAATTTTACACTGTTTTATGGCATTTTTTATGCCTTTTGCCTTAGAACTTCCGTGAGCTTTTACCACAAGAGATTTAAGACCAAGAAAAGGTGCGCCGCCTACTTCCTCAGAATCAAACTGCGTTTTAATAGACTTAAACGGTTTGAGCAAAGCCATTGCTGCAAATTTATACATTCCCTTTGTAATCTCAGCTTTAATAATCTTCATCAAAACACCAGAAAGTCCTTCAGACAGTTTAAGCACAACATTGCCGTCAAAACCGTCACAAACAACAATGTCAGCCTCACCATACGGTATATCTCTTGGTTCTATATTGCCTTTAAAATTCAAATTTGTCTGTTCAAGAAGTTCATAAACCTCTTTTGTTAGTGCATTTCCCTTTTCTTTTTCAATGCCTATATTTAAAAGTCCAACTGCTGGGTTTTTAACATTCATAACATTTTCTACATAAACCGAAGCCATTTTTGCAAACTGCACAAGATAATTAGGCTTACAGTCTACATTTGCACCGCTGTCTATAAGAAAAGCAAATTTACCTTTAATTGTCGGTAAACATGTGCCAAGCGCAGGTCTTTCTATTCCTTTTATGCGGCCCACAATAAATGTAGCGCCCGTAAGCACAGCGCCCGTGCTTCCTGCTGAAACAAAAGCCTCGGCTTCGCCTTTTTTTACTAAGTTAAGTCCTACAACAATTGACGAGTCTTTTTTCTTTCTTATGGCAGCAGTAGGAGATTCCTCTGTCGATATTACTTCCGTCGCATTTACTATAGTAATTTTTGTGATGTCATATTTGTATTTTACAAGCTCACTCTTTATTATGTCCTCAGGGCCTACTAATATTATATCACATCCAAATTCATTTACAGCCTCAACTGAGCCTTTTACCACCTCTAAAGGTGCATTATCGCCGCCCATTGCATCAACTGCTATTCTATTTGCCATTCTTCATCACCTTTTGCGGTTTATTATTGCAGTTTATCAGCCTTTTTTTCTCTAAAATTTATTTTGTTTTCTTAGAAGAAAAGACAGCAAAAAGGCAAAATTGCACGGCCCCTGCTGTCTTTTAAACGTTTTAATAAACGTATCAGAAAAATAGAATAATAAAGAAATAAAGACATAAAGACATTATTCTACGTCTAATACTACCTGTTTGTTGTAAGAACCACAGTTCTTGCATACTTTATGAGGTACCATTAATTCTCCGCATTTGCTACATTTTACTAATGTAGGAGTAGCGATTTTCCAGCTCTGTGCTTTTCTTCTGTCACGTCTTGCTTTTGATAATTTTCCCTTTGGTACAGCCATTTCTACACCTCCTCATCAACTTTGAAAAGAGAACGCAAACTTTCAAATTTCGGATTTATGTATGTGGTGTCGCATTCGCAATCGCCTTCATTTAAATCCTTGCCGCATACAGGACAAAGACCCTTACAGTCCTCATCGCATAAAACCTTCATCGGAAGGTTTAACAGAATACATTTCTTTACAACTGATGAAAACTCAATTGTATTTCCTGTAAAAGTTTCTACTTCTTCCTCTTTACTTTTATTTGAAAAAATTTCATCCAATTCAAATTCGATATCCACATTAACCGGTTTCAGGCATCTGCTGCAGCTCATTTCCACAACAGTTTTACCATTTCCCTTTAAATGAAAATCTCCTTTTATATTTGTAACTGTCCCTTTAACACTTACAGGCGACAGAAACTTATTAACATCCGGCATGAAGTCTTTTGCGTCAAAATTTTCAGAAAAGTCAAAAGACACATTGCCGCCCTTAATCATCATAATTTCTGAAATATCTACAAACATAACATCACCCCGAAAGTCACACTTCAATCATTATATATAGTATTCTTATATTTGTCAAATATTTTTATACAAAAAATTTAACATCAAAAATATTGCAGATGCCTGTCAAAAGACATCTGCATAAGACTTAAATCAAAGAGATTCAACTATTTCTTTTGTATCTCTTGCTATAACAAGTTCCTCGTTTGTAGGTATAACAAATACTTGTACTCTTGATTGTTTTGTTGTTATCTCAACAGCTTCTCCTCTTAATGAATTTCTGTAGCTGTCAAGCTCAATGCCAAGGTATCCGAGATAACTGCATATAAGCTGTCTGATAGGACCGCTGTTTTCTCCAAGACCTGCCGTAAATACAATTGCATCAACACCGTTCATTGTTGCAACGTATTCGCCTATGGTTTTTGCAACTCTGTAAGCAAATGTCTCAAGTGCGGCAGCAGCTCTTTCATTTCCTTCGTTTTCTGCTTCTTCTATATCTCTGAAATCGCTTGATACACCTGAAATGCCATATACGCCGGATTCTTTGTTAAGAATTCTGTCCATTTCATCAACGGAAAGATTTTCTTTCCTCATAAGATAAAGGACAGCTGCAGGGTCAATACTTCCTGATCTTGTTCCCATAGCTATACCGTCAAGAGGTGTAAATCCCATTGAAGTATCAATTGAGAGTCCGCCCTGAATGGCAGTTACACTTCCGCCGTTGCCGAGATGACATGTTATTATTTTAAGGTTTTCGATTGGAATACCCATCATTCTTGCACATTCCTGTGAAACATACTTATGACTTGTGCCATGGAAACCATATTTTCTTACCTTGTACTTTTCATAATATTTATAAGGGATAGCATAAAGATATGCTTTTTCAGGCATTGTCTGA
Source organism: Clostridia bacterium (assembly GCA_022651385.1). GTDB lineage: Bacteria > Bacillota > Clostridia > Lachnospirales > Anaerotignaceae > JALCQR01. Next base: position 52,370 of record JALCQR010000007.1, on the reverse strand, counting down.
TGGAAAGCAGTATCAAATACAGCTACCATAGGAACGCCCGGCATAAGCTTTTCGCAAACTTCAATACCCTCAAGGTTTGCAGGGTTATGAAGAGGAGCAAGCTCAATATATTTTTTGATATATTCTTTTACCTCAGGTGTTACGAGAACAGAATGTGAAAAATGGTCGCCGCCGTGAGCTACACGATGTCCTACAGCACCAATTTCGCTTATCGATGAAATAACTCCGTGCTCAGGATCAAGGAGAGCATTTATAACCGATTTGAGAGCTTCTTTATGATCTTTTAAAGGTGACTCGCAGACATACTTTGTTTTTCCGGCTGCTTCATGTTTAAGTCTGCCGTCAATTCCGATTCTTTCACAAAGACCTTTTGCAAGAAGAGTCTCCGTATCCATATCAATAAGCTGATACTTTAATGATGAACTTCCGCAGTTTATTACAAGAATTTTCATTGTTCTTCTCCTTATTTGTTGTTTTAATTTAGTCAGTTTTTTATTTTTCTATTAACTGAGCTTCAAATGCCGTCATAGCAATAACGGCAACTATATCATTTGCATAGCATCCTCTTGAAAGGTCATTTACAGGTTTTGCAAGACCTTGGATAATAGGGCCGTAAGCTTCTGCACCGGCAAATCTCTGAACAAGCTTGTATCCTATGTTTCCTGCATCAATATCAGGGAAAATAAGAACATTTGCCTTGCCTGCAACTTTGCTTCCAGGAGCTTTTGATGCACCTACGGATGGAACAATTGCACTGTCGAGCTGAAGTTCACCGTCAAGGTTAACATCAGGACGAAGCTCATGAGCTATCTTTGTGGCATTTACAACTTTGTCAACAATTTCATGTGAAGCTGAACCCTTTGTTGAATGGCTGAGCATTGCAACTCTTGCTTCTCCGTCACAGAAAGCAGCATAGCTGTCAGCAGTTGTTACGGCTATTTCGGCAAGCTGCTGTGAGTCTGGGAGCTGGTTAAGTGTGCAGTCTGCAAACATAAGCATACCGTCATCACCGAATTCTTTTTTATCGCAACACATTACAAAGAATGTTGAAGCTGTTTTGATTCCAGGTTTTGTCTTGATTATCTGAAGTGCAGGACGCATTACATCAGATGTCGGATGTGTTGCTCCGGAAACCATACCATCTGCAACACCCATTTTAACAAGCATAACACCAAAATAAAGAGGGTCCTCAAGAGTTTTCTTAGCCTGCTCAGGTGTAAGACCCTTCTTCTTTCTAATTTCACATAAGAGATTTACCATCTCATCATATCTGTCATAATTTTTAGGATCAATTATAGTGGCGCCTGAAATGTCAAATCCTCCGGCGTCCTTTGCAGCTTTTGCAATTTCATCTTTATTGCCAACAAGAATAATATCAGCAAAGCCCTCTTTTAAAGTTGCTGCAGCGGCTTCGAGATTTCTTTTCTCTAAAGATTCAGGAAGAACAATAGTTTTTTTGCTCTTTCTTGCTTTTTCCTTAATGCTTTTTAAAAAATCCATTTCTAAAATCCTCCTTAGTGAATCTGTCATTCACATATTAATAATACGTCGTCCAGAACTATAAGGACATACAATAACATTTAGATTATAATACAAATAGTTTTTGTGTTACAATAGTTTTTATGAAATTTATGTCAATATTTCAATCTTTTATTGAATTTATAATAAAATAGTAGGAGAATATAAATTAAAAATGACAAATATGCCTTGTTGATGTATAGTATATAACATATTACATTAAGATTTCATAGTTTTTGCGCAATTTATCTAAAATACAAGAGGAGTTATTATGAAAACAGCAGTTATTACAGCGGAATATAATCCATTTCATAACGGTCATATATATCATATAACTGAAACAAAACGCCTTACTGATGCAGAAAATATCATTGCTGTAATGAGCGGCAATTTTGTACAGAGAGGTGCACCGGCACTTACGGACAAATGGCAGAGGGCAAAATGCGCATTGCAAAACGGCGTTGATATGGTAATTGAACTTCCGTTTCTTTATGCCTGCTCAAGCGCTGAATTTTTTGCATCTGCCGCAGTTTCGACAGCAGTTAAAAGCGGTATTGCCGATTTCTTTTCTTTCGGATGCGAAACAGATAACTTGGAGCTTATAAAAAATACTGCAAAAATTCTTGTTAATGAGTCTGATATATTTAAAAAAGATATTTCTTTAATGCTGAGTAAAGGCGTAAGCTATCCCCTTGCCAGACAAAAAGCATTGGAAAAATCAAATTGTGAAATTGACTTATCTCCAAACAATATACTTGCAGTGGAATATGTAAAAGAACTTATAAAGGCCAATTCTTCAATTAAACCTATAGCCGTTAAAAGATATGGAAATGAATACTCAAGCAAAAACACAGACGGGAAATTTATTTCCGCTACAGCCATCAGAAAAGCCGTTTTAGAGGGAAAAATCGAAAATATTTGCGGTTCCGTTCCAAATGAAACATATAAAATGCTTAAAAATATAATTAAAAACGGCAACATTTTTACTGAAGATATGTTCTCACCATACTTGGATTTTGTAATAAGAAATTACGGGGCTGAAGGCATGGCAGATATTCTTGACATCAGAGAAGGCATTGAAAACAGAATATATAAAGCAGTTGAATACTGCAGCACTTTTTCAGATATTTGCTCATTTGTAAAAAGCAAAAGATACACATACACATCAGTGTCAAGGGCACTTTTTCACGTTTTGTTTTCAGTTAAAAAAAATGACATGGAACATTTCAGAAAAATAGGATATATACCTTATTTCAGGATTCTTGGTTTCAGAAAAGAAAAATCCTCTCTTTTAAGAAAGCTGGAGGATTCAGGGATTCCTGTTATAATAAACGTAAAAAAAGATGAGAAAAAGCTTGATGATTATGGGCATTTCCTCTTTGACCTTGAAAAACGCACAACCGATATATATTTTGGCTGCTGTAAAAATCAATCATTTCGCAAAACAGGACTGGAATATACTGTTCCGCCGGTAATAATATAAGCCAAAACAAAATATAATTAAAAAAAACAGGTCTTTATTATTGTGAAAACAAAAAATAGATATAATTATTATTTTATAATTCTTTCAGTCCTTTTAATTTTTTATATGCTGCTTTACCCAAAGGAAATTACATCATCTGCTTTTAACGCTTTAAAAATGTGGGCTGAAAAAGTAGTGCCTTCTTTGTTTCCTTTTATAGTTGCAGTAAATATTTTTATATCTGCATACATACATCTTCCAAAAATATTCGACACTATAAGCAGACATTTGTTCGGATTTAACGGCACAGTGTTTACATCTGCACTGTTTTCTATAGCAGCAGGCTATCCGGCAGGTGCTAAAACAGCTTTAGAAAACCGCAAAAAACACCTTATGGACAGTAAAAGTACCGAAACTTATTTATGTCTGTCACTTAACGCCAGCCCTGCCTTTATTATGTCAACTACAGCAAACGGCTTTTTGTCATGCCCTGAAAGTGCTGTTATTCTTATGTTTTCTACTGTTTTGGGAAACATAATAGCTGCTTTCATCATGTCCAGGCAAACAGCTTCAAGCCCAAAGGCAATTTATGCCTGCTCAAAACCGGAAACCTATGATTTCTTTTCAGTATTCTCATCTTCTGTAAAAACAGCTACTGAGACCGTAATAAAGGTTGGCGGATATATTGTTTTTTTTGCCGTTTTATCGGAAATTCTTGAATTAAGCGGTATAATAGACATTATTTCCAAAGCTATAATATTATTTACCGGTACCGACACTATGCTTATAAAAGGTATTTTATCAGGTTTGCTTGAAATGACAAACGGTGTTAAAAATATATCTTTGTCACAGGCAGGAATAAATATAAAAATTATTGCTTCGGCGTTTATATTAAGCTTCGGCGGTCTTTGCGTGCATTTTCAGTCATTTGAATTTTTGAAAGACTGCGGCTGTAAACTTAAGGATATAATAAAAGCACGGCTTATATGCGCCGTACTCTCATTATGTATATGTTTTATAATTTTAGAAATATAAACTACTCGACTTCAATACCTGTATAATAATACTTCAGAATCTCTTTATAATCAAAACCGTTTTCGGCCATGCCTTTTGCTCCGTACTGACTCATTCCTACGCCATGGCCGCAACCTTTTCCACTAAATACAAATTCGTTTTGAGAATTGGATGATAAAGCTGTAACTTCCTTTACACTGTTTTGCGAAAGGTCTTTTATGTCTTCTTCTGATACTATAACTTTTATGCCGTCAAGTTCAAATCCCTTTATAGGTGTACCCCCTGCTTTAAAATATCCATCTTTAACATCGGCAAGACTGATGTTTTTATCACTTATTATATACACGGTGTCTTTATCTTTATCGGTATTATTGCTGTCATTATCATCGGTATTATTGCTGTCATTATCATCGGTATTATCTGAGTTAGATATAGTATACATTCTGCTCTGCAAATCGCCATTTCCGGAAGAGGCACAAAATGTACGTGTTTCTTCTTTTGTAAGCTTAACCGTTTTGTTGCTTCCGACAACAGTAAGTTCCTGAACTCTTCCATAAGGCCCTGCTGATGATATAGAAACGTTTTTAACAGTTCCGACACTTTTGCCTATTTTATTCATAAAATTAGTCATGTCTGATGCTGAAAATGTCCTTTTCCATTCAACAGCACCCTTTTCGTATTTATCATTGACAGCCTTAAGATATGGGTAGGAATCATCCCAAACATTTTCCGAATCATCTGTTGAACCGCCGGATGATGAGAAAAACACAGAATATATAGGTTCTCCGTTATAGAGGGCAAGTTCTCCTTCTGTATCATCTACAGCTTCGATGCTTCTATCACTTTCAGCACTTACACCGTTATATGCCTGACATTCGGTTGTATCGCAAACATCATATCCTTTGCTTTCATAATCGCTTTTTCTTGTGTAAACGTAAGTTCTCGCTGCCACTGCCTGAGCTTTTAAAGCCTCAATATTCCATGAAGGCGGCATCTCGCTTGGAACAACACTGTAAAGGTAGTCTTGAATATTAACAACATTTACAGCCGTTATGTTTTTTCCTGTGTATCTTCCGAATTCAATAACACCTCTGTAAGATTTTCCTGAAAGAGTTGTGTAATTTTCAGCAGACATTATCTGTGGGTTTACGCCGTCGAAAACCATTTTAATTTTATTGCTGTCATTTAACACCATTATCTTTTTGTCGTTTACCAAAGATCCCGTTACGGTATCCGCTGCATAGTCTGCTTTGTCGCCGCCGTAATCATAAACAAAAACGCCCCACAAGTCTTTATCAACCATACCGGGAACTGCCTTATATTTCCATAAATTTTCTAAATCTTCACAGGCAGAAACCGCGTCATCGTAACTTGGATAGTATTCATTGGCATTAATTATTGAACCTGAGGGCAAAGAAACAGAAAATGTGCCGTCTAATTTTACCTTGCCTTCAAATTCATTGTTGTCCTGAAAACCTATTTCTATCTCATTATTTGATATAGGTACAGATGTAACTTCTTTATATTTCGATTCAAGCCCAACTCTTATCGTTTGTATTCTATCAAATGCCATAACCTGCAACGAAAAAAGCATTATAATTGTTCCAATTACAGCACACGCAGCCAGTTTTTTACGCACAACGACACACCCTCTTTATTTTTTTATGTACCCAATTATATCATTGTAAAAAAATCAGTGCAATATTTTGCAGCTTTTTGTAATTTTTGTAATATAAAAAGGCGGTTCATATATGAACCGCCTTAAGTGTCATTGTGTAATCAAGTTTTATTTTCTGAGTTTTGCGCCAAACTCATCCTTTAATGCCTCTATAACTTTTTCCATTGCTTTGTTTACTTCGTCGTCAACAAGTGTTCTGTCTTCTGCTCTGAAAACAAGTTTGTATGATACAGATTTTTTGTCGCTTTCAATCTGAGCACCTTGATATACATCAAAAAGCACAAGGCTTTCAAGAAGTTTTCCTGCATTCTTTCTTATTACTTTCTCAATATCTTTTACAAATATCTCTTTTTTAATTACCATTGAAATATCTCTGGTCATAGAAGGATATTTCGGCAATGCTCTGTATGAATTTACAAGACAGGCATTTTCATTTAAAAGCTTCATGTCTATAACAGCAATATATACTCTTGTGTCTATAGAATAATTTTCAGCTACTGTTGGATGAAGTTCACCTACGTATCCTGCCTCGGAGCCATTTAAAGTAATGGAAGCGGTTCTTCCCGGATGCATCCATGGAATATCGTTTTTAGGCGAAAAGTCAACTTCATCACTGCATCCAAGCACATCAAAAATATGCTCGCATATGCCTTTTATATAAAAGAAATTATACTTGTCACCATACATACATATTGTTAGTTTTTTAAGCTCATCAGGAAGTTCTGTAAGAGGAAGCGATTTAGGCATGAAAACCTTGCCTATTTCAAATATGGCAGCCTCATCGTTTCTTCTGTTATAATTTGTTGAGATAGATGTAAGCATTCCGTTTAAGGTAGTTGTTCTCATTATTGAGAAATCCTCGCCTAACGGGTTTGATATTTTAATTGCGTCTCTGAGCTTTGAATCCGAAGGTATCATAAGTTTGTCAAATACCTTAGGGCTTTCAAATGTGTAGGTCATAGCCTCACAAAGACCAGTTGATATCATTGAGTTTTTAACGATATCAGATATCTGCTGTTCATAGGTCTTTTTGCCTACAGTAGGTGTTCCTGACGCAAGCGTAGGCATAATTTTATCATATCCGTGTATACGTGCAACTTCCTCGGCAAGGTCCGCATTTAACTCAAGGTCAGGCCTGAATGTAGGAATAGTAAGTATCCTGTTTTTCTTGTCAACGCCTATTTCAAGCAGTTTAAATATTCTAACCATATCTTCTTCCGGAATATCAGTTCCAAGCAGTTTATTTATCTTTTTAGGATTATATGGTATCTTCCTGGGCTCAACTTTGTTTGGATAACAGTCAACACGCCCCCTTACAACTTTTCCGCATCCAAGCATTTCAACAAGCTGTACAGCTCTGTCTATTGCTTTATCGCATATATTAGGGTCAAGGCCCTTTTCATACTTACCTGAAGCGTCTGTTCTAAGGCCAAGCTTTTTAGCAGTTATTCTTGTATTAGGCCCGTCAAAATTTGCAGACTCAAAAAGCACGGTATCCGTATCGCCTGTTATCATACTGTTTTCGCCGCCCATAACTCCGGCAATTGCAACAGCCTTTTTAGGATCGGAAATAACAAGCATTGATGATGAGAGAGTTCTCTCAATTCCATCAAGCGTTGTAAATTTCTCGCCTTCTTCGGCATTTCTTACAATTATTTTTCTGTCGGCTATTGTATCTATTGAAAAAGCATGCATTGGCTGACCGTATTCTTGCATTACAAAGTTTGTTATATCAACAATATTGTTTATCGGTCTTATGCCTACTGAACGAAGTCTTTTTCTCATCCATCTTGGGGACGGAGCTATTTTTACATCCTTTACAACTCTCGCTACATATCTCGGACAAAGATTGGGGTTTTTGATTTCAACTGAAATCATATTATTTATGTCCTCATCAATTTCCTCTTTAACTTTAACTATAGGGTATTTTACCGGTATACGATACGTTGCTCCTGTTTCTCTTGCAAGGCCAAGCATACTGAAACAGTCCGGCCTGTTAGATGTTATTTCAAATTCCACTGCCTCGTCATAAATATCAAGGGCGTCTACAACATTTGTTCCAAGCTCTGGAGTATCTTTAAATATATAAATCCCGTTTTCCGGAGCCTCAGGAAAATCGTGTCTGTCAAATCCAAGTTCCTGAATTGAGCAAAGCATGCCGTTTGACTCCTCGCCTCTTAATTTGCCCTTTTTAATCTTAACGCCGTTTGCAATTGTTGAACCGTTTAAAGCAACCGGAACAATTGCTCCCACATAAAGATTTGTTGCACCTGTAACTATCTGTATAGGTTCACCATTTCCGATGTCAACTTTTGTAATAACAAGCTTGTCTGCATTAGGATGCTTTTCAATCGAAAGCACTTTCCCAACAACAACCTTTTTTATGTCGCCTGAAATAATAGAGTAGCTCTCAACTTTTGAGCCTGATAAAGTGATGTCTTCAACAAAATCTTTGATATTGGCTTTTACATTAACATAATCTCTTAACCATGTCATTGAAATATCCATTTTATAATACCCCCTTCTTAAAACTGCTTAAGGAACTTAACATCGTTTTCATAAAGCAGACGAAGGTCAGTAATACCGTAACGCTGCATAGCAACTCTCTCAAGTCCCATTCCGAAAGCAAAGCCGCTGTATTCTTCGGGATCAATTCCGCATCTTTTAAGAACGTTTGGATGAACCATTCCGCAGCCGAGAACTTCAATATAGCCCTCGCCTTTGCATACTCTACAGCCCTTTCCGCCGCATGCAAAGCATGTAACATCCATTTCGGCGCTCGGCTCTGTAAACGGGAAATGGTGAGGTCTGAAACGAACTTTAGTGTCTTTGCCGAAAAGCTCTTTTGCAAATGTTGCAAGAGCACCCTTAAGGTCTCCCATTGTAATATTTTTATCTACAACCAAACCCTCAAGCTGATGAAAAATAGGCGAATGAGTTGCGTCAACCTCATCAGCACGGTAAACTGAACCAGGACATATCATTCTCACAGGAAGCTTGCCTTTTTCCATTGTTCTTATCTGTACAGGCGAAGTTTGTGTTCTTAAAAGAATATCGCCGTTTATATAAAATGTATCCTGCTCATCTTTGGCCGGATGATTAGCAGGGATATTAAGTGCCTCAAAGTTATAGTAATCTTTCTCAATTTCAGGGCCGTCTGCAATCTCATATCCCATGCCAATAAAAATATTTGATATCTCGTCTATAACAGTATCAAGAGGATGTCTGTGGCCGCAGGCACAAGCCCTTCCCGGCATTGTAACATCAAGTGTTTCTTTATCAAGTATCGCATTAAGCTCGGCAGCTGCAAGTTTGTCTTTTACCTCATCTATTTTCTGCTCTATGCCGCTTCTTACCTGATTTGCAATTTGGCCTATAACAGGTCTTTCATCACTTGAGAGGTCTTTCATACTTTTAAGAATGTTTGTAAGTTCACCTTTTTTTCCAAGATATTTTACTTTAACATCATCAAGATCTTTTGTCTGCTCAACACCTTCAAGAGTTGCAATAGCTTTTTCATATATTTCCTGAAGCTTCTTTTTCATTTGAAGTTTTCTCCTTTCATTTTCTGCAATAAAAAAGCCTTCGCCGCCAATATAGGGACGAAGGCAAAATTTCGTGGTACCACCCAAATTTCTGTTTAAAAAACAGACACTCATAGCTCTTACAAGCCTTTGTACGTAACGTGCATTAACGTGCTTTCCTACTTAATTTCAGAAAACCGGCTCCGGCGGGAAAATTCGCAGTCATTAAGTCAAAAAATGCTTTCAGCCGTGACATTTTCTCTCTTTTGACTAAACATAACTCCTACTTTACGCCATCATAGCTTTTAAACGATTTATGTGTTTATTTTATCATATCTTTTTTAATTGTCAACATTTTTCAAAAAAATGAGCTTTAAACATCAAAAACTTTTTATAAAAACCTTTTAAAGATATAATAAAATACCCTTTAAAGCAAAAATTCTATACTTAATAAAAATCAATAAATAATATGCAGTAAAAATTGGTCTAAACAAAGATATACGCCTAATGCAGCCACATAAATTCCAAAATATTTAAGTTTTCCTTTGTTAACAACAGCAATCATAAATTTTATGGCAAAAAAGCCTGTAACAGCAGCAACAATAAATCCTACAGCCATAGGTGCAATGCCAATTGCCTGACTTATTACAACATCACCTGTTGCAATATCTTTTATTGTCAAAACCATAGCACCTAAAATAGCCGGTATCGAAAGAAGAAATGAAAATTTTGCGGCGGAATTTCTTTTAAGTCCTACTCCCAAAGCACCTGAAATAGTCATACCGCTTCTTGATATTGCAGGACAAATAGCAACTCCCTGCAATGTACCTATAATCAAAGCGTCAACATACGACATATTTTTAATTCTCTTATGCCCGTTGTCGTTTGCATCGGCATAAAATAAGACTATTGCGGTAAATATAAACAAAAAACCAATATAGTTGCCGTTTCCGAAAATAGCCTCAAGTTTATCGTTAAAAAGCAAAGCAATAATAACGGTAGGTATAGTTGCCGCTACCAAAAGATAAGTTGTCTTTTGAAAAGGCTTCTTTATTAAACGCCATATGTCATCCCAATAGCAAATAAAAACAGCTATAAGAGTTGCAATATGTAATATTATATCAAATGACTGTGTTGCTTGTTCAATTCCAAATATTCTTTGAAAAAGTACCAGATGTCCTGAACTGCTTACAGGAAGAAATTCAGTAAGTCCCTGTATAAGGCCAAGTATTGCTGCATGTAAAATACTCATTTTTTAATACCTCCGATAAAAAATTATATAAAAATACATTTTCTGCATGTCTGAATAATTATAATACAATTATAAATTTGTTGCAATTTATATTTTTACCTGATATAGTATTCAGACGACGGTCAAATTAGAATATCTACAAAAATACAAATTTTTCCCACTTGGTTTACTATAAAATTTAATGTGTTTTTATTTTGAAAGGACTTTTAATATGGATAACTTAAAATTTGAAGAAATGAACCTTTCCGACTGGACTCTCAAAGCGGTAAAGGATATGGGATTTGAAGAGGCTTCACAAATACAGTCGCAGGCAATCCCGCTCATTATGGCAAAAAAGGACGTAATAGGCCAAAGTCAGACAGGCACCGGAAAAACCGCTGCTTTCGGAATACCATGCCTTGAAATGATAGACGTTGATAACAGGCATCTTCAGGCATTAATACTCTGTCCCACAAGAGAGCTGGCAATACAGGTAAGCGAGGAATTTCGGAAACTCTTGAAATTCAAAGATAACATACGTGTTCTGCCTATATACGGCGGTCAGCCAATAGACAGGCAAATTATGGCCTTAAAAAAAGGTGCACAGGTAGTTATAGGCACACCGGGACGTGTTATGGATCACATGAGAAGACACACACTTAAAATGGGAACTGTAAAATATGTTGTTCTTGATGAAGCAGATGAAATGCTCGACATGGGATTTAGAGAAGACATAGAAACAATACTTGAGAAAGTACCTGAAGAAAGACAGACGGTTATGTTTTCAGCAACAATGAGTGACGAGATACTGTCTCTTTCAAAAAAATATCTTAAAGCTCCGGAATATATAAAGATTTCAAGAAAAGAATTGACTGTACCGCAAATTGAGCAGTGCTATTTTGATGTCAGGGAAAAAAATAAGCTTGAGGCTTTATGCAGGCTTATAGATGTGTATTCTCCAAAGCTTGCTATTGTTTTCTGCAATACAAAAAAGAGAGTTGACGATGTTACGGAACAGCTTCTGGGCAGAGGCTATTTTGCAGACGGACTGCACGGCGACCTTAAACAGCAGCAGCGTGACCGTGTTATGCAGAAATTCAGAAGCGGCGCCATAGAAATACTTGTTGCCACAGATGTTGCTGCAAGAGGGATAGATGTTGACAATGTTGATATTGTATTTAATTATGATATACCTGATAATGAAGAATATTACGTACATCGTATAGGACGTACCGGCAGAGCAGGAAAAAGCGGAACTGCATTTACATTTTGCTCCGGAAGAGAAATATATAAACTCAGAGACATAATGACTTATGCCAAAACAAAAATAGAAAAGCGTCTTTTGCCTACACTTGATGATATAGAACAAACGAAAACTGATGTGTTTGTTGAAAAACTTAGGAATGTAATAAATAAGGGTGGGCTTGAGAAATATGCTGAGGTTGCTGAAAATATGCTTGACGATGATACAGCACTTATAGATGTTGCAGCGGCGCTTATAAAAATGCAGTTGGGCAATACAATAGCTGATTACTCATCATCTGAAAACGACCTTAATCCTGTAAATCCAAAAAATGTATCTAAACCTGTAAGCAAAGATAAAGATATGGTAAGACTTTTTGTAAATGCAGGCAAGAACAATAAAATAAGAGCAAAAGACATAGTAGGCGCCTTTGCCGGAGAAACCGGTGTTCCGGGACAGCTTATTGGAGAAATAAAAATATACGACGATTTTGCATATGTTGATGTCCCTTACGAATACGCAAAAGAAATTATAGAAGGTATGAAGAACAGTAAAATCAAAGGGAAACGCATAAGTATTGAAAAAGCTAAAAAGCCGAACAGTCAAAAACACCAAAGTCATGGAATTTTCAAAAAAAAGAAAATAAAAAAGTAATATATAAATTTAGGGCAGTGCTTATTTAGGCTCTGTCCTTTTATTTTAGTTATATATTTAATTCAACATACATTGAACCAAAAAACATAAAAACTGATGATACAATAAATAATATATACATTATTTTATATATTTTCATATCGAAATTTGGTCCTTTTTTTGCTAAAAATGACATAATTATTAAAGATATAAGAGAAGGTATATGCAGTATTACGGTTTTAAAAAGCATAATAATAAAATAATAACAAATATTTTCAAAAATATCTTCGTCATCTATTGCACTTCTTTCAAATACACCTCTATTAAAAAGAATAATGTAGTCAATAAAACGGCTCATTATTATATATTCAAAAAATATGAAAATGCCGACAGGAATCAACACCAAAATTATATCACTAACTTTAAACTTTTTTTCGCTCATTTAATGCCCCATATAAATATTTATTTTACAAAAAATATATATAATCATAACTATTACAAATAAAATAAAAATAATACACTTTTCATCTGAATAAATTATTTTATTTACACTTTTTTGCAGCAAAACTGGTAAAAAATATATAAAATGCACAATTATAATTGCAATAATTTCAAAAACAGCCGGAGCCCCAATAAATATTAGTCCAATAAACATATAAAAAATAACAAAAGGATACGAAATAAGAAATATTATAAAAATTATGAAATATAAATTGCTAAGACTTTTATCTATTTTGCCTGCCTTGTCTTTTTCATTCTTATCGTCCATAATGTCCTCCAAACCTAAATATGTGTTTGCTTTTTTAACGAGTAAAGCCATGCAAAGCGAATAAACGTTCGTTATTTTATTATACATGATATATTTTGCCTTGTCAATGAATTATAAGACATTTATACATTTTTTGCCTATTTTAAAATACTATATGTTTTGACAGTCAAAAAATAGCGTATCCGCTGACAGATACGCCATTTATAATTTTTTTGTTTAGTTCATTTCATGTATATTGCTTTGAAGTTTTTCAAGTGTACATCCATGCTGCAAACGGTACTTTCTTAAAAATACACTTATAACTCTTGTCAGTTCCAACAGTGATTTAACCTGCTGCCAATTCCAAAAGCGCTTTTCTTTACACTCGTCAAAACCCACAAATCCAAAACATTTATTTTCATCTTTTAACTCACAATGTATTATTGATTTTACACCTTGTAACTTCAATGTTTTATAAATCTGAAGCGGAAGTTTTTCAAAATCACAGCAGTACAATAGCCCGCCGTTTTCCTCAATGTTTTTATAATAATTTTTAAATATATGTCTTGGAAGCTTCTGCATACTGTTTTTTTCAGAACATATTCCCTCAGCACACCACTCAAATGTGTTGACTGTGTACTTTCTGTCATCAGTATCCTCAAAAATATAAACTCTGCTTATATCAAGCATTTTGCCAACTGCATGAAGTACAGAATTTATTGAAGCATACAAATCGGGATTACCGTATAAATGGTTAAATGCATAACACATAATACTGTTTTCTTTTATCATACAGCTTTCTTTTACAATTGATGCCGGCATTTTATTTATATCTTCATAGTCGATGTTTTTATAAACTGTTGCTTGGCACTTACCTTTCTTCTTTGAGCAATACAAAGCCTTGTCTGCACATGAATATAAGTTCTCGAAGCTATCGGCATCAGACGGATATACTGCAACACCCAAGCTGCATGACAATTCTCCGTACTTAGTTTTTAAATTAAGCTTTTCATATAAAATTTCTACAGTTTTATTAATTTTATCCACAAGAAATTCATCTGACGGTATGTTTTTTATAAAAATCATCATTTCATCTCCGCCGATTCTGCTTATTATATCGGAAGTTCTATAAATATGAGTAAGAATTGACGCTATATCTGTAAGTACAGTATCGGCAAACGGATGACCATACGTATCATTTATTGCTTTAAAATTATCAACATCCAAAATTATCAGCGCCGATTTTTTATCTCTGCCTTCTTTTGATAAATAATTGTCTATCATATCTTTTCCAGTGCTTCTGTTGTAAAGCCTTGTAAGTGCATCTCTTTGAGCCTGGTCTTTAAGCGCAAGCTGGTCTGCCTTTCTATTTGATATATCGATAAGAAGTGTTTCCCATTCGGAATCTTCTCCTGTTATATTTTGCCACTTTATTATTTCTCCCTTGCTCATAACCCAAATAAGGCTGCCGCTTTTACACTTAAGTCTCAAGTCAATTTCTTTTGTTTTTCCTAATTTTCCATTGCTGTACACGGCATTCATAAGCATTTCTCTGTCATTTTCAAACACCAGTTCTTTAAAGCTGTTGGAAAGCAGCTCATACATGTCCTCTCTACAATATCCAGTAATAGCAAGAAAACTTTCGTTAGCATATACAATAGTTAATCTACTGTCAAGAGCACATCTAATACTGGCACATATTGTGTTTTTTGTCATGCCGTCACTATAACTTTCAAACATTTGTTTCTGGCGCTTAAGCATTTCAAACGTTTTTTTCCCCCACTGATAGCCATTCATATATGAGTTATTAAACGAACGTATAGCATTTAAGTCCCCATCTAAAAACATAAATAAATCGCAGTTTAATTTTTTTGTATTTATTTTACATCCTTTATTTGAATAACAAATTAAATCATTAATGTTATATTTTTTAAGTGTAAATTTTAGTTCTCTTAATGCTTTATTATAATACATTAGTTGATTGATTTCACTTTCATCTGGAAAAAGAATATTACATATTTCTCTCGATTTTAGTTCTTCTCCAAGACTGTCAACAATGACAGCCAAAAATTGTTTTGCATTTGAATTTTCAAATTTAACCGGAGTATTATGAATAAAAATGTCAAAGTCTCCGAATGTTCTTATATATATTGAGTTTTTTATTTCTTTCGTTAAAAATATTGCTCTGTTTACTGCCGACTCAATTTCGTCAGGAGTATTTGATTCAAGAACATAATAATTATTAATATTATTCTGAGATTTAAAAAACTTAATATTTTGTGAAATAAATATAATTATAATTTCAGGATAAATTTCCTTAAAACGCCGAGCGAGAATATTACTGTTAATTTCAGCTAAATCATCGGCCAAAAAAACAAGCTCAACATTATTATTTTTAATAAAATTCAATGAATCGGAATAACTATTAAAATCTCCTATAAGCTGAATTTCCTTAATATCTGCACACTTATCAGCGAATTGCTCCAGTATAAAAACATTTTCGTCTATGATAATAGTTTTCATAAAATAATTCACTCCTTTGACCTATGAATATCTTTCATAAGCCTGCCAATATCAACTTATTTGTTTATACTATCTTATTAATGTTTCATTGGTGTATTTGCAATTCAGATAATAAGTTAATATTGCGCTTTAGTGGTATCTATCTGTTTAACAAAAAAACAGAATAATTCAGCTTGTAACAAAATATACACGGCAAACACATTATATGAGCTTAAAGTATTTTATGTATATTAAAATACATAAATTACATAAACAAAGTAAAAAAGGTTCTGTCTTAAAAATTAAAACAGAACCTGATATTTTTATATGCTTGAATTTAACCTGCTATGTTTTTAACACCGAGATATGGCTCCGGACTTACAGCTTTTCCATTTAAACGTACTTCAAAGTGGCAATGGTTTCCTGTTGCATTACCTGTAGCTCCGCATCTTGCAACCTGCTGACCTCTTTTAACAGTCTGCCCTTTTGACACAGTTAAACTTGAATTATGTCCGTAAAGTGTTACAAGGCCGCCACCGTGGTTTATCATTATGGTATTGCCGTATCCATTCATCCAGCCTGCATAAATTACAGTTCCCGACTCTGCCGCCACAATAGCCGAACCATATGAAGCCGGTATATCGTATCCCGTATGAAATTCCGTACCGCTTCCTATCGGTCGTGAACGGTAACCAAACCCGCTGCTTTCACTTGACGGTGACGCAGCTCTTGACGGAACAGGCCAATTAAGCTTTCCTCCGGTATATACATATGAAGAACTGTTCTTACTTGAATATGATGAACTTGATGACTGTTGAATTAGTCTTTCAATATTTTTACTTGACTGTTCTGTGTCAGCCAAGAGTTTTTTAAAGTTTGCCTCATTTTGTGCGTATTGCTGCATCTTAGCTTTTTTATTTGCAAGTTCAGCTTGTACTTCCTGTTCATTTTTCTGATTTTCAGCCACAATTTCTTCTGCAGCAGTTTTTTCTTCCTTTATTTCTTCTGTCTTTTTAGCTATAGTATCCTCTGTCGCTTTCAGCTTGTCAAGAAGAGATTTATCATAATTCATTATATCTTCTACATACTGCATTCGTAAAAGCATATCGGATACACCTTTAGCTTCAAGAATAATATCAATATAACCTGTCTCGCCGTGTTCATAGAAATACTTTATTCTTTTTCCAAAAACCTCGTTTTGGTTTTCACGATTTTTTTTGGCTTCTTCAAGAGCAGTTTTTGAAGCTTCAAGACGTTTGTTTACCTCATTAAGGTCAGCCTGAGACTGCTGTAGCTGCTGCTGGGCCGCATTAATTACGCTATCCATAGCTTTTATCTGTTCAGACATGTCTGCTTTTTCAGACTGAATTTTCTGAAGCTCGCTTTTTGCGTTTTTAGTTTTAGTCGCGAGAGTTTCCCGCTCACTTTTAAGCTGTGATAAAGTTTTAGCTGCATTTGCCGTATAAGGCGGATAAGCAAACGATACTGCTATTATTGCAGTACAAATAGCAAACACTGCTTTTTTGCATTTTAATAAATGTTTTCTCATTATTTTCCTCTGATTTAATATGTATTTAAAATGCGGCAAAAACTCCGCTAAATTGATAACGGAGTTTTCACTGCTATTCATCTTTATTTTAACATTCTTTTTGCTGTAACATAAGTTGAAGAACTGTAGCTGTCAGAAAGTGATGTTATAGTAACACCATATGTTTTGCCTGATGATGAATGTATGTACTGGCCGCTTCCAACATATATTCCTACATGAGAAATGCTTCCATCATTGCTTCCATCCGTATCAAAGAAAACCAAATCTCCCGGTATAAGATTCGACTTTGAAACTGTTGTTCCCTGAAGTGCCATTGCCGACGAACTTCTGTTAAGTGTTATACCGAAATTTTTATATACACAATACACAAATCCGGAACAATCAACACCCGTTGACAGATTAGTACCTCCCCAAACATACGGTGTACCTATGTATTTTTCAGCAAAAGCAACTATTTCTTCACCTTTTGTTTTTGTGTTTTTATCTTCGTTTTTAGGCTTGTCCCCATCATATACAGTTGCATAATCAGATGACACAAAACCTTCTGTCCCGTCATCAGCTTTAATATACAGCCATCCGTTTGACTTGGAAAGCACGTCTACATATTCACCACAGTTAAGTACGCCTATCTTCTGAAAATTAGTACCGGCGCCGTCTCTGACTTTCAAACCGTTAGCAGCATCGACTTGAGCATATTCATCTTTCGCTGCCTCCGACTCTCTTGAACTAATATCAGTTGTTTTTTCCTGATTAACACTGGCAGTATTTGTTGAAGCTGGCTTAACTTTTTCTATTTTTTCAGGAGCTTTACCACTGATATAACCTTTACTTACATAAGCTATATCTCCGTTTGTTCTTTTTATTTCAAACCAGTTGCTATCTTCTCCCATAATAGTAACTGTGTCTCCATTATTAACTTGTCCGACAACATCGGAATCTGTAGAAGCTTTAGCTCTTACATTAACTTTATTACACACAACATTTCCTGTTGTTTCTGTCTCAGCCTTTACGTAATCGGAATATACATAAGCATCGCTTCCGCCGTAATTGATTTTATACCACTTACCGTCACAGACTTCAATCTCTACGGTATCACCATCTGAAAGAG
Organism: Clostridia bacterium; assembly: GCA_022651385.1. Classification (GTDB taxonomy): domain Bacteria; phylum Bacillota; class Clostridia; order Lachnospirales; family Anaerotignaceae; genus JALCQR01. The sequence continues at coordinate 34,160 of JALCQR010000007.1, read as the reverse complement.
TACCAATTTTATCAGCTTCCATGCTTGCCTGAGCACGAACATTAACACCGTCGGATGTAACAACACCTTTTACTGCTGCAAAAACCGTGACACTGAATGCAACAGTTAAAACAGCACCGGCGGCGGCAGCTGACAAGGCTGTTCTATTAAACTTCATCAAGCTTTCCCCCATTCAATTATTACATTTTTGTTACAAGAATATTATAAAAAAACATACAGCAAATGTCAATATACTTTTAAATTATACAGGCAATTATTACATTTTTGTTAATTCTACATAAAAACAAGCTTAAAAAGCCCAAATTAAAATCCAATAATTGTTAAAATTTTTATTAGTTAACAATTATTACATAAATGTTAAATCACCGCAAGCAAAAATCTTGCACATATTATGTTTTTTTATAACTTTTTTCATAAAATGAATAGGCAAAGCTTACACCAAAACCAACCGGTGTAAGCTTTTACCAAGCCCAATCGGTTCTGGGTATTTATTCAATTGCATTTCACTTATAGTTTTTAACAGCCTGATATACATATGAAAGAGGAACGGAAAATTTCTCTGCGGCATGACGCGCGCTTTCGTATTCAGGATATACCTTAAGTCCCTTGTTTGTTTCGACACATTTGACTTTTATTTTCCCGTAACACGTATCAAACTCATCTAAACATCGGTCAAGGCATGTCCTTTTTTCAAGTCTGTATCGTATTCCTATAGCAGTAGTCTCCTCAAATATAATATTTTCCATAGCCTCTTTTTTGCTTTTATCGCATAAAACGGTTAGCTTATAAGCAGGTCTGTTTTTTTTCATGTATATAGAAGTAAAAAACGCATCTTTTGCTCCCTCTTTAAAAAGTCTTTCAAGAACAAAACCAAGCATTTCTCCAGAGCTGTCATCAATATTTGTTTCAAGTACAAGTATTTCGTCACTGTATTTGCTAATTACTGTCACTCCTCTGTTTCGCCAAGAATTACTCTTAAAACATTAGGTATGGCAAAATCACGTTTTCCGGCACCGTAGCCTGTTTTGACCACATTCATAGCCGGGCACATTCCAAAACTGTCGGAAAGCTCAGCGATAATCGCAGCTCCCGTAGGTGTAACCATTTCATTTTTTACATCAACCTGACGATATTTTATATTTGAATCAGCATATATCTCTGCCGTTGCCGGTACAGGAACCGGCATATGTCCATGCTGGCAAAGTATAAAGCCGTATCCGTCATTTACAACGGACGAGCATATTCTGTCAGGCTTAATCATATCAATAAGTATAGCTGTCCCAATGATATCGACAATTGAGTCAAGAGCTCCTACCTCGTGGAAATGCACTTCCTCAAGAGGTTTGCCGTGAACTTTGGATTCTGCTTTTGCCACACGCATAAATATTCTTTTTGCCAAATCTTTTGCTCCGTCTGAAATAGTGCTGTTATCAATAATCGTAGTAACATCATTAATATTGCGGTGTACATGTGCGTGATGATGCTCGTGAGAATGTCCCTCGTGGTCATGATGATGGTCATGGTCATGCTCTTCATGGTCGTGGTTATCATGATCATGGTGATGTTCCAGTCCATTAGCGCATCCGGCGTCTTTCATCTCCCCGTTTGTAAGCACTACGTCCACATCCTGAGCACCGATTCCAAGTTTTTCAGCTCTTGAAAACTCGACTTTAAATCCGTCAACATTTATCTTTGAAAGCTCGTTTAAAAAAGTATCTTTGTCTACTCCGTCAATTCCAAGGTCAAGAAGAGCTCCTATTGTCATATCTCCGCTTATACCTGAAAAACAGTCAAAATATAATGTTCTCATCGTCTTTTTGCCCCCAATTTATTTATGCTGTTTGCCGTATATCCTGCGCCAAACCCGTTATCAATGTTTGTAACGACAACTCCGTTTGCACAGCTGTTGAGCATGCACAGCAAAGAAGAAAGTCCTTTAAAGTTTGCTCCATACCCAACAGATGTAGGCACTGCTATTACAGGCTTATCGGTAAGCCCTCCTACAACGCTTGCAAGAGCACCCTCCATTCCGGCAACTGCGATAATAACATCAGCTTTCACAATCAAATCAAGTTTTGATAATAATCTGTGAAGACCGGCAACTCCTACATCATAGCATCTTTCAACATGGTTTCCCAAATATTCACATGTAATGGCTGCTTCCTCAGCAACGGGTATGTCGCTTGTACCGCCGGTTACAACGAGTATCATACCGCCCGTTTTTTCCACAGGTTCTCTCTCAATTTTAATAATTTTTGCGTCATCAAAATATTGAGCGTCATCAAATTCTTTTTTTACCGCTTCATATTTTTCTCTGTCCGCTCTTGTGCCGAGGATATTTTTTGTGCCGGCAGCAAGCATATTTCTTATTATGCCTACTATTTGTTCTCTTGTTTTTCCGGCACAGTAAATAACCTCAGGGCAGCCGTTTCTCATTTCTCTTTGATGATCTATAACTGCATAGCCGATATCCTGCAAAGGCGCAACTTTAAGTTTTCCCTCAGCTTCATCAATCGACATCTCACCGTTTTTACATTTCTCAAGTATTTTTCTAACGTCCATTTTGTACCTCACATTTTCATTCCATACTTCCGCTTCTAAAACCTTCACAGTCAAGAGTAACATACTTAAAACCAAGAGATTTAATTTCAGCAATTAAATTTTCATTTTCGATAAACTTGCCAAAATCTTTCTTTTGTATTTCAATTCTTGCAATGTTTCCGTGCAGGCGCACTCTTGCCCCTTTTAAGCCAAAATTTGAAATTAATTCTTCCGCTTTTTCCACCATATACATAAGTTTTTCATTAAGCTCAGTATCATATGGGAATCGTGTGGCAAGGCATGAATTTGAAGGTTTGTTCCATGTTTCAAGTTCCATTTGACTTGCATATTTTCTTATTTCGTCTTTTGAAAAACCAGCCTCAAAAAGAGGACTCGCAAGCCCAAGCTCTTTGGCAGCTTTTGCACCCGGACGATAAACTTTAGCGTCATCAGTATTTTTACCGTCGGCAACAACATCAAAGCCCAGTTCCTTAGCTTTCGATATTATGCCGCCCATAATATTTTTTTTGCAGTAATAGCATCTGTCATGGCGATTCATTCTGAATTGTTCCACAGAAAAGGCATCACATTTTATAACATAGTACTTTACACCGGCCTTTTCGGCAAGACGCACAGCCTCAGCAATGTCCTTTCTGGCAACCATTCTTCCGTCTCCAATAATAGCTATTACATTTTCATTTAAAACTTTTTTAGCCATATTGAGTAAAAAATCCGAATCAGTTCCTCCTGAATATGCAATACAGACTTTTTTATATGAGCTCAATATGTTTTTCAATGTTTCAATTTTGTTCACTTGTTTTACCTCACTGATAATTTTGCATAAAAATGTGTTTCTTCTTTGTTCCTTTAGATTATTTATGTTTCTTTTGTTTCTATGTAGATTTGTCTTGTTTGCTTAAATTTGCTTTTGCGTTAACAAGCAATAATTTAGCGGTCTACTTTAAAATAAGTATTAGGAATGTTGCCCTTAATTACAGTATCAATAATCATTACTTTTCTTGTAGTTGTTATGTACTTGCTTCTAAGAGGATTAACAAGTTCCATATATGTTTCTATGTTCAGCCATACTTTATAATTCAGCATATTTATTCCTGCCGATTCAAACGATGTTTCATAATCGACAATGGAATCGCCAAAATTTATCAATGTAAACCTGACTCTCGGACCATACAACGATAAGAAGTCGGAGCCGGTTGCAGCACCGATAGGCACGCTTATGGCTTGATGTACTTCCTCAGCAAGTTCAGCATCAATAACGCTGCTTACATGAGAACAGAAATTATTAATTAGCACGGTATTTGTTGCAACAGTATCTGTTTTTTTATCAGTTGTAAAAAAGTCTGTAGATTTTATGTTTAGGTCTGCCAGAGAGCTTCTTACAGCTGAGTCTATTGCACTGTCGGCAACTTTTTTTGCTTTTATTGAAGAAATGTCAATAAGCACCGGCATTAAATTTTTTTCCATTCCATAGAGTATTATAACAGAAAACGCTGTCAATATAAACAGAACAAAGAAAATTTTGAATTTTTTTTTAAGTTTCATGTTAATCTCTGCAAACCTCCCGAAAATCATTTTGAAATATAAATAATTACATATAATAAGTTATATGTTTTGTCAAATATTTATGATTTTAAATTAGCACAAAAGCGGTATGAAATTATTACATAAAAATGACATTAAACAATAAATTACAATAATGTACTTTATTAAAATTAAAGATTCTGCTATAATTCTTTTTTAGAAAGGAGGCATACTATGAATTATTCTCAGGATGCCAGTCAGAGAAACAAAAATCAAAGGCGTAAACGGCGGCACAAAAAGAAAACCACTTTCGGCATAATACTTCTTCGTATAATAATCGTCATAGCTGTGGTCGGTTGTTTTATAGTTGGAGGCGCATTTTTAGGAGCATTTACAGGCATAATTGAAAATGCACCGGAAATCAGTACAATTGACGCCACGCCGGAATCGTTTACGTCAATATTATATGATAGCAACGGAAAAGAAATAGATACTCTCCACGGAGAGGAAAACCGTGAATATGTCAAGCTTTCCCAAATACCGGAAAATCTTCAAAATGCAGTAATATCAATTGAAGATGAGAGATTCTATGAACATAATGGCATAGATTTTAAAGGCATGCTGCGTGCGATAGTTGTTGATATTAAGACAAGAGATTTTTCTCAGGGCGCAAGCACAATTACGCAGCAGCTAATGAAAAATGAAGTGCTCACATCAGAAAAAAAGATTAGCCGTAAACTGCAGGAACAATATCTTGCAGTAAATTTTGAAAAAGAATTAACCAAAAAGCTTGGTTCAAAACAATTGGCAAAACAATATATCCTTGAACTGTATCTTAACACTATTTCTCTTAATCACGGATTAAACGGTGTACAAGCAGCGGCTAAATATTATTACGGAAAAGACGTAAGTGAGCTTTCTCTTGCTCAGTGTGCTTCAATTGCCGGTATTACAAAGAATCCATCGGCATATTCACCTGTTTCTCATCCTGAAAACAATGTTGAAAGAGAACATACCGTACTTGCAAAAATGCTTCAGCTTGGATATGTTTCCCAAAGTGAGTATGATCAGGCTATGTCTGAGGATATAACCTCCGAAGTTGTGGGTGAAAACCAGACCGACAAAAATCAAGAGGCATCACATAGTTATTTTGTGGATTCAGTTATAGTGTCTCTTGCTCAGCAACTTATGGACGAAAAAGGCATGTCGAAGCAGCAGGCATATAACGATATTTACAGCGGAGGACTTCAAATATATACAACTGAAGATACATCAATGCAAAACATAATGGAAAAATCATTCAGTAATGATTCGCTTTTCCCTCCGAAATGCAACACACAAACTGCTGCCTATACGATTACGGTTATGGATAATCAAACCAAAAAGCAGCAAAATATATACCGTGAAAAAGTAGTGTCAAATTATACAGAAGCACAGGAATTTGCTCAATCGGTAAGAGATGAGGTGCTTAATTCCTCTAACTCTATGGTCCTTGATAATCTTACAGTGTCAAAATCACTTCAGGCAGCAATGGTTATAATGGACCAGCATAACGGACAGGTAAAAGCTGTAGTTGGCGGACGTGAAAAAACAGGAGATTTAGTATTTAACCGTGCAACTCAAGCTTACAGACAGCCAGGTTCTTGCTTTAAGGTACTCGCTTCATATGCGCCGGCAATTGACAAAGATGTTTTAATGCCGGGCACATGTATAGAAGATGAACCGTTTGACTATAATGGATGGAAACCTAAAAACTGGTACTCTACAGGTTACCGCGGTACATGCACTGTTCGAGACGGTATTAGAGACTCTATGAATATACTTGCAGCAAAAGTAATTACAATGGTTGGAGTTGACACATCTATTGATTATCTTCTAAACTTTGGTTTTACTTCATTGCAGACAGAAACAAATGATAACGGACAAAGTGACCGTGTTCCGGCAATTGCTCTTGGCGGACTTACAAACGGTGTATCCGTTCTCGAGCTTACTGCTGCATATGCTACAATAGCAAACGGCGGTGTATATAATAAACCGATATTTTATACAAAAGTTCTTGACCATGACGGCAATGTATTGATAGATAACACTAATTTAGAGTCAAAACGTGTTTTAAAAGCAACAACAGCATATATGCTTACAGATATGATGAAAGACGTAATTTCATCAGGTACAGGCAAACTTGCTAAATTCTCTTCAATAAGTATGCCTGAGTCCGGAAAAACAGGTACTACTACAGATGATAAAGATTTGTGTTTTGCAGGTTATACTCCATACTATTGTGCTGGAATTTGGATGGGATACGATAACCCAAAGAAAATAGTTTATGATAAAAGCTATCACCTTCTTCTTTGGAAAGACGTAATGGAAAAAATACATCAGGGACTTAAGAAAAAAGATTTCGATAAACCCGACGGTATAGTTTATAAGAAGTTATACGCTGTTTCTAACGGTACTTCCCCACATGAAATGGATTATTATGGAAATACAATAACTAATGATTTATGTGCCTCGGGTTACTCCGGAAAAGATATTCTATCAGGAGATTACTCGCTCAAGACATATAAAGTATGTTCCGTAACAGGAAAACTTGCCGGCGACGGATGCGACTCGCCAATGGATGTCGTGCTTGCAACCGATGAAAATAACAATATATTAAATGAGCCAAGCGAAGCACCGAAAGGCAAGCTGTTAATAAATCTTCACGAGACATGCAACGAACATCATAACGGTAACAGCGTTAAAAAAGATGAAGATGATGATAACGAGGCTGAAGACGGCGGCATATTATCATCACATGATGAATCGGACGATGTGCCGTCTGATGAAGAAACCAATATTAATGACAAAGACAATAAAAATAATGACAGTAAGAAAAACGACAAAGATACAAATACAGACAAAAACAAAGATACTCAAACAAAACAGCCACCTGAAAACACTACAGAACCAGATGAACCTACAGCACCTAATTCCGGCAGTATTTTCGGTCAGTAAATAAAAAAACACTCTGTCTAAAAAATTGCATTATTACAGACAGGGTGTTTTTTTAATGCTATTTAATTTTTATTTGTTTTTAATCCTTTCACCAAAACCGGCAAAAAACTCCATTGTAGCGCAAAATTTATCCGCAATTGAAACCACTACGCCTTCTTTATATTTGGGCAAAAGAGGTGTACCCGGCCACATATGTCTTTTTATGGCATCTTCCTCGATATTGTTTACATCAAATTGTTTTCTTGCGTTGTCATATGCTACAAGCGGATGCCATAATATATGGTTTTTTCTAATTTTAAGAGGCCTGTGCCAATCATAAAAATAAAAATCATGTAAAAGCCCTGCCCTTGCAGCAGAGCGTTTGTCAAAATGCACAAAGCGGCAGAAAACAAAACTGTAATATGATACGTTTACACAGTGCTGATACCGTGATGTATAGTGATGCTGGTATACATCCTGAAGTTTCATATATGTCTCGTTTTCCAAAATATCATTCACACATTCCAAATATTCTTTTGTTAATTTTGATTCATCATTTATCTCATATTTTGAAAAAATAGCTTTCATATTTACTTCTTGTCCTTTGGCTCAAAAATGAGCGCAGCAAGCATTGAAAAAAGCACAGCTACAGACACTCCTCCTGAGCATGCCTTTAGTCCGCCGGTAAATATACCCAAAATGCCGTTTTTTTCAGTTTCTTCATACACACCTTTCGACAAAAGATAGCCAAAACCAGAAAGCGGTACAGAAGCTCCTGCTCCGCCAAAATTATATACTTTTTCATATATGCCTAAAGCGCCCAATATACATCCTACTACTACAAACAGAACTAATATCCTTGCTGATGTCAGTTTTGTCTTGTCAATTAAAATTTGACCGATTACACATATTGCCCCGCCTGTTACAAATGCTTTAACATAATCCAAGTTCAACACCTCGCTTCAAAAGCAATTGCATGTGCTATAGAAGGTATGCTCTCGCCCTGCTGTGATGCGGTTGTGTTCATCAAAGCACCTGTAGGAATAAGAAGCATTTTTTTAATTTTGCCCTCGCACAGCATTTTATAAAAATATGCACAAAAAGCAACGGCGGAACATGCGCAGCCGCTTCCTCCGCAGTGAGTATCCTGAGATTCTTTATCAAACATTTCTATTCCACAGTCTGTAAGATTATTTTCAAAATATAAGCCTTTTTCAGCAAGAAGATGTTTGAGAAGCTCTCTGCCAACCTCGCCGAGATCACCGGTTGCTACACAATCATAGTAGTTTGTTTTTCTTCCTGTGTCAAGAAAATGCGAATAAATTGCCTCGGCAGCTGCCGGCGCCATGGCGGCTCCCATATTTGCGGCATCTTTTACACCCATGTCAACAACTTTTCCTGTTGTAACTTCCGTTATTCGCGGTCCGTTTCCATTTGAAGAAAGAATACATGAGCCGGCTCCTGTAACTGTCCATGTAGCTGATGGCGGACGCTGAGTGCCGAGCTCAAGAGGAAATCTGAATTGTTTTTCTGCTGCACAGAAATGACTTCCTGCCGTACAAAGTACGTTTTCTGCAAATTTTCCATCAATCGCCATTGCGCCTAAACTTAGAGATTCACCAAATGTTGAACAAGCTCCGTATATTCCAAAAAACGGTATATCTAAGTCTCTCATTCCGTATGCGGAAGCTCCGCATTGATTCAAAAGGTCACCGGCAAAAGCATAATCCACATCACTTTGAGATATGTCAGCTTTTGTTATCGCAAGCTTGCTTGCCTCTCTGAAAAATTTAATTTCGGCTTTTTCCCAGCTTTTTTCGCCGTACATTGCATCTTCGGTTGTAAAATCGATATATTTTCCCAAAGGTCCTTCACTTTCTTTTTTACCGCCAAATGATGCAGACGATATTACGTTTACATTGTCGAAAACCGCTGTAGAACGTCCTTTCTTTTTAAGCATAGTTTATCACCCCATTAAAAAATAGTGTATAGCTCCCACTATTATGGAAGTTAATAGGCCGTATACAATTACCGGACCTGCCACGGAAAACATTTTTGCTCCAAGTCCAAGCACAAACCCTTCTTTTTTAAACTCAATTGAAGGAGAAACCATTGAGTTTGCAAAACCGGTAATAGGTATTATAGTACCTGCTCCGCAGCGCTTGCCCAATTTGCTGTATAGTCCAAGTCCTGTCAATATTGCTGATGTACCTATAAGTATAATATTTACAAGAAGCGCTCTGTTATCCTCTGAAAAACCTAAGCTTTCAAATATTTTGAAGAGTCCTTCGCCTGCGGTACATATAAGTCCGCCGGAACAAAATGCCCATATACAATTTTTTATTATCGGACTGTTTGGTGTGATTTTATCAACTTTTTTCAAATATTCTTCTTTTTCCTGTTCTGTTGTTTTCATATGTCCTCCTTATAAGACCAACTTGTCTTTATAAAGAAAATTGTTTCCTAATTTGATATTTTTGATACGATTGTTTTTTATTTAACATAATTTGCGTTTTTAAAACAAAATTAATTAAAAAAAGACACCTCAATATGAGGTGTCACAGTGTGTAGAAAAACCTATATAAAAAAATTGCACAAAAGAATAATTTAGGGGAACTTTTTTACTTGCAAAAAGCTCCCCTAACCCTTTAAAAATACGCTTGAAAGTAATAAAAACCGGCAGGACTCTGTCCCGCCAACCCTGCAAGCCTTTAAAAAGGCTTGAACTAAACTTTAATAGGCTTCGCCCCAATAATTATTATTGTGCAGAATTACTTTTGACGATAACTTTTTCGACAGCCTCAGACACCTCAATATGAGGTGCCTGACTTTATTTAAAACAAAATTTATTTTATAACAATATTCACTATTTTTTTAGGTACATAAATCTCTTTTACGATTGTCTTGCCCTCAAGACGCGTAGCAAGTGCCTCTTTTGCTTTATTAATAATTGTTTCCTTATCACAGTCAGTATCAACAACAATGTTTTCTCTAAACTTACCGTTTATCTGAAGCGGAATTGTTATTTCATCTACAACTAATTTTGATTTGTCTGCCTCAGGCCATTTAGCTGAAAATACGGAGCCTTTGTGTCCCATCTGTGACCAAAGTTCTTCTGCCAAATGAGGTGTGAAAGGTGCAAGCAATATAAGCAGAGTATCTATACATGATTTATCTATGCCGCCCTGCTCTTTTGCTAAGTCAATCATTTTTGTTGTATATTCCATAAATCCGCTTACAACTGTATTTGTTGAAAGTGCATTAAGACGCTGAGTAATCTGTGTAATCATTGTATTTTTAATAAATTCAGACTCTTTTGTAGGTGTCAAATTTTTATCTTTATTTGCATAAACAAATTTCCATACCCTGCTTAAATATCTGAATACGCCGTCAATTCCGCTGTCATCCCATTCCGAATCAACTTCCGGCGGTCCAACAAAAAGTTCATACATTCTCAATGAATCGCAGCCATATTTTTTAACAAGCTCATCAGGAGATACTATATTCCCCTTTGATTTACTCATTTTTGAGCCGTCTTTATTTATCATGCCCTGATTAAAAAGTCTTATGAACGGTTCATCAAAGTCAATTACGCCAATATCATAAAGGAATTTTGTATAAAAACGTGCATAAAGAAGATGAAGAACCGCATGTTCAACGCCACCTACATACATATCAACAGGAGCCCATTTTTTAAGCGCTTCTTTGCTTGCAAGCTCTTTGTCATTATGAGGGTCGGTATATCTGAGAAAATACCAAGATGAGCCTGCCCACTGAGGCATAGTGTTTGTTTCTCTTTTTGCAGGGCCGCCGCATTTAGGACATGTAGTATTTACCCAACTGTCAATTGCAGCAAGAGGAGATTCACCTGTATCCGTAGGCTGATAGCTTTCAACCATAGGAAGCTCAACCGGAAGCTGATTATCCGGTACAACTACTGTTCCGCAGTGCGGACAATGTACAAGAGGAATAGGTTCTCCCCAGTATCTTTGTCTTGAAAATACCCAGTCACGCAGTTTATAATTTACTGTCTTTTTGCCAAGGCCCTTTTCCTCAAGTATGTGAGGTGCTTTTTCTTTTGCTTCGGCAACCGTCATGCCGTTAAAAAGAGGTGAATTTATTACTATTCCGTTTCCTGTATAAGCCTCGGTAAGTTCCTTTTCTTCTTCTCCCTCAGGCTTAATTACCTGTACTATAGGAAGATTAAATTTCTTTGCGAAAGCAAAGTCACGGTCATCATGAGCAGGAACACACATAATAGCTCCAGTACCGTAATCAGCAAGAACATAATCCGATATCCAAATAGGAATAAGAGCACCGTTTAAAGGATTAATGCCATATCTTCCAGTAAAAACACCTGTCTTTTCCTTGTCGCTCATTCTGTCAACTGAAGATTTTGTTGACGCAAGATAGCAGTAGTCTTCAACAGCCTTCTTATTTTCATTTGTAGCAAGTTCTTTTGCGTATTTATGCTCAGGTGACAGAACCATAAACGTTGCACCGTAAAGAGTGTCAGGACGCGTCGTATAAACTGTAATAACTTTATCAGAGTCCTTAACCTTAAATTCAACTTCGGCGCCATAGCTTTTGCCTATCCAGTCTGACTGCATCTTTTTAACCTTCTCAGGCCAGTCAAGTTTATCAAGGTCTTTAAGAAGTCTTTCAGCATATGCTGTTATTTTAAGCATCCACTGACGCAGGTTTTTCTTTGTCACTTGTGAGCCGCATCTTTCGCATACGCCGTTTGTTGCTTCTTCGTTTGCAAGCACACATTTGCAGCTTGGGCACCAGTTAAGAGGCATTTCCTTTTCATAAGCAAGACCTTTTTCATACATTCTTGCAAAAATCCACTGTGTCCATTTATAGTAGCTTTTATCGGTTGTGTTTATTTCTCTGCTCCAATCATAAATTGCGCTTATTTCATGGAGCTGCCTTTTAACATTTTCAATATTTGCTTTTGTGCTTATTTCAGGATGTACATTGTTTTTAATCGCATAGTTTTCCGCAGGCAGTCCAAAAGCATCCCAGCCCATAGGATGAAGTACCTGATAGCCCTGAAGCACTTTATAACGGCTTATTACGTCACTTAATACATATCCTCTCCAGTGGCCTACATGAAGCCCCTTTCCGGAAGGATATGGAAACATATCAAGACAATAATATTTAGGCTTTTTGTCATCTTCCTTATTTATAGGATTTTTCTCCCATTCAGCCCGCCATTTTTTTTCAATAGCGGCAAAATCATAACGACTGTTCATAAGATTTTTCCTCCAAATAGTAATTTTAGTGCAAAAAAAAAGTTCATCTCATAACTTTAGAGACGAAACTTTCCGTGGTACCACTCTACTTTGTCTTTTCTTGACACACTCATAAATCCTTAACGCAGATTACACGTTATGCCTACTTAAGTTTTCAGCATAATGCTCAAAGGCGAGTTCGAAATAAAAATAATGCTGTCTTTCACCATACGTCAGCTCTCTGAAAAAAATTTTTAAATCTACTATTCCTTCTCATCGCCAGAAATATTAAATTAACAACATTTATACCATAAATTTAATAATAAATCAATAGAAATATCATATTTTTAAGCTTTGTTTTAAATATAGCCAACAAAAAACAAAAGCATACATCTAAAACAAACTTAATATATCATCTGTTTACCAAACATATGTATTCAATTATTCGATAGGACATAAAGGATGTGCAAATTCCAAATATCGCCCCAAATATAACATCCGTAGGATAATGCACTCCAAAATATAGTCTCGAAAACGCTATCATAATTGCCAATAAAATTAATATGGAACCTATATTTTTATCATACAAATAGACTGAAAATGCACAGGCAAATGATGAAAATGCATGTCCGGACGGAAACGAATAATCGGAAGGATTATGTAAAAGCGTAAGTATACTGGTGTCAACCCAGCATGGTCTCTGCCTCATTATTATATTTTTAAGCAGTACATTGCCTAGTAAAGCAGACAATGCAAGTGCAATAAACAACGCCGAACCTGATTTCAGACAGTGTGTAAAACATATTAAAACCGCTCCTATAGCTATCCAAACAACTCCGCAATCGCCAAGATGTGTAACTACATAAAAAAATGAATTAAGTTTATGTGAATGTGCAGTTTGTATAAAATGTAAAAACCTGAGTTCCATATTTTCAGCTCCTTACAAAAATACTCATAATTTTATAATATTAAATTGCTGTTTAAAAATTTATAATAATAATATCTCAAAAAATTCATTTGTCAAATCATATTATTTTTTTATATTTCGTTTTTTCATACACTTTGTAGTATAAATAACTCGGCATTTTTTTCACTTTGTAAATTGTTTTTTAATTTGCGGTATTATATGATATTTATATATGAATATTATTATCCATTTATAAACATAGGAGGAAATGATATGAAATTTAACACAGACGTACTTCATTCAAATCAGGTTCATGCAAGACTGACAGGCTCATATAAACCGCAGGCAATGGCACACGTAAGCCCAATTTATCAGACATCCACATATGTACTTGAAGATTTTGATTCTGCCGTATATCTCAATCAGCACGTAGATGAGGGATTTGTATACACAAGATTCGGAAGCCCTAACGCAGACGAGCTTGAGAAAAAAATAGCGCATATGGAACATGCTGAAGCGGCTTTAGCTTTAGCGTCAGGACTGGGAGCAATTTCAACAGCAGTTATGAGTGTCGTAAAAGCCGGAGACAACGTAGTAATCGGTGACGTTATTTATGGTTGTACATATGCTCTTTTTACAAAAGTTCTTTCACGCCTCGACATTACATGCACTCGTGTTGATACCTCAAATGTAAAAGCCGTAGAAGAAGCAATAAAGCCTAATACCTCTCTTGTTTACGTTGAGACACCTGCAAATCCGACATTAAAAATAAGCGACATTGAGGAAATCTCAAAAGTTGTACATTTACATAAAGATATAACGCTTATTGTTGACAGTACATTTGCTTCACCATACCTTCAGAATGCTCTCGACCTCGGTGCAGACCTTGTTGTACACAGTGCCACAAAATATCTCTGCGGCCATGGCACAGTTACCGCCGGAGTTATAGCCGGAAACAAAGAACGTATTGACCGCTGCCGTATGCCTTATTTACAGTGTTTTGGCGCTGTTATAGACCCGTTTGCAGCTTGGCAGCTTATGCAGGGAATGAAAACCCTCGGTATTCGTATGGAACGCCACTGCCAAAACGCAATGAAAGTAGCTAAATTCCTTGAGGGCCATCCTATGATTGACAGAGTATATTATCCTGGTCTTCCAAGCCACCCTACTTATGAAATAGCCAAAAAGCAGATGCATAACGGCTTCGGCGGAATGATGAGTGCAGACATAAAAGGCGGCATGGATGCAGTAAGGACAGTTATGAATAACGTTAAAGTATTCAGTCTTGCCACAAGCCTTGGAAATGTCGACTCACTTATTCAGCATTCACCTTCTATGAGCCATTTTGACATGACGCCTGAAGAAAGACATGCAGCAAGCATATTTGACGGACAGGTTCGTCTCTCAATAGGTATAGAAGATGCCGACGACCTTATAGAAGACCTCGACCAAGCACTTAATAAAATTAAACTTTAATTTCTATTGCTGTAATTCTACATTAACCAGTTTATCTGTAATACCTATTAAGCAAACTAAAATTTCGATGTAAAAAGCCGACATACTCTATCGTATATCGGCTTTTCGTATTTTAGAATCCGTAATTATCATCCATAAGTATTATTTTAATTCTGTTTTTAATTCCGGAATTTCTGACAATATGAACAAAATTGCATATGCATCCCGGAGCGTTGCAGTTATGGCATAAACCATCAACCTTGCAAGGTGTCTTTATATTATCAAATCTTGCGGCATTTATAGGAGCTGCAATCGATCTTACTCTCTTTACTGCTGACTCTGCATCCTTTGCAAGCTTGTCAAGGCTTACCACAAAAAGCACATTCTTAGGTCCAAATGTAATTGCGGCAACTCTGTTTCCCAATCCATCTATATTTACAATAAGTCCGTCTTCAGTAATAGCGTTGGCACTTGTAAGATACCAGTCAAGCTCAAAAGCCTTTCTTAATATTGACTGATACTCCTCAGGATTTTTAACCTTGTCACGGTCAAGAGCCTTGTAATTTCCGTCATCAAACATTTTTGTAAGGCCGATATCTCTTATTGTAACAGAGCCGCCCCAAGTAATCGAGCTTCCCTCCGGCACAAGTTCTTTAGCTTTTGCCAAAACTTCCTCTTTTGTAGGACAGTAATAAGCTTCCATATTTCTTCTTTCAAAATTTTTAATAAGCTTCTGAGCCATTAGCTCATTTCTCATATGTTTATAATCCATTTTCAAACCTCCCTGCTTTATCTTTATAAAGATATCTGATGACGTAAAAGGTCATCAAGTGTGTCTCTTTCTCTTATAAGCACAACGTCTCCGTTTTCGCGAATCAAAACTTCAGCTGGTCTCAGTCTGTTGTTATAATTTGAGGCCATTGAATATCCGTATGCTCCGGCATCAAGCACTCCTATAATATCGCCTTTAAATATTTCAGGAAGCATTCTTTCTTTAGCAAGCATATCTCCGCTTTCGCAGACATTTCCCACAACCGTAATAAGCTCTTTTTTCTCTGATTTTACATCTGATTTTCTATATATTTCAATGCCATGGTAAGAATCATACATTACCGGTCTTTGAAGTACATTAAATCCAATATCTGTACCGGCGAATTTATCAGGACCGTTATATTTTACTGCGTGAACTGTTCCGAGTAAAACTCCAGCCTCAGCCGAAACATATCTTCCCGGTTCTATACGGAAAATAATTTCTTTGCCATATTCCTTAGCAAATTTTGAGAGCTCCTCATCCATAACTTTGCCAAGTTTTTCAAGGTCAATTCCCATCTGACCTTCTTCTTTTTTATATGATACACCAAATCCGCCGCCCATGTCAATAAATGTAAGGTCATCAAACTGTCTTGCAATATCAAAGAGATTCCCTATACTTTTAACAAATGCCTTATCGTCAATAAAAAGTGAGCCTATATGCTGATTTATACCAATAAGCTTAAGATTATATTTTTTGAGTATTTCTTTTACCTGAGGAACATATTCATGATTTACACCAAATTTTGTCTTTTTTCCGCCTGTTACAACCTTAATATTATGTCCGGCTCCGACTCCCGGATTAAAACGAACTGAAATTTCGCCGCCCGGATTAAACTGGCCATACTGTTCAAGCTGTTCAAGCGAATCAACACTTATTTTCACACCTGCATCAATTGCATACTGCATTTCATCTTTAGATACATTATTGCTAATATAAAAAATCTCATCAGGTTTAAAACCGGCTTTTTTTGCCGCAAGTATCTCACCCGGCGAAACAGCGTCAACCTCAAGACCTTCTGATTTCACTATCTGAAGAAAAGCTATATTTGTGTTTGCCTTTGAAGAATAATCAACAACAAACTTAGGATATTTAACAAATTTCTTAATCTCACGGCATTTTTGTCTAATTACCCGTTCATTATATACATATAACGGTGTACCATATTTCTCAGCAAGTTCTATAGGATTTTTACCCTGAAAAAAATTAAAGCTGTCGGTAACTTTTGAATAAACTTTCTGCATTCTCATTTCTCCAATCATATCAATAAAACATCTGTACTTACTATAAAAACACAAGTTAAGATAAAATATAACAATTTTTTTAATGTTTGTCAATTATTAATGCATTGGTTACTTATTTTGCTCATTTTTATTTTGAATAAACTGCTTACAGGCTAAAATACCGGCCATGGTTTTTGCGTCTTCAATTTTGCCGTCAAAAATCATTTTAACTGCTTCATCCACACTATATTTTTCTATCTCAATAAATTCATCAATGTCAAGGTGCTGCTTTCCTGTTTTAAGTTTTTCGGCAATATAAAAATACACTTTTGATGTACAAATGCCTATATCCATATAAGTATTGCAAATATAAGTCAGTTTTCCCGCTTTAAAGCCTGTTTCCTCCTCAAGTTCTCTTGCAGCGGCAATTTTTGGCTCCTCATCTTTTTCCAGCATACCTGCCGGTATTTCAAGTACCAACTTGTCTGCGGCATGTCTGTACTGGCGTACAAAATACATATTTTCATCTTCATCAACCGGTATAATTGCAGCTGCCAAACCTCGTACAATGTTTTCGCGTTTTGCAATTCTTCCGTTAGGCATCATTACTTTATCTTGGTACACATCAAGTACACGCCCCTTATACTTTAGCTCACTTTCAACTGTCTCGTACATTTTCTCACTCCCGTTTTCATATAACTTAAAAAGGGAACGGCTTCTGCTCGATCCCTTTTTAAGTATTTATTTAAGTTCTTTAATAAATTCTTCAATTCTGTCCATTCCCTTTTTAATATCATCAATAGAAATGGCATATGAAAGTCTTATATAATTAGGTGTTCCAAAATCAGCACACGGCACGACGGCTGTCAGTTTATTTTCAAGCAGAATCGTCGCAAATGAAGCTCCGTCTTTTATTTCTTCGCCATTATATTTTTTACCGATTGTTTTTTCAATATTTACATAAAGATAAAACGCACCCTCCGGTTTTAAAGCACTTATAAGAGGAATTGATTCTTCCCTTTCATATATATAATCACAGCGCTTCTTAAACTGCTGTCTCATATACTCAACACTGTCCTGAGGGCCGTTTAAAGCCTCAAGCGCCGCCATCTGTGCTATTGAATTTGGATTTGACGCCGTATGTGACTGAAGACTGCTTATACATTTTGCAATTTCAGGCGGACATGCCGCATAACCAATTCGCCAGCCTGTCATTGAATAACTTTTTGACACACCATTTATTACAATAGTTCTGTCATATATATCTTTTCCAAGGGAAGCTATACATATATGTTTCTTATCAGGATTATAAATAAGATGTTCATATATTTCATCAGAAATAACTAAAATATCATTTTTTACTGCAAAATCAGCAATAACTTTTAAATCATCCAAAGACGCAATCATACCGGTAGGATTATTTGGAGTTGTAATTATAACTGCTCTTGTTCTATCTGTTTTGGCACCTTCAAGGTCTGATTTTGTAAGCATGAAATTATTTTCAGCTTTAGTATATACTATAACTGGTTTTCCTCCTGCTACCATAACCATAGTTGAATAGCTCAGCCAAAAAGGCGCCGGTATAATAACCTCGTCACCGTCATTTAAAATAGTCATAAAAACATTTGCTAACGCGTGTTTTGCCCCGTTAGAAATTACTACCTGGCTTGGGTCGTATTGCACATTGTTTTCTCTTTTCAGTTTATCACAAACAGCTTGCCTAAGCTCAATAATTCCAGAACTGGTAGTATATTTTGTAAATCCGTCATTTATTGCTTTAATTGCAGCTTGTTTTATGTTTTCCGGTGTATCAAAATCAGGTTCTCCTGCTGCAAATGCCACCACGTCTTTGCCGTCTGCTTTAAGCGCCTTTGCTTTTGCAGTTACAGCAAGTGTTGCAGACGGTTTAATGCTAAGTATTTTTCTTGAAAGTTCCATTAATCCATTCACCTCAAAACTCTTTTTTAATACATTAAACATTAATGTATTTTCTCTCATACACATTTAATTTATTCTGTTTTATATCAGAGACATTTTATAACAGAAACGCCTTATTTGCAATAAAAAATATTAATTGTATAACCTAAAATGCAAACTTTTAACTTATGGTTAATCAAAACAGTAAAAATTATACGATTTTGGTTATATAAAAAAAGAGTGCGGTAAAAACCACACTCTTTTGAGAAGTTCTATTATCCTTCTATTATACCAGCCTTGCCGTTGCCTTTTTCAAGTGCCATTTTGTTTTTCCTGCGTAAAATAATAACAACAGGAACAACACATGATATAAGTCCAAGGTATCCGCAGTATCTATAACCAACAGCTACGATTTGTGTAAGACCGAATGATGAAATTGCCATACATACAACAGTTGCAATAACTGATATTAAAAGACGTCTTGACATTATATTAGACATAACACCTGTTGCATTTTTGAAAAGTGAATTTTCAAGACGAACAACAATACCGAAAATACATGAAACACCGGTAGAGATAAGACAGCAGAAAAGGCATAACTTATAGAAATAGAAAAGCGCTGGAATTCCAAGCTGTTCACAGACATAAAGAGTAGGAAGCTTAAATGCTTCTGCAGCTATAACGCCGTCTCTGTAACCAATAAGCATGCAGACCGTAAGCGCCACACCAAAACCATTCATAAGGAAGCCAATAAATGCTGCTCCGTTAAGGCTCTTCTTTGTTGTAAGGTGAGCACAGCAGGCAACCATTGAAGGGACGGCAACACACTGGAAGCCACAGTAGATGATGCCTCTCCAAAGAGGATAAGCCCATCCGCTCGGTGCATAGCCTGTTGCAAATGCCTGACCTAAAACACTTATTTTTGATACAAATCCAATTATATAAATAGTAAAGCCCGATAGAATTATAAGTATACCAAGTACCGTTGCAACCCTTCTTACCAAGTCGGCACCAAAAATAACAAGTATAATAAGCACTACGCCAACTATTATGGTTGCAATTGCGGTATTTATTGACACAACATCCTGCATCATACCGGCAGCCGCATTTATAACGCCGCCAACAGCTGCTATAACTATACAGTAATAGAAAATTTCAAAAAGTATGTATAACTTATCATATGGCTTAAACATATATTTCATTACATCACCATATGACCTCGTGTTCAATATCTGTGACGTAAGCATAATTTCTTTAAGAACATAAGCAAGCAGTCCCATAGAAATAAACGGAAATATAATTCCAGGAATACCATATACAGAATAATATTGCCATGCCTGATTACCGGTTGCAAACCCGGCGCCAGCATGTGTTGTAAACCATACTGAAGCTACAGAGAACATGGCTGCTAAACCTATTTTTTTAGTTGCAGTAGACATAAACATTCTCCCTTTCTTAAAATGGAATAATAAGATAATTCCGCTGAAATCAGACACAGCCCACCCACATCAGATTTCAACTTGAAAATAATTATATCAACTAAAATATATTTTGTCAACACTGTTAAAACAATCAATTTAATTTATTCAATAAAAATTCATATGCTTTCTTATAATAATAATACCTATACAGTGAAACTTTTCACAGTATAGGTATTATTTTGTCAATTTTATATGTTAAATTTTCAGTTTTTAATGCCTAATAGTCAAATCAGGCATCCTTTCCTTTGGCATTTTTAGCTTTTTCAATCACAGATGCCTGAACATCAGCCGGAGCCTCATCATATCTCTCAAATGAATAAGTATACTCACCTCGGCTTTGAGTCATCGAACGAAGATTTGTGCAGTATTTATGCATCTCACTTAAAGGTACTTCAGCCGATATTCTCATGTTCTTGCCCTCAGGGTTCATTTTTAATATACGTCCTCTTCTTTTATTGATGTCACCCATTATGTCACCCATATATTTTTCCGGTGCAAGCACCTCAACATGAGCAATTGGTTCAAGTATTGTTGGCTTAGCCCTTGTAAGACCTTCTTTAAATGCCATTGATGTGGCCATCTTAAATGCCATTTCACTTGAATCTACCGGATGATATGAACCGTCAATAAGCGTTGCCTTAAGCCCTACAACAGGATATCCTGCAAGAACACCGCTTTGTATACATTCCTGAAGTCCCTTTTCAACTGCCGGAAAATACTGTTTAGGTACCGAACCGCCGAATATCTTTTCCTCAAACTCATATTGTTTTGAAAGGTCGCCGAGAGGTTCAAAAGTCATCAAAACATCACCGTACTGTCCATGTCCGCCCGACTGTTTTTTATATTTTCCTCTTACTTCAACTTTTGATTTAATCATTTCTCTATAAGGAATAATAGGGTCCGAAAGCTCTGCCTCAATTTTAAATTTTGTTTTAAGTTCGCTTAATAATATATCAAGGTGCTGCTCACCTAATCCTGTAACTATAGTCTGCTTTGTTTCAGGATTTACCTCAACCAAAATCGTAGGGTCTTCTTCTTTTAATTTTGTAAGAGCGGCTGAAATTTTATCTTCATCGCCTTTTCCCTTCGGCGTAATAGCCATGGCGTGAACAGGTTTAGGAAACTGAATAGTTTCAAGTTTAACAGGGAATGATTTTTCAGCTATCGTATCATTTGTCGATGTATTGGAAAGCTTTGAAAGCGCTCCTATATCTCCGGCATGAACAGAATCTACTTCTATTAGATCTTTGCCTCTGCTTATATATACATGCGCAATTCTTTCTTCAGTGTCTTTCTGCACGTTGTAAATAGTCATGTCTTTTTTTAATGTGCCGCTGAATACCTTAAAATAATTAAGCCTGCCTACGTATGGGTCCGATATTGTTTTGAAAACAAGTGCAGCCAAATGTCCGTTTGAATCCATAGGAAGCTCTATAATATCACCTGTTTTTGCATCTTCGCAGTCAACAGATGAGATGCAGGCATTAGAAGCCGGAATATACTTAACTATAGAAGTCATAAGAACTTTAATTCCGTACCCCAACGTAACGGCTCCGCAAAGAACAGGAGCAACAGAGCCGTTTAATATGCCTTCATGAAGGCCTTTATAAATTTCTTCTTCTGTGAGAGTCTCCTCATTAAAATACTTTTCAAGAAGCTCGTCATCTGATTCAGCCGCAGACTCAATAAGCATGTTTCTAAGGCTTTCTACCTCGCCCGTCATTATCTCAGGTACTTCCGCATCAACAAGTATTTTCCCGTCCTTGCTGTCTTGTATAACTCTGGCGTATCTTTCTATACAGTTTATAAACCCAATGAATTTACCTTTGTCGTCTCTTAAAGGTATCTGGAAAGGAGCAACCGCTTTGCCGAACTTTTTACGCATCTGTCCGAGAGTTCTGTTAAAATCAGCATTTTCATCATCCATCTGATTTACAAAAATCATTCTTGGCATGGAAACGCTTTCACAGAAGTCCCAAGCTTTTTCAGTTCCGACTTCCGGCCCTGATTTGCCTGATACCACTATGAGTGCTGCATCAGCAGCGGCAAGTGCGGATTTAACTTCCCCCACAAAATCAAAATAACCAGGAGTATCAATGAAATTAATTTTCGTGTCCATCCACTCTACAGGAATAACTGTGGTTTGAATAGAAACTCCTCTTCTAATTTCTTCAGGATCATAGTCGCTTGTTGTATTTCCGTCTGAAACCTTACCGAATCTTTTTGTAGCGCCGGAATAATAAAGTGCAGATTCTGTTACAGTTGTTTTTCCGCAGCCACTATGACCCAATATCACAATGTTTCTAACTTCACCCGTTGCATAGCTTTTCATATAAATCACTCCCTGTTTATATTTTATATATTCCGCCTGTTTTTTATGGAAAGTTTAAGCATTGCTACAAAAACCATCTATATTATTTAATTCTACAGTTGTGATAAATATCCTTCTTTATAATATATAGAATTAAAATTATGTCGATTTTGCACAATATATGTTTTTATAAAAATTTTATCCACAGATATAAAATATCAATTAATTTACTTCTTAAACAAAAATAAATTAATTATGGCAATACTTGTATGTATGTGATATAATCCAACACGGTGCACTAAAATGAAAAATTGGGAAGGAGTTTTATTTTAATGAATGGAAATAAAGTAATACAAGTTGAGGACAAGGTTCCGTTTGCCATGCTGCTGCCGCTAAGTATTCAGCATATGTTCGCCATGTTCGGCGCATCGGTTCTTGTCCCTTTTATTTTTGGAATTAATCCGGCAGTTGTGCTTTTTATGAATGGTATTGGTACTTTGCTTTTTATATTTATAACAAAAAAGAAAGCACCGGCTTATCTTGGTTCAAGTTTTGCATTTCTTGCTCCTGCAACACTTGTAATACAGCATTTTGGATACGCATATGCTCTTGGAGGATTTATAGCCGTAGGTTTTTGCGGATGTATTCTTTCAATTATAATATATAAATGCGGCTCAGACTGGATAAACATTGTGCTTCCTCCTGCGGCTATGGGTCCTGTTGTAGCTTTGATTGGCCTTGAGCTTGCAGGCACCGCGGCATCAACAGGCGGCATTGTAGGCGACAACATTTCGCTCAAAAACGTTTTCGTTTTTTTTGTTACAATAGCAGTAGCTGTTTTTGGTTCAGTACTTTTCAGAAAATTCCTGTCCGTTATTCCGATACTTATTGCAATAATATGCGGTTATATTGCCGCTGTGGCAGTCGGAATTGTAGATTTTACAGCATTTAAAGAAGCATCACTTTTTGCACTGCCAAATTTTTCTTCTCCCAAATTCAATATAAATGCCATTTTAACAATATTGCCTGTAATTTTGGTTATTGTTTCAGAACACATAGGACATCAGATAGTTACAGGAAAAATAATAGGCCGAGACCTTTTAAAAGATCCGGGCTTGCATCGTTCGCTCTTTGCCGATAACTTTTCAACAATGATTTCAGGTTTCATAGGCTCTGTCCCGACTACAACATACGGTGAAAATATTGGCGTTATGGCAATAACGAAGGTATACAGTGTAAGAGTAATTGCCGGAGCAGCCATAATTTCAATAATAGTTTCTTTTGTCGGAAAACTTACGGCTCTTATAAGTACAATACCCGGGCCTGTTATAGGCGGAATTTCATTTCTTCTTTACGGTATGATTGGAGCTTCAGGTATTCGTATACTTATAGATTCACAGGTTGACCTTGGAAAATCAAGAAACCTTATCCTTGTATCGGTTGTTTTTATAACAGGTCTGTCAGGTGTTATAGTTAAGCTTGGAAATGTCCAGCTTAAAGGAATGGTTCTTGCATGTATAGTTGGAATGATTTTAAGTCTGCTTTTCCATATTTTTGATAAATTAGGCATAATGAATGACAGATAATTTGAATAATTTAGCCTTGATTTAATACCTTAGTGGCATTTCCAAAACTCATACAAGTTTTCAATTTCAATAATTTTGCTAAGAAAATCTGTCAGCCACCGAATCTTTTCATTATTTAAATGTTTGTTGAAGTTTTAACAATAATTTAATAATTTGTTTATATAAAAAGGCCATACAGAAATCTGTACGGCCTTTCTTTTTACTTTTTCTCGTGGCAGTTTAGACTGCAGCTATCACATCCGCATCCGCACCCGCCGCTTTTCTTAGTTTTTCTTACATGTCTTATTGCCAAAACTGCAATTATAATTACAATTACCGCAACTAAAGCAGTGCCCATATTAATTCCTCCTCAGACTTTTATTGGCATATCTTTAAGTCTTGACGGCTCTTTGTACGGCCTTACAAGCATATATATGAAGAAAACAATAAGCAATATCGCTACAACCGTTCCTATGCCAAAGCTTCCTCCTGCAAACAAAGAACCAATCTGGTATACGCAAAGCGAAACGACATAAGCAAAAATTGTCTGATAGCCCACAGCAAAGAAAAACCATTTAGTATTGTTCATTTCTCTTTTTATTGCTCCCATTGCCGCAAAACATGGTGCACAAAGAAGATTAAATACAAGGAATGAATAAGCAGCCGCAGCTGTATAACTATTTGCAAGAGTGCCCCATATTTGTGTACCGTTTTCAGAAACATCAGCAAATCCAAAAAGTATGCCCAGTGTTCCTACAACATTTTCTTTTGCTACAAGACCGGTAATTGCCGCTACAGACGATTTCCAGTCACCCCAACCGAGAGGAGCAAAAATCGGACTTATTACATTTCCTATTGAAGCAAGTATTCCGCTGCTTAAATCATCCAACATCCTAATATGTCCGTCTACAAATCCAAAATTTGAAGTAAACCAAATAAATATAGTTGAAAGAAGTATTATTGAACCGGCTTTTTTAATAAATGACCAGCCTCTTTCCCACATGCTTCTAAGTACATTTGTAACAGTAGGCAAATGGTAAGACGGAAGTTCCATTACAAAAGGCGCAGGCTCTCCGGCAAACATCTTTGTTTTCTTTAAAATTATTCCTGAGCATATAATTGCTGCTATTCCTACAAAATACGCACTTGGCGCAACCCACCATGCACCGTTAAAAAGCGCTCCTGCTATAAGTGCTATAATGGGAAGCTTTGCTCCGCATGGAATAAAAGTTGTTGTCATAATAGTCATTTTTCTGTCTCTGTCATTTTCTATCGTTCTTGACGCCATAATTCCCGGAACACCGCAGCCGGTTCCTATAAGCATTGGAATAAATGATTTTCCGGAAAGACCGAATTTTCTGAATATTCTATCCATTATAAAAGCTATTCTTGCCATATATCCGCAGCTTTCCAAAATAGCAAGAAACATAAAAAGTATAAACATCTGAGGAACAAAGCCTAATACGGCTCCAACTCCGGCAACTATGCCGTCAAGTATAAGACTTTTCAGCCAGTCGGCACAATGTACGGCATCAAGCCCGGATTCTATAATTACAGGAATACCTTTAACCCATACTCCATAATTTGCCGGGTCGGGTTCCCCTGCCTCAGCAATACTTTCAGCTTCTTTTGCACTTTCTGGGGTAATATCTATCGTGTCGGTAATATTTCCGTCTTCATCAAGTATTTTCGCTTGGGAAAGGCCTTCATTATGTGATGAAACAATCTGTTCTGATGTTTCATAATTATCGTATGCTTCTTCATATGCTGAAGTGCCTATTCCAAACAAATGCCACCCGTCGCCAAACACGCCGTCATTTGCCCAGTCTGTTGCAATACCGCCTACAGTTGTAATTGATATGTAATAAACGACAAACATTACAACGGCAAAAATAGGAAGTGCAAGAAATCTGTTTGTCACAATTCTGTCTATTTTATCCGAAAGTGAAAGCGAATTATTTCTTTTCTTTTTAAGACAATCCCCTATAATTGAAGAAATATAATTATATCTCTCATTTGTAATTATGCTCTCGGAATCATCGTCCATTTTTTCTTCCGTATCTTCTATTATCTTTTCAACGTCAGGCAAGTCTTTAGCAGTATCTCTTATTTTTTCATCCCGCTCAAATAATTTAACTGCATAAAATCGTTTCTGTGAGTCTTCTACGCTGTCACCTATTCTATTAGATATTTCACCTAATACACGCTCGACTTCTTTGCTGAAAGAATGAGCCGGAATTGTTTTTTTGTTTTCCTTTGCAATCTCAACGGCTCTGTCGGCAGCTTCTTTTATTCCCGCACCTTTTAATGCCGAAATTTCAACCACTTCGCAGCCAGTGTTTTTTGATAACTGTTTAATATTTATCTCATCGCCGTTTTTATCAACTATGTCCATCATGTTAACGGCAATTAATACCGGTATTCCAAGCTCCGCAAGCTGAGTTGTAAGATATAAGTTTCTTTCAAGGTTTGTTCCGTCAATTATATTTAAAATTACGTCTGGTTTATTGTTTAAAATATAATTTCTTGAGACCACTTCCTCAAGAGTATACGGTGAAAGTGAATATATTCCCGGCAAATCAGTAATTATAATATCTTTATTCCATTTTAATCTGCCCTCTTTTTTTTCAACAGTAACTCCGGGCCAGTTTCCAACAAATTGATTCGAGCCTGTAATAGCGTTAAAAAGCGTAGTCTTTCCACTGTTTGGATTTCCTGCCAATGCTATTTTTATCGACATATATATCCTCCTTAAATTTCTTCAACTGCAATCAATTCGGAATCCGCTTTTCGCAGCGAAAGCTCATACCCTCTTACCTTTATCTCAACAGGGTCCCCTAAAGGCGCCACTTTCCTTACAAAAATCTCAATTCCCTTTGTAATTCCCATGTCCATTATCCTTCTTTTAACTGCACCGGTACCGTTAATCTTAACAACCTTAACATTTTCTCCCGGATATGTGTCCTTTAATGTTTTCATATTATCCCTCCTTTACATTTACCAAAATACGGTTTGCCATGTACTTGCTTACAGCTATACGTACATTTTTAACGTTTACAATCATATTTCCGCCTATTTGTGAAATCACATCGACATCTCCTCCCTGAACAAATCCAAGGTTTTCAAGAAATCTTTTTGTTTCATCTTTTCCTTTGATTTTCACAATTACCATTTTTTCACATGTTGGCGCCATAGACAAAGGCATGATATAAGCCTCCTTTTAAAATTATAAATTAGTCTCGTTTTATATTTATTAGCCATTGCTAACTTCAGCTGAAAGTTTACCATAGCTAACTAATATTGTCAATAGCTTTCTTTACATTAAACAAAAGCTGAGAATAACCTCAGCTTATTTATATTTCTTTATTAAAAATTCCTTGACGAACTGCCTCATACATTAATACAGAAGCGGCAACAGAAGCATTCAGGCTTTCGGCTTTACCCGGCATAGGTATTTTAATTAATTCATCAGCCATTTTCGCAGTCTCATTACTTAAGCCCCCTGCCTCATTTCCAATTAAAAACGCCGATGGATTTGTAAGATTTATGTCGTAAGGCATTTTTTCTCCTTTAAGATGTGCAGCATATATTTTTACACCGTTATCATGGAGAATGTCAACACATTCTTTTATATCCGTTTCCGTAATTATAGGTATATGAAATACTGAACCCATAGTTGAGCGCAAAACCTTTCCATTGTATAAATCAACGCTTCCTTTTGATAGAAATATCCCGTCGGCTTGGCAGGCATCCGCTGTTCTGATTATTGTGCCGAGGTTTCCCGGGTCGTTTAAGTTTTCAGCAATAATATACAATGCGTTTTTTTTGCTGTTTTTAATTACATCTTCAATTTTGTATTTATTTTTTTCTACAACCGCCATTATTCCTTGCGGATTATTTGTATCGCTGAGACTTCTAAATGTCTTATCGTCAAAAACATAGCAATCATTTTTTTCATATATTGATAAGTCGTTTGTATTACAAAAGCTTTCGGAAAACGCATAAAAAATTATGCTGTAGTCTTTTGGTATTTCGTTTACAAAACGCAGTCCCTCCACAAGAAACACAGCATTTTCATTCCTGAATTTTTTTTCTTTAAGCTGTTTTATTATTTTATTTATTTTATTGCTTCCTTTTTCCATTTTTATCACCTTGATTTTAAGTATAACATAATAAATATTATAAAAAAAGTAACATTTAAACCTATAAAAATATATTAATACTCATTTTTATATGATATAATCCTTGCAGAAGGTATTTTGGGAAAAAGGGGAAATTTCATATGGTGGATTCAACTGTTCTTAATTTGGGGAAAACCCCGGCCAATACTGTCTTTAAGCTTTCATGGCCGGCAATTGCAGAACAGCTTCTGACGTCTATGGCAAGTCTTATTGACACTGCTATGGTAAGCTCAGCGGGCGCGGCAGCTACGGCATCGGTAGCCATAAATGTTTCAACCGTTTGGCTGTTAAACGGTATATTTACTGCTTTAAGTGCAGGATATATGTACATAGTTGCTCACAGCATAGGAGAGCAGCGTATTGAACGTGCATGTGACGCGGCAAGAGAGTCAATTACAGCTTCTGCTTTAATCGGCCTTGTGCTCATGATATTGGTTGAGTTAATAATAGCTCCAAACTTTCCGGTTTGGCTTGGCGGCTCCGATGAAATAATTCCGGACGCAAGATCTTATATGCACATTCTCGGTTTTGCTATGGTTTCACAGGCTTTTACAGTTGTATTTTCAGATGTTATACGCGGTGCCGGTAATACAAGACTTCCTTTGCTTGCTAATTTTATAGGCAATATCTGTAATATTATAGGAAACTTTCTTTTGATTTTTGATACGAGAATGGTAACTTTTTTTGATAATTCATATACTTTATGGGGCGCAGGTCTCGGAGTAAGCGGTGCAGCTATATCGACGTCTATGTCTCAGACAGTATCGGGTGTAATTTTGCTTATGGCACTGTTTTTGGCAAACACTCCCATAAAACTTAAATTTAAGGGAGACTACAAATTAAAGTATCAAACCACAATAAGAATGCTCAGAATAAGTATTCCAGTGCTCATAGAAAGAATGACAATTTGTGTTGGACAAGTTATACTTACCGGCATAATTTCGGGAGCAGGCACAATAGGGCTTGCGGTACATCAGCTTGTAAATCAGGTTGAAAGCATACTGTATCTTCCGGCATATGGCTTTGCAACAACTGCCACAACTCTTGTAGGTCAGTCTTTGGGCGCAAACAACGAAAAAAAAGCTGATGAGTTTGTACATATAATCTGTGTTGCAAACACATTAATGCTGATAGGCGTATGTATTGTCGTATTTATATTTGCGAAACAGATTATAGCAATTCTTACACCAAATGCCGAAGTGGTAAGGCTTGGAAACATAGGGCTTAAAATAACAGCCGCCACGGAACCGTTTTTTGCAATTTCCGTAGTCATGGGCGGCATATGCCGAGGTTCCGGAGACGTAAAATTTCCGCTTATTGTTTCCCTTGTTGGAATGTGGATACTGAGACTTTTTCCAGCATACTTGCTTGCATTTACATTTGGTTTTGGTGTAATCGGAATCGAAGCAGCAATTGGATTTGATGTTACACTGCGGGGCTTTGCATGTGTACTGCGGCTTAAAAGCGGCAAATGGAAATTAAAAAAAGCATAAAATATAAAAGAGTACTCTTTAACTTTCAAAAAGTACTCTTTTGATTGTGGTTCCGTTCCAAGCCTAAACCTTATAAGCCTCCAGCCGTTTAGCCAAAAAATCATTAAAATATGTTTTATTTTGCAACCATCAACTTTTTAATAGCCATATCAAGTGCTTCAACAGTCAAAGGATACATATCGAACTCACTTTTTATTGCGTTGTATGTTTCCGTCCAATAAGACGAACGCCAGCCCATTTCCACAATAGGATTAAGCCAAACAAGATGTTTGTATTTCTGCTTAAACATTTTAAGGTATTCTATTCCTGGTGTATCAGTTCTGGCTCCGTAATTATAATAGCTATGGCCGTAAAGTTCACTCGGGTCCATCGAAGCATCACCAACTATTATCACCTTGTAATCAGCGCTGATATTTTTCAATACCCACTGTGTTTCAACCCATTTGCCCGGATATAAAGTTGGGTCCGTATAAAGCATTGAATATATACAGTTATGAAAATAATAGACTTTTAAGTCTTTAAAGTGACTGCTTTTTGCAACGGCATTAAAAAGCATTGAGCAAAGGTTCATATAGTAATCCATTGAACCGCCGCTGTCCATAAGCAAAAGCACTTTAACAGAATTTTTCCTCGGCTTTTGATATACCAATTTAAGACTGCCGGCATTTTCACATGTTTCATCAATACTCGAATCTATGTCGAGCTCTGTTTTAGGTGCATCTATACGTGTTGAAAATTGTCTAAGTTTACGAAAAGCCATTTGAAACTGTCTTGTCCCAAGAACATTGTCATCCCTGAAGTCCCTGAAATGCCTCTCGCTTGCTACCTGCATTGCTCTGTGTTTTTGCGAAACGCCGCCTACTCTAATTCCGTTTGAGGCATTTCCGTTGTTTCCGAAAACAGACATTCCGCCTGTCCCAACCCAATATTTGCCGCCGTTATGCTCGCTGTCCTGTTCTTTTAAACGTTCAAGAAGCATTTTTTGTATTTCTTCCATGCTGAGTCCAAGATTTTTCCTGTCCTGAGCGGCGTTATAATTATTCGGGTTTTCCTTAGGGTTGTTAAGCCAGTCAATAAGTTCTTTCGGAAGCTCCTCAAAATTTTGCACATCCTTAAAATATTCAAGAAAAGCACTGTCAAATTTATCAAAATCGGCTTCGCTTTTTACAAGTATGGCTCTCGCAAGATAGTAAAAATTAGTAAGTGATGAACCGGCAAGCCCCTTGTCAAGAGCTTCCATAAGTGTCAGCCACTCATTTAACGACACATCAAGCCCTCTTGCTCTAAGAAGGTAGAAAAAGGCACTGAACATATAATTCACTCCTTTCTCAGTATTTGAATCTCCTGCGGCTTCTTTCCACTACTTCAAGGTCCTCGTTTTTCTTTAAAAGCACTCCGGCAAAAGGTATCTCATCTTTAATTTTTTCAGCCGGTATACCGCCTATTTCAAGAGCCTGAATCCAGTCTATAACTTCCGATGTAGAAGGCTTTTTATTTATATCAAGGTCTCTTATCCAATAGAATGTTTCCATTACCTGGTCAAGTAGTTTCTGGTCAATATTGTTAAAATGTACTTTTACAATTTCCTCCATTAGTTCCTTATCCGGGAATTGAATATAGTGGAAAATACATCTTCTTAAAAACGCGTCCGGAAGTTCTTTTTCAGCATTAGACGTAATTATAACTATAGGTCTTTTTTTAGCCTTTATTGTCTCTTTTGTTTCCGGAATATAAAACTCCATTTTGTCCAGTTCCCAAAGCAGGTCGTTTGGAAATTCAATATCAGCTTTGTCAATTTCATCAATAAGCAGTATAACTTGTTCGTCAGATGAAAAAGCCTCGCCAAGTTTGCCAAGTTTAACATATTTCTTTATGTCATCTACACCTTCACCGCCGAATTGGCTGTCATAAAGGCGCTGAACAACATCATATACATAAAGTCCGTCTTGAGCTTTGGTAGTTGATTTAATATTCCAAATTATAAGACGCTTGTTAAGAGCTTTTGAAACAGCCTGAGCAAGCATTGTTTTTCCAGTTCCAGGTTCTCCCTTTATAAGAAGCGGTTTTTCAAGTGCAATAGCTATGTTTGCCGCTCTCATAAGTTCATCCGAAGCAACATAATCGCTGCTTCCTTTAAAAGTATTGTCTGTGTTCATTTGTTCCTCCATATTATTTTAGTTATATTCGTACATTGAAAATATTCCTATAGTCTTTACCTGTTCATCCCATACTACCCCAAAGTCAACAGCTTTTGCAATATCACGCAATTTATAATAATTCATTCCGTCAATATTGTAGGCTTCAACATCCAGCGCTTTTCCATTGATATATACAGACGCCGAAGAAGGAATCGCGGTTTTGTCTTCGCCGTTTCCTGCAGAAAGTTCTCCGCCTGCCGCATTATAAGCGGTACCCAAATCAAGAGTAATAGTATTTTTATTTTCATCCCACTCCGTTTCAAACTGTTTTTGAGTTCCGTTTAAAACATAGGCTAAATCTCTAAGTTTAAAATAATTATACCCGTTAATATTATAAGCTTCAAAATTTTTCTTTACCCCGTCAACCATTACCTGACTGCTGGTACTTAAAGCTATTCTTTTACATATATCAGCTTTATTATTATTTGTAGCCTGGGTATTTTTACTATATTCATTTTTCAGCTGTGAAACTATATCACCTGTGTTATTTATTAGGTATTTTGCCCTGAAGAAAACATTTCCGCTTACGTTGGAAAGTTTTGAGCATACATCAAAATGCTTGCTCATTTCTGACGCAACCGTATTTTTATATACTGCCTCGCCTATATACAGCTTTACACCTGTACCGGCTACAATGTTGTTCCACATTTTCGCAACTTTATCATAGGCTGCCGCTTTATTATCAATTTCCCAATACACCTGTGGACAGATATAATCAACCCAACCGTTTTTAACCCAAGTTTCACTATCTGCAAAATCCGAATAATAGCTTTGAGTTCCATTTATTGTAAAACCGTCAACAGTTGTATTTTTGCATATTCCCATAGGGCTTACACCAAATTTTACATTTGGTGCATATGTATCAATAGTGTTTTTAACCATTTTTATAAGGTCGTTTATATTATCTCTTCGGCTGTTGGCTATATCTCCGTCTCGAGTTTCGCCGGAAGGAAGCGGATAATTTGAAGGATAAAAATAATCATCGAAGTGAATTGCATCCACATCATAATTTGTTATGATTTCTTTTACAGTATCACATAAATATTGCTTTACTTCACTGTTTGCCGGGTCATAATAAAGCATATTGTTGTAAGAGAACACCCAGTCAGGATGAAGCCGTGCCATATTATTTGCTGAAAGTGAGTTTACATCGGTCACGCCCGGCTTTGAAGCTCTGTAAGGGTTCAGCCATGCATGAAGCTCCATTCCTCTTTTATGTGCTTCCTGTATTGCATATGCAAGGGGATCATATCCAGGGTCTTTGCCTTCTGTGCCTGTTAAAAACTGTGACCACGGATTAATGCTTGATTTATAAAGTGCATCGCCGCATGGTCTTACCTGAAATATTACCGTATTGATTCCCATTTCATGAAGCGATTCTATCATTGAAAAAATTTCCTGTTTTTGCTGTTCGGCAGAAAGCCCCGTACTTGAAGGAAAGTCAAGATTATAATATGTTGTTATCCACGCCCCTCTCATGTCTGTGCTGCCGGCAAAAACAACATTTGTATTTACAATTAAAGCCAATAAAACAAAAAATGCGGTTATTCTTTTCAATATACACACCCCTTTTTATATAGTCAAAATCCATTATATGAAAAATAAGGTTTTTTTTCAAGATTTTGATACATAAAAAAGGTAAATTTTTTAAATTAGAAATTTAAAATGAACTAAATTGTTGACTTTAATGACATTTATTTTATAATTAAGTAATAAAAAGTTTTAAGGAGGATGACATTGAAGATTTTTTATTTGTTACTTATATTATGGCCAATTGGTTTTTGCATTGGTATTTTATGCAAAAAAATAGCATTAAAATTATGCAATAAAAGAGAGGGAATTTTTTCTCCCGATGAAATAAGTGCCGACAAAAATGCAATTGCCTCAACTTACAGGCATTTTAGGGTTTCTTTTATAATATATATGGTCACAATAGCGATAGGTGTTTTTCAGCCTATAAAAGAATTTAAATGGCTTGCATTTTGGGCTTCAGGAATGGTATTTATTCCGGTATTTTACGATGTTTTTTATGTAAATATCCATGTTTTTACAAAATCAAAAGTCAGATTTATAAACACGATACCTTCAGTAATAAATCTTGCGCTTGAGGTTTTTACGCTTCTCTGCTATTATTTTGCATATATCCAAATGAAAAATTTAAGATAAAAATAAATTTAAAAAAGGGGATACCAGTCTGAACTGAACCCCAAATGTTGGACAATTTAATTAAGCAACT
Source organism: Clostridia bacterium (assembly GCA_022651385.1). Taxonomy (GTDB): domain Bacteria; phylum Bacillota; class Clostridia; order Lachnospirales; family Anaerotignaceae; genus JALCQR01. The sequence goes on along the minus strand of JALCQR010000007.1, from coordinate 86 downwards.
CTTGTGGACTGGGTACGGTATTGAACCGGGCTCAGTCCATTTAGTTTGCACTTAATTCTTCTGTTATTATAATAATCTATATATAT
>JALCQR010000006.1 GCA_022651385.1 Clostridia bacterium | reverse complement strand
CCATCCCTGAGATGGCTACTATCATTATAAGGATTAGATTACACAGACTGGTAGCAATTCGGCTGTTCAGAAACGGAATGCGACCGTTTTGCTCCGCAAATCCGGCCGTTTAGCTTCGCAATATGCACTAAACATAAAAGGATTTATATTTTTCGTAATGATTTAATTAAAAAATATATTAAAAAATATTTTCCTCCTGTTAGAAACCACAATGATGGATATAAGAAAACATATGGTTGGTGTGTAAAGATGAAGCATTTTATTGAAAAATGTGGAAAGGGAATTGTTTGTATAGATACTAATACATATAAACGAATTGACATTAAAGACGTATTTAAAAATTTATGATACTAAGGAGGTAGCTTAATATGGGGATTACATATTTTATTGAAATGATTCTAGAAATAATATTAGGTACAATAAGCTTCATTTGGTTAGCTACAAGCTTTCCAAAGTTTTTTATGTGGCTGATAATTATAGTATTGGCTATAAAAATTAAAGAGATTATAGAGATAAAGACGAAAGGGGGTAATGGGAATGGCAAATATGAAACCATATAATGAGAAAGATCCTCGGACTGGAAAATTGAAAAAAAGAGAAGATTTAACACCTATTCAATTACAGGTGATTGCTGAATTATTAGCAAATGGAGGAAATAAAACTAAAGCGTGTGAAAAGTTTGGTATTCAGAGAAAAACTTTATATAGTTGGTATGATAACGTGTTATGGGAACAGGAGTATAAAAGAGCATGTGAAAAATTATATAAAGGTGCGTTATCTCATGCTGTAAAGGGTATTGTAGATATTGCTAAAAATGGTGCTGGTAGAGATAAAATTAAAGCGTGTGAGGATATTTTAAAGCTGAATAACTACTTAGATACTAACATAAACATTGACGAAAATACCACAGAAAACATTACAGTTACGCTATTTAATGGCGATAATGAGGAAGAATCAGAAGAATAATCATGTTAAAAAAAACATTTGTTTTAATTAACATAGATTTTAAGCTGGATTATACTCTATAAATTTGATAAAATCGTTCTGAAATGTTAAATAAAATAAAACGACCCTTTTCTTTACATAGCAAATAATATGTGCTATAATATGTAAAAGAAAGGGGTGTAAATTTTATGATATACGGATATTGTAGATGTAGCACTGATGAAACTAAACAAGATATAACCAGACAGGAAAGAGAGTTAAAAGCCTTTGGTATAAATAAAATATATTGGGAATATGAGAGTGGTACTAAATCAGATAGAGAGCAGCTTAATATATTGTTAAATACAGTAAGTTCAGGTGATACTATTGCTGCAACTGAAGTTTCAAGAATAACAAGAAGCACTAAACAATTATGTGATATTATTGATTTCGCTAAGCAGAAACATATTAAACTAATCTTTGGTAGCTTTGTTGTTGATTGTACAAAAGAACTGGATGCAATGACAGAAGGTATGTTAAAGATGATGGGTGTATTTGCTGAAATAGAACGTAATGTAATAAGCCAAAGAGTTAAAAGCGGAATGGCAAATGCTAAAGCAAAAGGTAAGGCAATTGGAAGACCTTCAATATCTTTAGATAATCTACCAGATAAGTTTATTAAACATTATCCTAAGTATAGACAAGGAATAATTAATCAATCAGAATTAGCAAGATTATGTGATTGTACAAGACAGACAGTAAGCAAATATATAAAGATGTATGAGAATTGAGTGTCAGAATTGGCACTCTTTTTATATGGGGGAACCACCCTAAGAGTAATGGGGTATCCCCTGTTTGCCTACAGATATATTACACAGGCTATTTTATTACCATTATGACGACATAATTCATTTTCACTGATATTTAGTTTAATACTAAAAAAGGTACCATAATTTTATATGGTACCTTCTAACTAACTATAATTATTATCTATATCTTCCATTCATCATATTTTTCTTATATTCCTTTTGATTTATTAATCCAGCTTTTCTTTTATTATATGCTATATTCTCCGGATCGTTTAAAGTGCCATATGTTGGCGAATTCATATCTTTTGGTGGTAACGTTGGTTGGCTCCATTCCTTAATTTTTATTACAGCAATTACAATTATTCCTATTAAAATCCATCCCATATTAATCTCTCCTTTTATAATTTATTGATAAATTAATTATACTCTTTAATGTCAAATAATGTAAAGTATTTTAAACATTATCATTATATTGTGAATCACAAAATACAGGCAATGTATAAAATGAATTTGCAATGGAGTACACAATAAACACATAAATAAAAAAGTATATACATGTGAATTAAGAAAGGACGGTGATCGCACGAATATTACAATAGATACAAGATTATTTAATCCCACATATTTACCTCATTTAACAGATTATTCTAACAGATATGAAGTTTACTATGGCGGCAGGGGTTCGGGAAAGACGAAATTTGTTTTTCAGAAGTTACTTTATAAATCTTTAACAGACAAAAGACGCATCCTTTGTATGATGAAAACAACTAATGCAATTAAACAAGGAATATGGAGAGAATTAATGGATTTGTTGGATGAATGGCAGATTAAGAAGTTAGAAACGAAAACTTCAAAGCTAACAATTAACCGTTCTGACATGACAGTGATATTACCTAATGGCAGCGAGTTCATATTTAAAGGTTTGGACAATGAGGAAAAAGCAAAAGGTATTTCTGGAATATCAGATTTGTATCTTGATGAAGCTAACTTATTTTCACAGGATGATTTTATTGCTTTAAATGGTTCTGTGCGTTCAAAGAAATATAAAAATTTACAGGTGATAATATCTTTTAATCCAATGAGTAAACATAACTGGATTTATACCTATTTTGGTTTTGATACAGGAATAGTGCCGGCGAATACAATGATATTAAAAACAACATACAAAGATAATAAGTTTTTGCCAGATACATATCATGATGAGGTATTACTTCCTATAAAGGAAAGAAACCCACGTTTATATAATATTCTTGCTGAAGGTTTATTTCAGACAACTGATAAACTTATATTCAGTAATTGGAGTGTTGAAGAATTTAATCAAGATGAATTAATTAAAAATAATACAGAATTAACTACCTGTATCGGCCTTGACTGGGGATATAACGACCCTACGACAGTAATATTATCCTTGGCAGATGAAAAGACAAAAACATTATATATCTGTGATGAAATATACCGCAAGGGTTTAACAAACAGTGATATAGCAAGATTAATTAAAGAAAAGGGCTGGTATAAAAATACTATTGTTGCAGATTGTGCCAATCCTAAAGATATAGTTGATTTGAAACGTATGGGAATAGATAAAATAAGAAAATGCCGAAAAGGCAAAGACAGTATTTTGCATGGCATACGTAAATTGCAGGAATATAAAATTATTGTAAATAAGAAATGTGAACATACAATTGTCGAGTTTGATAACTATACATGGGAAAAAGATAAACAGAGCGGAGAATATATTGATAAACCTATAGACGATTTTAACCATGCTATAGATGCCATTAGATATAGTATTCAATCTATTAAAGCAAAAGCAAAAATATTAACTGTGAAATTATAGGAAGGAGGTAACAAGTGTATTACATAGATAAGACAGAAAATCTTACTTTAGAAAAAGTAGAAAAATATATTGAGGATTACAAATACAGATATTTACCCAGATTACTAAAAAATAAAAGATACTATGATTGCAAAAACGATGCCATTATGAATAGAACATTTACTGATATTACAAAGCCTAATAACCAAATTGCTACACCTTGGGCGAAATATATATCAACTCTAATATCAGGCTATTTTATGGGTAAACCCATTACATATGATACACAGCAGGAAGAATTAAAAAATATTATTGCTGGATTTGCTGTAAAAGAGATTGCTCATAATCAGAGTATAGAAAGAGACGTTTCCATTTTTGGAATCGGTGCAGAATTAGTATTTGTAAATGAAAATAAAGAAGTGCAGTTTGAAAAGTTAGAACCTACAACGGTTATTCCAATTTACAGTACAGACATTACAAAGGAATTGCTTTACTGTATCAGATTTTGGGATACAAAGGATATACTTTCAAATGAAACAACAACTTTTATAGAGGTATATTCTGCTGATGATATAAAGTATTATAAAAAATCTGTAAATGGCACTGTATTAACAGGTACAGAGGATAATTATTTTAAGCAAGTACCAATAAATATTTTTTATAACAATGAGGATATAACAGGAGATGCAGAGCCGGTATTAAAACTTATAGACGGCTATGACTTGGCTTTATCTGATACAGCTAATTTCAGGGAAGAACTTAACGACAGTTATTTGTGTTTCCGTAACGCTAACCTTGATACAGAAGATATCATTACCATGAAGCAGAATAGAATTATTTCTATTGAGGATTCACAGGAAGGTATGCAATCATCTGTTAGTTGGCTGAATAAAGACAGCAATGATGTTGAGAATGAGAATTATAAAAATCGTTTAGCAGATGATATTAAGCGTTTCAGTTTTGTAGCAGATATTGAAACGGCTAAGAGCCATACAACAGCTACAAGTGCGAAAATCGGCTTAATGGGTATAGAACAAATCTGTGCTGGTAAAGAAGTATATTTTAGGCAGGCTTTATTAAGACGATTAAATCTCATATGCAGATACTACAATCTATTAGGCAGTAATATAAATACAAATGATGTTAAGATTTCATTTGTAAGAAATATTCCGGTTGATTTATCAGTTATAGGTGATACTGTCGCAAAGTTAGCACCATTTGTAAGTAAGCGTACATTATTAGCACAAATTCCATTCATAAATAATATTGATGGTGAATTAAAACAAATTAAGGAAGAAAATAACCTTGATGCTTATGCCCCGGAAGGTGAAGCTGATGACGAATAATACATATTGGCAAGACAGAATGGACAATGTTCAAAAGCTAAGCAATAAGCAAGTAACACAAAGGTTAAAAAAGTTGTATCAGCAAGCCAATAAGCGCATCAATAAGGAAATAAATAATATTTGGATGCAGATGTTGGAAGACGGAGAAATATCAACAGCGAATCTTTATAAGAGTATGAGGTTTTCTAATTTACAAAATTTACTCCAAAAAGAGTTATATTCTTTAGGTTTGGAAAATGAAAAGTATTTATCATCTGCCTTATTAAAGGTGGCTGAACATGCTTATACTGACATGAATACATATATCAATAAGCCTGCTGATTTGACGATATTAGACACGGAGACAGCGAAACAGATAGTAGCTCAACAATATAAGGGTGCTGTTTTCAGTGAACGCATATGGAATAATACCGCTAAATTAAAGGGTGTTATTGAGAATAAAATAGTTGAAACTTCCATTTTGGGTAAGGATGTAAGAAAAGCCAGCAGGGAATTAAATAAGCTTATGGGTGAAGGATATAACCAAAGCAAAAGAATTGTAGTAACTGAAACAAGCAGAGTTTATAACGAATCATGCCGGCAGAAAGCAAAGGATAACGGATATACTCATTATAAATTTTTGGCTTATGAGGATGAAAGAACTTGTGAGGAATGTATGGAACTAGATGGGAAAATATTTCCTATAGATGATACGGAACATATGCCACCCTTGCATCCAAATTCACGCTCAAGTATAACAATTGTGTTACCAAATTAGACACCTAATGATGGTGTCTTTTTTAATGCAGAAAAATAATTATAGGAGGTTCTTAATGATAGAGCAGTGGAAAGATATTAAAGATTTTGAAGGTATTTATCAAGTATCAAATTTAGGTAGAATAAAATCACTTGAAAGAATTGTAATTGATAAAAAGGGAAATAAAAAGATTTGCAGGGAAACCATTAAAACCATACATGACAATGGGAAAGGTTATATGAATGTTAATCTATGGAAAGATAATAAAAGTTATATGAGATATGTTCATAGACTGGTGGCACAGGCTTTTATACCTAATTTAGAGGATAAATCAACAGTAAATCACAAGGATTTCAATAGAAGTAATAATTGTGTAGATAATCTTGAATGGGCTACTTATAAAGAACAAGAGAAACATAAATATGCAAATGGGCATGGTGGAGATAAGGGTTTAGCAGCACAAAAAGCTAGAGAAAGAATGTTAAGCAATCAAAACCCATCAAAATTAAATCCTAAATATGGTAAAGATAGTTCTAATCATAGAGATGTTATTTGTGAGAAAAAAATATTTGATACAATAAAAGATTGTGCTGAATATTACGGAGTGAATTACGGAACTATGAGAGGATATTTTTGTAATTATATGCCAAAAAAATGGGTTGATTTGGGATTAATGTATTATGATGAATATTTAGAAAAAACTGCCTAAACTGTACTAAAATTTTAGTATGGTTATTTTTATGCCTTGTTTTGGGGTTAAGGCTTTAAAGATAAAAACGTCATGTAACTATTACAGGGTATTGCAATTTCGCAATGCGTTGAACTTAACAGGAGGATTTTAAATGGAAGAAAATTTAAACACTGGTGTTGAAGATAATGAAACAGAAAATAAAGAAACACAGGAACAGGAAACTAAAACATTTACACAAGCTGATTTTGATAGAGAAATTTCTAAAATGTATGATAAGTTTGAAAAGAAATTCTCTAAACGTGCCGAGGAAGCTCAGAAACTTGCATCAATGAACGCTGAAGAAAAAGCAAAATATGAGTTTGAACAGCGTGTCAAAGAGTTGGAAAAAAAAGAGAAAGAATGGACGCTCAAAGAGAATAAATATGAAGCTGGTAAAATTCTTGGTGAAAAAGGCTTACCTGTTGCTTTTGCAGATTTTATTGTAGCTCAAGATGCCGAAACAATGATGGCAAATATTAAATTATTTGATACTGAATTTAAAAAAGCAGTAAGCAAAGAAGTACAGGCAAGAATAGGTGGAAATATACCAAAGGGTGGAACAGCAGATACTCCAGCTATGACAAAGGAAAAGTTTAAAACTTTATCATTAACAGAGCAGCAGGAATTGTATAAATCTGACAAAGATTTATATATGGAATTAGCACAATAACTATTGAAACAATTAAAGGAGAATGATAAATTATGGCAACTATTGGAACAGGATATGACAATTTTGTATTAGAAAATAAAATGACAGATTTGGTTAATACCAAACTTGATGCACGTAGTTTAATGACGATTGATTATTCATTGGCTGAAAGTGCAGGATTAAAGAAAATAGTAAATAAATATACCTATACTGGTGCAGTTGAAAAACTGGAAAAGGGTGCAAAAAATACTACAATCGGTACTGTTGCTTTTGTACCTACAACTTATGAGGTTGAAAGATTTCAGCAGACATTTAAGTACAATGATATGGATATAATGCAAGATCCGTATTTACTTGATGTTGCAACAACAGGGGCAAGTACAGTAATGGCAAATGAAATTAAAACAGAATATTTTACAGAACTTGCTAAAATTTCAAACAGTACAACATACACTACATTTAACTATGCTGCTATTGTGGATGCACTTGCAGCGATTAATAAAGAAGTTGAAGATGATATGTTTATTATCATGGGTAACGATTTAAAAGCAAAAATCAGAAAAGACAGCGATTTTATAGCAAGTAAGCAAGGTGAAATACTTTACACTGGCCAGTTTGGCACTATTTGTGGTTTGCCAGTATTATTTAGTAAACTTGTACCGGCAGATACTTGTTATATTACAAAGAAAGATGCAGTTAAATTCTTTGTTAAAAAAGAAGGTTCAGTGGAACAGAGCAGAGATGTAGAAACCAAAGATAATACTGTTGTTTATGAAAGACATGGTTTAGTTGCACTTGTAGATGATACATATTCAATTAAACTTACTAAAGCAGCATAATTAAGTTAAGTTAAAGAGGTGTCTCCGAATTATTCGGACTCACCTCTTTATTTAAGAAGGTGAGGATATGGAAGAATACATTGAAATTTGTAAAACTATATTTGAAACTTATACAGGTGTTTCTTATGACAGCACAAATAATGCTCATGTAATTTGTGTTTCTGAAATGGCAAAATGTCATAAAAACAGAGAAAACAACGAGGGTTTAGTTTCATTTAGCGGAAGTGGAATTTCTGAAAGCTACGAATCTTTATATCCTAAATATATTATTGTTATGTTGGAAAAGTTTAGAAAAAAGGTGAAATTGCTATGAAAACACAGCCTTTTAAACTTTACAAGATTACAACGACAAATGAAAGATATGGAGAAACAACAGAAGAAACATTTATTGACACAATTAACGTAGCTATTTCTGAACAGCACATGAAATCATACACTAATGAGATTCAATATTTGGTAAAAGTGGTTACAGGATTAACAGCTTATAAAGATTTTACAGTTGGTGGAAACTATTATATTTCAGATGATAATTATAAATATGAAATTCAATCCTTTATTGTTGGCAGATGGACGCAGTTACAATTAAAGCAGGTGATTATATGAGTGATATTACAATTAATCTGAATAGCTTTATTGAAAATATACTGCCGGAAAAAATAACACAGGGTTTGGAAATGGCTGGACAGTATGTAGAAAATACTGCAAAAGAAAATATTACTGAAATGGGAGCAGTTGAAACAGGTACTTTAAAAAATTCAATTACTCATAATGTGGAAGATAAAGCTGTTGAAATTGGCACGAATGTTGAGTATGCGTCTTATGTACACGATGGTACAAGTAAAATGGAAGGCAGGCCGTTTTTACAAAATGCAGTTGATGAACATATGACAGAGATAGGAGAATACTTTAAGAGAGGTGCTGAATTTTGATATTAGATAATATTTTGCAAAAGTTAGAAGAAGATGAACAGTTGAAACTTTTATTAAATTCCACTTCAAATAATACTGGTATCTATCTTAATAAAACAGATAAATCAGACAGTATTATATATAGATTTATTAATCTATCCAATGATGGAATTATAGAGCAAAGCAGGCTTGAGATTAGCTGTTTGAGTAAAAATTATTTGAAAGCAAATGCAATTCTTGAAAGAGTAAAAGCTGTTTTACTTACTATTGGGGATAAGCAATTTAATAATGATGTTTTGGAAATTGCCTTAAATGGTGGAGGTTATTTATTTGATAATGATACCCAAAATCATATTATTAAGGCTTTTTTTATTGTGAAGAATAAATACAGGGGGTAATAATAAATGGAAAAAATAGTTTTAGGCAGCGGAAAAATTTATATTACTGAATATGCGGATTCAATACCAGAGGATTCAATAATTGAAGTTGATGATAATTTATTAGGATATATTCAAGGTGGAGCTACAATTAGTTATAAGCCTACATTTTATGAAGCAAAGGATGATTTAGGCTTAATTAGTAAGAAAATAGTTACAGATGAAGAAGCTGTTTTAAAATCCGGAGTAATGACGTGGAATGGCGAAACGCTTAAAAAGTTATGTTCTACAGCAAGAGTTACAGAGGATACATCCACACACACCAGAACTGTAAAAATCGGCGGTACTGGTAATTATGACGGTAAAAAATATGTTATTCATTTTGTGCATGAAGATGAAACCGACGGTGATATTAGAGTTACTATTGTGGGAAGTAATGAAGCTGGTTTTGAGCTTGCTTTTGCAAAGGATAAAGAAACGGTTATAAATGCAGAGTTTAAAGCACAGCCGCTTGACAGTGAAGGAACACTTATTATTTATAAGGAAGAAGATAATACGATAACTGCATAACCTGACCGTCATATTTGACGGATAAATACTGACAAGGGCGTATGTATGAATTACGTCCTTTATTTTATAGGAGGATTTTAAATGTTAGATTTAAGCAAAATTAAGCAAGAATACTACAAGATTAAATTAGCAGACGGCACTGTTTTAAAGCTGAAAAAGCCAACACAGGCAATGCTTATTACATTATATGATATGAAAGATATTGCTGATTCGGAAGATATTGAAATATTGGATAAGTTATATGAGTTTTTACTAAGGATTTTTAATCGTAATTTAAACAATATAATTTATACAAAAGATGATATTCAGGAAATATTGGATATTAAAACAGCAATGATATTTTTACAAGATTATTTTGATTTTCATTATAAACAGTTGGGGGAATAATTATCCCCTGTATGCCTACTGGTGCAGGGGATGAAGAAAAGCCGTACTTATATACGGATACAGAGGATTTAAAAATGGTGGCTGATTACAGCAGATTAAATTTTAACGAGTGCTTGGAATTGAATTGTTATACTTATAAGTGTCTTGTTAGAGATGCTTTTATTTATAAGATGCGTAAAACAGAAAAAGGCATAGATTACCTTGAAACTTGCTGGTTATTACAGCAGACACAGCCGGACAGAAAGAAATTAAGAGAAAAATTTGGAAGCTGATAGTAACACTGTTACTACCAGCTTTCTATAAGGAGGTGAATAATGAGTGTTAGATTTAGGCGAATTGGGTATTAGGCTTGTTGTAAATGATAACGGTGCTAGTAATCAATTATCAAGTTTTGGTACTAGTGCAGATAATGCAAATACAAAAATATTTAATCTTAAAGATGGGTTGAAAAAATTAGCAACGGCTTTTGGTATTGGATTTACAATTAAAAAAGTTGCAGACGGATTAATAAATTGTACTAAAAGTGCCGCAGGTTTTGAAACAAGCTTTGGAAAAGTATCAACTTTATTAGATAGTAGCACAACGGATTTTGACGCTTATAAAGATAGTATAATTGATGCCAGTGATAAAACAGGTGTTGCTGTTGATGAATTATCAGAGAGCATATATGGTTCTATTTCCGCTGGTGTTGATAGTGCAGATGCCGTCAAGTTTACAACTGATGCTGTTAAACTTGCTAAAGGAGGTTTTACAGACACAGCTAAGGCCGTTGACGTTATGACAACTGCTATTAACGGTTATAAATTAAACACCGAAGATGCAAGCAAAGTATCTGATATGCTTATTACTACTCAAAATTTAGGTAAGACAACAGTAGATGAATTAGCTTCTTCAATGGGTGCAGTTATTCCTATTGCAGCCAATGCTAATTTTGGTATAGATGAGTTATCAGCCAGTTATGCAACTCTTACTAAAAACGGTATTGCAACAAGTGAAGCCGGTACATATATGAAGTCCATGCTTGCAGAATTAACTAAATCTGGAAGTAGTGCTGATAAAGCATTGCACACATTAACCGGCAAAGGTTTTGCTGAATTAAAAAGCGAAGGTAAGAGTACAACTGATATTTTGCAAATGCTTTCTGACAAAGCCAAAGATAACGGACAATCATTAAAGGATATGTTTAGCAGTACGGAAGCTGGAAGTGCAGCATTAGTTTTGATGTCACAAGACGGTTCTGAATACAACGATATGTTAAACGCTATGGGTGAAAGTGCTGGTGCAACAGAAGATGCTTTTAATAAAATGGCAGATACACCGGAAGAAAAAATGAAAGCACTCAAAAACAATTTTAGTAACATAGGTATTGAAATAGGCGAGGTATTATTGCCTATTGTAATGAATGTTGCTAATTGGGTATCTGATCATATGCCGGAGATACAAGCCGTAGTTGAAACTGTTACTACAGTTATTGGAACATTAATCAAAGGTTTATCCGCTATAATTTCCGCATTGGTTAAATCAGCACAAACAGATGGTACATATTTTAATGCAGTTTGGACAGAAATTCAGGTTGTATTTGAAACTGTATTTAAAGCATTGCAAGATATTTTTGCAGTATTTACGGCAGCTTTTAACGGTGACTGGAAAACTTGCTGGGAAAATGTTAAGAAATTATTTTCTGATATATGGGAAGGAATTAAAAAGTTATTAAAAGCAAACTTAAATATTAGTATTACCATCATTAAAGGATTTGCATCAGTTTTATTAAACGCAGCTAAGTTTTTATTTAATAAAATTTTAGAAGGATTTAAAAATGTTTGGGGCAATATTAAGACTTGGGTAAGTACAAGTATGCAAAATTTGGTTACAGTTATTACCAATATCGGAAGTAAAATGTATTCGGCAGGCAAGGAAATAATAACTAAACTATGGGACGGATTGAAAGATGTTTGGGGAGATATTAAGAATTGGGTATCTAATAAAGTATCTTGGATTGCTGACAAAGTAAAATTCTGGAAGAAAAGTAATGACAGCATGAAAACAGATGGCAGCCACAGAACAGGACTTGAAAGTGTTCCATTTGATGGATACATTGCAGAGTTACATAGGGGTGAAATGGTATTAACACAGCCGGAAGCCGATAGGTACAGAGATGGAGATAATACTTCTACAGTAACAAATAATTCTACATTTAATATTAATGTGGGAAGTGTCAGAAATGACAGCGATATAAATAAAATTTCAAGGGAATTACAGACAGTTATAAAAATGAATAATCGAAGTTTGGGGGTGGTATAAATGGCGGTTTTAAGCAGAATAAAAGGATTTTCATTTAATGGAGCAGTTGTTAATAACACTCTGGATAATGGTGTTTACCTTCTTGATGTTAATAAAGATGCAGTGCCGGAATTGTTGTACACAAGTTTTAATATACCAAACAGAGATGGAACATTAACAATATCAAATAGATTTGAAAATAAAAATATTACTGTTAAAATTGGAGTTTATGCCGCTACAGTAACAGAAAGAAGAAGTATTGAAAGAGAACTAATTAAAAATATGGTGAGAACTGAAGGTAAGCTCATTTTTTTAGATGAGCCTACCTTTTTTTATAAAGCAAAGATATATGGTGCAATTGGTAGAACTGAAGGGGATGTATTTACTGAAATACAGATTTCTTTTTTATGCAGCCCATTTATGTATGAACTATATGACGATTTGAGAGATTACACAGTTAATCAGCTTTCAGGCACTACTATTGAGAGCATAGAAGGCTTGTTAATAAATAAATCAGCATGGCAGAATATAACTGATAGGACAGTTAAAACAGTTGTAAATAGCGGTAATTACAAGGCTTTTCCTACTATTGAGATTGTCGGCACAGCAAGTTTATTAACAATACAGATTAATGATGTAGCTTTTAGTCTTTCGGACGTTGACGGCACAGTATATGTGAACTGTGAAAAAATGATTTGCTATACTCAATCAGGAAACACAAAGACGTCATTCTTACAAAATTTTACTGGCAGCTTTCCGTTTATCAGCACAGGTGAAAATACAGTTATTATTGACGGTACAAGTTTGGATTTAACAGAAATTACAGTTGAATATCCAAATACGTACATAGTTTAGGAGGCGATTAATTGGATTTAGAATATATTTATGGCAGTGATACAGGCAAAGAAGGCTTTGAAAAGACAAATAGGAACTTTAGTACCGTGGCATCAACAGCAACCGCTGCATTACCGGCAACTGATTTTACAGGGGCAAATGTACTTACTAAATTGGCGGCAGATAATAGCGTATTACCTGTGAAAAATGGTGGAACGGGGGCTGCCGAATCATTAACCGCATGCAGTAATTTAGGAATAACACAAATGTTTAGTAATCCTAATTTGCTTATAAATGATTTTCAAGTAGCGCAAAGAGGTACTGATATAACTACAACAGTGGGTTATCAGTATACTCTTGATAGATGGTGTTGCCAATATATAAATACAAGAGCTACCCGTCTTAACAATACTTCGCCTGCTCCATGTTTATACTCATACCAAGTCATTAATAATTATACTTCTGCACAAAATATATTGCTTTTACAAGCATTAGAAAACTATAAATCACTTGCAGGAAAAACATTAACTGCAAGTGGTTGGATAAGAGGTGTAGGTGGATATACAGGTACTTACTATATGAGAATTGGCACAAACGGTTCTTTAGTTCTAAATTTGACATCTGAATGGCAATATTTTTCAATTACTAAAGAAAATGTATCATTTAGCGATACAGATATTAGAAGTCAGGGAATTGTTTTTTATGGTGGTTCTGTAAATTTTCCAAGCGCAGGTCAAGGTATAGAAATAGCAGGAGTAAAATTAGAGTTAGGTTCAGTGGCAACACCATTTGTACCAAGACCATATGGGGAAGAATTGGCATTATGCCAGAGATACTATATAAAATTTGGTACATACTACGGCACATCTGCATCTACCACGTACTCGGAGGTTACGAATTCAGCTACTATTTATATAAATATACCTGTAGCTTTAATGAGAATATCTCCGACGATATTATATAACAGTGGGAACACTAACAATTATATTGTTTTTTCAGGTACATACAAACACATTACTGGAATAACTGTAAGTTCTGTAAACGGTGGTACTATAAGATGCACAGTTTCATTTGACGGTACAATTCCAGCATGCACACTATATTCGGTATTAATAATTGATTTAGCTTTTGACGCAGAAATTTATTAAGGAAGTGAAAAAATGGATGATGAAGCAATAAAAGTGTACATAAAAGTAGATAGTAATAATTGCATAACAGATATTAATTCATCAATATTTTTATCAAATACAACAGACTGGATACAAATAGATGAAGGCACAGGCGATAAATATGCTCATGCACAGAACAACTATTTTGACAAGCCTCTCTACGAAGAACATGGAATTTGCCAATATAAGTATGTAGACGATTCTGTTTTAGAGAGAACAGCAGCGGAAATACAGATTGATATTGATGCTTTGCCGGTTACGATATCAGCACAGGAAAAAACAGATATGGCAATAGCGGAATTGACAACAATGATAGCAGGTTTAATGACAAACTAATAAGGAGGAAATTAATATGACATTTACAAAAAACAGCGGTTTAGTAATGGTTTGGGTAAGTTTGGTTTTGAATGGGACATACACACTTGATAATGTCCCTAAAGTGTACAATCTGAAAGAGGTTGTCACATCGGTTGTAAACGGTACAGCAGAATAAATACATAAACCCTTGCCAAACGGCAGGGGTATTTTTATGAAAGAAGGTGATTATATCAGTTATCCAATTATAGTAAATAAAAACGCATTAACTGTACCTTTGGCATATTTAAACAATATTGAAGAAGGTACGTGCAAAATTAAAGAAACAATCAACGGCGAGTATACATTGAGCTTTACTGCAATTATTGAGGAATTTAAAACAGAACTTCTCTATGATGAGAATAATTTAATTGAAGTTGACGGAGATTTATTCAAACCTTTAACTCTTGAGGAAGAACACAGTGAAGATGGCTTATTAACGATTTCTGTAAGCTGTGAGCATATTGTTTATGAACTGCTTGATAATGTTATGCCTGATTTTAGTTACAGCTATAAAGACATTACAACGGTTATGACAGCATGTTTGTTAGGTACAGATTTTACGTTTGCCGGCACAGATGTAACACTGAAAACAGATATAAATTATACGGAAGAATGTAACAGCAAGCAGATACTGCAAGCCATAGCCAATAACTGGAAAGCTGAACTTGTTTACAACAGATATAATATTTACGCCTATAAACAAAGAGGGCAGGACAGAGGTGTAGATTTCCGGTTTGGTAAGAACATTACAGGCTTAAAACGTACAGTTGACCGCAGTAAAAGGGATGATGACGGAAACCCAACTGTCAGTTATGAGGTTGATGTGGTTGAGTTAAAATTTGTCGATGAAGATTATGCACAACTGGAACATTTTGAATTAGGCGATACCGTAAGAATTGTAGACAGTGCATTGAATATATCTGCTAAACAAAGAATTGTAAGCCTTGAGAGGGATGTTTTAACAGGTAAAAATACAACTATCACATTAGGAAATGTACAAGACGATATAAGAACTACGGTAAGCGGCTTGCAGCATGATACAGCAGAAACAAAGCAGACAATCAATCAAAGTAAACCCGATTGGGACAAAATTAAGGAAATAACCGACAGTTTAGGCAATGTTATTGCAAGTAAATTATCCGGTACATTACAGCTTGCAACTACAGCAATTGAGAACGCAACCACAACTATGAAAATATCTGATAACGGAATATTGTTTCATAACCAGCCAACTGAAGAATTGAGTACGTTTGCTTGTCTGCTGAACAGTAACGGAATTATGTTTGCTAATTCCAAAGATGCTAACGGAGATTGGGAGTGGCAGAGTGCGTTAAATGCAGATGGATTAATTGCTACAAAAGTGATTGCCAGTGCGTTATATGGCTTAACTATGGAAGCTGTTAGTGTTGTAGGCGGTACTATTACAGGTGGTACTATTAACGGTGTCACAATAGAGGGCAGCACCATTTATGCAGGTGATAGGGCAAGCGGTACATATTTAAGCATAGACACGTCAGGAAATATGAAGGCGTATTATGATAATGTATTAACCTATGAGTTTTTAGCAACAAACAGAGCTGGAACTATTAAACTTGTAGATGGTGACGATACATCAAATAATATTATTTTTGATTCTTATTTTGATTATAATAATATGGCTTCACAGGCTATAAGATGCAGTAAAAGATTATATATTGACAGTGGCTATAATTTTATACTTACAACAGGACAGGCTACAATTACAGTTGAAGATGGTAATATTACACTTAATCCAGGCACTGGTGGAACTGTAAATGTTAATGGAGATTTATATGTATCAGGAACAATACATAATTCATAAGGAGGTACATAATGGATATAGCAAACTTAATAAATACATTTGGTTTTCCAACTGCTTGCGTTATAGCTTGCGGTTTCTTTATTTGGAAAATGTGGGAACAGCAAAATGCAGACAAAGAAAAATTATATGTAGAGTTAGATAATTCGAGAACGGCAACAGAAAAAGCACTGGATGTTATACAAGGATATTCAGAAAAATTGAATATTATTGAAAGTGATGTTAAGGAAATAAAAGAGAAAGTTGTGGGATAAAAATGCCAACATTGACAGTTAATATTGATTGTGATAAACTTATCTATATTAAGATAATTTTTTAGAATCAAGTATGATAATTTTTTGGATTTTTACTCAAAAGAAAGTACAGAAAATAGACAAAAATAATTAAATAAAAACTCTCGAAACCCTTGATTTTATTGGGTTTTTGCGCTAAATGACCACTTTGTAAAACTTGTATCTTGGTATGATAACGAATGGGGCTACAGCAATAAGGTAATTGACCTTATCAAGCATATGTATGAAGTAGATAACGCATAATTTGCATGTGTTTTTTTAATAATTAATACAGTTTAAAAAATAATATCTGGACACTTCTCTTAAGATTTTTTTATAAGAGAAGTGTTTTTTTATAATTAAAAATAAATATTCTTAAATTTATCTTTATATTAGTGCTCTTTTTTGTGCTGCCTAAATTTTATCCGTAGTTTAACTATTTATATGACACTTATGATATAATAATATTATTAAAATAAGGTAGTGGATTAGCATGACAATAAAAAAACGGCTTGTTATTTCAAACATTATGATGATAATTGTGCCGACTGTAATTACGGCGCTGATTGGCCTTGCATGTGTAGGAATGGTATGGTATACAGTTGTACATGGGACAGGCATTGGTATAGAACACAGCAAGGATTTTTATATGGCAAGTCAGGGTATTTCAAAAATGGCTGAAGGCATTTTAAAAAACCCGACACGAAAGGAACGGCTCAATCATCTTGCCGATCTAAGTCAGATTTTGGACAGAAACGCCATGTCGCTAAGGGTGGACGAAAATGGTGAAAATTTTTATTCATATGGCAATGACTCCACTGCCGATAGTGAGTTACAAAATGCCATGAATGTATTAAGCGGCGAGGGCTATGTTTCAAATGGGGAACGTGAGTTATATGCTCATCAGGTGAGAATAAACGGAACTTTGTACCGAATATCAATTTTTGCAAGTCATACTGAGCTTTCATACGGCACATTGAAAGTTGTAGTTACTTTTGCGGCAACTATTCTTTTGTTTGGCATTTTTATGTCAATTTTGGTAACAAATAGATTTTTAACTAAGTTTGTAATAAAAAAAATTGAATACCCTCTGGATATTTTATCTGAAGGTGTACGTCAGATTCGAGACGGAAATCTTGAACATTCTATTGTATATGAGCCAAAAGATGAATTTTCGCCTATATGCTCGGACTTTAACGAAATGGCTGTTCGGCTTAAACAATCTGTAGATTTGACACAGCAGCAGGAACAAAGCCGCAAGGAACTGCTGGCAGGAATTTCCCACGATTTGCGTTCTCCGCTTACCTCAATTCGGGCTTACGTTGAGGGGTTATTGGACGGTGTGGCAAAAACGCCTGAGGCACAGAAAAATTACCTGAATACAATAAAAAATAAAGCAGAAGATATAGATGAAATGGTTGAGAAGTTATTTATGTTTTCAAAAATGGAACTGGGAGAATACCCGGATCATCCCAAATTTATACATTTGGACGATGAAATTAATAAGCTTATTTCCTTAATTGGAAAGGAATACGAAGAAAATGGACTTATAATTTCTGCAAAGCTTAATTCGGCAACCATATCGGCTGATCCTGAACAGCTTAGACGTGTACTTATAAATATTATAGAAAACAGCTTAAAATACAAACATAAAGAGATAGGACATCTTGAGATTTACTTAAAAGAAGAAAAAGGTGGTTATAAACTCTCGCTTTGTGATGACGGCCCGGGGGTTCCGCCTGAATCTCTGCATAGTTTGTTTGACGCGTTTTACAGGAGTGATCCGGCACGGCAAAATCCAAACCGCGGCAGTGGCTTGGGACTTTCCATTGCTGCAAATGCAGTTCGGCGCATGAATGGTAAAATACACGCAGAGCTCGGAAATGACGGCGGTTTAGACATAATTATTTGGTTACCTAAAGCGGAGGGACATTAATGTGAAGAGAATTTTAATTATTGAAGATGATTATGCTATAGCGGCTATTGAGCGGGACTATTTGGAAATAGAAAATTTTGAAATAGAAATTTGTGAGGACGGATTACAGGGGTTGAAAAAAGCATTAAACGGCAATTTTGATTTAATTATGCTTGATTTAATGCTGCCAAGTATCGACGGATTTACTGTTTGCAGAAAACTTCGGGAAAAATTGGATATTCCTATACTGATGATTACGGCAAGGCGGGAAGATATTGATAAGATTTGCGGCTTGGGACTGGGAGCCGACGACTATATAGTTAAGCCTTTTTCGCCAAGTGTTTTGGTAGCGCGTGTAAAAGCACATCTGGCCCAGTATGACCGTTTAAAACAAAAAGGGACTCCAAAGCCTGAAATCAGTATAGGTGCTATTTGTGTCAATACTAATACACACCGGGTATATGTTAATGAAGAGGAACGGGATTTAAAGAACAAGGAATATGAACTTCTGCTGTTCCTTATGCTTAATGCTGATATTGTTTTCAGCAAGGAAACATTGTATGAACAAATTTGGGGAATGGATGCCATGGGTGACAATGCAACTGTGGCTGTTCACATTAATCGTCTGAGAGAGAAGATTGAAGATGACCCAAGCAATCCGCGTTATATTCAAACAGTATGGGGTGCAGGGTATAGATTTAAGGCATAAGGAGTGTGAAATTGAAATGTGGATAGCATACGCTTTTGGTTCTGCTTTTTTTGCTGGCATTACGTCAATTCTTGCAAAATGCGGAATAAAAAAGACGGATTCTAATGTTGCTACTGCAATTCGTACTGTTATTGTGCTTTTGTTTTCGTGGTTTATGGTATTTGTTGTAGGCTCGCAAAACACTCTTTTTAATATTAGTATAAAAACTCTCGTGTTCCTTATTTTATCAGGCATTGCAACAGGTGCTTCATGGCTCTGCTATTTTAAAGCTCTACAGCTTGGAAATATAAATAAAATAGTGCCTATTGATAAATCCAGCACGATATTAACAATATTGCTTGCCGTAATATTTCTTAGAGAAAGTATAAGCATTATAAAGGCTGTAGGCATAGTGCTTATTGGTGCCGGTACATATCTTATGGTACAAAGAAAAGACGTAACTGATAATAATCAAAATAATGGTTGGCTTATATATGCTCTTTTGTCTGCTTTTTTTGCAAGTTTAACGGCAATACTGGCCAAAATCGGTATAAGCGGTATTGAATCAAACCTCGGCACTGCAATTCGCACAATTGTAGTTTTAATTATGGCGTGGATTGTGGTTTTTGCAACTGGAAAATGGAATACAATTAAAACTGTGCCAAAGAATGAGTTAAGTTTTATTTGTCTTTCCGGATTTGCAACAGGCGCCTCATGGCTTTGCTATTACAAAGCGCTGAAAGACGGCCTTGCCAGTGTGGTAGTTCCGATTGATAAGCTCAGTATTTTAATTGCAATTTTATTTTCTTATATTGTATTTAAAGAAAAACTGTCCAAGAAAGCTGCTGTTGGTCTAATTATGATTGTAATAGGAACATTGGCAATGATTTTAAAATGACATTATTTTTTCATTTTAGTTTATTTTTAGTTTAACTTTTATATATATTTAGTTTAATCCGTCTGTCTATACTGGTTTTGTGCCGGAAGATTGACGGTTATTTTTGTTGAATTTAAGTAAAAAGATAAGATGAATTAAAATGGAAATATTTAATAGGCAAAATTTGACGAAAAATATAAAGTCAAATCGTCATATTTATTGAGCTATATATAAAGGCTGCTAAACGATTGTTGCGGCATCTATTAATACCATTTTAAATACACAGCTCAAGCATCAGGAGGTGCCCATATGTCAGGAAACATAACAAGCAAAGTGTTTACAGCTTTTTCATTTCTAAGTCTTGCTGCCTGTATAATATTTTCTTTATATGCCTACCACAAGCAGCTTTTTACCTCACAGACGGAGTTGCAGACATACATAATGGGTTTTGGAGTAGCCAGTGCTCTGATTTTTATTGTTTTTCAAGTCGTTCAGGTTGTTCTTCCTATTCTTCCGGGAGGACTTAGCTGTCTTGGAGGAGTTCTGCTGTTTGGGCCTTGGGTAGGTTTGCTATATAACTACATAGGCATATGTATCGGTTCTATTGCAGCTTTTTTCATAGCAAGAAATTGCGGAAAACCTATTCTTTACTCACTTTTTAATGAAAAAACCATTAAAAAATACGAAAAGTGGACTGGAGAGGGAAGCAAATTTAACAAGTGGTTTGCAATTGCGATTTTTATACCTATAGCACCTGATGATTTTCTCTGTTATCTTGCCGGAACTACTCAGATGAACTGGAAGAAATTTATAGCGATTATACTTTTGGGCAAGCCTTTTGCCATTGCATCGTACAGTCTTTTTCTGTATACGGGATTAAAACACATTATAACGTTTATTCACTAAGGAGGAACAATATTGCAAGTCAATTTATATTCAGGTAGTTTTTCACTGATAAGAAGGAGTGGAGTTGGGCAGGCAATACTGCATCAGAAAGAAATGCTTGAGTGTATAGGCATTAAAACCACAACACATTGGTCAGATTCTGTGGGAGTAGTACATATCAACACAATTTTTCCTGATTCGCTTGCAGCCAGCCTTATTGCACGCCTTAAAAAGAAAAAAATAGTATATTACGGACATTCCACAATGGAAGACTTTAGAAGTTCTTTTAAATGTTCAAATTTTTTGGCTCCATTTTTTAAGAGATGGATAAAACGCTGCTATGAAAATGGCGATGTTATTATTACGCCGACTGAGTATTCAAAAAAAATATTGAAAAGTTATGGAATTAAAAAACCTATTTACAGCCTTTCTAATGGTGTTGACACGGATTTTTTTAAGCCAAGTAATGAGCGCCGAATGGCATTTAGATTAAAATACGGACTTAATCCGGATGAAAAAGTCGTTATGTCAGTTGGGCATTACATAGAACGAAAAGGAATCTTGGATTTTATAGAACTGGCGCGAAAAATGCCGCAAGTAAAATTTTTTTGGTTTGGGTATACAAATCTAAATCTTGTACCGAAAAAAATTAGCAGTGCCATAAAAAATGCACCTGAAAATTTATGTTTTCCCGGATATGTGGAACAAAGTGAACTTAGGGACGCATATTGCGGCTGTGATTTGTTTGACTTTATGTCAACGGAAGAAACAGAAGGCATTGTTGTATTGGAAGCTCTTGCCTGTGGGATTCCTACAATCGTACGGAATATTCCAGTCTATAACGGATGGCTCAAAAATGGCATCAACATATATAAAGCAAGTGACTTAAACTCTTTTGCAGAGAAGTCAAAGTGTGTCCTTAATGGACAACTTCCAGATGTTACTATAGCAGGTGAGCAAGTTGCTCAGGGAAGAAGTATATCCAAAGTGGGAAAGAAGCTTATGGAAATTTACAAGATTGAACATATTTTATAGAAGTTTAAATTTGTAATAATAAACTTATTCAAATTAAAGCAGTTTATCATGGGAAACAATATGAGTGTAATGCTTTGTTATGCATAAGCTTGAATATTAGTTTATTTATTTGCTGACAAACATACTTTTTTTGTACAGAAATATAATGAAAAAATAAATGTTAGGAGCATTTTTATGTTATCATTTGATTTTTCTATTTTGGATTTTATATACTACCATTGCCATAATGGTATTTTAGATATAATTATGCCGGTTATTACAAGCCTTGGCAATAAGGGTATGATTTGGATTTCATTAGCTGTTGCTCTTATTATAAGTAAGAACTACAGAAAAACAGGAATAGCAGTGCTGTGTGCACTTGTGCTTGATTTAATTGTCTGCAATATGTTTTTAAAACCGTTTGTTGCCCGAATCAGACCTTATGATATAAATACGGCAGTAAAACTTCTCATTGCGCGTCCGACCGATTTTTCATTTCCTTCAGGACACACGGCTGCCTCTTTTGCATCGGTATCTGCTTTGTTCTTCAGCCATAAATGGCTTTGGAAACCGGCTCTTGTTCTTTCGGTACTTATTGCCTTTTCAAGGCTTTACCTTTATGTACATTATCCTACAGACGTACTCGGTGGTATGATGATTGGGATTGTTATGGGATACATAGGTTACAAAGTTGCAGAGATTTCCAGTCATGCTTGGAAAAAACATGTAGTTTAAAATAGTAATAACATAAAATGTATTTAAAAAGACGTCCTCAAATGGGCGTTTTTTTATAAAAATGGCAAAAGTTTTATGTATTAATTTATATCTTTAAATTTAATAATTTAAAAAGATATACTGTAATAAAATGTAAATAAGTAATAATTATTAATACACTTAGAAATAATATAAATACATTAATATAATATTTTACAATAATATATGTATATTTTGTGATACACGCATACTGTTTTTTTACCATGTTTATTTAAAAAAAATATCTATTTTATAGACTTTTATTACTTTTTGTTTTAAAATATTGGTAATAAAAAATATTGTCGAGTGTATGGCAAAATAAAACATGACAGGGGTTTTAAAAGTGAAAAAAATAAGTGAAATTTTTATTTCGGGTCATAAGAGTCCTGATACTGATTCTATTTGCTCAGCTATTGCGTATGCAAATCTTAAAAATAAAATATCTGATAAGACATATATTCCAAAAAGGGCTGGCGAAGTCAGCAAAGAGACAGAATTTGTGCTAAACAAATTTGGTGTTGAAGCTCCCGGATATATTGATGATTTAAGACCAAGAGTAAGCGATCTCGAAATTAGGAATATTAAAGGCGTTAAAGCTGATATGTCTTTAAGAGATGCTTATGAAAAAATGAGGGATGAGGAAGCTGTTACGCTTGTAGTTACGAAAGACAACGGCACTATTGACGGCATTATTTCAGTTGGCGATGTAGTAAAAGCAGATGTTAATGTGTATGATAACTCAATTCTTTCTAAGGCTGAAACACCGTATAAAAACATCGTTGCAACTCTTGACGGCAAAGTACTTGCAGGCAATGACGAAGGCGTATTTACAAACGGAAAAGCATATATCGGAGCATATTCTGTAAATAAAATGGATGAATACCTTTCTGAGGGCGACCTTATAATTTTGGGCGACAGATATGATGCTCAGGATTTTGCAATTGAAAAGGGTGTAAAGTGTATTGTATTGGGCTCTAACTTTACGATTTCGCCAATCATAAAAAATAAAGCTGAACAGAAAGGCTGTATTATAATTTCATCGCCTTATGACTCATTTACAATTGCAAGGCTTATAGGAAAAAGTATGCCTATTAATCATTTTATGTCAAGAGAAAATGTACTTGTTTTTTCAATAAACGACTTTGTAAATGATGTTAAAGAAAAAATGGCTCAGTCAAGACACAGATATTTCCCTGTTGTTGATTCAAAGGGCGTGTATGTCGGACAGATATCAAAAGGCATGCTTCTTGATGTAGACAAAAAGAAAATTGTGCTTGTTGACCATAATGAAATAAGCCAAGCAATAGATGGTATTGAAACGGCAGAAATACTGGAAATAATTGACCATCATAAACTGGGAAGTATTGAAACAATTAACCCTATTTATTTCAGAAATCAGCCTGTGGGATGCACGAGCACTATTGTTTACCAAATGTATTGTGAGAACGGTGTTGAAATAGATAAAGCAATGGCCGGACTCATGTGTTCAGCTATATTGTCAGATACACTTATGTTCCGTTCTCCTACATGTACGCCGCAGGATAGAGAAGCAGTTGAAAATCTTGCTAAAATAGCAGGAATTGTACCTGAGGAATACGCACAGGAAATGTTTAAGGCAGGAAGTGATCTTTCATCAAAGACACCAGAGGAAATATTCTATACGGATTATAAAAATTTTGAATCAGCCGGCATTAAGTTTGGAGTTGGACAGATTACATCTCTCAATGCTTCAGACCTTGAAAATATTAAACCAAGCCTGAGCAAATTTATGGAAGAACTTGTTAAAAAGGGCGACAGGAATATGCTCTTTATTATGCTTACAAATATAATTGATGAATCAACAACACTTCTTTTTAAAGGTGAGGATGCAAAAGAAGTTGTTGAAAATGGATTTGGCGTAAAATGTACTGACGGAGAAACCGTATATGTGCCAGGTATGGTGTCAAGAAAGAAACAGCTTATACCTCAGCTCCTTTCTGCAATGTCAAAATAAGATAAACAAAGAAAGGGCGGAATGATGAAACTTCTTGAAGAACGTATTATGAAAGACGGCATTGTTAAAGAGGGCAATGTGCTTAAAGTCGATAGCTTTCTTAATCACCAGATGGATATTGACTTGTTTAATGAAATGGGTAAAGAATGGAAAAAACTTTTTGCCGGCTGCAATATTAACAAAATACTGACAATTGAAGCGTCTGGCATAGGTATTGCATGTATTACAGCGCAGCATTTCGGCGTGCCTGTAGTGTTTGCTAAAAAAAGCCAGAGCATCAATATAGAGGGTGATGTATACACCACCAGAGTACAGTCGTTTACGCATAAAAAGGTTTATGATGTTATTGTATCGAAAAAATATATAAGACCGGAAGACAATATTTTGATTATAGACGACTTTCTTGCAAACGGCTGTGCCCTTGAAGGGCTTATTGATATTGCAAAAAATGCCGGAGCAAACATAATAGGTGTGGGAATAGCTATCGAAAAAGGTTTTCAGCCTGGCGGAGAAATTATAAGAAAGCGCGGTATACGGGTTGAGTCTTTGGCAATTGTGGACAAAATGGACCCGACAACAGGCAAAGTTTTTTTTAGAAAATGATACATATATGAAAAAGATATGACATAAATTGTCATATCTTTTTCTGCGTTGGGAGGCGAAATATGGAAGCAGATATAATTAATATAGTTACTTCTGATAAAGTGGAATGTTTAATCGCTTTTATTTGTCATAACGGATTTAAAGAGGTAGTAAAAGAAGATTATATGAAAAAGGCTGAAAATTTTATTTTTGGAATAAGCAGAGATGTATATGCAATTGATGTACGGCTTGCTCAGATGCTTACTGAGTTATCGCATAAAAGCGTGCTGTCTTGTGGCGCTTCATTATGTGTTAATGTTGATGCTATGAACGGAGGAGGAGTAATAGGTGATCCGTTTTCTGAAAGTGAGTCTGCAAGTGACGGTTTGGAAAGACAAAAAAATGGGTTATGGTGTATTGCTTATTCCGGAAAATTTGGCTGTGCTTTTGACAGTGACGAAAATACGGCAAAATGTATTTTTAAAGAAATAGACAAAATTCATAAGAACAATATTAAAATTGCGGTAAGTAATATGGAAAAACTGCTTTTGGAAAAGAGCGGTACATTTATTGTTGTATCCGATGGATGCGGTGAGGGCGCTTTAAGATATGTGTCAGCAGGAAATAATAAAAAAATAAAAAGAACAAAATAAATTTTTAAATTGATATAGAAAGTTATCTTTTTTATAATAAAAAGCCTTCTTTATTAATATTAAAGAAGGCTTTTTCGCTTTTTGGTTATATAGAAACTTCTCCGTTATAATTTCTTAAAATAAGCTCTGCCCTAAGCTTTAGCTTTTTAAGCTCGGATTTTACAATTTCAAGTTTTTTCTCATCATATCTGAATGAAGGAATTGATACACTTATTGCTGCAACAATATTTCCATTTCGGCTTATCGGAACAGCAATACAAAGAATTTGTTCTGCAAATTCCTGATTTTCATATGCAAAGCCATTTAATTCTACTTTTTCTATTTCGCTGTAAAGCTTGTCTAAGTTAGTAATGGAATATTTTGTACAAGCAGACATTTTCTCAGGAAAAATTTCTTTTAGCTCATCATAGCTTCTTCTGCTTAATAGTGCTTTTCCAAGTGCTGTGCAATTTGCGGGTATACGTTTCCCTACACGTGTTACAAGCCTCAGAGACTGCGGAGAATCTATTTTTGAAACATAGAGAACATTGGAACCGTCAAGAACTCCCATTGAGCATGTCTCATTGCAGACATCCACAAGCTCGTTCATTCCGGCATTCAAATGACTGAGCAATGATTTTGAATTCATATATGTGCTGCCTACAGCAAAAGTGCTTACACCTATTGAATAGCGTCCGCTGTTTGAGTCTAATGATACATAATGTCTCTCAAGCATAGTATGGAGTATTGGAAATATACTGCTTTTTGGGGCATCAATTTGTCTTGCGATTTCAGTGAGGGTATATCCGTTTGTTGCTGAAGCAAGCATTTCAAGAATATCAAGTATTCGTGACGTAGATCTGTGTTCGTTTACCATTTGATTTTTCCCTCCTTATTTAAACTCGCCTATATTTTTTATGCCGTCTGTATATGTTAATTTCCCGTCATTTGTTATAAAAACAGCCTCGGTGTCCGGAATGGATTCGATAAGTTTCATGCCCTTATCTTTGCCAAGGCAGAATGCAGCAGTGCTTAGTGCGTCGGCATCAGCGGAGTTTGGCGCTATTATAGTAACAGCGGACAGTCCGTTATCTACAGGCCAGCCAGTGGACGTATCAAGAAGGTGATGATATAATTTTCCATTATATTTAAAATAACGTTCATATGTTCCTGATGTAACTATAGAGTCATCTGTTGTTTTAAGCACACCTATAAGCTCACCGCTTTTTGAAAAAGGTTTTTGTATGCCTATTTTAAAAGGTTCATTTTTGTCATTATCTTTGTCATTATCTATTACCAGTATGTTTCCTCCGAAGTCTATAATAGATTTTGTTACACCGTTTTGCTCAAGAAATTCCTTGGCCTTATCGCCGATGTATCCCTTTGCTATACCTCCCAAATCTATTGAAGCCTTGCTGTCTGAAAGCGTTACTGTGTTTTTGTCAATATGGATGTTTTTATATCCAACATGATTAACAGCTTTGCTTATAGCACTGCCGTCAGGAGGCGTAGGGGAGTCACTCTTAAAGTCCCAAAGAGAGCTTACGGGCTCAATAGTAATATCAAATCTGCCGTCTGAAAGTTTACTGTATTTTATAGCTAAACGTATTAAGTCGGCTGTCTCGCCGGAAACCACTGTAGGCTTGCCGTTTGAATGGTTGATTTTCCATATATCGCTGCCCTCAATTGTAGTGCTTAACATTTTTTCATAATCCTGACACAGTGAAAAACATTTGTTTATCAGCTCATTTTTTTCATCCGAGCTGGTTTTGTTTTCAGTATCATATATTGTTATTTTAGCAACGGTGTCAAGTATAAAAGTTGTTTGGCTTGCGAGTTCGTTATTATTAGCTGCACATCCGGAAAGCAAAAGTACGGACAGCAACAGCAAAAGTATCTTTTTCATATTATCTCCAGTTTGTATATATTTGTGTAATTATTAAGCTCGGGGATGTGTTTTGGAATATACTTCTCTTAATTTGGATTTTGCAAGCTTTGCATATATCTGTGTAGTTGAAATGTCAGAATGGCCGAGCATTTCTTGAACTGACTGCAAATCAGCTCCGTTTTCTATTAAATGTGCCGCAAATGAATGGCGCAGTGTATGAGGAGTGATATCTCCTTTGATACCAGCCTGCGCCGCATAAGCTTTTATGATTTTCCAAAATCCCTGTCTGGTCATAGGCTTGCCGGAACAGTTTACAAATAATGTTTCTTCTCCCTCGGCTGCCATATGGTTTCTTGTTAACTTTATGTATCTTCCAACGGCTTCAACTGCTTTTGAACCAAGCGGAATTACCCGTGTTTTGGTGCCGTTTTGACATTGAATGTATTCAAGATGAAGATTGATGTCAGACATCTTTGCCTTAATAAGCTCGGAAACTCTCATTCCTGTTGCATACATCAATTCAATCATTGCCTTGTCTCTTATTCCCTTAGGTTCTGAAATATCAGGCTGTTTCAAAAGCAGTTCTATTTCCTCCGTAGAAATAATTTCGGGTGTTTTTTTTTTGATTTTCGGCGATTCAAGATTGATTGCAGGATCACTTTCTATAAGTTTTTCCGTAAAAATATATAAAAAATAAGCCTTTAAAGCAGCAATGCTGCGCAAAATAGTTGAACCGGCCCTGCCGATATCTTTCATGAACAATATATACGAATGAAGAATTGCAGATGTAATTTCCGTATCTTTTATATTTCCGTATTTGCCACTTAGATATGCAGAAAAATTCCTGAGATCACGATCATATGATATTATTGTATTTTCTGATGAACCCCTGACGTCTTTAAGATATATCAGGAAGAGCGATTTGCTTTCAAGCATTTTTATATCCCCTTTTTTCTATGTCACATACAGAAAAATTATATTATAATAAATCCAAAATGTCGATGTTTTTTTTACTATAAATTTTTTTTTATTAGATTTACATAAAATTAAGTATATGTCATTACTTAAATTTTGGGAGTGATTATACAATATTGAAAAACATTGCTTTCAATTGCGGCAGATATCAATGAAAAAAGCATTGCAAAAATAAATATAATTACATTTTCAACAGCGGCGCGCTGTTTCTCACGTTTAAGATGAGATTTTGCACCGCCGCTTTTATCAAATCTATGTATAATCCGCATTATCGAAAACAATGACGTCATAATACACGATATGGCAATGAAAACAGTAAATGTAAACTGGGATTTAACAGCTGCCATAAAGCCGGCTGTACCAGCCTGAAGAATTGACGCTGAAAACACATTTCCGTAGCCGGTCCCAAATAAAAAGAGCATAAGGATTATAAGGGGTATACCGAAAGGCAGATAGCCAAGTAAAAAAAACACCAAAAAAGGTATTGAATTTTTTACAAATAAAATTGGCATTGTATAATTTTGCGGTAAACATAACTTCTGAAAACTAACCGAGCCTAAATCGGTCGTGCATGCCAAAAATGAACCAAAAGCAATACCGGCCGCGATTGAAATACATATCATGATTGATGCAATATTAAGTGATATTGTTTTCTTTTTCATCCTAAACACCTCTAACAAAAGTGTATGCGGACAAAGCTCGGTATATCAATGTTTAGAATAAAAATCTGCAATTCTGTCAATTCGCGATGACATATTAATAAATAAATGGTCGGTCAAGACTATGGCGGCCATTGCCTCTACAACTATAACGGCTCTTGGCACAATTATTGGGTCATGACGGCCTTTAATTGATATCTCTCTTTCACTGCCGTAAACATCAACTGTCTGCTGAATATGCGAAATTGAAGGGGTAGGCTTAAATGCGGTACGGAATACAATATTGCTTCCGTCGCTCATTCCGCCTAAAGTGCCGCCGGAATTATTACTTTTTTTAGCTATACGTCCATTTTGACTGTAAAATGGGTCGTTGTTTTGGCTGCCGCAGCTTCTTGCTGCCGAAAATCCGGAACCAATCTCAAAACCCTTAACAGCGCCAAGAGAAAATATTGCTTTTGCCAAATCTGCATCCAGTTTGTCAAATACTGTTTCACCAAGGCCTGCAGGTACTCCCTTTATTATGCACTCAACTATTCCTCCTGCAGAATCACCGTTTTGTATACATAAATTAAGTTTCTCAGCGGCTTTTTCTGAAGCCTCATTGTCTGACATATATAAAGGATTGCTAAAAATTTCATCTCTGGAATCAGGTATAGTGTCCGACGAAATACCGGCTATTTCTTTTGAATATGTCAGAAACGATATTCCCACATATGATAGAACCCTTTTGGCTACAGCGCCTGCAGCGACTCTTGCAGCTGTTTCACGACCGGAACTTCTGCCGCCGCCTCTGTAATCCCTGATGCCGTATTTTTGCCAAAATGTATAGTCAGCATGTCCGGGACGGAAAATGTCCGATATTTGTGAATAATCTTTTGAATGCTGGTCCTCATTATATATTAAAAGGGAAATGGGAGTACCTGTTGTTAAGCCCTCAAATGTTCCCGATAATATATGAACGGCATCGCTTTCTTTTCTTTGTGTGCCGAATTTATTTGAGCCGGGCTTTCTTAGGTTAAGGTCATTTTGTATATCATTTTCGCTTAAACTTATACCTGCAGGACAACCGTCTATTACAACGCCAATGGCTTTTCCGTGGGATTCTCCCCATGTGCTTACTTTAAAAATATTTCCGTAAACTGAACCTGACATTTTCTCACCTCTGTTTTTTATTTTTAAAATTATAGCATAAATATCTCCTGTTATAAAGCAAACATACATCGATTTATCATAAAAATTCATTTTTTCTCAATTGTAATTGCCATTTATTTGAATTATAATGTAGTTTGCATAAATAAGGAGGCAGTAACAATGAAGAAAAAAGCAATTCTCTTATCTTTACTTATTTCAGCCTCAATTACAGTAAACGCTTTTGCGTCTTTTTCAATTGAGGGTGCTCTAAAAAGTACAAGGGCAAATGAATCGGTAAATATAAATCCATGGAATGTCGCGTCATTTCAGGGAGTAGGAGAAGGTGACATATTTGACCTTTATACGCCTGACGGGAAAGTGGAAATACCGCTTAATTACCCGCTTTACCGTTTAAGTGCGGGCTACACTGATAAAATAACTTGTGAGGACGGAAAATGGGGTATAGAACGAAATGTTGGCATAAAAACATTTGACGGTTCTGAAAATTGGTCACTGCTTAAAAAGATGACTTTTTTAAACAGCAATACTTCAGTATTTACATGTGATTTTGGTGAAAATGCTCCGGATATTCTTTCGGGCTGGTGTTCACATTTTGATGTTTATAAATTTTCTACAATTAAGTCAATTACATATGACGGTATTTCGTTTGGCGAAAATTCCGATACAGTTATTTTAAGAATAATGAATGTAAGAAATGTAAAAACAGTTGATGAACTTAAGAAATATCTTAAAACACAGTATGACAATGGCAATCCGGTAAGATTATTCTATTGCCTTAATGAACCTGAGTTTACTCAATTTGATGACTTTTTGCAGAAAGAATTAAATTCAATTTCTCCAGGTAATGTTGGTTACACTGACAAAAATTGTATCGGAATTAAGTTTGATTCAGATAATATAAACACTTCTTTGTTTACATCAGCGTCAAGTAAAAATGAGTATATGGATAATTTCCTTTCGGCTGTAAGCAATGTGAAAGTTTACAACTGTGATGTAGATAAAAAGTTTTATGTAAGCGGAATAACAAAAGACAGAAATGGCATTACTTTTACTATAAAAGATGAAAACAAAGATATCTATACTTCTTATCTTCCATATTCAAAAGCTGATTTTATTGCAGAAAAACCGACTGAGTTAATATTTAAAGGAAATGAAAAAGAAATAATTAAAATGCAGGTATACCTTAACCGTATGCATGTCCCAAAAGACAACGTTAGTGAATTTTCGTATGATTTAACCGGTATATGTTCTGAGTGTATAATGAAAAAAGATGCTGTTATACCTAAAAAGGTTACAGCTATAACGGGAACTGAGCTTGACTTTACAAACGCACTTTTAAACAGCAGTTTAAATTACGGAGATGACATTGAACTTTTTGATTCAAAATATAATCAGGTTACAAAAAATGGCAAATTAAAAGTGACAGCAGAGGGAGAAAAAACATATTCTGTATATCTTAATGGAAAAAATGTTGGATATACAACTGTTTATGCCTATGATAACAATAAAAATCTTGATGGCAAAACGGTAATGTTTTTAGGAGACAGTCTTATAAATCAAAATCTTTACTCTCAATATTTTAAAGAAATTGCCGGAAACGTAAATCTTATAGGAAATCTTGGAACAAAAGACAACAGAAATGAGGGCAGAGGCGGCTGGAGTGCATATGATTACTGCAATGAAACTACAAAATATGGTTTTACAAATCCATTTTTAAATAATGGAAAATTTGATTTCTCATATTATATGAAAAACAATAAGTTTAAGTCACCTGATTACGTCATTATTGATTTAGGTATAAATGACTTAAATCTAAAAAATCATAACACCCACAGCGAAATACTGTCATATTTTGATGAGATTGAAAAGAGTATACATTCTTACAATAAGGATATAAAAATTATATTTAACACTCCGTTGATGCTTTTTGATACTGCTACAACAAATACTGCAAAAAATACACGCCTTGAATTTGTTCAAAGTCTTTATAACCGTTATAAAAATACAGAAAATGTATATGTATCGCCTATATTTTTTAATGTGGACTGTTATACTGATTTTAAATTTGAAGAAAATACAATAGATGAATATAATCAGGATAGTGCAATGACTGTTACCGATACAACTCATCCGAATAACGGAGGATATCTTAATATTGCAAAAGCAACTTTAAGTTTTATATACAGTATAGATTAATTAATAAAAAAGACTCGAAATGCTGAGTCTTTTTTATATTTTATCTAGTTTTCAGTTGGTCATTGTTCTTGTCTTTTTTTTGATTATGACGATTTAATATCTCAAGCATAATATCAAGTATTGTGTCCCTAAGACGATAAAGTATTACTACAAGAGTAATAAATGCAGCGAAAATTAAAGTCGCAAACAAAAAATCTCCTTGGAGAATACGGCTTCCTATCGAACACATTACAAATATAGGTATAAAACTTCCTACATACACAGCCAAAGTAAAATTTTTTGTGCATATTCTTGTACGTGCCGCTGCATATGGAATAATTCCGTTTGGCATAAGAGGTATAAGACATGCTAACATGGTAATATATGCAGGTGAACGTCCATTAATAAACAAATTAAATTTGGCAAGCTTTTTACTAACATCTACAGGTCCTTTTTCAGACATACTCGAGCCAAATTTCCTCGCAAATAAAAATACAGTCAAATTTGACAGAGTATAAGAAATATGACAGATGAAAAAACCCTTGACCACACCATAAACAATGCCTGCTGCTATTTGTATTGGAGCTCCCGGAATAAGAATGGAAATTACTTGTAAAAACTGCAGTAGAGCAAGTGCAATCAATCCTATAAAACTATTTGAGGAACGGAGATAGTCTTCTATTTCCACTTCGTTACCTTTTTCCAAAACAGGAATCAAGTCAGGCATCATTTTAACAAAGGCTAAATACACTAACCCTAAAACCGCTATAATTATAGCGATAACAATCAGCAATTTTAATTTTTTATTCTTCAAGCAAATCCTACCTCCAGTCATATTCAGATATTAATTATATAACTGGAAGAACAAATATTCAATATTTAAGTTTATATAAAAACAGTCATCGCCTGAAATAAATTAAGCGATGACTGTATATTAATACATTATTTTATAGTTTTAACAGCATTTTTGGCGAATTGTGTATCAATATATTCATCATAAGGGACTCTTTTTTCAAGTTCTCCGCCGTTTTCCATAATATCTTCAATAAGCTCAAGACTATCTTTTTCAAATACAGGATTAGGTTTCCATGTATCTTGCTCTTTATAACGATCTATGATATTTATAAGGTTTTCTATGCTGCTTTCTTTAAAATCCGGCTGTATTACATCGGCAATTTCTTCTGCCGTATGTTCCTGAGTCCATTTCTGAGCCTTATAAATGGCATTGGTGAAATGCTGGATAAGATCAGGGTCACTTTTTATGAGGCTTTTTCTTGCCATATATACTGTGTAAGGAACATATCCGCTTTCTGTGCCAAGAGAAGCAACAACATAACCGGCTCCGCTTTCCTCAAGTGCTGATGCCGTCGGTTCGAACTCGACTGTAAAGTCACCCTGATTTGCCGAAAAAGCACCTGCTGTTGACTCAAATGAAATATTATTGATTATCTCAAGGTCTTTGTCTTTGTCAAGCCCGTTTTTCTTTAGTATATACTCCAAAAGCATTTCAGGCATTCCGCCTTTGCGACCGCCAATTATCTGTTTTCCCTTTAAATCTGTCCATTTAAAATCAGGCATTGACTTTCGCGCTACAAGAAAATTTCCTGCTCTTTGTGTAAGTTGAGCAAAAGGCTTTGCGTAATCTTCGCAGCCTTCATTATAAACATATATTCCTGCCTCAGTTCCGAGAAGAGCTATGTCGGCGGAATCCGATAGGAGAGCGGTCATTGATTTGTCAGCACCCTGACCAACCGAAAGGTCAATGTCAATACCTTCATCTTTGAAAAAACCTTTCTCAATTGCGACATATTGAGGAGCATAAAATACAGAATGTACTACCTCATTAAGTCTTACTGTTTTGAGCGGCTGCTCTCTTTTTTCACAGCCGCATACTGCAAAAAGCATAAATGCAGCGAGAACAATAAGTGAAATCCTTTTTTTCATAAATTCTGTACCCCAAAGTTTTTTTATATGCTATGCAGATTGTTAAATTTTGGTGCATGTTTATAATAAGCAAATATAGTTTTTTAATATTAATAAGTACAGCATAAATTTTAATAAAATTTTATTGTCATTTTTTATAATACGAGTATAATTATAAATAATTAACATTTTTAATTGTACTAAAATTATCGCTTTTATTACCGTTTCAAAAGCAAAATTTTAAAATGAAAACTTTTACTATAGGAGTTTAAAATGATTACGATAAGCGTGTGTTTAATCGTTAAAAACGAGGAAAAAATACTGGCAAGATGTTTAGACAGTCTAAAAGAAATTGCAGATGAATTAATAATTGTTGATACGGGTTCTAATGACGGCACAAAGCAAATCGCATTGTCATACACTGACAAAGTTTATGATTTTAAATGGGAAGATGATTTTTCATCAGCACGTAATTTTTCTTTTTCCAAATCCTCAATGGAATATATTTATACAGCGGATGCCGATGAGGTAATTGATACTGAAAACAGGAGTAAATTTATTAAATTAAAACAGTCTCTGCTTCCGGAAATTGAGATTGTGCAAATGCTATATAAAAATCAGTTGAAGCATAACACCACGTATAATTTTGATAAGGAATACAGACCTAAGCTATATAAAAGATTGCGTAATTTTAAATGGCAGGACCCGATACATGAATCGGTGGTTCTTGAGCCAGTTATTTATAACAGCGATATTGAGATAATACACATGCCGAAATCAAATCATGGAAAAAGGGACTTTTATATATTTCAGAAATTAATCAAACAGGGCAAAACATTATCTATTAAAGTGCAGAACATGTATGCAAGAGAATTATTTATCGCGGGAACAGAATCAGACTTTATGGAAGCGGAAGAGTATTTTGAAAAATTAGGAGAAAAAGATCTTCCGCTGGACAGGTTAAAACAAATTCAGTGTATATTGGTTCATTGTGGTTTGATAAAAAATAATCCAACTCAGATTATGAAATATGCGCTAAGAAATGTTGCAATTGAAAAAACCAGTTCCGAGGTTTGTTATGATGTTGGTGAATTTTATTACAGGCATAAGGATTACAAAGAGGCTATAATATGGTTTTACAATGCCGCTTACGAAACGGAAAGCTTTTTAAATATTCATTATTCGGGAGATTATCCGTTAAACAGGCTTGCTTTATGCTATGAAAAATTGGGGCAGCATGAGCAGGCAGAATCATATAAAAAGCTTGCTGATGAGTGGAGTAGCAAATAAGCAGTTTTAATGCTGTTGTAAAATACTCACAAATTTATACGGAAAAATAAAAGGGTGCAGATGCACCCTTAAAATTACTCTAAACTTTATTTGTTTTCTTCAAAATATCTTTGACATGATTTTCTTGTTTTTACGCTTGTGTCTCTGAAAACGGCATAGCACACATCCCATAAATTAAATGTGTCAATAAGAGTAAGCATACACTTAAAAGCATTCTCAGGGGTATGATATCCGATTTTCTTTATCTTTTCAATTATAGGTGTCAAAGATGAAGCAATACCGTTGAAATTTTTATCAAGAAATTCCTGTGCTGTTTTTATTTCATCATTCTGTGCTGTCTGTACAAACATAATATACTGTATTGAAAATGAGGCGTAATTATATTTGTCGTCCATATTTGATTTAAGGTCGATTTTAAGTATCTGGTTAAGTCTGTTTCCGGTATAAAGTTTAATGCTATGTCCAAGAGCTTCAAGACGTTTCATAACATCAAGGTCAAGTATTGACGAGCAAAGAGAATGATTGAGATAATCAAAGAACATTGGATTGGTTTCATTCTTAACTATGTCGCTTTTTTTAAGCTCCGTATACGGATATTTTTCTTCTGTTTGACGTATGTGATTAAGTTCACAAAGAATATTTGTTTCGAAATCTTCCTGTGAAAGGCCAAGTTTTAAAAGTACAATATATTTTTTGCTGTCTTTATAGTATACAGCTCCGTAACCGCCTAATCCAAGAGCCGTTATATCATCATAATCTACTGCTTTTTTAAAATCTTTTGTGATTTCAAGTATTTCTTTTTCTGTTTTTTGAGAAATCTCATATCCAAGTATATTCATTTTATCAACTCCCACTGTGATTTTAGCATATACAGCGGAATTTGAAAAGCGTCAGTTTAAAATACATATGCTTATATTGAGATATGTTGCAAAAATAAGCCATAAAAGGTACGGTATCTGTAAAGCTGCTGCTTTTTTTGATACTTTTGAAAATGCTTTAATCATCCAAATTACGCAAAATACCAAAAGAATTATGATTACAACTGCTAATGTACACTTTTTAAGTGTGAAAAAAACAGGTGACCATAAAAAATTCAAAAGAAGCTGGATGTGAAACGGCCTTAACTGTTCTTTTCCGCCTTTTTCGTCAACTATATATGCACTTATTCCCATTAAAATATAGAGTATAGGCCATACTATCATAAATACTATGCTGGGAGGCGCCAAAGCTGGCTTTACCATTGAACTGTAATTTTTAATGCCTTGAAAAGATAAAAGATAAGAGAGAATTCCTGTTGCTGAAGTTAAAAAGATATACCATATAAGTTTTTTATAATCTATGTCTTTTTTCATATATTATCACCCATATTATTTATATGTACTTTTATATTAAATATTATTGGTGTTTTGGACTAAATAATAGTATAATAAAAAATGATAACTTAAATTCAGGAGGCAGCTATGCTTGGAAAAATAATGCTTATAGATGGAAACAGTATTGCAAACCGTGCTTTTTACGGTGTGCCGCTGCTTACCAACAATGAGGGAACATATACGAATGCCGTTTATGGCTTCTTTAATATAATTTTGAAATTTATGGATGAGGAAAAACCGACAAATATGGCGGTTGCTTTTGACCTTAAGGCACCTACATTCAGACATAAAAAATATACTGATTATAAAGGCACAAGAAAAAAAATGCCTGATGAGCTGTTTATGCAGATGCCGATAATTAAGAAACTTCTTACACTTATGAATATTAAACAATATGCTGTTGAAGGCTTTGAAGCCGATGATATAATAGGTACTCTTTCAAAACAGGCTGTAGATATGGATTATGAAGCGGTTATTGTATCAGGAGACCGTGACCTTTTACAGCTGGCAGGAGAAACTGTTAAAATAAAAATGCCTAAAACAAAGGGCGGAAATACTGAAACAGAGGAATATTACGCAAAAGATGTATTCGAAAAATACGGCGTTTCACCTAAGGAATTTATTGAAGTAAAGGCTCTTATGGGTGATTCATCAGACAATATACCCGGTGTTCCGTCCATAGGCGAAAAGACGGCCATAAAAATAATACAGAAATACGGCACAGTTGAAAATGCCATTAAAAATGCTTCTGAAATTTCACCGGCAAAAGCATCGAAAAATATAACTGAATTTGAAGAACAGGCGAGACTCAGCCGTTTTCTTGTTGAGATTACAAAAGAAGCACCGGTAACTCTTGAGCTTGAAAATATGCCTGTTATAAGCAGCAGTATAAACGGTGAAGCTTATGATATATTAAAAAAGCTTGAGTTAAAATCACTTCTCGGAAGATTTAATACAAATGGAAGTGCCACTGAAAAAAACAAGGAAAAAGCAATTTACAGATTTATAAAAGATAAAACCGAATTTGATGAATATTTAAAGTCTGTAAAAGATTGTAAAAATACTGCGTATGTTATAATTTCAGAAGACGAAAAACCTTTAGGTTTAAGCTTTTATAATGAAAATGGCGGAACATATGCTGAAATGGCTTCTGATGTGCTTATGAAAAGCTCAGAGTGTTTTTTTGAAGATGAAAATATTAAAAAGACAGGGCATAACATCAAACATGATATACGTTTGCTTTCATTATATGGAATTGAGCTTAAAGGCGCTGATTTTGACACATCTATTGCCGGATATATTCTTAACTCAACAAGAGAGTCATACGACTATGATGATATAGCGTCAGAATTTTTGGGAAGGTTTGTAAAAAGCGAGGAAGAAATACTTGGAAAGGGCAAAAGCAAGGCTTCTGTGAAAACTTTGGATGAAAACTCAAGGGTGTCATTTGCCGTAACACAGTCTGAGATAATGTACGAAGGCAGAAAAGTTATGGAAGAAAAAATTGAGGAAAGCGGCCAGCATGAGCTGTTTTATGATATTGAAATGCCGCTTATTTATGTACTTTCGGATATGGAAAAGTACGGTATGAAAGTAGATAAATCCGGACTTGAACAGTATGGCAGTTATCTTGAGGAAAAGATTGTATCAATACGTGACGAGATATATAAATTAGCAGGAGAAGAATTTAATATTAATTCTCCAAAACAGCTTGGATATATACTTTTTGAGAAAATGGGGCTTAAAGGCAGCAAGAAAACAAAGACAGGATATTCCACAGCTGCAAGTGTGCTTGAAAAGCTCAGGTATGAAAACCCGATAGTCGAAAAGGTGCTTTATTTCAGACAGCTTTCCAAGCTTAAAAGCACATATGCCGACGGACTTTTGGCAGTAATGGATAAAAATACACACAGAATATATTCAACATTTAATCAGACAGTTACAGCTACGGGAAGAATTAGCTCCACTGAGCCTAATTTGCAGAATATACCTGTTAGACTTGAACTTGGCAGAGAACTCAGAAAAGTATTTATTCCGGAAGACGGATATATTTTTGTTGATGCGGATTATTCACAGATAGAGCTTAGAGTGTTGGCTCATATGGCAGATGATGAGGCTCTGCAGCAGGCGTTTATAAACGGACAGGATATACATCGTCTTACGGCATCACAGGTTTTAGGTAAAAAGTTTGAAGATATTACGGATTATGAAAGACGTCAGGCAAAAGCGGTAAATTTTGGTATTATTTACGGAATTGGAGCATTTAGCCTAAGTCAGGACTTGGGAATTACAAGAAAAGCTGCCGAACAGTATATTGAAAGCTATTTTAAAAAATACCCGAATGTGAAAAAATATATGACTCAAACAGTTGAAAAGGCAAAAAAAGACGGCTATGTGTCTACTATTTTTAACAGACGCAGACCTATGCCGGAATTATCGGCGTCCAATTTTGTTCAGCGTTCGTTTGGTGAAAGAGTAGCAATGAATATGCCTATACAAGGTACGGCGGCCGATATTATTAAAATAGCAATGGTGAAGGTATGGCGTGAACTTAAAAAAAGAAAAATGAAATCCCGGCTTATTTTGCAGGTACATGACGAACTTATAATAGAAGCTCCTGAAAATGAAAAAGAAGAGGCTGCAAAGATTTTACAAACAAATATGGAAAATGCCGTCAAACTTAAAGTGCCTCTTGTAGCCGAGGTTAAAAATGGATATAGTTGGTATGATGCAAAGTAAAGCGGGAGTGCAATTATGAGGGTAATTGGAATAACTGGACCAAGCGGAAGCGGAAAAAGCGCTGTAAGTGAAATATTACTTAAAAAAGGTGCTGTAAATATAGATGCTGACAAAATAGCCCATGATATAATATTAAACGGAACGGAAGCATATTATAAACTTGTAGACTATTTTGGGAGCAAAATTGTAGGCGACGACGGTGAAATATTAAGGCGAAAGCTTGGAAATATAGTATTTGCCGACGGCGGTGAAAAACTAAAATTTTTAAACGACACAACTCATAAATATATATTCGATGAAATGGAAAGACAAATTAAAGAAGCTGAAAAAAATGGTGCTTCGATTGTGA
Organism: Clostridia bacterium; assembly: GCA_022651385.1. Taxonomy (GTDB): domain Bacteria; phylum Bacillota; class Clostridia; order Lachnospirales; family Anaerotignaceae; genus JALCQR01. The sequence goes on along the minus strand of JALCQR010000006.1, from coordinate 144,757 downwards.
TAATAGACGCGCCATTGCTTATTGAAGGAAAATTTATTACTCTTGCAAAAGAAATATGGGCAGTGCATGCAGATAAAAATGTACAGGTAAAAAGAATAATGCAAAGAGACGGCATAACACAAAAAGAAGCTGAAAATAGGCTTTCAAGGCAAAAGCCATGGAGTACATATGCTGGATTTGCAACTAAAATTATAGACAACAGCACTGACTTAAATAATCTTGAAAAAGAAGTTGAAAGGGCACTGGAGAGTTAATTGAAACGGAGAATGAAATGATAAAGTTTTTATCCAGATTGATAAAAATCTCTTTGTTGTTTATTGCTGTGGGGCTGCTTTTAAGATTTTACATAATGCCTCAGATATTGTTTCCGCTTAAGTATAGCGATCAAGTTGAAAAATACAGTGAGAAGTATAATACTGACAAATATTTGATTTATGCCATAATCAAAACAGAAAGCAATTTCAATCAAAATGCCGTTTCTCCGAAAAATGCAAGGGGATTAATGCAGGTTACAGAAGTAACAGGCATATGGGCTGCCGAAAATATAGGAATTAAAGATTTTTCGACAGATAAGCTTTTTGACCCCGATACTAATATCGAAATAGGATGCTGGTATATCTCTAAGCTAATGCGGCAGTTTGACTGCTGCAATACCGCAATTGCGGCATACAATGCCGGAAGCGGGAATGTTTCAAGATGGCTTGAGGACAATATGCTCAGCAATGATGGCTTGAATCTTGATTCGATACCTTATTCAGAAACAGAAAACTATGTAAGAAAAATAAATATAACTAAAAAAATTTATGAGTATCTTTATAGTAAAAACAATTAAGGGACAAAAATATGAAAAAAATAACGATTTTTTCGATTACGATTATACTAATGTTGTCACTTTCAGGCTGCGGTGACGGCAAAACTCAAACTCAGCCTGCTAAATCGGTTCAGGTTCAGGAAACCAAAACAGAACAGGACGAAGAAAAAAATACAAACGTACTTACATTATCAATGAGAACTGCTGAGGATCTGAATCCGCTTACTAACTGTGACGCTTCGGTTGACAATGTGCTTAGAATGGTTTTTGAGCCGCTTATAGCTTTGGACGAAACTGACAAACCAAAAGCCGCCGTTGCCGAAAGCTGGTATTATACCGAAGACGGCAGAGATCTTACAATTAAGATAAAAGACGGCCTTGAATTTCACAACGGTACAAATATAACAGCTGAAGATGTTGCATATTCTATTAATGTAATCAAAAATTCTGATGAAAATTCAGTTTATAAAAAATGTGCTGAAAATATTTCTTCAGTTTCAGTAGTTGATAGACTTACGTTAACTGTAAGGTTTTCTTCTGCCTTCAGCGGAAATATATACTCAATGTGTTTTCCTGTAATATCAAAAAGTTACTACAGCAGGGCAACATCTGCTTCAGATCCTATGGGCAGCGGTCCATACAAGTTTGTGAGTATAACTCCGTCAAAAGAACTTGTACTTGAAGCAGCTGACAACAGTTTTACTCAAAAGCCTAAAATACCACGTATCAAGATTAAAATGACAACTGATGCCGATACGGATATTTACTCATTCAGTCAGAAAATAACAGACTGTGTACTTGTCGATGAAGAAAATATGGGCAGATATGATTTTGAAAAGGATACTCAAAAATGTGAATATACGGATGATTACTATGAGTTTGTAGGCTTTAATTTTGAGAGTGAAATTTGTGCCGATAAAAATTTCAGAAAAGCCATTGCGTCATGTGTGCCGATTGACAGCATAATAGACAGTATTTATCTTTCAAATGCAGTTAAGGCGTCATCACCTGTAAATCCGTCAAGTTTTCTTTACGACAAAAATGTAAAGCAGCCTGATTATGATATATCTATGGCGAAGGAATATCTGTCGCTTTCTGGCTGGAAAGACTCCGATGATGATGGTATTCTTGAAAAACAAAACGATGATGGAACAGTACAAAAACTTAGTGTAAGCATACTTGTAAATTCGGAAAACAAGCAAAGAAAGCAAGTTGCAATTAAAATAGCGGATGAGCTTAAGACAGTTGGAGTAGATGCAACTGTAATAAGCAAAAGTTTTGACGAATACGAGCAGGCTCTTTCAGACGGTAATTTTGATATGTTCGTAGGCGGGTGGCAGATGTCGGTTGTGCCGTATTTCGGATTTATGTTTGGCAAAGAATACATCGGCTCTACAAACTATATTTCTTATAGCTCAGATAAAATGGACAGCCTCCTTCAGGCAGCTTATTCTTCGGTAAATGAAAATGATATGAAATCAGCATACAGTGTACTTGAAAAATACTGTGCCGATGACTTGCCGTATATTAGTTTGCTTTTCAGGAAATCGGCGCTTTATGTAAATGACCGTGTGGGAGGAGATATAAAGGCGGAGCCTTTTAACAGTTATGTTAATATAGACAGCTGGTACTTTAATAGAGGGTGAAATGAATGTCACAGATAAGAAAGGATATACTCACTGGACAGTGGGTTATATTTGCAGCAAACAGACACAAAAAACCATATGCCTTTAAACATATGCATACGGTGCTTGATAATATGGAAAGTGACTGTCCGTTTTGCCCAGGCAATGAGACAGAAACCCCGAAAACTAAATTTTGCACTAAAAAGGACGGTAAATGGTGTATCCGTGTTTTTGACAACATGTATCCCGCAATTGATATAGATAAATATGAAAAAGATGAGGATTCGTTTTATATATCAAAAAGCGGAAAAGGCGTACATGAACTTATAGTTGATACGCCTGACCATAAAATACAAACATCCCAGCTTTCGACGGATGAATTTGCCGATGTGGTTAAGGTAATGAAGGAACGCCTTATAAATGCCAGAGACACGGAAGGAGTGGAATATGTTCAGATATTCAAAAATAACGGCCCAATGGCCGGAGCGTCAATCTCGCATTCCCATTGGCAGGTTATGGGAATTCCGTTTGTACCGGAGGAACAAGAAAAATATAATGAGTCTTTTAGTAAATATAAAAGGGAAAACAATCATTGTTTAATGTGTGATATTATTAAACATGAAAGAGAAAAGAAAATAAGAATAGTTGATGAAACTGAAAAATTTATTGCTTTTTCTCCGTATGCGTCAAGAGTGAGCTTTGAAATTTGGGTGGTTCCCAAAAAACATATATCATCTTTAGCTGAGCTTAAAGAAGAAGATATGCTTGATTTTGCGGAGATATTTCTTAAAATGCTTAATAAAGTTGATAAGCTTAGAGCAGGCGTATGCTATAACATAGGCTTTGAGGATGAGACATCAAAAAGTGAAAAAGGAGTACATCATTGGTATGTTAAAATAATGCCAAGGATAAGTGCTATGGCTGGTTTTGAATACTCAACTTATGGCTATATTAACCCTGTGCTTCCGGAGGTTGCGACTAAAAGGCTTCGTGAACTGTAAATTTTCTGTAATTATTTTGTCTGAATCTTTTAGAATTAAGGTTGGCAAAAATATTATACTTAAAGAGCAAAAGAACTTCGAATAATTTAATATGTATTTAAAAAATATTGTACAAAAAAAATATTGTACAATATTTTTTATTGTAATTTATTCAAAACAGAATAATTTATTCAAAAATGAACAGGAAATTATGCTGCTAAAGTTTGTTATTTTTAAAACAATATTCAAAAATGAATAATTTTAAAAATTTTAAGTAATAGAAATGCTTTAAAATGGGGCTTTATAATTGGCACGCTTATTGCTAAAAAATTAAGGGAGATGATAGTTTGAAAGCGCTGAATGACATTAAGATTTTGGATTTATCGGAAAAACTTACAGTAAATTTAGCTACTATGTATTTAAGCAGTTTTGGCGCAGAGGTTACTAAATTAGAAAAGCCTCAAGAAGGTGATGCAGCAAGATTATGGCAGCCGTTAAAAAATAATAAAAGTATTTATTTTAATTTTTTAAACGGCGGCAAAAAAAGTATTACTCTTGACATCACAACACCAGAAGGCAAAGAAATTTTTAAAAAAATCGTTCCTTTATATGATGTTTTATGCGTATCATATAAACCCGGTATTATGGATTCAATGGGACTTGGATATGAAGACCTGAAAAAAATTAAAAGTGATATTATATACGCTTCATATACATATTTCGGTGAAAGCGGACCGCTCAAAAATAAACCCGGAAGTTCCATTGTTGTACAGGCTAAAAGTGTTGCTATGGATATGACGGGAGTTATAAATGAGGAACCTGTTCAGGCAGCACCTTCTATTGCGGAGCATTATGCGGCAGGTTATTTCGCAACAGGTATTGTTATGGCTGTTGCCGACAAGAAAAAACGCGGAATTGGGCAAAAACTGGATATTTCATTACAGGATTCCATGTTTTCATGTATTGAAGCTGCGCCTGTAGCTTATATGACAATTGGAGAGGTTCACACAAGAAAAGGTAATTTTGACCCCTCATGTGCACCTTATGATACATTTGAAACATGTGACGGATATGTTGCGGTTGGTTGTGCGACGCAGCCTCAATGGGAAAAATTCTGTGATGCCCTTGGCTTTGAGGATTTAAAAAATGACGACAGGTTTGTTGACAATGAAGGCAGAAGAACGGAATGTTTACATGTTTTAAGGCCTTTGCTTGCCGAAAAGATAATTAAACTTAAAAAAAATTATGTGGAAAAGAAATGCTGCGCCTTAGGAATACCGTGTTCGAGAGTAATGAATATTCAGGAAATAACCGATATGCCTAATACTCATGAAAATGGATTTACAACAAAATTTATGAGCGAAAAATTAGGAGATTTAATTTATCCTACAATTCCATTTGAGTTAAGCAAAACACCTGCCGACAGTTTTAAAGATGCACCTAAGTTAGGTGAAAACACCAAAGAAATTTTAGAACATGCAGGCTTTAATACAGACACACTTAAGAAATTAATTGATGAAAATATAATTTGAGAGGTGAGATTATGGGATTATTTGATGGAGTTAAAGTTGTTGATTTTACACATGCTTATGCAGGACCGTTTTGTTCATTGAATTTAGGTGATTTTGGAGCAGATGTTATAAAGATTGAAAGAGTTGACGGCGTAGACCAGGCTCGTGCATGGGGACCTTTTAAAAATGGCCGCAGCGGATATTATGCATCTTTCAACAGTGGCAAAAAAAGTATAACGTTGAACATAGCAAGCAAAGAAGGCAAAAAAATAGTTTTTGACCTTGTTAAGGAAGCAGATATCGTTTGTTCAAATTTCAAAGCCGGAACCCTTGAAAAATATGGAATAGGATACGATGATATGAAGGTATTAAAGCCAGATATAATTTATGCTACAATTTCAGGTTTTGGCTCAAAAGGTGAGTTGTCAAAACTTGCTGCATATGACAATGTAGTTCAATCAATGAGCGGAATTATGGACTTAAATGGTTTTCCTGATAAATGTCATACCAAAATAGGCCCTGCTGTAGGTGACAGTTATTCCGGCTTAATGCTTTTGCTCAGCATTGTTATTGCATACTATTACAGACTTATGACCGGTGAAGGCCAAAAGGTTGATGTTACAATGCTTGGCTCGCTTTTCAGCATGCTGGAATATCCTATACTTGAATATGCTAACAAAGGTAAAATTTATTCCCGTATAGGCAATAAAAGCTTATATTGTGCTCCTTGCGATGTATATAAAACAAAGGACAATTTTGTAGCCGTAACGGTAAAAAACAATGATATGTGGGATACTTTTGCTACAAAGCTCGGCATTGAAAAAAATGATAAATTCAGTACAAACGAAGGCAGACTGAAATACAATAATGAATTAAAGAAAATTATTGAGTCTAAATTTTCAAGTATGTTCGCAGATGATATTGAAAATATGTTTAATGATACAGATATACCTGCTGCAAAGGTTATGGGAATTGCCGAGGCTCTTGAAGATGAACACTTAAGTGCAAGGGATATGGTTGTTGAAGTTAAAGATCCAATTATGGGACCTGTTAAACTTGTTGGAAATCCAATTAAGTTATCTGAGAACAAACCTGTTTTAAACCGTCCTTCGCCTAAATTGGGAGGAAATACGGATGAAATATTAAAAGGTATTGGTTTTAATAATGAACAGATTGAAACTTTAAGAAAAAAAGGTGTTATTTAAAAATATAGAAATCCCGTTAAAAAAAATATACGATGTCAAATTATTTAATTTAAGATAGGGGTGGCTTTTTATGAATAACAATTCAAATCATGGCCTGAGAGATAAATTTGAAATTGGTCTTATGGTTATAAGCATTTTAATAGTAATTGCACTTATGGCAGGGCTATCAATGTTTCCTGAGCAAGGCAAGACTTTTGCGGCAAATGTTATGTATGTGCTTACACATACATTTGGTTCGACAATGCAAATTATAACAATTATAGTTTTGTTGTTTTTAGTTGGTTTGGGATTTTCAAAATATGGTGATATAAGATTTGGACATTGTAAACCGGAGTATAGAACCATAAGCTGGGTAGCTATGATGTTTTTTTCGGGTCTTGGGGCAGGCACAGTATACTGGGCATTTCTTGAATGGGGCTACCATTTTAACGCAGCACCACAGCTTGCAGGTGTACATATAAGCGAGGCTTATACTTATGAGCTTTCACTTGCCTACTAAGTCGAGAGATGAAATTATTAAGGAAAGTACTTTAGATGAAAATATTTGAAAAAACTCTGAAAGTATAAAAGAGTAAAAAATTGAAGATGCCATGTACTTTGCAAGCATCTTTCAACAAAAGACTATCTAAAACCTCAAAGACGCATGTATTTTGTTATATGCGTCTTTTGTTTTAATATAAAAATGTTATAATATTAGAAGTAATTGTTATAATTATATCGGAGGAATATTTTATGAATGATAATTTTAAAGGCTTAAGCGACAGCGAATTAAGAAATATTATAGATAATCTTCACGATGAAATTATGATTTATGATAATAATTATAGGCTTGTATACGTAAATAATGCTTGCATAAGACATTATGGTTTTGGTACAGAAAAATTCTTAGGGAAAAAATTCAATCAACTTGATGAAATATATTGGGGAAATTCTACGCTTCCTGATGTATATAAGGAAAAGAAAATTGTTGCAAAGCACCAGATTACAAACCTCGGAAATGATATTATAACTATATCTGTGCCTATATTTGATAAAAAAGGAAAAATAAAATATGTATGTCAAAATGTTAATGATATATACATAAAAAGTGAAATTGGTAAAGCAGAGGAATTTTTTCTTGATGTAAGTAAAAAAGAAAACGAAAACGATGTTCCATATATATATAAAAGTGGAAAAGAAATACTTGTAAAAGATATGCCGAAATCTATTTTTGATATTTATTCAAAGCCGCAGAATTTCTGCAAGGGCAAAACACTTAATGAGGTTTTGGAAAGCGTTGAGCGGCAAGTGGTTATAAAGGCATATAAAAAATGCAAAAGCAGTGTAGCTGTTGCTAAGGAACTTGGCATAAGCCAGCCAAAGGCATACAGACTGATTAAAAAATATGGACTAAAGTAGACTTATTGCTTATATTTAAATGGTTTTATAATATTGTGTAGGCAGGATTTATATCCTGCCTTTTATATATGAATACTATTTTTATTTTTATTGCGAATTCGCAATCCCTTTGAATTAATAAACATGCTTATATCCAGAGTATCTGTTTTTATAAGCAGACAAAGATAAAGTGCCCCCATAAGTACTGCGGATAAATATGTATTTATATTTAAATATCTTTGTACATAGTTTGTAATTATTGCTGCTGAAATACTGCATATAAATGAGAAAAAGAAGTATTTCAAAGCAACTGCTGTGATGTTAAAAGTATTCTGAACTATAATTATACTTATAAGCAAAGCAACGCATTGTCCGGCAAAACATCCGTATATATAAGCCCAAAGTCCATATTTCGGCATAAGAAAATAAATGAAAAAAATGTTTACTGCAGATGAAATAAGACCGGTTATGAAAATATGAATTTGTTTTCCCAAAGAATTAAGTATACCGACAAGCGTTATGTGCAGATACATTGCAGGACATAAAATAGATAATGCCTTAAGCAATTTTGAAAGCTCCGGTTTGCCGTACACAGTTTGGCATACCTGTGTTGAGAACATGCAGAAAAACACTGATGCACCGCATGCCACAATCGCTGTAAATGCAATTGTTTTTGTAACTGTTCTGTGAGCTGAAATTGTGTTTTTCAATGTTTGGGCGGATGTAAGAGCAGGTATAAGACTTACCGAAACAGCTCCTATAAGTGAAGCCGGAAACTGTATAAGAGGCATAATCATGCCTGTAAGAGCACCATACTCTGAAAGTGCATTATTGCATCCTCCAAAAAATGAAAGACGAAGCGGTATTAAAATGTTTTCAACTGCCGAAATAGCTGAGCCTATAGCACGTGATGCCGTAAGAGGAAGTGCCATTGCGGTCACGGCCAAAAAAGCGGAAGAATACGATATATATGATTTTCTCCGGCTTTTTTTATCTGCAAAGCAATAAAAGAAAATAGTAAGCAAAAATGAGAATGTTTCGCCGAGAGCAATTCCCATTACAGCAGCTACACAGCTTTTTTCTATTCCTTTAGGAGCAAAAAATGTCATTATGGCGGCAATGGAAATCATTCGCACCGTTTGTTCAAAAATCTGACTCGAAGCCGGAAAAATGTGCTCCTGCTTGCCTAAAAAATATCCACGGATACATGAGCCACAGGCCATAAATGGAAAACAAAGCGAAAGCAGTTTTAAAGGCATACATGTACGTGCATCCTTAATTATGTACAGGCTTACATTTCCGGCGCCGAAAAACAGAGCTAATGTCAAGGCGCAGCTTAAAGTTAAACACATGAATAGCGCTGTATGAAGTATCTTGACGGCGTTTTGTGAACTGCCCTTTGCACATTCCTGAGCTGTGAGTCGTGAAACAGTTGTAGTTATTCCTGAAGATGTAAGGCTGTAGCCTAGCATATAAATAGGCATTATTAGCTGATAAAGCCCCATGCCTTCTGTTCCTATTGCCCGAGACATATAAATTCGGTAGAAAAAACCGAGAAGACGTGTTATCATATTTGCAGACATTAGTATTATACATCCTGTCGTAAAACTTTTTTTAAACATCGTTATCTCCATATACAAGTGTCTATATATTTTTATTTTCAATAATCGCATTTTAGAATAGTCACGATAAATACAGTTGATATGCTATCAAAAAGGTGAAAAAAATGTTTGATATAAAAGAAGAACTGAAAAAACTGCCGTCAAAACCTGGCGTTTATATAATGAAAAATGATTTGGGCGAAATAATATATATAGGGAAAGCCGTAAACCTTAAAAATCGTGTAAGACAGTATTTTCAAAGCAGCAAGAATCATTCAGCTAAAGTTATAAGTATGGTAAGGCACATTGCTGAATTTGAATATATAGTTGTCGATAATGAAATGGAAGCCTTAATTCTTGAGTGTAATTTAATAAAAAAACACAGCCCAAAATATAATATAAGACTCAAGGACGACAAGATGTATCCATATGTGAAAGTAACTGTAAACGAGGACTTTCCGCGGGTTTTAATGGTTAGAAAAGTATTGAAAGACGGCGCCAAATATTATGGCCCCATTACAGACAGCTATGCCGTAAAAGAAACAATTGAGATGATAAACCGCATGTGGCCTATAAGAAAATGCCGGAAAATACTTCCGAGAGATATAGGAAAAGAACGTCCTTGCCTTAATTATCATATAGGACAATGCTTAGCTCCTTGCGACGGCTTAATAAGCAAGGAAGAATACAAAAAGATAGTAGATGAAGTTATAGAATTTCTTGATGGGAAAAGCAGCGATATTATAAAAAGACTTAAAGAAAAAATGAATGCCGCTGCCGAAAATCTTGAATATGAAAAAGCTGCTCAATACAGAGATAAAATAAAGAGTATTATGAGCATTGAGGAAAGACAGAAAATGTCAAATACCGGACTTAATGACAGTGACGTGATTGCACTTTCCCGTGCTTTGGATGATGCTCTAATACAAGTATTTTTTATAAGAGGCGGAAAAATGCTCGGTCGTGAGCATTATATGATTAACAATACGGAAGGACTCAGCAGAAGTGAAATAATAACTGGGTTTATAAAGCAATTTTACAGCGGAACGGCTTTTATACCAAAAGAACTGATTCTTGAGGCAGAAATTGTGCCTGAGGAAAAAGATGTAATTGACAGTTGGCTTACTCAGAGGAGGGGAAACAAGGTTTTAATTACTGTTCCTGAAAAGGGAGAGAAAAAAAGACTTGTTGATTTGGCGTATAAAAACGCTTCAATAACATTTGAACAATTCGGTGATAAAATGAAACGTGATGAACAGCGCACAAGGGGTGCTGTTGCGGAAATATGCAAAACAATTGGCCTTAATAAAAAAGTTGAAAGAATAGAGGCATACGATATATCAAACATTCAGGGATTTTATTCTGTGGGAGCAATGGTTGTTTTTGAGAACGGTATTCCTAAGAGAAGTGACTATAGAAAATTCAAAATTAAAAGTGTTGTAGGAGCAAATGATTTTGCAAGTATGCAGGAAGTTTTGCAAAGAAGGCTGGCACACGGAATAAAAGAAGACAAAAAAGAATATTGGAAGCTTCCTGACCTGATTCTTATGGACGGAGGCAAACCACAGGTAAGTGCAGCCCAAAGTGTTTTGAAAACTTACGGATTGCAAATACCTGTATGCGGCATGTTTAAAGACGACAATCATAGAACAAAGGGCCTTTTGTATAATGATAAGGAGTATTATATGCCGTCGAATACGGAAGGATTTAAACTGACTACCAGAATACAGGATGAAGTGCATCGCTTTGCAATTGAATATCACAGAAAGCTCAGAGAAAACGCTCAAGTTGACACAGTGTTAAATCATATTCCAGGCATAGGCGAAGTGCGCAGAAAGGCACTTTTAAAACATTTTGGCGATATTGAAAGTATAAAAAAAGCGGAAGTAAGTGACTTGCTTGAGGTAGAATGTATGAATATAAAATCAGCTGAATCTGTTTATGCCTTTTTTAGAAGAAAAGGTGCAAAACAGAATTGATATATATTTAGTAAAATTTAATGAAATTATATGCTTTAAAATTTGATTTCGATACATAAGTATGGTATTATTTCTTAAAGGATTGTGCAGAAGGGAGGTTTTTTTAAGTTGTACACGGTTTTAATTGAGAAACTTGTTGAAGAATTTAAACTTGAAAATGTTATACCGGATATTTCGTTAGCGGGAAGAACTATATCGAGCCCGTTTTCAAATAGGCCGGCATTGCAGCTTGCCGGATTTTTTGATTATTTTGAAAATGAAAGGATACAAATAATAGGAATGGTTGAATATGCATATTTAAAAAAGCTTGACGATGATTTTAGAGAATCGGTTTTAAGAGAGCTTTTTTCATATGGTTTTCCATGTATGATTATTTGCAGAAATCTTGATGTGTTTCCTGAAATAATCCCTTTTGCGAGAGAATTTAATGTCCCTGTTTTCAGAACACCTTATGACGAGTCTGATTTTGTTCCTGACCTTAATGTATGGCTTAGAAGTGAGTTGGCTCAAAGAATAACAATACATGGCGTACTTATAGATATTTATGGTGTAGGCGTTTTAATAATCGGTGACAGCGGTATAGGAAAAAGCGAAACGGCTTTGGAGCTTATAAAAAGAGGGCATCGTCTTGTGGCAGATGATGCTGTTGAAATAAAAAAAGTTTCGCATGACCAGCTAATAGGTACATGTCCCGATATTATAAGGCACTTTATAGAAATAAGAGGTATAGGAGTGCTTAATGTAAAAGAGCTCTTTGGTGTTGGCGCGGTAAAAAAAGAACAGCAGATAGATCTTGTAATAAAACTTGAAATGTGGGATGAAAGCAAGACATATAATCGTTTTGGTATGGAAGATGAGTATTACGAATTACTCGGAAATAAGATTTTTTGCAATTCAATACCAATTCGTGCCGGAAGAAATATGGCAATGATATGCGAGGCGGCGGCAATTAACAGAAGACAGAGACTGTTTGGTTACAATGCCGCCGAGGCACTGAATGAGAGAATAATCAAAAACAATAATCAAAACAAAATCTAAAGGAGGTCGGACTTTGATGTACAGTATAGGTGTTAATTTTGATTTGACATATATAACGGCAGGAATAGTTGACGAAAAAGGTAACATTATATATAAAGAAGCTATTCCAACACTTAAATACAGAGAGCCTGAGGCTATACTTAAAGACCTGGCTGCTCTTTGTTTAAGAATTGTGGAAAAAAATGGGCTTGTTATTGAGGACATTAAAAGTGTGGGCATAGGCTGCTATGGCTCGGTTGATACGGAAAAAGGGATAATGATATATTCAAGCTATTTTAAGTTTAAAAATGTGCCTATTGTATCAATACTTCAAAAATATATTCATGTTCCGATAAAATGTGAAAATGACGCAAATTGCTATGCGCTTGCCGAAAGCAAATACGGAGCTACAAAGGGCTACTCAAACTCAATTATTGTAACTTTGGGTACGGCTATAAGCGGCGGTATAATAATAAACAACAAAATTTACAGCGGTAAATACTACGGCGCTGGCGAATTCGGACATCATGTAATAGTATTCGGAGGCGAACAATGTGAGTGTGGAAGAAAGGGCTGCTGGGCGGCATATGCCTCACAAAAGGGACTGCTTAGAGACGCAAAAATAATGGCTGTAAGACACCCAGAAAGCATGCTTTTTAAAATGGTAAACGGTGACCTTCGGCTTATGAGTTTCAGAACTCCTTTTGAGGCTGCACAAAAGGGTGACAAATATGCAAAAGAAGTTGTGGAGACATATAGCAAATATGTAGCTCTTGGCCTTATAAACATTGTAAATATTCTCCAGCCTGAAGCTATTGCAATTGGCGGAAGAATGCGTAAAATAGGAGATATGTTCATTGATGATGTGGCAAAGCTTGTAGGCGAAAAAACTTTTGGGCACCTTGAAGTTGAGAAAAAAACAAAGATTATGCTTACAAAAATGGACTATGATGCTGTTATAATAGGAGCTACAATGTTATAAGATATTTTAGGACATTTAAAAATTATTGTTATGGAGGTCATTTTTTGGTTGATGATATTATTAAGTCAGCCGGCGGCAGTATAGTACGCCGGAATGAACCAATGAACTGTCATACATCTTTTCGGACAGGCGGTCAGGCTGATATATATATTTCGCCGGACAGCATAGAAAGTCTTGTAAACGTAATTAAAACAGCAAAAGAGAGTAATTACAAGTGTACAATTTTAGGCAATGGCAGCAACACCTTAGTTAAAGACGGCGGAATAGAGGGCATAGTTATACAGATAAGTGACGGGCTTTCGGAAATTTATGTTTCGGAGAATGAAATAACGGCAAAGTCCGGAGCTTTGCTTTCTGCAGTTTCGGCAGCGGCATATGAAAACTCACTTGAGGGTTTTGAGTTTGCGTCTGGAATACCGGGAAGTTTCGGCGGTGCTGTTTTTATGAACGCCGGAGCATATGGCCCTGAGATGAAAGACGTGTTGAAATGGGTTAAAGTTTTGGATGAAAACTTAAATATCAAGACTGTTTTGCCGGAAGAGCTTAAACTTTCATACAGAAACAGCATACTGCAAAAAAACGGCTGGATTGTTGTTGAGGGTTGTATTTGTCTTAAGAAAGGTATAAAATCCGATATAGCAGCAAAGATGTCGGAGCTATCCCGCAGGCGTCGTGATAAACAGCCTTTGCAGTATCCGTCGGCAGGAAGTACATTTAAAAGACCTGAAGGTTATTTTGCTGCTAAACTTATTGAGGACTGCGGTTTAAAGGGGGTGCAGATTGGCGGAGCGCAAGTAAGCGAAAAGCATGCCGGGTTTATTATTAACAAAAGCGGCAGCGCAACATCAAGGGATATTTTAGACCTTATAGAGCTTTGCCGGAATACAGTAAAATTAAAATTCAATGTCGAACTTATTCCTGAGGTAAGGATAATAGGCAGAGATTAACGGAGTTAGATGTAAAATGAAGTTTTTAATAGTAACAGGCATGAGCGGTGCCGGAAAGACAAGTGCTTTAAAGTTTCTTGAAGATATCGGGTATTTTTGTGCAGATAATCTGCCGCCTGTGCTTATGCTGAAATTTGCAGAGCTTTTTAATAAAAGCGATATAGATAAAGTGGCAATAGGTATAGACATAAGAGGCGGAAAAATGTTCAGAGACCTTTTTGAGGGACTTTCTGACCTTACAAAGCATGGATATGATTATGATATACTTTTCCTTGACGCAAATGACAGCACTCTTATAAAACGTTTTAAAGAGACAAGAAGAACGCATCCTCTTTCAAGAAACGGCAGCATAGAAGAAGGAATTTTTCAAGAGCGAAAAATACTTGAGGATGTAAAGAAAAAATCAACTTATATAATTGATACAAGCAGTATACTTGTAAAAGAACTTAAAGAAATTATAAATAGAATTTTTGTATTAGATGAAAAATTTGAAAGCATAGTTATTAAGATATGCTCGTTTGGTTTTAAATATGGCATACCTGCAGACTGTGATCTTGTATTTGATGTTAGGTTTTTGCCGAATCCTTACTATATACCGTCACTTAAATCGTTGACCGGAAACGATGATGACGTATATAATTATGTTATGAGATTTGAGGAAAGCCGTATTTTTCTTGATAAAGTAACCGACCTTTTGGATTTTCTTATCCCGAAATATGTAAAAGAGGGCAAAACACAACTTGTAATCGGTATAGGCTGTACTGGAGGAAAACACAGGTCTGTATCGTTTGTAAATGCACTTTATAGCAGAATGAACCAAAAACGCCATAATATTATTGTTAAGCATAATGACATTGACAGAGATATCAAAAATGGAAAGTGATATTTGTAAATTTACGGTTAAGAAAAAACGGAGGTTCTGAAATTTGTCATTTTCGTCTAATGTTAAAAGGGAATTGCTTCATCAATTTGGAGAAGAAAGCAGTTCAAACTTAGCTGAGTTGACTGCGATTATAAATTTATGCGGACAAATTGAAAAAAATGATGACGGGTTTTGTATAAAAATTCATACAGAAAATGTATTAGTTGCAAGAAAGTTCTTTACATTAATGAAGAAAAATTTTAATATAGATTGTAGTATTTCCGTTACGAGAAACAGTCAGCTAAAGAAAAACAGAGTTTATTTCTTATCTATTGAAAGCAATAAATCGAAGGATGCTGCAGAAAAAATAAGAAATATGTGTTTTAGCAATTCCGGCGGCAAATATAAGTATATCAATGAAGATATTTTTAAAAGCGTATGCAGTATGCGTGCATACTTAAGGGGTGCGTTTTTAGCTGCCGGCTCACTTAGTGAGCCGGAAAAAACGTATCATCTCGAAATTGTTGGGACAAATTATGATTATTGTGTTCAGCTTAAAGCTATGCTGGCAAAATTTGGCATAAATGCAGGATACATATTGCGTAAGGAACATCATGTAATTTATGTCAAAGAAGGAGAAAAAGTTGCTGATCTTCTAAACATCATAGGAGCTCACGTATCTTTAATGGATTTTGAGAATATTCGAATATTAAAAGATATGCGCAACAATGTTAACAGGCGTGTTAATTGTGAAACGGCAAACCTTTCAAAAACTATTGCGGCATCTGTAAAACAGATTGAGGACATTAATTTTATTAAGGAAAGGTTTGGCTTGGATTATCTTGATAAGTCTCTTAAAGAAGCGGCTATGTTGCGGATAAAATATCCGGATTTAAGTCTTAAAGAGCTTGGTCAAAAACTTAATCCGCCAGTTGGAAAATCCGGAATCAATCACAGATTGCACAGGATTAGTGATATAGCTGAACAGCTTATGGAAGGAATGAAAAGGAAGAATGACTGAAAAAACTATTGTAACCAAAGATTCTCTTGACACAAGACATGCGGCATTGTTTGTTCAGACGGCAAGCAAATTCAAAAGTAATATTAAAGTATCAATAAATGATAAAATGGTGAACGCTAAAAGTCTTATGTGCATCATTTCTCTTGGCATAACGAATGGCTCACAGCTTAAAATTACTGCTGACGGAGCGGATGAAGAAGACGCTGTAAAGGAGATTACATCTGTACTGCAATAAACTTAAATCGGTGTGTTTTGGTATAGGGAATGTTCTTCGCAAAAATCCTGCACTTTAAATATGGCTTATAAAGTCATAAAAGTACAGGATTTTTTGTGTTTATAATTTCTAATAAATCAGAGGCATCTTTTTTTGACAAGTAAAGATAATGATTAAAAGTCGATATTGTATCTGCAAGAGAAACGTTATCTGACGAAAGCATAATTCTTTCTGCTCCGAAAAGACCGGAAAAGACACTTTTTTTCTCAGCTGCATTTATATCTGATATGTTTATATCCAAATGTCTTTTTCTGCCGAATTTCATGTCAAGCTCAAGTTTATCTTTTGTAATGATTATTATGGACGTGGAAGAAAAAAGATAAAGATATGTACTTATTATTAACCATATTGGAAGAAATATTTTAATATAATGAATTGCAGTAAAATATTTTGCAGGTGACATGGCTATTGCTATAATATAGAATATTGCAAATATAATAAATAAAAGTATGATGTTTTTTAAAGATTGAAATATATGTGTTTTAAATTTCATTTTTATATACCCCCAAACAATGACATTTTAACATTTAATGGCAAAAGTGACAATACATGCCGTAAGAAAAAATTTATTTTATATTTTTACCGGCTGTCAAATAAAAAAATAAAGCATAAAATGTTTTATATGATGATTTTATACTAAAATTCAAATTTTAATAAAATAATAAAAATTTGTGTTGACGTATTTTTGTTTAAAATGGTATACTCTTATAGATAAACATTTTAACTTAACGGAGGTGGATTTTTATGGATAACGGAGATTGTCAAGCGGCACCTGTTCCTTTGTGCTGCAAAAAATTTAATATGGCTTACGTCGGTTACTCAGAAAAGTCCGCTTGCAGACGTGTCAAATAGGCAGGTCCGTTTTGTTTTGTCTGAAAGCCCGGCTTAAGCTTTATGCAACAAATTTAAAACGGAAAGCGGGGCTTAAAAATGAATAATGAAAATGAAAAAGAAAAAGAATTTGAGCAGTGGCTGAAAATGCTCGATGAAAATAAGTTTGCCAAGCTCAAATATATCCTTAATGAGGAAAATCCTGCAAATATCGCTGAATTTTTTGAGGATGTGCCTAAAAAGAAAAGGCTTTTTGTGTTTCGTCTGCTTACAAAGGACAATGCTGCAGAAACGTTTTCATTTATGGCCAGTGATGTTCAGGAGGACATTGTTAATTCTATTACAGACAATGAGGTCAGGAGTATTGTTGATGAAATGAGTGTTGATGATGCTGTTGATTTCCTTGGAGAGATGCCAGCGAATCTTATAACAAAGATTCTTAAAAACACCAGTGACGACAAAAGAAAAGTAATAAACGAGTTTTTAAACTATCCTGAAGACAGTGCCGGTAGCATAATGACGATTGAGTTTGTTGAGTTTCACGTAAATTCAACTGTTGCGGCGGCAATGGATCAGCTTAGAAAAAACGGTGTTGACAAAGAAACAATATATTCGTGTTATGTTGTAGACAAAAGACGTGTGCTTGTAGGCATGGTTTCGCTTAGAACTCTTATTTTATCTTCTGATGACACGCTTGTATCTGACATAATGGAAGACGACGTAATATCCGTACAGACTCTTGACGACCAGGAGGAAGTTGCCAATATATTCAAAAAATATAATCTTATAGCATTGCCTGTTGTGGATAAAGAGAAACGTCTTGTCGGTATAATTACTGTTGACGATATCGTAGATGTTATGGAAGAAGAGACAACAGAGGATATCGAGAAAATGTCCGCTTTGCTTCCTTCGGATGACGAATACTTAAAAACAAGCGTAGGGCATTTGGCTAAAAACCGTATAATATGGCTGCTGGTACTTATGATTTCAGGTACGTTTTCTTCGGCTATAATAAGCGGTTATCAATCCGTACTTGAATCATCTGTTTTGCTTGCATCATTTATACCGATACTAATGGATACAGGCGGCAATGCGGGTTCTCAGGCTTCTACACTTATTATTCGCGGTATGGCCGTAGGTGAGATTGGACTTAACGATATTTTAAAAGTAATTTGGAAAGAGCTTAGAGTTGGCATAATTTGCGGCGTTATTCTTTCTGCTGTCAATTTTGTTAGGCTTATGATAATTTCAGATGCACCAGTGTTTGTTAACCTAACAGTTTCTCTTAGTATTTGTGTTATCGTTATACTGTCAAAGACAATTGGGTGTGTTTTGCCTATGGTGGCAAAGAAACTGAAACTTGACCCGGCTATAATGGCAGGACCTCTTATTACAACTGTTGTTGATTCAGTATCTCTTATTATATTTTTCAATTTTGCAAAGTTATTTGTATTAGGAAATTAACTTAAAAAAATCCTCCGTTTTTAACATTTGTTATTGTAAAAACAGAGGATTTTTAGATTTATAAAGACTATATTGTTTGAAATAATTTAAACTTGAAAGGAATGATATTTTGTTTTATATAATTATTTTTGGCCTTTTAGGCGCAGGGTTACTGCTATGGATAGTTAGCAGAATTTGTCAAATACAAAGCGATGTATCACGCATAAATAAAACTTTAAATAAAGTTGCTAAACAAGTTGGAGTTCCTGATACAATAACTGATGAATTAAAAGCTCTTATTTTAGAAGGCAAAAATGTTGAGGCAATAAAAAAGTATAGAATTGCTACTGGTGCTGAATTAAAAGAAGCCAAGGAATATGTTGATTCATTAAATAAAGATTTGGGGCACACAAATTAGGGAAGGTAATTTTACTTTCCCTAATTTGTTAAAAAACTATCCTTACAAAATAACATAAAAACAAATGTACCCAAATATAAGACTAATAAGTGCACCATATACAACATCATGTATATAGTGCACTCCGGCAATAACACGTGAAATACATACTGCTGCACCTATTATTGCTGTTATTATGCCAAGCACATGATCAATGTAAAAGACCGCAATAGCGATAATCACGGAACTTGAAGCGTGGCGGCTTGGACATGATTTCCCTTTGCTGTGAGGTGTTATGGGTTCATAAGCTAATGCCTCAAAAGGGCGTTTGCTGTCGATATTTTTGCGTATTATAGTAACAATTAAAAAATCAATCCACGGAATAATACCGCAGGCTAATATTCGGATATCAAGTCTTATTGCTAAATACAGAAGCATTCCGTAAAATATCCACATAACAATCTTTGGAAGATGTTTGTCTGAGAAAACAACAACTTTTTTTAAACAGGAATTTTGATGTATCGCAGTGTTAAGCGCAATGTATTTTTCATTGCTCATTGTAATGTAATTTCCTTTCCGGCCTCGACTATTAATGCAGAAGGTGTCATAAATTTTTCGGCAAGGTTTATGTCAAAAAGTTCACCGGGCTTCATGTGTACAGGAATTGTATGTTTTGCGTTTATTATTTCAGCACATTTTATTGCCTCTTTAACATTCATATTGTATATTCCGTCTATAGGAAGAAGGGCATAATCAATATGCATATATGACATGTCTTTCATATCCTCGGTCAGCGAAGTGTCTCCGGAAGCATACAGCTTTATTCCGTCAAAAAGAAGCACATAACCAACACATTCATGCTTATCATGATTTTTGTTATATGCTGAAACACTGTCAATCCTAATCCCATGAGTGTCAAAAGAATTGTATTTGACACCGTTTAAAGCGTCTTCAGGACCTATCACGGTACATTCGGCATTTTGAGTTATAAGCGAAATATTATCATGATCATAATGATGATGGGTTATAAGTACAATATCTGCCTTTTTGTCATATCCCGTTCCGGCGAAGGGATCTACATATATTATTATACCTTTGTTTGTTTCAATACGGTAACTTCCGTGACCTTGATATAGAAGTTTTGACATGTATTATATCACCCCTTTGTGATTTTTGTTTCCGGCATTCAGATTTTTAATGGATTTTTGTCAGAGTTTCGTTCTTTCTCATATATATGGCACAGATTTAATATATATGACCATTTATAGAATTTAGTTTTATGGGATTATTTGTAATTAAACTGATTTTATACTCAATAAAAAATACCGAAAGCACGAAACCTTGACAAATTAAAATGGAATTTTTGTTAAATAAAATACTGATTTTCGAGTTTCTTGCTTAGTTTTTTTGTAAAGCTTTCTGCAAAACCGAGGTATTCAGGAGTATCTATATATTTTGCACCCATTGGGCAATTGCGGATACATCTAAAGCAGGCAATGCATTTGTCACTTATTGTGCGGCAGTCTGGAGCAATGGCTCCCTCAGGACAGTTATCAACGCAAAGGCCGCATTGTATGCAGTTGTCATTTGTAAGAGGACGGAATGAACCGCCTTTGCCGCCTTGGTCGCCTTTAATATACGGTCTGTTTCCCGGAACAGATATTTTTTCCGTTTTTCCGTTTTCAATTTTGCTTTTGACTTTTTCTGCAAAATCAGTATCTTCTTTTACATCATTGTCGTCGGGACGGCCTACCTGAATTTCACCGTATGTATGCTGAGCTACAAGAGCTGCTCCGGCTACTGGAATAAATCCGTTTTCGGAAACAATGTCGCTAAGTTCAATTAAGGCGTCGTCAAAAGCTCTGTTTCCATATGTAACCGATATAATACATATAGTTGAGTCACCTTTGAATTTTTTAAGCCTTTCGGAAGCTCCTTTATATATCCTTCCGCTGTATACCGGTGCTCCGAAAACGACTATATCATCTTTTTTAAATGACATATCTTTTGGCATACTGTCAAATTTTGTAATGTCGATGGCCTTGAAATCAGGCGAAAAAACTTTAGCAATTGTCTCGGCGCCTTTTTTTGAGGTGCCGGTTGGTGAAAAATAAACTGAATATACCATTTTGAACAACTCCTTTATAATTATTTTTCAAAATCAGCAGCAATTTCTTTTAAATATTTAGTTATTTCAATATGCTGCGGGCAGTGAATTTCACACTGCTTACACTCAATGCAATCGGAAGCGAGTCCGTGCCCGAAAGACTGCTTTCTGTAGTGCATCATAGGGAAATTCCTCATGCCATACAGTTTGTAGTTATTGTATATAGCAAAATATGAAGGAATATTAATATTCTTAGGACAGCCGTCTGTGCAGTAACGGCAAGCGGTGCATGGAATATAAACAGACTCGTTAATTATGCCGGTAACAGTTCCCGTAAGCATATTTTTTTCATCTGCGGTAAGGGGTTTGAAGTTTTCCATAAATGAAGTATTGTCCCTTACCTGCTCAACACTTTTCATTCCGCTTAAAACCATGAAAACTCCGTCGCATGATGCCGCAAATCGTATTCCCCATGAAGGTATTGACATTTGAGGATCAGCTTTTTTAAGTATTTTTTCCGCTTTTTCAGGAAGGGAGGCAAGACCGCCGCCTTTTACAGGTTCCATTACCGATACAGGCTTGCCATGTTTTCTTGCTGTATCGAGACATTCACGGCTTCGTATTGCGGCGTTGTTCCAGTCTATATAATTTAACTGAATTTGAACAAAATCAATTTCAGGATGTTTGGAAAGTACTTCGTCGAGAAGCTCCGGAGTATCGTGGAATGAAAAGCCTATTTTTTTTATTTTGCCTTCGGCTTTCTTTTTTACAAGAAAATCAAACCCGCCCCATTTTTCAGATTCCTCGTAAGTTTTATGGCCTATATTATGAAGAAGATAGTAATCAAAATAGTCAATGCCAAGTCTTTCAAGCTGACGGGCAAAAAACTTTTCGTAATCTTCAGGACATTTTACAGCCATTGTGGGCATTTTATCTGCTATGAGAAAACTGTTTCTCGGATATCTGTCAACAATCGCTTTTTTATAAGCACTCTCTGATTCACCTGAATGATAGATATACGCGTTATCAAAATATGTGAAGCCCTTTGAAATGAAAAGATCTACCATACGGTTTACTTCATTTTGGTCAATACTTTTGGGATCATTTTCATCTAAAAGAGGGAGACGCATTCCTCCAAAACCAAAATTTCTCATTAACATCACTCCTAACATTTGTATAAAAACATTAAATTTATTATATCATAAATATGGATTTTGAGACATGCTTTTTGATAAATCATTAACCAGAGGTGATTTTTTGATATATACTTTTACGTTTAGTCCATCTATTGACTTAAGTATGAATATAAATAAAATTATTAAAGGCGACATAAACCGTTCATCAAAATAGTGTTTTATTATAGTCGGAAATGGAATAAGCATTTCAAGAATGCTTAGAAATATTGGCCTTGAAGGTACAATACTGGGGTTTGCATCCGTTTTTATAGGAGATTAAATATGCAGCCAGTTAGACGAATGTGAAATTAAACATAATTTTGTTTCGATAAAAAACAGATTTTCGAGGATAAATATTAGACTGCATGGCAAAACTGAAACAGAGAAACAGAGATAAATTCTGGAAGGCCAAAATGCTACGAAGCTGAAGAACTTCTTAAAAGGCCGGGAAAATTAATAATAGATAATACTGCTATATTTTTATAAGGCTTAGAACAGAGATGTATTATTTTTTAATTACAAAAACAGCTGAAAACAGAGCAAAAATTATATGTGATGTTTCCGGTGCTTAATTAAAAAAATTATTAAACTTAGACCTTTTTTTATAAAAACAAATAAAAAAGAATCAAATGAAAAAGCATAAATCTCAATGTGAAAGCAGACAATAAAAATGAAATTAAAAATCAGCAAAGATGATTTTTAATGCGGAATTTGTTTCAAGCAAAACAGCTTGAAGAACATGAAAATATCAGTTCTACGGTTGTTGGCGAGGAATAGCAGTACCTCATACAAAGTCGAAATATGTAAAATTTGTAGGAATAAGGCTACAAAAATACACATAAGGAGGAAATATAAGCAGGTATATGAGGAGAACTTGGCACTTGACATTACTGAGAAGTTCTTAGGTGATGAGCTTTCGGTATCACCTGTATTTATACTTGAATTAAAAAACATCAATATGATGGACATTTGAAAGGAGTGATAAACAGTGTACAGCAAAGTAGAGATATGTGGAGTAAATACATCAAGGCTGCCTGTTTTGAGTGCCGATAAGAAAAAAGAACTGTTTAAAAAAATTGAACAAGGCGACGAAAACGCCAGAAGTGAATTTATATATGGAAATTTGCGTTTAGTGTTAAGTGTCATCCAGCGTTTCTCAAACAGAGGCGAAGTTATGGACGATCTTTTCCAGGTAGGCTGTATAGGGCTAATAAAAGCAATAGATAATTTTGATACATCGCAAAACGTGCAGTTTTCGACTTATGCCGTGCCAATGAACATTAAAGGTCAAAATATACACAGCGGTAATTAGGAATTATAGTAGTCAATTTTCATCTGATTATATCCCATATTTATTCTTATAATCCCTCAACTTCAAGCAAAGGCGTTTTTATAGGTGAATTTTTACCCCTAAACTGCGGAAAGCCAACAGAAGACACCGCCGGCTTCTTGGGAGAAGGTCTTGGATATAAGAAGATACCCGTATATATTTTTTTTCTCTTACAAAATAAACACTCTATTTTATCTTACATTAATTCTTCAAAAGTTTTATGTATGTTCTATTACATTTTTTATCGTTCTTACTATATTTGACGTATTATGTAATTATATACCAATTTAACGGAAGTTTACAAGATATAAGTCAAAAGAATAATAGACTTTATTTTATATGTTAAATGCCTCTGTTTTGACATAACATTATCATTCCAATGATAATAGGCGAAATAAGGCGTTATCTTCGCGACAATAATTCAATACGAGTAAGCCGCAGTTTAAGAGATATGGCATATAAAGCATTGCAGGCCAAAGAGAGACTTATTAACAAATATTCACGGGAGCCTAAAATTGAAGAGATTGCAAAAGAACTTGGTGAGAAAAAAGAGGATATATGTATGGCTCTTGACGCAATACAGGACCCGGTATCGCTGTATGAACCGGTATTTCACGACGGCGGAGACACTTTATATGTAATGGATCAGATAAGCGATGAAAAAAATAAAGACGGAAAATGGATAGAAAATATTGCTGTTTCTCAGGCAATGAGCCATCTTCCCGAGAGAGAAAGACATATATTGAATTTAAGATTTTTTGAAGGAAAAACTCAAATGGAGGTAAGCAGTGAGGTAGGTATAAGTCAGGCACAGGTTTCAAGACTTGAAAAAAGTGCCCTTAAGCATATGAGAAAATATGTTTAAAAACATAAATATTTGTGTATATAAGAAGAGTTTTTAAAAACTGATTTTTATAGCCCTGCATTTAATGCGGGGCTATTTTTTTAAAGTATTATTTTGTTTGCTTTTTAATCTTCATTTTTGAAAGAATTTCTGTTTTCCTATAATTCTATTTGTGCAGCAATTGTAAACTATAATATTAAAGAAAAAACAAGTTATTGCAAATAAATAATATGACGCATATTTTACGAATAATATTATACAATTATAAAAACATAGACATACTGTAATTTTGGATATATAATTTTTATAAAACATAATTAAAATATCGGAGGTAGAAAATATGGAAAATATATCAAAAAGCCTCAATATGAAGGGTTACAGTATTGATGAAATTTACATAGGGCAGAAGGAAAGTTTTACAAAGACAATTACTGAACATGATGTATACACGTTTGCCGGTCTGTGCGGTGATTTTAATCCGCTTCATGTAAATGCTGAATATGCCAAAAACACACGTTTTGGAGAAAGAATTGCCCACGGCATGCTTACGGCTTCGCTTTTTTCTACTATAATCGGAATGTGTATCCCGGGAATGGACGCAATTTTTCTCGGCCAAAGCTGCCGGTTTTTAAAGCCAGTAAAATTTAATGACACCGTTACCATAACAGGTGAAGTAACCGGTATAAGAAAAGAAAAAAGGATAGTAACTCTTAAAATGACAATTGTAAACCAACATGGTGAAATAGTAGTAGACGGTGAAGCTACAGCTATGGCAAATAAAGGTTCGGATAAAATTTAAGGAGGAAGTCAAAATGAGACTTAAAGCTGAAGAAACTATGGCAATAGCAATTGATTATCAGGAAAAGCTTATGCCTGCAATAAATGAAAACGAAAAGCTAATTAAAAACTCAGCAATACTTATTAAAGGACTTAGAGAATTTGATATACCTATAATTGTATCCCAGCAGTATACAAAGGGGCTTGGCAAAACGGTTGATGAAATAGCACAGGCTCTAGGTGATTTTGAACCACACGATAAAAAATCATTCAGCCTTTGCATGGATGACGATATAATGAAGGCAATATATTCTGCAGGAAGAAAAAACGTAGTTATATTTGGTGCCGAGGCTCATATATGTGTACTTCAGACAACTATCGACCTCTTGGAAAAGGACTTTAATGTGTTTTTTGTTGAGGACTGTGTAGGTTCCAGAAAAGACAACGACAAAAATATGGCGGTTAAAAGAGCGGAAAAAGAAGGGGCGTTTATCACGACTTATGAGGGTGTGCTATATGAGCTGACTCAGGGTGCAGCAAATCCTCATTTTAAGGCAATTTCAAAGCTTACTAAATAAAACAATATATAATTCGATATTTAAAGACAGTCTTAAAAAAAAGACTGTCTTTTTTTGTCTTAATTTTTGTCATGATTCATAGAGGAAAATACATTCCAATATAGTAAAAGAATACTGTATGTACAAAAAACAAATTCCAGGAGGGGAGAAAATGGATATATCTTTTGAAAGGCATAAAAACTGCCTTGTAGTCAGCGTTCTTGGAGACATTGACCATCATTTTGCGGATTTGGCAAAAACGGCTATAGATAATGAAGCAGTAAAAACAGGTGTGAAAAATATAGTGTTTGATTTGTCACATGTTGACTTTATGGATAGCGCCGGAATCGGAATGATAATAGGACGATATAAATATACGCTCAATAAAGGAGGACTTACGGCTGTTGCAGGATTAAGTGAAAATCTGAAAAAAATAATGATGCTTTCCGGATTATATAGAATAATAAAAATATATGATTCTGTAGAAGATGCCGCAAAGGCAGTGTGACGGAGGTGAAAGACACATGGAATACGACAACGAAATGGCTGTCAGCTTCAAGGCTATTGGAGAAAACGAGGCATTTGCAAGAACGGTGGTTTCCGCTTTTATTTTAGGCTTAGACCCCTGTGTAAGAGAAATGAACGACATAAAAACAGCAGTTTCGGAGGCTGTTACAAACAGTATAATTCATGGTTATGACAATAAGGAGGGTATCGTCAGAATGTGGTGCGGCATATGCCAGGCCACAGTTTACATAGAAGTAACAGATGAAGGAAAGGGCATTGAAGATATTGCCCTTGCTATGGAGCCGCTTTATACCGGAAGGCCGGATATGGAGCGAAGCGGGCTTGGATTTACCATTATGCAGAGCTTTATGGATGATGTTAAAGTCGAAAGCGCTGTGGGAAAGGGTACCCGTGTATTCATGGTTAAGGAAATTGGCAAACCTGAACAGGAGTGATGTCTTGTGGGCGATATGGCAGAGCTTCTAAGAAAAGCAAAAAATGGGGACAAGGAGGCGAGGGCCAGAATAGTAAAAGAGAATAGCGGTTTAATTTGGAGTACCGTAAAAAGATTTTCCGGACGTGGTACCGATATGGAAGATTTATTCCAGATAGGTTCGATTGGGCTTATTAAAAGTATTGACCGTTTTGACGAAAGTTTTGGAGTTAAATTCTCAACTTATGCTGTACCTATGATAATTGGAGAGATAAGACGCTTTTTGCGTGACGATGGTATCATAAAGGTAAGCAGAAATATAAAAGAGCTTTCGAACAAGATAAAAACGGTTTCGGAAGCCATTTTTTCACAATCGGGAAAATGGCCTACGATAAGTGAGCTTAGTAAAATTTTTGATGTACCTAAGGATGAACTTGTTACGGCAATGGAAAGCGGAAAAGACGTAGAGTCACTATACAGAAAGTCTGATGAGGAAAATGGAAAGGGGACATACTTAATTGACACAATTAAAAACAGCGACAGCACGGAAAAAGCAGATGAGATAATGTCATTAAAAGAAGCGCTTGACAGTCTTGACAGCCGTGAAAAACAGCTTATACTCATGCGTTATTACTTTGACAGAACTCAAAGCGAGACAGGAAGAAAGATGAATATATCTCAAGTTCAGGTATCCAGAATGGAAAAGAGAATACTTGATAAAATGCGACAAAAACTTGTTTAAATATCTGTTGAAACAGTGATTTTTATGATATACTTAACCATGTATGCCGAAAAATCGTAATTTTTAGGAAGGACTGTTTATATGGAATATAGAAATATGGTTTCCGTAAAGGTATGCGGCAGAACTATGACGCTTACAGGCAATGAATCGGTTGAGTATATAACGAAAGTTGCAAATTATATTGAGGAGAAAGCGGCTCAGCTTCGAGCAAGCGAAAATTCAAAAAATTTGAGCCCTACAATGGTTTCCGTACTTACTTCAATTAACATTGCCGATGACTATTTTAAAGCGAAAAAAGACAATCAAGAACTTGAAAAACTTCTTAAAAACTCGGGTGTTGAGAACAGTGAAGAAAAAATGAAAACTGCCGAAGATGCCGAAAAATATCTCTCTGAATCAAAAGAGCTTTCAAAAAAACTTGATGAATCGAAAGTGACAATTGAAAAGTATACTTCCGATTTAGAAGCTCTTAAAAAAGAGCTTGAAGCATCGAAAAACGAAGCAGATACAGCTAAGGCTGAGATTGAGAAGCTTAAGAGCGTAAGTACGGGAGATGATACCGAAAGCAAAAGAATCATTGAGGAAAACGAAAAGCTTTCTGCTGATAAGGCTGCACTGTCAACTGAAAATGAAAAGATTAAAGAAGAAGCGGAGACGCTTAAATCTCAGCTTTCAGAAGCAGAAAAGAAAATTTCCAATATAAATGATGAATTAAAATCACAAATCGAAAAATATGATGAGCTTCAGGAAGACAATGTTAAAAAGATTGCTCAGATAAATCATTTCAAATCAATTGAAAGCAAACTGCTTGATTTTGAAAAGAAAGAACAGGAGCGTTTAAATAACGAGCAAACAAAGTCCGAGCAGGAAGCTGAGGACGATGAAGCTTTGGGCAGCAGCCTTTCAATGGACAGCAGCAAATTCAGGAAGGCTCATACAAAGCAAAATTATTACCGTCATATATGAATGAAGGAGTGTCTTTATGATTAAGCCAGAACTGCTTTCACCGGCAGGAAGTTTCGAATGTGTAAGAGCGGCTGTGCAAAACGGCTGTGACGCGGTATATATAGGCGGTAAAGATTTCAGCGCAAGGCAGTTTGCGGGAAACTTTGATATTGAAGAAATTGAAAAAACAGTTGAGTACTGTCATTTAAGAGGAATAAAGGTGCATTGTGCCGTAAATACTTTGTACAAAAATCAGGAATTAAACGATGTCATGAAATATGTCTCAACATTATCTCAAATAGGTGTTGACGCATTGATTATACAAGATATCGGGCTTGCAGACATTGTTAAAAAAACATTTGAAATTCCTGTTCATGCAAGTACGCAGCTTACGGCAAATTCTCTTGAGGACGTAAATGCTTTATATAAGAACGGTTTTTCCAGAGTTGTGCTCAGCCGTGAACTTTCATTAGAAGAAATAAAGTACATATTGAAAAATACAGAGGCCGAAATTGAAACATTTATACACGGCGCTCTCTGTGTTTCTTATTCCGGTCAATGTATAATGAGCAGTATGCTTGGCGGAAGAAGCGGTAACAGAGGACGGTGCGCGCAGACATGCCGCCTTCCGTATTCTCTTTATGATGGCTACAAAAAAATTACGGAAGGATATCTTTTAAGCTGTAAGGATATAGAAACAGTAACAATACTTCCAAAGCTTATAGAAGCCGGCATAACGTCATTTAAAATTGAGGGAAGAATGAAAAATCCCGAATATGTTGCCGGAGTTACCAAGATATACAGAAAATATATTGACACATATATAAATACTCCTAATGAATATAAAGTTGACGAAAAGGACGTTAAAACACTTCTGCAGCTTTTTAACAGGGGCGGCTTTACTGAGGGGTACTATCAGACTCATTCGGGAAACAGTATGATGAGTGTTGAAAGACCTAAAAGCTGGGGCGTAAAATGCGGAATAGTAGACACTTATGACAGAAAACATGGCCGAACTGTTATAAGGACAAGAGAGCCGCTTTGTCCAGGAGATGGAATTGAGGTTTGGACTCAGGAAGAACCTCATGTCGGATGCAACATAAATAAAGCCTCAAAAGCCGGAGAAGTAATAAATATAATGCTTAAAGGTGAAATTAATAAAAACGATGTGGTTTACAGAACACAT
Source organism: Clostridia bacterium (assembly GCA_022651385.1). GTDB lineage: Bacteria > Bacillota > Clostridia > Lachnospirales > Anaerotignaceae > JALCQR01. The sequence continues at coordinate 115,291 of JALCQR010000006.1, read as the reverse complement.
GATAAACACCTTGAAGACGAACTTGACGCAACTTTTGTAAAAGATACAAGACAGAAAGATATTTTTGCTGAAGCAGTGTTTAATATTGGACAACCTTCCTCATTAAAACTTTTTGATACAAACGGTAACAGTGTATTTGTGCAGGGCGATGATGTTACTGAGGCTGAAAACAAGCCGCTTTCGGAAGAAAAAATAATACAACAGATATCAAAAACAGGCGGAACACCTTTTAAAATATCAAACTTAAATTTAAAATGTGATAAAGACATTTATATCGGTATTTCGTCTATAAATAAATTAAGACGAGAAGCAATAGAAGAACTTGAGAAAAAAACAATTAAATCGTATCAAAGAAAAAGCATTACACCAAAAAATATTGAAATAAAGCATGAGCCAAATGTGAAAAGCAAAAGGCTAAACGTACAGGTATCAAACATTCTTCAGTTTGAGGCTGCCGTTACAAACAGCGGGTTAGGAATAATATATTTTGACATGTGCGATGACCTTGAAAACAATCTTGATAGGTGCATATGCAAATGTAATGAAAAGCACATTATGCTTTACGCTGTTATGCCGAGAATATACAGAAAATACTCCGAAGAATTTTATGGTAAATTTCTCGAAAAGCTTAAAACAAGTAAAATAGACGGTTTTATCGTAAGAAGCCTTGGTCAGCTTGAAATGCTTAAAAGTTGCGGCAAAAATATAACGGTTGACTACAGCGCAAATATTTTTAACGCTTTGGATGTAGCTTTTTGGGAAAACAAGGGTGCCGACAGAGTCACTCTTTCGCCTGAGCTTAACTTAAATGAAATAAGAACAATGGCAGATAAAAAATGCGAGCTTTTAGCCTATGGAAAATTGCCTCTTATGACTACTCATCAGTGTCCTATAGGCAATTTCAGCGGAGGCAAGGAAAAGGGCATGTTTTGTTCCCAAAAGGGGAAAGCCGGCGGCTATTTTATTAAGGACAGAAAGGGCGAAAAGTTTGAAATAATGACTGACTGCCGTCAGTGCGTAAGTTTTATTTTAAATGGAAAACCTTTGTTTTTACTTAAATTTTTCGATGAATTTCAGGAAAATCCGGCCGGAAGTCTAAGACTGATATTTACTAATGAAACAGCTTCTGAAACAAATAGGATCATAGGTGCATACCTTGATATGTTAAATTCTCCTGACAATCCTTCCTTTAGGGTAAAAAGAGTAATTGAGGAAATGTCGGAGAATGGTTCGACAAAAGGTCATTATTTCAGAGGTGTAGAATAGAAGTGATTTTATGTTTGATTTACTGATTATAATTAGCAGATATCTTTTTATAGGGTATATTTTGATTTTTCTTTTCAGTTCCGCCGAATATCTGCTTGACGAAGCAGGTATGACAAAACATAGCCACAGGCATGCCGTGTTTACGGGCAGAACGGTAACGGCCCTTATGCATATAACTGCATTTTTAATTATTAGCTATAACCGGGAAGAGATAAATTTTAATTTGCTTCATTTAGCTGTTGGCGGCGTTGGACTTGCGGCGATAATAGGAGGAAATTATATAGCGCAAAAAGTGTATAAAAACGGATGTCCGCTTATTTGGAACTGTATTATTTTCCTTCTTGACACAGGCATAATAATGCTTATGAGATTAAACGATACTCTTGCCGTAAGACAGCTTATATGGATAGGCGTTGGATTTCTTACTGCGTTTTGGATACCGGCTGTAATAAAACTTGTACCGAAATTTGAAAAGTTTGAAAAACTTTATATTATTTTAAGCTTTATACTTATTATATCAACGCTTGCTCTTGGATCTAAAGAATATGGCTCTATAAACTGGATACATATTGGAAATTTCAGTTTTCAGCCTTCGGAGATAGTAAAATTTTTATATATTTTTTATTTGGCAAGTGTTTTTAGAAAAAAAGTTGACTTAAAAAAGCTTATAATAACATGTATATTAAGTGCCGGACTTGTTATGCTGCTTGTTATTCAAAAAGATTTGGGCAGCGCTCTTATTTTCTTTATGACATATATGGTAATGCTATATATTGCAACAAGCAATGAATTTTTAGCTGTATTGGGAATAGGAGCGGCATCCATAGGTTCAATGTTTGCGTATAAACTGTTTTCACACGTACGTGTTAGGGTTGCTGCATGGAAGAACCCATGGGCAGACATAGATTCCGGAGGATATCAAATCTGCCAGTCACTGTTTGCCATAGGAACGGGCGGTATGCTTGGAAGCGGTCTTACAAGAGGAATGCCGACAAGTATACCGGTAGTAACCAAGGATTTTATATTTTCAGCTATATGTGAAGAATTTGGAACAATATATGCCGTGTGTCTTATAGGTATATTTATGATACTTTTTATACGCGGCATGATGATTGCTTTTAAGTGCAAAAGACGGTATTACAGTTTCCTTGCTGCCGGATTTACGGCAATGATGGCGTTTCAGACATTTTTAATTATCGGCGGAGTTATAAAGCTTATTCCTCTTACGGGTGTAACATTGCCGTTTATAAGCTACGGCGGTACATCAATACTTGTGAGTATAATGTCACTTAGCTTTATACAATGGGTAAACGGTTATCAAAAGGCCGAAGAAATGGAGGAACAGTATGATGGGAAACAGTAAAAAAAGTATTAAGAAAGTTACGGTAATTATAATACTTATGTTTGCTGTAATTATCTCATATCTGCTAAAAATAGTAATAAAAGACAGCGGCAAAATGATAGTCAATTCATATAATCCAAGGATAAGTTCATCTGATACGACAATTAAAAGAGGGGACATAAGAGATATAGACGGATTTGTTTTGGCCGAAAGCGTAAACGGTGACAATGGTTATGTGCGCAAATATAATGACGCAAAAACGTCATGCCATGTGGTGGGGTATACAGGTGCCGGAAAGACAGGAACGGAAGCAGTTGAAAACTTTACATTACAGCACATTGACAATGAACTTTTTCAGAGGCTCAGAAGTTTTTTAAAGGGCGGTGAAGTTGAAGGCGACTCAGTATATCTTACAATAGATAAAAACCTTCAGGACATTGCTTCAAAACTTATGAAGTCTAATAAAGGTGCAGTTGTAGTTGAAGAGGTTTCAACAGGACGGATTTTGTGCATGGTTTCAAAACCAATGTATGACCCGCAGACTCTGGCAAAAAATTGGGACAGCCTTAAAGTTGACAAAACAACGCCGCTTGTAAACCGTGCCACTCAGGGTGAGTATACGCCGGGTTCTATATTTAAGATTGTTACGGCAACGGCGGCAATGAGAAATCTTCAAGATGTGGGTAATTTCACATATACATGTCATGGCGAGGACAAATTTGGAGGGAAAGTAATACACTGTTTTAACGGTGAGTCCCATGGAAAAGAAAATCTCACAAGCGGTTTTGCCAACAGCTGCAACTGTTTTTTCTCTGCACTTGGAGATAAAATAGGTGCTGCAACATTGCGGAAAACGGCTGATGATCTCCTTTTTAATACAGGTGTTGAGTTTTCACTTCCATACAACATACCGTCAGTTAAAATCGATAAAACAGCAACTGAAAGCGAGCTTGTGGAAACAAGCATAGGACAGGGAAGAACGACAGTTACACCTTTGTTTATGGCTTCAATTGTACAATCTATAGCAAATGACGGCGTTATGATGCAGCCTTATATAATTGACCATATAGTGAATTATGATGATGCAACGGTTGATACAACGCTTCCCGAAGCATTAAGGACAGTGTTTACAAAAAGCGAATGTAAAAAGCTGAAAGAAATGATGATTGCAGTGGTAAATGAAGGCACAGGCTTTAATGCTAAATCTGATTATTTTCAGGTTGCCGGAAAGACAGGAACTGCTCAAAACCCCGGCGGAAACGACCATTGGTGGTTTGTGGGGTTTGCTCCGGCAGACAATCCGCAGTATGCTGTATCGGTTGTACTTGAAAACGCCGACGGAAGCGCAAATGCCTCTGTCATTGCACGCAAAATGCTGTATAACGCAATAAACAGAAAAGAGTTAAAGTAGAATGTAAATATAAAATAATATAAGAAATACCCCCTCTTAAATGTTTTAAAGAGGGGGTTTATTTATTTAAGCAAAAGTATTGAAAGTATTTATATGTTTTATTAAAGATGATAGTGAAGTCTTAAACGTTTATTTGCTCGCCTTATCTGTTTCAGAAAGTCTTGCTTTTATTTCATCAAGATATTCTTGTGTTGTTTTTGCTCCTTTTATTTGGTCGCCGATTATTTTTCCGTCGGAATCAACAAATATTGTTGTCGGTACACCCTCAAGATGCTTAACAGCCCAGTTTGCAAGAATATCATCCATTACAATTGTTGTAAATTTTCCGTTTGCTTCGCTTTTAAGGTCTTTCACTGTTGCTTCGTTTTCATCGTTTGGAGTGTCTACTATTGCATTTATTACATTGACCTTTTTATCCCAAGTCTGTACATTTTCATATACTTCCTCGAGAGTATTTTGTTCGTTGCTTTTGTCTATAGCATATGTTCCCCAGAAATTTATCATTGTTATATCGTATTTTGAAAAAACAGAAGAATCTATTGGATTTCCCTCAATAGTTTTGGTATTGAATGTAATATAGTTGTTTGAAATATCACTTGTGTCAACAGTTTTCTTTACATCGTCAGGATTAAACTTTCTTGTTGAGATGCTTTTAATAAGCTCAGGTACGGCCTCAACAGCCTTGTTGTATTTATCAAGGTCATCGCCGTCGAGGTTGTCCTTAGATACGTAATCATAAAGCACATGATAGCTGTAATCACCCTCGGTTGCTACCGACTTGTCATTTTTATATACATCAAATACGCTTTTTAGACTGTCATTTGTAAAGTTTTCGCTTTTGGCTATTGTTATCTCGCATATTGGGTAAAGGTATTTATATACTGATGAATCATCATTAATGTTTTGAATTTTATCAATATCATCGGCCTTTACATATGTGTAAATGATTCTGGCAAGAGTGCCGTCGGTTTGTAAAGTTAAAGGATAAAGATTCGTTTTTTCAATTTGACGCCACTCATCAGGAGTAGTGTATGTAAGCCCTACATTATCAAGCACTACAGTACGGTTTTTGTTATCTTCCGATGTCTGTGACTGTGAAGCAGCTGACGAGAAAGATGCTACCGTGTTTTTATTTCCGCATGACGTCAGCATAGTGACAGTAAGAAGTGTGGCTGTAAATATACATATGAATTTTTTCATTAGTTTATTACGTCTCCTTTTTAATGAATTATTGAGTAATTATATATCATTAATTTTTGCCCGTCAACCAGTGTAAAAACACTATATTTTGGCGTTTTAGACGTAAAATGTTAAAAAAGAAATAAAAGGAATTTTTAATTTGGATTTATAATAATAAATAGCATTAGTATGTAATGTATTACAACGTTTTTTTAATTTAAAACCCGGTGATTTCCAATAATAAGAAAACACCGGATTTATGACTTTTAAATAAGTTTAAGAAAATGGAAAGATTTTTTGCCTTTTTGGAGCTTCATTTTACCGTTTTTAAAATCTGAAGCTGTTATTTTTATATCGAATGAATCAACCTTTTCATCATTGATTTTAAGACCGTTTTGCTGAATAAGTCTTCTGCCTTCGCTTCTTGATGATACAAGGCCTGTAAGCGTAAGCACTGAAATAATATCCATGCCTTTTTCAATTTCGGAAGGAGCAATTTCTGTTGTAGGTATTGAACCGCCTTCTGCAGCACCTGCAAAAAGGGCTTTTGCAGCATTTTGTGCCTTTATGGCTTCTTTTTCGCCGTGAATTATCTTTGTAACTTCAAAAGCAAGTATTTCTTTTGCTTTGTTAATATCGCTTCCCTGAAGCGAGCCGAGACGTCTTACTTCATCCATTGGAAGGAATGTAAGAAGGGACAGACATTTTTCAACGTCTTTGTCACCAACATTTCTCCAGTACTGGTAAAATTCATATGGTGATGTTTTATTTGGGTCAAGCCATACGGCACCGCCTTCGGTTTTACCCATTTTTTTGCCCTCGCTTGTAGTAAGGAGCTTAAATGTCATACCGTATGCCGGAGTCTGCTGTTTGCGTCTTATAAGGTCTACGCCGGCAAGTATGTTTGACCACTGGTCATTTCCTCCAAGTTCAAGAACACAGCCGTATTTTTTATTAAGTTCAAGAAAATCGTTTGCCTGCATAAGCATATAGTTAAACTCAAGAAATGAAAGGCCTTTTTCCATTCTTGTTTTAAAACATTCAGCCGTAAGCATTTTATTTACCGAAAAATGAACGCCTATTTCACGTAAAAAGTCAATGTAGTTTAAGTTTCTTATCCAATCCGCATTGTTTACGATAAGAGCTTTGCCGTCCGAAAAATCAATTAGTCTTGAAAGCTGTTTTTTAAAACACTCTACATTGTGGTCAATATCTTCAACCGAAAGCATTTTTCTCATGTCTGTTTTTCCTGTAGGGTCACCAATCATGCCTGTGCCGCCGCCCATAAGTGCTATCGGACGGTGTCCGGCTCTCTGCATGTGTGCCATAGCCATTATTGTAAGGAAATGGCCTACGTGAAGGCTGTCGGCGGTAGGGTCGAAACCAATGTAAAATGTTACTTTTTCTTTTTCAAAAAGCTCTTTGATTTCTGCCTCATGTGTAAGCTGTTCAATAAATCCTCTTTCCTGAAGTACATCAAATACTGACATATATTATTCCTCCTATATTTTCTGAAAATAAAAAAAGCCACTTCATCCATAAGGACGAAATGACTCGTGGTACCACCTTTAATTCGTATTAAAAAATACCTCTGATGCCTTAACGCGGCATATCGCCGAAGCTTACTTTAAATTTTCTGAATCGGGGCTCGTGAGGTGTAATTTACGGAATCGTTCTGCAAAGCTTTCATCATCCGCTCTGCTCTCTGAGGCTGTAACCGAATCCGCTTGATGTCTCAGTCATTGCTTTTAACTTATTTTAATGCCGTTATGATATCACACAACTATATTTGTGTCAAATTATATTTTTGGCGTTTTTACAGATTTCTACTATGACGTCAGCTGCTTTTTCCATGCTTTTTACAGGCACAAATTCATAAATGCCGTGAAAATTGCATCCTCCGGCAAAAAGATTAGGGCACGGAAGCCCCATAAATGAAAGCCTTGCTCCGTCGGTTCCGCCTCTTATAGGCTGTTTAATTGGAACTACACCGCATTTTTCCATAGCCTGCTGAGCAAGAAGTATTATATTTTCATGGTCTTCCAGCTTTTCCATCATGTTATAATACTCGTCATATAATTCAACAGATACAGCGCCATTGTATTTTTTATTTATTTTTTCAACAGCCTGTTTTATTATGTCTTTGCGTTTTTCAAAAGAGTCCCTGTCAAAGTCACGTATTATATATGTTATTTTACATTCTTCAACAGTACCGGAAAATGAGCAGAGATGATAAAATCCCTCATATTTTTCTGTTTTGGCAGGTATTTCGTTTTCAGGAAGCAAAGCTGCAAGCTCGGTACCTATTAAGGCCGCGTTAATCATTATTCCTTTTGCATATCCAGGATGTACATTCCGTCCCCTTATTGTAATTTTTGCTCTTGCGGCATTGAAGTTTTCACATTCAAGTTCGCCGATTTTGCCGCCGTCTACTGTATATGCAAATTCAGCCCCAAATTTTTTTACATCAAAATAATCTGCTCCGTGTCCTACTTCCTCATCAGGGGTAAAAGCAATGCAAATATCACCATGAGGAACATTGCTGTGTTTTATTCTTTCAACAGCAGTCATTATTTCCGCAATACCGGCCTTGTCATCAGCGCCAAGCAATGTTGTGCCGTCGGTTGTAATAATTTCTTCTCCTATATAGTTTTTAAGTTCCGGAAAATCCTCACAGCTTAAGATGGCATTTTTTAACTGAATTGGCCTTCCGTCATATTTTTCGATTATATTTGGCTTTACACCGTTTCCCGAAGCGTCGGGGCTTGTATCCATATGAGAAATAAAACCGATTGCCGGAAATCCGTCGGTGTTTTTACTTAGTTTTGCGTAAACATATCCTTTATCGCTTATTTTAATATTTTTAAGTCCGATTGAAATACATTCCTGTCTTAATTGTCTGGCAAAATTTAGCTGTTTTGCCGTACTCGGAAATGTGGACGAATCTTCATCCGACTGTGTGTCAAAAGATATATAGCGCAGAAATTTGTCTTTAACGTTTTCCATATTATTTCATTCCTTTCATAATTTTCTTTCATAATCCTTTGTGGTCAAAAATAGGCGTGTATTTTTTTTGCGCCGATGATTTTTCCTGAACAAATCCGTTTTCAAGACCTATATCAAGAAAATAATCCGTGACTTTCTGATATTCAAAAGTTGTAAGCCTGCGATTTAATTCTTTTATTTGAGTTGCCTTATACATAGGCGTGTACTGATTTAAAAGAGAAACATATACATCGTTTCCAAAATTTCCTTTTATAAAATCAAGTATTTTTTCTGCGTCTTTTCTGCATCCAGGCAATATGAGATGACGGATAATTATACCTTTTTTCATTATACCCGAATCATCAAGCTGTAAACCGCCTGTTTGACGAAACATTTCTTTAACTGCTTTTGAAGCATACTCGAAATAATTTTCGCATGAGGCATATTTCTTTGATATTTCAGATGAAAAAAACTTTATATCAGGGATATAAATATCGACAAGGCCGTCAAGAAGTTTTAAAGCTTCAACTTTTTCATAGCCTCCGGAATTATATACAACTGGAATTTTAAGTCCTTTTTTCTTTGCGATTTTTAAAGCATAGACAACCTGCGGAAGAAAATGTCCGGCGGTAACAAGATTTATATTGTGAACATTTCTGTTTTGCTGTTCTATAAATATATCTGAAAGTCTCTCAGTTGTAATTTCTATACCGTTGTTTTCCTGGCTTATATCATAGTTTTGGCAGAAAACACATCTTAAAGAGCAGCCTGAAAAAAACACTGTGCCGGAACCCCTTGTGCCGCTTATCGGAGGTTCTTCCCACATATGAACCGACGCAAGCGCGGCTTTTATTTTATCTGTACATTTGCAGTATCCGGTTGAATTTCTTCTGTCAACGCCGCAGTTTCTTGGGCAAAGCATGCAGTGTGACATATCTGTTATATTTTCCATTTTTACTCGTCCTTTCTGTAATATTTTAACACTGGTGGCAGATATTTTATATATATTTTTTTTAAAAACCATGTTAGAATCTAATAGAAGTTTTTAAAAGACAATTACAAATGAAGGCGGTGGGGGAAATGGTCAAAAAAGAAATGCGTCTTGTGGAACGTGAGTTTGTTACCGATGTATATTGCGATGTATGCAAAAAACGCATTCATACGGAGCTTGACAAACTTCATGAAGACTATATCCACATTGAGAAAAAGTGGGGCTACGGCTCAAAAAATGACGGAAAAGAATGTTCATATGATATTTGTGAGGATTGTTGGGCAAAAATCGAAGCATTTATGAAAAAATGATATGAAAAATTTAACAATCTGCTTTACTTTACAGTAGTAAAATGTTAAAATATATATATCTTTGATTGAATTAACTATTATTACTGTGAAGGTGATTTTTTTTTGAATAATAAGATTAAAAGTGATTTTGCAGATAGACTTTTTGAATACATTCTCACTATGAACACAGTTGATGAATGTTATCAGCTTTTTGAGGATTTGTGTACTGTGCATGAGATAAATGCCATATCACAAAGAATGGCCGTAGCTGAAATGCTTGACAGAAAATGCACATATATTGAGATAGCCGAAAAGACAGGGGCTTCCACTGCAACAATAAGCCGTGTCAACAGAGCGCTCATATATGGTACCGACGGGTACAAGCTTGCCATAGACAGAGTTAATGAAAAAAAGAAAAACGGGAAAGATCTTGAAACCAGATAATCTCATAAGAGAAGTTTTAATATCTCGTAAGGGAGTTGATTCTATCAGCTTCCTTAATTTTTGTATTAAATCTGGAAAAACATGGAAGGACATTAGATATGATTGAATTTGAAAAACTAAACCCAATGCAGAAAAAGGCTGTTATGCAGCAGGATGGGCCTGTTTTAATACTTGCGGGAGCAGGCTCCGGAAAAACAGGAGCTCTCACGGTAAGAGTGGCAAATCTTATTGAAAACGGTGTTAAGCCTTGGAATATACTTGCGATTACTTTTACAAACAAAGCGGCTAAAGAAATGCGTGACAGAATTGTTGCAATCGAGAGTAATGTAAAAGATATTTGGGTAAGTACGTTTCATTCCGCATGTGTTCGCATATTAAGACGTGATATTGAAAAAATCGGATATGAAAGAAATTTTTCTATATATGATCCTGAAGATTCGCAAAAAGTAATGAGAGATATATTTTTAAGAATGAATCTGAGTTTATCAGACAAGACATTTACAATTAAAGGTGTTTTGTCCGAAATAAGCAAGGCAAAAGAAGAACTTGTATCGCCGTCAAAGTATATGCAGCAGCCTGATTTGGATTTCAGACAGACAAGAGTAGGAGAAGTTTATAGGGAATATCAAAAAAAACTAAAGAAGAACAACGCCGTTGATTTTGATGACATAATATTTAATACTGTTTTGCTTTTTCAGCTTAACCCAGATGTACTTAACTATTATCAGGAAAAATTTAAATACATAATGGTAGATGAATACCAAGATACAAATACAAGTCAGTATTCACTTGTAAAACTGCTTGCAGATAAATATAAGAATTTATGTGTTGTAGGCGACGATGACCAGAGCATTTATGGCTGGAGAGGCGCAAACATAAGAAATATACTTGATTTTGAAAAGGATTTTCCAAACGCTACCGTTATTAAACTTGAGCAAAATTATCGTTCAACCCAAATGATACTTGACGCCGCAAACAGCGTTATAAAAAATAATGATGAGCGTAAGGAAAAATCACTTTGGACAGAAAATCAAAAAGGCAGTATAATAAAAGCATATTGTGCTGAGAATGAGTATGACGAGGGCCGGTTTATTGCTAAAACCATAGACGAATACATTGCAGAAGGGCAAGAATACAAAAACTTTGCCGTGCTTTACAGGACAAATGCCCAGTCAAGAGTAATTGAGGAACAGCTTATAAGAAAAAATATACCTTACAGACTTTGCGGCGGTGTAAGATTTTATGATAGGAAAGAGATAAGAGATATACATTCATATCTGAAAATGATTGCAAATCCAAATGATGATATAGCTATAAAGAGAATAATAAATGTGCCTAAAAGGGGTATAGGAGCTACATCTGTTGAAAAGGTGTCTTCATGTGCCATAGATAACGGGCTTTCTTTTTATGACGCTATACCTAAAGCTGTTAATGATGGAATATGCGGGAGAAGTGCGAAAAATTTTGAGAAATTTTATGAGCTTGCCGAAAATTTCAAAAAAGATTTAAAAGACATGACATCTGCGCAGATTATTGACGAAGTGGCAAAGCGCAGCGGTTATATAAATTATCTTGAGCTTGAAGGTACAGAAGAAGCTAAAATGCGCTTGGAAAATATTGAGGAATTTGTTTCAAAAGCTACAGAATATATTGAATCGACAGGCGATATTTCACTTGAGGGCTTTTTACAGGAAGTGGCTCTTGTTGCTGATGTGGACTCATATTCCGAAGACGAAAACGCTGTTGTTTTGATGACTTTGCATTCTGCAAAGGGACTTGAGTTTCCGATTGTATTTATGTCGGGAATGGAAGAGGGGCTATTCCCGAGCTACAGAAGCACTACTTCTCCGAATTCCGAACATGAGCTTCAGGAAGAAAGGCGTCTTTGCTATGTAGGAATAACGAGGGCAAGAGAAGAACTTTGGATGACATTTGCCAAAACAAGAATGCAGCACGGAAATATGAAGTATAACAGGCCTTCAAGATTTTTGGACGAGATACCAGCAGATATAATAAAGTGGATTAAAAACGAACGTACAAACAGTTTCGGAATACCGTTTGCGTCTGCCGCACCTAAAAAGTTCAGTTCCATTGCGGCTGCAAGCGGGTTAAGTTACGGACTCAAGAAAAGTAAAAGCGAAATACCTGCTCCAAAAGACTTTACACTTTCGTTTTCCGTAGGTGATAAAGTGCGTGCACCAAAATACGGCATAGGAACAGTTAAGGATATATCTCCGGCGGGTGCTGATTTTGAAGTTGAAGTGTCATTTGCCGGAAAAGGCAGCAGAAAATTCATGGCAAGGCTTTCAAAACTAATAAAGGTTGACTAAAAGAGAGGTGTCTTTAATGGACAGGATGAAGCAGCTCATATCGCTTTTAAATGAGGCATCAAAAAGATATTATATGGACGCTGATCCGATAATGACGGATTTTGAATATGACAAGCTTTACGATGAGCTTGTTGAGCTTGAAAAAAGCACAGGTATTATTCTGAGTTCGTCGCCTACGCAGAATGTCGGATACAAAATTGTAAGCAGCCTTAAAAAAGTAAAACATGACAAACGTATGCTTTCTTTGGACAAGACTAAGGACGTCACAAAATTAAAAAGCTGGCTTGGAAAATATAAAGGTATGCTTTCATGGAAAATGGACGGACTCACTATTGTTTTGAAATATAACGAGGGAAAGCTTGTTCAGGCTGTAACAAGAGGCAACGGCGATATAGGCGAAGACATTACGCATAATGCGAGGGTTTTTGGAAACGTTCCTCTTTCAATTTCATTTAAAGGCGAGCTTGTTTTAAGAGGCGAAGGCGTTATATCATATTCTGAGTTTGCGAGAATTAACGACAATCTTCCGGATGACGAAAAATATAAAAACCCGCGCAATCTTACAAGCGGGACTGTACGCCAGCTAAACAGCAAGCTTGTTTCAGACAGAAAAGTCAGCCTTTATGTGTTTACTCTTGTCTCTGCCGAGGGAATAGAGTTTAACAAAAAATCAGAACAGCTTGATTATCTTTCATCTCTTGGGTTTGAAGTTGTAGAGCATGTTCCTGCAGACGAAAACAATCTTGAACAGACAGTTAAAGAATTTGAAAACAGGATTTGCGATAATGATTTTCCTTCCGACGGGCTTGTTCTTACAATAGACAGCATAGACATAAGCCGTTCTCTTGGCGAAACCGCAAAATTTCCCAAAGACTCAATTGCTTTTAAATGGAAGGATGAAGCTGCCGAAACAAAACTTTTATATATTGACTGGAGCACATCAAGGACAGGACTTATTAATCCGGTAGCTGTGTTTGAGCCTGTGGAACTTGAGGGAACGACTGTAAACCGCGCAAGTGTTCACAATGTAAGTATACTACAAGAGCTAAAACTCGGTATTGGTGACACAATAAGGGTTTATAAGGCAAATATGATAATTCCTCAGATTCAGGAAAATATTACTAAAAGCGGAAATGTAGAAATTCCAAGAGTCTGTCCTGTATGCGGAGGAGAAACGGAAATTCGTCAGCTTCGTGACGGCAGGGCACTTTATTGCACTAATCCAAACTGTTCGGCGCAAAGATTACGTTCTCTTGATCATTTTGTAAGCCGTGACGCAATGAATATTGAAGGACTTTCGGAAGAAACTTTAAGAAAATTCATTGAAAACGGATTTATAGATAATTATACCGATATTTTTGAACTTAAAAAATATGAGGTTGAAATAAAAAAACTTGACGGATTTGGTGAAAAATCGTACAGTAATATTGAGAAGTCTATTGAAAAATCGCGTGTATGTGCTCTTCCTAACTTTTTATATGCTCTCGGAATAAACAATGTCGGATTAAGCAATGCAAAACTTTTATGTAAATATTACGACAACGATATTGATGCTATTATGAATGCAAAAGAGGAGGAACTTGCTGAAATATATGGTTTCGGAACGGTAATTGCCCATAGCATACACATATATTTTACAAACGACAAAAATAGAAAACTTGTAGAAAAAGCTTTAAAACACATCACGTTTTCAAATCCTGAGCCGACAGACGAAAACGGGATACTAAAAGGTATGACTTTTGTAATAACAGGTGATCTTGAAAAATACAAAAACAGAAAAGAAATGCAAAAAGAGATTGAGTCTAAAGGTGGAAAAGTTACAGGAAGCGTAACTAAAAATACAACTTACCTTATTAATAACGATTCTCTTTCTGCTTCTACAAAAAACAAAAAAGCGTCGGAGCTTGGCATCCCGGTAATTACTGAGGATGAGTATATAAATATGTTTAAATAAACTGGAGGGATCACAATGGCAGAGTTATTATCACTTATTGCATCAGATATTACTTTTACCGGAAACAGTTTAAAGCCGGCTTTTAAAAGCAATATCACTGATTACAAATTTAATGTACAAAGCGACGTGTACGGTGTAAGGCTTTATGCAGACGCGGCAGATGGAACCGATATTTTTATAAATGGAAAAAAGGCCGAAAAAAATAAGCCTGTATTAATCGAATTATCTCAGGACTATGCTGATTATGATATTGAATATAGAGTTAGGGCCGAAATAAAGGCTGTGTGCGGAAATGATGTTAAAAAATATAATGTTGAGATAATAAGAGAAAATGATACAAAGACTTATAATCTTTTTAAATCATATGTATTTGATGATGAAAATACATTTACAAAAATGCCTTATGAGGTTTATGTTCCTTCAAATTATGACAGCAAAAAGAAATATCCACTTGTTTATGTACTTCATGGCGCAGGGCAGAGACTTCAAAGCGTTGATATGGTTTTAAAAAGATATCAAAGTGCTACTATATGGGCAAAAGATTCTGAAAAAGGCATAAATGAGTGCATTGTTGTGTCACCGCAGTGTGCTGAGGCCAATGGTATAGGCTGGACTTATTTTATGACGATACTTGATAAAAACGAATATGCCGATCCTTTTAAATTTACAAATTGGGGACTTACTGCCTATGATCTTCTTCAGGCCATAAAAGCAGATTATAACATTGATACCGACAGAATATATCTTACAGGAATGTCTATGGGCGGGTTCGGAACATTTGAGATGGCTATTGAACATCCTGACGAGTTTGCAGCAATTGTGCCTGTGTGCGGAGGCGGAAATCCTGAAAAAATTATAGCTTTAAAAGGCCTGCCTATTTGGATGTTCCATGCTGTTGATGATCCTTTGGTTGATTATAAAAAATGGAGCGTACCTACAATGAAGGCTTTTGACAATGCTAAAATTGACTATACAAAAACAATTTATGACGCAGATACTGTTTTCTGGCCTTCAGGACATTTTTCGTGGACACCTGCTTATGCCAACAAAGATATGAGAGATTGGCTTTTTAAACAAAAAAAGAATAAGTAAATGCTCGATAATTTTCCGCCTGTTTGTCAGGCGGATTTTTTGTGCAGTTTTTGGCATAAATTTGTCATTATACGATTGACAAAGTAATTGAAAAGATATAAAGTGGTATTAGATACTATATAAGGAGGTTTAACTATGCCAATCGTTATTTCAACCGAAAGTTGCTCTGATGTTTCCGAAGAAAATAAAAAAAAATATGGCATATACTCTGTACCGATGCATGTGGTTTTTCCTGACAGGGATTGTGATGATGGAAAACTTGACGTACAGGAAGTGTATGACTTTTTTAATAAAACAAAACAGGTTCCGAAAACAAGTGCTGTTAATCCTCAGGAATTTAAAAGCTTTTTCAAAAAAATACAAGAAGAAGTGCCGGGTGCACAGATAGTGCATATAGGTTATTCGTCACTTGCTTCATCTACCTATCAAAATGCCGTAACGGCTGTAGAAGAATTGGAAAATGTATTTTTGATTGACTCAAGAAATGTTTCTGGAGGAGCTGGGGCAATTGCAATCGCAGCCGCACAAATGCTTAGAGATGAGCCTGAAATTAATGTAGGCTGTCTTGTAAAAAAGCTTAAAGCTATTGTTCCTAAAGTAAAAACATGTTTTGTACCGGATAAACTCGAATACCTTGTAGCCGGAGGACGATGCTCAAATGCATCAGTGCTTCTTGCATCGGTGCTTAGAGTTAAACCAAGAATAGATATAGTTGACGGAAAACTTATTGCCACTAAAAAATACAGAAATACCATAAGCAAATTTTATAATAAGCTTATAGATGATTTTTTGGAAAATGAAAAATTTGATATGAGAAAGGCTTATATAATTTATACTCTTGGAAGCAACAAAGACGTACTTGAAAAAATGAAAGAAACGCTTATGTCAAAAGGTTTTGAAGACGTAGAACTTACAATAACCGGAAGCGTAATGGCGACACATGGCGGCGAAGGTGCCGTAGGACTTGTTATAATCAGAGCTTAATAGAAGACCATTAAATTGTCAGAAAAGTTATTTGTATATAACTGAATTCACCCCTCATATTATGAGGGGTCTTGTTTTAAAATTGGTTTAGAAGATGTTTATTATGACTTTGTGCCACGCCTACAATATACATATATAATAAAATGCTGTACCAGACAGTTTAATATAAAAAAGTAAATGTATAAGACATTAAAAATATATCAATTCATGAAGTTATTTTATAAATTTTCCGAAATGGATTGCTTTTCTTAGTTATAATCAGCTTTTTATAGAAAATATGAAATATTTATGATAAAATCAAAAAAAGATATTAAAATTTCGGACAGGTGATAAAATATATGGATATAAAGCTATACAGAAAGCGGTTTATACCGAATGAAACAGTGCTTTTAAGGGATGATATAATTCTTTCATGTGATAACGAAAAGATAATTACAAAATGGAATGTACTTAAACCAAGAAAAGATTTTACTCACGGGTATTCGTGTTATTATATTAATGATGGATATAAGATAAGCAGTTATTTGAAAGATGATGAATCGCTTCTTTGTTATTATTGTGACATAATAAAAACTGAGTATAAAAGCAGAGAAGGAGCATATATTTTTACAGACCTTTTGGCCGATGTAAAAGTTTATCCTGATAAAACCGTGAAAGTAGTTGACCTTGATGAGCTGGCAGAGGCTTATGAAAAGGGGCTCATTACAAAAAATGAACTTAGCATGGCCTTAAGACAGCTTGACGCTCTTTTAAAAATTATTTACTCAAGCGGTATAAAACAGCTGGTTCCGGAGACATAATGCTATGGAGGACAGAGAATTTAAGAAAACAGAAAAAGATGAAAAACATCAGATTCATGAAGGTCACAGAAAGAGGATGAAGGAACGTCTTTTTAAAGACGGATGCAGTTCTTTTGCCGACCACGAACTGATTGAAATGCTTCTTTACTCTACTTATCCAAGACAGAATACCAATGAAAAAGCACATAAGATATTAAATGAATATGACAACAATCTTGGATTGCTTTTTGACGCAGACCCAACAGACATTATGAACCGCTGCAATGTATCTGAAAATACGGCAATGTTTTTTTCGATAGCGTCTGAACTTCTGCACAGATATATGAGAGTCAGGTTTTCAAAAAAGAAAGTTATTGACAGCTCGGAATTAGCGGGAGAATATGCTGTTTTTCTTCTTTCAAGAGAGAAAAGAGAGTGTTTTTATGTAATTTGTCTTGATGTTCAAAGTCGTCTTATCGGCACATCTCTTGTAAGCAGGGGTTCAATAAGCGAAACGGCTGTATATCTGAGAAATATAATGGAAGCGGCTTTTAAATTTAATGCAAGAAGCATTATAATTGCTCACAATCATCCCGGAGGAAGTCTTGTTCCAACATCAGATGATATAAGCACGACGGTTCAGATAATAAAAATTATGAACCAGATAGATATTTACGTTGTTGATCATATTATAGTAGCAGACGACAAGTATATAAGTTTGTGTGATGAGGGCTTTATAAAAAATATGATTTAAAAAAGGAGAGATATTTAATGAACGGAAAAAAACTTTACAGAAATATGTCAAATAATAAATTAGCCGGTGTGTGCAGTGGCATTGCTGATTATATTGATTTTGATGTAACAATAATTCGTCTTATATGGGCAGGACTTACATTATGCACTGGGTTTTTCCCTGGTATTGTTTTATATATTATAGCTATGATAATAGTGCCTACAAATGACGGCGGAAGCAGTGACGGAAATATAAACGGAAACTGCAAAGAAATTTAATTTAAAGAATATAAAAAAGCCCTTAGAATAGGGCTTTTTTATTTATACTCTGTCAGCAATTTCAAGAATGAGTTCTTCAGTATCGTTCCAGCCGAGACAGGCATCAGTTATTGATTTTCCGTATACACCACCGTCTGTTTTCTGGTTTCCTTCTTCAATAAAGCTTTCTATCATAACTCCTCTAATTAAATCGTTTATTGTTTTGTTCATTGTACGACTGTGTAGCACTTCTTTGACAATTCTTGGCTGTTCATAGAATTTTTTTCCAGAATTTGCATGATTTACATCTACGATTACAAAAGGATTGAGAACGCCTTTTTTGTAATACATATCAGCAAGAAGCTCAAGGTCTTCATAATGGTAGTTTGGCTGGGTCTTGCCATGCTTATTTACATAACCTCTTATTATAGCATGTGTAAGAGGATTACCGTGAGTTGAAACCTCGGCATCCCTGTAAAGGAATATATGGCTTGACTGTGCGGCATAAACAGAATTTAACATAACATTAAAATCGCCTGAGGTAGGGTTTTTCATACCGACAGGAACGTCAATTCCGCTTGATACGAGACGATGCTGCTGATTTTCAACAGAACGGGCACCGATTGCCACATAACTTAAAATGTCATACAAAAATGCATAGTTTTCCGGATAAAGCATTTCATCCGCAGCAGTAAGGTGTGTTTCTCTGATTGATTTTATGTGCATTTCTCTAAGCTTTTCTATACCTGCAAGTATATTTGTGCCTTTTGTCGGGTCCGGCTGATGAAGCATACCCTTATATCCGTCACCGTTAGTACGAGGTTTGTTTGTATATATTCTCGGAATAATAAAAAGTTTTTCTTTTACTTTATCATTAAGCTTGGCAAGTCTTGACGTGTAATCCAAAACAGCATCTTCATCGCTTGCGGAACACGGTCCTACTATTAAGACAAATCTTTTGTCTTTTCCTTCGATAATATCTTTTAATTCGGCGTCCCTTTTTGCCTTAACTTCAGTAAGCTCCGGGGACATAGGTATTTTAGCAATGAATTCTTCAGGTGTCGGTATATTCTGTATTTTAGTGAAACTCATTTTTCCACATCCTTTCAAAATTAATTCTAATTTGTTTATTTTATTGAAAAAAGTACAATATCACTGTATACTATATAAGAAATTCACTTTATTTGCAATAATTATTTGAGGAGAGATATATATGATAGGAGATAAAAAAGTAATATTCAGCGGTATGCAGCCTTCAGGCTTTATGACTTTGGGCAACTATCTTGGAGCACTTAACAACTGGAAAAAACTGCAATATGACTATAACTGTCTTTATTGCATTGTTGATATGCATGCAATTACTGTGAGACAAGACCCGGCTAAATTCAGAAAAGCAGGTAGAGATATATTAATGCAGTATATTGCTTCTGGTCTTGATCCGGAAAAAAATATTATTTATTATCAGTCACATGTACCCCAGCATGCTGAACTTAGCTGGATACTCAACTGTTTCACATATATGGGCGAACTCTCAAGAATGACTCAATTTAAGGAAAAAAGTCAGAAGCACAGTGACAATATAAACGCTGGACTTTTTGATTATCCTGTTTTAATGGCGGCTGATATTCTTCTTTATCAGACAGACCTTGTTCCCGTAGGTGAGGATCAGAGGCAGCATCTTGAGCTTACAAGAGATATTGCCGAAAGATTTAATTCACTTTACGGCGATGTGTTTACTATTCCGGAAGGTTATATAGGCAAAGTTGGAGCAAGAATAATGGCACTTCAGGACCCAACAAAGAAGATGTCCAAATCCGATGAAAATAAAAACAATACCATTGCTTTAATGGATGATCCTAAAGTTATAATGAATAAATTTAAAAAGGCAATTACTGATTCGGAAAACGAAGTACACTATGATCCTGAAAATAAGCCTGGTGTTAGCAATCTTTTAGGCATATACAGTGCCGTTACAGGAAAAACAATTGAAGAATGTGAAAAAGAGTTTGCAAACTGCGGATACGGCAATTTTAAGACAAGCGTAGGAGAAGCAGTTGTAGCAAATCTTGAGCCTATACAGAAAAAATTTGCCGACCTTCAGAACAACAAAGACTACATTGAGTCAATAATAAAGAAAAACACTGAAAGAGCATCTGCAATAGCAACCAAGACACTTTCTAAAGTTAGGAAAAAAGTTGGGTTTGTTGAAAAAATAAGATAACAGAACGAATGCACTAAGCCTGGGTTTTTAATAAAATGCAGGTTTTTTGTATGCAAAGTTTATGAATAATTATGATAATAACAGTTTTGGGTTGAAATGTTTTAGGACTTTTTAATATAGTAACATCAGTATATTTATTAAATTAAGGATATGATAAAATGATAAGTAAACATAAAAAGATTATAATTTTAGCTGTATTCATATTATCATATTTTTCTGCATGTGAAATTATATATATAAAAAACTGTTCTGATTTCAAAAGGTCAGTTTTAAAATTAAAAGATGAGAAAGTTACACTTAATGATATAACTTCATTTAGTTGGGATTCGGTATACAGTTTTGATCCTTATGAAAGCAAAGAAGAGATAGAAAAAGAAACTGGGATAAAAAGTCTACATCTTCGTGAGTCTGTCAGTGAAGATATGACAAATATTGTTTTTGTAAAAGGGAAAAAAGTTGTATGTGCGGTTTATGGATATCCGAAAAATATTGGATTTAATATGTCTTTTTACGGAATAGGAAGTAATTGTATTAATTCATCTAAAAATGCCGTGTTTATTGTTGAAGAAAAAAATGGTGTGAAATATATGTATTTGTCTGATTGAACAGAATTTAAAAGTTGATCATTGAATAAGCGGTGGAATTAAATGGAGAATAAAGATGAAACGTCTATTCAGAAAAACGAACATGAAAAAAGTATTAAGAAAAAACGTCGCGGCTGTTTAGCAGACACTTTATTAGCTTTAGTTATAGGCATAGTGTTTTTGTTTTCATCTTGTGCAGTCATATTAAATTACATGTTTCCGCCAGCTCCGTCAAAGTGGAAAGTAGAAAAAATTTTAAATAATAACAAAGATGATATTTTGACGGCTATAAAAGATGGATCAATACAGTACAGCAAAATTGACGGAGTAACCGATATATCCGAATACGATTTTAATTCCGCTGTGGTTTTCTTCTGCGGAAGCTCGGATTTTGAAGATGCCAATTCCGGATTTTACTACTCTGAAGAAGACAAGCCCGAGGTGAGGTTTGGTTATCCGGACAAATTAGAAGAAACAGGATATAACTGCTGGGAATACGACAATGACGATTATAGTTACAAAACTAAAAAAATATGCGATAATTTTTATTACTTCTATGAAAGTTTTCGTTACGACGATGACTAAAGGTTTTTTAAAGAATTTGTGTTGTTTATTTTGGTTGAAATTGTTAGAAAAGTATGATAATCTATGGGTAACAAAAAAGTTAGAGGGTGTATTTTAAAATGTACAAAAGAATCGTCCTTAAACTGAGCGGAGAAGCTCTTTCTGGAGATAAACCCGAGGTAAAATTTGATAATGGAATAATAAGGGGTATTGTTTTACAGATTAAGGAAATAATAAATATGGGAACAGAAGTAACACTTGTTATAGGAGGTGGCAATTTTTGGAGAGGCAGAAGTGCCGACCATGCCATGGACAGAACAAAAGCCGACCAAATAGGTATGCTTGCTACTGTAATGAACGCTATTTATGTTTCTGATTTTTTAAGGCAGGAGGGCGTGGAAGCTGTTGTGCAGACTCCGTTTAAATGCGGAACTATGACAGAAGAATTTTCAAAAGATTCAGCGCTGAAGCATATTAAAAACAAAGAAGTTGTTATATTCGCAGGCGGTCTTGGACATCCAATGTTTTCGACAGATACAATAACGGCTTTAAGAGGAGCCGAACTTGAGGCAGACGGACTTTTCTTTGCTAAAAATGTTGACGGGGTTTATGATGATGATCCCGCTAAAAATCCAAATGCCAAAAAGATTGATGAGATTAAATGCCAGGATATAATTAAAAATAATCTTAGAGTAATAGATCTCACGGCTGCTTCTTTATGTTTTGACAACAAAGTACCGGTTGTGATATTCGGACTTAATGAGAAAAACAGCATTATTCGTGCTGTCAGCGGTGAAAAAATAGGAACTGCTGTAACTGTAGATTAAAATATTATACATAATGCAGGAGGAATAAATATGTCAGATAAAGTAACATTATACAAGGAAAAAATGGAAAAAACCCTTGCAAATCTTGAAAGTGAATATGCTACTATCAGAGCCGGAAGAGCCAATCCTCATGTACTTGACAGAATAACGGTAGATTACTACGGTGTGGCTACACCTTTAAATCAGGTAGGTAATATAACGATTCCTGAGCCTCGCCTTCTTCAGATTCAGCCTTGGGACGGAGGTCTTATTAAGGCAATCGAAAAAGCTATCAATCAATCTGATATTGGTATTAACCCGAACAATGACGGCAAAGTAATACGTCTTATATTTCCAGAGCTTACAGAAGAAAGACGTGTTTCCCTTACAAAGGACGTTAAGAAAAAAGGCGAAGAAGCCAAAGTTGCCATAAGGAATATAAGACGAGATGCTCTTGATGTTTTTAAAAAGAAAGAAAAATCTCATGAGATTACAGAAGATGAACTTGCCGATATTGCTGATGAGATACAGAAAATGACAGATGAGCATATAGCAGCGATTGACAAAAAAGCAGAGACAAAGAGCAAAGATATACTTTCTGTTTAATTTAAGCTTTGGTGCAGGATATACTGTACGCTTGCCCCTCATTATTGAGGGGTTTTTTATTGAATAATAGGTTTATATTAAATGGAAGAAAAGGGGTATTGAAATTGATATTCAGTAAAAGGGATTTGCCTGAACTTGATATGACAAAAATTCCGCAGTCAATTGCCATAATTATGGACGGCAATGGAAGATGGGCAAAAAAGCGCGGTCTTGTAAAAAAAGCCGGGCACAAAGCGGGAGCTGATACGCTTGAAAGAGTATCCAAAGTTGCTGAAAAGCTTGGTGTAAAACATCTTACCGCTTATGCTTTTTCAACCGAGAATTGGAAAAGAAGCGATGAAGAAGTTTCCGGAATAATGGATCTTCTAAGAAAATATCTTGATGATCACATTAGGAGATGCAAAACCGAGTCTTTCAGAGTTGATATGATAGGTGATCCTTCAAGGCTTGATAAGGACATTCAGGAAAAAATAATAACACTTGAAAATCTTACGAAAGAAAAAACAGGACTTTTTCTTCATATTGCGTTAAACTACGGCGGCAGGGATGAAATTTTAAGAATGGTTAAAAAAGTTGGCGCCGAAGTAGAAAACGGTACGCTGAAAGCTGAAGAAATTAAAACAGAAGATATTGTAAGAAATCTTGATACCGCAAATATACCAGATCCTGAACTTCTTATAAGAACAAGCGGTGAGTATAGATTCAGTAATTTCCTTTTATGGCAGCTTGCATATACAGAATTTTTATTTACAGATAAACTTTGGCCTGATTTCACCGGAGATGACCTGAAAGAGGCGATTTATGAGTTCCAAAACAGAGACAGACGCTTTGGTGGAAGAAACGGGAGATGATTTTAAATGGCTACACGAATAATATCCGGAGCAGTCCTTTTGCCTGTACTGCTGTTTTTTATAATTTACGGCGGGCTTCCGCTTCATATAGCAATTGCTGTAATATCTGTAATGGGACTATATGAATTTTATAAAGTGCTTTCGGGCAAGATAAAACTTGTTCATTTTATAGGTTTCATTTCCGGACTGATTTATGTTATCTTTGTTGATTCAATGATGAAAAACGGACAGCTTTTTAGCTTCTTTATTTCATTTACAATCGGCACACTTCTTTTTTATATGGTTTTATTTCATAAAAGCGTAGAGATAAAAGATATTTTTGTTACTCTTTTTGGTGTATTTTATGTTCCGTTCCTTCTTACACATATTTATCTTGTAAGAGAGTACAAATACGGAAATTATTTTGTATGGCTTATATTTATAGCGGCTTTTGGATGTGATACAGGCGCATATTTTATAGGACGCTTTTTTGGCAAACATAAGCTAATACCTTCTCTAAGCCCAAAAAAAACTGTTGAAGGTGCTATAGGCGGTGTGATTGTAGCAACTTTATTATCGGTTGTATTTGGTCTGCTGTGCGGTGAAAGTTTTGCTATAAAGGGTGTAAATACTTTGCTTATGTGTACTATTATAGGTGCATGGGGCTCTGTGCTTTCACAGGTCGGTGACCTCGCGGCATCATCTTTTAAAAGGTACATGGGTGTAAAGGATTACAGCAATCTTATACCGGGCCATGGAGGAATACTTGACAGATTTGACAGCGTAATAGTAACTGCACCGGTAGTGTATTATATAATGATTTTCTTAACTCGAACAATAAAGTAACGGAGATTAAAAATGAAAAAATTAAGTATACTGGGTTCGACAGGCTCTATTGGTACTCAGACATTGGAAGTTTGCAGAAATATTCCCGGTTTTGAGATAGAGGCAATAACGGCAAACAGCAGTATTGATGTTCTTGAAAAACAGGCTCTTGAGTTTAAGCCGAAGCTGGTTTCGGTTATGAATGCCGAAAAAGCCGATGAACTTAAAACGAGGCTACGAAAGGCAGCTCCAAATATTAAAGTAATGTCAGGTATGGAAGGACTTATTGAAGCGGCTGTTTTAAAAGAAAGCGGCACTATAGTTGTCTCGGTTGTGGGGAACATAGGAATAAAACCCACATATGAAGCCATTAAGGCGGGAAAAGAAATTGCTCTTGCCACAAAAGAAGTAATGGTTTCCGGAGGGAGCCTTATTACCAAAGAGGCTGAAAAACATAATGTACAAATACTTCCAATTGACAGTGAGCATTCAGCAATTTTTCAAAGTCTTCAGGGAAACAACATGAACAAAATAAGAAAGATTATTTTAACTGCTTCAGGCGGACCATTCAGAGGCAGAAAAAAATCCGAGCTTGAAAATGTTACGGTATCTCAGGCTTTAAAACATCCAAATTGGAATATGGGCGCAAAAATTACAATAGATTCGGCGTCTATGATGAACAAGGGCCTGGAAGTTATTGAAGCAAAATGGCTTTTTAACATAGATGTTAACAAAATCGAAGTTGTGGTCCACCCGCAAAGCATACTTCATTCGGCAGTTGAATATGAAGACGGAGCCGTAATCGGGCAAATGGGTGTGCCTGACATGAAAGTACCGATTTCTTATGCTCTTACATATCCGAACAGAATAAAAAATAATTTTGAAAAACTTGATTTGTTTAAAATTGGCACTTTAACATTTGAAAAACCGGATATAGATACATTTGAGTGTCTTTCGCTTGCATATGAGGCAATAAAAAAAGGCGGAACAATGCCGGCCGTGCTGAATGCAGCAAACGAAATAGCTGTGGCAAAATTTCTTAATGGCAATTGCAGATTTACAGATATTCCTGTGATTATAAGAGAAACTATGGCCGCATATACTGTTAAAGATAAATATACCATAGATGAGCTGCTTGAAGCAGACAAATGGGGCAGAGACTTTGCCTCAAAAATTAATATGTAGTATTGGAAGTGAATTTAATGTCTATAATAAACATTCTGCTCACGTTGCTTATTTTCAGTGTACTTGTGCTTGTGCATGAGGCTGGGCACTTTACTGTGGCAAAAATGTGCGGAATATATGTTGAGGAATTTTCAATTGGAATGGGGCCGCTTATTTACTCGAAAACGGTCGGAGAAACAATGTATTCCATTAGAGCAGTGCCTATGGGCGGATTTTGCAGGATGCTTGGGGAAGACGAAGACAATAAAGACAACAGGGCATTTAACAATAAAAGTGTTCCTGCCAGAATGGCTGTTATTTTTACAGGGCCACTTATGAATTTTGTGTTTGCATTTATAGCAGTTTTTATTGTGTGCATTACAAGCTCTTCAATTGTACAGCCGTATGTTACAGAGGTGCTTGCAAACAGCAACGCGGCAAAACAGGGGCTTGAAACAGGTGATAAAATATTAAAAATAGGTAACGAGTCGATAAACACATATCAGGACTTATATCTCGCTCTTGATGGATGTACAGGAGAAAATCTGAATGTTGTAGTAAAAAGAAATGACGAAAAGGTACATCTTAAAATTACACCTATTAAAGATGACAGCCAGTCAAGGTGGATTATAGGTTTTAGGCCGCTTGTAAAATCGGGATATTTTTCAGGACCTGTTGAAGGATATGAAAAAGTGACAATGAGTGAAATTGTGCATGAGAGTTTTTTTACGATGATTTTTTATGTTAAATCAGTAGTAATTGGCTTTGTGCGGCTTTTTTCACTTAGCCTTTCACCGGATGATGTGGCCGGACCTATAGGAATAGTGCAAGTGGTCGGGCAAACTGTTTCAAGCGAAATGCAATATAGCTTAAGTGCAGTTGTGAGAAGCCTTTTAACTATTTCGGCGCTTTTAAGCGCAAACCTTGGAGCAATAAATCTTTTTCCTATACCGGCAATGGACGGCGGAAGACTTGCATTTTTGATTGTTGAAGGTCTAAGAGGAAAACCTATTGACAGAAATAAAGAGGGATTTGTGCATTTTATAGGATTTGTACTGCTTGTAATATTTATGCTGCTCGTTGCGTCAAACGATATTTTAAGAATATTCAAAGGCAGGTAAAGTTATGGGAACGAGAAAAAATACAAAAGCTGTATCTGTAGGCCCTTTAAAAATTGGCGGAGGAAATCCAATTGTTATACAGTCAATGTGCAATACAGATACAAGAAACGCAGAGGCTACAATTAAACAGATACTTGACCTTGAAAAGGCAGGCTGTGAAATAGTAAGAGTTGCAGTGCCGGATATGGCTGCCGCTGAAAAAATAGGGGAAATAAAAAAGGCAATTCATATTCCGCTTGTTGCAGATATTCATTTTGATTACCGTCTTGCTCTTGAGGCAATGAGACAGGGCGTTGATAAAATAAGGATAAATCCCGGGAATATAGGTGACGAGGAAAAAATAAAAGCAGTTGTAGAAATGGCTAAAGAGCGGCACATTCCTATAAGAATTGGTGTAAATTCCGGCTCACTTGAAAAGGACATTCTCGAAAAATATAGCCATGTAACTCCTGAGGCACTTTGTGAAAGTGCTTTAAGACATGTTAAAATACTTGAAAAATATGATTTTAAAGATATAGTTATTTCATTAAAATCATCAAGTGTACCGTTTTCAATAAAGGCATACAGCCTAATTTCTCAAAGAGTGGATTACCCTTTACATATTGGAATAACTGAGGCAGGCACGCTTTATTCCGGCACGGTAAAATCGGCTGTTGGAATAGGCGCTATACTTGCCATGGGAATAGGTGATACAATAAGGGTATCGCTTACTGGCAATCCTGTTGAGGAAATACGTGCGGCAAAAGAAATTTTAAAAAGTCTCGAACTAAGAAAATTCGGAGTAGAGCTTATATCATGTCCTACATGCGGCAGAACGCAGATAGATATAATATCAATTGCAAATGAAGTTGAGAAAAGATGTGCTTTAATTAATAAGAACATAAAAGTTGCAGTAATGGGCTGTGCCGTTAACGGCCCGGGGGAAGCAAGAGAAGCCGATATAGGAATTGCAGGAGGAAAAGGCGAAGGCCTTATATTTAAAAAGGGTAAGATAATTAAAAAAGTGCCTGAAGATAAGCTAATAGATACTTTAATGGATGAAATTGAAAAGCTTTGACATAAGGGATTGAATGAAAATGTGCGAGGCAAAAGCATTTGATACTGTGTTTTCAAAAGTATCTCTCTCTAAAACAGTAAGGGATACTTTTAAAAACGCTGTGGTGACATCATTTATAATTTATAAAAAAGAAAAAGTAATTGATATAAAATTGAGGTTTTCGGAGATTATAGACGAGTGCCTTATTGACATGTTTAAAAAAGAACTTATCGGTCAGCTGCCGGGTTTGTTTGATATTTTGGTGGCGGTAACATATTCATGTATGTTTTCAAACTGCAATGAGCTTGTAAAAAATGACTGGGGAAATATTGTGCATTGTATTTCCGGACTTAGTCCTGTATGCAAAAGCGTTATATCAAACGCTGATTGGGAAATTGAAAAAAACAATCTTATTATTAAAGTAAAGAACAACATGTCGTTTTATCTTTTAAGTAAAAAAGTGGACAGGCTTATTTCTGAAAAGATTAGAAAAGAAAACAATTTGGATATGCACGTAATCTTTAAGGATGACAAAAGCTCAGATGCCCAAAAAGAGGAAATACTGAAAGAACAGGAAATACGCACCGCTGATATATTAAAAGCAATAAGTGAGAAAAAAATCAGTGAGGATGCAGCAAAGCAGGCTGCAAATGACGGCAAAATATTATCAAACATTGCTAACGGCGTTTTAATAGGCAAAGAATTTAAAGGTGAAATTACAAAAATAAGAGACGCCAAAACAGAGGGCGAAAAAGTTATTATAGAGGGTTCTATATTTAACTATGATAAGCGTGAGCTTAAAGGCGGCAAATATCTTGTTATGTTTAACATAACTGATTTTACAGATTCCACAACAGTAAAGCTTTTTATTGAGCCAAAAAAATTTACAAGTGAGATTGAGTCGAAATTTAAAACCGGTACGTATTTAAGAGTTAAAGGCGACGTGCGTTATGATACATATGCCAAAGAAATAAATATAATGAGCCGGGATATAATGCTTGGAAATCCGCCGCCTGAAAAAATGGATAACGCCGAGGAAAAAAGAGTTGAGCTCCATCTTCATACACAGATGAGCAGAATGGACGGTATTACTCCGGCGACAGAATACATAAACCGCGCTTTAAAATGGGGGCATAAGGCAATAGCCATAACTGACCACGGCGTTGTTCAGGCTTTTCCGGAGGCAATGAATGCAGCAGACGGAAAAGATATAAAAGTAATATACGGTATAGAGGCTTACCTGATTGATGACTTGGGTAATGCTGTTACTCGTCCGAAAGGACAGCTTATTGATGATGAATTTGTTGTGTTTGATATTGAGACAACAGGTCTTTCTAAAGAACATGACAGAATAACAGAAATAGGTGCAGTAAAAGTTATAAACGGCAAAGTTACAGATTCATTCAGCACTTTTGTAAATCCCGAAATTCCAATTCCGGAGGGAATAACAAAACTTACAGGCATAACAAATGAAATGGTTGAAGATGCCGAGCCTATTGAAAAAGTACTGCCTAAATTTATGAAATTTTTCTCGGACAGTGTGCTTGTTGCGCATAATGCAGGATTTGATACTGGATTTATAAGCAAGGCCATGGAAAGAATGGGGTTGGGAGAACTTCAAAATACGTATGTGGATACTCTTGAGCTTGCAAAGTCGCTTCTCCCTAAACTTAAAAAATATAAACTTGATATAGTATGCGATGCTCTCGGAATTGATTTGAAAGGACACCACAGAGCCGTAAATGATGCCGACGCCACGGCTAAAATGTTTGTAAAATTTTTGGATATGCTTTCGGAAAAGAATGTAACCAAAGTTGATGACTTTAATGTATTTTGCAGCAGAGTTGTAAATTACAGCAAATTAAAATCGTATCATGCCATAATTCTTGTTAAAAATTACACCGGGCTTAGAAACTTATATGAGCTTATATCAATGTCAAATCTTGAGTTTTTTAAACGCAACCCGAGAATACCAAAAAGCAAGTTTATGCAGAAAAGGGAAGGCCTTATATTGGGTTCGGCCTGCGAAGCCGGAGAACTTTACAGAGCAATACTTGAGGATATGCCAAGTGTTAGAATAGAGGAGCTTGTAAACTTCTATGACTATCTTGAAATACAGCCTTTGGGCAACAATATGTTTATGGTAAATTCACCTAAAATTGATAAGGTAAATTCCGTAGATGATATTAAGGAAATAAATAAATATATCGTTGAGCTTGGAAAAAGCCATAATAAACCGGTTGTAGCAACATGTGATGTGCATTTTATAGACCCTAAAGATGCGGATTACAGGAAAATAATAATGACCGCTGAAGGTTTTTCAGACGCTGAAAATCAGCCGCCTTTGTATTTCCGCACTACAAATGAAATGCTAAAAGAATTTGAATATCTGGGAAAAGATACGGCATATGAGGTTGTTGTGAAAAACACTAATCTCATTGCCGATATGATTGACATAATAAAACCTATACCGGACGGCACATTTCCGCCGCATTTTGACGGAGCAAATGAGGATTTAATTAGAATAACAACTACAAGAGCAATTGAGCTGTATGGCGACCCTCTTCCTGAAATTGTTAAAAGCAGACTTGAAAGAGAATTAAACTCAATCATATCAAACGGATATGCCGTACTTTACATAATAGCCCAAAAGCTTGTTTGGAACAGTGTCGAGCATGGATACCTTGTAGGCTCGAGAGGCTCCGTAGGTTCTTCATTTGTTGCGAACATGGCCGGAATAACGGAGGTTAACTCGCTCCAGCCTCATTACAGATGTCCTAACTGCAAATATTCCGATTTTGAAAGTGATATAGTAAAAAAGACGGAAGCCGAAGGCGGCAGCGGTTTTGATATGCCTGACGCGGTTTGCCCGAGGTGCGGGCACAAGCTTAAAAAAGAAGGGCATAATATACCTTTTGAAACTTTTCTTGGGTTTGAAGGCGATAAAGAACCGGATATAGACCTTAACTTTTCAGGCGAATACCAGCAGCAGGCACATGCATATACGGAAGTTCTCTTTGGCAAGGGAAAGGTATTTAAAGCCGGAACAATAGGTACACTTGCCGACAAAACAGCATACGGATTTGTATTGAAATATCTTGAAAAGAATGGAAAAACCGCAAGCAGCGCCGAAATAGCACGTCTTGCAAACGGCTGTACAGGTGTTAAAAGAACAACGGGACAGCACCCCGGAGGACTTATGATAGTGCCTACCGACCACGATATTAACGAATTTTGTCCTGTTCAGCACCCTGCTGACGATGTAAAATCAAACATAACGACAACTCATTTTGATTATCATTCCATAAGCGGTCGTCTTTTAAAGCTTGACCTTCTTGGCCATGATGATCCGACTGTTATAAGAATGCTGTATGACTTGACAGGCGTAAATCCTCAGTCGGTTGAGCTGGGAGATGAAGCCACTATGTCGCTTTTCGAGTCGCCGGAGGCGCTTGGTGTAAAGCCGGAGGATATAGGATGTGAAACCGGGACTCTTGGAATACCGGAATTCGGCACTAAATTTGTACGCGGAATGCTTCTTGACACAAAGCCTAAAAACTTTTCCGACCTTCTTCGCATATCCGGCCTTTCTCATGGTACAAACGTTTGGCTCGGAAATGCTCAGGAACTTATTGAAAACGGAACAATAACACTTCAGGAAAGCATTTCAACTCGTGACAGCATAATGCTTTATCTTATAGGCAAAGGTCTTCCGAACAAGGCATCATTTAAGATAATGGAAAAAGTAAGAAAAGGCAAAGGACTTACTGATGATGATATAGCACTTATGAAGGAACATGATGTTCCACAGTGGTACATAGATTCCTGCCTTAAAATTAAATATATGTTTCCAAAAGCTCATGCTGCGGCATATGTAATGATGGCCTTCCGCATAGCCTATTTTAAAATTAATTATCCATTGGCTTACTATACTGCGTATTTTACTATAAGAGCATGTGATGATTTTGACTATTCCTCAATGTGCAGAGGTATTGAAATAGCTAAGCAGGCCGCGAAAGAAATAAATGAAAAGGGAAACAGTGCTACAACAAAAGAGAAAAATAAACTGACTGTTCTTGAAATAATTATTGAGTTTTATGCAAGAGGGTTTAAGTTTTATCCTATAAACTTATATAAATCAGATGCCAAAAACTTTATTATAGCAGAGGGAGGCCTGATACCTCCGTTTAACTCTTTGCAGGGCCTTGGCCTTACTGCTGCGCAGGGCATTGTGGACGGACGCGCAAGTGGCGGAGAATTTACGACAATTGAGGATTTTAAACAGAGAACCGGGCTTGGAAGCACACTTGTTGAACTGCTTAAGGAAAACAATGTTTTAAGGGGGATACCGGAGACAAATCAGCTTACGTTGGATTTTTAAGTGTTTTGAGTCTGCTTTATTAAAAAATTCTGTCTTTATTGATATAAAAAGATTTTCAGAGGGGAAAATACAAAAAACAAACATCAATGTGATTTGTCACAAAAGTTTTGAGGTTTAAATAAAATAGCAGGAAAATGCGGTCTTGTTGTTTATATTGACTTTTTCTGTTTTTATGTGATAATATAACGTTATTAAATGGAAAAGCAGACAATGTAAGACAATGTAATAAGTAGAACTTTTAAGTGTCTGCACTGTTTTTTCTTGTACAGACACTTATTATGTGTGGATTTTGAATTAACGGCCGCATATGTTATGAAACTTATGACGGCTTTTTTATATGTCGGAGGTGATACTTGGCATAAAAAGTGGATCTGGAATTATTTGAATAAGGCTTTGACGAAGAAAAGTAACATGGATTATCGTTTTCAGTGAGCAGAGGAGAGTGCGAACTTTGCAAAGTGAATCTGTGTGAATAACACTTTAGCAGCCGCTATCTGAACGTCCGATTGGATTAGTAGGTGAGCCGTAGGCCGCGCGTTAAGCGGATAGGTTTTTCGACCATAGAGAGACTGTGATTTCAGTAATTCAGGTGGCACCGCGGACAATGTTCGTCCTGAAGTTTTTAGGATGAGCGCTTTTATGCTCAGATATCACGGCATGTTTTTACAGCCGTAAGCAATAATAATACAAAACGTATTATGATTCGGAGGACAAAAATGACTATATCTAATATTTACAGAAATAAAGTTTTAAATGAAATAAGCGAAAAAGACGTAGGTGAAACAATTAAAGTGGCCGGCTGGGTGGAAAATATACGTGACCACGGCGGCGTTTCATTTATTGACCTCAGAGATATGTATGGTGTGCTTCAGGTAGTTATGCGTGATACTTCCTTGCTTGACGGCATAAACAAAGAGGACTGTATTTCAATTGAGGGCGTTATTGACCACAGGGATGAAGACACTTACAATCCTAAAATACCTACGGGTACTGTAGAGCTTGAGGCACATGATGTTGAAATGCTTGGAAAAGTTAAAAAACAACTCCCTTTTGAGATAATAACATCCAAAGAAATAAGAGAAGATTTAAGACTTAAATATCGCTATCTTGACCTTAGAAACAAAAAAGTTAAGGACAATATTATATTCCGTTCAAAGGTAATAAGCTTTTTAAGACAAAAAATGACCGATATGGGGTTTTTGGAGATACAGACACCTATACTTTGTGCTTCATCTCCGGAGGGCGCAAGAGATTATATTGTGCCTTCACGTAAATATAAAGGTATGTTTTATGCGCTTCCTCAGGCACCGCAGCAGTATAAACAGCTTCTTATGGTATCAGGGTTTGACAGGTATTTCCAGATAGCTCCTTGTTTCCGTGACGAAGATGCACGTGCCGACCGTTCTCCGGGTGAATTTTATCAGCTTGATTTTGAAATGTGCTTTGCTACGCAGGAAGATGTATTCCGAATAGGAGAAGAAGTTCTTACTGATACATTTAAAAAATTTGCTCCTGAGGGCAGTGCTGTTACAGAAGGCACTTATCCGATAATAAGCTACAAGCAGGCTATGCTCGAGTTTGGATGCGATAAGCCAGACCTTAGAAATCCTCTTAGAATAATTGACCTTTCTGAATTTTTCCAGAGATGTACATTTAAACCTTTCCATAATAAGACTGTACGAGCTATAAAAGTACACGCGAATATGTCAAAGGGATTCCATGAAAAACTTCTTAAATTTGCAACATCAATAGGTATGGGAGGCCTTGGATATCTTGAAGTAATGGACGATATGACTTACAAGGGACCTATTGACAAATTTATTCCGGAAGATATGAAAGGTGAAATAGCACAAACTGCCGGCCTTGGCCCTGGAGATACTATTTTCTTTATAGCCGATAAAGAAGATAAAGCCGCACTTTATGCAGGACAGATTAGAACAGAGCTGGGCACACGTCTTGATTTATGCGAAAAAAACGCATACCGTTTCTGTTTTGTAAATGATTTTCCTATGTATGAATATGATCCGGAAGAGAAAAAAATCATATTTACGCATAACCCGTTCTCTATGCCTCAGGGCGGCCTTGAAGCACTTAACAGCAAAGATCCGCTTGATATTCTTGCATATCAGTATGATATAGTATGTAACGGTATTGAACTGTCGTCGGGTGCTGTAAGAAACCATAATATTGATATAATGGTAAAAGCTTTTGAAATCGCGGGATATACTGAAGAGGACCTTAAAGAAAAATTCGGTGCTCTTTACAACGCATTCCAGTATGGTGCTCCGCCACATGCAGGTATGGCTCCTGGAGTAGACCGTATGATAATGCTTTTAAGAAATGAGGAAAATATCCGTGAGGTTATTCCTTTCCCTATGAATGGAAACGCACAGGACCTTATGTGCGGTGCTCCAAATCATATTACAGAAACACAGCTCAGAGAGGTTCATATAAAAGTCAGACAATAAATTGCTTTAGTAATTGACAGTAAAAATCGGTGACTTTTTTTAATATCAAAGGCGTACCGTTTTGAGGATACGCCTTTTTTGTTATATTAAAAACACTAAAGCTGCAATCATAATTATGGAACCTGATAATATAGCCCATTTTTTTGAGTCAAAGCTGAATAAATTCCTAATTCTGCTGCCGGTAAATTGTCCCATAGAGATAGCTGCAACTTGAAAGACAGTAATCATTATAGGCAGAGCAAAAGTTGTTATGCCGCCGCAGTTTAATGCAGCTGTTGAAAAAAAGGCATCTACTGATAGTGCTGAGGCAAGATACATGGCTTCATGTGGGTCTATGCTTTTTGAATTATCCATATCACTTTTTTCTGGCTGTGATAATATAGAAGCAGTGTTTTTTAAGTTGCTTTTTTTATTGCATGTATCAGTTTTTTCTTTTTTTAGCCCTTGCAGAAGCATATTTACTCCTATTAAAAAAATCATGCATGTTGAAATGTATTTTGAGGCCGACTGAGGTACATGTGAAAGAACTAATTTTCCCAAAAGCATACCTGCACATGTAAAGCAGAATGAAACAATACCTATAATAAAACGTGAAAAATTACTTATTTTGATTTTTCTGAGGCCGAGAGTTATGCCGACTCCGTAAGCGTCAAGAGATAAGGCAAGCGAAAACAGAAGAATATTATATAGCATATTAATCTCCGTTTTTTTGTATTATTGATATATTATGAATCTGAACGGAATTTTGTCACCTGTCTGCCAAAACGTTTTAAAATTTGGTTTTCAAGTATCTGAATAGCTTTATATAAAAGTCCGGCAAGAATACAAAGGATTACCACACTTAGCATTACATTCTGCATTTTAAATATCTGCGAGTTATATACTATCATGTAACCGAGGCCCTCTTTTGAGGTAAGAAATTCACCTACAATTACACCGACAAATGATAATCCGACATTTATTTTAAGGGCATTTACAAATGACGGCATGCTTGACGGAATGACAACTTTTGAAAGCACTTGCTTTTTGGTTCCGCCAAAAGATCTTATAAGCTTTATTTCATCTTTGTCAGCGGAGTTAAAGCCGTTTAAAACATTCAGCACCGTAACTACTATGGAAGTCATGAGCGCAACGGCTATTATGGCCTTCATGTTGTTTCCGAGCCATACAATTATGATAGGCGCGAGTGCGGTTTTTGGAAGACTGTTCAGCACAACGAGATAAGGTTCGCTTACATCGGAAATAAAACCGTTCCACCACAGTATTACAGCTATAAGCGTACCTAAAACTGTACCGGAAGTAAATCCAATAACTGTTTCAAACACGGTTACAAAAATATGCCTGAACAAAGTACCGTCTGAGGCAAGATCTATTGCTGACAGCAGTATACTGCTTGGACTTGCAAATATGAATTTATTGATTAATCCTGTATCAGAACATATTTCCCAAAGTGCAAGAAATATGAAAAGAAACAGAAACTGACATGTTTTTATCATTGTATGTCTTTTTTTCATTTTTCTTATGAAATTTTCCTGCTCTTTGGAATTTTTCATTTTTCCAGCTCCTTCCAGATCTTATCAAAATATTCTCGAAATTTAGGTGACTGACGGTGATTATCAGATTGTATGTCGATCTTAAATTCAGATTTAAGTATAGCAGGCCTTTTTGAAAGCACAATAACACGGTCAGAAAGTGCTATTGCCTCGGAAATATCATGTGTTACAAGTATAGCGGTCTTTTTTTCAGCTCTTATTATTCTGCTTATATCCTCAGACACGCTGAGTCTTGTCTGATAATCGAGTGCAGAAAAAGGCTCATCAAGAAGAAGAATATCAGGCTGGGTGGCTAAAGTACGAATAAGAGCGGCCCTTTGACGCATACCGCCGCTTAGCTGAGAAGGATGACAGCTTTCGCATTGCTTAAGGCCGTATTTTTCAAGCAGCATATGAACTTTGTCTTTTGATTCATCGTTCAGCTTTTTTTGTATCTCTAGTCCGAGGCAGGCATTTGAAAATATTGTTCGCCATTCAAAAAGATGATCTTTTTGAAGCATGTATCCGGTTTTATAGCCTTCTTTTATATAAACTTTTCCAGAAGTAGGCTTTAAGAGACCGCTTAATATTGAAAGCAATGTACTTTTTCCGCATCCGGAGGGGCCAACTATGCTCATAAACTCTCCGTCTTCTACATCAAAGGATAAATTTCTTATTGCTTCCGTTTCACAGCTGACACTGTGATAAAAAAGGCTGATATCCTTTACACCAGCAACTATCTGCATGATATATGCCTCCGCTGTTTTTGATATCATTATATTTTAAGTTAATCTGGTTTGTGATAAAATTTCAAAGTAGTACCTGTTTTTTCAATATTTTCCTTTGTTAGTTGAATTTTTAGAACATATATGCTATTTTATTATAATAGGTTTAATTTATTGATTAAAACAATTAAAATTTCTGTTTTTTGGAAAACATCATACATATGTAATATGATTTGAAGGGAGAAATGCAGATGAAAATAACTGATGACATGATAGACTATATCAGTGAGCTTGCACGTCTCAGACTCAAAGATGAAGAAAAAGAGAGTGCAAGAAATGAAATGGAAAAAATAATAAATTATATGGATACTCTAAATCAGCTTGACACAACAGGAATTGAGGCAATGAGCCATGCTTTTCCTATGAAAAATGTATTCAGAAAAGACGAAGTAAGGCCTTCGGCAGACAGAGACGATATACTTCTTAATGCGCCGGACAAAAAAAACGGTGCTTTTAAAGTGCCTAAAACATTTGAATAAACGGAGGGCGGAATATGGACTTAAGTAAATTATCTGCCCTTGAAGCCGGCAGAATGATAAAAAACAAAGAGATAAGTGTAGCTGAAATTACAAAAGCGGCACTTGAAAATATTGAAAAAACAGATAAAAATTATCATGCATTTATAACGTTATGTGCTGACGAAGCGCTTAAGAGAGCCGAAGAAGTGCAAAAAGGCATTGATGACGGAACATACACATCTCCTTTGGCAGGTGTGCCTATGGCGTTAAAAGACAACATGTGCACAAAAGGCATACTTACAACGTGTGCATCTAAAATATTGACCGGATTTAAGCCGTTTTATAATGCCACAGCCTACAGCAATCTTGAAAATGCCGGAGCTGTACTTTTGGGAAAGCTCAACATGGATGAGTTTGCAATGGGGAGTACTACAGAGACATCATATTACGGCGCAACTTTAAATCCATGGGGCGAAAACAGAGTTCCGGGCGGCTCAAGCGGCGGCTCAGCTGTTGCTATTGCTACAGACCAGGTATATTATGCTCTTGGCTCCGATACAGGCGGTTCAATTAGACAGCCGTGTGCATTTTGTGGTATAACTGGTATAAAGCCGACATACGGCAGGGTTTCCAGATACGGCCTGATACCGTATGCGTCATCTCTTGACCAGATAGGACCTATGGGCAGAAGTGTGGGGGATGTGGCTGCTGTTTTAAATATTATTTCAGGTCATGACCCAAAAGACAGCACATCTGTAAATATGGATGCGCTTAATATAACGCTTAAAAATGATGTTAAAGGCAAAAAAATAGGTGTTCCTACTGACTGGTTTGGTGAAGGTCTTGAAAAAGATGTAAAGGAAAAAGTGCTCGAAGCTGCCAAAAAGCTTGAGAATATGGGAGCAATTATTGAAGAATTCAAAATGCCTGAGATTGAATATGTCATCCCGACTTATTATATTATTGCCTGTGCAGAGGCAAGCTCAAACCTTTCAAGGTTTGACGGTGTAAAATATGGCTACTGCACACCGTCTTTTGACGACCTTACTGACCTTTACTGCAAGTCAAGAAGCGAAGGCTTCGGCATGGAAGTAAAAAGAAGAATAATGATTGGAGCATTTGTTCTTTCAAGCGGATATTATGACGCATATTACAAAAAAGCACTTCAGGTAAAGGCCGTTATTAAGAAAGCCTTTGATAAAGCTTTTGAAAAATATGATGCAATATTAAGTCCTACAGCGCCTACCACAGCTCTTAAAATGGGTGAGAATTTAAGCGATCCTCTTAAAATGTATCTGGGCGATATTTATACTGTTTCGATTAATCTTGCTGGACTTCCTTCTATGGTTATCCCTTGCGGTTTTGATAAAGAAGGTCTGCCTGTCGGTCTCCAGCTTACAGGAAAGCCTTTCAGCGAAAATGAGCTTATGAACATAGCTTACTCATTCCAGAAGGAAACAGACTTTCATTTGAAAAAACCTGTAATTAAAAGGGAGGTGTAATAAATGGAATTTTTAACAACTATGGGCCTTGAAGTCCACTGCGAACTTTCTACTAAGACTAAAATATTCTGCTCATGCTCAACTGAGTTCGGCGGTGAGCCAAATACACATGTCTGTGCAGTATGCTCCGGAATGCCGGGTACACTTCCTGTATTAAACGAAAAAGTTGTAGAATATGCTATACGTACCGGCATTGCGACTAACTGCCAGATAACAAGGTATAATAAATTTGACAGAAAAAATTATTTTTATCCGGATCTACCCAAGGCATATCAGGTTTCACAGCTTTATCTGCCGATTTGCCATAACGGACATGTTGACATAGAAGTAAACGGTGCTAAAAAAGCAATAAGAATAAAAGAAATTCATATGGAAGAGGATGCCGGAAAACTTATACACGATCCACTTGACGACAGTACGCTTGTTGATTATAACAGATGCGGTGTTCCGCTTCTTGAGATAGTATCTGAGCCTGATTTTGAAAGCAGAGAAGAAGTAATTGCATATCTAACAAAGCTTAAAGCTATACTTCAGTATATTGGTGTTTCGGACTGTAAAATGGAACAGGGTTCGCTTCGTGCCGATGTAAACATATCAGTAAGACCTGTTGGCACAACAAAACTTGGCACAAGAACTGAAATGAAAAACATCAATTCATTTAAAGCTATAGCAAGAGCGATTGAATGGGAAACAGAAAGACAGATAGACCTTATTGAAGACGGTGGAAAAGTTATTCAGGAAACAAGAAGATGGGACGATACAAAGGGAAAATCATATGCTATGAGGTCAAAGGAAAACGCTCAGGATTACAGATATTTCCCTGAACCAGACCTTGTACCAATTGAAATTAGCGATGAATGGATAGAAAAAGTAAAGAAATCTCTTCCGGAGCTTCCTACTGAGAAGAAAGAAAGATATATTAGGGAATACGGTCTTCCGGAATATGATGTTGATATAATAACAAGTTCTAAATA
Source organism: Clostridia bacterium (assembly GCA_022651385.1). GTDB lineage: Bacteria > Bacillota > Clostridia > Lachnospirales > Anaerotignaceae > JALCQR01. The sequence goes on along the minus strand of JALCQR010000006.1, from coordinate 75,397 downwards.
TCTTGTTAAAATTTTTGAAGAAGCTCTTGAAGTATGCAATGAGCCTAAAGAAGTTTCAAACTGGATTATGGGTGAGCTTTTAAGACTTGCTTCCGAGACTTCAACTGAATATGAAAACATTAAATTTGATGCCGCAAATCTTGGAAAACTCATATTGTTACTCAAAAATAAGACCATAAACAGAAATACGGCAAAAGAAGTATTTGAAAAAATGTTTGCTGAAAATGTTGAACCTGAAAAATATATTAAAGAAAACAGGCTTGAGATGACTAATGACGCTGGTGCTGTAAAAAGTGTTGTTGACGCAGTAATTGCGGCAAATCCAAAGTCAGTAGAGGAATATAAAGCCGGAAACACTAAAGTAAGCAGACACCTGATGGGACAGTGCATGAAACAGCTTAAAGGAAAAGCCGATCCTGCAAGCGTAAATGAAGCAATAACGGAGGCTCTTAAAGAGCTTTAAAATTAAATTCCAATGACGGATACAATATTGTATCCGTTTTTTATATTTTTTATATTTTTGCAGTCAATTGTAAATAATACACTTGGATGTGATGAAAATGCTTTTACAGCTGTCCCTTGCTCCGAGTATTATTCTTGTTATTTTCATTTACTGCAAAGACAAATACGAAAAAGAACCAATCAGAATGATGCTTGTATGTGTTATATTTGGTTTTTTAACAGCGTCATTTGTAGGCGGAATTGACAGATTAATTGCAAAATTAACTATCCCTTTGCGGTTTGAAAACTTATTTGATTCTTATGTTGCTTCTGCGGGTACCGAAGAAAGTATGAAACTGCTGTTTTTGTATTTTCTTATGAAAAGAAACAAAAACTTAAATGAGCCGTTTGACGCCTGCCTGTATGCTTCACTTGTGTCTTTGGGTTTTGCCACAATTGAAAATATTATATACGTATTTGGCAGCGGAAGTTTTACTACAGCAATATCGAGAGCGGTGTTTTCTGTACCAGGGCATTTCCTTTTCGGTATAACAATGGGCAGTGCTTTTGCCTACTATTCTTATTATAAAAAGGGAAGAGTATATTTGCTGCTTTCGTTTTTACTGCCATATCTGGCTCATGGAACATATAATTTTATTATACTGTCTTTGGGGAATATTTATCTACTTGTATTTATACCGTATCTTATTTTGCTATGGAAATTTTCACTTTCAAAAATGAAACTGTTTGCCTCAAAATCGCCGTTTAGGCAAACAAAACATTGAAAAAAATATTCATGTATTGTATACTGAGGTTAGTTGGAAATTAATTAACGGAGGTATAAATGTGGCAGAAGCAGTAAGCTGCGGCGGAATAGTGATATACAAATGGAAAATACTGCTTTTATATAAAAACCAGAACGGTCGTTATATTGGCTGGGTTCTTCCTAAAGGTACAGTTGAAGAAGGTGAACAGCGTTTTGAAACGGCTTTAAGGGAAGTTAAAGAAGAATCTGGTTCTAAAGCAAATATAATTAAATATGTTGGTAAAACGCAGTATAGTTTCCACAGCGATAATGGAATTGTAAACAAAACGGTTCATTGGTATCTGATGGAAACGGATTCATTTTACAGTAAGCCGCAAAGTGAAGAATATTTTGCAGATTCTGGTTTTTATAAATTTCATGAAGCTTATCATCTTCTTAAATTTAATGATGAGCGCCAGATTTTAAAAAAAGCTTATCAAATATTCAGTGAAATACACAGCTCAAGTTTTTTTGAAGATAGAAATTTTTTTAAAAGCTATGATTGAAAAATGAGGAGGCAATTGATATGAAAAATTTCAACATTGAAGATTTAAAAGGTATGTTATCCGAAATAAGAAATTCAGAAGAAAAGAAAAACCTTTATGTCCTTATTGGTATCCTTGTAGCAGTTAGTGCTGTTGCAGTTGGTATTGCCGCTATTTTTATCAAAAAGCATATGGATGAAAAAGAAGCTGATGATATGTATGATGACTGGGATGACTGTGATGATGATTATTGCAACTGCGGCTGTGATGATGAATCTGATTCTGGCAGTGATAACAAAGAGAGTGAAGAAGATAAATAATAATAAGGGCATACAGTTTTGTATGCCTTATTTTTTTGCTTATTTTTTGGTGTTATTTTAAATGCAATTTAATTTAATTCTTGATATGAATAAAAATTTATAGTAACATATTAAAAGTATTTATTAGTTTGAGAAGGTGTTATTTTGGAAAGATATAATGGCTTTGCGTCTGTTTACGATATATTTATGGATAACGTGGATTATGACGGATGGACTGGGTATATTGAAAAGATAATAGGGAAATATTATAATTCCAAGCCGAAACTTATAGCCGAATTGGGGTGCGGAACTGGAAATGTTACGGAAAGACTTGCTGAAAAAGGCTATGACATGATTGGAATAGATATTTCGGAACAAATGCTTTCAATTGCCAAAATGAAAGCTGAAAAAAGTGGGAAAGATATATTATATTTATGTCAGGACATGACTGAGTTTGAACTTTACGGCACTGTGGATGTAATACTTTGCCTTTGCGACAGCCTTAATTATCTTACAGAATACGGAGATTTAAAAAAAGTGTTTTCTCTTGTAAACAATTACCTTGAGCCGAATGGTATTTTTGTTTTTGATGTTAACACCGAGTACAAATTTAAAGAGATTTACGGATGCAACAGTTTTGGTTCATCAACAGACAATGCGGCATATGTTTGGCAGAATTATTATGATGAAGAAGAAAAAATAAACGAATATTACGTTGACTTTTTTATTAAAGACAATAATTCGGAGAAATACAGCCGGAAAAATGAATGTCATTATGAGAAGGCATATTCTCTTGAGGAAATAAAAGCGGCACTTAAAGAAAGCGGACTTGCTTTTGTTGACTCTTTTGACGCTTTTACATTTGAGCCTCCACATCCGGAAAGCGAAAGAATTTGTATAGTGGCAAGAGAACACGGAAAAGCAGTTTTGGAGGAGTAAAAAATGGATGATTATATTATAAGAGCTTCTGCCGGAAATAACAGAATTAGGGCTTTTGCGGCCTCAAGCAGAAAAACTGTGGAAAAAGCAAGAAACATACATAACACGTCACCTGTGGCAACAGCGGCTCTCGGCAGGCTTCTTACAGCAGGTGCTATGATAGGCTTGACACTCAAGTCTGAAAAAGACCTCGTTACATTGCAGATAAAATGTGACGGACCTTTGGAAGGCTTGCTTGTAACAGGTGACAGTCATGCAAATGTAAAAGGTTATGTATTTGAGCCTAATGTTGACATACCGCTTAAGAAAAACGGAAAGCTTGACGTAGGCGGAGCAATTGGAAACGGAAATTTAAAAGTAATAAAAGACATTGGCTTAAAAGAGCCGTATTGCGGAATGATTGAGCTGGTATCTGGAGAGATAGCAGAAGATTTAACTTATTATTTTGCAAAAAGTGAACAGGTACCGTCATCTGTAGGACTTGGGGTACTGATAGATACTGACTGTTCAGTTAAGCAGGCGGGGGGATTTCTAATACAGCTGATGCCCGACTGCCCGGAGGAAACGGTATCTAAGCTTGAAGAAAAAATTAAAAATATGCCTTCTGTTACTAAACTTCTTGAAGAAGGCATGACACCTGAAGATATATTAAAATTTATTATTGGTGACTTTGGAATAGAAATACTTGATAAAGTACAAATGCAGTATAAATGCAGCTGTACAAGGGAAAGAACAGAAAGAGCATTGATAAGTCTTGGCAAGAAAGAACTTGAAAAAATAGCTAAAGAAGACAAAAAGGCCGAGCTTACATGTCATTTTTGCAATACGGTATATAAATTTAACGAGGAAGAACTTTTAAAACTTCTTTCTGAGGCAAAAGGCTGAAAGAAGGTAGTGTTTTGAAAAGAGATTTTGCTCTTGCTGTTAAGGCAATTATAATAAGAGACGGGCGCTTTCTTGTACTTCATAGGTCAAAGGAAGAAATTAAAAGCAGCAGTATGAATCACCATGTAGCGTGGGATCTTCCCGGAGGAGGAGTAAGGTTTTCAGAAACAGCTGAAAGAGGCCTTTTCAGAGAAGTAGGTGAAGAAACTAACCTTAAAGTGTCTCTTGTAAGAATTCTCAATTGCTATGATGCAATACGAAGCGACGTGCATTTGACTATACTTACGTATCTGTGCAAATATATCGACGGAGAGGTAAAGCTTAGCAGTGAACATGACGGGTATTATTGGATGACAATAAGTGATATGCGTAAAATGCACCTGCCGTATTGGATGATAAGAGATTTTGAAGATGTATATAATGAATTTGTGTTAAAGGCTGATTAGTGATTTAATAAAAATATTATATTTAATAAAAATTAATTGAAGGGAAGAAATATAATGGCACAAAATCCAATAGTAACAATGAAAATTAATGGTGAAGACACAATTAAAATCGAACTTTACCCTGATGTTGCACCAAACACAGTAAATAACTTTATTTCGCTTGTAAAAAAAGGTTTTTATGACAATCTCAGTTTTCACAGAATTATAAAAGGTTTTATGATTCAGGGCGGAGACCCTGAAGGAACTGGAATGGGTGGCCCGGGATACTGCATAAAAGGAGAATTTGCGTTTAATAAGGTTAAAAACGACCTAAAGCATACAGCCGGAGTTATTTCAATGGCAAGAAGCATGAGAAATGACTCGGCAGGAAGCCAGTTTTTTATCATGCATAAAGACGCTCCGCATCTTGACGGACAATATGCTGCTTTTGGAAAGGTGATTGAAGGAATGGATGTGGTTAACAAACTTGCTGGTGTTAAAACCGACAGAATGGACATGCCTGAAGAACCGCAGATAATGACTAAAGTAACAGTTGACACATTTGGTACTGATTATCCTGAACCAGAAAAAATGTAATAGAAATAAGCCGTTCGGTTTTCCAAACGGCTTATAAAGTATATGTTTTAAAATACATATGCTTTATTTAAAATAAATCATTTCATAAATGATTTGCAGTCTGTACATGCGTCCTGAGTTGGAGATGCTTCATGTGTTCCTACTGTTATACAGTCAAGAGAACAGTAGTTTTCACCTTTGCAATGGTTTCTGCACTGTGATACTGTACATTTGATGCTTGGATTGGCTGACATTTATATTCCTCCTTTACTTTTTGGGATATAGTTATTATGTCTTATAGGTTTAGATTTATTCGTAGCAAAAAAGAAAGGAAATGGTAAAACATGGAAAAATCAAAGGTATATTTTACCAATATGAAAACAAAATTTAACTATGGCCTTTTGCAAAAACTTGAAAAGCTTATTAAAGAAGCCGGAATAGAAACAATAGATTTTAACAAAAAATTTGCAGCGATAAAGATTAATTTCGGTGAGCCGGGAAACATGGCCTACATAAGGCCGAATTATGCCAAAACAGTAGCTGACACAGTTAAGTCCTTAGGAGGAATGCCTTTTTTGACAGACTGCAACACGCTTTATGTAGGAAGGCGTAAACAGGCTCTTGAACATATGGATTCCGCTTATGAAAATGGCTTCACATTGATGACAACGGGATGTCATGTTATTATTGCCGACGGACTTAAAGGCACTAATGAAGTTCGTGTGCCGATTAACGGTGAGCTTGTAAAAGAGGCTAAGATTGGTACTGCTATAATGGACGCCGATGTTATAATATCGCTTAATCATTTTAAAGGGCATGAGCAGGCCGGTTTCGGAGGAGCAATTAAAAATTTAGGAATGGGCTGCGGAAGCCGCGCCGGAAAAATGGAAATGCATTCTGACGGAAAACCGAATGTTTCTCAGGAAAAGTGTGTTGGCTGCGGTATGTGTGCTAAAATCTGTGCTCATTCGGCCATATCATATACAAATAAAAAGGCTTCTATAGATTTATCAAAATGTGTCGGCTGCGGCAGGTGTATAGGTGTTTGTGCATTTAATGCCATAAAACCGGACTGGGGAGTATCTATTGAGAATTTCAATAAGAAAATGGCTGAATATGCATGGGCTGTTGTAAAAGACAGACCTTCTTTCCATATTAATCTCGTAATGGACGTGTCGCCTTTCTGTGACTGTCATGCGGAAAATGATATTGCACTTGTGCCTAATGTAGGAATGTTTGCGTCATTTGACCCTGTTGCACTGGATAAAGCATGTGCCGATATGGTAAATAAACAGCCTGTTTTGTTTGGCAGTGCTATTGAAGGTGACAAGTCTGACGACCACTTCCACGCAATGCACCCGACTACCGACTGGCTCGGATGTCTTAAACATGCCGAAAAAATTGGGTTGGGAACACTTGAATATGAGCTTATAGAAGTAAAATAATAATGCTTTTTAAGAAAACTGACGTTTTTTTGGATATTAAAAAAAACGTCGGCTTTTTTTGCGTCTGAAAATAATTTTCCATTTCACAGTTTGACATAATTCGCATATCATCAGCTATATAATTATATCAGGACGGTGGAGATATGACTTTATATGCCGACAAGATATTTATAGAGGGCTTTATTATGGACGTGGCAATACTGTATTTTGTTTCAGTAATTTCACGAACATACTTAAAACTTAAAAAGATAATAATATTTGCGGCTTTGGGAGCCTTGGCGGAAGTAATACTTATGTGTATTTTTGTCAATAAACCAATACTATACATATTATCGGCACTTCTTGCTAATATCTGTGTCTCATGGCTGCTTTTCAAACCTAAAAGCATATATGGATTTTTTAAAATAATAGCGCTTACAATGCTTTTTTCAGCTCTATTATATGGTCTATTAGTCTGGATTAAAAAAATGTCAAATCTGCCTGAGTCCGTCATGTATTACTTTAAAAACTATGGACCTAAAAACAGTATTTTTGTTTTTATTATAACTTCCGGTCTTGCTTTTTTATTTTTTAATTTAGCCGGAAAATGGAAGGAGTCGGCGTTTTCGAATAGACAGGATTACTGCAAGTTAAAAATGCTTTATACCGGCAAAACTATAGAGACGGATGCGCTTATTGACACGGGATGTTTCATAAGTGACAGCAAAAGCGGGGCAGTTGTGATACCTGCTGAAAACACGGCAATAATAAATTTGCTGCCGGACAGCCAAAGAGAAGATTTTCTTATCGGGTGTTATGACAAAAACGACAGGATATCATATATAAATTTTTCCTCTCTCGGTGCCGCAAACGGTGAAATACCTGTACTTAAACTTGATTGCGCAGAAGCAGTGTTTTCAGACGGCAAGTCAATAAAATTTCAAAATGCGGAAGCAGCGGTGTTTAACGGCCGTTTTTCATCATCGGGCGGGTATCATGCCATAATATCCCGCAGAGACATTGATATATGGAGGCAGCGAATATGAAAATCAACTATTATTTATTTATGCTCAGATACAGTATTAAAGGATTTCTTATGCGTCTGAGAAAAGAGGAAAACGAGGTTTACTACATAGGCGGCAGCGATGTATTTCCACCTCCGCTTGAACCTGATGAAGAAACAAGTGTACTTAACATGCTTAAAACAGACCAAGAAGATAATGCAAAATCAATATTAATAGAGCGTAATTTAAGGCTTGTTGTATATATTGCCAGAAAATTTGAAAACACGGGCATAAATGTTGAGGACCTAATATCAATAGGCACCATAGGTCTTATTAAGGCGATTAACACATTTAACACCGACAGAAATATAAAACTTGCCACATATGCATCAAGATGTATTGAAAATGAGATACTTATGTTTCTTAGACGCAATTCTAAGACAAAAACGGAGGTTTCGATAGACGAGCCGTTAAATGTTGACTGTGAAGGCAACGAACTGCTTTTAAGTGATATTCTCGGTACTGACAATGATATAATATTCCGTGACATTGAAGACGAAGTGGACAGAAATCTGCTTAAAGCGGCAATAAATAAATTAAGCCAAAGAGAAAAGAAAATAGTACAGTTAAGATTCGGCATGACGCCGAAGGGTGAGGAAAAAACTCAAAAAGAAGTGGCCGACATGCTGGGCATTTCACAGTCATATATATCAAGGCTTGAAAAACGTATTATAGGAAGACTGAAAAAAGAAATTATGAAATTTACATAATTATAAACAAACAGGACTATAAGCTAAGAATAATCAAAGTTTATAAGCCCTGTTTTTTAATTTAGAATTTACTGTTGAGTTTGCTTAAGCTGCGCTGGTTGTGTCATATGTAAGTCATTATTGTCTGTTTTGCGGCCTTCCATACCCTTTACGGGACCTCCGCTCATACCGTTTTTCATTTCAGAAAACAGTGATACAATTTCGGAAACCTCAACGGATTTTACTTCGTTTCCGTCAACAAGTATGTGGTATGTTTCGCCATATTTAATTTTAGATGATGAAAATACCAAATGTGAATATATTTTAGGCACCGTAAATGATAAGATTTTATTTCCGTTATCATCTGTAAGCGAAACAACTGAATTTGCTGATTGTTGGTTATCAAGTATGCCGGCGATGCTGTACTGTGATGATGTATCAGACGGATTCTGAGCCATTCCGCTGCTGCCGGCAGAAACAAGAGTTCCTCCTGTTATTTCGAATACACTATCATAATCAAGGTCACCGTTTCCGTCATTTATAGGACCGCTTACGGTTACCGAGCCTCCGGACATATATATTGAGCCGTTTGCATCAAGGCCGTCGCCGTATGCATTTACATTTAGAGTTCCGCCTGTTATATTGAGCACGGCATTGCTGGAATCCATATTATTGCCGGAAGGCCTATCTGCATGTTCGGAATTTACTGACGAACCATCGGACTTAGAATCAGAAGTGTTTTCAGAAATTTGATTATTTTGTGATGTGTTGCTGTCATTCGATGTATTTTGCTGCTGTGTATTTTCTGTGCTTTCAGTTGCTTTCTTTTCGGAAGCGTTTACTCCGTCGTCTGTTGCATTTACATCTATATTTCCGCCGTTTACATTTATTTTTGCTGCCTCAAGTCCTTCATAGCAGTTTGAAATGCTTATGCCGCCATTATTAACAGTTAACGTATTATCTGCATGCATTGCGTCATCGCCGGTGTTTATTGAGAATTTGCCGCCGTCTATTATGACTGTGCTGTTTGAGTGAACGGCGTCATCTTCCGTATCAATATTAAAAGTTCCGCCTGTTATATGTATTGTTGTGTCTGATTTTATACCTTTCATGCTTTCTGTTTCTGATTTATTAGAACTCATATCGGATGGGGCATTTCCTCCGGGCATATCAGGTGCAATTCCGTTATCAGGAGGAGTCATTCCTGAAGGAGTGTTTTCGTTATTTGTAGAATCACTGCTTAATTTAGCATTGCTGCCTGAAGATGTGCCTGCTGAAGTGTTTTTGTCAGATGAACCGAAATCTGATTTATCAGGCCTTGAAGGCATGCCGCCTCCCATACCTTCTCCCTGCGAAGAAGAAAAATCACTGTCGCCGTCACCGGTTTTTATATTGAATTTTCCGTCTTCTATACAGAGCTCATTTGATGCCTGCAAAGCGTCATTTTGAGAATCAATATCAAATGTTCCGCCGCCGATTATTATATATCCCGTACCATTGTCAGTACCTGTTGATTTTATAGAGTCACCGTCTGTTTTAAGAGTTATTGTGGCATCTTTAAACGCTGCCATGTCTTTTCCCACAAATCCGTCGTCTACAGAGGTTATGTTTATGGTTCCTTCTACCACTTTAAGGTCGTCCTTGCTTTGAATTGCGTTTTTGTGGTTTGCCGTAACATTAAGCGTACCTGTACCGTTTATTACAAGGTCATCTTTTGCAAATATTGCTGCATTAGGGGAACTATCTGTTTCATCATAATATTTATATGTATAATCTGCTGAATCAGTTACGTTGTTTACTGTTCCTTCAGAAAGCGAAAGCATTACATCTGAGTCTTTTATATAAATAGGGGCTCCGTTGCTGCATGTTATACTGAAGTTATTTAGCACAAGTCGTACTTTCCCGCTCATACTTGAATTTACAATTATGTATCCGTCGTCCATTGTGCCGCTTAATACAAACGTACCCTTGTGATTTATTGTAACTGTGTTTCCGTTTGCCTCGGCACCTTCGCCGTCTACTTTAAATGTTCCGTTTTCTGCTGTTATAGTTGTATATTCACTGTTTTTCCAATCTATATATTTATCGTCGGATGAAAAATCTGCGTCGGACATTGAAATAAGTTCTATCTCGGATGCCTTAGATTTATCGGCTATACCTACTGAAGAGCTGCTGCAGCCTGACAAAACAACTGCCGTACTCAGTGCAGATATCGCCATAATATTTCTCAAAAAATTCATTTTCATAAGCATACACGCCTTTCTCTTATTTAAAAGTAAAACATGTAATTGTGTATGATATGTGAAAACACACTGAAAAAATAATGAAAACTTTTTGATTATTGATAATACCTTGTGCTATAATAAATTTGAAGTTGTATTGACATTATAAAATTCAGTGATTATAATTTCTTTATTATTAATACAGAATGGAGAGGATTTACGTGAGCGAAGATTGTACGCACAACTGTTCAACATGCGGTGAAAATTGCAGTGAAAGAACAGCAGAAAGTATGATTATACAGCATAACAAATACAGCAGCATCAAAAAAATTATTGGTGTTGTAAGCGGCAAAGGCGGAGTAGGCAAGTCACTTGTAACATCGCTTCTTGCAAGCGCAATGGCAGCAAAAGGCTATAAATGCGGTATACTTGATGCTGACATTACCGGACCGTCAATACCTAAGATGTTTGGTATAAAAGGCAAAGCAGGCGGCAACCAGTATGGTATGCTTCCTATAAAGAGCGTAAACGGCGTTGATGTTATGAGCGTTAATCTGCTTGTAGATAATGACACCGATCCTGTTGTTTGGAGGGGACCTGTTATTGCAGGTGTTGTACAGCAGTTTTATTCGGACGTAATTTGGAAAGATATAGATTTCCTTTTTGTTGATATGCCTCCGGGAACAGGCGATGTGCCTCTTACTGTATTTCAATCATTGCCGGTAGACGGTATAATTTTGGTAACATCTCCTCAGGATCTTGTAAGCATGATTGTGGGCAAAGCTCTTAAAATGGCACAGCTTATGAACATACCGATTCTCGGAATTGTAGAAAATATGAGCTATGTTTTATGCCCTGACTGCGGAAGCAAAATAATGATTTACGGCGAGAGCAAAATAAACAAAATTGCCGGAGAATACGGCATTGACGTTTTAGGACAGCTTCCAATAAACCCTGAAACTGCAAAACTTTGTGACAGTGGTGAAGTATATAACGCTGATACGGAAAACCTTTCAGTAGCTATAAATAAAATTTCAAATATGATTAAATAAGAAATATTTTATATTCTTTAGTGAAATCGGAGGTACAAGAATGAAAAAACTTGAAATGCTTTATGAGGGAAAAGCAAAAAAAGTATTCAAAACAGATGACGAAGACAAACTTATAGTAGATTATAAAGATGATGCCACAGCTTTTAACGGTCTCAAAAAAGGCCAAATAGTTGGAAAAGGCGTTATCAATAACAAGATGACAAATATTATTTTGCAGTATCTTGAAAAAAACGGTATTGAAACTCATTACGTAAAAGAAATAAGTGACAGAGAAACCATAGTAAAAAAAGTATCAATTGTACCTCTTGAGGTAATAGTAAGAAATGTTGCCGCAGGCAGCTTTTCAAAAAGGTTCGGAGTTGAGGAAGGCAGGGCTCTCAATAACCCTATACTTGAGTTTTCATATAAAAATGATGCTCTCGGCGATCCTATGATAAATACACTTCAGGCTCTTGCTATCGGCATTGCAACAAAAGAGGAAATAGACTCAATTTCAAAACAGGCTCTTAAAATAAACGAGCTTCTTAAGAAATTTTTCCTTGAAAAAGATATTAAACTTATAGATTTTAAAATAGAATTTGGAAGATATGACGGCAGAATAATTCTTGCTGATGAAATATCTCCGGATACATGCCGTCTTTGGGATGTAAAGACAAATGAAAAACTTGACAAAGATCGTTTTAGAAGAGATTTAGGAAATGTGGAGGAAGCCTATCAGGAAGTATGGAGAAGGATAAACAAATGATTGAAAAAAAAGTATACACAACTGATACAACTGAATTTGCACCATATTCCGAGGAAGACGAACTTAAAGAAGAATGCGGTGTTTTCGGCATTTACAATAATGACGATATTGACAGCGGCAGAGTAGTGTATTACGGACTTTTTTCACTCCAGCACAGAGGTCAGGAAAGCTGCGGCATAGCGGTTACGGATGACACTACTGTAAAACAATATAAGGATATGGGCCTTGTATCAAGCGTATTTAATTCCGATATATTAAATGAGCTTACGGGCAAAATTGCTGTAGGTCATGTCCGCTATTCTACGGCAGGGGGAAGCTTTAGACAAAACGCACAGCCCCTTGTTTCGCGTTATATTAAAGGTGCCCTTACAATCAGCCATAACGGCAATCTTACAAATGCTTTTGAGCTTAGAGAAAAATTTGAAAATGAAGGCTATATTTTCCAGACAACTATTGATTCGGAAGTTCTTGCATATGTTATTGCCCGTGAAAGAGTAAAAAATCCGTCTGTTGAAGATGCTGTAAGCAAAATGATGGATATAGTTGTAGGTTCATATGCGCTTATTGTAATGAGTCCCAAGAAGCTTATTGGTTGCCGTGACCCTCAGGGAATACGTCCTCTTGTTATTGGAAAAAGAGGAAAAAGCTATATATTGTCATCTGAGACATGTGCTCTTGACGCTGTAGGTGCAAAATATATAAGAGATGTTGAGCCGGGAGAAATAGTTGTAATTGACGAAAACGGGCTTCGCTCAATAAAAACACACTGCGGAAAGAAAAAGAGAGCACTTTGTATATTTGAGCTTATTTACTTTGCCCGTCCGGACAGCTTTATAGAGGGAATAAGTGTTTATGAGTCCAGAAAAGAAGCCGGACGCCAGCTTGCAATTGAGCATCCTGTTGATGCAGACCTTGTAATAGGTGTGCCGGACAGCGGAATGGATGCAGCTATAGGATATGCAGAACAAAGCGGAATACCATACGGAAAAGGACTTGTTAAAAACAGATATATAGGACGTACATTCATAGCTCCGACACAGTCGGCAAGAGAGGACGGAGTGAAAATTAAACTCAATGCTCTTAAAAGCGCTGTGGAAGGCAAAAGAGTAGTTATGGTAGACGATTCCATAGTAAGAGGAACGACTATAGCACGTCTTGTTGAAATACTTCATAATGCCGGAGCAAAAGAAGTTCATATGCGTGTCAGTTCACCGCCTTTCAGATGGCCGTGTTATTATGGAACGGATGTACCAAGCAGGGATAAACTTATAGCATGCAGGTACAACATAGACGAGATAGCTAAAGTGTCCGGACTGGACAGCCTCGGCTATCTTGGAATTGACAAGCTTCAAAAATTAACACTTGGAAAAAATATCGGATTTTGTGACGCATGCTTTTCAGGCAATTATCCTACGCCGATACCGAAACACGAACAGGAGGACATTGAAAATGAGGTCGAAATACGAAAACCCCCTAAATTCACGATATGCTAGTGAGGAAATGAGCTATCTTTTCTCGCCTGACTATAAGTTCAAAACTTGGAGAAAGCTATGGATAGCGCTTGCGGAAACCGAAAAAGAGCTTGGCCTTAACATCACTCAGGAACAAATAGATGAAATGAAAAAATATCAGGACGACATAAATTATGACGTAGCTGAGGCAAGAGAAAAAATTGTGCGTCATGATGTTATGAGTCATGTTTATGCATTCGGCATGCAGGCAAAAAGCGCAATGCCTATAATACATCTTGGAGCCACAAGCTGTTATGTGGGTGACAATACCGATATTATAATAATGACTGAAGCACTTAAGCTTATAAAAAAAGAAGTGGTAAACGTAATTAACGAGCTTTCAAAGTTCGCTGTTAAATATAAAGATTTACCTACTCTTGGATTTACTCATTTTCAGCCTGCACAGCCTACAACTGTAGGAAAAAGGGCTACATTATGGATACAAGACCTCGTAATGGACCTTGAAGACATTGATCATCAGCTTTCTAAAGCAAAACTTCTCGGCTCAAAAGGTACAACAGGCACACAGGCAAGTTTTCTTGAGCTTTTTGACGGAGACCATGAAAAAGTCAAAAAGATAGACCCTATGATTGCTGAAAAAATGGGATTTGGCAAGTGTTTTGCAGTTTCAGGCCAGACATATCCGAGAAAGCTTGATTCTCAGATGCTTAATGTACTTGCAGGTGTGGCACAAAGTGCATACAAATTCAGCAATGATGTACGTCTTTTGCAGCATCTAAAAGAAGTTGAGGAGCCTTTTGAGAAAAACCAGATAGGTTCATCGGCAATGGCTTATAAGAGAAATCCCATGAGATGTGAAAGAATGGGCTCACTTGCCAGATATGTTATTGCCGATTCATTAAATCCGGCAATAACTGCTTCTACACAGTGGTTTGAAAGAACACTGGATGATTCTGCAAACAAAAGAATAAGTATTCCGGAGGCGTTTTTAAGCGTTGACGCCATACTTTCTATTTACAGAAATGTTATAGACGGAATTGTTGTGTATCCAAAGGTAATTGAGCAGCACCTTAACAATGAGCTTCCTTTTATGGCAACTGAAAACATAATGATGGACGCTGTAAAAAGAGGCGGAAACCGTCAGGAACTTCATGAGAGAATAAGACAGCATTCAATGGCTGCCGGCAAAGTGGTTAAAACCGAAGGCAAGAAAAACGACCTTCTTGAAAGAATAGCCGCAGACCCTATGTTTGGGCTTACGATAGACGACCTTAATTCTATAATGGACGCTAAAAATTTTGTGGGACGTGCGCCTCAGCAGACTGAAGAATTTATTACAGATATTGTTAAACCAATACTTGAAAAAAATAAAAATCTAATTGTTGAAAAAGCAGAAGATATAAGAATATAATTGAAAGCCGATATTTTCAGATGAAGATGTCGGCTTTTTGAATGTAATATATAATAATTTTATAGCAAGTATAAAAAGTATTTATTTTACTTATGGCATAATAAATTATATACTTTATAAGTAATTAGTTGTTTAATTTAAAAACTTATTTATTTTACAGGAGTGATTCAAATGGTAAAAGCAATAGTAGGTTCCTGCTGGGGTGACGAAGGAAAAGGCAAAATAACGGACATGCTTGCTGAAAATGCAGATATTGTAATTCGTTTTCAAGGCGGAAGCAATGCCGGACATACTATCATTAATGACTATGGAAAACATGCTCTTCATCAAATGCCATCCGGTGTTTTTAACAAAAGCACTGTAAACATAATAGGAAACGGTGTTGCTTTCAATGTTCCATACTTTATAAAAGAATTAAACGAAATTAAAAAAACAGGACTTAATCCTAAAATTATGATTTCTGACAGGGTTCAGCTTCTTATGCCTTACCATATACTTTTTGATACACTTGAGGAAGGCAGACTGAGCGACAAGAAATTCGGTTCGACAAAAAGCGGTATAGCTCCTTTTTACTCAGATAAATACGCAAAGCTTGGCATACAGATTTGCGATCTTTTCTATCCTGAAATTCTTAAGGAAAGAATTACCAGGGCATGTGAGATAAAAAATGTGCTTCTTGAACACCTTTATCATCATCCGCTTTTAAATCCGGAGGAAATTTTTAATGAGGTAATTGGCTATAAAGATATAGTTGAGCCATATGTGGCAAATGTTGCCGAATATCTTAATCAGGCAGTAAAAGACGGAAAGGAAATACTTCTTGAAGGTCAGCTTGGAGCTTTAAAAGATCCTGACCATGGAATATATCCTATGACCACATCATCTTCAACATTAGCGGGATTCGGTACAGTTGGCGCAGGAATACCGCCTACAGCTTTTGAAAAAATATATACTGTTGTAAAGGCATACTCATCTGCCGTTGGAGGCGGTGCTTTTGTAAGTGAAATATTCGATGATGAAGCTCAGCAGCTTCGTTTAAATGGCGGAGACGCAGGAGAATTTGGAGCTACAACAGGCAGACCGAGAAGAATGGGATGGTTTGACTGTGTTGCAGCACGTTATGGATGTATGCTTCAGGGCACAACAGATATAGCTTTCACGGTAGTTGATGCTTTAAGTTATCTTGATGAAATACCTGTGTGCGTTGCTTATGAAATAGACGGCAAAGAAACAAAGGAATTTCCTGTTACACCGCTTCTTGAAAAAGCAAAACCTGTTTTGAAGGTTCTTCCGGGCTGGAAAACAGATATAAGAGGAATTACAAAATATGAGGATCTTCCTGAAAATTGTAAGAACTATATAGAATTTATTGAAAAGGAACTCGGATTCCATATCTCTATTGTTTCAAACGGACCTAAGAGACATGAAATTATGTGTAGATAAATTGTTTGATTATTTATTCTTTTGCAGCATTTATTGATTTTATAACCATATATAGAAAAAATGTTGCATTAACATGTAAATTATGCTACAATACAAATGTTGAAATAGTTGCAACTGGTTAAGAGTGAGCGTTCTGCTCACTCTTTTGTTTATTTTATTTGCACCGTTTTATTGGATAATTTCACCAAAAAAAATCTTTTTTAGCACAGAGGAGTGATATCATGGCAAATGCCGGAAATACTGTAAGTATAGTTGAAAAACTCATAAAACCTATTGCAGATGATATGTATTTTGAAATAGATAATATTGAGTTTGTAAAGGAAGGCCAAAATTGGTATTTAAGAGTTTTTCTCGATAAAGAAGGCGGCATAACTATTGATGATTGTGAACTTTTTAGCAAAAAGGCTGAAAAAGTGCTTGATGAAAAAGATCCTGTTGAACAGGCATATATATTTGAGGTAAGCTCTCCTGGACTTGACAAACCCCTTAAAAAAGACAGTGATTTTGAGAAATATGCCGGAAGACTTGTAGATATTAAGCTTTATAAGCCAAAAGATAATAAAAAAGAATATCAAGGTGAATTAAAAGGTCTCGTTGATGGTAATATTGTAATTTTAAGTGAAGACGGAGAGATATCATTTGAGCAAAAAAGTGTAGCATCTGTGCGGCTGGCTGTTGTTTTTTAAAGGAGGAATGACGAAAAATGGCAAAGACTGGTTTTGATAAGGCTGAGTTTGTTGAAGCTCTCAACCTTATTGAAAAAGAAAAGGGCATAGATAAGGAAGTAATTTTTGAAGCAATAGAGGCTTCATTAATATCGGCATGCAAGAAAAATTTTGGAACATCGCAGAATATAAAGGTTGAAATAAACAGGGAAACCGGAGATGTAGCAGTATATGCTCAAAAAGAAGTAGTTGAGCATGTTGAGGACCCTGCACTTCAGATTTCTCTTTTAGAGGTACAGATTCTTGACAGTAAATACAAAGTCGGTGATATTTATAATGAAGTAATTACACCTAAAAATTTTGGAAGAATATCAGCTCAGACTGCAAAACAGGTTGTTGTACAAAAATTCAGAGAAGCTGAAAGAGACATACTTTATAATCAGTATATAACAAAAGAAAAAGACATTATTACAGGAATAGTACAAAGGCATGAAAAGAGAAATGTCATAGTACAGCTTGGGAGAATAGATGCTTTGCTTCTTCCAAACGAGCAGATTGCCGGAGAACAATATAATTTTGGAGACAGAATAAAAGTTTATGTACTTGAGGTTAAACAGACAACGAAGGGACCGCAGATTTTTGTTTCGAGAACTCATCCTGAGCTTGTAAAGCGTCTTTTTGAGCAGGAAGTGCCTGAAGTACATGACGGAACAGTTGAAATAAAAAGCATTGCGCGTGAGGCCGGTTCAAGAAGCAAGATTGCCGTGTATTCAAAGAATCAGAATGTAGATGCTGTGGGTGCATGTGTCGGTCAGAATGGCTACAGAGTAAATGTGATAGTAAATGAACTTCATGGTGAAAAAATTGATATAATTACATGGAATGAAGATCCGAAAGAATTTATCGCATCCGCATTAAGCCCATCAAAGGTAATTGCAGTAAAGCTTAATGAGCCTGAAAAAAGCGCAAAAATTGTTGTGCCGGACCATCAGCTTTCGCTTGCGATAGGACGTGAAGGCCAAAATGCCAGACTTTCGGCTAAATTAACAGGCTGGAGAATAGATATAAAAAGTGAGACTCAGGCTGCTGAAACAGGATTTCTTGAAGATGTCCCAATGGCGGATACATCGGATGACGATACACAGACCGATAATGAATCCATTGAAACTTTAAAAACAGAAAAAACAACTGAATCCGAAGAACATTCAGAAATAAATAACGATGATAAAACGGAAGATATTAATACTTCTGATGACTGATATAGATTGGAGGGGAAGATATGAAAACAAAAAGAATCCCTCTTAGAAAATGTACGGGATGTCAGGAAATGAAGGACAAAAGACAATTAATCAGAATAGTTCGCAGCGATGAAGGTGAATACAGCTTGGATTTCACAGGCAAAAAACCGGGAAGAGGCGCGTATATTTGCCCAAATCTTGAATGTCTTGAAAAAGCACAAAAATCAAAAGGGCTTGAAAGAAGTTTTAAATCGCCGGTGCCTCAAGATGTTTATGAAAAACTTAGAAAGGAACTTTCCGATGCAGAAAATAAATAAGTTAATGTCAATGATGGGTTTGTGTCAGAAGGCAGGCAAATTGGTTTCTGGAGAATTGTCATGTGAAAACGCTGTTAAAGACAAAAAGGCTAAACTTATTATTCTTGCGGAAGATGTATCAAAAAATACAGAGAAGAAATTTACTAATTCAGCTAAGTTTTATGGCTGTGAAATATTGAAAACGGGAACTAAAGAAGAATTGGGAAAGGCTATTGGAAAGGATATGCGTTCAGTAATAGCGGTAACTGATGATGGATTTGCCGCTCAGCTGAAAAAGCTTCTGGATGAGAAATAATAAGCGGATATCCATTTAAACAGGAGGTGGAGCCTTTGGCTAAAATCAGAATATATGAATTATCAAAGGAACTAAACGTAGCGTCAAAAGTTATTATAGAAAAATCGGCGGCGGAGCTTGGAATTACAATTAAAGCGGCTGCAAGTACGGTTGATGAGGATACAGCACAAAAAATCAGAAATGTTTTTATATCTAAAAACTTGTCTGACAAATCAGATGAAAAGAAGATAAATAAATCCGATACAGGTGGAAATAAGCGTACAAATAAAACGGATAATGCCAAAAGCAGTATAAAAAGCGAGGAATATCAAAATCCTCAGCTGCAAGATAAAAGACAAGACAATAGGAATGATAAAAATCAAAAAAGCAGAAATATTCAATATAATAAAAATAATGTCCAGCAAAAGCAGAACAATACAAATAATTCGTCAAAGACATATACAAATATTTCGGCTCAAAATAAAAACACCAGCAATACAAACACCAATAGAAATAACGTAGTTCAAAATAGAAACACCAGCAACACATACACCAATAGAAACAATGTAGTTCAAAATAAAAACAATAGCAATACAAACACCAATAGAAACAATGTGGCTCAAAATAGAAACACCAGCAATACAAACACCAATAGAAATAACGTGGTTCAAAATAGAAACGCCAGCAACACAAACACCAATAGAAATAATGTGGCTCAAAATAGAAACACCAGCAACACAAACACCAATAGAAACAATGTGGCTCAAAATACAAACACCAGCAATAGAAACACCAATACTAATAGAAACAATGCGGCTCAAAATAGAAATACCAGCAATACAAACGCCAATAGAAACAATGCGGTTCAAAATAGAAACAATAATAATGTAAATAACAATTCTAGCAAAAATATTTCGGCTCAAAACAAAAACAGCAACACAAATAGCTACAGAAGCAATGCTGTTCAAAATAAAAGCGGTAACACAGGCAACAAAAACAACTCATTTCAAAGTAAAAATAACAGCCAAAAGAATAAGAGCAACGTGAAAAACGGAAACTTTAATTATACAAACAACAGCAAAAGTAACAAGAACAAGAATAAAAACTATAAAAATCAGAAAAATAAATCAGTGGAGCAGACAGTGGAAGTTAAGAAAACAGAACCGGAAGAAGATGAACTTAAAATAATAAAGGTGCCTTCAGAGCTTACTATTGCTGAGCTTGCAGAAAAAATGGGAAAGAAAAATGCAGATGTTGTAAAAACGCTTTTCCTTGAAGGCAAAGTTATGACTCCAAACTCTACAGTTGATTTTGATACAGCGTCGGAAATAGCTGAAAAATTCAATTGTATGCTTGAGCTTGAGGAAGAAAAAGACATATTTGAACAAGTTTTTAACGAAGAACCTGATGATGAAAAAGATCTTAAAGAGAGACCGCCTGTAGTTGTGGTTATGGGACATGTAGACCATGGTAAGACATCATTGCTTGACGCTATAAGACACAGCCATGTTACAAGCGGTGAAGCAGGAGGAATTACTCAGCATATAGGTGCTTATACGGTACAGATTAAAGGAAAACCTATAACATTTCTTGATACACCGGGACACGAGGCCTTTACAGCTATGCGTATGAGAGGTGCTCAGGTAACGGATATAGCCGTTCTTGTTGTGGCTGCCGACGACGGAGTAATGCCTCAGACAGTTGAGGCTATAAACCACGCAAAAGCTGCCGGAGTTGATATAATTGTTGCAATAAATAAAATGGATAAGCCGGGAGCAAATCCAGAGAGAGTAAAGCAGGAGCTTATTGAATATGGAATAACGGCAGAAGATTGGGGCGGAGATGCCATATGTGTTCCTGTATCGGCCGTAAAGAAAACAGGAATTGACACTCTGCTTGAAATGATAACACTGACTGCTGAAATGAAAGAACTTAAGGCAAATCCTAATAAGAAAGCAAGGGGTGCAATTATTGAAGCCCAGCTTGACAAAGGACGCGGACCTGTAGCCACTGTTCTTGTTCAGGACGGAACGCTTAATGTAGGCGACCCTGTTGTTGCGGGAGCGGCATTTGGCAAAATAAGAGCTATGATGGACGACAAGGGAAAACGTGTAAAAAAAGCCGGACCTTCTACACCTGTTGAAATACTTGGTCTTTCGGAAGTTCCGTCTGCCGGAGATACATTTTATGTTGCGGAAAATGAAAAACAGGCAAGACAGGTTGCTGAAAGTGTTATAGCAAAGAATAAAACGGATCTTATTAAAAATACGCCTCAAAAGGTATCTCTTGATGATTTGTTTACACAGATACAAAACGGAAATGTTAAAGAACTTAGTCTTGTGGTAAAGGCAGATGTTCAGGGCTCAGTGGAAGCTGTTAAACAAAGTCTTGAAAAACTTTCAAATGATGAAGTACGTGTTCGTGTAATTCACGGCGGCGTTGGGACTATAACTGAATCGGACGTAATGCTTGCCAGTGCCTCAAATGCAATAATTATAGGCTTTAATGTCCGTCCGGAGCCTGCCGCAAAAACTTTTGCCGAAACGGAAAAAGTTGATGTGCGTCTTTACAGAGTGATTTACAATGCAATTGAAGATATAAGCTCTGCGATGAAAGGAATGCTTGATCCTGTATACGAAGAAAAAGTTATAGGCCATGCTGAAGTACGCCAGCTTTATAAGGCTTCCGGCGTTGGTACAATATGCGGAAGTTATGTTACAGACGGTAAATTTACAAGAAACAGCAAAGCAAGAGTTGTACGTGACGGAGTTGTAGTATATGAAGGAGAATTAAACAGTCTTAAGCGTTTTAAAGATGATGCAAAAGAAGTAAATAAGGGCTATGACTGCGGTATCGTTTTAAATAAATTCAACGATATCAAGGAAGGCGATGTTCTTGAAGCATTTGTAATGGAGGAAATTCCAAGATAAAGGTTGTGAACATATGAGAAAAAAAATAAACACAAGGATGATTCGTGTAAATGACGAAATCACAAAAGAAATAGCTGATATTATCCGTACCGAAGTAAAAGACCCGCGTATTAAAAGTATGACGAGTGTACTAAGAGTTGAGACAACATCGGACCTTAAATATTGCAAAGTGTATATATCTGTTCTTGGAAATGACGAAGAAAAAGAAAGCGTAATGAGCGGAATTAAAAATGCGGGAGGCTTTATAAGGCATCTTCTTGCCGAGAGAATAAATCTCAGAAATACTCCTGAGCTTATATTTAAGCTTGACGATTCGGTTGAATACGCTATAAAAATGGAAAAATTAATTAAAGAGATTTCTCATGAAAGCAGTGGAAATAATGGTTGACTCTTTGGAAGAAATCAAAAAGTGTATAGAAGGCAAAAACAGCATAGCTATTTCGGCTCATGTAAGCCCTGACGGTGATGCTGTTGGTGCCTCGTGCGCTCTCGGAATGGCACTTAAAAAAGCAGGTAAAAAAGTAAATATATTTCTTGAAAAATATTCTGATACTTTCGATGTAATACCAACCGGCGGTCTTGTTTCAAATACAATTCCGGAAGGGTTTGAGCCTGACCTTTATATTTCTGTGGACTGTGGTGATTTAAAGCGCCTTGGGGATTTTGGAAAAGTGTTTGAAAAATGTGACAGTGTAAATATTGACCATCATAAGAGCAATACTCATTTTGGAAAGCTTAATTATGCCGACGAGTATGCAACATCTGCAAGCGAAATTGTTTATAAGCTGATTAAAGACTGGATACCGCTTGATAAAGATATTGCTTCTGCGCTTTATACCGGCATAATATTTGATACCGGCGGATTAAGACATACGTCAACAAAACCTGAAACGCTTAATATATGTGCCGACCTTATGGCCTTTGGTTTTGATTTCAATAAAATATATAACAAAATATTTTATACGAGAAAATTTGAGGAAGCCAAAATTATGGGCGTTGCTCTTGAACATATGGAAAGAATATGTGACGGAAAAATTGTATACTCATATGCCACCGAAAAAGATATAATATCATGTGGCACAACAAGTGACGGGCTGTCGGAAATTATAAACTACCTGAAAGGCATAGCTGGATGTGAATGTGCTGTTTTTATATATGCTAAAGAAAATGACATATATAAAGTAAGCATGAGGAGTGGCGACAGCGTTGACGTATGCAAAGCCTGTATGGCATTTGGCGGCGGAGGACATGTAAAAGCATCAGGATGTACTATTGAGGGAAAGCTTGATAAAATTATTGAAGATGTGTTAAATGAGGTAAAAAAACAGCTTTGATTTTTGGAGGATTATGTTTTGAACGGTATCATAAATATACGTAAAGAAAAAGGCTACACGTCACATGATGTAGTTGCTGTTGTCAGACGTATTCTAAAACAGAAAAAAGTTGGTCATACCGGTACTCTTGATCCAGACGCCGAAGGGGTATTGCCTATTTGTGTGGGAAAAGCAACAAAACTTGCCGATTACATAATGAATTCAGGAAAAACTTATCAGGCTGAAATTACTTTTGGAGCAGAAACCACAACTCAGGACAGTTCCGGTGATATAATAAAGTGTTATAATATTGATTTTGATGAAGAGAAAATAAGAAAAGCCGTTGAGTCTTTTAAGGGTGAATACATGCAGATTCCTCCCATGTATTCGGCAATAAAAGTAAACGGCAAAAAGCTGTATGAGCTTGCAAGAAAGGGTCAGACTGTAGAAAGAAAGGCAAGAAAAGTAAAAATTTATGATATAAAAATAGATAAGTTTTTGCCGCCGGATAAAATAATTATAACTGTTGACTGCTCAAAGGGAACATATATAAGAACACTTTCAGAAGATATAGGCAAAATACTTGGTTTTGGCGGATATATGTCTTACCTTTGCCGTACCAGAAGCAGCGCTTTTAAAATAGAAAACAGCATCACGCTCTCTGAACTTGAAAAACTATGCGAGGACGGGAAAATATCACAAGCTGTAATGAAAATGGAAGATGCACTTTTTGAGTATAAAAAAGTACATGCCGAAAATAAAGCCGATAAACTTATGCATAACGGCGGAAAAATATACGATTATTTTTTGGATGAAAACATAACTGCAGGGGAAACAGTTGTGGCTTTTGACAGCAAAAATCAGCTTAACGGTATTTATATTGTTGAAAACGATAAAGAAAAAGACAGGAAATATATAAAACCTGTAACGATACTTTTGTAAAGGGGCTTTAAAAAAATGATACACATAACTGACGAAAATATCGAGCAATCCGAGGAAACGGCTGTAACTCTCGGTAATTTTGACGGTATACATCTCGGTCACAGGACACTTATAAGTCTTACAAAAAAGCTGGCCGAGGAAAACAATTTAAAATCAGCAGTGTTTTCGTTTACGCCGCATCCGATGTTTCTTTTCGGAAACAGAAAAACAAAAGCTCTCATAATGAGTTCTGAGGAAAAATCTATTACACTTGAAAGTATGGGTATAGATATTTATATTGAGTACCCGTTTACAAAAGAATTTGCTGCAATGGAACCTGAAATTTTTGCCAGAGATATAATTTTTGGAAAAATGAAATGCCGAAAACTTGTAGTGGGCGATGATTATCGTTTTGGTGCCAAAGCAAGAGGCGACTATGAACTTTTAAAAAGTATAAGCAAAGAGTTTGGAGCAGATGTATATGAAGTTTCATCCGTCGATATGTATGGAAGCAGAGTAAGCTCTACACGTATAAGAGAAGCGTTAAACACAAGGGATATTCCGGCTGCAAACAAATTGCTTTCTGTTCCGTATTTTGTATACGGCAAAGTACAAAACGGAAAACATCTTGGCAGAAAATTCAAGTTTCCAACAGCAAATATCGAAGCAGACGAAAAAAAACTATACCCTCCAGACGGCGTTTATGCAACCAAAACGATTGTGGACGGAAAAGAATACATGAGTATAACAAATATTGGCACTAATCCAACTGTAAACGGCAAAAAAAGAACTGTAGAAACAAACATGTTTGACTTTGACAAAGAAATATACGGAAAAAATATTAAAACGTATTTTTATAAATCTATAAGAGCCGAAAAGAAATTTTCTGATGTTAATGAACTTTATGTGCAGATAGAAAAAGACAAAAAAGCTGCAAAAGAATATTTTCTGACTTATGAATTTAAGGAAACTGATAAGAAAACCAAAGGCACTATATAATATGGTACCTTTGGTTTTTATACTGCTTATTCTGTTTTTCCCCAATCCTTAGGCGGTCTTGGACCGTAAAACTGGTAGTAGTCAACTTTGATTTGAGCATTAAAAAGCTTTCTTTTTACGTCGGCTTTACGTCCGAATAGCTTTTCAAAATATTCCATGCTTGTAATTATATATGTTGACCAAGTTGAATTAGTACGCATAAGATTTCCGAGGCTTTTATACAGGTCCTCTACCTGTTTAAGCTCGCCTAAACGTTCGCCGTATGGGGGATTTGAAATAAGACATCCGTAATCACCCATAAGCTTTGCCTTCTGCAGAGGCAACACTGAAAACTGTATGCAGTCGTCGACACCGGCTTTTTCTGCGTTTTCAATTGCTATGGAAATTGCGTCCCCGTCAATATCGCTTCCGTAAAGTTTTGGCATAACATTGTAATCAATTGCTTTATAGGCCTCAACACGTGCCTGTTTCCAAAGCTTTGAGTCAATCCTTTCCCAGTCTTCACAGGCAAATTTTCTGTTTATTCCCGGTGCAATGTTACGGGCTATCATTGCTGCCTCAATAAGGATTGTTCCTGAGCCGCACATTGGGTCAAAAAGTATTCTGTCCTTGTTCCAAAAACTTAACTCTACCATTGCCGCAGCCATTGTTTCCTTAATAGGTGCCTCCAAAGCAATTTCACGGTATCCACGCTTATGAAGTCCGCTTCCCGAAGTGTCTATTGTAAGAGTGGCGATATCTTTTAAAATGGATACCTGTATTGTGTAATCCGCACCTGTTTCGTCAAACCAAGGCACATTGTATTTTGATTTAAGCTTTTCTACAACTGCTTTTTTGACTATTGCCTGACAGTCGGAAACGCTCATTAAAATTGATTTTACGCATTTTCCGGTTACAGTAAATTTTCCGTCTACAGTAATCCAGTCGCCCCAATTTAGAGCCTTGGCGCCCTCAAAAAGTTCATCAAATGTCACTGCTTTAAATTCACCTATTTTAATAAGAATTTTGCTGGCACACCGCATCCAGAGATTTGCTTTTATTATGTCTTCTTCATTGCCTGTAAACTCAACACGTCCGTCAAAAGTATGAATATTTTTAAATCCAAGCTTTATGGCTTCTCTTTTTACACAGGCCTCAAGACCGAATGCCGATGTAGCTATTATATTTATTTGTCCCATTTTACCACCGTTTTCCTGAGTATTTTCAATCAGTATACCATAAAAATTATACAAATGCTGTTTTTTCTTGAATTTATAATTGTTTCGGGGTATATTTTTAAATATGGAATTAAATGAAATAAAAAAGGAGAAATATATGTACAGACTGATAAAAACATGTGGGAGAGCAAAAAGAGGAGAACTTGTAACACCGCATGGAACTATACAGACACCGGTTTTTATGAATGTGGGAACATGCGGAGCCATAAAAGGCGCTGTATCAAGCTATGATCTCGAAAATATTAAATGCCAGGTGGAACTATCAAACACTTATCATCTTCATGTCCGCCCGGGTGACAAGCTGATTAAAAAATTAGGCGGGCTACACAAATTTATGGTTTGGAATAAGCCGATACTTACTGATTCAGGCGGATTTCAGGTATTCTCCCTTGCCCAGCTTAGAAAGATAAAAGAAGAGGGAGTATATTTTAACTCACATATAGACGGAAGAAAAATATTTATGGGTCCTGAAGAAAGTATGCAGATACAGTCAAATTTAGGAAGCACAATAGCAATGGCATTTGATGAATGTCCTCCCGCTTTAGCCGACAGAAGTTATGTGGAAAATTCCGTAGCCAGAACAACGAGGTGGCTTGAAAGATGCAAAAAAGAATTGGACAGACTTAATTTACTTGATGATACAATTAACAAAGAACAGATGCTTTTTGGTATAAATCAAGGCGCAATATACGAGGATATAAGGCGTGAGCATGCAAAGCGCATATCTGATATGGACCTTGACGGATATGCCATAGGCGGACTTGCAGTGGGAGAAAGCCATGAGCAGATGTATCACATAATTGAAGAAACAGTGCCGTATCTTCCTCAGGACAAGCCAACTTATCTTATGGGTGTCGGCACACCTGAAAATATACTTGAATGTGTTGAAAGAGGTATTGACTTTTTTGACTGTGTGCTGCCTGCAAGAAACGGACGTCACGGAAACGTATATACAAATAGAGGAAAACTTAATATGCTTAACGCAATGTATGAGCTGGATGATTCACCTATTGATGAGGAGTGTCAGTGTCCTACATGCAAAAGATATTCAAGAGCATATATAAGGCATCTTTTTAAAGCAAAAGAAATGCTTGCAATGAGACTTTGTGTAATACACAATCTTTATTATTTCAACAACCTTATGGAGGAAATACGTACAAGTATTGAAAATGGCAATTTTGAAGAGTATAAAAAAATGCGTCTTGAAGGTTATAAAAGAGCCAAAGAGGAACAAGTTATAATGAAAAGAAACAGAGAGACTGGCTTTTAAGTTATTTTAACCGTTAAACTTCATTCCATTTTATGCTATGTTTAAAATTTTTTAACATTAATTCATTGACGCAGACCGATATATTTTATATAATATTACTTAAGTATAAAAAATTTTAGTTTTTATTCTGCAAAACCAATAAAAGGAGAGAAATGTAATGCTTAATAATTTCATTTTTGCCGCAGGTACAGTTGTAAATGGTGCAGCGACAACATCTTCAGCATCCGGTGCGACTAAGAGCGGTATGAATCCTATGCTAATGATAATAGTTTACTGTATCGTTATCTTTGGTGTTCTTTATATCTTTTCAATCAGGCCGCAGAAAAGAAAGGAAAAGGAACTTCAGAATGTTAGGAATACGATAAAAGCAGGTGACTCTGTGCTTCTTGCAAATGGACTTTACGGAAAAGTAGTTGACGTTACTGCAGAATGTTACATTGTTGAATTTGGTATTAATAAAGGTGTTAGAGTACCTGTTCTTAAACAGGAAGTTTATGCTAAAAAAGAGCCTAACCTTACAAATAAAGCTGAGGAAGAACCGGTTCCGGAAAAGAAGGGATTATTTAGCTTAAGTAAAAAAACAGATACAAATGATATTACTGAAACAAAAGAAGATACAAAAACAGACAAATAATAATGATTAAAAACAAAAGCCATGATTTAAAATGTTCATGGCTTTTTAGTTTATGTATTTGGACAACTTAATGTAATAGTTGTACATGCTTTGGATAGGCGGTTCATGTATGTTTTACAATAACACAGGATATATGTGTTACTGTACCTGTAGAATTCGGCGCAATAGCAT
Organism: Clostridia bacterium; assembly: GCA_022651385.1. GTDB lineage: Bacteria > Bacillota > Clostridia > Lachnospirales > Anaerotignaceae > JALCQR01. The sequence continues at coordinate 47,071 of JALCQR010000006.1, read as the reverse complement.
ATACCGGTACGCCTATCATAGCATGCTGTGATGACGTAGTATTATTAAGTATATAAAATGAGGATGCTTTTAATTTAAAAGCATCCTCATTTTTAAATTATTTATTTTGTAACTTCTTCCTCAACAATAATCAATTCTTCGTTTTCACGCTGTCTGTCTAATTTTACATTTCTAAAATAAAGAAGCATATCTATTGTTATTTCTGCGATATTCAAAAAATAGAAGAACAAACCCATGTAAAATAGGAAACTTAAATCTGAATGAGGAGTACTGGAATATTCAAAAATTTTACGCGCTATTCCGAATATGTAGCCAATCCAAAGGAATACCTCAAAGAAAAAACTTTTTCCTTTTGCTGTTCGGGATATATATGACCTGTAAATGGAAATTGGCCACGACAGGCCAAAACATATAATCATTAAAGCTTCTAATAAATCTACCATTACATATTACCTCTTTGTTATCTTAATATTTTTGATTTTTCAACCTTTTCTGATTATACTATAATTGTTTTAATATGAAAAATATATACTTGACATAGTTAATATGTCACAAAAACATTTCAGGAGGCGAATATGTTTATCAGTTATGATTATTATCGAATATTTTATTATGTAGCAAAATATAAAAGCTTTACGCAGGCTGCAAATATCTTACTCAGCAATCAGCCAAATGTTACACGTACTATTAAAAATCTTGAAAGTATGTTAGGCTGTCAGCTTTTTGTGCGTTATAACAGAGGTGTAAAACTTACGCCTGAAGGCAAAAAATTATATGCACATATTGCTGTTGCATGCGAGCAGATTCAAATAGGTGAAGAAGAATTGGCAAGTGACAAAAGTTTGGAAAGCGGAATTGTATCCATTGGAGCAAGTGAGACTGCCTTGCTTGGATTTATGCTGCCGGTGCTAAACAAGTTCCACAATCAATATCCCGGTATCAGAATATGTATTTCAAATTATTCTACGCCGCAGGCTGTATCTGCCTTAAAAGATGGAATCGTTGATTTTGCAGTTGTAACTACGCCAAACGATATCGTACGTCCTTTATGTGAGATACCCTTAAAATCATTTCATGAAATAATAGTATGCAGTTCTGAATTATTTTATCTGACGGAAAAAGTACTGCATTTAAAAGATTTGAATGAGTACCCGATTATTTGTCTTAGGAAAGAAACCAAAACATATGAGTTTTATAATGATCTTTTTTTAAAATATGGATTGACGCTTGACCCTGATATGGAGGTTGCCACCACCGACCAGATAATTCCCATGGTAGAAAATAATTTAGGTATAGGGTTTGTACCCGAATTTATTGCTAAAGAAGCTCTTAAAAATAAAAAAGTTTTTAAACTGAATTTGGCAGAAGAGATACCAAAACGCTTTATTTGTCTTATAAAAGATGCCGAACGTTCACATAATATTGCTGCAAAAGAGCTTGAAAAAATGCTTCTTGCCGAAAAAGCAGAATAATAAGAATCATTATTATATGAATTCCAAATTATCGAAAGCGCTTTTGAGCAAATTTTTTTGCATTTGGATATGTTTTAGGTTATTATAAGACCATAATAAATTTAGAGAGGTAAATAATTAATGTATAAAGCTATACCTGATGAAATACTTTTGGATTCGGAAAAACCGGCCCGGTATATCGGAAACGAAATCAACGTAGTAAAAAAAGATTCTGAAAAAGTTGACATTCGTTTTGCTTTTTGTTTTCCGGATGTTTATGAGGTTGGAATGTCTCATCTGGGACTTCAGATATTATATTATTTTCTTAACAGGAGAGAAGACACGTACTGCGAAAGATGTTTTGCACCTTGGATAGACATGGAAGAAAAAATGCGCCAAAACAATATTCCTTTGTTTGCACTTGAAAGTCAGCAGCCAATTAAAAATTTTGATTTTGTGGGATTTACACTGCAATATGAGCTTTGCTACACAAATGTAATAAATATGCTTGACCTTGCAGGAATTCCAATATACAGAAAAGACAGAACTGAAGACGATCCCATAATAATATGCGGAGGCTCATGTGCCTATAACCCTGAACCTATTGCGGATTTTGTCGATATGTTTTACTTGGGCGAGGGCGAGGTGCTGTATGACAAGATACTCGATATTTATAAGCAATACAAGAAAGAAGGCCGCTCAAAACAGGAATTTCTTGAAAGAATGCTTGATTTTGACGGCCTTTACATGCCACAGTTTTACGATGTAACATATAAGGAAAACGGGCAGATAGACGCAATAACTCCTAATAATCCAAAGGCAAGAAAAGTTATAACAAAAGTTATTGTAAAAGATTTGGACAAAGTTTTTTATCCTGAAAAGCAGCTTGTGCCTCTTATTGAAGTGGTGCATGACAGAGTTACGGTTGAGCTTTTCAGGGGCTGTATAAGAGGCTGCCGTTTTTGTCAGGCAGGATTTGTATACCGACCGGTAAGAGAAAAAAGGTTTGAGACACTTCTTAAACAAGCCGAAAGCCTTGTAAAAAGTTCGGGACATGATGAGATTTCTTTAATATCTCTTGCAACAAGCGACTATACATGTTTTCATGAGCTTGCAAGCGGACTTTTGGACGAGTTTAAGAATAAAGAAATAAGCATATCTTTGCCTTCGCTAAGAGTTGATTCGTTTTCTCTTGACCTAATGCAGAAGATTCAGGAAGTGCGGAAAAGTTCTCTTACATTTGCGGCTGAGGCCGGAACTCAAAGGTTAAGAGATGTAATAAACAAAAACATAACCGAAGATGATATTTTAAACGGGTGCAAACTGGCTTTTGAAGGAGGCTGGCTTAAAGTAAAAATGTATTTTATGCTTGGGCTTCCTACTGAAACGGATGAGGACCTTATCGGAATTGCTCAGCTTTGTGACAAAATTGTTGAAAAGTTTTTTGAGATACCTAAAGAGGACAGGCCTCGGCCAATTACAGTAAATGCAAGTGCTTCGTGTTTTGTACCAAAACCGTTTACACCTTTTCAGTGGGATGCTCAGGATACCTATGAGGATTTTTCCAGGAAGGGACAGCTTGTAAAAAACAATATAAAAAGGAAACAAGTTCGTTTTACTTATCATAATACAATGATGAGTTCACTTGAGGGTGTAATGGCAAGAGGCGACAGACGGATTTCGGCTGCAATTTACAGGGCATGGCAGCTTGGCTGCAAATATGACGGCTGGACCGACTTATTTGATTATTCAAAGTGGCAGAAGGCTTTTAATGATACAGGAATTGACATGAGCTTTTATGCAAACAGGCTGCGTAGTTATGACGAAGTTCTTCCGTGGGACCACATTTCGGTTGGAGTTTCGAAAAAGTTTTTAATTGAAGAAAGAGAAAAAGCAATGAGAGCGGAGGTTACTCCAAACTGCCGTCAGAAATGTTCAAACTGCGGTGCCAAACGCTTTGGAGGGGGTGTCTGCTTTGACGAACGATAACTTTAAATACAGATTCAAATTTACAAAAGGCGAAGAAATTAAATTTATAGGGCACCTTGATTTTATGGTTGCTTTTCAGCGTGCTATTAAACGTGCAGACATTCCTATTGCGTATTCCAACGGATTTAATCCTCATCAGCTTCTGAATTTTGCAAGCCCGCTTTCTCTTGGCTACACAAGCATTGGGGATTACGGTGATTTGCAGCTTCAAAATTGGCTGAGTGCTGATGAGATTAAAACCAGATTAAATGAAAATATGCCAATAGGTGTTAAAATACTTGAGGTTGCAGAGCTGAGTAAAAATGCAAAAAAAGTAATGACAAGCCTATGTGCGGCGTCATATGAAGTAAAATTTGAGGAAGCTGTTACACCGAAAATTATAGAAGAAAACATAGATAAATTTATGTTGCAGGACGAAATAATAGTGCTTAAAAAGACCAAAAGAAATCTGAAAGATACAGATATTAAGCCTGACATACTTGAAATAGAAAACGCATCAGATAAAGCCGGAAAAATCAAAGCAAAAGTTAATGCGGGTAGCGTAAAAAACCTGAAGCCCGAAAGTGTTGCTGAGGCTTTTATGAAGTATGTAGGTTTGGAATTTAATAAAAACAAAAACAGATATACACGCCTTGACATGTATATGTCTGACCAAAACGGTGGTCTTGTGGGACTGATAGACGGAGTTGAAAAGATATGAAACGGCTGCTTATAGACTCGTCCTTTTTCCAGACGAGAATTGTGCTTGCACAAGATGATGAGCCAATTGAAATGTTTTACGAAAGCAAAAAGCAAAAAAGTATTGTAGGGAATATATATGCCGGCAGAATAGTAAGCGTATTAAAAGGAATGCAGGCATGTTTTGTGGATATAGGTGAAGAAAAAAACGCATATCTTCCTCTTGGGGGCCAAAAGAAAATCAAAGCAAATTCCACAATGTGTGTTCAAGTGGAAAAAGATGCTTACGGCCAAAAGGGTGCCGTACTTACAGACAGGATTTCATTTACAGGCACTTTTGTTGTGCTTATTCCAAATGACAAGGGATTCGGAATTTCCAAAAAAATAACCGACCAGAACGAGAGAGACAGAATATTTAATATTATGCAGGAAATAGTGCCTGATGGTTTCGGATTAATTATCAGAACCGAGGGTTTTGGAAAAAGCCGAGAGGAATTTAAAAAAGAAATTGACGAACTTATATTAAGCGCGGAAGCTGTTGAAAAAGCAGATTTTATAAAAGCACCATGCCTTTTAAGAAGCGATGATGATACTGTAATAAGAGCAATAAGAGAACTCTTTACATCAGATGTAGACGAGATGATTATTAATGATACGCATTATTACGATAAGGCTCTGAAATCAATAAGACAGTATCCTGAGAAAATAAAGCTATATGAGCAAAATATACCGTTATTTGAATATTACGGGATTGAAAGCAAGCTTGAAAAACTGTATCAGAACAAAGTATGGCTTAAAAGCGGCGGCTTTATTATAATTGAGCAAACGGAAGCCTGCGTTGTAATAGATGTAAACACCGGCAAATTTACAGGCAAAAAAGATATTCAGGAAACATTTCTTAAGACAAATCTTGAAGCGGCGGATGAGATTGCTCATCAAATACGTCTGAGAAACTTATCCGGTATAATTATAATTGATTTTATAGACATGAAGTATAGTGAAAACAGGGAGATACTACAAAAACGTCTCGAAAATGATGTAAAGCACGACAGGATAAAAACAACGGTTGTTGGCATGACAAAACTTGGGCTTATGCAGATAACCAGAAAAAAAACAAGCATTCCTCTTTTGATGCAGATGAGTGATAGCTGTCTTTGCTGTAAGGGGAGGGGGTTTGTGCCTTCTGCCGAATATACTGCCGGAAAAGTGTTAAGAGAAATTGTATCTCTTTTTTCATCCACATTGTTTAGAAAAGTAACAGTGTCATCTAATAAGTATATAATATCGGCACTTTCGGTAAACAACAGGGCATATATCAACGAAATAGAAAACAAGTTCCACGCAAAAATTGTTCTTAAAGAAATAGATACTGCGGCTTTTGATTATGTTGACATTGAAAAATCTGCGTCTGAAGTGAAATACAGAACCGACAAAAAAAATTAAATTATATTGGTATTACCTTTATTGTTTTGTTTTCTTGACTTTTTTTTGGTACTATGATAAAAATAGTATGTTAAAATAAAATAGATACTTTTGTGCTATTTGCACATATTTTTAAGGAGGAGCGTTATGGGTCTTGATTATAAAAATGCTGGGGTAGATGTTGAAGCCGGCTATAAAGCTGTTAAGCTTATGAGGGAGCACGTTAAAAGTACATTCCGTCCGGAAGTGCTTGCTGATATAGGAGGTTTCGGCGGCCTTTTTTCTGTTGCCGGATTTAAAGGTATGGATGAACCGGTTCTCATTTCCGGAACAGACGGTGTGGGAACGAAACTTAAACTTGCATTTGTTCAGGACAAGCATAATACGGTAGGCATTGACTGTGTTGCTATGTGTGTAAACGATATAATCTGCAACGGCGCTCAGCCTTTGTTTTTCCTTGATTACATTGCATGCGGAAAAAATGTGCCGGAAAAAATAGCTGAAATAGTTAGCGGTGTTGCCGACGGCTGCCGCCAAAGCGGATGTGCTTTAATAGGCGGTGAAACGGCTGAAATGCCGGGGTTTTATCCTATTGACGAATATGACATGGCAGGCTTTGCTGTTGGCATAGTTGACAGAAAGGCCATGATAAACGGCGAAAAAATAGTTGAAGGAGACAACCTTATAGGGCTTCCTTCAAGCGGCATACACTCAAACGGATATTCTCTTGTAAGAAAAATTTTTGAACCTATTAAAAAAACGGCTAAAGAATATAACAAAGAGCTTGGAATGACTATTGGAGAGGCTCTTTTAACTCCTACTAAAATTTATGTAAAAGAAATACTTTCTCTTATAAAAAAGGCTGAAATAAAAGGCATAAGCAATATAACAGGCGGCGGTTTTATTGAAAATACACCAAGATGTCTCCCTAAGGGAAAGGGACTTTGTATCTCTATAGAGGAAGGTACATGGCCTATACTTCCTATATTTAAGATTATGGAAGAAAAAGGCGGCATTGAAAGAATGAGTATGTATAATACGTTTAATATGGGTATCGGAATGGTGCTTGTGGCAGACAAAGAAAACACAGGTAAAATACTTAAGGCATGTGATGAAATGGGCGAAAAAGCCTACGTTATAGGCAAAATCACAAAGAACCCGGAAAAAGAGGCAGAAATATGCTTAAAATAGGCGTTCTCGTTTCGGGAGGCGGTACAAACCTTCAGGCAATAATTGACAATATAGAAAGCGGATATATATCAAAGGCTGAAATTGTTACAGTTATAAGCAGCAATCCAAACGCCTATGCTCTTGAAAGAGCCAAAAAGCATAACATTAACGCTGTATGTATAAGAAAGCATGACTATGCTGATTTTGACGGATATATGAAAGCCATGGAAAATCATATTGACAGCTGCGGTGTTGAGCTTATTGTGCTTGCCGGATTTATGACTGTACTTTCTAAAGAATTTACGGAAAAGTATAAAAACAAAATAATAAACATTCACCCGGCTTTGATACCTTCGTTTTGCGGCGACGGTTTTTATGGTCTTAAGGTGCATGAAGCTGTGCTTAAAAAAGGCGTTAAAATAACGGGAGCGACTGCTCATTTTGTGAACGACGAAACTGACGGCGGGCCTATAATTCTTCAAAAAGCAGTGGCTGTTGAGGATAACGACACACCTGAAATACTTCAAAAAAGAGTTATGGAACAGGCTGAATGGAAAATTTTACCAGAGGCTATAAAGCTTATATCAGAGGGGAAAATTACTGTTTCGGGAAATAAAGTAAGGAGGATATAAAATGAAAGTATTGGTTGTTGGAGGCGGCGGAAGAGAACACGCCATTGTTTGGAAGCTTAAACAAAGCCCGAAAATTGACAAAATTTATTGTGCTCCGGGAAATGCCGGAATAAGCAAAGACGCCGAGTGTGTACATATAGGCGCAATGGAAATGGAAAAACTTATTGCTTTTGCAAAAGAGCAAAAAATAGATTTTACAATAATCGGTATGGACGACCCGCTTGTAGCCGGTATTGTTGACGCTTTTGAAGCCGAAGGACTTAAAGTGTTCGGACCGAGAAAAAATGCGGCTGTTATAGAAGGAAGCAAGGCTTTTTCAAAAGAACTTATGAAAAAGTATGGTATTCCTACTGCTAAATATGAAATATTTGATGATTATGATAAGGCGAAGGCATATGTTTTAAGTCAGCCTGCACCTATTGTTGTAAAAGCTGACGGCCTTGCTCTCGGCAAAGGAGTGCTTATATGCCAGAGTCATGATGAAGCCGTTGCGGCACTTGACGAGATAATGGTTGACAAGAAATTCGGAAAGTCCGGAAACAAAGTTGTAATAGAAGAATGTCTGTCAGGACCTGAAGTTTCTGTACTATCGTTTTGCGATGGAAAAACTGTTGTGCCTATGGTATCTGCTCAGGACCATAAAAGGGCATATGATAATGACGAAGGGCTTAATACAGGCGGTATGGGAACATTTTCGCCAAGCCGTATTTACACTAAAGAACTTAATGACGAATGCATGAAAACGATTTTTCAGCCGACTGTTGATGCTATGGCCGAAGAGGGACGTACTTTTGTGGGAATCTTGTATTTCGGACTTATGCTTACAAAAGACGGTATGAAGGTTATAGAATACAATGCCAGATTTGGTGACCCTGAAACACAGGTAATACTTCCGCGTCTTAAAACAGACCTTTTGGATATAATGGAGCATTGTGTTGACGGGACACTTGATAAAATTAATATCGAATGGGACGACAATGCCTGTGTATGCGTAGTGCTCGCAAGCGGAGGATATCCTGTAGAATATAAAAAGGGATATGAAATAACCGGTCTTGAAGAAGCAGAAAAAGATAAAAACATTGTTATTTTTCATGCCGGAACAGCTATTAAAGACGGAAAATTTGTTACAAACGGCGGAAGAATTTTAGGCATAACTGCTTTAGGAAAAGACATTGATGATGCAAGAGAAACAGCATATGCCGCTGTTGATAAAGTCAACTTTGAAAAGAAACATTTTAGACATGATATAGGTATAAAGAAATATTAAAAATGTCTGTATAGGCGGCTGTTTTGCGCCTCGGACTTCCAAGACATCTTTGGTTTCAAACTTTATGTGATGATTTTTGGACACTCTAAGGCGACTTATAGCTGCCTGTTTGCGTTTATAGGATTTATAATTAAGAGGCTAAAAATGGATGAGCGTTTTAAAAAACAAATTCGTTTTCTTACGGAAATTGACAAGGAAAAGAAAATTTGGCGTGAAAATTTATTGTCTGATATGAGCAGACACGAAAATGATGCTGAGCACAGTTTTCACGCGGCCGTTATGGCTGTTGTGCTTTCGGAATATTTTGACAAGGATAACTTGCTTAAAGTGCTTGAAATGATGCTGCTTCACGACGCTGTGGAAATATATGCAGGCGACACTCCGGCATATGATACTGAAGGCATGAAAAGCAAGGAAGAAAGAGAAAAAGCGGCAGCCGACAAACTATACAGGATTTTGCCTAAGGACCAATGTGACAAACTTAAAAAGCTTTGGATAGAGTTTGAGGAATGTAAAACAAAAGAAGCAAAATTCTGTAATATAATGGACAGAATGCAGCCGACAATGCTTATTGATGCCTTAGGCGGTATATCTTGGAAAAATCGAAATATTAAGAAAGAACAGGTATTAAACAGAAACAAGATAACAATGTCAGGACCTGATAAAATAAGAGAATATATGGAAGATGTAATAACTCGTGCATATAATGACGGCTGCCTTAAATGAAGTGAGGTGAAAAAATGAAAGATATACAAGTTTGTATAGGAAGCGTATGTCATCTTAAAAACTCATATGACATAATAAACAGATTAAACGAATTGGTTAACTCAAACGGGTACAATGACAAACTTAAAGTTAAGGCGGCGTTTTGTCTTGGGAATTGCGAAGGCGCCGTTTGCGTTAAATTTGATGATGTGATATACACTGTATTGCCGGAAACTACAGATAAATTTTTTGATGAGACAATTAGGAGCAAAGTAGATTAAATGAGACTTTTTAATTTTACGGTTTCAAATTGCAGCAACTGCAATAAATGTGTACGTGAATGTCCTGTTAAGGCAATACGTTTTGTAAATAATGAGGCGCAGATTGACGAGGATAAATGTATAGCATGCGGACATTGCTTTAAAGTGTGTCCCAGACATGCCAGAAACATGGCAAACGATATTGATACTGTCAAAAATAAAATTAATTCAGGTACAAAAACTATAGCTTGTCTTGACTCGGCATATCTTGGCATATTTAAAGAGCCGGGGAAATTTATTACAGGACTGCGCAAACTTGGCTTTGACTCAATTCAGGAAATAGCTGTCGCGTCAGAAAGAGCTGAGGAGCTATACATAAAATATATAAATGAAAATGCCGGCAGACAAAAGTACTTTATAACAAGCACATGTCCGGCGATATATATTTTTATAAAAAAGTATCACCCGCAGCTTGAAAAATATCTTCTGCCAGTAGCACCGCCTATGATACTTTTGGGACGAGCTGTTAAAGCTGAGGAAAAAAACAGCCACACTGTTTATATAGGTCCGTGCCTTAGCAAAAAATATGAAACCTTTCCAAAAAACGATGATACGGTTATGAACTCTCATATTACACTTGTTGAGATTATGCGTATAATGCGTTCAAGCGGAATTGATATTAATACTCTTGAGCCTACATACCCTGACAGAGCTGCCGGCAAATCAGGCGAAAATTATTCAATAGCCGGAGATATCTGGCAGGTTATAAGGGAAGCTGTATGCAATAACGGCTACGATTATGCAAGAGTACAGGGAATTGAAAATGTTAAACTGCTTTTTGAAAGCATGGAAAATAATACTCTCGAAAAATGTTTTGTAGGCATATCTGCCTGTATTGAAAGCTGTATTAACGGTCCTTTTATACCAAAAAATACAAACGGCCTTTATTGCCGCAGGCAAAAAATAAAAGCTTTTGCTGAGCATGGCTGGGGTACAAGAGGAAAGCAAATTGACTGGGACAAAATTGACTCGTCATTTGAATTTAGAGCAAATCCTGTAAAAATAAACAAAGCTTCAGAAAAAGAAATAACTGAAATTCTTCGCAAAATGGGTAAAAAATCAAAAGCTGATGAATATAACTGCGGCGGATGCGGATATGATACATGCCGAAAAAAAGCGCAGGCTGTTTACGAAGGAATGGACACATATGAAACATGCTGGCAGTATATGAAACAGAAGGCAAAAATACAAAGAGATGTTATATTTTTAAATTCGGTGGACATACTGTTTCTGCTTGACAAAAATTTGAATGTGATTAAACTTAATCCGGTCGGACTTAGAAAACTTGGCTTTAACGAATTTGAAATTGTTGGAAAATACGTAACCGAGCTTGGCATTGACGACAAAATATGCAAAGAGGCATTGAATATCAAGCGAGATTACATAAATATAAAGATTTACATTGAAAAACAAAAACTTACGGTGCTTGCAAATTTTGTTTATATCGACGGGGGAGAAATATTTGTTTCCATGCGTGATATAACAGATGAGGAAAAACAGAAAAAAGAAATATCAAAACTTAGAATGCACACGGTTTATACTGCTCAAAACGTAATTGAAAAACAGATGAGGGTTGCACAGGAAATAGCAAGTGTTCTTGGTGAAACAACAGCGGAAACAAAGGTTGTTTTAAACAGGCTTAAAGAAATTGTCATGAAAGAAGAGGATGAGTGACAGGTGTATTTTATAGATGCAGCTTCCAAAAGCATAAACAAAGCCGGCGAGGAACTGTGCGGCGACCATGTGGAATACATAAATCTTGTTGACAGCAAAATACTTGTGCTCTCCGATGGTCTTGGTAGCGGTGTTAAGGCCAACATACTTGCAACACTTACATCAAAAATTGCAGCTACCATGCTTAAAGAAGGGGCTACAATTGAAGAAACCGTTGATACTATAGTGCACACACTTCCTATTTGCAGGGAAAGACATCTTGCGTATTCCACTTTTACTATTATAAGAGTATTTAATGACGGAAGGGCATATATTGCCGAGTTTGATTCTCCGTCAGTGTTTGTTGTAAAAAACGGCGAAAGAGTTGAGCTTAAAAAAGTAAAAAAGACGATAAATAATAAACAGATTTATGAATCAAGTTTTACTCTTGACAAAGACAGCCTGCTTGTGGCAGTAAGCGACGGAGTGATACATGCCGGAGTAGGACACAGTCTTGCTCTTGGGTGGCAATGGAAAAACATATGTAAATTTCTGCAGGAGATAGATAAAAATGCTGAATCAAAACAAGTTGTCGACGCTGTTCTTGATAAATGCCGTGAATATTATGAAAACGAAGCCGGGGACGACGCAACTGCAATTGCTGTTAAAATAAGAAAACAGGAGACAATTAATCTTTTTACAGGGCCGCCTAAAGATCCTGACAAAGATTATGAAATAATAAAAAAAATACTTCAGGCAGAAGGAAAAGTTGTAGTTTGCGGAGGCACATCATCTTCAATTGTTGCCAGAACGCTTGGAGTTGAAATGGAAGTCGATCTTTCTACAATGACTGTTGATATTCCTCCTGTGGGAATAATTAAAGGAATAGAACTGGTTACCGAAGGAGTTATCACCATAGGCAAGGCACTTGATATTATGAAGGACTTTATGAGTGTGTCTATGCACAGAAAAGCCGAAAAAAATATGCAGGAAAAAAACGCTGCCGCAATGCTTGCAACTTTGCTTATAGAAAGATGTGATAATCTGAATCTTTGGGTTGGGCAGGCGGTTAACCCTGTTCATCAGAGAGGAAACTACCCTATGGATTTCCAGTTTAAAATGAATCAGATAAAAGAGCTTGCTTCCGTTGTTGAAAATATGGGCAAAAAAGTCAATATAATTTATATTTGATTAATGAGGATGAAAATATTATGGGAATGTATTCAAAAAGCAAATTTGAAAGCAATGTTCAATATACTAAATACTTAGTCAACAAAGAATTGGCGAGGCGTTTTATTGCGGGAGAAAATGTTAGCGAACATCTTGACGATATAGAAAAAACAATAATTCCGGGACCTAAGCCGATTACAAGATGCTGTATATACAAAGAAAGACACATTATAGGCGAAAGAGCAAAAATTGTGATTGAGCCTCTTAAAGACAATAATGTAATTCAGATACTTCGTACGGCATGTGATGAGTGTCCGGTAGACCGTTTTGTTGTAACAGAAGCATGCAGAGGCTGTTTGGCTCATAAGTGCCAGGAAGTATGTCCAAGGGGAGCCATTTCTGTTGTTGGGCAAAGAGCATATATAAATCAGGAAATGTGTATTGAATGCGGAAAGTGTCATGACGCATGCCCGTTTAATGCCATAAGCGATGTACAAAGGCCTTGCCTTCGCTCATGCAATGCCAAGGCTATATATATTGACGACGAAAAAAAGGCATTCATTGATTATGATAAATGTGTTTCCTGCGGTTCATGTGTTTACCAGTGTCCGTTTGGAGCAATCGTGGATAAATCCTTTATTCTTGACATACTTCAGCTTATAAAAGACTCTGAGGGCAATACAAAATATAAAGTATACGCAATTGTGGCGCCGTCAATTTCAAGTCAGTTTACAGAGGCAAAAATAGAACAGGTTATAACCGGCATAAGAAAAATTGGTTTTGCCGAATGTCTTGAAGTGGCTCTCGGGGCTGACATTGTATCATGCCATGAGGCCAGAGAGTTTGCCGATACCATTGAAGAGAGAAAATGGATGACGACATCTTGCTGTCCGGCTTTTGTAAAGTATATTGAAAAGAACTATCCGGAGCTTATGAGCCATGTTTCGGGCACTGTATCGCCTATGATTGCACTTGCCAGAATAATAAGACAAATGGATGACAATGCCAGAATAGTGTTTATAGGGCCATGTACAGCTAAAAAAATGGAAATAAATGAGGCTGACCTTAAAGGCGATGTAGACTATGTAATGACTTTTGAAGAGCTTAGGTCAATACTTGACGCTATGGAAATCGACTTAACCAAATGTGAGGAAAGCGTACTTGACAATGCTTCATATTTCGGCAGGATTTTTGCAAGAAGCGGCGGAGTTTCCACAGCTGTTATGCAGGCCAACAAAGACTTGGGTATAAATGCTAATATGAAGCCGATTAAATGTGACGGGCTCAGTGAAGTTGTAAAAACCATGAAAGTTGCTTCTTTCGGCAGACTTACGGCTAATATGATAGAGGGCATGGCATGCAAATGCGGATGTATAGGAGGCGCTGCTTCTCTTTCACACGGACCTAAAGATGTTACGGAAGTTGATAAATACGGAAAACTTTCTAAAGAAGAGACAAGTGTGCAGGCTGTCAGAGTATTTGATCTTGAGAGTGTTAATCTTGAAAGGAATTATAATATAAATAAATAAATAAAATCTCTACTATGTATAATTAATAGAGCCAGGAAAAGTAAAATACCCGAACATTGATGTAAGTTCAATGTTCGGGTATTTTTATAAACGGTCATATTTTTTTAAAAAACATATTCCTGTAGTATCCGGGCCTGTGTGAGCTGCAATTGTTGCTCCAATCTGAAAGGGAGACAGAAGATTGCTTCTTGGTACAATGCTTTCACACAGTATATCTTCAAATTCCGGCATTTCATTCCAGTTATTTGTTGTGCCGGCAATAAAAGTATAATCTTTCGCAAACTCATTATATTTTGAAAAATATTTGCTTGTCATTTCAACAAGTTTCTTTAAGCCGTTTTTGCGGCTTCTTGCTACACCGCCTACATTTACCTCGGCATTTTTTAACTCAATAAGAGGCTTTATTTTTAAAATACTGCCGGAAAGGGCGGCAAGTTTTCCTATACGTCCTCCTTTTTCAAAATAAGCCAAAGAACCAACTATAAACATAATTCTGCCGGTTTTTTTACACTTCTCACATAACTTAAAGGCTATTTCGGCTGACAACCCCAAATCTCTCATACGCATAGCTTCATATATTAAAAGCTGCTGAGCACCAGTTGCCAAAAAAGAATCGATAACGTATATTTTTGAACTGTACTTTTCATTTAAAATATCTGCTGCTGCACGAGCTGACTGTACGGAACCGCTTAACGTATGTGTAATAGTAAAACATATTACATCTTTGCCGTTTTTAAGCGTAGGTGTAAAAGCATCTATATAATCATTAACGGAAGGCAATGATGTCTTTGGAAAAAGCCCCTCATCTAAAATTTTATTGTAAAATATTTCAAGCGAGAGATCTTTAAGTTCTTTTAAATACGTGTTGCCGTCAAATGAAATGTAAAAAGGAATTATATTAATGCCTTTACTTTTAGCGGTTTTCAAAGGAATGTCTGCAGCACCATCTGTAAATATCTCAAAATAAGACATTTCAATACCTCCATTTCTTGTTTTAAAAACTATGTCTTATAATCATTACATACTTTATCATTTTTAAAAGTTGGTGTCAATAGAATTAAACTCGAAATAATTAATTTTTTGTTAATTTTGTATTGACATTTAAAAAAAGAGTTGATAAAATTATAAATTTGCTTTAAACTGGATATAAAGAGATTAGAAGAAAAAAATGTAAATTAGAAAAAAGGAGTGCGTTTTGATGTTTGATATTGGTGAAACGATTGTATACCCGATGTATGGTGCGGGAGTAGTTGAAGCAATAGAAATCGAAGAGGTAGATGGTGCTGAAATAAAGCATTATGTGATCCGCATTCCGAACGGCAACCTAAAAATTAAAGTTGGTGCTTCAAAAGCGGATAGAGTAGGAATACGAAAAATACTACCTAAAGAAAAAGTAATAGAATCAATAAAAAAAGTTGCTTCAGTTCCTGTAGTAATTCAGAGTAATTGGAATCTGAGATATAAAGAAAATCTTGAGAAAATAAAAAGGGGCACTCTTGAGGGTGTTGCCGAGGTGGCAAGAGCCTTATGTTTAAGAGAAAGGCGCAGGGGGCTTTCCGGTGCCGAGAAAAAGATGTTAAACAATGCAAGGCAGATTGTGTTGAGCGAAGTCATATTTTCGTGTAAAATAGAAAAGAATAAAGCTGAAGAGTATCTTGCTAAAGAGCTGTTTTGCTGATATTATATAATATAAATAAAATCACAAATTAATTTTTTTAAGTTTCGATTTGTGATTTATTTTTTTAAGTTTTGTGATATTATATTAAGAAAGGAGGGAAAACTTGTGCTTAAAAGACTTTTAGAATTAATTATAAGCTTGGCTGTAGGTGTTGCTTTTGGTTTTTTGTTTAGATTGGTATATTATGCGAACATCCAAAAAATTGGACAATATATTCCTGCCTCTGTTCCTATAGTAGGCGGAATAGTTTTGGGAATAATATTTTTCTTTACTTTTGCCCCTTTTATTTCAGATGCTATTTTAAACAAAATGGAAAAAGCAGAAGCAAATCTCTCAAATATGAGTCTTAAAGAATTGCTTGCAAGTATTTTTGGAATAATGGCCGGTCTTATAATTGCTAATCTTATTGGTATTCCAATTAGTAAGTATGGGTTTATAGGTTCTTGTATTGTTGTAATTTTAAACCTTGTGCTTGGCTTTCTCGGATATAGGGTGGCCAGAAGAAAAAAAGATGAAATTGGGTTTGATGGAATCATACAAAATTCAAAAATAGGTAAAAATAATACATACGGAAAACCTAAAATTCTTGATACCAGTGTAATAATTGATGGAAGAATACTTGATTTATTAAAAACCGGATTTATAGAGGGAAAAATTATAATTCCCAATTTCGTTCTTGAAGAGCTGCGCCACATTGCCGATTCATCTGACTCACTTAAAAGAAATCGTGGCAGGAGAGGCCTCGATATACTTAACGAAATACAAAAACAACTTACAGTAAGTGTGGAAATTGTGGATTTTAACTGTAAAGAACGCCTTGAGGTTGATTCAAAACTTTTAAAAATGGCTCAAAAAATGGATGCCTTTGTTGTAACAAACGACTATAATTTAAACAAGGTGGCTGAGTTTCAGGGTGTAATGGTACTTAATATAAATGAGCTTTCTAATGCCATAAAGCCTGTTGTGCTCCCTGGGGAGGAAATGACTGTTACAATAATCAAAAACGGAAAAGAAAATGGACAAGGAGTTGCTTATCTAAATGACGGAACAATGATTGTTGTAGATGGTGGAAACAAATTTATTGGCGAGACTATTAATGTAACTGTTACAAGTGTTCTTCAAACAGCAGCAGGACGTATGATATTCGGAAAGAAAAAAGATTAAACTTTAGCCTGTTTTTACGGTAATGCGCAAAACAGGCTTTTGATATTTTGGAGGTAAAAATGAGTGCTTTTTGTTCTGCCGTTATTGTTGCAGCCGGAAAAGGCAAGCGTATGAAAAGTGATATTGACAAACAGTTTCTCAAAATAAACGGAAAAAGCATACTGTTATTGACTGTTGAAAAGTTTTTAAAATGTACATTTATAAACGAAATAATAATTGTAACATCTTTACAACATTTTGATGACTGCAATAAAATATTAGATTCTGTAAAAAGCGAAAAGTCAATAAATGTAGTTGAGGGCGGAAATGAGCGCTGTAATTCTGTGATTAATGGTTTAAAGGCATGTAACAAAAAATGTGAATACGTATTTATTCATGACGGTGTAAGGCCGTTTGTAAAAGTAAGCGATATTGCGAAAATTTACGCTGATGTTAAAAAATACGATGCTTGTGTGCCTGCAGTTCCTGTAAAAGATACGATAAAAAAAATTAATAAGGAAGGTTTTGCGGAATATACTCCGGACAGGTCAAAATTATATGCTGTTCAGACTCCGCAGACTTTTAAATACAGTCTTATTGTGAAAGCTTATTCAAAGCTTGGTAATAACAGCAGCGTGACAGACGACGCTTCAGTGGCTGAGCTTGCCGGAAATAAAATTTTCATAAGTCGCGGAAGTTATGAAAATATTAAAATTACAACACCTGAGGATATGTATTTGGCCAAAGCAATATATGAAAAGGAGAAAACAGATGAAAACGGTTGATATTTATACTGACGGGGCCTGCTCAGGAAACCCCGGAAACGGTGGCTATGGCGCCGTATTGATGTATGGCGGAAGGAAAAAAGAGCTTTCTCAGGGATATGAGCTTACAACAAATAACAGAATGGAAATACTGGCGGTAATTGCAGCGCTTTCTGCACTTAAGGAGCCTTGCAGCGTGAATTTGTACAGTGATTCAAAATATGTTGTTGATGCTATAAATAAAGGCTGGATGGAAAAATGGAAAAAGAATAATTGGATGAGAACAAAAACTGAAAAAGCTTCAAACAGCGATTTATGGATTAAACTGGATAACTTGCTTAAAGAGCACAGCGTAAATTTCATATGGGTTAAAGGCCATGCGGACAATTTGTATAACGAAAGATGCGATGAATTGGCGAGAAAAGCCGCTTCAGGTGAAAATTTGCTAAAAGATGAGAGATACAAAGCATAAAAGTCGGTTTAAATTATATAAAAAAATAAAAAATCTGTTGACACATTTTAGAATTTGTGCTATTCTTGTAATTGTTTCAAATATATATTTTTTTTTATATGGTAGGAGGATCTTTCAATGAAAAAAGGTACAGTAAAGTGGTTCAATGCAGAAAAAGGTTTCGGGTTCATTTCTGTTGAAGGTGAGGATGACGTATTTGTACATTTCTCAGCTATTCAGGCTGATGGCTACAAGACACTTGAAGAGGGTCAGCAAGTAGAATTCGATGTAGTTCAGGGTGCTAAGGGACCACAGGCTGCAAATGTAGTTCGTTTATAATCAATTAGCGATATAGTCAACTGTACTTCTTAGAACATTTGATATATAGATAACAGATTAGAAACAACTGAGACTGTCAGTATAAGCTGGCAGTCTTTTTTTCTTGGGTTTTATAAAGTTTAAAAAGAGCACAAATTTCATAAACATGAATTAATTTGGCAATTTATTATAAATTTTGAAATATTTTTTTATAAATTATTTGATAATATAAATGTCATATGGTAAAATGTTTTGGTTAGATTATTTTGAAAGATAAAAAAGATTGGGAGTAATACTTAATGAGAACAAAAAGAAATGATATTCGTAATGTTGCTATAATTGCCCATGTTGACCATGGCAAAACTACTCTTGTAGACGAACTTTTAAAACAAAGCGGTACTTTCAGAGCTAATCAAGTGGTTCAGGACAGGGTAATGGATTCAGGCGATATAGAAAGAGAAAGAGGAATAACTATTCTTTCTAAAAACACATCTGTTCATTACGAAGGAGTAAAAATAAATATTGTTGACACACCAGGCCATGCCGATTTTGGAGGAGAGGTTGAACGTGTTCTTAAAATGGTTAACGGTGTTGTACTTGTAGTTGATGCATTTGAAGGCCCTATGCCTCAGACAAGATTCGTGCTTAAAAAAGCTCTTGAACTTGATCTTCCTGTAGTAGTATGCATCAATAAAATGGACAGGCCTGAAGCAAGATGCGGCGAGGTAGTGGATGAAGTACTTGAACTTTTTATGGAGCTTGACGCTAACGAAAAACAGCTGGATTCTCCGTTTGTATTTGCATCTGCAAGAGACGGTGTTGCAACACTTGACTATAATGTTCCGGGAAAAGACATGAGATGCCTTTTTGAAGCAATAATTAACCATATACCAGCACCTGAGGGTGATATTGATGCTCCTATGCAAACTCTTATAACTACTATTGATTACAGCGAATATGTAGGAAGAATAGGCATAGGAAAAATTGAAAACGGTACAATAAAAGTAAATGAAGATTGTGTAATAGTTAATATACATGAGCCGGAGAAAACCGAAAAAGTTAAGATAAGCAAGCTTTATGTATATGAAGGACTTAAAAGAGTTGAGGTAAAAGAGGCATCTTTTGGCTCTATAGTTGCTATATCCGGTATAGAAGATATCCATATCGGCGATACACTTTGTTCGCCTGAGTATCCTAAGCCGCTGCCTTTTGTAAAAATTTCAGAGCCTACACTTTCTATGAAATTTATTGTAAATAACAGTCCGTTTGCCGGAAAGGAAGGCAAATTTGTAACAAGCAGACATCTTCGCGAGAGACTTTACAGAGAACTAAACACTGATGTAAGCCTTAGAGTTGAAGATACTGAAACAACTGAGGCTTTTAAAGTATCCGGACGTGGCGAACTTCATCTTTCGATACTTATTGAAACAATGAGACGTGAAGGATATGAATTCCAAGTTGCAAAGCCTGAAGTGCTTTATAGAAATATTAACGGTGAAAAATGCGAGCCTATGGAAGAAGTTTATATTGATGTTCCGGAAGAATTTGTAGGGAATGTTATTGAAAAGCTTGGCTCAAGAAAAGGCGAAATGACGGATATGCATCCTTCAAACGGAGGATATACAAGGCTTGTGTTTAAGATTCCGGCCAGAGGACTTATAGGATATAAAAACGAGTTCCTTACAGATACAAGGGGCAATGGTGTAATAAATTCCGTATTTTCTGGATATGAACCATATAAAGGCGAAATATCAAAGCGTTCACAGGGTTCTCTTATAGCTTTTGAAAGCGGTGAATCAGTCGCATACGGACTGTTTAACGCTCAAGATAGAGGAGATTTATTTATAGGACCGGGCGTTAAGGTATATGCCGGAATGATTATCGGCAGAAACTCGCGTCAGGATGATATGGAAGTAAATGTATGTAAGAAAAAACAGCTTACAAATACGCGTGCATCCGGCTCTGATGAGGCTTTAAAACTTGTTCCTCCAATTGAAATGTCACTTGAGCAGTGTCTTGAGTTTATAGCTGAGGATGAGTATGTGGAAGTAACGCCTAAATCACTTAGAATGAGAAAGAACGTGCTTGATAGTCAGCTACGTAAAAAAGCAAGAAATCGTCAGCAGCAAATGGATCAGAACGCAAACCAGTGAAATTTTGTCACTTGAGGTGTTTTTATGGAAAAGAGCAGTAAAAAAGGCAGTACTTTCCTAAAACAGGCAGCAATACTTGCTACGGCCGGGATAATTGTGCGTTTTATAGGCTTTCTCTACAGAGTGCCTATGACGGCTATAATCGGTGACAGAGGAAATGCAATATATTCAGCTGGGTATCAAGTCTATAATTTCCTGCTTATACTTTCTTCAGCCGGTCTTCCGTCTGCAATAGGCAAGATGGTATCAGAAAGAATAGCATTAAGGGAATACAAAAATGCACATAAGGTATTTAAAGTATCGCTTGCTTTTTCGGGAACTCTTGGATTTATATTCATGCTTTTACTGATTTTTTTTGCTAAAAGTATTGCAGTTTACGTCTGTAAAATACCAGATGCATATTATACTCTTATCACCCTTGCCCCAACTATATTTATCGTTGGAATAATGTCTGTAGTACGTGGGTATTTTCAGGGCATGAATAATATGGTTCCTACTGCCATAAGCCAGATTATAGAACAGGTTTTTAATGCAATTTTTAGCGTAGTGCTTGCTTATGTTCTTATTAACCGGTCAGTGGCTTTGAGCGCTGCCGGAGGTACGGCAGGTACCGGAATAGGTGCTTTTTCAGGTTTTCTTATAGTTTTGCTTGCTTATGGAGTAAACAGGAAGCCTATCCATAAGCGTATGCGCAAAAATGCGGGAAAATATAAAATAGAATCAAACTGGCGTATTCTTAAAATACTTCTTATGACTGCTGTACCGATTATTATTGGAACAGCGGTTTACAGTATTACAAATCTTGTTGATATGTCCATGGTTATGTCAAGACTCCTTGAATCTGGAGCTTTTACAGCTAATCAGGCCGAAAGTTTATATGGACAGCTTCAGGGAAAATATGTAACGCTTACCACTTTGCCTGTTGCAATTTCAACTGCTGTTGCCACCGCGTCTATTCCGAATATTGCTTCATCAATGGTGCTTAATGACAGAGCGGCAGTGCAAAGAAAGATAAATATGTCAATAAAAATTTCAATGATAATATCAATACCAGCGGCTATAGGCATGGCTGTGCTTGCTGACCAGATTTTATATCTGCTTTTTCCAAGTGTGCCGGAAGGTGGCAGCCTTTTAAAAATAGGCTCTATATCAATCATATTCCTTGCTCTTTCCCAAATAGTTACAGGAACATTACAGGGAATTGGAAAAGTTCAAATACCGGCGATAAACGCCGTTTTCGGGGCTGTTGTTAAAATAGTGCTTAATTATTTCCTTATTATAATACCTTCTATAAATGTAAAAGGTGCCGTTATATCAACCATTTTCTGTTATATTGTGGCATCAGGGCTTAACCTTTTGGCACTTGTACATGCAACAAAGTTTAAGCCTGATATGATGTCGGCATTTGTTAAGCCACTTGTTGCATCTTTAATAATGGGCGCTGTGTGCTGGGCAACTTATAAGGGAAGTTATATGGTTACGCATATTACAAGCATATCTACAGTAATTTCAATACTTGTCGGAATGATTGTATATTTTGTATTTATGCTTTTTATAAAGGGCATTACTAAAAATGACATATATCTTATTCCGGCTGGAAGAAAGATAGTTATGGTTTGCGAAAAATTTAATTTATTATAAGTAAAATATTATGGCTGTCTTAAATATAGGCAGCTTTTTTGTATAAAAAAAATACTGCTGTCAAAAATATCATGTAGAAGGATGTGATATTTTTGGAAAAACATAGAACTTTATACATTGTGTTATTGCTTATAATATGCATAGCCGGCGGATTTATAGGTTATGGTGTTGGACTCAGAAATATAAGAAACAATCCGGTGTCATATAACAATAAAATTAATAATAAAGAAAATGAAAGCGAAAGTGAAAAAGTATCACAAAATGATATAAAAATAACTCCATCCACAAAAATGGTATATGAATATTACTATCCTAAAAGCGGAATTAGCAAAGTAAATGAAGAAGAACCTCCGTATTTTATGATAGGTTTGTCTTTAAATGACATGAAAAGGCTTTATTCAACGTGGGATATACTTTCATTTTCTAAAGCAGAAGTAGATATGCGAAAGACAATGAGCGGCACCGATGACCAATGGTATATAATTGGTGAAAAAGACGGATATATTACTATTTATTATGATGACGGCAATAACGAAAATTCAATTAAGGAAA
The DNA here is from genome assembly GCA_022651385.1 of Clostridia bacterium. GTDB lineage: Bacteria > Bacillota > Clostridia > Lachnospirales > Anaerotignaceae > JALCQR01. The sequence continues at coordinate 24,385 of JALCQR010000006.1, read as the reverse complement.
TAACGGATATTGATACAAATGGGTTCAGCGAAGATGAAAAAGAACAGCTTAAAAAAGGCATAAGGGTACAGGGAGAAGATGCTTTGAACAGAGCTCTTGAAAATTACAGCAGCTAAGTTTATATAAATTTCTGTAGCAATTTTGTATATTTTTATTAAGCCAAAATATATATTAGTATAGACAAATGGTGTTTTTCTGTGGTAATATAATCAAGTGGAGATTCCCAAATGTTTTATGATGCAGTTTTACTGCAATCCACAGAAATACCTTCTCTTTGTGAAAAAGGCGGCCCATATGGGCTGTCCTTTTTCATATATATAATATATTGGAGGTTGCAAATTTGAATGATTATAATTTTTTCAGCGAACTTAACAGGGATGCTGTTTTCAGCGATGAAAGTGAAAATTTCAGGAGCCCTTCAAAACCGAAAAAAGATGACAAAGTGACAATTAAAATAAGAACGGCTGAAAATGACGCAGATTGTGTTTTTGTTGTCACAGATAAAGAAAAAATTTTAACGGAGAAAAAATTAACCCAAAACGGTTTTGATTACTATTATGTTACGATTTTAAATTTTGAAAAAGAATTTAATTATTATTTTGAAATTTTAAGAAACGGCGAAATTTATTATTACTCTAAAATTGGTATAAGCCATTACAGAAGCGAATGTGTGTGTTTTAAAATTATAAGGGATTTTAATACGCCTTCATGGGCCGACGGGTGCGTAATGTACCAGGTATATATTGACCGTTTCAGAAACGGCGATAAAAGCAATGATGTAAAAACAGGGGAATACATGTATCTTGGATATCAGGTATCGTTTAAAAATGACTGGTACAGATTTCCTTCGGCAGATGACGTGCGCAATTTTTACGGCGGTGACATACAGGGTGTTTGGGATAAACTTGAATACATTAAAAATCTTGGTATAGATGTTTTATACTTTAATCCGGTTTTTGTGTCTCCGAGCAATCACAAGTATGATACTCAGGATTATGAGCATATAGACCCTCATATAGGAAAAGCAGTTAATCTAACGGGGCATATACTTGATAAATCAGAACACACAAACGAAAACGCAGAATTATATATCAAAATGACAACAGATGAGGAAAACCTGAAGGCTTCCGATGAATTTTTTGCCGAATTTATAAAAGCCGCTCATGCTATGGGAATAAAAGTAATTCTTGACGGTGTTTTTAATCACTGCGGTTCTTTTAATAAATGGCTTGACAGAGAAAAAATATATGCTAAGAGCGGTTATCCTACTGGAGCATATTGGAGCAGGGAAAGCCCGTACAAGGACTTTTTTGTATGGGGTAACGAAAACGGATGGCCTGAAAACGGCAGCTATGAAAGCTGGTGGAATTTTTCAAATCATCCTAAGCTAAGCTATGAAACATCTCCTAAACTTCTTGAGAAAATAATGGATGTCGGCTGCAAATGGCTTAAAGAACCGTACAGTGCCGACGGCTGGAGAATTGATGTAGGAGCAGACCTGGGAAAAAGCGCGGAGTTTAACCATAAATTTTGGAAATACTTCAGAAAAAGAGTAAAAGAGGCAAATAAAAATGCCGTAATCATAGCCGAACATTACGGAGATGCATCGCCATGGCTTAAGGGCGATGAATGGGATACGGTTATGAATTATGATGCTTTTATGGAGCCGGTTTCATATTTCTTTACAGGTATGGAAAAACACAGCGACAGCTTTAACAGAGAGCTTTATAACAGCGGCAAGGCTTTTGAGGATACTATGATAAAGAACATGTCAAAAATCCCATATCAGTCTTTAATCTGCTCAATGAATCAGCTTTCAAATCATGACCATTCAAGATTTCTTACAAGAACCAACATGACTGTAGGCAGAGTTGCAAATGCCGGAAGCGAAAGTGCATCCGAGGGAATAAATGAAGATATAATGAAAGAAGCCGTTTTATTTCAAATGACATGGCCGGGTATACCTGCAATTTATTACGGCGATGAAGCGGGATTATGCGGCTGGACGGACCCGGACAACAGACGTACGTATCCTTGGGGCAGAGAAGATACGAATCTTATTAAGTATCACAAAATAGCAATAAAATTAAGAAAAGAACACTTGGCTTTCAAAAATGGTTCTGTAATGTTTTTAAACTGCGGTTCCGGATTTATTTCATATGGCAGATTTGACAAAAAAGAGAAATTTATTGTAGTATTTAATAATAATGATTTTCAGTGCAAAATTATAGTGCCAGTTTGGAAATTGGAAATACCTGATAAAGATAAATTAGGTATTATATTTAAAACAGATGAAAGTCAAGCCGATGTCATTTTTAATGTGGAAAACGGCAATATTAAAATTGTGCTTAATAAAAGGAGCGGAGCGGTAATTGGATATAAAAAAAAGATATAATGATGAAAACGCTGTAGTTGTAGAAAAGCCTTATGGAATGCCATGCCAAAAAGACAAAACAGGCGATGACGATTTACAGAGTTTTGTTGAAAAAAACTATAATAATGAAAATCAATGCTTTTTAATTAACAGGCTTGACAGACCTGTGGGAGGGCTTGTATTATTTGCGAAGGACAAAAGTACGGCGGCTTTTCTTTCTGATGCAATGCAAAGCGGCAAAATTAAAAAAGTGTATTATGCCGTTGTATGCGGGGTGCCTGAGGAAGAAGAGGGAGTACTAAAAAACTGGATTTTAAAAGATTCAAAAACTAATATGTCTAAGATTGCTGACATTGAGACAAAAAATGCTAAATATGCGGAACTAAAATATGAATTAATAGATAAGGCTGAAGATATAAAGCATGGAATTCTTTCACTTTTGAGAGTTAAGCTTAAAACAGGCAGACACCACCAAATTAGAGCGCAGTTTGCAAATATCGGACTGCCGTTATGGGGCGATACTAAATATAACCCTGATTTTAAAAGACTTATGGGATTTACAAACATTGGACTTTGGTCATATGAAATTGCGTTTCCTGTTGAAAATACCGAAAGAATAGAGGGTATAATATCTATGCCGGACAGCGGAATTTTTACAAGATTTAAAAGTATTTTTGACTGTATGTAATTTTGCATAGGCTATAATAAGTTATTGTTTTTCGGTGCTTGCTTTTGCGAAGTTTTTTAGAAAGCAAAAATAGAATTAAAGAAATTTATTTTAACTTTTAAATGTTTTAACAAAAATAGTGACAAATAAAAAAAATGTGCTATAATCAATTAAGAGGCTTAAAATAAGTCTTTTAATTTTGGAATTAACTTAGCAATCAAAAGGACTGGTGGCTAACAAAATTATCGGATAATTTCTCTGCGTTATGGAGATAATAGAAAAAACCATAGTATGTTTTTAGACTACATAAAAAGGAGGAAGCGTCTATGAACGGAGGCTTTACTAATAAGGCACAGGAAGCAATTGAGAGAGCGAGACAGGATGCAGTTTCTCTTGGCCATAATTATATAGGAACAGAGCATATTCTTCTTGGACTTGCCGATGTTGAAGATTCTGTTTCGGCGAAAGCAATTGAAAGCCAAGGAATAACAAGAAAAAATATTATAGAAAAAATTGAAGAAGTTATAGGTGTAAATACAGGAACAGGAATTCTGCAGGGGTATACTCCGAGAGTTAAACGCATTGTTGAGAAAAGCATACAGATTGCCATGAATATGGGAACGGGATATGTGGGAACGGAACACTTGCTTATTTCTCTGCTTTCAGAAAATGACTGTGTAGCAGTGAAACTGCTTGTATCTCTTGGCGCTAATGTTCAGAGGATGTATGAAGATGTAATGGAACTTCTTGGTGAAAGTGAAAAAGGACAGTCGCAGCAAAATGGAAACGGTTCTGCTGCTCAGTCACAATCGGCTACGCCTACTCTTGATAAATACAGCAGGGATTTTACAAAACTTGCAGCTGAAAATAAATTTGACCCTACAGTCGGACGTGACAGGGAAATTGAACGGGTCATACAGATACTTACAAGAAGAACAAAAAATAATCCATGCCTCGTAGGCGACCCCGGAGTCGGCAAAACTGCCATTGCCGAGGGACTTGCAAGCAAGATAGCGTCCGATGATATTCCGCAGATTCTGAAAAATAAGAAGATAATCTGTCTTGACCTTTCATCAATGGTAGCCGGTTCAAAATACAGAGGAGAATTTGAGGAGAGGATAAAATCAGTTATGGATGAAGTCAAAAAAGACGGAAACATAATTCTCTTTATAGATGAGCTTCATACAATAATAGGAGCCGGAGCCGCAGAAGGTGCCATAGACGCATCAAATATTCTTAAGCCGGCACTGTCAAGAGGCGAAATACAGGTAATAGGGGCAACTACGCTTGAGGAATACAGAAAGCATATTGAAAAAGACGCTGCCCTTGAAAGGAGATTTCAGCCTGTAAAAGTTGAGGAGCCATCGCAGGAAGAAGCATTAAAGATGCTTTTCGGACTGCGCGATAAATATGAGGCACACCATAATGTAAAAATTTCTGACGAGGCTTTAAAGGCTGCCGTAAGCATGAGTGCAAGATATATAACAGACAGATTCCTTCCTGATAAGGCTATTGACCTTATTGATGAGGCTGCGTCAAAAATGCGCCTTGAGGCATGTACAGTGCCTAAGGATGTAAAGGCTCTTGAGGAAAGGCTTTCATCTCTTGAAAAAGAAAAAGAAGAAGCAGTTAAAACAGAAGATTTTGAGAAAGCTGCAGCTGTTAAGAAAGAACAAACGGAAATCAAAAAACGTCTTGAAGATATGAAAAAAGACTTTAGCAAGGATACAAGCAGGGAAAATTTGGTTGTTGGACGAGATGAAATAGCCGATGTTATAGCAGGATGGACAGGAATTCATGTAAAAAGCCTTAAACGAGAGGAAAGCGAAATGCTTCTTGATATGGAAAAACTTCTGCATGAGCGTGTAATAGGACAGGACGAAGCAGTAGGCGCAGTATCAAAAGCTATAAGACGTGGACGTGTAGGCCTTAAAGACCCGAACAGACCTATAGGCTCATTCCTTTTCTTAGGTCCTACAGGCGTAGGTAAAACGGAGCTGTCAAAAGCTCTTGCACAAGTGCTTTTTGGCGATGAAAACTCAATGATAAGAATTGATATGTCTGAATATATGGAAAAGTACAGTGTTTCCAAAATGATAGGTTCCGCTCCCGGATATGTAGGATATGAGGAAGGCGGCCAATTAAGTGAAAAAGTGAGAAGAAAACCATATTCGGTAGTGCTTTTTGATGAAATTGAAAAAGCTTCTCCTGATGTTTTTAATATTCTTCTTCAGGTCCTTGATGACGGCCATATAACAGATGCCCAGGGCAGACTTATTGATTTTAAAAACACAGTAATTATTATGACATCAAATGTAGGAGCAAGACATATAACCGAGCCAAAACAACTTGGCTTTGTTCAAAGTTATGACCGTGAAAAAAAGTATGAAGATATGAAAAACGCTGTTATGGATGAGGTTAAAAAGGTATTTCGTCCTGAGTTTTTAAATAGAATTGACGATATAATAGTGTTCCATGCTCTTAATGAGGGAAACATAAAAGAGATTGTAAAGCTTATGTCTAAAGAAATAACAAAGAGAGTAAGTGAAAACATGAATATAAATCTTGTTTTCGACGACAGTGCGGTTAGTCTTATAGCAAAAGAGGGGTTTGACCCGCTTTACGGAGCTCGGCCTTTAAGACGAGCACTTCAAAATAAAGTTGAAGACAGCTTTGCAGAAAGTTTTCTTGAGGGCATTTTTAAAAACGGAGACAACGTAAAGGCAAAAGATAACGAAGGAAAAATAGTATTTGAAAAAATTTTATCAAATTAAAAAAACAGCACCTGCCTGAAATAGACAGGTGCTGTTTTAATGTAGGGGGTAGACGATGTGACTGCAATTTGCAGAATATATTTTGTATTTATTAATGCTTATAACGAATTTTTATAATTTCCGAGCCAATCGGGCCAGCATAATTTATATTTGTTTTTATTGTAAATTCATCAGCATTTTTATTCAAACTTTGGTAAAATCAATGCAAATTCAGCAAATTTGTCAAGAATGTTTTTGGTATTTTTTATATTAAATCATTATTTACAGGGTGTTCATATTTAGTTCAAATTTCGATACTATAATTACAAACATAAAAAGAAAATGAAATCAGGAGGGACGACATATGAGCATGGACAATGACGATTTTGACGATATGGAAAAAAGCAATCATTTTTATGACGATTATAACAAGAACGAGGAGGGGGAACAAACAAGCGTAACTGAAGAAAATGTAAATAATACTGAAAATTTACATCAGAATTTTTCTGAAAATTCAGACAATTCAAATTCTTGCGAGAACGAAAAAGATGACAATGAAGAAGAAAAATTAAATGAAATGCCTGAACATCCTCAAAAGAAGGAAACTTACTACAAAGAAACAATAAAGTCAGGTAAAAAGAAACATGGTTCATTCAGAAGATTTATTGCTGTATGTGTGGTAATCAGTCTTTTCGGAGGCGCAGGAGCCGGAGCTGCATATTCTGTTGTAAACAATATGGTATTTGGAGGAAATACAAAGCAAGTTGACAAAACAACAAACGTTAATACTTCAAATGACAAAGTTGACAGCAATACTTCAAATAAAAATGTTTTACTTTCTTCAAGCGATATTAATGCAGCTGAAGATGTAATTGATGAGGTTTATCCTTCTGTTGTAAACATAACAATTAATGTTTCCGGTACAACCGACTACTTTGGAATGAACGTTCCTTATGAAAGCCAAGGAGCCGGTTCGGGAGTTATATTTAATCAGGATGATAAATATGTTTATATTGTAACAAACAACCATGTTGTAGAAAACGCAAACACAATTAAAGTTTCAGTTACGGGAACAGAAAGCATTGATGCTTCTGTTGTTGGAACAGATTCCTCAAACGATTTGGCAGTTATTAAGGCTTTAAAGAGTGATTTTAATACAAAAGTAAAATATTCAGTTGCAAAATTCGGAGACTCAGACAAACTTAGAGTAGGTGAAAGCGTAATTGCAATAGGCAATGCCCTTGGTGAAGGCAAGAGTGCTACAGGCGGCATGGTAAGTGTACTTAACAAATCTCTTAATCTCGACGGCAAAGAACTTAATGTAATTCAAACAAGTTCTCCTATTAACCCTGGTAACTCAGGCGGGGCTCTTGTAAACTATGACGGCGAAGTTATAGGTATAAATACAGCAAAAACCAGTACAACTGTTGCAGAAGGCATGGGATATGCGATACCGAGCAACACGGTTAAAAAGATAATGGAAAACCTGCTTGAAAACGGTACATCTCCTAAACCATATCTTGGCATAATGGGCTCAGATATTACAAATGAGCTTTCAGACCTTTACAAACTTCCTGTTGGTGTACTTGTAAGAGAAGTATTTGACGGAAGTCCTGCCAGCAAAGCCGGTCTTAAACAGGGAGATATAATTACATCAATAAATGGAAATTCTGTTATGAATATGCAGGAGCTTATTGATTATCTTAATAAGACAAAAGTCGGCGACAAGGCAGAGCTTAATATAGTAAGAGAAAACAAGTCGGTTACAATCACAATTACTATAGGCGATGCAAATGCCAATTCCGAAAAGTCTTCAAATGCAAACAATAACCAATAAATTGAATTAAAAAAATAAACCGTGGGGAAACCTGCGGTATTTTTTTGACTTAATTGTAAATTAAATTGTATATTCAAGTTGACAATTGCGTTTACAATTGATATAATAATTTTAATTTCGACAAGCAGGAGGATAATTATGGAAAAGATAAAAAACAGGACAAAAATTTATAATATGACATTAATGGCAATGATGGCAGCAGTAATGTGCATACTTGGACCATTAAGCATACCTATTGGGGCAGTACCCATATCATTTACAAACTTGGTTATATATTTTGCCGTAATGCTTATAGGCACAAAATACGGTACGGTGAGCTATATATTGTATATGCTTATAGGAATATTCGGCCTTCCGGTTTTTTCCGGATACAGCGGGGGAATGGCCAAGCTAATGGGTCCTACCGGAGGATATATAATTGGGTTTATATTTATGGCACTTATAAGCGGTTTTTTTATAAATATTTCTAAAGGCAAAAAAAGTATAGTCATAATTGGAATGATAATTGGTACAATAATTGCTTATGCTTTCGGCACAGCATGGTTTGTTTTCATTGCAAAATGCGGAATTATATATGCACTTGCAATATGCGTACTGCCGTTTATTTTAGGAGATTTGGTAAAGATACTTATAGCGGTGTTTTTAGGCAGCTATATAAAAAAACAAATTATAAAAGCCGGTATATTATGAGGAGGGAAATATGTCAGTTATTAAAGAATGTATGTTAAAAATACAAAATGGGGAAAGCATTTTAAAAAGTGATGCATTAAGTCTTTATAAAGAAGACTTGGATGAATTGCTGAGTGCTGCAAATCAGCTTAAAAACGAATACTGCAATAAATTTGATATGTGTTCGTTAATAAACGCAAAAAGTGGTAATTGCAGCGAAAACTGTAAATTTTGCGCACAGTCTGCATTTTATAAATCCAAGTATGCAAAAGAAGGCTATTCTTTATTAAGCAAAGAAAAAATTTTTGATAGAGCCAAGTATAATTTTGAAAAGGGTGTAAAGAGGTTTGCTATTGTTACATCAGGAAGAGCGTTAAATGACGAAGAAGTTGATAGTGTATGTGAAGCTGTTAAGTTTATAAAATCAAAAATCAACATGAAAATATGTGTATCCGGCGGTCTTATGAATTATAATCAATTTTGCAGGCTTAAAGATTCAGGTGTAACAGGGATACATAATAATCTTGAAAGTTCGGAGTCTTTTTTCAAAACCATGTGCTCAACACATACCCGAAATGATAAAATAACAGCAATAAAAGCTGCTCAGAAAGCCGGGCTTAATATATGCTGCGGCGGAATAATTGGGCTTGGAGAAAGCATAGAAGACAGGATAGACATGGTTATAAATATACGAGAATTGGGCATAAAAAGTATTCCGGTCAATATACTTGAGCCTATAAGCGGAACTCCGTGTGAAAACAATAAACCGCTTACTGAAGAAGAAATACTCAGAACTGTTGCTGTTTTCAGGTTTTTGGTTCCGGATAGCTTTATAAGAATGGCAGGAGGAAGAAGCAAACTTTCTGATTATGGCGAAAAATGTTTTAAATCCGGGGCAAATGCAGCCATAACCGGAGATATGCTCACAACATGCGGAATCTCTATTGAAAAAGATTTTGAAATAGTTAAAAATTGCGGTTATCAAATGAATTAATTATTATGCAAATGAAAATATAATATTAAGTTAAATATATTTTAAAACGTCTGAAAAATACAGGCGTTTTTTTAGTGTTTGTCTTTAATATTTTCTGTTATCATGGTAATATATTCTTTGAAGGAGATGTGAAACTGTGGAACAGGTAGTGCTAAAGGGTGCAGTTGAAGATATAATTTATCAAAACAGTGAGAATGGATATACTGTTTTTTCTATAGATACTGATGATGATGAATGTGTATGTGTCGGCACTGTGCCTGATATACATAGAGGCGAAGCCGTTGAGCTTACCGGAAACTGGACTATGCACAGTACATATGGCAAACAGTTTCAGGTCGATTTTTATGAACGTACTATACCGACTACCGAAGACGGTATTATTAAATATCTTTCCTCGGGAATTATTCGCGGGGTAGGTAAAAAAATGGCAAAAAGAATTGTAGACCGTTTTGGAGAAGCAACTTTTTACGTTATTGAGGAAAAACCCGAGCGTCTTGTTGAAGTTAAGGGAATATCCTATGACAAAGCTATGAAAATAAGCAGGGTCTTTGCACAGCAGCATGAGATGAGAAAGGCAATGCTGTTTTTGCAGAAATTTGGTATAACGCCTAATTTTGCAATGAAAATTTATAAAAAATATAAAGACAAAACTCAAAATATTATTGAAACCAATCCTTATAGGCTTGCCGATGACATATTTGGCGTGGGTTTTAAAATGGCCGATAAAATTGCAGCTTCATCAGGTATCAGTCTGGATTCACCTTACAGAGTTAAAGCAGGAATAAAATATGTACTTAATCAGGCGGTATCAGACGGACATGTGTACCTGCCTCAGAAAGAATTAATAGAAAAAACATCGTCTTTGCTGCATGTTGGGGATGAAATGACCGAAAATGCTATACTTGAGCTTCAGATAGACCACCAAATATGGCAGGAAAAAAAGGACGACAAAATTAATGTTTATCTAAATTCGTATTATTATGCTGAAGTTTATACAGCAAAAAAGCTTCTTGAGTTATATGAAAATGCAAATGTTGATGATACTAAAGATATACTTGAAAAAATAGAAATTAATAGTAAAAAGAAAGAAATAGTTCTTGCAGAAAAACAGTTTCAGGCCGTTAAGGAGGCTCTTACTCAAGGTGTGCTTGTAATTACAGGAGGACCGGGTACAGGAAAAACTACTATAATAAATGTAATTTTAAGTCTGCTGGAAGATGAGGAAAAGAAAGTCATACTTGCGGCTCCAACAGGCAGAGCTGCCAAAAGAATGACGGAGGCTACAGGCCGTGATGCTCAGACGATACACAGAATACTTGGAATTACATATATAAACGAAGACAGCAGACGGCAAACTTTCGACAAAAATGAGGATGATCCCATAGACTGCGATGTCCTTATAATTGATGAGACATCAATGGTAGATATACTTTTAATGAGCAATCTTTTAAAAGCTGTGCGTCCCGGTACAAAACTTATACTTGTAGGGGACGTTGACCAGCTTCCTTCCGTTGGTGCCGGCAATGTGCTTAAAGATATAATAAAAAGCGGTGTGATAAAGGTTGTGCGTCTTACGGAAGTATTTCGCCAGGCACAGGAAAGTGCTATAATTATGAATGCCCATAGAATAAACAAAGGGCTTTACCCGGTTGTAAACGAAAAAGGCTCTGATTTTTTCTTTGTTAAACGTTCAAATGCCAATGACGCGCTGAGAACGGTTAAAGATCTGATAGTTAAAAGGCTTCCTGCTTTTTCAGGCTGCGACTCTTTTACTGATATGCAGGTGCTTACTCCCATGAGAAAGGGACAGCTCGGAGTTTACGAGCTTAATAAAGAGCTCCAAGATACTCTTAACCCGCCTTCAAATAATAAAACAGAAAAAACATTTAAAAACTTTATACTGCGTCAGGGCGACAAAGTAATGCAGATTAAAAACAATTATAATATTTCATGGAAAGTTTACAGCAAACGCGGAAGTATTAAAGATGAAGGCCTTGGAGTATTTAACGGCGACTGCGGCATAGTGCAGAAAATAGATGATGTAAATGAAATTGTGACAGTAATATTTGATGACAGCAAAACAGTTGAATATGATTATATACAGCTTGATGAGCTTGATCTTGCGTATGCCGTTACCATACACAAATCACAGGGTAGTGAGTATCCGGTAGTTATATTGCCTTTAATAAGCGGTCCTCCAATGCTGCTTACAAGAAACCTGCTTTATACTGCCGTTACAAGAGCAAAAAAGCTTGCGGTTATAGTGGGAGTTCAGGATACTATGAACAAAATGGTTGACAATAACCGTGAAGTAAACAGGTACTCAAGTTTAGACGAGAGGATAAAAAACATTTATGAATTCATATGTCAGTAAAACAAAAGTATTATTTGAAAATTTTATTGAATTTGTATATCCTCCAAGATGCCTTATTTGTCAAAAACTTACAGGCATAGGCAAAAGCAAGCAGCTTATATGTGACAGTTGTCTTAAAAAACTGAAATTTATTGATAACGTTCCGCTTCATTTTGATAAACTTACGTTTCACGGCGAGGAAATAATGTTTGATTTGGGGTATGCCGTTTTTAAATACGAAACTGTAAAGCCGCTTATTGAGGCTTTTAAATTCAGCAGAATGAAACCGCTTGGAAAATACATTGCTCAGTTTATGCATGACTTTGCTTTGCAGGAAAATGTATACGACGGAATTGAGCTGCTTGTTCCGATTCCCATAAGCAAAGAAAGAATGCTGGAACGCGGATTTAATCAGACTGCCGTAATGGCTGAATACATTAGTAATATTTCAGGCATTAAAATGTCCGAAGCCTTAAAAAGACAAAGAGACACGGTTGCGCAATTTAAAATCAGAAATGCCGGTAAAAGAATTAAAAATATTAAAGGCGCTTTTGTGGTTAAGGAAGATGTAAAAGATAAAAACATTTTGCTTATTGAAGATATTTTTACTACAGGAGCAACACTTAACGAATGTGCTCTTACGCTCAAAAAGGCCGGAGCAAACAGAGTTGACTTTTTGGCGTTTTCGATTTCTACATAAGAAAAGGGGGATAGATATGATTGATGCTTCACTTATACTTGAAGGCGGCGGTATGAGAGGTGCTTATACAACAGGAGTTTTGGATTTTTTTCTGGATGAAAACATAGAGTTTTCTTCATGCTATACGGTATCTGCCGGAGCATGCCACTGCTGCAGCTATCTTTCAAAACAAAGAAACAGAGCCTTTAGAGTTAATGTAGATTATCTCAAAGACAAAAATTATGCCGGACTTTTCAGCTGGATAACAACTGGCAATTACTTCGGGGTAAAAATGATATATGAGGATATACCCGGCAAGCTATATCCTTATGATTATGAGGAATTTAAAAAATATAAAGGCAATTTTTATGTAGTTGCAACAGAAATAAAAAATTGTGAGCCTGAATATTTTCTTATAAAAGATATAAAAAAAGATATAATTAAAGTAAGAGCTTCAGCATCACTGCCTTTTTTTGCTAAAGTTGTAAACATAGATGGTAAAGAATATCTTGACGGAGGAATAACGGACGCTATACCTTTACGTAAATCTCAAAATGATGGACATAAAAAGAATGTTGTTATTTTGACAAGAGATATAAGTTACAGGAAGCTACCGCAGGATTTTATGGGTTTTATACAGTTCAAATTCAGAAAGTACCCAAAACTTATAGAAAAAATTGGTAACCGCTATTTAAGATATAATGAACAGCTTCAATACATCGAAGATGAAGAAAAAATGGGTAAGATTTTTGTTATAAGACCTGGAAAACCAGTAACAATAGGCCGTCTTGAAAAAGACAGAACAAAGCTTGAGTCTCTCTATAAAGAGGGATATAATGACGCTCTTAAACTGAAAAGCGATTTATACAGCTATCTTAACAGTTAAAAAGGAGGTAAAAAATGTTTAGAAATTTAAAATTTTACGGCAAACTTGTATTAAGTCTGATTGTTGTAATTCCTCAGATTGGCAGGATTAAAAGAATGCGTGAAACTTATGGGGATGCAGTGACTGACGACTTTATATATCATTACGTAAAAAAATGGGCTGTAGCGAGAATGAAAGATACTGGATGCAGAGTTAATGTACACAACAGGGAAAATCTGCCAAACGGCAATGTCGTGTTTATAAGCAATCACCTAAGTAATCTTGATTTTCTTGTTTTGATGGCTGAAATAGACAAGCCATTTGGATTTATAGCAAAAGTTGAACTTGAGAAAATACCTCTTTTAAGAGATTGGATGAGACTTATAAATTGCCTTTTTATAGACAGGTCAAATATGAAACAGCAGGTTAAAACCATAATTGCGGGCATAGCCCTTATAAAAAAGGGAAAGTCACTTCTTATTTTTCCTGAGGGCACAAGAAGCACCGACGGGAAAATGCTTGATTTTAAAGCAGGGAGTTTTAAGCTGGCAACAAAAACCAATGTTCCTATTGTTCCTTTAACAATAATGGGAACAAGCTATGCTCTGGAGGATAATAATTTTAAAATTAGGCCATGCGATATTGATTTGTATATTCACGAACCTATATACACCGATAAATTGACAAAGGAGGAAAAGGATACTTTGCATACTTATGTACGAAGTATTGTAGCAAAGCCGTTTAATAATAAATGATGAAAAAGGTTAAAAACAGTATTGTTCTTTTGCTTGTATTAGTAATGTCGCTTGTTTTTTCAGGCTGTTCGGCAAAAGACATTGGACAAAACAAAATATCAGATGACCAACTTCAGGTGCATTTTATTTCCGTCGGGCAGGGTGACAGTGAACTTATAAAACTGCCAACGGGGGAAAACGTGCTAATAGATTCCGGACCTCCAAGCTGCAGGGATACCCTGATTAAATACCTTAAAGACAAGGGTGTTAAGGAAATTAACATGGCTATAACGACTCATCCCCATACAGACCATATAGGTTGTATGAAAGATATATTTGAAACTTTTAAAGTAGATAATATAATGCGGCCGGACTGTGATTATGACAGCTTAATTTATACTAATTTTCTTTATTCCATAGAAGAAAACAAAATAAACGAGATTATACCACAGCCGGGATATACTTTTGATGAAGGCGACGCGCATTTTGAAGTGCTGGGGCCATTAAAAAAATATGATGACTGCAACGATATGTCAGTTGTGGTTATGATGACATACGGAGAAAATAAATTTCTTTTTACAGGCGATATGCAGTCGGATGCGGAAAAAGACTTAATAAATGCCGGCTGTGACCTTAATGCCGATGTTTTGAAAGTGGGGCACCACGGTTCTAATACTTCATCATGCGAGGAATTTCTTGACAAAGTTACACCGTCTATTGCCGTAATTGAAGTCGGCGCCGACAATGAATATAATCTGCCAAGCGACAAGACCATTGCACGTATAGCACAAAATGGGGCTACAGTATACAGAACCGATAAGTCAGGAAATATTGTTATTTGCAGTAATGGGAAAAAACTTACTGTAGTTACTGATGACTCTACCGAAGGTTTTATAAATAACGTGCTTTTTGGTACTGACTCAGATGAAGCAGCTTCATCACAGTAAAAATAATTAGGTGCTCTTTTAAATTAAAAGGGCACCTAAATTTATGTATTTACAGCTGTTTATCAATACCGTTTATTTTGGCTGATTCTCCGTCATCAATAGGTATTATAAGATATTTCTTTCCGTCTATTTCTTGAAACTCAATTTTTTCGGCTTTTTCGGCAGATACATTAAGAAGTATATCGACATTTGATTCATTTATTTTAATATCTTTTTCTGGGGGTTGCTCTAATTTTTCTTTTAAAGTTCTTACCTGATTTTCAAGCTCAACTGTTTTTTCCTTTTGAGCATTGACTTTAATGGCTTTTGAGTCAATTAAATTTTTTGCTGCTGGAGGAGTATCTCCAAATTCTTCGCCATATGATTTAACTATTCTGTCTTTTACATCTTCGGGAATATTGTTTTCCGACATAATATCGTTTATGGTATTTTCCGTAAGCGCCATTTGTTCGCTGTCACCGTTGTTTATTACATCGTTTTCTTCAACCATATAATTTAGGTCTTTTTGTATCTTCATAAAAATGTGGTCGCCCTGCTCGGTATTGTCACCTACAGCTTCCTTAATTATTGAACTGAATTTTTCTTTTTCTTCTGCAGCAGTTCGTATTACTTCACACCCAAGCACCGATTCCATAAATTCCGGATGGGTATCTTTTGCATTTTTAGTATAATACATTACGGAATTTACATCGCTGCTTCTGTCCGAAAAAGCAGGGAACACAAAACCTATTTCTGGCATACTTACTGCCCAATCCCTTATACGCGGTGCTATTCGGTTTTCATCTTCACGGTATATAAGCCCGGGTTTCGTAAGCTCAACTGGACATATGGCACAAAGTATATAATCATAAACTTCCTCGGACTCGTCTAATTTCATGTTGTCATGTGTTTTTATTATTACGTCATAGGCGTCATGGAAAACCAAAATAAGATAGTTTTTATCGTAATGATAATTTTCTATAACAAGTTCATAAAACCTGTTTAACAACTCATCGTTTTTAAGGGCGCTGTCTCTTAATCCCAATAAAAATTGCTGTTTGCTTCCTGCATATTCATAATTATGTAAAAATTTGAGCTCAAGAATATTATTTCCTATTGTACCTGACAGGACTTTTTTAGCTATTTCAAGATACTTGTAGAACTCATCGTCATCAAGCGTAAGAAAAGATTCTCCAAAATTAAGTCTTATATTTTTATTTGCGTCAACGTAACACCCGCACATTCTTGTAAACGTACATTCATTCTTTTTTAAACGGCGTTTTAATTCCAGTATATCTTTTTTGTTCATTTGTTTTTACCTCTCAAATTTTAATATTGTACATACTGTAAGTATAATAATTTATGTGAATATCTGCAAGTTAAAAAAATACGTGATTTGCGACAATTTTTGAATTTTTCTTTGACTTTTAAAAAAGCATATGGTAATATATTAGCTGTGAATTCTGCATGAAGCAGGATAGAGTAATAATAGGTTTATTGGATTACTTATATACCATGGAGGTATGTTCGGCAGTAGCCGGATTTCTTTTGTGGTATTTTTTTATGTTTAGGGGGCGGAAATTTGGACAGTGAAATAAAACTAATAGCAGATACTTGGGACAAAATATCACCTGAATTTGATGATATGCACAATACTGAAGATTTGAAATTGTGGAAGCAAAATCTTAAAATGCTTTTAGGTGATAACAAGGAAATGAGCATACTTGATATTGGGACGGGAACTGGTTTTCTTGCAATAATGTTATCTGAGATGGGATATAAGTCAACGGGGGTTGATATTTCCGAAAAAATGCTTAAAATCGCAAAAGAAAAATCTGAAAAAATGAAATTGGGATGCAAATTTTTATTGTTTGACGGAAAAGAGCTCCCTTTTAAAGAGTCTTCGTTTAATGCAATAGTGAACTGCCGGCTGCTTTGGACGCTTACAGAGCCGGAAAACACTTTCAAGGATTGGTATAGTGTGCTTAAAACAAACGGAAAAGTGCTGAGTTTCATGCGTCTTGCAGAAGACAACGATAGCAACAAAAATTGGTGTTACGGGGAAGATTTTGAAGAAAATCTGCCTTTGAAATTTGCAGAAGAAAAGGATTTTATTAAAATATTTGAAAAATCGGGATTTAAAGACGTAAAAATAATACACTTGCCTGCAAAAATGAGCAGTGCTCCGCTTAATCCATGGTTTTGCGTGTATTGCGAAAAGTAACAGAGGTGAAAAAGTTGAAAAATCGTACTCTTATAAAAGACATTATAATAAGACTTCTTGGCTTTGTGCTGGCCATGTTTGTACTGTCGGTTGTTGTATTTTATTTTGCAAGGCTTGCTCCTGGTGACCCGCTTCAGTCGTTTTACGGAGATGCCACGGAATCAATGACTTCCGCAGAGCTTCATGCTGCAAGAGTACGTCTTGGTCTTGACGCTCCTATTTATATTCAATATATAAAATGGTTTGGAAATGCTCTCGGCGGAGACTTCGGGCTTTCATTAAAATATAAAATGCCTGCTATGAAGGTCGTTTCGCCGCTTATAGGAAACACACTTATTTTAGGCAGCACTGCATATGTATTGGTTTTTGCTCTTGCAACAGGGCTTGCAATTGCTTGTGCAGCAAATGAGGATAGCCTGTTTGACAGGGCTGTATGCAAAATAGGAACGGCAGCATATTACATACCGGCTTTTTGGCTTGGAGTTGTGCTTGTTTTGATTTTCAGCATAAATTTGAAAGTACTTCCGAGCAGCGGGGCATATGATATCGGAAAATCAGGAGATGTTTTAAACAGAATAAGACATATGATATTGCCTTTGATTGTAATGATACTCAGCCATTTGTGGTATTATGCATACATGATAAGAAATAAGCTTTTGGACGAAATAAGGAAAGACTATGTCTTGCTTGCAAAATCTAAGGGCTTAAACAAAAGAGAAATCATTTTTCACCACTGTTTGAGAAATGTAGCCCCTACAATAATAAGCATTATGGCAATTTCAATACCGCATGTCTTAAGCGGAACGTATATTGCAGAGTCTGTTTTTAATTATCCCGGCCTTGGCTCATTGTCTGTAGAGAGCGCAAAATATCACGATTATAATCTGCTTATGATTTTGGTGCTTATAACCGGTTTTCTTGTTATATTTAGCAGTATAATTGCCAAAACCATAAACGAAATTATAGACCCGAGAATGAAAGATTCGGAGGTATCGGCATGGCAGAGATAAACTCTTTCAAACTTGTAGGAACGGAATACAAAACATATGTGCCTTGTGTAAAGAAAATTCCGTTTTGTAAAAAACTTAAAGGCAAGCCTATTATTTCTGCAATAATACTTGCTGTAATAATATTTGGATGTGTATTTGCCGAAAAAGTAGGAAATCATAACCCAACGGAATTTTACCTGCAAAATTTGAATACGGCGCCGAATTCCGAGTTTTATTTCGGCACGGATTCTCTTGGCAGAGATATTTTTTCAATGATATGGTACGGCGGCAGAGTGTCAATTGCCATTGGTTTAATGAGCATGGTTATTATATCAGTAATCGGAATTACATACGGCTGTATAAGCGGCGTATCCGGCGAAAAAGTGGACGCAATAATGATGAGAACCGCCGAGATAGGAAACAGCATACCGAGTATTTTGCTTGTTATTCTTATAATGTCCGTTATGGGTGAGGAGAATATTTTTAAAATATCTTTTGTTATAGGTATATCAGGCTGGTTTGCTCTTGCGAGAATTGTAAGAAGTGAGGTAAGACAGATAAGAAACAGCGATTATGTTTTGTCTGCCAAAACAATGGGAGTAGGGTTTTTCAGCATAATGATTTTTCATTTGATACCGAATTTTGTTTCATCAATAATGTTTGTAATTGTTTCAAGCATAAGCTCGAGCATTGCAATGGAGTCTACATTGAGCTTTCTCGGTCTTGGCCTGCCTGTTGACGTTATTTCATGGGGAAGTATGCTTTCTCTTGCCAACAAAGCACTTTTACTCAATACATGGTGGGTAATAATTATTCCGGGGCTGTTTTTAATGGTTACTCTTAACTGTATTACAAACATCGGCAGCTTTTTCAGAAAAGAAACTAACAGAAAACACAGCAATTTATGATTTAGGAGGGGATATTTATGAAAATGAAAAAAATAATGTCGATAGCTGCATTGCTTGCAGTCTGCATTGGGTTTACAGGCTGCGGCCAAAGCACATCATCATCTGCAACAACATCGGCACCATCATCATCTGTGTCATCCGGAACAACCGATAAAACATTAGATTTGTCCGATTTATCAAATACACTTGTTTATGCCGGTGAATCCGAAAGTACAATTAATCCTATATTAAACACTCATGATGAAATAACCGACATTATTTTTTCGGGGCTTATGAAATATGACGGAGACGGTACTCCAATATGTGATTTAGCTGAAAGCTACACATATGACGACCCGACGCTTACTTACACATTTAAACTGAGAGATGGTGTAAAATGGCATGACGGTACACCTTTTACAGCTGATGACGTAGTTTATACATATGACGTACTTTTTAAAGATAAAACACTTTCAGCAAGCATAACAAGCAATTATAAGGATATTGAAAGCGTTACGGCTCCTGATGAGAAAACAGTAGTTATTAAACTTAAACAATATAATGCCGCAATGCTTGGGTATTTTACAATAGGAATACTTCCAAAACATCTTACAGAAGGCCAAGACATAAATACTATGCCGTTTAATCAGGCTCCTGTGGGAACAGGAAGATATAAATTTGTAAAGTGGGATACTGCAGGAGGAATGATAATTCTTGAAGCAAACAAGGATTATTACGGAAAAGTACCTAACATTGAAAGAATAATATATAAAACTGTTGCGGTTGAAAGCACTAAAGCCACAATGCTTCAGTCGGGTGAAGCCGATCTCGCATGGCTTAACGCAAAATATGCAGATTCATTCAGAAACAATGACAATTTCAAAAATATAGATTTTAAGACGGCTGATTACAGAGGAATTTCAATGGATTGCAGCACGGATTTTTGGAAACAAAATGCGGATTCAATCGGTGTTTTAAATTATGCTATTGATAAAGACTCTGTTGTAAAAAGTGTACTTGCCGGCAGAGGGGTTGCTGCATACAGCCCTATACAGCTTAATGCCTACGGCGGAAATAAAGATGCGGATATTTATAGTTATGATTTGAATAAGTTTGCCGAAGAAATGGATAAGCTCGGGTGGAAAAAAGGTTCCGACGGCATATATGAAAGAAACGGACAAAAGTTCCATTTCACTATTCAGGTACGTGATTACGAGGAAGAACGTGTTGATATAGCAAATGTATGTGCAAGCCAGCTTAAAAAAGCCGGAGTTGATATGGAAGTTGTGCTTGTAAGCAAATTTGACTGGGATGCAGGCTATAACGGTTTCCTTTCCGGCTATGCGGCACAGTTTGATCCAGATATGTGTTATTCTAACTTTGTAACCGATGCCAGTGAAAATCTTATGCATTATTCAAACAGTAAGGTTGACGAACTTTTGGAAAAGGCACGCCATACTGAAAATCCCGATGAGAGAAAAGAACTTTATCATCAGTTTGAAAAAGTATATGCAGAAAATCCAGGTATTGTGCTTATAGCATTTCTTGACGGCAACTATGTAAGTATTAAAGGCCTGAGCGGACTTGACACAACAAGAGTTCTCGGACATCATGCCAGAGGTGTTATGTGGAATATTGAAGACTGGACATTAAACAGATAAAATTATCGTTTCGGGGGAAGCAGTTATGGAAAACATTCTTGAAATTAAAAATCTTTCTTTAAGTTTTTATACGCCTTCGGGTGAGATAGAAGCGCTGAGAAATATTAATTTGCAGCTTGGAAAAGGCGAAATATTAGGTATCGTTGGTGAGTCGGGCTGCGGAAAAACGGTGCTCAGCAAAACAGTTTTGAGACTGCTTCCCAAAAACGCAAAGATTAAAAACGGAGAAATTTTGCTTAACGGAAAAGACATCGTGCCTTACAGCGAATCAAAAATGCGGGGGCTTAGGGGAAGTGTGATGTCAATGGTGTTTCAGGACCCAATGACAACGCTTAATCCAACAATACCTATAGGCAAACAGATTACGGAATCTATTCTTAAACACAGCAATATAAAATATAATGAAGCCAAAAAGCAGGCAATAGAAATGCTTGATATGGTAGGCATTGACTCACCGGAGAAAAGATTTGCAATGCAGCCGCATTTTTTTTCAGGCGGAATGAGACAAAGATGTGTGCTTGCTATTGCACTTGCTTCAAAACCGGAAATTTTATTTGCGGATGAGCCAACTACTGCTCTTGATGTAACGGTTCAGGCAAAAATACTCGACATTCTTTTAAAAATTAGAGATGAAACAAGAATTTCCATAGTTTTTATAACCCATGATTTTGGAGTTGTAGCAAGAATTGCCGACAGAATTGCGGTAATGTATGCCGGCAAAATTGTGGAAGTAGGAAAAACAGAAGAAATATTTTATGACCCGAGACACCCATATACTTGGGGACTCCTTTCATCACTTCCGTACTTTGCAAAAAAGGGAGAACCTTTAAAATGTATTCCCGGAATGCCTCCTGTAATGATGAACTTGCCTAAAGGCGACGTGTTTGCAACGCGAAATAAATATGCACTTGATATTGATTATGAGAAAGAACCGCCTATATTTGATATAACTGATACACACAAGGCAGCTACATGGCTGCTTGACAAGAGGGCTCCGAAAATTAAACCGCCCAAATTTTTCGGAGGTGAATGCCATGAATGATATTTTAAGCGTACATAATCTTGTTCAGCACTTTAAAATAAACAGCGGTTTAACAATAAATGCAGTAAACGGCATAAGTTTTGATGTGAAAAAAGGTGAGATTTTCGGTCTTGTAGGTGAAAGCGGATGCGGCAAGTCGACTGTAGCAAAAAGCATAATGGGCTTATACAGCTTAACTTCTGGAGAAATATATTTTAAGGGAAATATGATTTCAGACAGAAAAATATACAGGAAAAACAAAGATGACATACATAAAAATATGCAGATTATTTTTCAGGATTCCTCATCTGCTTTAAACCCAAGGATGACGATTGAAAAAATAATAAGAGAACCTTTAAAGGCAAATAATATGTATGACAAAACTAAGAGTGAAAAGCAAATTGATGAGCTTTTGCGTCAGGTAGGACTTGATGTAAGCTTCAGACAAAAATATCCCGGAGAAATTTCCGGAGGTCAGAGACAGAGGGTTGCCATAGCAAGAAGCATTGCTTTAAGCCCCGAGCTAATAATTGCCGATGAGCCTATAGCTTCTCTTGATATTTCAATACAGGCACAGATAATAAATCTTTTTCAGAAACTGCAAAGAGAATACGGATTTTCTTTTATATTTATAGCTCATGATCTTTCTATTGTCAGGTTTTTATGCAACAGAGTTGCTGTTATGGTTAAAGGCAGAATTGTTGAAACAGCGCCAACTGAGGTTTTGTTTGAAAATCCTTTGCACCCGTATACAAAGTCTCTTTTGTCGGCAATACCTGTTCCGGACCCAAAAATCAGAAACAGCAAATTTATTGATTATAATGAGAAAGAATTAAATGATAACGGCATATTAAAAGAAGTATGCCCCCAACATTTTGTATATATGTAAACAAACAGCGGCTGGAACAGTTTATTTCAGTCGTTTTTTTTAATGATTAAAATAGTTCAAGTAATTAGAATTCTACTGCAAAAGTTATTTTTTCCTTCCTTTACACATATATAAGACAGTGTATATCGTTTCGATTTCAAGCATATATTTTTCTATAAGAGACATTGAATTAAGGGAGGAAGAAGCATGACCGGGTATGACATATATGAAGATATGGCAAAGAGAACGGACGGAAATATTTACATAGGCGTTATTGGCGCTGTACGTACTGGCAAATCAACTTTTATAAAACGTTTTATGGATACTCTTGTTTTGCCAAATATTAAAGACGAAAATTCAAGGATACGTGCAAAAGACGAACTTCCGCAAAGTGCGTCGGGAAAAACCATAATGACAACTGAACCAAAATTTATACCGAATGAGCCGGTTAAAATTACAGTGGGCGACAACAATGCCGACCTTAATGTAAGATTAATTGATTGCGTCGGCTATGTTGTAAACGGGGCAGAAGGACATATGAACGGTGATGAGCCGAGGATGGTAAATACTCCTTGGAGCAGTTCACCAATGCCTTTTGAGGAAGCTGCCGAGATGGGGACCGAAAAAGTAATAAAAGAACATTCAACAATAGGAATTGTGGTTACAACCGACGGAAGCATTACGGAAATTCCGAGAGAAAGCTATGTTCCGGCTGAAAAAAGAGTGATTACGGAACTAAAGGATATAGGAAAGCCTTTTATTGTGCTTTTAAATTCTGTTCACCCTTATGATGCTGAAACTGAAGAGCTTAAAGACGAAATTAAAAATACTTATGATGTGCCGGTAATGGCTGTAAACTGTGCTCAGCTTAAAACGGAAGATATTTCAAAAATAATGGAAATTATTCTTGAAGAATTTCCTATCAGAGAAATTAATATTGATTTTCCAAAATGGATTGACACTCTTGATTATGACAATGATATAAAAGCAAGTCTTGTATCAGCGCTTAAAGATATAGTAAATAAAGCAAATAAAGTAAGCGATATAAAGGCATGCTGCGACACTCTTGTTTCAAATCCAAATATTAAGAAAGCCTATACCGAAAAAATTGATATGGGTACAGGCAGTGCTTGGATAGACACCGCCCTTGATGACGGGCTATTTTATAAAGTAGTGAGTGAAACATCTGGAAGTGAGATTAAAGACGATTACGAGCTTATGTCGCTTCTTAAGGAACTGTCGGCCAAGAGAAATACATACAGCAGAATTGAGAAAGCTATGTCTGACGCAGAAAGCAAGGGATATGGAATAGTATTTCCTGATAAAGAGGATATTGAGCTTCAAACTCCGCAGATGTATAAACAGGGACAGCGGTACGGTGTTAAACTTAAAGCAAAAGGCAAGTCTTTCCACATAATTAAGACCGACGTTGATTCCGAAGTGAGCCCGATTATAGGCAGTGAGGAGCAGACAAAAGAATTTATGTCAAACCTCAAAAATGATTACGAGTCGTCACCGGAAAAAGTATGGCAGCTTAATTTATTCGGCAGAACACTTGATTCATTGTGTACAGAAGGAATAAACAGCAGGCTTTACGCAATGCCTCAGGATGCTCAGGAAAAACTCAGGGCAACTCTTGAAAAAATTATTAATGAGGGCAACGGCGGATTAATTTGTATATTGCTGTAAAATGGTAAACCATAATTATATTATGTTAATATTGAAAACTGTAATGATAAAAACATTACAGTTTTTTGTTGTACGCTTTAGTATGATTAAACCTCCCGCTATGCGGGAGGTACAAGGATGCTTTAGCTTCAAGAAAATAACCTCCATTGTTATAATGAGTGAGTCCGCCAAGACACACAAAATAACAATGGAGGC